>NZ_BMTY01000006.1:244659-318088 GCF_014649915.1 Streptomyces toxytricini | reverse complement strand
ACGCGAAGCGGTACGCGAAGCGGTACGCGAAGCGGTACGCGAAGCGGTACGCGAAGCGGTACGCGAAGCGGTACGCGGGGGCGGGACCGAGCGGTACGCGGGGGCGGGACCGAGCGGTACGCGGGGGCGGGACCGAGCGGTACGCCGGCCTCCGCGGCCGCGGTGCGGTGGCCGGGCCCGGCGATGCCCCGGGCCCCGACGGCGCGGATCGCGGCCCCGGTGACCGCGCCCGTACGCAACGCCGCCCGGACACGGGGCTGCCGGCACACGGGGCTGCCCGCACGCAAAAGAGGAGGACCCCCGGCACAAGCCCCGTGCCGGGGGTCCTTCCGTGTCGCCGTCGGACGGCTCAGACGTTGAAGCCGAGCGCGCGCAGCTGTTCGCGGCCGTCGTCCGTGATCTTGTCCGGACCCCACGGCGGCATCCACACCCAGTTGATGCGCAGCTCGTTGACGATGCCCTCGGTCGCCGACTTCGCCTGGTCCTCGATGACGTCGGTCAGCGGGCACGCCGCGGACGTCAGCGTCATGTCGAGGGTCGCGATGTTCGCGTCGTCGATGTGGATGCCGTAGATCAGGCCCAGGTTGACGACGTCGATTCCCAGCTCGGGGTCCACCACGTCGTAGAGGGCCTCGCGGACCTCCTCCTCGGTGGCCGGCTTGATCGACGCCTCGGGCGTCGTCGCGTTCTCGGTCATGCCGTCTTCCTCTCCGCGTCGCCCAGCACCTGGGCCGTCGCGTCCTTCCACGCCATCCAGCTCAGCAGGGCGCACTTCACCCGCGCGGGGTACTTCGAGACGCCGGCGAACGCGACCGCGTCCTCCAGCACCTCCTCCATGGCCTCGTCGGGCTCGATCTTGCCCTTGGACTGCATCAGCTCCAGGAAGGTCTCCTGGATCCGCTGCGCCTCGGACAGCTTCTTCCCCACGAGCAGCTCGTTCAGCACGGACGCGCTGGCCTGGCTGATGGAGCAGCCCTGGCCCTCGTAGGAGACGTCGGCGAGCGTCTCCCCGTCGTACTTCACGCGCAGCGTGATCTCGTCGCCGCACGTCGGGTTGACGTGGTGCACCTCGGCGTCGCCCTCGCGCAGGCCGCGCCCGTGCGGGTGCTTGTAGTGGTCCAGGATCAGCTCCTGGTACATCGAATCCAGCTTCACTGCGGCTCCGTCTTCGTCACCCTCGTCTTCCCCGGTCAGCCGAAGAAGTTGCGTACGTGCTCCAGCCCGTCGACCAGCGCGTCGACGTCGGCCGGAGAGGAGTACAGGTAGAAAGACGCCCGCGTGGTCGCAGGAATTCCGTACCGCAGGCAGACCGGCCGCGCGCAGTGGTGGCCCACGCGGACGGCGATGCCCTGCTCGTCGAGCACCTGGCCCACGTCGTGCGGGTGGATGTCGCCGAGGGTGAAGGAGATCGCCGCACCGCGGTCCTCGGCCGTCATCGGGCCGATGATGCGCAGGTCGGGGACCTCCAGCAGGCGCCGGACGGCGTACTCGGTGATCGCGTGTTCGTGCGCGGCGATCTTGTCCATGCCGATCGAGGTGAGGTAGTCCACGGCCGCGCCGAGGCCGACGGCCTGCGCGATCGGGGGCGTGCCCGCCTCGAACTTGTGGGGCGCCGGGGCGTACGTCGAGGAGTGCATCGAGACGGTCTCGATCATTTCGCCGCCGCCGAGGAACGGGGGCAGGTCCTCCAGGAGCTCCTGGCGGCCCCACAGGACGCCGATGCCGGTCGGGCCGCACATCTTGTGGCCGGTGAAGGCCACGAAGTCGGCGCCGAGGGCCTGGACGTCCAGGGGCATGTGCGGGGCGGCCTGGGAGGCGTCGATCAGCACGAGCGCGCCGACCTCCTGCGCCCGCCGGACGATCGTCTCGACCGGGTTGACCGTGCCCAGGATGTTGGAGACCAGCGTGAAGGAGACGATCTTCGTCTTCTCCGTGATGACCTCTTCGATGTTGGACAGGTCGAGCCGGCCGTCGTCGGTGAGGCCGAACCACTTCAGCTTCGCGCCGGTGCGCTGCGAGAGCAGCTGCCACGGCACGATGTTGGAGTGGTGCTCCATCTCCGTGATGGCGATCTCGGTGTCGCGGTCGACCCGGTAGGGCTCGTCGGCCCAGCCGAGCATGTTCGCGACCAGGTTGAGCGACTCGGAGGCGTTCTTCGTGAAGATCACCTCGTCGCGGCTCGGCGCGTTGACGAAGGCGGCGACCTTGTCGCGGGCGCCCTCGTACAGTGCCGTGGCCTCCTCGGCGAGCACGTGCACGCCCCGGTGGACGTTGGCGTTGTGCCGTTCGTAGTAGGCGTTCAGCGCGTCGAGTACCTGGCGCGGCTTCTGCGAAGTCGCCGCGTTGTCCAGGTAGACGATCTTCTTCCCGTCGTGGACCACGCGATCCAGCAGGGGGAAGTCCTTGCGGATCGCCTCGATGTCGAGGAGGCCGGGCAGCTGTGTCACGCCGTTGCGCCACCCTTCACGTACTTGTCGTAGCCCTCGGCCTCGAGCTGGTCGGCCAGCTCGGCGCCGCCGGACTCGGCGATGCGCCCGTTGGCGAAGACGTGCACGAAGTCGGGCTTGATGTAGCGCAGGATACGCGTGTAGTGGGTGATCAGCAGGGTGCCGACCTCGCCGGACTCGCGGACGCGGTTGACGCCCTCGGAGACGATGCGCAGGGCGTCGACGTCCAGGCCGGAGTCCGTCTCGTCGAGGATCGCGATCTTCGGCTTGAGGAGCTCCAGCTGGAGGATCTCGTGGCGCTTCTTCTCACCGCCGGAGAAGCCCTCGTTCACGTTGCGCTCGGCGAAGGCGGGGTCCATCTGCAGACGGGCCATGGCCTCCTTGACCTCCTTCACCCAGGTGCGCAGCTTGGGCGCCTCGCCGCGGACGGCGGTGGCGGAGGTGCGCAGGAAGTTGGAGACCGAGACGCCGGGGACCTCGACCGGGTACTGCATGGCGAGGAAGACGCCGGCGCGGGCGCGCTCGTCGACGGACATCTCCAGGACGTCCTCGCCGTCGAGGGTCACCGTGCCACCGGTGATGGTGTACTTCGGGTGACCGGCGAGGGAGTACGCCAGGGTGGACTTGCCCGAGCCGTTGGGGCCCATGATGGCGTGCGTCTCACCCTGCTTGACGGTGAGGTCGACACCCTTGAGGATCTCGCGGGCGCCGTTCTCCGCCTCGACGGAGACGTGCAGGTCGTGGATTTCAAGCGTTGCCATGGGTGCCTCAGGACTCCTGGGTGAGGGAGACGAGCACGTCGTCCCCTTCGATCTTTACGGGGTATACGGGAACGGGGCGCGTCGCGGGCAGCCCGGACGGCTTGCCGGTGCGCAGGTCGAAGGCCGACCCGTGCAGCCAGCACTCGATCATGCAGTCCTCGACCTCGCCCTCGGAGAGGGAGACGTTCGCGTGCGAGCAGATGTCGTTGATCGCGTACACCGATCCCTCGGTGGCGACGATGGACACCGGCGTGCCGTCGAGCTCCACCCGCTTGGGGGTGTTCTCCTCCAGCTCGCTGAGCGCACAGGCCTTGACGTACGTCATCAGACGGACGCCTCGAGCTCTGCCTCGATCTTCGCGATCAGGCGCTCCTCGATGTCGTCGACACCGATCTGCTGGACGAGCTCCGCGAAGAAGCCGCGGACCACGAGGCGGCGGGCCTCGTCGGCCGGGATGCCGCGGGCCTGGAGGTAGAAGAGCTGCTCGTCGTCGAAGCGGCCGGTCGCGGAGGCGTGGCCGGCGCCGACGATCTCGCCGGTCTCGATCTCCAGGTTGGGGACGGAGTCGACCCGCGCGCCGTCCGTGAGGACGAGGTTGCGGTTCATCTCGTAGGTGTCGGTGCCCTCGGCGCTCTTCTCGATGAGGACGTCGCCGATCCAGACCGCGTGGGCGTCCTGGCCCTGCAGGGCGCCCTTGTAGACCACGTGGGACTTGCAGTGCGGGGCGTCGTGCGTGACGAGGAGGCGGTGCTCCTGGTGCTGGCCGGCGTCGGTGAAGTAGACGCCGAGCAGTTCGGCCTCGCCGCCGGGGCCGGCGTAGCGCACGCGCGGGTGGATGCGGACGAGGTCGCCGCCGAAGGTCACGACGACGGACTTGAAGGTCGCGTCGCGGCCGAGCAGCGCGTTGTGCTGCGAGGTGTGGACGGCGGTGTCGTCCCAGTCCTGGACGGACACGAAGGTCACCTTGGCGCCGTCGCCGACGAGGATGTCGACGTTGGCGGCGCGGACGCCGTCACCGGTGTGGTCGATGACGATGATCGCCTCGGCGAACGGCTTGACGTCGAAGACGGTGTGGCCGAAGGTCGTGCCGCCCTCGCCGTGCAGGGCGACGCGGATCGGCTCGGTGAGCACGGTCTCCTTGGGCACGGTGACGACCGTGGCCTTGGCGAAGGAGGAGAAGGCCTGGGCGGCGACCCGGTCCACCGGGGTGCCGGCCTTGCCGATGCGCTCGTCGCCGCGCTCGACCGACTCGACGGTGACGCCCTCGGGCGCGTCGATCTGGGCCTTCATCGTGCCGTCCGCGGCGGCGGTGCCGTCGTGGAGGCCGCGCAGCCGGCCCAGCGGGGTGAAGCGCCACTCCTCCTCCCGGCCGTGCGGGATGGGGAAGTCCGCCACGTCGAAGGACGGCGGCGCGCTCATCCGGGTGGCGACGGTGGACTCCGCGGCCACCGCGATCGAGCCGGCGGTGGTGGAGCCCACCGGGATGTTCTGAGCCTCAGCCATGGCTGTCGTGTTGCTCACTCTCTTGAAAGAACACTGCCTACGTCAAAGATTGCGCCGGAGGTCCGCCGCGCGGCCGGGGTCAGCCGACCGAGCCCTCCATCTGGAGCTCGATCAGCCGGTTCAGCTCCAGCGCGTACTCCATCGGCAGCTCCTTGGCGATGGGCTCGACGAAGCCGCGCACGATCATGGCCATGGCCTCGAACTCGGTCATGCCGCGCTGCATCAGGTAGAAGAGCTGGTCGTCGGAGACCTTGGAGACGGTCGCCTCGTGGCCCATGGTCACGTCGTCCTCGCGGACGTCCACGTACGGGTACGTGTCCGAGCGGGAGATCGTGTCGACCAGCAGGGCGTCGCAGAGGACGTTGCTCTTGGAGCCGGGGGCGCCCTCGCCGATCTCGACCAGGCCGCGGTAGGAGGTGCGGCCGCCGCCGCGCGCCACCGACTTGGAGACGATGTTCGAGGAGGTGTTCGGCGCCATGTGGACCATCTTGGAGCCGGCGTCTTGGTGCTGGCCCTCGCCCGCGAAGGCGATGGACAGGGTCTCGCCCTTGGCGTGCTCGCCCATGAGGTAGACGGCCGGGTACTTCATCGTGACCTTGGAGCCGATGTTGCCGTCGATCCACTCCATGGTCGCGCCCTCGTAGGCCACGGCGCGCTTGGTGACCAGGTTGTAGACGTTGTTCGACCAGTTCTGGATCGTGGTGTAGCGGCAGCGGCCGCCCTTCTTCACGATGATCTCGACGACGGCGCTGTGCAGCGAGTCGGAGGAGTAGATGGGCGCGGTGCAGCCCTCGACGTAGTGGACGTAGGCGTCCTCGTCCACGATGATCAGCGTCCGCTCGAACTGGCCCATGTTCTCCGTGTTGATGCGGAAGTAGGCCTGGAGCGGGATGTCCACGTGGACGCCCTTGGGCACGTAGATGAAGGAACCGCCGGACCAGACCGCCGTGTTCAGCGACGCGAACTTGTTGTCGCCGACCGGGATGACGGTGCCGAAGTACTCCTGGAAGAGCTCCGGGTGCTCCTTCAGGGCGGTGTCGGTGTCGAGGAAGATGACGCCCTGCGCCTCCAGGTCCTCGCGGATCTGGTGGTAGACGACCTCGGACTCGTACTGGGCGGCGACACCGGCGACGAGGCGCTGCTTCTCCGCCTCCGGGATGCCGAGCTTGTCGTACGTGTTCTTGATGTCCTCCGGCAGGTCCTCCCAGGACTCGGCCTGCTTCTCGGTGGACCGCACGAAGTACTTGATGTTGTCGAAGTCGATGCCCGACAGGTCGGAGCCCCAGGTCGGCATGGGCTTCTTGTCGAAGAGCTTCAGGCCCTTGAGGCGGAGCTTCAGCATCCACTCGGGCTCGTTCTTCTTCGCCGAGATGTCCCGGACGACGTCTTCGGACAGGCCTCGCTTCGCCGCCTGGCCGGCCGCGTCGGAGTCGGCCCAGCCGTACTCGTAGTTGCCCAGACCCTCGAGCTCAGGGTGAGCAGTCTCCGTGGTCATGCGGGGTTCCTCCCGGCCGTGCTTGCAGATGCTGATGAGTTGGACTGTGGTGCTGTGCCCGCGCCGCGCGGGATGAACGTCGTGCACACCCCGTCGCCGTGGGCGATGGTGGCGAGGCGCTGCACATGGGTCCCGAGCAGGCGGGAGAAGACCTCGGTCTCCGCCTCGCAGAGCTGCGGGAACTGCCCGGCCACGTGGGCCACCGGGCAGTGGTGCTGGCAGAGCTGTTCTCCGCTGTGCGGACCGGGAGCGCTCTTCGCCGTGGCAGCGTACCCGTCCGCGGTCAGCGCCCTGGCGAGGGCCTCGGTGCGGTCTTCGGGGGCGGCGGCCTCGACGGAGGCGCGGTAGGCCTCGGCCTGCGCGTCCATGCGGGCCCGCGCGAAGGCGGCCACGGCGGCCTCGCCCTGCTCGCCGCCGCCGGCGGACTGCGCGATCCAGCGCAGGGCGTCCGCGGCGAGCGAGTCGTAGGACTGGTCGAAGGCGTCGCGGCCGCAGTCGGTGAGGGCGAAGACCTTGGCGGGCCGGCCCCGGGTGCGCGCGCCGTAGACCCGCTGTTCGCGGGCTTCGACGACGCCGTCGGTGACCAGGGTGTCCAGGTGGCGGCGGACTGCGGCCTGGGTGAGGCCGAGGCGCGCCGCGAGGTCGGCGACGGTGGACGGACCGTGGTCCAGGATGGAGCGCGCGACCCGGTTGCGGGTGGACCGCTCCCCGGTAGCGAGCTCCCCCTGGGGGGTCTCGATCATCCGTTCGCCGTATTTCACAACGCCATTGTTGCGTAATTAGTGGAGCCGCGACAACCCGTGACGGACGCCACGCCTGGTGTCCTCCGTCACTAAGGGTCACCTAACATATCCACACAGAGTGATCCGGGACGAGGCTCCGCTCCCTCCCACCAGCACTGATGCGCGGCCCCGCCGGGAGCCCCGCGCGCCCCTTCCGCGCCCCGCCCCGGCGCCCCGGGCGCCCCCGGCCGCTCCGTAGACTCACCCGCATGAGCAACGACCCCGCCGTGGAGATCCGCGGACTGGTGAAGCGGTACGGCCCCAAGACGGCGGTGGACGGTCTCGACCTCACCGTGCGCCGGGGCGAGGTCACCGCCGTACTCGGCCCCAACGGCGCGGGCAAGACCACCACGATCGAGACGTGCGAGGGCTACCTGCGGCCCGACGCCGGGACGGTCCGCGTCCTCGGCCTCGACCCCGTCGCCGAGGCCTCCGCCCTGCGCCCCCGGATCGGCGTCATGCTCCAGTCCGGCGGCGTGTACTCCGGCGCCCGCGCCGTCGAGATGCTGCGCCACATGTCCCGGCTGTACGCCGACCCGCTCGACGTCCCGGCGCTCGTGGAGCGCCTCGGCCTGGAGGGCTGCGGCCGCACCCCCTACCGCCGCCTCTCCGGCGGCCAGCAGCAGCGGCTGTCGCTGGCCATGGCCGTGGTGGGCCGCCCCGAGCTGGTCTTCCTGGACGAGCCGACCGCGGGCCTCGACCCCCAGGCCCGCCGGGCGACCTGGGAGCTCGTACGGGAGCTGCGCGCCGACGGGGTCGGCGTCGTCCTCACCACCCACCACATGGACGAGGCGGAGCAGCTGGCGGACGAGGTGGCGATCGTCGACGCCGGCCGGGTCATCGCCCACGGCAGCCCCGAGCAGCTGTGCCGCGGCGGCGCCGAGAACACCCTGCGCTTCACCGGCCGGCCCGCCCTGGACGTGGCCTCCCTGCTCAAGGCACTGCCGGACGGCACCCAGGCGGCCGAGGTCCTCCCCGGCGTGTACCGGGTGACCGGTGACATCGACCCGCAGATGCTGGCCACCGTCACCTCCTGGTGCGCCCAGCACGGCGTGCTGCCGGACGGCCTCTCGGTGGAGCGGCACACCCTCGAAGACGTCTTCCTCGAACTGACCGGTAAGGAGCTGCGCGCATGAGCGCCGGTACGTTCGCCCCCCGCCCGGGGGCCGCGCCCATGTCCCGCATGGTCCTCGCGCAGACGGCGCTGGAGACGCGGATGCTGCTGCGCAACGGCGAGCAGCTGCTGCTGACCGTGGTGATCCCGGCGATGCTGCTCGTGCTGTTCTCGGCCGTCGACATCGTCTCCGTGCCGCTCGACGCGGCCCGCGGGGAGGAGGCCGTGGACTTCCTGGCGCCCGGCGTCATCGCGCTGGCGGTGATGTCGACCGCGTTCACCGGCCAGGCCATCGCCACGGGCTTCGACCGCCGCTACGGAGTGCTCAAGCGGCTCGGCGCCTCGCCGCTGCCGCGCTGGGCGCTGATGGCCGCCAAGACGCTGTGCGTGCTGGTCACCGAGGTGCTTCAGATCGCCCTGCTGACGGCGATCGCCTTCGCGCTGGGCTGGTCCCCGCAGGGCGGGGCGCTGCCGGCGGTGCTGCTGGTGCTGCTGGGCACGGCGGCCTTCTCGGGGCTGGGGCTGCTGATGGCCGGCACCCTCAAGGCGGAGGCCACGCTGGCCGCCGCGAACCTGGTCTTCCTGCTCCTCCTGGTCGGCGGCGGGGTGATCGTGCCGATCGAGAAGTTCCCCGGTGCCGTGCAGTCCGTCCTCGGTCTGCTGCCGATCACCGCGCTCTCGGAGGGGCTGCGGGAGGTGCTGCGGTACGGGGCGCCGATGCCGTGGGGCGACGCCGCCGTCCTCGCGGCGTGGGCCGCGCTGGGCCTGGGCGCCGCGGCCAGGTTCTTCCGCTGGGAGTGAATCCCTCGCCCCGTACGTTGGTCCCGGGGGACGATGGGCGCCGCAGCACAGGGGTGGCGCACACCAGGACGCCGGGGGGCGGAAATGGGGCAGCGGGAGGCCGCACTGCGGCTGGACGGGCAGTGGGCGGGGATCAGGTCCGGGGAGCGGGAGGCGGCGTACGGCGAGGCCGAGGCGCTGCTGGGGGAGCTCATCGCGGCCCTGCGCGGGCCGGCCGGGACCGATCCGGAGTGCGCGGCGCGGCTGGGGCTGCGCCTGGGCGACCTGGCGGCGCGGCGCTTCGCCGGCGGTGACCGGGCCGGGGCGCTGGCGGCCGTCGAGGAGGGGCTGGGGTACGTACGGCAGGCCGCGGGGTACTCCCCGCAGTACGCCCGCTGGTACGCCCGCCTGCTGATCAACCAGGGCGTGTGGCTCGCGTGGCCGCTCAGCGGCCCCGACCGGCTGCCGCTGCACCCGCTCGGCGCGGCCGCCGAGGACGGGCCGGCGGCGATGGAGCGGGCGGCCGGCGAGCGGGCCCTGGATCTGACGCGCACCGCGGTCGGGGTGTGGAGCGGCCTGGACCAGGAGGACCCTGTCAACCGGCGCGGCCTCGCCCAGGCTCTGGTGTTCCTCGGCGACCGGCTCGCCGAGCTGGGCCTGGCAGAGGAGGCCGTGGCCCGCGCGGTGGAGGCCGAGGGCGCCTTCCGGGCGCTGCTCCTGGCCGACCCCGGCTCGGCGGGCGCGGCCGGTGCGGAGGAGGCCCTCGACCACATAGGGCGGCAGCTGGAGCTGCGCCTGCGCTTCCTGTCCTTCGGCTCCCTGGTCGGGCTGCGGGCCCGCGGCCTGCTGCCGGGGCGGCTGCTGCCGCAGGCCGTGGCGGCCGCCCGGATCCAGGGGGTGCCGGAGGAGGAGCTGGCGGCCCGCCTGCACCTGGGCGCCGACCAGGTCCGCACGATGCTGGAGGTCACTGCCTGGCGGGCCGTGTGGCGGTTCGAGGCCCGCGGCGCGGACGGGCTGTGGGAGGGCCGGCACAGCGGCTGGCAGGGCAGCGCCGAGGTCCGCAACCGCACGGCCGAGGAGTTCGGCGCGGAGCTGGTCCGCGGCTTCCGGATGTCGTCGCGCTACCCGGGGGACGGGACGCACTGGCGGCTTCGGGTGTGGTGGCACCAGGAGGGCGACCCGGCGGGTGCCCGCTTCCGGTACGTGTCGGGCCCGGATTCCGCGGCGCGCCACCCGGGCGACACCCCCTCGTGAAAGTTTGCACAAGGCGCCGCGTACGATAAGCGCCGTGTTGACCCCACTCGCTTACCTCGCGCGCCGCTGGACCCCGTCACCCCGGACCGTCCGGCGCGCCGCGTTCGCCGCCCTGCTCATGAGCGTGGCCATCGTCGTGACCGGCGGGGCCGTGCGCCTGACCGGGTCCGGCCTCGGCTGCGACACGTGGCCCAAGTGCACCGACGACAGCCTGGTCGCGACGCAGGAGCAGGGGCTGCACGGGGCGATCGAGTTCGGCAACCGGATGCTGACGTACGTGCTGTCCGCGGCCGTCGGCTGGTCCATCCTCGCGGCGCGCTCGGCCAAGCCGTGGCGCCGCTCGCTGACCCGGCTCGGCTGGATGCAGTTCGGCCTCGTCGTGGCCAACGCAGTGCTCGGCGGGATCACCGTGATGACCGGGCTGAACCCATACAGCGTCGCCGGGCACTTCCTGCTGGCCACTGCGCTGATCACCCTGACCACGGTCACCTGGCACCGCCTCGGCGAGGGGGACACCCCGGCCCGGCCGCGGGTGCCCGGCCCGGTGCGCAAGCTGTCCTGGGCGCTGCTCGCGACGACCGCCGTGCTGATCGCCGCGGGCACGGTGGTGACCGGCTCCGGCCCGCACGCCGGCGACAGCAGCGAGATCAAGCGGATGCCGCTCGACTGGGAGGGCGTCGCCCACGTCCACGCGATCGCCGCCTGGCTGGTGTGCGCGCTGGCGGTCGCGATGTGGCTGGTGCTGCGCGTGGTGGACGCCCCCGCGGACACCCGGGCCCGCGCCCGCGACCTGCTGGCGGTCCTGCTCGCCCAGGGCGCCGTCGGCTACGTCCAGTTCTTCACGGACCTTCCGGAGCTCCTGGTCGCGGCCCACATGCTCGGCTCCTGCCTGGTGTGGATCGCCGTCCTGCGCGTGGCGCTGAGCCTGCGCGAGCGGCCTGCGCCGGAGGCCGGCGCTCCGGCGCAGGCCGAGCCGTCGCTCTCGGCGGCCTGAGGCGTACGCAGGCCCGGTTTCCGGGTCGGCGGGTGATCGGAGGGGCGGCGCACCGTGCGCCGCCCCTCCGGCGCGTTCGGGGGCGCCTTGCCGACGGCGGCCGGGCCGCCCCCGCGGAGCGCGGGGCGGCTCCCCGCGGCACCACCGGAGGACCGGGCAAAGCGATCGGAGCCCGGGCCCGCGGCGGGCTCGGAGGCCCTGCCCACGGCAGCGCCGGGGGCCCGCCCCCCGCGGCAGCGTCAGAGGCCCGGCCCCGCGGCGGGCCGCCGCCGGGGCGCGCGCGGCCCCGTACGCCTGACAGCCCTGTGCCCCGCCCGTTCCGGGCGGGGCACAGGGCTGTCAGGGGGAGGCGTCAGGCCGCGGGCTGCTGTCCGCCGAGCTGGAGGCCCGCCATGCGGTTCCACTCGTACGGGCCGGTCTTCACGCGGGCGGCGAAGTCGCCGTCGAAGTCCTCGTGGAGGGTGAGGGCGGCCTTCTCCGCGGCCAGGGCGGCGGCCGCGTGGGTCGGCGCGACGAGGTCGCCCCAGGCGCCGTCGGCGCCGACCAGCACGATCCGGGTGCCGGCCTGGCCGATGTGCGCGAGGTGCCCCTCGGCGCCGCCGTGCTCCTTGGCGAACGCCCCGATCTGCTTGGCCAGCTTCGCGGCGGCCCGCTCCTGCTTCTTGTCCGCGGCGTCCGCGGGGGTGGTGTCTGCCATGGACAGCATGCTACCCGCGGGTAATCAGCGGAGGAAGGGATCCACGGCCACGGCCACGAACAGCAGCGACACGTAGGTGATGGACCAGTGGAACAGGCGCATCTCCTTCAGCTTCGCGCCCGTCACGCCCGCCTTGGCGCGCGCGTGCAGCGCGTGCGCCTCCCACAGCCACCAGCCGCCGGCCGCCAGCGCGACCGCCGTGTAGAACCAGCCGGTGTACCCCAGGGGGGTGAGCAGCAGCGAGACGGCGACCATCACCCAGCTGTAGGCGACGATCTGCCGCGCGACGGCCCGGTTGCCGGCGACGACCGGCAGCATGGGCACGCCGACGCGCGCGTAGTCGTCAGCCACCTTCATGGACAGCGGCCAGTAGTGCGGCGGCGTCCAGAAGAAGATGACGAGGAAGAGGATGACGGCGGCCCAGGAGACCTCGTTGCGGACCGAGGACCAGCCGATGAGCACCGGCATGCATCCGGCGATGCCGCCCCAGACGATGTTCTGGGTGGTGCGCCGCTTCAGCAGCATCGTGTAGACGACGACGTAGAAGAGGAGCGCGCCGAGGGCGAGTGCGGCGGACAGCCAGTTGACGAGCAGTCCGAACCACGCGGTGGAGACCACGCCGAGGGTGATGCCGAAGACGAGGCACTCCCGCGGGCTGACCATGCCGGTCACGAGCGGGCGCTGCGAGGTGCGGTCCATCAGCGCGTCGATGTCGCGGTCGATGTACATGTTCAGGGCGTTGGCGCCGCCCGCGGACATGTAGCCGCCGAAGCACGTGGCGAGGACCAGCCAGAGCGAGGGCACGCCCTGCTCCGCGAGGAACATCACCGGCACTGTGGTGATCAGCAGAAGTTCGATGATCCGCGGCTTGGTCAAAGCCACAAAAGCCATGGCACGGGCCCCGAACGGCCGGTGCCCGGGGCTCGTCCCGAGCACCCCCGATGGACGGGATTCGACGGCCGTCACGCACACCCCTGACAGAGAAACCAGCAAGCTCCGGGCATGGGGGCCCGTAAAGGCTTGCGCGTACCACGCCACTGTAGACGTTGCACTTGTGTCGCCCTGCGCGGGGGTCGCCTCGTGTTGGCCCGATCGGGGGCGGCGACGTTGTGACGGACTGCGGGCACTCGAATAGCTGCACGCCGCGGCGGGGGTAGGCTCGGAATCGCGCCGGTGCACCGTACGTCACCGGGAACAGACATGTGGAGAGGAGCCCTGACCCACGGTGAGCACGAAGCCGACGACCACAGAGCTCGAATGGACCGAACTGGACCAGCGCGCGGTGGACACCGCCCGCATCCTCGCCGCGGACGCGGTCCAGAAGGTCGGAAACGGCCACCCCGGCACGGCCATGAGCCTGGCCCCCGCCGCTTACACGCTCTTCCAGAAGGTGATGCGGCACGACCCGGCCGACCCCGAGTGGGTCGGCCGCGATCGTTTCGTGCTCTCCGCCGGACACTCCTCGCTGACCCTCTACACCCAGCTGTACCTGGCCGGCTTCGGCCTGGAGCTGGACGACCTCAAGTCGTTCCGCACCTGGGGCTCGAAGACCCCGGGCCACCCGGAGTACGGCCACACGGCCGGCGTCGAGACCACCACCGGCCCGCTGGGCCAGGGCGTCGCCAACGCGGTGGGCATGGCCATGGCCGCCCGCTACGAGCGCGGCCTGTTCGACCCCGAGGCCGCCCCGGGCACCTCCCCCTTCGACCACATGGTGTACGCCATCGCCGGCGACGGCTGCCTCCAGGAGGGCATCTCCGCCGAGGCGTCCTCCCTCGCGGGCCACCAGAAGCTCGGCAACCTCGTCCTGCTGTGGGACGACAACCACATCTCCATCGAGGGCGACACCGAGACGGCCGTCTCCGAGGACACCCTCAAGCGGTACGAGGCCTACGGCTGGCACGTCCAGCGCATCGAGCAGCAGCCCAACGGCGACATCGACCCCGCCGCCCTGTACGCGGCCCTGGCCGCCGCCAAGGCCGAGACGGAGCGCCCGTCCTTCATCGCGATGCGCTCGATCATCGCCTGGCCCGCCCCGCACGCCCAGAACACCGAGGCGGCCCACGGCTCGGCCCTCGGCGACGACGAGGTCGCGGCCACCAAGCGCGTCCTCGGCTTCGACCCGGAGCGGGCCTTCGAGGTCTCCGACGAGGTCATCGCCCACACCCGCAAGGCGCTGGACCGCGGCCGCGAGGCGAAGGCCGAGTGGGAGAAGGAGTTCTCCGCCTGGCGCACCGCCAACCCGGAGCGCGCCGCCGCGTTCGACCGGATCAACGCGAACGAGCTGCCCGAGGGCTGGGAGGACGCGCTCCCCGTCTTCGAGCCCGGCTCCTCCGTCGCCACCCGCGCCGCCTCCGGCAAGGTCCTGCAGGCGCTCGGCGCCGTCATCCCGGAGCTGTGGGGCGGCTCGGCCGACCTGGCCGGCTCGAACAACACCACCATCGACAAGAACTCCTCGTTCCTGCCGAAGGGCAACCCGCTGCCGGAGGCCGACCCGTACGGCCGCACCATCCACTTCGGCATCCGCGAGCACGCCATGGCCGCGGCCATGAACGGCATCGCCCTGCACGGCCACACGCGCATCTACGGCGGCACCTTCCTGGTGTTCTCCGACTACATGCGCAACGCGGTCCGCCTGTCCGCGCTGATGCACCTGCCGGTCACCTACGTGTGGACGCACGACTCCGTCGGCCTCGGCGAGGACGGCCCGACCCACCAGCCGATCGAGCACCTCGCCTCGCTGCGCGCCATCCCGGGCCTCGCGCTCGTCCGCCCGGCCGACGCCAACGAGACGGCCGTCGCCTGGCGGGAGATCCTGCGCCGCCACACCAAGGTGTTCGGCAAGGGCACCCCGCACGGCCTGGCCCTCACCCGCCAGGGCGTGCCCGTGTACGAGCGGAACGAGGACGCCGCCAAGGGCGGCTACGTGCTCTTCGAGGCCGAGGGCGGCGAGCCGCAGGTCGTGCTCATCGGCACCGGCTCCGAGGTCCAGCTCGCCGTCGCCGCCCGCGAGGCGCTCCAGGCCGAGGGCATCCCGACCCGCGTGGTGTCGATGCCGTCCGTCGAGTGGTTCGAGGAGCAGGACCAGGCCTACAAGGACGGCGTGCTGCCGCCGTCCGTCAAGGCCCGTGTCGCGGTCGAGGCGGGCATCGGCCTGACCTGGCACCGCTACGTCGGGGACGCGGGCCGGATCGTCTCGCTGGAGCACTTCGGCGCCTCCGCCGACGCGAAGGTGCTGTTCCGCGAGTTCGGCTTCACCCCGGAGGCCGTGACCGCCGCCGCCAAGGAATCCCTCGAAGCCGCCGCGCGCTGACGCCGGTACAAGAACCAGTAGGAGATGCAATTCCCATGACAGACGCACTCAAGCGCCTCTCCGACGAGGGCGTGGCGATCTGGCTGGACGACCTGTCCCGCAAGCGCATCACGTCGGGCAACCTGGCCGAGCTGATCGACGAGTCGCACGTCGTCGGCGTCACCACCAACCCGTCGATCTTCCAGAAGGCGATCAGCAGCGGCGACGGCTACGAGCAGCAGCTCGCCGACCTCGCGGCCCGCAGGGTCACCGTCGAAGAGGCCATCCGCATGATCACCACGGCGGACGTCCGCGACGCCGCCGACATCCTGCGGCCGGTGTTCGACCGGACCGACGGCCAGGACGGCCGCGTGTCGATCGAGGTCGACCCGCGGCTGGCCCACAACACCGCGGCGACCGTCGCCGAGGCCAAGCAGCTCGCCTGGCTGGTGGACCGCCCCAACACGCTGATCAAGATCCCCGCGACCAGGGCCGGCCTGCCGGCGATCACGGAGGTCATCGGCCGGGGCATCAGCGTCAACGTCACGCTGATCTTCTCGCTGGAGCGCTACCGCGAGGTCATGGACGCCTACGTGTCCGGCCTGGAGAAGGCCCGGTCCGCGGGCCTGGACCTCTCCGAGATCCACTCGGTCGCGTCGTTCTTCGTCTCCCGCGTGGACACCGAGATCGACAAGCGCCTGGACGGCGTCGGCACCGACGAGGCCAAGGCCCTCAAGGGCAAGTCGGCCCTCGCCAACGCCCGCCTGGCCTACGAGGCGTACGAGGAGGTCTTCTCCTCCGACCGCTGGGCCGCCCTGGAGCGCCTGGGCGCCAACAAGCAGCGCCCGCTGTGGGCCTCGACCGGCGTCAAGGACCCGGCGTACAAGGACACCCTGTACGTGGACGACCTGGTCGCCCCGAACACGGTCAACACGATGCCGGAGGCCACCCTGGAGGCCGCCGCCGACCACGGCCGGGTGACCGGCGACACCGTGCGCGGCACCTACGACGAGTCCCGCCGGGTGCTCGCCGCGGTCGCGGAGCTCGGCATCTCGTACGACGATGTGGTCCAGCTGCTGGAGGACGAGGGCGTCGAGAAGTTCGAGGCGTCCTGGAACGACCTGCTGAAGTCCACCGAGGCGGAGCTGGAGCGCCTCGCTCCCACGGAGGCCTGAACACCTTGTCTGTAAACGGAGCGAACCCGCTTCGTGACGCACAGGACCGGCGGCTCCCGCGTATCGCGGGGCCGTCCGGCCTGGTCATTTTCGGCGTTACGGGTGACCTGTCGCGCAAGAAGCTGATGCCTGCCGTCTACGACCTGGCCAACCGCGGCCTGCTCCCGCCGGGCTTCTCCCTGATCGGCTTCGCCCGCCGCGAGTGGGAGCACGAGGACTTCGCCCAGGAGGTGTACGAGGCCGTCAAGCAGCACTCGCGCACCCCCTTCCGGGAGGAGGTCTGGCAGCAGCTGGTGCAGGGCTGCCGCTTCGTCCAGGGCGACTTCGACGACGACCAGGCGTTCGAGACGCTGAAGGCGACGATCGAGGAGCTCGACAAGCAGCAGGGGACGGGCGGGAACTTCGCCTTCTACCTGTCGGTGCCGCCGAAGTGGTTCCCCAAGGTGGTCCAGCAGCTCAAGGACCACGGGCTCGCCCAGAAGGAGGGCTCCTGGCGGCGCGCCGTCATCGAGAAGCCCTTCGGGCACGACCTGAAGAGCGCCGAGGAGCTCAACAAGGTCGTCCACGAGGTCTTCCCGCGGGACGAGGTCTTCCGCATCGACCACTACCTGGGCAAGGAGACCGTCCAGAACATCCTGGCGCTCCGCTTCGCGAACACGATGTTCGAGCCGATCTGGAACCGGTCCTACGTGGACCACGTGCAGATCACCATGGCCGAGGACATCGGCATCGGCGGCCGCGCCGGGTACTACGACGGCATCGGCGCCGCCCGCGACGTCATCCAGAACCACCTGCTGCAGCTGCTCGCGCTGACGGCGATGGAGGAGCCGGGCTCCTTCCACCCCAAGGCGCTGGTGGCGGAGAAGCTGAAGGTGCTCAGCGCCGTCCAGGTCCCCGAGGACCTGGGCAAGCACACCGTGCGCGGCCAGTACACCTCGGCGTGGCAGGGCGGCGAGAAGGTCGTCGGCTACCTCGAAGAGGACGGCATCGACCCGAAGTCCAAGACGGACACCTACGCGGCGATCCGCCTGGAGATCAACAACCGCCGCTGGGCGGGCGTGCCGTTCTACCTGCGGACGGGCAAACGCCTGGGCCGCCGGGTGACGGAGATCGCGGTGGTCTTCAAGCGCGCCCCGTACCTGCCGTTCGAGTCGGGCGCGACCGAGGAGCTGGGGCAGAACGCCCTGGTCATCCGGGTCCAGCCGGACGAGGGCGTCACGGTCCGCTTCGGCTCCAAGGTCCCGGGCACCTCGATGGAGGTCCGGGACGTCACGATGGACTTCGCGTACGGCGAGTCCTTCACGGAGTCGAGCCCCGAGGCGTACGAGCGCCTCATCCTGGACGTCCTGCTGGGCGACGCGAACCTCTTCCCGCGCCACCAGGAGGTCGAGCTGTCCTGGAACATCCTCGACCCGATCGAGGAGTACTGGGACAAGCACGGCAGGCCCGCGCAGTACCCGGCGGGGACCTGGGGGCCGGTCGAGGCGGACGAGATGCTCGCACGAGACGGACGGAGCTGGCGCCGGCCATGAAGATCGACCTCACGGAGACCACCTCCAGCAAGATCAACGCCGCGCTGGTGCAGGCCCGCCGCGACATCGGCACGCCGGCCATCGGCATGGTCCTCACGCTGGTGATCGTGACCGACGAGGAGAACGCGTACGACGCGCTCAAGTCGGCGAACGACGCGTCCCACGAGCACCCCTCGCGGATCATCGTCGTGATCAAGCGGGTCAGCCGCTCGGCGCGCAGCCGCCGCGACGCCCGCCTCGACGCGGAGGTCCGGGTCGGCGCGGACGCGGGGACCGGCGAGACGGTCGTGCTCCGCCTCCACGGCGAGCTCGTCCACCACGCCGACTCGGTGGTCCTCCCGCTGCTGCTCCCGGACGCGCCGGTCGTCGTCTGGTGGCCCGAGGGCGCGCCCTCGGACCTGGCGGGCAGCGCACTGGGCGCACTCGCGCAGCGCCGCATCAGCGACACGTACGCCTGCGAGGACCCGATAGGGGCCCTCGCGGAGCGGGCGGAGACGTACGCGCCCGGGGACACGGACCTGTCCTGGACCCGGATCACGCCGTGGCGCTCCATGTTGGCGGCGGCCCTGGACCAGCAGGCCTTCGAGGTCGTCTCGGCGACCGTCGAGGGCGAGGACGAGAACCCGTCCTGCGAGCTGCTGGCCATGTGGCTGGCGGACCGGCTGAAGGTGCCCGTCGAGCGCACGCTGTCGTCGGGCCCCGGCCTGACGGCGGTCCGCCTGGAGACCAAGGAGGGCGAGATCCTCCTGGGCCGCGCGGACGGTTCGCTGGCGACGCTGTGCATGCCGGGCCAGCCCGACCGCAGCGTGGCGCTCAAGCGCCGCGAGACGGCCGAGCTGCTGGCGGAGGAGCTGCGCCGGCTGGACCCGGACAACACCTACGAGTCCGCGCTGAAGTTCGGCGTGGCGAAGCTGCGGGTGGCGAAGGACTCCCCCGCCCCGGCCGCGGCCGCGCAGGCTGCGGAGGGCGACGGCGCCGAAGCGGCCGCCCCCGCCGGCAAGGCCGCCGCGAAGCCCGCCTCCAAGGCGGCCGCCAAGAAGGCCCCGGCCAAGCAGTGACACCCCGCGGCCGCCGGCCGGATCCGCCCCCTCGGGGGCGGTCCGGTCGGCGGCCGCACCGTTTCCCGACCAAGAAGGCGGCAACAACATGGGTATGACGACTCCCCAGGTCGTCGTCCACCGGGACAAGGAGCTGATGGCCCAGGCCGCGGCCGCCCGGCTCATCACGAAGATCGTGGACGCGCAGGCCGCACGGGGCACCGCCTCGGTGGTCCTGACCGGCGGCCGCAACGGCAACGGGCTGCTCGCCGCGCTGGCGGCGGCCCCGGCCCGGGACGCGGTCGACTGGGCCCGGATCGACCTGTGGTGGGGCGACGAGCGCTTCGTCCCGGCCGACGACCCCGAGCGCAACCACGTCCAGGCCCGCGAGGCGCTGCTGGACGCCGTGCCCGTCGACCCGGCGCGGGTGCACGCGATGCCCGCGTCGGACGGCCCGTACGGGGACGACGCGGACGCCGCGGCCGCGGCGTACGCGGAGGAGCTGCGGCGGGCCGCCGGCCCGGAGGACCACGGCCCGGTCCCCCGCTTCGACGTGCTGATGCTGGGCGTGGGCCCCGACACGCACGTGGCGTCGCTGTTCCCGGAGCACCCGGCGGCGCGGGAGTCCGAGCGCACGGTCGTCGGCGTGCACGGCGCCCCCAAGCCCCCGCCGACCCGGGTCTCGCTGACCCTGCCGGCGATCCGGGCGGCCCGCGAGGTGTGGCTGCTCGCGGCGGGCGAGGACAAGGCCGGCGCGGTCGCCATCGCGCTGGGCGGCGCCGGCGAGGTCCAGGCCCCGGCCGCGGCCGCGTACGGGCGCTCGCGCACCCTGTGGCTGCTCGACCGGGCGGCCGCGGCGAAGCTCCCGGCGGGGCTCTACCCGCCGGTGTGAGCCTGACGGCCCCTCACGGTGCCGCGGACGGCCCGCCCTCCCCTCGGGGACGGCGGGCCGTCGCGTCGGCAGGGGTCAGGAGCGGCCGCGCAGCGAGCGGTAGACCCCGACGAGGTTCCGGGTCGACGCGTCGAGCCCGGGGACGTCGGCGCCCTCGGCCAGCGCCGGCTCCACGCGCTTGGCGAGGACCTTGCCGAGCTCCACGCCCCACTGGTCGAAGGAGTCGATGTTCCACACCGCGCCCTGGACGAAGACCTTGTGCTCGTACAGCGCGATCAGCTGGCCGATCACGGACGGGGTCAGCTCGGTGGCCAGGACCGTGGTCGTGGGGTGGTTGCCGCGGAAGGTCTTGTGGGGGACGAGCTCCTCGGCGACGCCCTCCGCGCGGACCTCGTCGGCGGTCTTGCCGAAGGCCAGCGCCTGCGTCTGGGCGAAGAAGTTGGCCATCAGCAGGTCGTGCTGGGCCGCGAGGCGCGGCGGCAGTTCGGCGACGGGGCGGGCGAAGCCGATGAAGTCCGCCGGGATCACCTTGGTGCCCTGGTGGATCAACTGGTAGTAGGCGTGCTGGCCGTTGGTGCCGGGGGTGCCCCAGACGACGGGGCCCGTCTGCCAGTCGACGGGGCGGCCCTCGCGGTCCACGGACTTGCCGTTGGACTCCATGTCGAGCTGCTGGAGGTAGGCGGTGAACCGCGAGAGGTAGTGGCTGTAGGGCAGGACGGCGTGCGACTGGGCGTCGTGGAAGGCGCCGTACCAGATGCCGAGGAGGCCGAGGAGCAGCGGGGCGTTCTCCTCCGGGGGCGCCGTGCGGAAGTGCTCGTCCATCAGCCGGAAGCCGGAGAGGAGTTCGCGGAAGCGGTCCGGGCCGATCGCGATCATCAGCGAGAGGCCGATGGCGGAGTCGAAGGAGTAGCGGCCGCCGACCCAGTCCCAGAACTCGAACATGTTGGCCGGATCGATGCCGAAGCCCGTCACCTTCTCCGCGTTGGTGGAGAGCGCGACGAAGTGCCGTGCGACGGCGGCCTCGTCGCCGCCGAGGCCGTCCACCAGCCAGGCGCGGGCCGATTCGGCGTTGGTGATGGTCTCGATCGTCGTGAACGTCTTGGACGCGACGATGAACAGGGTCCGCGCCGGGTCGAGGTCGCGGACGGCCTCGTGCAGGTCGGCGCCGTCGACGTTGGAGACGAACCGGACCGTCAGGCCGCGGTCGGTGAAGGGGCGCAGCGCCTCGTAGGCCATCGCCGGTCCGAGGTCGGAGCCGCCGATGCCGATGTTGACGATGTTGGTGAGGGGCGCTCCGGTGGAGCCGGTCCACTCCCCGGAGCGGATCCGCTCGCTGAAGGAGGCCATCTTGTCGAGGACGGCGTGGACTCCGGGGACGACGTCCTCGCCGTCGACCTCGACGACCGTGCCGGCGGGGGCGCGCAGAGCGGTGTGCAGGACCGCGCGGCCCTCGGTGGTGTTGATCTTCTCGCCGCGGAACATGGCCTCGCGCAGTTCGGCGACGCCGGTGGCGGCGGCCAGTTCGCGCAGCAGCGTGAGCGTCTCGTCGGTGACGAGGTGCTTGGAGTAGTCGATGTGGAGGTCGCCGACGCGCAGCGTGTACGCCGTGCCGCGCTCGGGGTCCTCCTCGAACAGCTGCCGCAGATGCGTCTGCCCCAGCTCTTCCCGGTGCTTGCCGAGGGCAAGCCACTCGGGGGTCCGGTTGAGCCTTGCCCGGCCTTCTGCGTTCATCTCGGACATCAACCCGTTTCTTCCGTCCTGTCGTGCCCCGCCGATCACCAACTTAAGGGATCGAGGGGGTCTGTGCGGGACAGCGCTGCGGTGTGCGGGCACGCGAAGGGCCCGGTCCGCCGGAGGTGGGCCTCCTGCGGGCCGGGCCCGGTGCCGCGCGGTGGCGTCAGATCTCGCCGCGGAGCTTGGCGAGGGCCTCGGCGAGGATGGCCTCGCCGTCGGCGTCGGTGCGGCGTTCGCGCACGTACGCCAGGTGCGTCTTGTACGGCTCGGTGCGCGGCGGCGCCGGGGGGTTGTCCCGGTCCTGGCCGGCCGGGAACCCGCAGCGCGGGCAGTCCCAGGTGTCCGGCACCTGTGCGTCGCTGGCGAAGCTGGGCTGCGTCTCGTGCCCGTTCGAGCACCAGAACGAGATGCGCAGGCGGGGCGCGGACTCGCCGCGCTCGGCCTCGCCCATCGGCCCCGCCCCGACCCGGCTGCCACGGATCGCGTTGCCACTTGCCACGGTCGTAACTCCCCTGCGTGATGGTGCCGCGAAGCGTGAGAGGTTTCCGCCGCGGGCGCCCCAGTCTACGGAAGGCCCAACGGACGTCCAGCAAATGGAGTTACTCACTCCGAGCCGTGGACGCCGCCTTCATGATAGGCGGGACGCGCCGGGCGGGACGGCCGGATTGGCGAGAACCGGCGGCTGCGCGGAGGTGTCAGCCGTTCGACTTCATCAGCAGGCCGAGGGCGACGATGCACGCGAACCACAGCAGGCCGACGACGACCGTGATGCGGTCGAGGTTGCGCTCGGCGACCGAGGAGCCGCCGACGGAGGACTGCATGCCGCCGCCGAACATGTCGGAGAGGCCGCCGCCCTTGCCCTTGTGCATCAGCACGAGCAGCATCAGCAGCGCACTGAAGACGATCAGGGCGATCGAGAACCCCATAACCACGGCTGATTCCTACTTTCTGGCTTCCGAAGGCTTTCCGGCGGTGCCGGATGGGCGCGGGGGCCAGTGGCTGGTGGTGCAGCCTCCTGGCCCCCGCAAGGGTACGACGGATCCGGCCCGCGGCCTACTCGCTGCCGCGGGGGTGCGGACTACTGGTCCCGGAACCGGACGATCTTGACGAACTCGTCCGCGTCGAGGGCGGCGCCGCCGATCAGGGCGCCGTCGACGTCCGGCTGCGCCATGATCGCCGCGATGTTGTTCGCCTTGACGGAGCCGCCGTACTGGATGCGGACCTTGTCGGCCAGCTCCTGGGAGTACAGCTCGGCGAGGCGGCGGCGGATGGCCCCGCAGACCTCCTGGGCGTCCTCGGGGGTGGCGACCTCGCCGGTGCCGATGGCCCAGACGGGCTCGTAGGCGATGACGACCGACTCGGCCTGCTCGGCCGGGACGTCCTTCAGGCCGCCGTCGACCTGGGCGAGGGTGTGGGCGACCTGGTCGCCGGCCTTGCGGACCTCCAGGCCCTCGCCGACGCACAGGATCGGGGTGAGGCCGTGCCGGTAGGCGGCCTTGACCTTGGCGTTGCAGACCTCGTCGGTCTCGCCGTGGTACTGGCGGCGCTCGCTGTGGCCGACGGCCACGAACGTGCACTTGAGCTTGGCGAGCATGGAGCCGGAGATCTCGCCGGTGTAGGCGCCGGCGTCGTGGGCCGAGAGGTCCTGGGCGCCGTACTTGATCTTCAGCTTGTCGCCGTCGACGAGGGTCTGGACGGAGCGCAGGTCGACGAAGGGCGGCAGGACCGCGACCTCGACGGCGTCGTAGTCCTTGTCGGCGAGCGCGAAGGCGAGCTTCTGGACGTGCGCGATGGCCTCGAGGTGGTTGAGGTTCATCTTCCAGTTGCCCGCCATGAGCGGGGTGCGCGTGGTCATCGGGGGTCAGACCTCCAGTGCAGCGAGACCGGGGAGCGTCTTGCCCTCGAGGTATTCGAGGGAGGCGCCGCCGCCGGTAGAGATGTGGCCGAAAGCGTTCTCGTCGAAGCCGAGCGTGCGCACGGCCGCGGCGGAGTCGCCGCCGCCGACGACGGTGAAGGCGCTGCTGTCGACGAGGGCCTGCGCGATGGCGCGGGTGCCGCCGGCGTAGTCCGGGTGCTCGAAGACGCCCACGGGGCCGTTCCAGAACACCGTCTCGGCATCGGCGATCTTCGAAGCGTACAGCTCGCGGGTCTTGGGGCCGATGTCGAGGCCCTCCTTGTCGGCCGGGATCTTGTCCGCGTCGACGGTGGTGTACTCGGCCGGGGCCTTGCCCTTGAGGTCGGGGAACTCCGTGGAGGCGAGGACGTCGACCGGCAGGACGAGCTCGACGCCGTTCGCCTCGGCGCGGGCCATGTACTCCTTGACGGTCTCCACCTGGTCCTTCTGGAGCAGGGAGATGCCCACCTCGTAGCCCTTGGCGTGGAGGAAGGTGTAGGCCATGCCGCCGCCGATGAGGAGGCGGTCGGCCTTGCCGAGGAGCTCGTCGATGACGGCGAGCTTGTCGGAGACCTTGGCGCCGCCGAGGACGACGACGTAGGGGCGCTTGACGTCGGCGGTCAGCTTCTTCAGGACGCCGACCTCGGCGGCGATCAGGGAGCCGGCGGCGTGCGGCAGGCGCGCGGGCAGGTCGTAGACCGAGGCGTGCTTGCGGTGCACGGCGCCGAAGCCGTCGCCGACGTAGACGTCGGCGAGCTCGGCGAGCTGGTCGGCGAAGGCACCGCGCTCGGCGTCGTCCTTGGCGGTCTCGCCGGGGTTGAAGCGGAGGTTCTCCAGGACGGCGACCTGGCCGTCGGAGAGCTTCGCGACGGTCTCCTTGGCGGAGGCGCCGACGGTGTCGGCGGCGAAGGCGACCTCGGCGCCGAGGAGTTCGCCGAGCCGCTTCGCGGCCGGGGCGAGGGAGAACGCCGGGTCCGGGGCGCCCTTGGGGCGGCCCAGGTGCGAGGCGACGACCACGCGGGCGCCGGCCTCGGCGAGGCGGGCGATGGTCGGCTGCACGGCGCGGATCCGGCCGTCGTCGGTGATCACGTCGCCGGAGAGCGGCACGTTGAGGTCCGCGCGGACGAAGACCCTCTTGCCCGAGACGCCCTCGGCGAGGAGTTCGTCGATCGTCTTCATGTGTTTCTACTCCTTGTCCCCCGGCACGGGCCGTACCGGCGCGGGGTGGGTGGGGCGGGCAGGCAACAGGGCCCGTACGGCGCTTCATCGCGCTGCGCGGACCCTGTGCTCACATCATGGGAGTTCGGCTTGTGTGTCCGACGTGCGTCAGAGCCGGCCGCCGACGTAGACGGTCAGGTCGACGAGTCGGTTGGAGTAGCCCCACTCGTTGTCGTACCAGCCGACGACCTTGACCTGCTTGCCCTGGACCATCGTCAGCGACGAGTCGAAGGTGCAGGAGGCCGGCCAGTTCACGATGTCGGAGGAGACGATCGCGTCCTCGGTGTAGTCCAGGATGCCCTTGAGCTGGCCCTCGGACGCCTTCTGGAAAGCGGCGTTGATCTCGTCCTTGGTGACCTCGCGGTCGAGCTCGATGACGAGGTCGGTGACCGAGCCGGTCGGGACCGGGACGCGCATGGCGATGCCGTCCAGCTTGCCCTTCAGCTGCGGGAGGACCAGGGCGGTGGCCTTGGCGGCACCGGTGGAGGTCGGGATGATGTTCTCGGCGGCGGCGCGGGCGCGGCGCAGGTCCGAGTGCGGGAAGTCCAGGATGCGCTGGTCGTTCGTGTACGCGTGGACCGTCGTCATCATGCCCTTGACGATGCCGAAGTTCTCGTCGAGGACCTTGGCCATCGGCGCCACGCAGTTGGTGGTGCAGGAGGCGTTGGAGATGACGTGGTGGTTGGCCGCGTCGTACTTGTCGTGGTTGACGCCCATCACGATGGTGATGTCCTCGTCCTTGGCCGGGGCCGAGATGAGGACCTTCTTCGCGCCGGCGGCGATGTGCTTGGCGGCGTCGGCCTTCTTCGTGAAGATGCCGGTCGACTCGATGACGATGTCGGCGCCCAGCTCGCCCCAGGGGAGGTTCGCGGGGTCGCGCTCGGCGAACGTCTTGAAGGTGTTGCCGCCGACCGTGATCGTGTCCTCGGTGTGCGTGACCTCCTGCTTGAGGCGGCCGAGGATGCTGTCGTACTTGAGGAGGTGCACCAGGGTGGCGTTGTCCGTCAGGTCGTTGACACCGACGATCTCGATGTCCGCCCCCTGCTCCAGGAGAGCTCGGAAGTAGTTGCGGCCAATTCGACCAAAACCGTTGATTCCTACGCGGATCGTCACGAACCGATCTCCTCGTTGGTGCGCCGGTCTGTGCGCCCGGCGAGCTGTAAATGGGATGTCCCCGACCGCTTACGACCCTACCTCTCCGTGAGCTTGCGAGTGACATCGTCCGGGACCTGACACACCCCGGGGCCCCGCTCCGGCGGGCCGGAACGGGGCTCGCGGGGCCTCGTGCCGGTCACGCGGCGTGAGCGGCGGCGGGGGCGGTGATCAGCGGTTCAGCGCACGGAGCGCCTTACCGACGAGTAGCGCGCGGTCGGCCGGTTCGCGGACGTGTTCCAGGCCGAATCCGAGCAGGACGGTGTCACGCGTGGTGACCGAGGCGTAAGAGCGGAACAGCTCGCCGGAGCGGGCCCAGTCGCCGGGAACTTCGGCGCTTCCCACAGGGGCGCCGGCCGCCGTCCAGCTCCCGAGGGAGGCCTCGAACCCCTCGGTGGTCTGGTCCACTCCCCCGACGGAGAGGCGGACGTCGTCCGCGAAGACGCCGCGGCCGCCCTCGCTCGCGTCCGTGACGTACGACAGCGACACCTCGACGGTCCGGCCCGCGTAGGCGCTCAGGTCGAAGGAGGCCTGCTTCCAGCCGTCGGACGAGCCGGTGAGGCTGTGCCACGCGCCGCTGCCGCCCTGCGCGGTGCAGCCGCCGCCTTCAAGGGTGAGGTAGCGGCGCAGGAAGGGGTGCGCGTTCACGAAGAAGCCGGCCGCGCAGTCCGTCGGCACCTGGCTGCGGGTCAGGCCGCCCGCCTCGGGCAGGGTGGTCCAGTCGTCGCCGCCGGCCGTGCGCGCCTCCAGGACGGCGTGGTCGTAGCCCCGCTCGGTGTGCCAGTTCAGGGCGGCCTTGAGCTGCGGCGCGTCCTCGGCGGACACCTGCGTCAGGTCGATGGTGCGGGTCAGCCGCCGCCAGTCCCCGTCGGCGTGGGTCGCCGCGGCCATGCCGGTCCCGGAGTGGGGGGCGTACGGGTTCACGACGCCGGCGTACCCGCCCGCCTGCGCGCTGCGGAACTGCGGGAACCGGTCCGCGGGCAGGCTCTCGGAGGTGACCGTGAAGGCGCCGGGCGCGTCCAGCGGGTTTCCCTCGGCGTCGCCCAGCCCGCCGCGGGCTCCGGCGAGGCCCCCCGCGCCGGTGAAGCCGGTGGCTCCGCGTACGCTGCTGCGGCCGTAGGCGCCGAGCCAGTACTGGCCGAAGTCGTCGGTGAGGGCGGGCCCGACCCGGGTGTCGCCGCCGGCCGACTCGCCGGCCTCGATCAGCTTCCCGCCCTCGTTGAGGTACGAGCGCAGCGCGAGCTGGGTGTCGCCGCCGGGGGCGCCGGCGCCGGTGTAGTGGACGGCGGTGCGGAAGTGGGCGAGGACGCCGAGGCGGTGCGGGGCGCCCTGGACGGCCGTGTCCCAGACGGCGGCCGGCCGGCCGTTGGCGCGCAGCGCGTCGGCGTAGCCGCGGGCGTGCCGGGCGGGGGCGCCCTCCTCGGCGATCACGAGGGCGTCGGCGCGGGGCCGCTCGGCGACCGTGTACGTGAAGCGGTCGCTGGAGACGCGCCGGCCGTCCCGGTCGCGGCCGGTGAACCAGACCTCGACGCGGTCGCCGGGGCGGGCGCCGTGCACCGCGCCCCGGTACTCGTCGAACCAGTTGTTGTCCTCGCCGCCGTAGACGGAGCCGCCCTTCCAGGGCTTCACGCCGCGGTCGTGGGTGCGGCCGCCGTTGATGCGCCAGTGCAGCCGCTTGTCGCCGAGCGCCTTGCGGGCGGTGACGGCGACCGGCTGCTCCCGGCCGTCGGCCGCGTAGGAGGTGGTGAAGGGGTCGAGGGTGAAGTCGGCGGCGGCCAGGCCGACGGGGGACACCGGCCGGTCGGGGCGTGCGGCGCTCTCGCCGACGGCGAGCGCGAAGGGGACGTTCTTGGCGAACTCGGCCTGGATCAGCTTCTCGTCGTCGGGGAAGTTGAAGCCGGAGCGGCAGTCCTCGGGCTTCCACCGGTCGTTCGGGTCGGACGCCGAGGCCGTCCGGCAGGTGGTCATCTCCGGGGTGAACATCATGATGCCGTTGACGTTCGAGGCGTGGCCGTCGGCCTCGCCGTTGGTGGTGTACAGCTCGGACGACAGCTGCGGGCGGTAGCCGGGGACCGCCGGGTTCTCCGGGGTGCCGGCGAGCGCCCGGTAGGCGGTGTCGTCGGGGGTGGGCGTGGCGACCTGCCAGCCGACGCCGTAGAGGATGAGCTCGGCGGCGGAGTGGTAGTTGACGGCGTACTCGAAGCCGATCCGCTTCTGGAACCGGTCGAGGGCGGCGGTCTCGGGCTCGGAGGAGGCCGACGGGCCGCGGTAGGTCTCGTTCGCGGGGTTCGGTGAGGAGCCCTCGTCGTCGTAGCCCCACTTGTAGGCGAAGTTCCGGTTCAGGTCGACGCCGTCGCCGGTGGTGATCCTTCCGTCGCCGTTGTTGTCGCGGAGGTTCTTGCGCCAGAGCCGGTTGGCCTCGGAGGCGTGGGTGTGGTCGTAGCCGTCGGGGTTGGCGGACAGCAGGAACCACAGCTCGGTGGAGTCCACCAGCTTCGTGATCCGCGGATCCTTGCCGTAGTTGTCCAGCGTGTGGTGCATCAGGCGCCGCGTCATCTCCGGCGTGATCCACTCGCGGGCGTGCTGGTTGGACATGTACAGCACGGAGGGCTTCGCGCCGTCGCGGCCGGTGCGGGCGTTCTTCGTGACCTTCAGCGCGAGGATGTCCCGGCCCTGGACGGTCGTCCCGATGGAGACGGCCTTGGCGAGGCCGGGGTGCTCCCGGGCGGTCCGCAGGACCTCCTCCTTCAGCCCGCCCTTGCCGCTGTACGGGCGGAAGACGCCGTCACCGGGGGCCTGCGCGCGGGCGGCGGCTCCGGCCTTGCGCTCGGCGAGGGCCACGCCGCGGGCGGCGAGCCCGCGGGCCTGGTCCTCGGTGAGGAACAGCTCCACGCGGGCGGTGCCGGTCTCCGGGGCGCGCTCGGACAGCTCGTGCCCGTCCTGGCCGGCGGCGAGGACGAGCGGGACCTGCTCCTTGGTGATGTCGGCGTCGTAGACCCGGACCTGGTCGGCGCCGGGTGCGGCGTCCGCCGCGGGGCGGGCGTGGGCCGCGGCCGGGAGGGCGGCCGCGGTGGTAGCTAAGAGGAGTGAGCTGGCGGCGAGGATCAGTCCCGCGCGGTGCCTCATGTGCCCCCCTGGGCGTCGACTGCCACGAAAGCGTTCGGACGACAGGCTCACGAGGCCCCGTGTCCATGTCAATGGGGCGTTGCGGGAACGAGCCGCCGCGCGCCGGGGGCCCGTACGCGCGCGCTGTGCGGCGTACGGGCCCCCCGGGGCACGGTGCGGTGCCGGGCCGGTCAGCCGGCCAGGTTGTCGGCCAGCTCCTCGCTGAGGTTGGACTCGGTTCCCGGGATGCCCAGGTCCTGGGCCCGCTTGTCGGCCATCGCCAGCAGGCGGCGGATCCGGCCGGCGACGGCGTCCTTCGTCAGCGGCGGGTCGGCGAGGGCGCCCAGCTCCTCCAAGGAGGCCTGCTTGTGCTCCATGCGCAGCCGGCCCGCGGCGGCCAGGTGCTCGGGCACCTCCTCGCCGAGGATCTCCAGGGCGCGCTGGACGCGGGCCCCGGCGGCGACGGCGGCGCGCGCCGAGCGGCGCAGGTTGGCGTCGTCGAAGTTGGCCAGCCGGTTCGCGGTGGCGCGGACCTCGCGGCGCATCCGCCGCTCCTCCCAGGCCAGCACGGACTCGTGGGCGCCGAGCCGGGTCAGCAGCGCGCCGATGGCGTCGCCGTCGCGGACGACGACGCGGTCGACACCGCGGACCTCGCGGGCCTTCGCCGCGATGGAGAGCCGCCGGGCGGCACCCACCAGGGCCAGGGCTGCCTCGGGGCCGGGGCAGGTGACCTCCAGCGAGGAGGACCGGCCCGGCTCGGTGAGCGAGCCGTGGGCCAGGAAGGCGCCGCGCCAGGCCGCCTCGGCGTCGCAGGTGGCCCCCGAGACCACCTGCGGGGGAAGGCCCCGGATGGGACGGCCGCGGCCGTCGACCAGGCCGGTCTGGCGGGCCAGCTGGTCGCCTCCGGCCACGACGCGGACGACGTACCGGCTGCCGCGGCGCAGGCCGCCGGGCGCCATGACGACGAGGTCCGAGGAGTGGCCGAAAATCTCCAGGATGTCCTTGCGGAGCCGCCGCGCGGCGATCCCGGTGTCGAGCTCCGCCTCGATGACGATCCGGCCGCTCACCAGGTGCAGACCGCCGGCGAACCGAAGAATCGCCGAGACCTCCGCCTTCCTGCAGCAGGTCCGGGTGACGGGGAGCCGGGAGATCTCATCCTTCACCGCTGGCGTCATCGCCATGGGCCGATCCTTCCATGCATCCGAAAAATACGGTCGTACGCGGCTGCGAGCAGCTCCGGGTCGTGCTTGGGGGAGCCGTCTTCCCTGGCCACCGGCGCCAGCTCGACCGCGGCACCGAAGCGCTGCGCGGCATCGGCGAGGGACTCGCGGTCGGGCACGGCGGCCTGGTCGGCCAGCACCACGTCCAGGGCGAGTTTAGGGGCGTGTCGGGCCAAAACCTCCAAATGACGCTGCGGAGAGAAGCCCTCTGTTTCGCCGGGCTGCGGGGCCAGGTTCAGCGACAGCACGCGCCGGGCCTTGGTCTCCATGAGCGCGTCGAGGAGTTCCGGCACCAGCAGGTGCGGGATGACGGACGAGAACCAGGACCCGGGACCGAGCACCACCCAGTCCGCGTCGAGGACCGCGGCGACGGCCTCCGGCACCGCGGGCGGGTCGGACGGCACGAGGTGCACGGACAGCACCTCGCCGGGGGTGGTGGCGACGGTGGCCTGCCCGCGGACGGTGTCCACGTCCGCCGGGCGGGCCGGGTCGTGGCCCCGTACGAGCGCCTGGAGCTCCAGCGGTACCGCCGACATCGGCAGCACCCGGCCCTGTGCGCCGAGCAGCCGGCCGACGAGGTCGAGGGCCTGGACGGGGTCGCCGAGCTGCTCCCACAGGGCCACGATCAGCAGGTTGCCCACCGCGTGCTCGTGCAGGGCGCCGGCCGACTGGAAGCGGTGCTGGATGACGCGGGCCCAGGTCTGGCCCCAGTCGTCGTCCCCGCACAGCGCGGCCAGCGCCTTGCGCAGGTCGCCCGGGGGAAGGACGCCGAGCTCCTCGCGCAGCCGCCCGCTGGACCCGCCGTCGTCGGCGACGGTGACGACGGCGGTCAGCTCGCCGGTGATCCGGCGCAGGGCGGCCAGCGACGCCGACAGGCCCATGCCGCCGCCCAGCGCGACGACCTTGGGCGCGGCGCCCTTGGCGGCTGCGCCGCGGCGCGGCGCGGTGCGGACCGCGCCGTCCTCGCCCCGCCCCGGGGTGAGGCGGCGCAGGCGGCGCAGCCGCAGGGTGCGTCCGGTCACTCGCGCCCCATGTCCCGGTGGACCACGACGGTCTCGACTCCCTCGGAGGCGAGGCGGGCGGCGAGCTTCTCGGAGACGGCGACGCTGCGGTGCTTGCCGCCGGTGCAGCCGACGGCGATGGTCACGTACCGCTTGCCCTCGCGGCGGTAGCCGGCGGCGATGAGCTGGAGCAGCTCCGTGTAGCGGTCGAGGAACTCCTTGGCGCCGGGCTGGCTGAAGACGTAGCCCGAGACCTCCGGGTTCAGGCCGGTGAACGGCCGCAGCTCGGGCACCCAGTGCGGGTTCGGGATGAAGCGGCAGTCCACGACGAGGTCGGCGTCGACGGGGAGGCCGTACTTGTAGCCGAAGGACATGACGGTGGCCCGCAGCTCGGGCTCCTCCTCGCCCGCGAACTGGGCGTCCATCTTCGCGCGCAGCTCGTGCACGTTCAGGCTGGAGGTGTCGATCACCAGGTCGGCGTCGCCCCGGAGCTCGCGCAGCAGGTCGCGCTCGGCCGCGATGCCGTCGGTGATGCGGCCCTCGCCCTGGAGCGGGTGGGGGCGGCGGACGGACTCGAAGCGGCGCACCAGCGCGTCGTCGGAGGACTCCAGGAAGACGATGCGCCGGGTGACGCCGCGCAGCTCCAGGTCGGCGAGGGACTCGCGCAGGGCGTCGAAGAACTGGCGGCCGCGGACGTCGACGACGACCGCGATCCGCGCCACGTTGCCCTGCGAGCGGGCGCCGAGCTCCACCATGGTGGGGATCAGTGCCGGCGGCAGGTTGTCCACGACGAACCAGCCGAGGTCCTCCAGGCACTTGGCCGCCGTGCTGCGGCCGGCTCCGGACATCCCGGAGATGATCACCAGCTCGGGGATGGCGGCCTCGGCGCTCTCGCCGGGCTCCAGTGTCGTGCCCGTACTCACCTGTGCTCCGTCTCGGTCGTACTCGGTCTCGTGCTGCTCGGTCATCGGTCGGTCCCCCGTTCGGACGAGGTTCCCGCGGGCGCGGGGGTCTCCTCCTCCATGATCTCCCCTGTCGCCGTGTTGACGGCAGGAGCGGCGGGGACCGCCCGGGCGAGGGCCGCGGCCACCGTCTCGGCCGTCTTGCGCCCTATGCCCGGGACCTCGCAGATCTGGTCGATTGTCGCCTGTCTCAGCTTCTTCACCGAACCGAAGTGCTTGACCAGGGCCTGCTTGCGGGTCTCGCCGAGGCCGGGCACCTCGTCCAGCGGGCCCGCCTTGAGCCGCTTGCCGCGCTTGCTGCGCTGGTACTGGATGGCGAACCGGTGCGCCTCGTCGCGGACGCGCTGGAGCAGGTAGAGGCCCTCGCTGGTGCGGGGCAGCACGACGGGGTCTTCCTCGCCGGGCAGCCACACCTCCTCCAGGCGCTTGGCCAGGCCGCACACGGCGACGTCGTCGATGCCGAGTTCCTCCAGGGCCCGCTGGGCGGCGGCGACCTGCGGCCGGCCGCCGTCGACGACGACGAGCTGCGGGGGGTAGGCGAAGCGCTTGGGCCGCCCGTCGTCCTGCGCCCCTCCCGCACCGTCGACGGCCTCGGCCGCGTCGGCGCCGTCGGCCGCAGCGTCCTCGGGGGACCACTCGCCGGTCTTCAGCTTCTCCTGGAGGTAGCGGCGGAAGCGCCGGGAGACCACCTCGTGCATGGAGCGGACGTCGTCCTGCCCGGCGAAGGTCTTGATCTGGAAGCGCCGGTACTCGCCCTTGCGGGCGAGGCCGTCCTCGAAGACGACCATGGAGGCCACGACGTCGTCGCCCTGGAGGTGGGAGATGTCGAAGCACTCGATGCGCAGCGGCGCGCTGTCGAGGCCGAGGGCCTCGGCGATCTCCTCCAGGGCGCGCGAGCGGGTGGTCAGGTCGGCGGCGCGCTTGGTCTTGTGCAGGGCGAGGGCCTGCTGCGCGTTGCGGTGGACGGTCTCCATGAGGGCCTTCTTGTCCCCGCGCTGCGGGATGCGCAGGCTGACCTGGGAGCCGCGCCGGGCGGCCAGCCACTGCCCGAGGGCGGGCGCGTCCTCGGGCAGGGCCGGGACGAGCACCTCCTTGGGCACGGCCTCGCCGGTCTCCTCCCCGTACAGCTGCTGGAGGGCGTGCTCGACGAGCCCGGCGGTGTCGACGGCCTCGACCTTGTCGGTGACCCAGCCGCGCTGGCCTCGGACCCGGCCGCCGCGGACGTGGAAGATCTGCACGGCCGCTTCGAGCTCGTCCTCGGCGACCGCGACGAGGTCGGCGTCGGTGGCGTCGGCGAGGACGACGGCGTTCTTCTCCATGGCGCGGCGCAGCGCCCCTATGTCGTCGCGCAGCCGGGCGGCCCTCTCGTACTCCATCTCCTCGGCGGCCTCGTGCATCTGCGCTTCGAGGCGGGAGAGGTAGGTGCCGGTGCGGCCGGCCATGAAGTCGCAGAAGTCCTCGGCGAGTTCGCGGTGCTCCTCGGGGGTGACGCGGCCGACGCAGGGGGCGGAGCACTTGCCGATGTAGCCGAGGAGGCAGGGCCGGCCGATCTGCGCGGAGCGCTTGAACACCCCGGCGGAGCAGGTGCGGACGGGGAAGGCGCGCAGCATCAGGTCGACGGTCTCGCGGATCGCCCAGGCGTGCGCGTAGGGGCCGAAGTAGCGGACGCCCTTCTTCTTCGGGCCGCGCATGACCTGGACGCGCGGGTACTCCTCGTTCATGGTGACCGCGAGGGAGGGGTAGCTCTTGTCGTCCCGGTACTTGACGTTGAACCGGGGGTCGTACTCCTTGATCCAGGAGTACTCCAGCTGGAGGGCCTCGACTTCGGTGGACACGACGGTCCACTCGACGGAGGCGGCCGTGGTGACCATGGTGGCCGTGCGCGGGTGGAGGCCGGCGACGTCCTGGAAGTAGTTCGCCAGGCGCTGGCGCAGGCTCTTGGCCTTCCCGACGTAGATCACCCGGCGGTGCTCGTCTCGGAAGCGGTAGACCCCCGGCGAGTCGGGGACCTGGCCCGGCTGGGGGCGGTAGCTGGAAGGGTCGGCCATGCCGCCCACCCTACTGTCGCGGACCGACATCCCGGCCCCTGCCGCCCGGGCCGCCCGGCGGCGCGGGCGCCGGGCGGCGGGGTGCTGCTGCGCGGCGGGCCGCGGCGGCCGGCACCGGCCGGCGGCCCGCCGGGCAGGGCGGTCAGCCGGTACGCCGCCTCAGGCGCCGGCGGCGCACCGCGAGGACCCCGAGGGCGGCGGCCAGGGCCGCTCCGGCGGCTCCGGCGGCAGCCGCCGGCGTTCCGTCGGGGCGGGCGGGGGCGGCCTCGTCGTAGCCGCCGGCCCGGCCGTCCCGGGCGTACGCGGACCCCGGCAGCTTGTCCCCGTACGCGGCGGCGACGCGCGCCCGGTAGGCGGCCAGGGCGGTGCCCCGCTCCCCCACCGCGCGGACGGCGTCCTCGTCGAGCGGCAGCACCCGGCCGCCGCCGGCGACGTACCAGGCGTCGATCTGCGGCTCGCGGAAGACGGTGCCGCCGGGCATCCGCTCGGCCCCGAGGCGGGCGTAGCGGAACTCGTCGTCGCCGTCGGCGATGTTGACCACCTCCCAGCCGCTGCCGGTCCGCGCGGTCCACACCGCGGCCTGCCGGCCGTCGGCGGCGACGGCCCGGCCGGCGAGGAACTCCAGCCGGGACACCGGGGCTCCGGGCCGGCCGGCGACGAAGTCGGGCGAGAGGTGGCGCACCTCGACGGGCTCCCCCTCGATCCGGGGCTGCCCGGCGGCCGCGGCGGCGCCGGGGCCGCCCTCCCGGGCGAAGAACCGGGCGAGGACCGCCAGGTTGTCGGGGGCGCCGGCGGCCCGGGCGGCGGCGGCCCGGTCCTCGGCTCCGGCGGCGGGCGGCTGAGGGACGGCGGCCGGGGCGGCCGCGGCGTGCGGGGCGGGGCCGAGGAGGGCGGTCGCGGCGAGGACCGCTGCGGCGGTGGCGCGCTTCGTCACGGCGTCACGCCCCGATCCGGTAGAGGGAGTGGGTCCAGGAGAAGCCGCTGTTGTCGACGTACCAGGCGTGGGAGGCCCAGTTGTAGCGGTCGCTGGACGGCCAGGGGTCGCCCCAGTAGACCCAGCTGCCGTTCGTGTCGTAGCCGTAGACGACGTGCATGTGCCCGCCGCCGGAGGACCACTGGATGCGGGTCTCGACCGGCCTGCCCGCGTCGATCTCGGTCTGCACGGTGGGGTGGCGCAGCCAGCCGGTGACGTAGGAGCCGGGGTTGATGCCGCTCCAGCGCAGGGCGGTCTGGACGTTGCCGAGGGTGGCCTGGTTGTTCGGGCACTCGGTGCCCTGCTGCCGGTTGAAGGCGGCGTTGCAGAACTGGTTCTGGGTGTGGGTGCGGCCGTACCAGGCGGCGATGGTGTTGCCTCCCGCCGCCCAGCACCAGTTGGACTTCTGCTGGGCCTGCATCGTGATGTCCAGGCGCTTGTACGCCAGGGCGGCGCCGGCGGCCGGGCCCGTGGGGGCGGGACCGGCCGGCGCGGCGGACGCCTCGGCGCAGGGCAGCGCGAGGAGCAGGGCGGTGACGGCGGCGGCTGTGGCGGACAGCCTCCGCATCGGGGTGCGCATCGCGTTCCTCCCGTGGGGATGCGGGGATCGGAGGAGCGCGTCCGGACGCTTGTGGAGGAGCATCAGGGTGTTGTCGTGATCCGGTCAACAGGCTTCAATACGCCTTGACATTGCAGTGTGAACGGCGTGCCCGCCGTGTGAACGGCTGCCGTCCCTTCACCTGGCCACCGGGCGCCACCGCGGGCCCTCCCGCCCCACCGCGTGTGAACGTTCACAGGAGGAGCCGCCCATGCCCCCGACCTCGGAGCGCACCGGCGGGCCCGCCCCGGACGGTCCGACGGGCCCTGGCGGGGACCCGGGCGACCTGGCCCGCCTGCTGGACACCGGGCCGTTCCACCTGGCCCTGCGGGCCGCCCTGACGGCCCGCGGCCTGCCGCTGCACCGCGTCCGGCACCGGCTCGCCGCACGCGGCATCACGATCGGCGTGACCAGCCTGAGCTACTGGCAGCAGGGCGCCCGCCGCCCCCGCCGCCCGGAGTCGCTGCGGGCCGTGCGCGCCCTGGAGCAGATCCTCGACCTGCCGCGCGGCGCGCTGCTGCGGCTGCTCGCCGGGCCGGAGCCCGCGGCGGGCGGGACGGCCCGGCCCCCGGCCCGCTCGTACCGGGCGCTGGTCAGCGTGGGCGCGGCCGTGGAGGAGCTGCTGGCCGGGCTGGAGCTGCCGTCCGACGGGGGCCTGCACACCGTGGTCCACCAGGAGCGGGTGCGCATCGGCGCCGCCGGCGAGCTGGCCGGCCGCGACTCGCAGCACGTCGTACGGGCCCACCGGGACGGGGTGGACCGCTACCTCGCCGTCCACCACGGCGACCCCGGCTGCGACCCGGCGCGCGTGCGGGTGCAGGCCGGCGAGAACTGCCGGACGGGGCGGATCCGCTGGCACCGCGAGGCCGAGGTCCTCGTGGCGGAGCTGCTGTTCGAGCGGCGGCTGCGCACCGGGGAGACGTACGTCTTCGGCTACGGCTTCGAGGACGGCACCGGGGCACGCTGCACCGAGTACGTCCGCGGGTTCAGCTACACCGGCGGGCAGTACGTGCTCCAGGTCCGCTTCGACGAGGCAGCCCTGCCCGTGCGCTGCCGGCGCTTCACCCGGTCCGGGCCGGCGGCGCCGCGCAGCGGCCTGGCCGACCTCACGCCGAGCGGCCGGCACGGCGCCGTGCACATCGTGGAGCCGGCGGTGCGGCGCGGCCTCCTCGGCATCGCCTGGGACTGGGCCTGACCTGCCGGGGAGCCTGCGCGGGCGCCCGCGCTCAGCCCGCGATCAGCCTGCCGCCCTCGGCCCGGACCGGCACCTCGGGCAGCGGGTCGGTGGCCGGGCCGCGCAGCGGCTTGCCGGTGGCGGTATCGAAGCGGCTGCCGTGGCAGGGGCAGTTGCCCTCCCCCTGGACGATCTTGTCGAGGACGCAGCCGGCGTGCGTGCACTGCGCGCTGAACGCCTTGTACTGCCCCTCCGCCGGGCAGCTGACGATCAGCTTCCGCTCGCGGTACAGCTTCGCGCCGCCCACGGGCACCTCGGCCGCGTCGCCGAGCTCGACGGGCGCGGTGGGGACGGCAGGGCTGCCGTAGCCGCTGTTGGTCTCGGTGGAGCAGGCGCCGGCGGCCGCTCCGGCGCCGGCGGCCCCGACGATCGCGGCCGCACCCCTGAGGACGGTACGGCGGGCGGCGGACTGCGGCGCGGACATGCGGATCTCCCGGGTGGCACGGACGGCGGGGGCCGCGGCGGCGGAGGGCCGGCCGGGCCCACCCGACGATACCCCCGGCCGATGGGATACCTTCCCCCGCGTGATCGTCGTCGGTGGAGAAGCCCTGATCGACCTGGTGCCCGCGGCGCAGCCGCCGGGTGCGCTGCTGCCGCGGCCGGGCGGGGGCCCGTACAACACCGCCGTGGCGCTGGGCCGCCTCGGCGCGCGGGCGGCGTTCTGCTCGCGGATCTCCACCGACGGGTTCGGCGAGAGCCTCCTCGCCGGGCTGCGGGCCGCGGGCGTCGACGTCTCGCTGGTGCAGCGGGGGCCGGAGCCGACCACCCTGGCCGTTCCCTCGCTCGGCGCGGACGGCTCGGCCGTGTACGGCTTCTACGCGGAGGGCACCGCCGACCGGCTGTTCCGCCTGCCCGACGCGCTGCCGGCCGGGGCCCGGGCGCTGGCCGTCGGCACCTGCTCGCTGGTGCTGGAGCCGGGCGCGAGTGCGTACGAGGCGCTGCTGCGCCGGGAGGCGGCCCGCGGGCTGCTGACGCTGCTGGACCCCAACGTGCGGCCGGCGCTGATCGCGGACCCGGCCGCGTACCGGGCCCGGTTCCTGGGCTGGCTGCCGTCGGTGTCCGTGCTGAAGCTGTCCGAGGACGACGCCGACTGGCTGGGCGGGCGCGTGGACGACTGGCTGGCGGCGGGGGCGTCGGCGGTGGTGCTGACCCGCGGGGCGAAGGGGCTGACCGTCCGGACGCGGGAGGGCGCCGAGCACTCGGTGCCGTCCCCGGCCGTGGCCGTCGCGGACACGATCGGGGCGGGCGACACCGTCAGCGCGGCGCTGCTGCACCGCCTCGCGGGCGGCGGCCCGCCGGACTGGCCGGACGTACTGGCCCACGCCGCCCGCGCGGCGGCCCTCACCTGCACAAGGCCGGGCGCGGAGCCGCCGTACGCCGCCGAACTCGGCGACGGTTAGCGGCCCTCGGCCGGCTCACAGCACGCCGGGCGCCTCCTGCGCCATCCGCTCCTCCATGTGCCCGAAGAACTCCTCGGGCGGCGTCATGCCGGCCGTCACCCGGACGAACTCGTCCCGCGCCCGCGGGCTCCGCGCCACCGCCGCCAGCAGCTGCTGCATCTCGGGCGGCGGCGGTTCCATCTGCGCGAAGGAGGCGGTGAACTCGTACATGGAGGCGACCTGCGCGTCCCGCGCCTCCTGGGCGGCCCGCATCGCCTCCTCGAAGGGCCTGCGCCCCGCGAGGACGTCGTCGAGGGCGCCGGCGCAGCGCTCCGCGTCCCGGAAGGAGTCCTGGATGCCCTGGGCGGTGATCGGGTCCCGCAGGTATCCGGCGTCCCCGACCAGGGCCCAGCCCGGGCCGTACGGCTTGCGGAAGTAGTTCGGGACGGCCGTGCCGACGAACCGCTCGGCGCGGGCGGCCCCCGCGACCCGCTTGGCGAACGCCGGGGCACGGGCCAGCGTCGCGTGGTAGTTGCCCTCGACGTCGTCGCGGTTGGCCTCGAAGTCGCGCATGGACCAGCCGCAGATGACCATCGTGAGGCCGTCGTTGGTGGGCCAGGCGGCGAACGCCCGGTCGCCGCGGTCGTAGGCCTCGAAGACCCCGTTCATCGGGAGGCCCGACCAGTACGTGTAGTAGTAGACGTTGATCTTCGGTTTCTCGGCGTAGGCCTCGGCTCCGGTGGCCCGGGCCACGGACGAGTGGAGGCCGTCCGCGCCGACGGTGAACCGCGCGCGGTGCCGGGCGGGGCCGTCCCGGCCGTGTCCCGCGACGCCCGTCACGGTGTCCCCGTCGAAGAGCAGCTCGTCGACGGTGAACCCTTCGGCGACCTCGGCGCCTGCCTCGGCCGCGGCGTCGACGAGGATCTTGTCGAGGACGGTGCGGCGGGGGGCGTACGAGGCGTCGAAGCCCTCGCCGGCCGGTGATCCGGCGATGCTGATCGGCCCGAGGTCGAACAGGTAGGTGTCGATGGGCGGGCATCCGGTGGCGACCATCCGGTCCAGCAGCCCCCACCGCTGAAGTGCGGCCAGTCCGGGCGGGTGGATCAGGTGGGTGGAGAGGGTGTCGCTCGGGAAGGTGGCCCGGTCGACGAGGAGGACCCGGTGTCCGCGCCGGGCGAGGAGCATCGCGGTCGGCGCGCCGGCGCAGCGCGCGCCGACGACGACCACGTCGTGGGGTGGGGTGCCGGCGGAGCCGGCGTTGCCGGTCATGGCTCACCTGCCGATCCTGCGGCGGCACACCGGGCGGGCGGCGCGAAGAGGAGCACGAGGAGGTGCGGAAGAGGGGCCGTCTGCCCGCGGCCGCGCACTGCGGGGGACTCCTTCCACGCTAGACCAGCCGCCGCGCTCCCGGGGGCCGGGGAGCGGCGCTCCAGGCCCCGTGCGCCGAGGGGCCCGGCCGTGCGGACGGCCGGGCCCCTCGGCGGGGCGGCGCGGCGGATGCCGCGCGCCGCGGCTACGCCTTGCGGGCCCTGGGTGCCGCCTTCTTCGCCGCGGCCTTCTTGGCGGGGGCGGCCGTCTTCCTGGCCGCGGTCTTCTTCGCGGCCGTCTTCCGCGCCGGGGCGGCGGACGGCGCCGCGTCCGAGATCCGGTCCGCGCCCAGGATGTCCCGCAGGAACTTGCCGGTGTGGCTGGCGCCGACGGACGCCACCTGCTCGGGCGTGCCCTCGGCGACGACCATGCCGCCGCCGTAGCCGCCCTCCGGGCCCATGTCGATGACCCAGTCGGCGGTCTTGATGACGTCGAGGTTGTGCTCGATGACGATCACCGAGTTGCCCTTGTCGACCAGCCCCGACAGCACCTTGATCAGCTTCGAGATGTCCTCGAAGTGCAGGCCGGTCGTCGGCTCGTCCAGGACGTACACCGTCCGGCCCGTCGACCGCTTCTGCAGCTCGGAGGCCAGCTTCACGCGCTGCGCCTCGCCGCCCGACAGGGTGGGCGCCGACTGCCCGAGGCGGACGTAGCCGAGCCCGACCTCCGTCAGCGTCTTCAGGTGCCGGGAGATCGTGGGGACGGCCTCGAAGAAGCCGAGGGCCTCCTCGATCGGCATGTTGAGGACCTCCGCGATGGACTTGCCCTTGTAGTGGACCTCCAGCGTCTCGCGGTTGTAGCGGTCCCCGTGGCAGACCTCGCACGGGACGTAGACGTCCGGCAGGAAGTTCATCTCGATCTTGATCGTGCCGTCGCCGGAGCAGTTCTCGCAGCGGCCGCCCTTGACGTTGAAGGAGAAGCGGCCCGGCAGGTAGCCGCGCACCTTCGCCTCCATCGTCTCCGCGAACAGCTTGCGGATGTTGTCGAAGACGCCCGTGTACGTGGCCGGGTTCGACCGCGGCGTGCGGCCGATGGGCGACTGGTCGACGTGCACCACCTTGTCGACGAGGTCGTCCCCGTCGACGCGGGTGTGCCGGCCCGGAACCGACCGGGCGCCGTTCAGCTCGCGCGCCAGGTGCGTGTACAGGATGTCGTTGACCAGGGTCGACTTGCCCGAGCCGGACACGCCGGTGACCGCCGTCAGCACCCCGAGCGGGAAGGAGACGTCGATGTCGCGGAGGTTGTTCTCCTTCGCGCCGTGCACGGTGAGCCTGCGGTCGCCGTTCACGGGGCGGCGGATCTCCGGGACGGGGATCGACTTCTTGCCCGACAGGTACTGGCCGGTCATCGAGGTGCCGTTCTCCAGCAGCTCGGCCAGGGAGCCGCTGTGCACGACCTTGCCGCCGTGCTCGCCGGCGCCGGGGCCGATGTCCACGACCCAGTCGGCCACCTTGATGGTGTCCTCGTCGTGCTCGACGACGATCAGGGTGTTGCCCATGTCGCGGAGCCGGACCAGCGTCTCGATGAGCCGGTGGTTGTCGCGCTGGTGCAGGCCGATGGAGGGCTCGTCCAGCACGTACAGCACGCCGACCAGGCCGGAGCCGATCTGCGTGGCCAGGCGGATGCGCTGCGCCTCGCCGCCGGAGAGGGTGCCCGCGGCGCGGTTCAGCGAGAGGTAGTCCAGGCCGACGTCGACGAGGAAGCGGAGCCGCTCGTTGACCTCCTTCAGGACCCGCTCGGCGATCTTCTTGTCGCGGGCGTCGAGCCGGAGGCGGCCGAGGAAGTCGGCGCACTCGCTGATCGACATCGCGGCGACCTCGGCGATGGACTTCTCCATCACCGTCACCGCGAGGACGATCGGCTTGAGGCGGGTCCCGCGGCAGGTCGGGCAGGGCACCTCGCGCATGTAGCCCTCGAAGCGCTCGCGGCTCGCGTCGCTCTCGGACTCCGCGTGCCGGCGCCGCACGAAGGGCACGGCGCCCTCGAAGGCGGTCGTGTACGCCCGCTCCCGCCCGTAGCGGTTGCGGTAGCGGACCTCGATCTGCGTCTTGTGCCCGTACAGCAGGGCCTTCTTCGCGCGCTGCGGCAGCCCGGCCCACGGGATGTCGGTGCGGAAGCCCAGCTCGTCGGCGAGGGCGCCCACCAGCCGCTGGAAGTAGTCCTTGGTGTGGCCGAGCGACCACGGGGAGACGGCGCCCTCGTCGAGCGACTTCTCCTCGTCGGGGATGATCAGCTCCGGGTCGACCTCCATGCGGGTGCCGATGCCGGTGCACTCGGGGCAGGCGCCGAAGGGCGAGTTGAAGGAGAAGGAGCGCGGCTCCAGCTCCTCGAAGGACAGGTCGTCGTACGGGCAGTACAGGTGCTCCGAGAACATCCGCTCGCGCTCGGGGTCGTCCTCCGGGAGGTCGACGAAGTCGAGGATCACCATGCCCCCGGACAGCCCGAGGGCCGTCTCGACGGAGTCGGTGAGGCGGCGCTTGGCGCTCTCCTTCACCGTGAGGCGGTCGACGACCACCTCGATGGTGTGCTTCTCCTGCTTCTTCAGCACCGGCGGCTCGGAGAGCTGGACGGTCGTGCCGTCGACCCGGGCACGGCTGTAGCCCTTGGTCTGGAGGTCCGAGAAGAGGTCGACGAACTCGCCCTTGCGCTCGCGCACGAGCGGGGAGAGCACCTGGAAGCGGCTACCCTCGGGCAGGGCGAGCACCTTGTCGACGATGGCCTGCGGCGACTGCCGGGAGATCGGCCGGCGGCACTCGGGGCAGTGCGGCTTGCCGATGCGCGCGAAGAGCAGGCGCAGGTAGTCGTAGACCTCGGTGATCGTGCCCACGGTGGAGCGCGGGTTGCGGGAGGTCGACTTCTGGTCGATCGAGACGGCCGGGGAGAGGCCCTCGATGAAGTCCACGTCGGGCTTGTCCATCTGCCCGAGGAACTGGCGGGCGTACGACGAGAGGGACTCGACGTAGCGGCGCTGTCCCTCGGCGAAGATCGTGTCGAAGGCCAGGGAGGACTTGCCGGACCCGGACAGACCGGTGAAGACGATGAGCGAGTCGCGGGGCAGGTCGAGCGAGACGTTCTTGAGGTTGTGCTCGCGAGCGCCACGGACGATGAGTCGGTCGGTCACGCCGGTCCGCACCTTTCTTGAGAGAGCGGGGGCACGGGCCCCCGTCCCAGGGTATGGGGGGCGCCTCGGCAATGGAGTCGGGCTGGACTTCCGAGCGTATAGCACGCGCATTCGATTTACGGCACTCCGCCGTCCGCTTCACCCGTTCGTGTGGCCCCGGGCACCGTGCCACTAGGCTCGCCCCCATGACCGATCATGTGCACGACCTGCAATCTGTACGTGAAGCCACGGACCGGCTGCTGACCGCGGTCGCGAAACTGGACAACGCCGCCCTGGCCGGGGAGTCACACCTTCCCGGCTGGAGCCGCGGCCATGTGCTGGCCCACCTCGCCCGCAACGCCGACGCCCTCGTCAACGTCCTCGCCGGCCGCCCCATGTACGAGAGCGGCGAGGCCCGCGACGCGGACATCGCCGCCGGCTCCGGCCGCCCCGTGGAGGAGCAGCTCGCCGACCTGCGCGACAGCCACGCCGGGTTCCTCGCGGAGACCGCCGCCGACCAGGACTGGTCCCGTACGGTCGAGCTGCGGGGCGGCGTCACCGACCTCGCCTCGAACGTGCCGTTCCGCCGCCTCGTCGAGGTCGAGCTGCACCACGTCGACCTGGACGTCGGCTACGAGCTGGAGGACCTCCCCGCCGACTTCACCGCCCGCGAGATCGACTTCCTCGCCGACCGGTGGAGCGGCCGCCCCGAGGTGCCGCCCACGGCCCTGGCCTCCGACGACGGGCGCACCTGGCGGACCGGCTCCGCGGGCGAGCCCGCCGTCGCCGTCTCCGGCCCGGCCGCGGCCCTCCTGGCCTGGCTCGCCGGCCGCGGCGACAAGGGCGCCTCCCTGACCGTGTCCGGCGGGCCCCTCCCGGCCCTCCCCCCGCTCTAGGATCGGAACCATGACGTACAGCGGAGCGGTCAAGGTCGGCGGTCCCGCCGACGTGCACGAACTCGCGGACCTGATGATCTCCAAGGTCGCCGTGGGTGACATGAACAACAACGCCTACCTGCTGCGCTGCCGGTCCACCGGCGAGCAGCTGCTGATCGACGCGGCCGCCGAGCCGGAGACGCTGCTCAGCCTGATCGGCGGCGACGGCATCGCGTCCGTGGTCACCACGCACCGGCACGGCGACCACTGGGGCGCCCTGCAGGCCGTGGTCGACGCCACCGGGGCCCGCACCTACGCGGGCGCCCTGGACGCGGAGGGCATCCCGGTGCCCACCGACGTGCTCGTCGGGGACGGCGACACGGTCACGGTGGGGCGGGTCTCCCTGACCGCCCGCCACCTGGTCGGGCACACCCCCGGGTCGATCGCCCTCGTCTACGACGACCCGCACGGGCACCCGCACGTCTTCACCGGGGACTGCCTCTTCCCGGGCGGCGTCGGCAATACGCACGGCGACGCGGCCGCCTTCGCCAGCCTGATCGACGACGTGGAGGGCAAGCTCTTCGCTCAGCTGCCGGACGAGACCTGGGTGTACCCGGGCCACGGCAACGACACCACGCTCGGCGCCGAGCGGCCGCACCTCGCGGAGTGGCGCGAGCGCGGCTGGTAGCCCCCGGGCCCGCCGGGCGCCGGGTCCCGGCCACGGCCGGGGCGCGGTGCACTCGTTCAGGTCGAAGATGACCGTGTGCACGGCCGGGCCGGACGCGGCGGGGTAACTGCTGCACCATGCAACAGGACCCTTCCCCGTCCGCGTCCGGCCGTCCCCGGACCCCCTCGATGCCGCGGCTGGCCTCGGCGGCCCTCGCCGGCACCGCCATCGAGTTCTACGACTTCTTCGTCTACGGCACGGCGGCGGCCCTCGTCCTCGGGCCGCTCTACTTCCCGTCGTTCTCCCCGCTCGCCGGGACCCTCGCCGCGTTCGGCACGTTCGCCGTGGGCTTCCTCGCCCGCCCCCTCGGCTCGGCTCTGTTCGGGCACGTCGGCGACCGGTACGGCCGCCGGCCGGTGCTGCTGGCCTCGCTGCTGCTGACGGGCGTGGCCACCGTCGCCGTCGGCTTCGTTCCCACGTACGCCTCGATCGGCCTGGCCGCCCCCGTCCTGCTGCTCGTGCTGCGGTTCCTGCAGGGCCTCGGCCTGGGCGGCGAGTGGGGCGGCGCGGTGCTGGTGACCGTCGAGCACGCGCCGCCCGAGCGGCGCGGGCTGTGGGCGAGCTTCCCGCAGATCGGGCCGTCGGTGGGCTTCCTCCTCGCCAACGGCCTGATGCTGGCGCTGTCCGCCCTGCTGACCGAGGCCCAGTTCGCCTCCTGGGGCTGGCGGGTGCCGTTCTGGGCTGCCGGCCTGCTCGTCCTGGCCGGGCTGTGGCTGCGGCGCTCCATCACGGAGACCCCGCAGTTCCGGGAGCTCGCCGAGACGGGCTCCCGCGCCGAGGCCCCGCTCGCGGAGGTGCTCCGCGGGCACTGGCGGCTGCTCCTGCTGACCGGCGGGGCACTCGCCTCGGCGTACTCCGTGTTCTACGGGGTGAGCACCTGGTCCCTGGCGTACGGCACCGAGCACCTCGGGGTGGACCGGACGACGATGCTGGCCTGCATCCTGCTCGCGGTCGCCGTCATGACGGTGTGGACGCCGGTCGCGGCGGTCCTCGGCGACCGCTGGGGCCGCCGCCCGATGTGCCTGGCGGGCTGTGCGGCCTGCGCGCTGTGGATGGCCCCGTACGCGGCCCTGCTGGGCACGGCGAGCCCGCCGGCCATGGCCGCGGGGGCCGTGCTGGCGCTGCTGTCGATCGGGACGGTGCTGTCGGTGATCGGCGCGTACCTGCCGGAGCTGTACGCGCCCCGGATCCGCTGCACCGGGGCGGCCGTCGGCTACAACCTGGGCGGGGTGCTGGGCGGGGCGCTGACCCCGATCGTGGCGACGGCGCTGGCGGACGGCTCGGGTCCGCCGTGGGGCGTGGCGGCCTACCTCGCCGCGATCGCCGTGGTGAGCCTGGGCTGCTTCGCGCTGCTCCCGGAGACCCGCCCGGCCGCGGGGCCCGGCAGTGGTGCGGGCACGGAAGCGGGGGCGGCCGAAGCGGCCGCCCCCGTGTAGGTTCCGTTCCCGGTCCGGACTCCCGCCCGGCGCAGGTCAGGCCTCGACGCTCTCCTTGCGGGCGGCCGCCTCGGCGGCCTCCTGCTTCCGGGCGGCGATCAGGCTCGTGATGGTGGTGATCACCAGGACGCCGCAGATGACGCCCAGGGAGACCGGGATGGAGATCTCCGGGACGTGCACGCCGGACTCGTGCAGGGCGTGCAGGACGAGCTTGACGCCGATGAAGCCGAGGATGACCGACAGGCCGTAGCTGAGGTGGACCAGCTTCTTGAGCAGGCCGCCGATGAGGAAGTACAGCTGGCGCAGGCCCATCAGGGCGAAGGCGTTGGCGGTGAAGACGATGTACGGGTCCTGGGTGAGCCCGAAGATCGCGGGGATCGAGTCCAGGGCGAAGAGCACGTCGGTGGTGCCGATGGCGAGCATGACGATCATCAGCGGGGTCAGGACGCGCTTGCCGTTGCTGATGACGGAGAGCTTGGTGCCGTGGTAGCGGTCGGCGACGCCGAACTTCTTCTCGATCGACTTCAGCAGGCGGTTCTCCTCGAACTCCTCTTCCTCCTCGTCGGCGCGCGCCTCCTGGATGAGCTTCCAGGCGGTGAAGATCAGGAAGGCGCCGAAGAGGTAGAAGACCCAGGAGAAGGAGGCGATGATCGCGGCGCCGGCGGCGATGAACACCGCGCGCAGGACCAGGGCGATCAGCACGCCCACGAGCAGCACGCGCTGCTGGAGGTGGGACGGCACGGAGAACTTCGCCATGATCAGGACGAAGACGAAGAGGTTGTCGACGCTCAGCGACTTCTCGGTGATGAAGCCGGCGAAGAACTCCTGGGAGGCCTGGCCGTTGCCGAAGAACAGCAGGCCGAGGCCGAAGAGCACGGCGAGGACGATCCAGACGACCGTCCAGATGCCCGCCTCCTTGACGGACACGTCGTGCGGTTTGCGGCCGATGAGGAAATCGGCGCCGATGAGGAGGGACAGACCGGCGATGGTCAGGACCCAGAGGGTCGTCGAGACGTCCACTTTGCTTTGCCTCCGGCAGATGGCTCAGGACACAGGTCAGCGACACAGGTCGGCGTCATCGCTGCCGGAGGTCTCTTCCACCCGCGGGCCCCGGGGCCGCGGGCCGACGCCCCGGGACCTGGTGGTCCGTACTGACGGGAACGCCGTAGCCGGAAAGCAGGAGTACTCCCCTCCGCACGGACGACGATACCCGGCGGAGGGGAGAAAGGTAAAGGGGAGACCAAGCGATGGTCACGGACGGGCATGGCGGCGGGCCCGCGCGGCCCGCTCCACGGCCTGGTCCAGGACGAGGCTCCCGGCCGGCGGGAGGTCCGGCTCGAAGGTCCAGGCGTGCCCCACCCACGGGTCGGCGAGGTGGTCGTCGGGGACGGGCGTGAGCCGCATCAGCTTGCGCCACAGCGGGTCCAGCAGCGGGCCGTAGGCCGATGCCTCGTCCCGGTCGGCCACCATCAGCAGGTGCACGCCGACGGCCGGCCCCTCGTCGGCGAGGTACCGGAGCCGGGTCACGGCGCGGTCGTCGAAGCCGTGCGGGAAGTCGTGGACGATCAGCAGCTGCTCGGCCGTGTCGAGGTCGGGCGGGAGCTCTTCGGGGGCTCCGGCCCGCACCGCCATCTGGACGAGGTCCACCCGGCGGGTGAGCCGCTCCAGGGTCTCGGCGACCCCCGCGGACCCGGCGGCGGGCGGCCCGGCCAGCACCCCGGCGTGGACCAGCGGCGCGAGGGACGCGGCACCGGCCCCGGCCGCGTCGATGACGTGCACGGAGTACCGCCCGGCCGGGTGCACCGCGAGCAGCCGCGCCGCGTGCGCGACGGCCATGTCCATGGCGGCCCGGCGCAGCCGGTCGGTGTCCGTGGCCATCGCGGCCTCGGAGCCGGTGCGGCCGTTGTCGATCCACAGGCCGCGCTCCAGGGGGAGCCGGACGAGCATGGGGATCCGCAGGTCGGGGCGTTCGGGCAGGTGGAGGTCGCCCAGGCGCAGAGCCATCGGGGCCTCGTCGGGGCCGGCCGCGGGGGTGTCGTGCCAGACGGGTGAGGCCCAGCGGGCGTACGCGGCGGGCAGGGCGGGTTCGACGACGGCGGCCTCGGCGGCCAGCTGGTCGAGGTCGCGGTCGAGGACGGAGCGGGCCTGGGCGGCGAGCTCGTTGCGCCGGGCGCGCGCGGCGTCCCGGGCGGGGTGGTCGGCGCCGGCCAGGCGGTGGCGCGGGTCGGACAGGGCGGCGTCGAGTTCGCGGTCGAGCCGGGAGTCGGCGAACTCGCAGGCGCTGCGGTAGGCGGCGACGGCGCGGGCCAGGTCCTCGAACATGCCCCAGACCTGGTTGTAGAGCCGCTCTTCCATGGTCCAGCCGGTCGCGTCGCCGGCGACGGGGACGGGCGCCTCGCCGGGGGCCGCCGGGGCGGGGGCCTGCGGGGCGGGCTCGGGGGGCTCGGAGGTGCTGCGGCGGCGGCGCGGGTGGACGTAGTCGACGGTGGGCGGCCCGCCCGGGCCGTCCGCCGCGGGCGCCGGGCCGGGCGTGCCCGCGTACGGGGTTCCGGAGACGGGGGCGGGGCCGGGCACGGTGGCCGGCCCGCCCGCATCCGGCGCAGCTCCCGCCGGGTCTGCTCCCGCCGGGCCCGCGGCGGTGCCGGCCGACGGGGTCTCCTGCGGGACGGCGAGGGCGTGCGTGCCGGACGCCGCGGCGGGCACCGCGGTGATCCCCGCGCCGTCGCGGGCGGCCGCGGCGGCGCCCGCCCCGGCCGGTCCCGCCGCCGCGGCCAGCGCCGCCGAGGCGAGGGCCGCGGCGGCCGGCGCGGTGAGCCCGGCGTCGGTGAGGAGCGCGGGGAGGCCGTCGGCGTATCCCTGGCCCACGGCGCGGACCTTCCAGGCTCCCTGGCGGCGGTAGACCTCCAGGGCCACGACGGCGCCCTCGGCGTCCAGGCCGGCCAGTGCGAACCCCGCGAGGTCGGCGCCGCCCGGCTCGGCCACGGCCACCCGCGGGGCCGCGACCGAGCCGAAGCGCGCGGGCCCGCCGGGCGGGAGCACGAGGACGAGGCGCAGCTGGTGCACGGACGGCGCCACGGCGTCGAGGTCGACGGCGAAGCGGTGCGCCGCGGCCGCCTCCGCCGGGGCGGCGAGCCCGGGCAGGGCGGCCGGGGCCCCGGGGTGCGCGAGCCCGCCGGGGCCGGCCATCCGGCCGGTGTCGTCGCAGGCGGCGACCAGGGCGAGCACCGGCGTGTCCGCCGCGATCCCGATCTCCACCCGGGTGCGGGACAGGGGGTGGTTCTGCCCCCGGACCAGTTCGGCCGTCATCGTGCAGCCCTCCCCCGTGCCTCGTGCCGTGCTGTCGTTCGGTGCACCGCGCCCGGCCGGGCGCGGTGCGTGGTGTCCCCTACAGGTGCGGCAGGATCGCCGGCATCAGGTCCTGGAAGGTGCGGCCGTTGGCGGCGGCGCCGATGGCCGTCATCTGCCAGCCGGCACCGGCCCGGGACACCTTCGCCATGATCTGCGCCGTGTACTGGCCGCCGCCGTCGAGGGTGTAGCGGGCCAGCTCCTGGCCGTTGGTCTCGTCGACGAGGCGGCAGAAGGCGTTCTGCACCTCCTGGAACGTCTGGCCGGTGAACGAGTTCACCGTGAAGACGATCGTGTCGATGTGGACCGGCACGCGCTGGAGGTCGACGAGGATCGACTCGTCGTCGCCGCCCTGGCCTGCGCCGCCGACGAGGTTGTCGCCGGTGTGCCGGACGGAGCCGTCGTCGCTCTGCAGGTGCCGGAAGAACACCACGTCCACCGGCTGCTTCTCCGCGAACAGCACCGCGGAGGCGTCCAGGTCGACCTCGCGGGTGCGCGACCCGAACAGCCCGCGGCGCTTGGCCGCCTGCCAGCCGAGGCCCATCCGGACGGAGGTCAGCGTGCCCCCGTCGCCCTTCTGAAGACTGATGGCCTGTCCCTTGGACAAGTTGACCGTCACGCGCCGTCCCCTTTCATAGCCACCCCCAGGCAAGCGTGTACCTGCGGCTGTCCGCCACCCTACTGAGCCGGTCCCCCGTCAGGCGAGGCCTGCCTCCTTCATCTGCCGCAGCTCCTTCTTCAGCTCGCCGACCTCGTCCCGGATCCGGGCCGCGACCTCGAACTGGAGCTCGGCCGCCGCGGCCCGCATCCGCTCGGTCATCTGCTCGATCAGCGCGGCCAGGTCCTCGGCGGGCCGGTCCGTGGGCACCGCGGCGGCGCGGCCGCCCTTGGCGGCCTTGCCCGCGCCCGCCCCGGCGGTGGACAGCGCCGGCACCGGGGCCTTGGCGCCCTTGCCGTCCTTGGCCTGCCGGTAGCCCGTGCCGAGGAGCTGCTCGGTGTCCAGTTCCTCGCGGGCGATGGTCGCGACGATGTCGTTGATCTTCTTGCGCAGCGGCTGCGGGTCGATCCCGTTGGCCGTGTTGTAGGCGATCTGCTTCTCCCGGCGCCGGTTCGTCTCCTCGATGGCCTTCTCCATCGCCGGGGTCATCTTGTCCGCGTACATGTGGACCTGGCCGGAGACGTTGCGCGCGGCGCGGCCGATCGTCTGGATCAGCGAGGTGCCCGAGCGCAGGAAGCCCTCCTTGTCGGCGTCGAGGATCGCGACGAGCGACACCTCGGGCAGGTCGAGGCCCTCGCGCAGCAGGTTGATGCCGACCAGGACGTCGTACTCGCCGGCGCGCAGCTCGCGCAGCAGCTCGATGCGGCGCAGCGTGTCGACGTCGCTGTGCAGGTAGCGGACGGCGATGCCGAGCTCCAGGAAGTAGTCCGTGAGGTCCTCGGCCATCTTCTTGGTGAGGGTGGTGACGAGGACGCGCTCGTCCCGCTCGACGCGCTCCCGGATCTCGTGCACCAGGTCGTCGATCTGCCCCTCGGTGGGCTTGACGACGACCTCCGGGTCGACGAGGCCGGTGGGGCGGATGATCTGCTCGACGAAGCCGTCGCCGCGGGAGAGCTCGTACGCCCCCGGGGTCGCGGACAGGTAGACCGTCTGGCCGATGCGCTCCTGGAACTCCTCCCACTTCAGCGGCCGGTTGTCGAGCGCCGAGGGGAGCCGGAAGCCGTGGTCGACGAGGGTCCGCTTGCGGGAGGCGTCGCCCTCGTACATGGCGCCGATCTGCGGGACCGTGACGTGCGACTCGTCGATGACGAGGAGGAAGTCCTCCGGGAAGTAGTCGATGAGCGTGTTGGGCGCCGAGCCGCGCTCGCGGCCGTCCATGTGCAGGGAGTAGTTCTCGATGCCGGAGCAGGAGCCGATCTGACGCATCATCTCCAGGTCGTAGGTGGTGCGCATGCGCAGCCGCTGGGCCTCCAGCAGCTTGCCCTGCTTCTCCAGCTCGGCCAGGCGCGCCTCCAGCTCCGCCTCGATGCCGCGGATCGCGTTCTCCATGCGCTCGGGGCCGGCGACGTAGTGGCTCGCCGGGAACACGTACAGCTCGCGGTCCTCGCTGATGACCTCGCCGGTCAGCGGGTGCAGGGTGGAGAGGGCCTCGATCTCGTCGCCGAACATCTCGATGCGGACGGCGAGTTCCTCGTACACGGGGAAGATCTCGATGGTGTCGCCGCGCACGCGGAAGGTGCCGCGCGTGAAGGCGAGGTCGTTGCGCGTGTACTGGATGTCGACGAAGCGGCGCAGCAGCCGGTCGCGGTCGATCTCCTCGCCGACCTTGAGCGGGACCATCCGGTCGACGTACTCCTGCGGGGTGCCCAGGCCGTAGATGCAGGAGACGGAGGCGACCACGACGACGTCGCGCCGGGTGAGCAGCGAGTTCGTCGCGGAGTGGCGCAGCCGTTCGACCTCCTCGTTGATGGAGGAGTCCTTCTCGATGTACGTGTCCGACTGCGGGACGTAGGCCTCGGGCTGGTAGTAGTCGTAGTACGAGACGAAGTACTCGACGGCGTTGTTCGGCAGGAGCTCGCGGAACTCGTTCGCCAGCTGCGCGGCCAGCGTCTTGTTCGGCGCCATGACGAGGGTGGGCCGCTGGAGCCTCTCGATCATCCAGGCCGTGGTCGCCGACTTGCCCGTGCCGGTCGCGCCCAGCAGGACGACGTCCTTCTCCCCCGCGCGGATGCGCTTCTCCAGCTCGGCGATGGCCGCCGGCTGGTCGCCGCTGGGCTGGTAGGGGCTGACGACCTCGAAAGGCGCCACCGTGCGTTCGATCTTCGATACGGGCCGCATGACTCCACCGTACGACCCCGCGCCGACAGTCACCGACCCCGCCGGGCGGCGCCGCCCCCCGGCGCACGGGCGGCGCCGCGCCCCGCTCCCCCTTTCTGGTCCGTTTGTCGTAGTTCGGTGGCGGCCCGGTGATCTTCGAGCCCATGATCGCCCCAATGGACGCGGCAGTGGGTCACCACGGCAACGGCTGCCGTTCCGCGCCCGCCTGACGCAGCAGCAGGGTTCACGAACCGAGGGAGAACACATGTACCTCCGACCCGCCGCAGCGGCCGCCGCCGCCTTCCTGGGCTTCACCTTCACCGCGCTCGGCGGGACGTCCGCGGCGGCCGCCGCGGATCCGGGTGCCCCCGCCGCGGTGCCGGGCCTGCCCGGCCCCGTCGTGTACGCCCACCGGGGCGCCTCGGCGTACGCGCCCGAGAACACGCTGGCCGCGGTCGACGCGGCGGTGCGGCTGGGCTTCGACTGGGTGGAGAACGACGTCCAGCGGACCAGGGACGGCGAGCTCGTGGTGATCCACGACGACACCCTGGCCCGCACGACCGACGCCGAGGAGGTCTTCCCGGGCCGGGCGCCCTGGCGGGTGCGGGACTTCACGGCGGAGGAGATCTCCCGGCTCGACGCGGGCAGCTGGTTCGGCGCCTCCTTCGCCGGGGCCCGCGTCCCGACCCTGCGGGAGTACCTCGCCCGGGTGCAGCGCAACCGGCAGCGGCTGCTTCTGGAGATCAAGAAGCCGGAGCTCTACCCGGGCATCGAGGAGCAGACGCTGCGGGTGCTGGAGGAGGAGGGCTGGCTCGACACCGCCCACGTGCAGCGCCGGCTCGTGGTGCAGAGCTTCAGCGCCGACTGCGTCCGCCTCGTGCACGGGCTGCGGCCGGACGTGGTGACGGCCTTCCTGGGCACCCCGCCGGTGGCAGACCTGCCCGCGTACGCCGCGTTCACCGACCGCATCAACCCCTGGCACACCACCATCTCCGCCGAGTGGGTGGCCGCCGTGCACGGGCTGGTCGGGGCCCACGGCAGGGCGCTGGAGGTCGACACCTGGATCGTGGACGACGCCGTGACCGCGCGGAAGGTCCGGGACATGGGCGTGGACGGGATCATCTCGAACGCGCCGGACGTGGTGCAGGAGGCGGTGCTCGGCTCGCTCGTGCCCTGACCCCGGCCGGCGCCGCCGGTCCCGGAGGGGGCCGCGCTGTCGGCGCGCGCCCGTACGGTGGAGGGGTGGACACCACCGAGCGGCCGGACGGGCCGTACCTGGAATGGACCGTCGTCCCCAGCGGCATCGGACCGCTGCTGCTGGCCGCGACCCCGCAGGGCCTCGTCAAGGTCGGGTTCCACGCCGGCTCCGAGGACCGGGTCCGCGCGACGGTCGACGCGGTGGCCGCCCGGCTCGGCGCGCGGGCCCGGCGCCCGGAGCCGGGCGCGGAGGTGCTGCTCGCCGAGCCGGTGCGCAGGCTCGCCGGCTACTTCGCCGGATCCCTGCGCCGCTTCGACCTGCCGCTGGACTGGCGGCTGTGCACCGGCTTCAACCGGGAGGTCCTCCAGGAGCTGGACCGCTCCGTCCCGTACGGGTCGGTCGTCGGCTACGGGGAGCTGGCGGCCCGCGTCGGCCGGCCGGGCGGCGCCCAGGCCGTGGGGCACGCGATGGGGTCGAACCCGCTGCCGCTGGTGGTCGCCTGCCACCGGGTCGTGGAGAACGACGGGGGGATCGGCGGCTTCGGCGGCGGCGTCGAGACCAAGCGGGCACTGCTGGCGCTGGAGGGCGTCCTGCCGCAGCCGCTGTTCTGACCGGGCCGGACGCCGCTGCGCGGGAGTCCGCGGCCGCGGCGGGCGGTTCCGCCGCGGGGCGGCGGCTGGGAGACTGCTGCGGTGACCACTCCCGCCGCGCCAGGCCGCCCCGCCCTCCGCCCCGCACCGCTCCCGGCCCCGCAGCCCCTGCCGCTGCCGCACCGCGGGTGTCCGGCGTGAGCGCCGCACCCGGAGCCGGATCCGGAACCGCGGGGCCCGCGGCCGCCGCCGTGGACCCGGCGGAGCTGCCCCGGCTGCGCCGCCGCACCTCGTGGGTGCTGATCGCCTCCCAGGTCCTGGGCGGCGTCGGCGTGCCGATCAGCATCGCCCTGGCCCCGGTCCTCGCCACCGAGGTCGGGGGCAGCGAGGCCCTGTCCGGGTTCGCCTCGACCGCCTCGGTGATCGGAACGGCCGCCGTCTCGCTGCCGCTGGCCGCGCTGATGACCGCGCGGGGCCGCCGCCCGGGCCTCGTGCTCGCGTACGCGATCGGCGCCGCGGGCTCGGCGCTCGTCGTGCTGGCCGCCGTCGTCCGCAGCTTCCCGCTGCTGATGCTCGGCATGGCCGCCTTCGGGGCCGCCTCATTCGCCAACTTCCAGGCCCGGTTCGCCGCCGCCGACCTGGCCGCCCCTGACCACCGGGCGCGGGCCATCTCCGTGGTCGTCTGGGCGTCGACCCTCGGCGCCGTCCTCGGCCCGAACCTCTCCGCGCCCGCCAGCCGCAGCTTCGCCGGCACCTCCATACCCGCGACGGCGGGCCCCTTCGTGTGGGCCGGCGCCGTCTTCGTCCTCACCGGCCTGCTGCTCGCCGTCCTGCTGCGGCCGGACCCCCTGCTCACCGCCCGCGCGCTCGCCGGGCCCGACGGGCACGGGCACGCGGGCCACTCGCTGCGCGCCGGCATCGCGGCCGTCCGGGCCTCGGCGCGGGCCCGGGTGGCGCTGGTCGCCGTCGCCGTCTCGCACACCGCCATGGTCTCGATCATGGTGATGACCCCGGTCGACCTCGGCCACCACGGCGCCGGGCTGCACCTGATCGGCCTGGTGATCAGCGGGCACATCGCCGGCATGTTCGCCTTCTCCCCGGTGATGGGCTGGCTCGCGGACCGCCTCGGCCGGCTCTCCGTGATCGGCCTGGCCGCCGGGCTGCTGGCGCTCGCCGCACTGCTGGCCGGCACGGCGGGCCCGAACCACGGGCAGAGCGCCCTCGGCCTGTTCCTGCTCGGCCTCGGCTGGTCCGCCGGGCTCGTCTCCGGCTCCGCGCTGCTGACCGACTCGGTGCCGGCCGGTGCACGGGCCGCCGTCCAGGGCCTCAGCGACCTGACGATGAACACCTGCGCGGCGGTGGGCGGCGCCGCCTCCGGCCTGGTGATGTCCGCGGCCGGCTACGGCCGGCTGAACGCGATCGCCGCGGCGCTGCTGCTGCCGATGGCGGCGCTCGCCCTGCTCACGGCCCGCCGGCAGGCCGCGGCGCGGAAGTGATCTGGTAGACCTTGCGGAGGGTCTCGTGGACGGTCCACACCGTCCGGTCGCCCTCCCGCAGGACGCAGGCGGAGCCCGGCCCGACCTCCAGCGTCGCGCCGCCCTCGACCTCGACCGTCGCCCGGCCGCTGACGACCACGAACAGCTCGTCGGCCTCCGTGTCGGTGACCACCCCGGGGGTGATCTGCCAGATCCCGCGGACCTGGCTGCCGTCGGGCGACTCCCACAGCACCTTGCCGGTGACGACGGGGTTCCCGGAGAGGACCTGCGCGGGGTCGAGCTCCTCGGCTTCGAGTGCGGCGTCGGGGACGTCCGGCACGCTGACGGCGAAGGACGCGGAGGCCGCGGAGCTGTGATCACTGGTGCTCATGGGGCGCAGCGTAGTGCGGCGGGGGGCCGCTCCGGGCCGGCCGGAGTGTCCGGGTCCGCGCCGCGGAACGAGGCACTGTGTCGAGCGCCGCGCCCGCACCGGACCGGCCGCCGGGTGTTTGCCGATGCGGATCGGGTGCCATGGATGGGGACATGTCACAGCACTCAGCATCTGCGCCGCGGCCCGCCGGGCCCGTCCTGTCCGAAGAGGTCCGCGAGGCTGTCGAGCAGGGACAGCCGGTCGTGGCCCTGGAGTCCACGATCATCACGCACGGCCTGCCGCGGCCCCGCAACCTCGCGGTGGCCGCCGAGCTGGAGGCCGCCGTCCGCGCGGAGGGGGCCGTACCGGCGACGGTCGCGGTCGTCGACGGCGTGGCGCACGCGGGACTCGACAAGGACCAGCTGGAGCGGATCGCGGCCGGGGAGGGCGTACGCAAGCTCGGGCACCGGGACCTGCCCGCGGCCCTGGCGACGGGGGCGACCGGGGCGACGACCGTCTCGGCGACCGCGTTCCTCGCCGCGCGCGCCGGACTGCGCGTCTTCGCGACGGGCGGGCTGGGCGGCGTCCACCGGGGCTACGCGCAGACCCAGGACGAGTCTGCGGACCTGGGGCTGCTGGCCCGCACCCGGATCACGCTGGTGTGCGCGGGAGTGAAGTCGATCCTGGACGTGCCGGCCACGCTCCAGCGGCTGGAGACGCTCGGGGTGGCGGTCGTGGGGTACGGGACGGAACGTTTCCCCGGCTTCTACCTGGCCGACTCGGGCGAGCCCGTCGACTGGACCGTGCACCGCCCCGAGGAGGTGGCCCGGATGATGGCCGCACAGGACGCCCTGGGCGGACCGGAATCGGCCCTGGTCGTCGCCAACCCGGTGGCCGAGGCGGCCCAGCTGGATCCGCAGGTGCACGACCGGGTCCTGGCCGAGGCCCTCGACGAGGGCCGCAGGCGCGGCATCACCGGCCAGGCCGTGACCCCGTTCCTCCTGGACCACCTCGTACGGGCCACCGGCGGGGCCTCCCTGGAGGCCAACCTGGCGGCGGTACGGGGCAACGTGGTGCTCGGCGCCCGGATCGCGGCGGCCTGGGCGGCCCGCCCGTGACGGCGGCCGGCGGGCCCCCCGGCGGCGCGCCGCGGCCGGAGGCGCTGCTGGTCGTCGGGGACGTGGTGACGGACGTGGTCGCGGTGCACCCGGAGCCGCTGGCCCCGGCCACGGACACCGCCGCCCGCATCCGCACCCTGCCGGGCGGTGCCGGGGCGAACGCGGCCTGCTGGGCGGCCCACGCCGGCGCCCCGGAGGTGCGCCTGCTCGCCCGGGTGGGCTCGGAGTCGGCGCAGTGGCACGAGCGGGCGCTGCTGGCGGCCGGGGTGCGGCCGCGCCTGCTGATAGACGCGGCCGAGCCGACCGGGACGGTGGTCGCCCTGGTCGGCCGTGACTCGGAGCGGACCTTCCTCACCGACGGCGGGGCCGCGCTGCGGCTCGGCCCCGCGGACTGGTCGCCGGACCTGCTGGACGGGGTCGCGCACCTGCACCTGTCCGGCTACCTGTTCTTCGCGGACTCCGCCCGCGCCCTGGCTGCCGCGGCGCTGGCCGACGCCGTGGGGCGCGGGGTGCCGGTGAGCGTCGACCCGGCCTCGGCGGGCTTCCTCGCCGCGTTCGGCCCGGACCGCTTCCTGCGGGCCGCGGCGGGGCTCGGCGTCCTGCTGCCCAACGAGGACGAGGCCCTGCTGCTCGCCGGGCTGCCGGCCTCGGCGGGGACCGCGCGGGCCGCGGCGGAGCTGAGCCGGCGCGTGCCTCTGGTGGTGGCCACGCGGGGCGCGGCCGGTGCGCTGGTCGCCGAGGGCGGGCGGGTCGTCGCGGAGGTCCCGGCGGAGCCGGCCCGCGCGGTGGACTCCACGGGCGCCGGGGACGCGTTCACCGGCGGGTTCCTCGCGGCCCGGCTCGCGGGCGCCGATCCGGCCGGGGCGGCTCGGGCGGGCTGCCGGTCGGCGGCCCTGGCGGTGGCCCGGCTGGGCGGACGCCCGTGACGGCCGGGCGTCCGGGCGTCCGGGCGTCCGGGAGCCAGCAGTGGGCGTCCGGGCGGTCAGCGGCGCAGGCCGGTCCAGGCGGGGTGACGGGGGTCGTCGGCCCGGACGACGGCGTCGGCGAGGCCCGCGGGGTCGGTCTCGGCCTCGTAGCGGGCGAAGGCGGGCAGGGTCCAGCGCTCGGCCTCTCCCGTGCGGCGCGCCAGCGCCCCCGGGGAGAGGCGGATGTGCACGCTGAGGTCGAAGGGGAACCAGTGGCCCAGCAGCAGCGGCCCGTGCACGATGACCGCGGCGCCGGGCGGGAGTTCGGCGTAGGGGCTGCGGGTGGCGCGGTCGGTCGCCGGGTCCCACAGGTCGGGCAGGACCCGCCCGCTGCCGCCCGGGTCGGTCGGGCCGAACACCTCCCGCCACAGGGCTCCGGTGTCGTACCAGCCGGAGAGGTAGGAGTCGGCGTCCCGGCGGCCGTGCTCGAACCGCAGGGAGGCGGGCCTCAGGAACCCCTCGGCGGGGACGGTGAGGACGGCGCGGCCGCGGGCGCGCAGGGCGTCGGCGAGCAGGGCGGCGAGGCCGCCGGTGTCCGCGGCGGGCGCGCCGTCGATGCCGACGCGCTGCCAGGCCGGCGGGTCCTCGGCGGGCGCGCCCTCGTCCAGGTGGCCGGCGAGCCGCTCGGCCATCCGCTGCCAGGTGATCGGTTCCAGGTGCACGGCTCCCATTGTCAGTGCCCGCCCCTAGCTTCGTCCCCGAAGGGATCACCGGCGGGACGGAGCCGTCGGCCCGACCTTGGGGAGGGGTCTGTCATGGCTCGCGAGACCACGTACCTGGAGCTGTCGCAGGACGGCGGCGGGGCGCACAAGTTCTACGAGGTCGTCGTGGACGGCACCACCGTGGTGGTGCGGTACGGGCGCATCGGGGCCGCCGGCCAGGTCCAGCAGTCGTCGTTCCCGACCGCCGAGAGGGCGCGTGCTGCGGCCGCGAAGAAGATCGGCGAGAAGGTCCGCAAGGGGTACGCGCCAGCGGTCCGGGGGCAGCGCGCGGCGCGCCCGGTGACGCGCCGCCAGGTGGCCTCGGCACCCTCGACGGCGCGGGCGGTCGCCCCGGTGCTGTGGCGGTTCCGCACGGGTGCCTCGGCCTTCGGGATCCACGTCGACGAGGACCGCTGCTGGGTCGGCAACCAGGCGGGCGACGTCTACACGCTGAGCCACGGCGGCGAGGTGCTGGCCCGCTACTCGCTGCCGGACGGGGTCAAGTGCCTGGTGGCGGACGAGTTCTGGATCTACGCCGGGTGTGACGACGGCGCCGTGTACGACCTCTCCTCGAAAGTGCCGTTCAAGGCGTACGACATCGCGGAGGACGTCGACATCTTCTGGCTGGACATCCGCGAGGGCGTGCTGAACGTCGCGGACGCGAACGGCGGCCTGACGGTGATCGACCACGAGGACGAGTTCCAGTGGTCGCGGAAGTCGTCGGGGGCGCAGGCGTGGATGGTCCGGGCCGACGAGGACGCCGTGTACCACGGCCACGTGGACGGCGTCACCGCCTACGCACCCGACGGCAGCGGCGAGTTGTGGCACACGCGGACCAACGGGCAGGTGCTGTTCGGCTGGCAGGAGGACCACGCCGTCTTCGCGGGCACGGCCCGGCACTGCGTCCAGCGGCTGTCGAAGGAGACGGGCGCGCTGGAGGCGACGTTCCGGTGTGACGCGGCGGTGTACTCGTGCGCGACGTCGCCGGACGGCCGGCACGTCTTCGCGGGCGACTCGTCCTCGTCGGTGTACTGCTTCGACGCGGACGGGCGCCGGCTGTGGAAGCTCGGGACGGGCAGCGGCTCGGCGCTGTCCATGCAGTACCTGGACGAGCGGCTGTACCTGGTGACGACGGACGGCTCGCTGGTGTGCGTGGACGCGAGCGAGGCCGCGATCTCGGCGGCCCGGGAGGGCACGGTGCCGACGGCGGTGGACGTGAAGTCCGCGGCGGCGCTGCCCGTCTACACCCCGGCTGCCTCGGCGGCGGCCGTGGCGGTCGTCCCGGCGGCGGCCGCTCCGGTGGACGGAGTGGTGGTGGAGTGCGTCCAGCAGGGCGGGCGGCTGCGGGTGCACGTGGTGTCGGGCGGCTACGAGCCGTCGTGGAACGTGCAGTTCCCGCGGGGCATCAGGGAGCCGGGCGCCCGGTACCTGGTCGAGGGGCTGCATGCGGCCTCCGGCGGGTTCTACCGGGTCCGCGGCGAGATCCGCCGCCTGGTCTGAGCCCGGCCGGCCCGCGAGCCGGGGCAACGGGCCTGCGCGGCAAGGTGATAACCGGCCCGGACGGCGGTATCACACCGTCATGAGCCTGGTCGTGTTCGAGTCGGCGAAGCCGGTGCACTGCGCGCAGTGCCGCCGCGGCCCGCTGCGGCACCTGGTGCGCGAGGCCGGTGTGCCGCGCTGCCTGGACTGCGCGGACCTCGGGCACCTGGTCTACCTGCCGCGCGGGGACGCGGCGCTCACCCGGCGGGCCAGGGAGGGGAGTTCGCTGTCGGCGGTCGTCGTCCGCTTCAACAGGCGCCGCCACCGCCACGAGCGGCAGGGCGTCTACGTGGAGGACGCCGCGCTGGCCCGGGCGGAGCGGGCCTGCCTGGCTGACGCGGAGGCGCGGGCGCGCCGCCGCGAGCGGGACCGGCTGCGGCGGGCCGCCGAGGACGTCCGCTTCACGGCGGCGTTCGCCGCGGAGATCCTGCGGCTGTTCCCCGGCTGCCCGGCGGAGCGGGCGCAGGCCATCGCCGCGCACGCCTCGGTGCGGGGCAGCGGCCGGGTGGGGCGTACCGCGGCCGGCAGGGCCCTGGACGAGCCCGCCGTGTACGTGGCGGTGCGGGCGGCCGTGCGGCACACCGACACCGAGTACGACGCGCTGCTGATGGCGGGGGTGCCGCGGTTCGCGGCCCGCGCCCGGCTGGCCGCGCGGATCGATGCGGTCCTGGACGCCTGGCGCATCCCCCCGCAGCCCGCGGTCCCCGAGGCCGGGCCCGGCGTGACGGCGGCTCCGGATGCCGGCGCGGTGCCGGATGCCGCGGCGGCCGCCCCGCCCTGACCGGCGGTGCCGCCTACTGGACGCGGAACCGCCGGTACAGCAGCGCGCCACCGAGGAGGATGCCGCCCGCGGCGGGCGCGAGGTAGCCCATGCCGTCGGCGCCGGTGTGGGCGAGGGCCGGGCCCTTCGGCGGGGCGGCCTCGACCACCGGCTGCTCCTTCGGCGGCGCGACCGGCTGCGCCGGCTTGGCGGGCGTGACCGGCTTGACCGGCTTCGCCGGCTCGACCGGCTGCGGCGGCTTCGGCTGCTCGCCGTTGACGGAGCTGTTGCCGACGGAGGGGTTGCCGATGCCGACGACGTTCACGGAGTTGCCGCTGACGTTGACGGGGAGGGCGACCGGCAGCTGGATGCCGTTGCCGGAGACGACACCGGGCGACCCGGTCGCCCCGCCCTCCGCGTGGGAGCCGCCGCCGGTGCTGCTGCCCCCGGACGGAGAGGACGCCTTGCCCGAGCCGGTGTTGGCACAGCTGTTGCCGGCCGCCGGATTGAGCAGGCCCACGATGTTCACGGTGTTCCCGCACACGTTGACCGGGGTGTTCACGGGCAGCTGGATCAGGTTCCCGGACAGCAGCCCCGGCGAGCTCTTGGCCGAGCCGCTCGCGTCCGCGTCGGCATACGCGAAGCCGCTCACACCCGCGACCGCGAGTCCCCCTCCCGCGACCGCCGTCGCGATCAGGCCATTACGGCGACTGTGACGCATCAGATTCCCTGCCTTCCGGAGAAGTTCACGGGCCATGTACCCGCACCGGAACAACGCGGTAAACCCATTCGGGTTATAGAGGGGCAGGGCATTTCACCCGATCGAGTAGCGGGTATGGCCGTCCCATGACCCAGCGCCCGCTGCTCCTCCTCGACGTGGACGGCCCCCTCAACCCCTTCCGCTCGTACGCCGCGGGGCTCCGCGGCTACACCAGCCACCGCATGCACCCCTCGGTGTGGATGTCGTTCCGGCGCCCGAACTCCCGGTCGGCCCGCCGCGGCGCGCGCGTCCTGCTGCACCCCGGGCACGGCGCCCGGCTGCAGGCCCTGCCGTACGAACTGGTCTGGGCCACGACGTGGATGGACGAGGCCAACACGCTGGTCGCCCCGCACATAGGCCTGCCCGGCGACATCCCGTACATCGCATGGCCCGACCTGTTTGCACGCGACCCCCACGGGCTGTCCTGGAAGACCCGCACGCTCGTCGAGTGGGCTGCGGGCCGCCCCTTCGCCTGGGTGGACGACATGATCAACGCGCGGGACCGGGCGTGGGTCGCCGCCCACCACCCCGCGCCCGCGCTGCTGCTGCGCATCCACCCCCGCCGCGGGCTGCGCGACCGCGACTTCGCGGCCCTGCACGCCTGGGCCGACCGGCTCGGTCCGGCAGGGTCCGGCGGGGTCAGCCCGCCAGGGCGCTGACCGGGTCCGACGAGGGCCTGCCCGTCGGCCACCAGTCCTCGGCGCCCGGCCGGGACTCGTACGCGTACCAGAGCCCGTCACGGCCCAGCCGGAGCTGGCGCGTTGTGCAGGTGAGCCGGTTGCGCTCCGGGCGGAAGGAGCCCTGCGCGGCGGCGAGCAGCGCCGGGCGGGCCCGGTCGAAGGGGCCGGCCGGCGGATCCCAGGGCTCCTCCAGGGCGGCGAGGCCGGCCGGGCCGCCCTGCCGCCAGGCGGCCGCGGCCCGCGCCAGGTCCGTCGTGGTCCGCCCGGTGGCGCGGGCCAGCTCCCGGTAGAGGGTGCGGGCCGGCCCGGTGAGGCCGGCCGTGTGGTGGGCGGAGGCCAGCCGGACGGCGTCCTGCCACAGGCTGAGCCCGCCGAACGGGTCCTCGCCGGTGGCCAGCAGCGCCAGGGCCCGGGCGGCCGCGTCCGCGGCGAGCTGGTCCAGGGCCAGCGGGTCCGGTGCGCCCGGTATCGCGGGGTCGTGCGGCCAGCCGGGCGGCGCCGCGGGCGCGGCCGGGGCCGCCGCCGGGGCGGGGAGCGGCGGCAGCACCGTGCGGGCGAGGGCCGCGCGCGCCGGGACGCCGGGGAAGCCGGCCGCTGCGGCGGGCCGCTCCCGCGCGGCGTGGGCGGCGTTGCGGCGGGCCAGCTCGGCGGTCAGCTCCCGCTCGCCGCGGCCGCGCAGCAGGAGCAGGGCGAACGGGTCCTCGTCGAAGAGGCGGGCCGCCCGGTGGCACAGCGCCGCGGCGTGCTTGCACGGCGGCCGGCCGGTGTCGGGGCAGGAGCAGCGCGGCAGGAGCTCGCCCGGCCCTGGGAGGACGGACTCCGCCAGCACCCGCGGAACCTCCCGCTCCAGCAGGGCGGCCAGCGCCGCCGGATCGGCGGCGACGGCCTCCAGCAGCTCTTCCCACGCGGCTTCGGCGAGCACCCCGAGGCCCAGCTCCGTCCGGTACGGGCGCGCCCGGCTGCCCCGTACGTAGGCGACGATCCGGCCGGGCGTGACCGTGACGGCCTCGACGTGCCCCTCCGCCGCGTACGCCCGCCCCCGCGCCAGGCGCGCCGCGTCGGGCGCGGCCCGCTCCAGCGACGCCGCCCAGGCCCTGCCCCACCAGGTGGCCGCCTCCGCGCCGGCGGGGAGGGCGGCGAAGGTGCGGCGGCGGTCGTCCCGCGCGGTGATCATGCGGGCCTCCGCAGGGACACGAGGTCGGCGAGCTCACGGTCGGTCAGCTCGGTCAGCGCGGCCTCGCCCGATCCGAGCACCGCCTCGGCCAGCGCCCGCTTGGAGGCGAGGAGTTCGGCGATCCGGTCCTCGACGGTCCCCTCGGCGATGAGCCGGTGCACCTGCACGGGCCGCTCCTGGCCGATCCGGTGCGCCCGGTCGGTGGCCTGCTCCTCGACGGCCGGGTTCCACCAGCGGTCGAAGTGCACGACGTGCCCGGCGCGCGTCAGGTTCAGGCCCGTCCCCGCGGCCTTCAGCGACAGCAGGAACACCGGCACCTCCCCCGCCTGGAAGCCGCGCACCAGCTCCTCGCGCCGCGCGACCGGGGTGCCGCCGTGCAGGAACTGGTGCGGGATGCCCCGCGCCGCCAGGTGCCGCTCGATGATCCGGCCCATCGTCACGTACTGCGTGAACACCAGTACCGCCCCGTCCTCGGCGAGGATCGTGTCGAGCAGCTCGTCGAGCAGCGCCAGCTTCCCCGAGCGGTGCGCGATCCGGGGGCGCTCCTCCTTCAGGTACTGCGCGGGGTGGTTGCATATCTGCTTCAGCGACGCCAGCAGCTTCATGATCATGCCGCGGCGCTCCATCCCCCCGCTGCCCTCGATCACGGCCATCGCCTCGTCGACGGCGGCCCGGTACAGCGAGGCCTGCTCACGGGTGAGCGGCACGGGGTGGTCGGTCTCGGTCTTCGGCGGCAGTTCGGGCGCGATGCCGGGGTCGCTCTTGCGGCGGCGCAGCAGGAACGGCCGGACGAGCGCGGCGAGCCGGGCGACCGCTGCCTCGTTCCCGCCGTCCTCCTCCGACTGGTGCTCCACCGGCCGCGCGTGGCGCGCGCGGAACGCCGCCAGCGGGCCGAGCAGCCCCGGCGTCGTCCAGTCGAGCAGCGCCCACAGCTCGGAGAGGTTGTTCTCCACGGGCGTCCCGGTGAGCGCCACCCGCGCCGGGGCCGGGATGGTCCGCAGCGCCTTCGCGGTCGCCGAGTGCGGGTTCTTGACGTGCTGCGCCTCGTCCGCGACGACCAGGCCCCACGGCTGGGCGGCCAGCCGGGCGGCGGCGGCCCGCATCGTCCCGTACGTGGTGAGGACGAACCCGCCGGCCAGGCCGTCGAGGCTGCGGTCGCCGCCGTGGAAGCGGCGCACGGGCACGCCGGGCGCGAACTTCTCGATCTCCCGCTGCCAGTTGCCGAGCAGCGAGGCCGGGCACACGACCAGCGTCGGCTCGGGGCGGTCGCGGTGCAGGTGGAGCGCGATCAGCGTGACGGTCTTGCCGAGGCCCATGTCGTCGGCGAGGCAGCCGCCGAGCCCGAGCGAGGTCATCAGGTCCAGCCAGGCCAGGCCGCGGGCCTGGTAGTCCCGCAGGGTGGCCTTCAGGCCGGGCGGCTGCGGCAGCGGTGCGAGCTCGGCGGTGAGCCGGTCGCGCAGCGCCGCGAGCGCGCCGACGGGGACGGCCTCCACCGGCTCGCCGTCGGCCTCGGCGGTCCCGGTGAGGACGGCGGTCAGCGCGTCCACCGGATCCAGCAGGCCGAGGTCGCGTTTGCGGGCCTTGCGGACGAGCTCCGGGTCGACGCGCACCCACTGGTCGCGCAGCCGGACCACCGGGCGGTGGGCGTCGGCGAGGGCGTCCATCTCGGAGGGGGTGAGCCGGTCGCCGCCGAGGGCGATCTCCCAGGAGAACGCGAAGAGGTGCGCGGCGTCGAAGAAGGCCGTGCCGTCGATGGCGGAGCCGGGGGCCGTGGCCCGGACGGTCGCCGTCGCGGTGAGCGTACGGGCGAGCTCGCGCGGCCAGTGGACGGGGACGCCGGCGGCGGCGAGCCGGTCCGCGGCGGTGCCGAGCAGGTCCTCCAGCTCGGGGTCGGACAGGGCGAGCGCGTCGGGGGCGGGCTGGTCCAGCAGCCGCAGCAGCGGCGGCCAGACGCGGGCGGCCCGGCGCAGGGCGAGGACGGCGTCGATCCGGGCGCGGGGCCCGAACCCGGCGGGCGCGGTGCCCGCCCACAGCGCTCCGGCGTCGGTGACGAGCGTCGGGTCGGACAGGCTGTGCACCTGGACGACGGCGGCCCCGGCCCGGCGGACCTCGGCCTGCGGGGCGCCTTCGGAGTCGGGGGCTGGGTCCGGTCCGGTGTCGTCGAAGAGGCTGAAGGAGGACAGGTCCAGCCGCAGCGACAGCCCTACCCCCGCGTCGGCGCCGTCGGCGATCCGGGCCGCCCAGTCGCGCAGCGCGGGCACCCTCTGCGGCTCCTGCGCGGCGAACGGCAGCCCGGCGGCGACGGGCGCGGCCGGGGTGCGCGGCAGGCAGTCGGCGACGGCGTCGAGGAACGCCCGGACCAGCGCCTCCGGCTCGGGCAGCGAGACGGGGCGGCGGCCGGGCAGCGGCACTGCGTGGCCTTCGGCGGGCAGGGCGGCGGCGACCGCGCGCAGCGCCGCGACGTCCTCGGCGGCGAGGGGGCCGGCCCGCCAGGCGTCGGTGTCGTCGGCGGTGAGGCCGGGCAGCAGGCGGCCCCGGGTGACGAGGGCGAGCGCCTGCGTGGCGGCGGTGGCCCAGGCCCGGGTGGCGGGGTGGGCGGCCGGGCTGCGGGCGGCGCGGACGAGCAGCGGCAGCGCCCCGGCCACGGGCAGGACCACGGCGGGCACGACGCGGGTGCGCACGCCCCTGCCGTGCGGGCGGACGACGTCGATCAGTGCGGCCTCGGCGTCGGGGATCCCCGCGGCGTCGGGCAGCGGGGCGCCCTCCGGGGACCAGAAGGCCAGGCGGCCGCGGCGCGGGACCGGATCGGGCAGGAAGACGGCCGGGTGGGGCAGCAGGGCGTACGGGGGCGGCCCGGGTGTCGACACGCTGCCTCCTCGCCTGCTCCGGCCGGGCCCCTGCCCGGGTCTTCGGCCCGGCTCGGCAATCGGGCCGGATCTGCTCTGCCGAGTGTAGGCGCGGGCAGTGACAACGCCGCTGAACCGGCCTTTCACCGGCGCACGGCACGCGTCCGGGGCCTCGGTGGGACGATGGAGACCGAGGGCCGGCAGGCCCGGAGCGACCGACCGGGCGGCGCCGGCGACGGGCGAGGCGATGAGGCGGTGGCCCATGCGTTCCGGTAACGAGCCCGTGACCGCCCGCAGCCCGCTGCGTCTGCGGTTCTGGCTGAGCCTGTGGGGGCTGGTGTGGGCGGGGGCGGGCGCGGCGCTGTTCGCGCTGGCGGACCGGCCCGGGTGGGCGGCGTTCTGCGCAGTGGTCGCCCTGTTGGCGGCCGTCGACCTGCTGGTGGTGGTCCGCCGCATCCGGCAGGGCCCGCACTACCAGCCGGGCCGCGACATCCCGCCGTACGAGCCCCCGGCGGGCCCGCGCCCGTAGCCCCCGCACTCCCCCCGGCCTGCTACTGCTCGAAGCGGGCGGCGGCGAGGTAGTCGGGTTGCGGGTCGAGGGCGGCGGCGAGCCGGAAGTGCTTGCGGGCCTGCTCGTGCCGCCCGGAGCGCTCGTGGGTGCGGGCGAGCGCGAAGTGCGCGAAGGCGTTGTCCGGCTCGCGCTCCAGCACCAGCTCGAACTCCCGCTCGGCGCGCCGCAGCTGGGCGGAGGCGAAGAAGGCCCGGGCGCGCAGCAGCCGGGCCGCGGTGCTTTCGGGGTGGGCGGCGATGACCGAGTCGAGGAGCTTCACCGCGCCGCGCGGGTCGCGGGCGGCCAGCAGCCGTTCGGCGGCCCGGTAGTCGATGACGTGGGTCTCCGGGGACGGATCGGCCGGCGCGGCGGGCGGCGTGGTATCGGACACGGTGTGCTCCTTCCCTCTCCCCCGGCCCTAAACGCGGGGCTCGCGGGCGCCTATTCCGTGCCGGGCGCGGCTCCCGCGGCCGCGGCGGCCCGGGCGGTGAGCTCCTCCCAGACCTTGCGGACCTGCGGTTCGAGTGCTTCGAGCGGGCCGTCGTTGTCGATGACGAGGGTCGCGACGGCCAGCCGCTGCTCCCGGGTGGCCTGGGCGGCCATCCGGGCGCGGGCCTCGTCCTCGGCCATGCCGCGCAGGGAGGTCAGCCGGGCGAGCCGGGTCTGCGGCGCCGCGTCCACGACGACGACCAGGTCGTACAGCGGGGCGAGGCCGTTCTCGGTGAGGAGCGGCACGTCGTGCACGACGATCGCGCCGGGCCCGGCGGCGGCTTCGAGTTCGGCGGACCGGGCCCTGACCAGTGGGTGCACGATGCCGTTCAGCACCTTGAGCTTCTCCGGGTCGGCGAAGACGACCGCTCCGAGGCGGGGCCGGTCGAGGGTGCCGTCGGGGGCGAGGACCGACTCGCCGAAGGCCGCTACGACGGCCGCGAGACCGGGGGTTCCCGGTTCCACGACCTCGCGGGCGATGCGGTCGGCGTCGACGACGACCGCCCCGTACTCCGCGAGCAGCCGCGAGACCGCGCTCTTGCCGGCACCGATTCCGCCTGTCAGGCCCACCCTCAGCATGCCCAGCAGCGTAGCCGCTGCCGGCCCGGTGCAGGAGACCCGGCCCCCGCCTCCCTCCCCGCCCTGCGCCTCCTCCTACGCCTCGCCTTCGCGCTCCGCCAGGAACCGCTCGAACTCCCGGCCGATCTCGTCGGCCGTGGGGATCTCCGCCGGTTCGGCGATCATGTTGCCGCGGGTTTCGGCGCCGGCCGCGGCGTCGTACTGGTGCTCCAGGCCGCGGACGAGGGAGACCAGTTCGTCGTCGCCCTCGCGGATCTGCCGGTCGATCTCCGTCTGCGTGCGGTGCGCCTCGGTGCGCAGGGCGTGTGCGACGCCGGGCAGGACCAGGCCGGTCGCCGCGGTGATCGCCTCCAGGACGGTCAGGGCGGCGTCCGGGTAGGGCGAGCGGGCGATGTAGTGCGGTACGTGCGCGGCGACGCCCAGGACGTCGTGCCCGGCCTGGGCGAGGCGGAACTCGACGAGCGATTCCGCGCTGCCGGGCACCTGGGCCTCGTCGAAGGGGCTGTTGTGGCCGGGCATCAGGTCGGTCCGGTTGCCGTGCGGGGTGATGCCGACGGGCCGGGTGTGCGGGACGCCCATGGGGATGCCGTGGAAGTTGACGGAGAGCCGGACGCCCAGGCGCTCGACGATCTGCCGGACGGCGGCGGCGAAGCGCTCCCACTCCACGTCCGGCTCGGGGCCGGAGAGCAGCAGGAAGGGCGCGCCGGTGGCGTCCTGCACGAGGCGGACCTCCAGGCGGGGCTCCTCGAAGGAGGACCAGTGGTCGCGCCGGAAGGTCAGCAGGGGGCGCCGGGCCCGGTAGTCGACCAGCCGGTCGGCGTCGAAGCGGGCCACGACCTGGTGGGGCAGCGTGTCCAGGAGCCGCTCGACGATCTGCTCGCCGGTCTCGCCGGCGTCGATGTACCCCTCGAAGTGGTAGAGCATGACCAGTCCGGCCGAGTCCTGGGCGAGCGCCAGGTCGGCCACCGCCAGCCCCTTGGCGTCCCATTCGTACAAACCCTGTGGATCAAGCACTGTCACCGCTCCTCCTCGCCTCGTTCTCTGGGAGGAACGTCCGAGGGGGCCGCACCATTCCCCGTTCGGCCGCATTCGCGGGGCGCGAGCCCGGTCGGGCCTGGCCGCTGCCGGGCGGGTGCCGTCCGAGCCGGGGCAGCAGCAAGGCCCGCCCCCTCGGAAGGGGACGGGCCTTGCGTTCAGCTCAGCTCACCGCCGGTTCGCGCCGGCGGCGCGGTGCGCTGCTGCGATCAGCTCTGGCCGCCGGCCAGCTTCTCGCGGAGCGCGGCCAGGGCCTCGTCGGAGGCCAGGGCGCCCGAGGTCTCGTCCGACTCGGAGGAGTACGAACCACCCGAGATGCCCGCACCGGCGTTGCCGGCGGCCGGGGCGGCAGCACCCTCGGCAGCGGCGGCCTCGTCGGCCTCGCGGCTCTTGATGACCTGCGCCTGGTGCTGCTCGAAGCGGCTCTGCGCCTCGGCGTACTGACGCTCCCAGGTCTCGCGCTGGGTCTCGTAGCCCTCGAGCCAGTCGTTGGTCTCGGGGTCGAAGCCCTCGGGGTAGATGTAGTTGCCCTGGTCGTCGTAGGACGCGGCCATGCCGTACAGGGTCGGGTCGAACTCGACCGACGCCGGGTCGGCACCGAAGGACTCGTTGGCCTGCTTCAGGGACAGCGAGATCCGGCGACGCTCGAGGTCGATGTCGATGACCTTGACGAAGATCTCGTCGTTGACCTGGACGACCTGCTCCGGGATCTCCACGTGGCGCTCGGCCAGCTCGGAGATGTGGACCAGGCCCTCGATGCCCTCGTCGACGCGGACGAACGCACCGAACGGAACCAGCTTGGTGACCTTGCCGGGGACGACCTGGCCGATCTGGTGGGTCCGGGCGAACTGCTGCCACGGGTCTTCCTGGGTCGCCTTCAGCGACAGGGAGACGCGCTCGCGGTCCATGTCGACGTCGAGGACCTCGACGGTGACCTCCTGGCCGACCTCGACGACCTCGGACGGGTGGTCGATGTGCTTCCAGGACAGCTCGGAGACGTGGACGAGGCCGTCGACGCCGCCCAGGTCCACGAAGGCACCGAAGTTGACGATCGAGGAGACGACGCCGGAGCGGACCTGACCCTTCTGCAGGGTGGTGAGGAACGTCTGGCGGACCTCGGACTGGGTCTGCTCGAGCCAGGCGCGGCGGGACAGGACCACGTTGTTGCGGTTCTTGTCCAGCTCGATGATCTTGGCCTCGAGCTCCTTGCCCACGTAGGGCTGGAGGTCGCGGACGCGGCGCATCTCGACCAGGGAGGCCGGGAGGAAGCCGCGGAGGCCGATGTCGAGGATGAGACCACCCTTGACGACCTCGATGACGGTACCGGTGACGATGCCGTCCTCTTCCTTGATCTTCTCGATGGTGCCCCAGGCACGCTCGTACTGGGCGCGCTTCTTCGAGAGGATCAGGCGGCCTTCCTTGTCCTCCTTCTGGAGGACGAGGGCCTCGATCTCGTCGCCGACCTTGACGACCTCGTTCGGGTCGACGTCGTGCTTGATCGAGAGCTCGCGGCTCGGGATGACGCCTTCGGTCTTGTAACCGATGTCGAGCAGGACCTCGTCCCGGTCGACCTTCACGATGACGCCGTCGACGATGTCGCCGTCGTTGAAGTACTTGATCGTCTCGTCGATCGCGGCGAGGAAGGCTTCCTCGTTACCGATGTCGTTGACCGCAACCTGCGGGGTGGTGGCGGTGGTCTCGGTGCTGCTCGTCATGTGGGAAAGGGCTCCGGTACGGACATTGAAGTCGTAGGTACTGCTACGCCGGGAGCCCTTATCGGCATCTGCCGAAGAAGCCGGACAGCCAAGGAAGCCCGCAACCCGTAAGGGGTGCCGGGCCTCGAGAACCGAGGGGACATCAACAGATGCAAGCGCAGCCTGCTAGGTCTGAGGAGCACAGGCTCGCAGCGCAACTTGTAGCATACGGGGGCGGCCGGACAGGGTCAATGCGCGAACGGGCACACCCCGGGCGGATCACCGCACAACAGGCACAATTCCTTGCCGGGCAGGCGCCGATGGCCTCCCCTGCTTCATCACCGCAGACTCCGCAGACTACGACGACGGGCCCCATGAACCAAGAGGACTACGTCCCCGAACACGCGCACGATACCGCCGCCGCGGAGGACGCCGAGGCCACCCGCCGCCACGCCGGCGATGCCGAGAGCAGCCGGGCCAGCCGCGGCTGGTGGGACCGCAACGCGGACGAGTACCAGAGCGAGCACGGCGCGTTCCTCGGCGACGACCGCTTCGTGTGGGGCCCCGAGGGCCTGGACGAGGCCGACGCCGCCCTGCTCGGCCCGGCCTCCTCCCTCGCCGGCAAGGACGTCCTGGAGATCGGCGCCGGCGCCGCCCAGTGCTCGCGATGGCTCGCCGCGCAGGGCGCCCGCCCGGTCGCCCTCGACCTCTCGCACCGCCAGCTCCAGCACGCCCTGCGCATCGACGGCGGCGCGGTCCCCCTGGTGGAGGCGGACGCGGGCCGGCTGCCCTTCCGCGACGGCTCCTTCGACCTGGCCTGCTCCGCGTACGGGGCGGTGCCCTTCGTCGCCGACCCGGTGAACGTGATGCGCGAGGTGCACCGCGTGCTGCGGCCCGGCGGCCGCTGGGTCTTCTCCGTCACCCACCCGATCCGCTGGGCGTTCCCCGACGAGCCGGGCCCCGAGGGCCTGTCCGTGTCCGCCTCGTACTTCGACCGGACCCCGTACGTCGAGCAGGACGAGCAGGGGCGCGCCGTGTACGTGGAGCACCACCGCACCCTCGGCGACCGGGTCCGGGACGTCGTCGCCGGCGGGTTCCGGCTGGTCGACCTGGTGGAGCCGGAGTGGCCCGCCTGGAACACACAGGAGTGGGGCGGCTGGTCGCCGCTGCGCGGGCACCTGATCCCCGGCACCGCGGTCTTCGTGTGCGAGCGGGACGACGCCGCCCGGGGCGGGGCCTGAGCCGTGCCCGTGCGCACCGCCGCCCTCGACGCCCTGCCCGTGCGCGGGGCCGTGCCCGCGCTGCTTTCCGCGCTGGACGGCCACGGCACGGCCGTGCTGTGCGCCCCGCCCGGCACCGGCAAGACCACCCTCGTCCCGCTGGTCCTGGCCGGGCTGGTCGGCGACGGGCCGCCGCGCCGGGTCGTCGTCGCCGAGCCGCGGCGGATCGCCGCCCGGGCGGCGGCGCGCCGGATGGCGTGGCTGCTGGGCGAGGAGGCCGGAGGCTCCGTCGGGTTCACCGTGCGCGGGGAGCGGGTGGCCGGCCCGGGCACGCGCGTCGAGGTCGTCACGACCGGTGTGCTGCTCCAGCGCCTCCAGCGGGACCAGGAGCTGGCCGGCGTGGACGCCGTCGTCCTCGACGAGTGCCACGAGCGGCACCTGGACGCGGACACCGCCGCCGCGTTCCTGCTGGACGTGCGGGAGGCGCTGCGGCCCGGGCTGCGGCTGGTGGCCGCGTCCGCGACGACCGACGCGGAGGGCTGGTCGCGGCTGCTCGGCGGCGCCCCGGTGGTGCGGGCGGAGGGTGTCTCGTACCCGGTGGAGACGGTGTGGGCCCCGCCGGCCCGGCCGGTGCGCCCGCCGCACGGGATGCGGGTGGACCCGGCGCAGCTGGCGCACGTCGCGGCGGTGGTGCGGCGGGCGCTCGCGGAGCGCGAGGGGGACGTGCTGTGCTTCCTGCCGGGCGTCGGGGAGATCGCCCGGGTCGCCGGGCTGCTCGGCGGCGCGGGGGCGGAGGTCCTCCAGGTGCACGGGCGGGCGCCGGCGGCGGTGCAGGACGCGGTGCTGGCGCCGCGCGCCGGCGGCGGCCGGCGGGTGGTCCTCGCGACGTCGGTCGCGGAGTCGAGCCTGACCGTGCCGGGGGTCCGCGTGGTCGTGGACTCCGGGCTGGCGCGCGAGCCGCGCACGGACCACGCCCGCGGGCTGGGCGCGCTGACGACCGTACGGGCCTCCCGGGCGGCGGCCCGGCAGCGGGCCGGGCGGGCCGGCCGGGAGGCGCCGGGCACGGTGTACCGGTGCTGGTCGGAGGCGGAGCACGGGCTGCTGCCGGCGTTCCCGGCGCCGGAGATCCGGCTGGCGGACCTGGCGGGGTTCGCGCTGCACGCGGCCTGCTGGGGCGATCCCGACGCGTCCGGGCTGGCGCTGCTGGACCCGCCGCCGGCCGGGGCGCTGGCCGCCGCGCGGGCGGTGCTGGCGTCGGTCGGCGCGGTGGACGGCGCGGGCCGGGCCACCCCGCGCGGGGCGCGCATGGCCCGCCTCGGCCTGCACCCGCGGCTGGCCCGCGCCCTGGTGGACGGCCCGGCCGCGGCCGGCGCCGCCGGGCCGGGAGCGGTGCGGCGGGTCGCCGAGGTGGTGGCGCTGCTGAGCGAGGAGCCGCCGCGGGAGTACGGGGACGACCTGGTGGCGGCATGGCGGAGGGCCGCCGCGGGCGGTGATGCCTACGCGGCACGGTGGCGGGCGGAGGCGGGGCGCCTGGCCGCCCTCGCCGCGACGGAGCCCTCCAGGACGGCGGGCAGCGCGGGCAGCGCGGGCAGCGCGGGCAGCGCGGGCAGCGCGGGCAGCGCGGGCAGCGCGGGCAGCGCGGGCAGCGCAAGCGGCACGGGCAGCACGGGCGGCAAGAGCAGCGCGGGCGGCGCAAGCGGCACGGGCAGCGCGGGCGGCGCAAGCGGCACGGGCAGCGCGGGCAGCG
>NZ_BMTY01000006.1:165620-244591 GCF_014649915.1 Streptomyces toxytricini | reverse complement strand
CGGGCAGCACGGGCAGCACGGGCAGCACGGGCAGCACGGGCAGCACGGGCAGCACGGGCAGCACGGGCAGCACGGGCGGCGCAAGCGGCACGAGCGGCACGGGCAGCGCGGGCGGCACGGGCAACGCGGGCGGCGCGGGCGGCGCGGATGGCGTGAGCGCCATGAGTGGCGGCCGCGATGCGGAGTGCGGGCAGGGCGGAGGCCGGGGTGCGGAGCGCGGGCAGGGCGGGGACGACCGGCTTGCCGGGGTCGTCGTCGCGCTCGCGTTTCCCGAGCGGGTGGCCCGCCGGCAGGGGCCGGGCCGGTTCCTGATGGCGTCCGGCACGCGCGCCGCCCTCGCCGACGGCTCACGCCTCGCCTCGGCGGGCGACTGGCTGGCCGTGGCGGTCGCCGACCGGTCCGCCGGCTCCGCGGACGCCCGCCTCCGGCTGGCCGCCCCGTTGGACGAGGACACGGCCCTGGCCGCCGCCGAGCACCTGCTCGCGTCGGCGCAGGAGGTGCACTGGGAGGACGGGGACGTCGTCGCCCGCGCCGTCCAGCGGCTCGGCGCGATCACCCTCGCCGAACGCCCCCTGACCGCCCCGGATCCGGTCCTGCTGCGTGCGGCTCTGCTCCGGGGCCTGGCCGAGGAGGGCCCGGCCGGGCTGCTGCGCTGGTCGAAGGAGGCGGCGGCGCTGCGCGAGCGCCTGGCCTTCCTGCACCGCACGCTGGGCGGGGACTGGCCGGACGTGTCGGACGCGGCCCTGGCCGCCCGTGCGGAGGACTGGCTGGAGCCGGAGCTGTCGCGGGCCCGCCGCCGCGCGGACCTGGCCCGGATCGACGCCGGCCAGGCGCTGGCGCGCCTGCTGCCGTGGGCGTCGGGGGAGGCGGCCCGCCTCGACGAGCTGGCGCCGGAGCGGATCGAGGTGCCGAGCGGCTCGCGGATCCGCGTGGACTACTCGGCGGGGCAGCCGGTGCTCGCGGTGAAGCTCCAGGAGCTGTTCGGGCTGGCCGAGACGCCGCGCGTCGGGGGCGTGCCCGGGGTGCCGGTCCTGGTGCACCTGCTGTCCCCGGCGGGGCGGCCGGCGGCGGTCACCGCCGACCTGGCCTCGTTCTGGGGCAGCGGCTACCGGGCGGTGCGGGCCGAGTTGCGCGGCCGCTACCCGAAGCACCCCTGGCCTGAGGACCCGGTGACGGCGGAGCCGACCCGGCACACCAGCGCCCGCCTCAGGCGGTGACCCGCCGCGCCTGCGCCTGCCGTCCCCTCGCCTCCCGCCACAGCGCCGCTCCGAGGAGCACCAGCCCGGCGGCGGCGAGGCCCGCGGGGGCGTGGGTGCGCAGGACGAGGACCTTCCACCGGTTGGCCGCGACGAGGGCGACGGTGTGCCGGCTGTAGTCCTCGCGCATCCGCACGTGCCCGGCGAAGACGGTGAGCCGGCCCTCGGGAGCGCCGGCGGCGATGCCGCCGCGCATCTCCTGCTCGATGACCTGCTCGGCGTTGACGGGCGCCCCGGTGACGGGGTCCACCCAGAACATCGCCTTGGCCTTGTACCAGAGGGAGGTCCCGGTGGTCTGCTCGAAGGTCGCCGGGTCGATGCCCTCGATCGGCATCCGCTTGGGGAGGGGCACTTTCGTCCAGGGCACGGTCTGCTCGTAGTAGTGGACGTCCATGCCGCGGAAGGTGCGCGGGCCGAGGTAGTGGACGGGCGAGGAGGTGCGCGTCTGCGCGTCGAAGTAGAGGTGGTCGCGGGGCTCGGCCGCGAACGGCCACTTGAACTCGATGCCCTCGCGGCGCACGGGGTCCCCGTCGACGGACTCCCCCGCGGCGTGCACCGGCTCCTGGGTGTGGGCGTCGAAGACGTACCGCTCGGGGATCTGCGAGACCATCCGGCCGTCGGGGCCGGCGATGTGGGTGAGGGTGTCCCACACGACGACGTCGCGGCCCGTCTCGGCCGACGCCCGCCGGGCCGCCTCCACGTCGCCCTTGAGGGTCTGGACGATCGTGACCTTGTCGACCTTCCGGGGCTGCATGCCGCCGGTGTAGTCGAGGAGGGTCGCGTCGCGGGCCTCCAGGACGACCGCCTGGTACTGGCCCGGGGGGATCCGGGCGAGGCGGGGGTACGCGTACCAGCGCAGCAGCGGCGCGAGGGCCGTGCAGAACACGGCGAGGGCGAGGAGGGCCAGGCCGGCGCGGCTCCGCATGCCCGGCCCCCTCACGGCTGCCCCGGCGCGGCGGGCGCGCTCGTGAGGAGGGGGTGCGGGGAGGTCCGGCCCCCGGGGGTGCCGAGGGCGGTGACGGCGAGGACGAGGGCGACCGCGGCGGCGAGGCCGACGGCGGCGGCGAGGAGGGCGCGCATGCCGGGCCTCCGGGATCTGATGGAGTGTCAGAGCGGGGGCACCGTAGCAACGCGCGCACGGGATGGGAACCGCCGGGCGGCCTCCTAACGGGCCGGCGCACCGACCGTGCTGCGGCTCGGGCTCGGGTTCGGGCTCGGTGCGGTCGCGGGGCCGGCGCCGGGCTTCGCCGAGGAGGTGGGCGTCGGCTTCGGAGACGGGACGGCGGTGGGCTTCGGACTCGCCGTCGCGCTCGGCTTCGGCGACGGCGTGGGCGCGGAGGTCGGGGTGGGGCTCGGAGTCGGCTTCGTGCTGGGCGCGGGCGTCGGCGTCGGGCTCGGGGTGGGCGTCGGCTTCGGGCTCGGCGTGGGCGTCGGGCTCGGCTTCGGCGTGGGCTCGGGTGTCGGCGTGGGCTCGGGTGTCGGCTTCGGGCTCGGCGAGGGCGTCGGCTTCGGGCTCGGCGTGGGCGTCGGGCTCGGCTTCGGCGTGGGCGACGGCGTCGGCGTCGGCTTCGGACCCGCGGGGGCCGGGCCCGCGCCCGCTCCCCCGGCGTCGGGGACCTCGTGCGCGCCGCCCAGGTAGTACGCGTACCAGGACCGCACCGTCCGCAGGTACTCCCCGGAGTGGTTGTACGACAGCACGGCCCGGTCGAGGTCGGCCGGCACTCGCAGGTCCCGGCTGCCCGCGCACAGGTAGCGCCCGGCGGCGAGGGCTGCGTCGTGGATGTTGTTCGGGTTGCGGCGGCCGTCGCCGTCGCCGTCCTGGCCCCACGCCGCCCAGGTGGAGGGGATGAACTGCATCGGGCCGACCGCGCGGTCGTGGACGGTGTCGCCGTCGTACGCGCCTGCGTCGGTGTCGGGGATGTTCGCGAAGCCGTTGCCGTCGAGGACGGGGCCGAGGATCGGCCGCAGCGTGGTGCCCGCGGCGTCGACGCGGCCGCCGCCGGCCTGGCCCGACTCGACCTTGCCGATGGCGGCGAGGAGCTGCCAGCGCAGCCCGCACCCGGGGTCGGTCCGCCCGACCCGCTCCTCGGCCCGCCGGTACGCGGCGAGCACCGTCGCCGGGATGCCCTGCGCCCCGGACACCCCGCCCAGGGCGACGGGCCCGCCGCCGTGCCCCGCACCGTCGCCGGTGTCCGCGGGCTGCCGAACGGGCTGCGCCTCCGGGACGGGCGCCGGCGCCGTGCCGGTCCCGGCCGCCGGCGGTGGCAGTTCGCGGAGGTAGGCGCCGTCCCCGCCGCCCCCCGCACCGGCCGGCGGGAACGGCGCGGCCGTGGTGGAGCCCGCGCCTGCGGCCGCCATGCCGCGGACGGGCCCCTGCGAGGCGGTCAGCGCCGCCGCGACGAGCGCGCACGCGGCGACCGCGGCGGCGCTCCTGCGCAGTCCGCCTCCCGCGGTGCGGGCGCCCGTCCGCGGCGCCGCCGGAGCCGGTATCCGAGCCGCCGACCGATCCGACATGAGCCGGTCCCCCCTCGTCCTCGACATCGGCGTGACCGTACGTCAACTCCCGTCACGGCAAACCTGCCTGCGCTCGGGCTTCACCATTTCCCCACGCCGCCTGCGGGTCGCGCATACTGTCCGGACCCGATCGTGAGCATTGGCCCGAAGTAAAGAAAACGTCACCGTGCGTGACGCCGCGGGCGCCGCGCCCATCGGGCGGCCCGGCCCGGCCGCAACCGGACCGGGCCCGCCGAGAACCGGTCAGAACAACAGCAAGAGGTGCCGTGCCGTTCACGCTCAGCCATGCCGCCGCCGTCCTGCCCGCCGTCCGCCGCACCGGCCGGGCCCGCGGCCCGCTCGTCGCCTCCGCGCTCGTCCTCGGCTCGTTCGCGCCGGACACCTTCTACTTCGCGGACGCCGTCGTGGGAGGGGTGATGCAGTACGGGGCGTTCACGCACTCCGTGCCCGGCCTCCTCACCGCGGACGCGGTGCTGACGGCGCTGCTCGCCGCATGCTGGCTGCTGCTGCGCGAACCGCTGGTCGCGCTGCTGCCGCGGGCCCGGCAGGGCCGGGTGCACGCCCTGCTCCGCGGGGAGCCGTGGCGCGGCGGCCGCCGGCCGGCGCTCCTCGTGCTGTGGTTCTACCTGTCGGCGGTGCTCGGCTCGCTGACGCACGTGGTGTGGGACAGCTTCACGCACCTGGACCGGTGGGGGACGAACGCCCTGCCCCGGCTCGGCGAGCCGCTCGCCCTCGGCTACCCGCTCTACACCTGGCTCCAGTACGGCTCGTCGGCGGTGGCGGCGGGCGCGCTGCTGTGGTTCGCGGCGTCGGCCCTGCGGGCGGCGCCGGACCGGCCGGCGCCCGCGGCGGTTCCGGTCCTCGGACGGGCCGGGGTGCTCGGCGCCGCCGTCCTGGTCGCGGGCTGCACGGCGGTCGGGGCCACTCTCCGCGTGATCCGCTTCTTCACCTTCCACGACCGGGTCCGCTCACCCCTGGACATCATCCCGACGCTCTGCTTCGGCGCGGGCGGCGGGCTCGCCGTCGGACTGCTGCTGTACGGGGTGCTGGTGCGGCTGCACCAGCGGCGGACCGGGCGCCCGGCGGAGGAGGAGGCGCGGGAGCCCGTCCCCGCGGGATAGCGGGAACGGGCTCCGAGGCGGAACGGGGCGGGGTCGCCGCCGTGCGGTGTCAGTGGGCGGCGGACTCCCAGTCGGAGCCGACGCCGACGGACACGTCCAGCGGGGCCCGCAGCTCCACGGCCGCGCCCATCTCGCGGCGCACGAGCTCCTCCACCTGCTCCCGCTCGCCCGGCGCGATCTCCAGCACGATCTCGTCGTGGACCTGGAGCAGCATCCGCGACCGCAGCCCGGCCCCGGTGATCGCCCGGTCGACGCGCAGCATGGCGACCTTGACGATGTCGGCGGCCGTGCCCTGGATCGGCGCGTTGAGCGCCATCCGCTCGGCGGCTTCGCGGCGCTGCCGGTTGTCGCTGTTCAGGTCGGGGAGGTAGCGGCGGCGGCCGAAGACGGTCGCCGTGTAGCCGGTGGCCCGCGCCTCGTCCACGACGCGCTGGAGGTAGTCGCGGACCCCGCCGAAGCGCTCGAAGAACGTCTCCATCAGGCCGCGCGCCTCGGCCGGCTCGATGCCGAGCTGCTGCGACAGGCCGAACGCGGACAGCCCGTACGCCAGCCCGTACGACATCGCCTTGATCTTGCGGCGCATCTCGGGGTCGACCTGGGAGCGCTCCACCCCGAACACCTGCGAGGCGACCGTGGTGTGCAGGTCCTCCCCGGACAGGAAGGCCCGGATCAGGCCCTCGTCCTCGGAGAGGTGGGCCATGACGCGCAGCTCGATCTGGCTGTAGTCGGCGGTCATCAGGGACTCGTAGCCCTCGCCGACGACGAACCCGCGGCGGATGGCGCGGCCCTCGTCGGTCCGCACCGGCACGTTCTGCAGGTTCGGGTCGGTGGAGGACAGCCGGCCGGTCGCGGCGACGGTCTGGCTGAAGCTGGTGTGGACGCGGCCGTCGGCGGCGATCGTCTTGACGAGGCCCTCGACGGTGACGCGCAGCTTGGCCTGCTCCCGGTGCCGCAGCATGATCACGGGGAGTTCGTGGTCGGTCTGGGTGGCCAGCCAGGCCAGCGCGTCCGCGTCGGTGGTGTAGCCGGTCTTGGTCTTCTTCGTCTTGGGCAGGTCCAGCTCGCCGAAGAACACCTCCTGGAGCTGCTTGGGGGAGCCCAGGTTGAACTCGTGGCCGACCGCCGCGTGCGCCTCCTTCACGGCCTGCTGCACGGCGCCCGCGAACTGCTGCTCCATGGCCTCCAGGTGGTCGCGGTCGGCGGCGATGCCGGCCCGCTCCATCCGGGCCAGCAGCTCGGAGGTCGGCAGCTCCATGTCGTGGAGCAGGTCGGCCGCGCCGACCTCGGCCAGCTTGCCCGTGAAGGCCTCGCCGAGGTCCAGGACGGCCCGGGCCTGCGCCATCAGGGCCTCCGCCTCGGCGGTCTCGTCCGCGCCGAAGGCGAGCTGCCCGTCCGCGGCGGGCGGCGCCAGCTCGCGGTGCAGGTACTCAACGGACAGCGCGTCCAGCGCGAACGACCGCCGGCCCGGCTTGACCAGGTACGCGGCGAGCGCCGTGTCCATGGTGACGCCCGCGAGGCTCCAGCCGTGCTCGGGGAAGACCCGCATGAGCCCCTTGGCGTTGTGCACGACCTTCGGGCGGGAGGCGTCGGCCGCCCATGCCGCGAAGGCGCGCTCGTCGGCCTCGTCCAGCTGGGAGGGCTCGAACCAGGCGGCCGCGCCGTCGGCCGCGGCCAGCCCGACCTCCGCGATGCTGCCCTGGCCGAGCGCCCAGCTGTCGACCGTGGACACGCCGAGCGGGCCGTCCGCGTGCTCCGCGAGCCACGGCGCGAGCTCCCCGGTGCCCAGCACCGAGCCGTCGAGCTCCACGCCGGCCGCCGGAGCCGGAGCCGCTGCCTCCTGCCCGGCGCCCGGGTCGACGGCCAGCAGCCGCTCCCGCAGCGACGGGTTGCGGATCTCCAGGACGTCCAGCACACCGGTCACGGCGGAGCGGTCGTACGGGGCGCGCTCCAGGTCCGCGGCGCCCTTGGGCAGCTCCACGTCCCGCACCATCTCGGTCAGCACGCGGTTGAGCTTCACGGCCTGAAGGTGGTCGCGGAAGTTCTGCCCCGCCTTGCCCTTGACCTCGTCGGCGCGCTCCACCAGCTCCGCGAACGAACCGAACTGGTTGATCCACTTGGCGGCGGTCTTCTCTCCGACGCCCGGGATGCCCGGCAGGTTGTCCGACGGGTCGCCGCGCAGCGCCGCGAAGTCCGGGTACTGCTGCGGGGTCAGCCCGTACTTCTCCACGACCTTCTCCGGGGTGAAGCGCGTCAGCTCCGAGACCCCCTTCGTCGGGTACAGCACCGTGGTGTGCTCGGAGACCAGCTGGAAGGAGTCCCGGTCGCCGGTGACGATCAGCACCTCATACCCGAGCGCCTCCGCCTGGGTGGCGAGCGTCGCGATGACGTCGTCCGCCTCGAAGCCCTCCACCGCGAACCGCGGCACGTTCATCGCGTCCAGCAGCTCGCCGATCAGCTCGACCTGCCCCTTGAACTCGTCCGGCGTCGTCGACCGGTTCGCCTTGTACTCGGGGAACTCAGTCGACCGCCAGGTCTTGCGGGAGACGTCGAACGCGACCGCGAAGTGCGTGGGCGCCTCGTCGCGCAGCGTGTTCGCCAGCATCGACGCGAAGCCGTAGATCGCGTTCGTCGTCTGCCCCGAGGCCGTCGTGAAGTTCTCCGCGGGCAGCGCGAAGAACGCCCGGTACGCCAGGGAGTGCCCGTCCATGAGCATCAGGCGGGGGCGGTCCGCTGCGGTCGTCTGGTCGGTCTTCTTCGATGCGTTCTCTGCCACGCCCCCGATCCTAGGCGGCTCCGCCGACAATTCCGGCGCCGGCGACCTCGCCCGGGCGTGACAGGATCGGACGTGTAGGCGAAGACGCCCGGCCGCGCCGGGCACGCACCACCCGACATGCCCGAAGGGGACCGACATGGCCGCCAAGCCGCCCGCAGGTGATCCCGTCCAGGACGCGCCGCAGGTCGCGCCCCCCAAGCACGCCGCGGCGGGCCTGCCCGCCATCGGGCACACCCTGAGGATCGCCCAGGCGCAGATGGGCCTCGCCCGCACCGCCCGCACCCTCCTCAAGGTCAACCAGAAGGACGGCTTCGACTGTCCCGGCTGCGCCTGGCCCGAGGGCGACAAGCGGCACACGGCCGAGTTCTGCGAGAACGGCGCCAAGGCCGTCGCCGAGGAGGCCACCCTGCGCCGGGTCACCCCCGAGTTCTTCGCCGCCCACTCCGTCGCCGACCTGGCCTCCCGCTCCGGCTACTGGCTGGGCCAGCAGGGCCGCCTGACCCAGCCCGTCCACCTCGCCGAGGGCGCCGACCACTACGAGCCGGTCACCTGGGAACGTGCCTTCCGGATCATCGCCGAGGAGCTGAACGCCCTCGGCTCCCCCGACGAGGCCCTCTTCTACACCTCCGGCCGCACCAGCAACGAGGCCGCGTTCCTCTTCCAGCTATTCGCCCGCGAGTTCGGCACGAACAACCTGCCCGACTGCTCCAACATGTGCCACGAGTCCTCGGGCTCCGCGCTCACCGAGACGATCGGCATCGGCAAGGGCAGCGTCACCCTGGAGGACCTCCACCAGGCCGACCTGATCATCGTCGCCGGGCAGAACCCCGGCACCAACCACCCCCGCATGCTCTCCGCCCTGGAGAAGGCCAAGGCCTCCGGAGCGAAGATCATCTCGGTGAACCCGCTGCCCGAGGCCGGCATGGAGCGGTTCAAGAACCCGCAGACCCCCCTCGGCATGCTCCGCGGCACCCCCCTGAACGACCTGTTCCTCCAGATCCGCATCGGCGGCGACCAGGCCCTCTTCCGCCTCCTCAACAAGCTGGTCATCGAGGCCGACGGCGCCGTCGACGAGGACTTCGTCCGCGATCACACCCACGGCTACGAGGACTTCGCCGCCGCCGCGCGGAAGGCCGACTGGGCCGAGACCCTCACCGCCACCGGCCTCACCCGCCCCGAGATCGAACGCGCCCTCGCCATGATCCTGGCGTCGAAGCGCACCATCGTCTGCTGGGCCATGGGCCTCACCCAGCACAAGCACGCCGTCGCCACCATCCGCGAAGTCGTCAACCTGCTGCTGCTCCGCGGCAACATCGGCCGCCCCGGCGCCGGCGTCTGCCCCGTCCGCGGCCACTCCAACGTCCAGGGCGACCGCACCATGGGCATCTTCGAACGGCCCGCCCCGGCCTTCCTCGACGCCCTCGACAGGGAGTTCGGGATCACCTCGCCCCGCCACCACGGCCACGACGTCGTCCGCGCCATCGAAGCCCTCCGCGACGGCAGGGCCAAGGTCCTCTTCGCCATGGGCGGCAACTTCGTCGCCGCCACCCCCGACACCGACGTCACCGAGGCCGCCGTCCGCCGCGCCGCCCTCACCGTCCACGTCTCGACCAAGCTCAACCGCTCGCACGCGGTCACCGGCCGGCAGGCCCTGATCCTGCCCACCCTCGGCCGCACCGACCGGGACGTCCAGGCCACCGGCCGCCAGTTCGTCACCGTCGAGGACTCCATGGGCATGGTCCACGCCTCCCGCGGCAACCTCGCCCCCGCCTCCCCGCACCTGCTCTCCGAGCCCGCCATCGTCGCCCGCACCGCCCGCGCCGTCCTCGGCGACGCCTCCGCCACCCCGTGGGAGGAGTTCGAACGCGACTACCGCGCCATCCGCGACCGCATCTCCCGCGTCGTCCCCGGCTTCGAGGACTACAACGCGCGCGCCGCCCGCCCCGAGGGCTTCCGCCTCCCCCACGCCCCCCGCGACGAGCGCCGCTTCCCCACCGCCACCGGCAAGGCCAACTTCACCGCCGCGCCCGTCGAGTACCCGCGCGTCCCCGAAGGCCGCCTGCTGCTGCAGACCCTGCGCAGCCACGACCAGTACAACACCACCATCTACGGCCTCGACGACCGCTACCGCGGCATCACCGGCGGCCGCCGCGTCGTCCTCGTCCACCCCGAGGACGCCGCCGCGCTCGGCCTCGCCGACGGCTCCTACACCGACCTCGTCAGCGAGTGGAAGGACGGCGTCGAGCGGCGCGCGCCCGGCTTCCGCGTCGTGCACTACCCGACCGCCCGCGGCTGCGCGGCCGCCTACTACCCCGAGACGAACGTCCTCGTCCCCCTCGACTCCACCGCCGACACCAGCAACACCCCCGCCAGCAAGTCCGTCGTCGTCCGCTTCGAACCGGCCCCGGAGCAAGCGCTCGCTCAGCAGCCTGATAGGAAGGGCGTTAACGAGCGTTGACACCCGCAGAACGGAGACGGCCCATGGGCGAGCAGCACGCGGTGAAGTTCCCGCAGGAGGTCCTCGACGAGTACGCCGCCCTCGGCATCGACCTGCCGGCGCTGTTCTCGGCCGGACACCTCGGCGAGCGGATGGACATCCGCGTACTGGAGGCATCCGCCGATCGCGTCGTCGGCACCATGCCGGTCGAGGGGAACACCCAGCCGTACGGGCTGCTCCACGGAGGGGCCTCCGCTGTCCTCGCCGAGACGCTCGGCTCCGTCGGGGCGATGCTGCACGGCGGCATCGGGAAGATCGCCGTCGGCGTCGACCTGAACTGCACGCACCACCGCGGGGTGCGCGCCGGCCTCGTCACCGGGGTCGCCACCCCGGTCCACCGCGGCCGCTCGACGGCCACGTACGAAATCGTGATCACGGACGAGGAGTCCCGCCGCGTCTGCACGGCCCGCCTCACCTGCCTCCTCCGCGACGCGGGCTGACCCACCGGGGGGGGCCGAGGGGCGACGCCGCCCCTCGGCGACACCCGCTCCCGGACGACCGGCGGCCCGGGGCACGCCGCCTGGGTGACCGCACGTCCACGGGGGAGGCCGCCCGCGCAGCCGCCGGCCACCGGGGGACGCCACCCGGGCAGCAGCCGACCCCCACCGGGGGCGTTGCCCGGGCAACCACCGGCCCACCGGGGACGCCACCCAGGCGGCCACCGGCCCACCCGGCACGCCTCCTTGGCGTCCGCCAGCCCAACAGGGGCGCCCCCCAGGCGACCACCGGCCCACCGGGACGCCACCCACGCAGCCACCGGCCCACCCGGCACGCCTCCCTGGCCTCCGCTAGCCCAACGGGGTCGTCGCCCAGGCGGCCACCGGCCCACCGGGACGCCACCCAAGCGGCCACCGGCCCACCCGGCACGCCTCCTTGGCGTCCGCCAGCCCAACAGGGGCGTCCCCCAGGCGACCACCGGCCCACCGGGACGCCACCCAAGCAGCCAGCGGCCCACCGGGCACGCCTCCTTGGCGTCCGCCAGCCCAACAGGGGCGTCCCGCAGGCGGCCACCGGCCCACCGGGACGCCACCCAAGCAGCCGCCGGCCCACCGGGGACGCCGCCCGGGCAGGCGCCCGGCCCCTGCAGGCTGCCCCCGGTGGGGCCGGCCTGATCCGACCGGCGCTGGCACGACCACCGACGGACGGCCCGTGGCCCCGGCTTGGGCAGCCGCCCGGGCACACGCGGCGGCACACTTCCCCGCGTATGACAGCCGCCAGCCTGCGGGGTGCGGCTCGCCCCGGCCGGCGGCGGCCATCGGGGCCGGGCCCGTGCGCAGTGAGGCGAACAGGGGCGGATCCCGCACAGGAGGTCGGCGAGGCCGCCGGAGGGCCGGGCCGCTGCGCGGAGCGGTCCCCTCCCCGCCCCTTCCCGAAACCGGGGACGCCGCCCCCGGCCCCCGACGGCCGCTGCGCGGCCGTGCGCTCAAACGCCGCGCGGGCTGGATTCGCCCACCTCGCCGCGCAGCCTCTTCCCCTCGCAAGCCCCGGATGAGCCACCATCCGGCCCCGCCACCACTCGAACCACGGGGCACATCCGGCCGTCGCCGGCGCCTGAGGCGTGGGAACAGATCCACCCCTGCCGACACCCGAGGCACGAAAACAGATCCACCCCCGCCGGCGTTCGAGGGGCGGGAGTCCGGGGGGCAGCGCCCCCGAAACGGCGCCGCACCCGGGCAAGCACCGCGCGCCACCTCAACCAGCCCCGCCGGCGTTTGAGGCCAGGGCACCGGGGCAGCGCCCCCAGGACGGCGCCGCGCCCTGCAGCAGGCCGGAGGCGCCCCGCCCCATCCAACCCGGCCGACACCTGAGGCACGGGGACAGATCCAGCCCCGCCGGCGCTTGAGGCGCGGGGGTCCGGGGGCAGCGCCCCCGAAACGGCGCCGCACCCGGGCACGCACCGCACGCCACTCCGACCAGCCCCGCCGGCGCTTGAGGCGCAGGGCACCGGGGCTTCGCCCCGGGACGACGCCGCGCCCTGCAGCAGGCGGACGCGCCCCGCCCCATCCAACCCCGCCGGCGCTTGAGGCGCCGGGGCCGGGGTCTGCCGGGGCGGGGCCCGGGAGGGCGGGATTGCGTCAGGGAAGGGGCTCGGCGTTGTGTCACCGAAGGTGACGGCCTACCGTCGACGGCATGCGTTCGTTCGGCCGCGCCGCGGCCCGCGCCACCGCCGCCGCAATCCTCGCCGCCGCCCCGGCCACCGCTTCCGCCGCCTGCGCCCCGGCCGCCCCTCAGGCCCCGGCCAAGTCGGCCCCGGCGGGCGGGCCGAGCGCCTCCTCGCCGGCCGAGATCTGTTCAACTCTCGTGTCCTACTGGGCGAAAGAGGCTCTCACGGGCGGCAAGTGGGCCGGCTTGGACTGGGAGCAGAAGGGGCTGTCGAACGCCCAGTTCGCGATCCACGAGGACGCCGTCGCCGCAGGTCGGGCCGTGGAGCGAACTCACGGGCGGGACAAGGCACTTGAGACCGTGGACCGGGTCGTCGCCGAGCGCTGCGCGGCCGAGGGCGGGGCGACCGGGAGTTCGGAGAACTGGCGGGCGCCGAGCCCGGCCGGGTGACCGGATTCCCGTGCGCGGTGTCCGGCTTCCGGGCAGTGGGCGCTCGGAGCGGACCGGTGCAGGTCGGGGCCGGTGGGGATCGTTCCGCACCCCTCCCCCACCCCCGGACCAAGATCCAATCGCCCGAAGTGGATCAAGAACCATCATTACCGTAAGTAATGGCCACGCCCCACAGAATCCCCTTTTACGTGCGCGGAATGCCACCCCCGCGATTCTTTCGGACACTCCCTGCGACATTCGGCCGGTTTTGATCTATGACAGGACCATGAGGCCCTCAAGCCCCTTAGGGAACCTGCGAATTCTCACCATGCGGACATTCTCCCGAGGTGCCAAACGTCCGTTCTGTCCGTACTCCCGCCTCACATTCTTGGCCTTGGCATAACAAGACAGTCACATCCTCCTTTCCCCGCTCCCCCCACTCCCCACCGCGGCCTAGAGTCACGGCCAGTCACCGCGCCACAGGGCGCACCCCAGCACGGCCGTGGACTCCCAGTGCGGCCCGGCGACCCATCGGCACAGCCCCAACTCGGGGCAGCCGCGCCAGGGAAAGGAAGAATCGTGCGACACCGTTCTCTGCTCGTCCTCACCACCGTGATCACCACGGGAGCACTGACCCTCACCGCCTGCGGTTCGCGCGACGAAGCGAAGACCGGCGACAACGCCGGCGGCGGCAACAAGACCGTCGTCGTCATCGGCGTCGACGCCCCGCTCACCGGATCCCTTTCGGCCCTCGGCCAGGGCATCAAGAACTCCGTTGACCTCGCGGCCAAGACGGCGAACAAGAACAACGAAGTCCCCGGCGTCGAATTCAAGGTCGAAGCGCTCGACGACCAGGCAGTTCCTGCCTCCGGACAGGCAAACGCCACCAAGCTCGTAGGCAACAAGGACGTTCTCGGCGTCGTCGGCCCGCTGAACTCCGGCGTCGCCCAGCAGATGCAGGGCGTCTTCGCCTCCGCGAACCTCGCCCAGGTCTCCCCGGCCAACACCAACCCCTCCCTGAGCCAGGGCGACAACTGGGGCAAGGGCGAGTACAAGCGCCCCTTCAAGACCTACTTCCGCACCGCCGCCACCGACGTGGTCCAGGGCAAGTTCGCCGCCCAGTACCTCTTCAAGGACGCCGGCAAGAAGAAGGTCTTCGTCGTCGACGACAAGCAGACCTACGGTGCCGGCCTCGCCGGCATCTTCTCGGAGGAGTTCAAGAAGCTCGGCGGCGAGGTCGTCGGCACCGACCACGTCACCGTCAAGGAGACCGACTTCTCCTCGACCGCCGACAAGGTCAAGGCCTCCGGCGCCGACTCCGTCTACTTCGGCGGCCAGTACCCCGAGGGCGGCCTGCTCTCGGACCAGATCAAGAAGACCGGCGCCGCCATCCCGCTCTTCGGCGGCGACGGCATCTACGACCCGGCCTTCATCTCGGCCTCCGCCGAGGCCAACGACGGCGACCTCGCGACCTCCATCGGCGCCCCCGTCGAGAAGCTCGACACCGCCAAGAAGTTCATCGAGGACTACAAGGCGGGCGGCTACAAGGACCCGTACGCGGCCTACGGCGGCTACTCCTACGACGCCGGCTGGGCCATCGTCCAGGCCGTCAAGGCCGTCGTCGCCGCCAACGGCGGCAAGGTCCCGACCGACGCCCGCGCCAAGGTCGTCGAGGCCCTCGGCAAGGTCTCCTTCGACGGTGTGACCGGCAAGGTCTCCTTCGACGAGTACGGCGACACCACCAACAAGCAGCTCACGGTCTACAAGGTCGAGGGCGGCAAGTGGATCGACGTCAAGAGCGACACCTTCAACCAGTAGTCGCCACGCCTGACGGCAACCACCCCTGACCCACCCCCAAGAGAACCAAGCCGCGCGAGGGCGCAAACAGCGCCCTCGCGCGGACTCTTATCCGACACGCACATCGGAGGCCCTGCGGTGCACGAACTGCCGCAACAGCTGGCCAACGGCCTTGCCCTCGGTGCCCTTTACGGCCTCATCGCCATCGGGTACACCATGGTCTACGGCATCGTCCAGCTCATCAACTTCGCCCACGGCGAGATCTTCATGATCGGGGGCTTCGGCGCCCTCACCACCTACACCGCACTCCCGAGCGGAACCTCGCTCCTGGTGGCGATACCCCTCATGATCCTCGGAGGCGCACTCGCCTCCGTCGCCGTGGCGACCGCAGCCGAGCGCTTCGCCTACCGGCCGCTGCGCTCCGCTCCGCGCCTGGCACCCCTCATCACCGCCATCGGCCTCTCGATCGCACTGCAGCAGCTCGTCTGGCAGTTCTACCCGGACGCCAAGAAGGCCGTCACCTTCCCGGAGTTCACCGGCAAGGCCTTCCAGATCACGGACAACCTGGCCATCCAGCGCTCCGACGCCTTCGTCCTCGCCCTGGCCCCGCTCTGCATGCTCGCCCTCGGCGTCTTCGTCTCCAAGAGCCGCAGCGGCCGCGCCATGCAGGCCACCGCCCAGGACCCCGACACGGCCAAGCTGATGGGCATCAACACCGACCGCATCATCGTCATGGCCTTCGCCATCGGTGCCGCGTTCGCCGCCGTCGCCGCCGTCGCGTACGGCGTCGACAAGGGCCAGATCAACTTCGAGATGGGCTTCATCCTCGGTCTCAAGGCCTTCACCGCGGCCGTCCTCGGCGGCATCGGCAACATCTACGGCGCCATGGTCGGCGGCGTGGTCCTCGGCCTCGCCGAGGCCCTCTCGATCGCCTACATCGAGGAAATCCCCGGCATGCAGCAGCTCGGCGGCGGCGCCTGGGCCAACGTCTGGGCCTTCGTCCTCCTCATCGTCGTCCTCCTCGTGCGGCCCCAAGGCCTGCTCGGCCAGCGCGTCACGGATCGGGCGTGAGAACCATGACCACCACCGAAACCACCCCCACCACCGTGGCCGCGCAGCCCGCCACCGCCAACAAGACCCTGCTGTACGCGATCACCGGCGGCTCCGCCCTGACCGTCATCAGCGCCTTCCTGGCGTGGACGTACACCACCGCCTTCCCGGGCAACCTCACCCTCTACGGGTACCCCGCGCCCCTCCAGATGCTCACGCTGGTCGGCGCGCTCCTCACCGGCCTGTACGCCCTCTCCGCCCTCGGCACCAAGGGCCTCGGCTGGCTCGCCCCGAACGGCACCCGCGCCGCCCTCCGCTTCCTCGCCGCCGGCGCGGCCGCCACCACCGTCTTCACCGTCGGCTCCATCGCCGTCGAGCTCGGCGGCCTCGCCCACCTGGAGCCCGGAGCCTGGGTCGCCGCCCTCGCCTCGCTGGTCCCGGCCGTCGCCGCCTTCAAGCTCGAAGACGACAAGCGCAAGGCCGCCCCGGCGGGCACGCTCCCCTCCTGGGCCGAGATCCTCATCATCGTCGGCGTCTACGCCCTCGGCCTCTACGTCATCACGTTCGGCATCGACACCGATGACAAGGAACCGCAGCTCTTCATCGCGTACCTGATCACCGTCGGCCTCGCCGCCACGGGCCTCATGAAGTCCGGTCTCCCCGACCGCTTCGCCGCGATCACCGCCCGCCACCGCCAGGTCGCCCTCATCGCGACCGCGGCCGCCTTCATCGGCTTCCCGTTCATCCAGCAGAGCGGCGACACCTACACTCTGATCGCCGTCAACATCCTGATCTTCGCGACCGTGGCCCTCGGCCTCAACGTCGTCGTCGGCCTCGCCGGCCTGCTGGACCTCGGCTACGTCGCCTTCCTCGGAGTCGGCGCCTACACGGCCGCCCTGGTCTCCGGAAGCACGGCCTCCGCGTTCGGGATCCACCTGCCCTTCTGGGCCGCCGTCATCGTCGGAGCCATCGCCTCCCTCGTCTTCGGCGTCGTCATCGGTGCACCGACCCTGCGCCTGCGCGGCGACTACCTCGCCATCGTGACCCTCGGCTTCGGAGAGATCTTCCGCATCGCCATGGGCAACCTCGACGGCACCTCCGGCCCCCAGATCACCAACGGCCCCAACGGCATCCCGAACATCCCCCACCTCGAACTCTTCGGGTGGAACTTCGGCGAGGCCCACACCGTCCTCGGCATCACGCTCGGCGCCTACGCCAACTACTACCTGCTGATGCTGCTGGTGATGGCCCTGGTCATCCTGGTGTTCGCCCGCGCCGGCAACAGCCGCATCGGCCGCGCCTGGGTCGCCATCCGCGAGGACGAGACCGCCGCCGAGGCCATGGGCATCAACGGCTTCCGCGTCAAGCTCATCGCCTTCGCCCTCGGCGCCACCCTCGCCGGCCTCGCCGGCACCGTCCAGGCACACGTCAACACCACGGTGGTCCCCGAGAACTACGTCTTCGCCGGGCCCGTCCCGCCGAACTCCGCGTTCCTCCTCGCCGCCGTCATCCTCGGCGGCATGGGAACCATCCGCGGACCCATCCTCGGCTCCGCGCTCCTCTTCCTGATCCCCGCGAAGCTCCAGTTCCTCCAGGACTACCAGCTCCTCGGATTCGGCATCGCCCTCATCCTGCTCATGCGCCTGCGCCCCGAAGGCCTCATCGCCGACAAGCGCGCCAAGCTCGAGTACCACGACGACACCGCTGACCAGGCCCCCACCGACCTGGCCACCGCCAAGGCGGGTGCGTGAACACCATGACGACCACCACCGACACCACCACCAAGCCCGCCGCCGCCCCGGCCGGCGAGACCGTCCTCGACGCGAGCGGCGTCACCATGCGCTTCGGCGGCCTCACCGCCGTCAAGGGCGTCGACCTCCAGGTCAACTCGGGCGAGATCGTCGGACTCATCGGCCCCAACGGCGCCGGCAAGACGACCTTCTTCAACTGCCTCACCGGCCTGTACGTCCCCACCGAGGGCAAGGTCAGCTACAAGGGCACCGTCCTGCCGCCCAAGCCCCACCTGGTCACGCAGGCGGGCATCGCCCGCACCTTCCAGAACATCCGGCTCTTCTCCAACATGACGGTGCTGGAGAACGTCCTCGTCGGACGCCACACCCGCACCAAGGAAGGCCTCTGGTCGGCCCTCCTGCGCGGCCCCGGCTTCAAGAAGGCCGAAGCCGCCTCCGAGGCGCGCGCCATGGAGCTCCTCGAGTTCATCGGCCTGGAGCACAAGGCCCAGCACCTGGCGAAGAACCTCCCGTACGGCGAGCAGCGCAAGCTCGAAATCGCCCGCGCCCTCGCCAGCGACCCCGGCCTCCTGCTCCTCGACGAGCCCACCGCCGGCATGAACCCGCAGGAGACCCGCGCGGCCGAAGAACTCATCTTCGCCATCCGCGACATGGGCATCGCCGTCCTCGTCATCGAGCACGACATGCGCTTCATCTTCAACCTGTGCGACCGGGTCGCCTGCCTCGTCCAGGGCGAGAAGCTCATCGAGGGCACCGCGGCCGAGGTCCAGGGCGACGAGCGCGTCATCGCCGCCTACCTCGGGGAGCCCTTCGAGGGCGCCCCCGGCGCCGCCGAGGCCGCCGAGGTCGAGGCCGCCGAGCAGCACGCCGCCGAAGCCGCGGAGGCGGACGCCTCGGCCGAGGCCGATGCCCCGGCCGAGGACGCCGCCGAGGAGGCAGCGGAGGACGCCGCCGACGCCGACGGCCAGGACGACGACGCCGCGGACGACGCCGACACCGCCGACGAGGCCGGAACCGACGCGGAGCCGGCCGCCGACGCGGACAGCACCACCAGCAAGGACGGAGAAGCCAAGTGACCGTACTGATGGAGGTCAACGACCTCAAGGTCGCCTACGGCAAGATCGAGGCCGTCAAGGGCATCTCCTTCACCGTCGAGACCGGACAGATCGTCTGCCTCGTCGGCACCAACGGCGCCGGCAAGACGACGACCCTCCGCACCCTCTCGGGCCTCATCAAGCCCCGCGGCGGCAGCATCACCTTCGACGGCCAGCCCCTCGGCACCGTCCCCGCCCACAAGATCGTCTCCCTGGGCCTCGCCCACTCCCCCGAGGGACGCCACATCTTCCCCCGGCTGACGATCGCCGAGAACCTCCAGCTCGGCGCCTTCCTCCGCAAGGACAAGGAAGGCATCGAGAAGGACGTCCAGCGCGCCTACGAGCTCTTCCCCATCCTGGGCGAGCGCCGCAAGCAGGCCGCCGGCACCCTCTCGGGCGGTGAGCAGCAGATGCTCGCCATGGGCCGCGCCCTCATGTCGCGCCCGAAGCTGCTGATGCTGGACGAGCCCTCCATGGGCCTCTCCCCGCTGATGATGCACAAGATCATGTCGACCATCGCGGAGCTCAAGGCACAGGGCATGACGATCCTCCTCGTCGAGCAGAACGCGCAGGCCGCGCTGTCCCTGGCCGACCAGGCGCACGTCATGGAGATCGGCAAGATCGTCCTTTCCGGCACCGGCCAGGAACTCCTCCACAACGAGGACGTCCGCAAGGCCTACCTCGGCGAGGACTGACCGCCACGGCACACCCGCACACGGGTGAGGCCCGCCACCGGATTCCGGTGGCGGGCCTCACCCGTCCGTACGCACGTGCCGTCCGGCGGGGCGGGCCTCAGCCCTGCCTGGCGGCGTTCTTCTTCTCCTCGGCGTCCTCGATGACCGCCTCCGCGACCTGCTGCATCGACATCCGCCGGTCCATCGACGTCTTCTGGATCCACCGGAACGCCGCAGGCTCCGTCAGCCCGTACTGCGTCTGCAGGATGCTCTTCGCGCGGTCCACCAGCTTCCGCGTCTCCAGCCGCTGCGCGAGGTCCGCGACCTCCTTCTCCAGCGCCCGCAGCTCCGCGAACCGCGACACCGCCATCTCGATGGCCGGCACCACGTCGCTCTTGCTGAACGGCTTCACCAGGTAGGCCATGGCCCCGGCGTCCCGCGCCCGCTCCACCAGCTCGCGCTGCGAGAAAGCCGTAAGCATCAGGACCGGCGCGATCGACTCCTGCGCGATCTTCTCCGCCGCCGAGATGCCGTCGAGGACGGGCATCTTCACGTCCAGGATGACCAGGTCCGGGCGGTGCTCCCGGGCGAGCTCGACGGCGGCCTGCCCGTCGCCGGCCTCGCCGACCACGGAGTAGCCCTCCTCTTCGAGCATCTCCTTGAGGTCGAGACGGATGAGCGCCTCGTCCTCGGCGATGACGACGCGGGTCGTCAGCGGCGGAACGTGCGACTGGTCGGCGTCGGGCGTGGGCGTCGACTCGTGCTCGGCGGTCACGGTGGGCTCCTCGATGCGGGCTGCGCTGCTGGGATGAGCCTACCTAGCAGCGCGTCCACATGGTCACCCGGTACACTCCGACGTGCAGCCCCCGCCGGGTTGGTGGAATGGCATACACGGATGTCTCAAACACATCTGCCCGTGAGGGCTTGCGGGTTCGAGTCCCGCACCCGGCACACCCGAGAAGCGGACGTTCTCCTTCGGATGAACGTTCGCTTTTCTGCTGTCCAACAACGGCGGCCGTGACCCAGAGTGGTCACATGAGCACGCACGACGTTTCCGTACGTGAGGCGGCACTGGCACTGTTGCGCAGCGGCTTGCCGAACGGCGAGGTGGCTCGTCGCCTCTGCGTACCAGCAGGCACAGTCGGCTGGTGGCGCCACGAGGACCGCAGGCGCCGAGGCGAACCCCTCCCAGGAACAATGGACTGCCCGATATGCACGAAGGTCCCGTTCGATCACTGCGCGTACGCGTATCTCCTCGGCCTCTATCTCGGCGACGGCCACATCGTCTCCAAATACAGGCAGCACCACCTGTCGATCTCCTGCAACGCGTCGCAGCCCGGGCTCATAGACGCTGCCGAAGGTGCGATGCGCAAGGTGATGCCCCGGCCGGGTACGGGCCGTCGGCTGCGCGAGGGATGCGTGGAGGTCAAGTCCTACACACGCCACTGGACGTGCATGTTCCCGCAGCACGGGCCGGGCAAGAAACACGAGCGGTCGATCGTTCTCGAAGAATGGCAGCAGGCGATCGTTGACGCCCACCCGTGGGAGTTCGTGCGGGGGCTCATTCATTCGGACGGCTGCCGGACGACCAACTGGACCAACCGCCTGGTCGGTGGAGAGCGCAAGCGCTACGAGTACCCCCGGTACATGTTCGCCAACAAGTCGGACGACATCCGGAAGCTCCTCACGGATACGTTGACCCGGCTCGGCGTCCAGTGGACCGTCCTTGCGCGCGACGGCGCGCCCTTCAACGTCTCCATCGCCCGCAAGGAGTCCGTGGCGCTCATGGATCTGCACGTAGGGCCGAAGCACTAGCTACCGGCGGGCGTAGCTGCCGAGGCCGACGAGGCAGTAGACGTACTGGTTGATGGGGACGCCGTTGCGCGTGTAGCTGTGCGAGAAGGCGTACTCGGTCCTGGGGTTGGCCTGGCAGCGCTCCATCTCGGTGGTGAAGGGGAAGCGCTGGATGACCTTGTAGTGGGCGTCGTCGGCGGAGCAGGCGACTTCGTCGATGTTGTGGACGCGCGTGGCGGTGGTGGAGTCGGGGAGGGTGCCGTTGAGGCAGGTGCCCTCGTCATAGGGGCTGGGCTGGGGGGCGGCACTGGTGGGGGTGCCGAGGTCCGGGAGGTCGGGGGTGGGGAGGGGTGCCGGGGTCCAGGGGCGGGCCGAGTAGGTGGGGGTCGGGGTGGGGCGCTTGCCGGCGGTGGTGTCGGTGTCGTCGTCGGTGAGGGCCGCGATGCCGGCGGCGACTCCGGCGGCAACGAGGAGGGCGAGGAGGCAGCCGAGGGGGCTGCCCTTCCGGGCGGGGGGCGGGGCGCCGGCCACCCGGATGCGGATGAGGATCTCCTGGCCCGCTATGCGCCCGCGGACGAGGTCGCCGTGGCGGGTGGGCGGGAGGGAGAGGCGTGCGGTGGTGCCGTCGCGGAGGGGGAGGTTGAGGACGGCGCCTGCGGCGGCTTGTTCCGGGGTGAGGGTGAGCGGGATTTCCTGCGGCGGCACGGGCTTCTCCAGGGGGTGGGTCGAGCCGGGTGTTCCGTGGTCGTCGCGGGGATTGTGCCGGGTGCCGGGGCGGTGACGCAGTGGTTCCGGCGCAGTGGTGGCGGATTGTTGCCAGGGGACGTGCGGGCGCCCCCGCCGGAGGTGGTGGCGGGGGCGTGCGGGGTGCCTGGTGTGCGCGTCAGCGGACGGGGTCGCCGATGTGGTGGACGCGGACGAGGTTGGTGGAGCCGGTGACGCCGGGGGGCGAGCCCGCGGTGATGACGACGGTGTCGCCGGGGACGCAGCGGCCGATGCGGAGGAGCTCTTCCTCGACCTGGGCGACCATCGCGTCGGTGGAGTCGACGTGGGGGCCGAGGAAGGTCTCGACGCCCCAGGTGAGGTTGAGCTGGGAGCGGGTCGCGGCGTCGGGGGTGAAGGCGAGGAGGGGGATGGGTGAGCGGTACCGGGAGAGGCGGCGGACCGTGTCGCCGCTCTGGGTGAAGGCGACGAGGAACTTGGCGCCGAGGAAGTCGCCCATCTCGGCGGCCGCGCGGGCGACCGCTCCGCCCTGGGTGCGGGGCTTGCTGCGCTCGGTGAGCGGGGGGAGGCCCTTGGCGAGGATGTCCTCTTCGGCGGCTTCGACGATGCGGGACATCGTCTTGACGGTGTCGACGGGGTACTTGCCGACGCTGGTCTCGCCGGAGAGCATGACGGCGTCGGTGCCGTCGATGACGGCGTTGGCCACGTCGGAGGCCTCGGCTCGCGTGGGCCGGCTGTTGTCGATCATCGAGTCGAGCATCTGCGTGGCGACGATGACCGGTTTGGCGTTGCGCTTGGCGAGCTTGATGGCGCGCTTCTGGACGATCGGGACCTGCTCCAGGGGCATTTCGACACCGAGGTCGCCGCGGGCGACCATGATGCCGTCGAAGGCGGCCACGATGTCGTCGATGTTCTCGACGGCCTGGGGCTTTTCGATTTTGGCGATGACGGGGAGGCGGCGGCCTTCCTCGTCCATGATGCGGTGGACGTCGTCGATGTCGCGGCCGGTGCGGACGAAGGACAGGGCGATGACGTCGGCGCCGGTGCGCAGCGCCCAGCGGAGGTCGTCGATGTCCTTGTCGGAGAGGGCGGGGACGGAGACGGCGACGCCGGGGAGGTTGAGCCCCTTGTGGTCGGAGACCATGCCGCCTTCGATGACGCGGGTGCGGACGCGGGGCCCGTCGACGGCGGTGACTTCGAGGGTGACGCGGCCGTCGTCGACGAGGATGCGTTCGCCGGGGGTGACGTCGGCGGCGAGGCCCTTGTAGGTGGTGCCGCAGGTGTGGCGGTCGCCGGGGGTGTCCTCGACGGTGACGGTGAAGGTGTCGCCGCGTTCAAGGAGTACGGGTCCTTCGGCGAAGCGTCCGAGGCGGATCTTCGGGCCTTGAAGGTCGGCGAGGATGCCGACGCTGCGGCCGGTCTCGTCGGAGGCCTTGCGCACGCGCTGGTAGCGCTCCTCGTGCTCGGCGTAGGTGCCGTGGCTGAGGTTGAGGCGGGCGATGTCCATTCCGGCTTCGACCAGGGCTTTGATCTGGTCGTATGAGTCGGTGGCGGGTCCCAGGGTACATACGATTTTTGCTCGGCGCATGAGGCGAGCGTATGCCCTACCCGGCGGTAGGCAGTGGGCTTCCGATGTCTGCCCAACAACGCTTTGGCGAAGGGTTGTTGACAATTGTTGAATGTGCGTGGGGGTGCTCTGATGAGCACCCCCGGGGTGGGTTTTCGTACGGTTTTCCGCGCTGTTTTCCGTCGGTCCGTCAGAGGCTCGGCGGGGTCATGGTGAAGCGGGCGTTCACCTGGGCGTAGACGGTTTGGCGCTGGGGTTCGAGGTCGAGGGGCGGGGCGGTTTCCTCGGCGGCGCCGAAGGCCATGGCGCGCATGGTGCCGGCGGGGGCGGCCATGGCGATGGGGGCTGCGTTCTCGGCGCCGAGGTCGGCGAGTTCGACGAGGGCGGCGAGGCGGGCGCCGAGCGCGTCGGCGTATTCGCGGGCGCGCTGGACGGCGTCGAGGACGGCCTGGCGGCGCGCTTCGGCGTGGGCGGGCGACGTGGGGCGCAGCGCCCACCAGGGGCCGTCGACGCGGGTGAGTTCGAGGTCGGCGAGGCGGGTGGTGAGTTCGCCGAGGGCGGTGAAGTCGGTGAGTTCGGCGGTGATGTGGACGCGGCCGTGGTAGGCGCGGATGCGTTCGCCGCGGCCGTGGCGGGTGGGTTCGGGGGTGATGGAGAAGGCGCCGGTTTCGAGTTTTTCGACGGCGTCGCCGTAGGTCTTGATGAGGTCGAGGGTGGCGGCGTTGCGGCGGGTGAGGTCGTCGAGTGCGGTGCGGCGGTCGGTGCCGCGCGCGGTGACGGTGACTCCGATGCGGGCGATTTCGGGGTCGACTTCGAGGTGTGCTTCGCCGCGGACGGCGATGCGGGGGGTGTCGGGGGTTCCGTAGGGCTGGTGCACGGTGTCGGTGGTCATGGGTTCAACTCTGACACTCCGGAGGCGGGGTGGCGGGGAGTCGGAGTGCGGAGGGGGTGTTGCCGGTTGTTACCGATGGGTCAGAATCTACGCGCGTTGTCGGTGTCGTCAGCGTGGTCAGTGCGTCTCTCAGGGAGTTCGGTATGGGGTTGGACCGCAGGGCGTTTTTGGGCTCGTCTGCCGTGACGGGTGCGGCAGTGGCATGGACGGGGGCGGCTGCGGCGCCGGCGGCCGCGGCGCCGTCGGCGCCGGGATCGCGGCCGGGGCGGACGTACGCGTTCACGGTGATGGGGACGACGGACCTGCACGGGAACGTCTTCAACTGGGACTACTTCACGGACCGCGAGTTCGACGACAAGGCGCACAACGACGTGGGCCTGGCGAAGATCTCGACGCTGGTGGAGCAGGTGCGGGCGGAGAAGGGGCGGCGCAACACGCTGCTGATCGACGCCGGTGACACGATCCAGGGGACGCAGCTTTCGTACTACTACGCCAAGGTGGACCCGATCACCGCGCGGCGCGGTCCGGTGCATCCGATGGCGCAGGCGATGAACGCGATCGGCTACGACGCGGCGGCGCTGGGGAACCACGAGTTCAACTACGGCATCCCGGTGCTGCGGAAGTTCCAGGAGCAGTGCGACTTCCCGCTGCTCGGGGCGAACGCGGTGGACGCGCGGTCGCTGCGGCCGGCGTTCCCCCCGTACAGCATGCACCGGCTGCGGACTCCGCACGGGCGGGACGTGAAGGTGGCGGTCCTGGGCCTGACGAACCCGGGCATCGCGATCTGGGACAAGGCGCACGTGCAGGGGAAGATGGCGTTCCCCGGCCTGGAGGAGCAGGCGGCGAAGTACGTGCCGCGGCTGCGGTCGATGGGCGCCGACGTGGTGATCGTGTCGGCGCACTCCGGGTCGAGCGGGACGTCGTCGTACGGGGACCAGCTGCCGTACGTGGAGAACGCGGCGGGCCTGGTCGCGGAGCAGGTGCCGGGGATCGACGCGATCCTGGTCGGGCACGCGCACACGGAGATACCGGAGTACCGGGTGCGGAACAAGGCGACCGGCAAGGACGTGGTGCTGTCGGAGCCGCTGAAGTGGGGGCAGCGGCTGACGCTGTTCGACTTCGAGCTGTCGTGGGAGCGGGGCCGCTGGTCGGTGGCTTCGGTGTCGGCGAAGGTCCTGAACTCGAACACGGTGCCGGAGGACCCGAAGATCGTGCGGCTGCTGTCGGACGAGCACCGGAAGGTGGTCGAGTACGTCAACCAGGTGATCGGCACGTCGACGCAGGCGATGTCGTCGGCGGAGGGCCCGGTGAAGGACGTCCCGATCATCGACCTCATCAACCACGTGCAGGCGGAGACGGTGAAGGGGGCGCTGGCCGGTACGGAGTGGGCCGCGCTGCCGGTGCTGTCGCAGGCGTCGTGCTTCTCGCGGACGGCGGTGATCCCGCAGGGAAAGGTGACGCTGCGGGACGCGGCGGGCCTGTACCCATTCGAGAACACGCTGGAGGCGCGGGTCCTGACGGGTGCGCAGGTGAAGGAGTACCTGGAGTACTCGGCCCGGTACTTCGTGCGGACGGCGCCGGACGCGGTGGTGGACCCGGCGAAGCTGACGAACGCGGAGGGGATTCCGGACTACAACTACGACGCCGTGTACGGGCTGGTCTACGACGTGGACATCGCGCAGCCGGTCGGCTCCCGGATCACCGGGTTGTCGTTCGCGGGGCGGCCGGTGGACCCGCAGGAGCGGTTCGTGCTGGCGGTGAACAACTACCGGGCGTCGGGCGGCGGGGCGTTCCCGCACGTGGCGGGGGCGAAGCAGGTGTGGGCGAACTCGGATGAGATCCGGAACACGATCATTTCGTGGGTGAAGGCGAAGGGCACGGTCGATCCGGCGGGGTTCGCGTCGGTGGGGTGGCGGCTGACGCGGGCCGGCGTGCCGGTGTTCTAGCGGCGTCCCGGTCCGGTGGCGGCGTTCGGCGCCGGCACCGGACCGGGCCACCGTCGCCGCCCTGACATATGCGCCGGCAGGATGCGCGTCTGGTCAGGTCCGTGCCTTCTTCTCGCGGTGCCATTCGTACCGCCACGCTGCTTCGAGGCAGTAGTACTCCTCCTCGTGGAAGCCGGGGCGCGGCGGTCCGAGCCGGTTCGCGGCTTCCACGCACCGTTCGTCTTCGTGAAGTGCGAGACCGTGGACGGCTTCGAGCCGGACCTGGCGCTCGGGGTGGTCTAGGAGGGCCGCCATCGCGTCGGTCAGTTCCGGATCGCCGTTCGCGACGTCGGCGGCGCTGCGGCAGGCTGCGATCGTCACGCCGGTGTCCAGGTCGTTCATCAGCCTCAGGAGTCCCTCGCGGGCCCCGTCGGAGAGGTGCTTGCGGTCCAGGGGCGTGCCGAGGCCGGCGGCCACCGCTCGCCGGACGCCGGGCTCGTGGTGGCCGAGATGCGCCAGGAGGGCGGCTTCGGCACGAGGCCCTTGATACGAGAAGAGGCCGTACAGCACCTCCGCGAGGACGGCACTGTTCGTCTCCTCGGCCGACCAGTCCGTGAGGGCGGCAACCGCGAGGACGCAGAACTCCTCGTCGTGGCTGTCGGCGAAGAGTTCTAACAGCCGCATCAGTTCGGCTCCGAACAGTCGGCGGAAGGGGTCCGTGTCGGCCCGCAGGGATTCGGCGGCGGCCCAGACTTCCTTCTCCCGCCGGTGGGAGAGCTCGATCGCGGCTCGGCCCCACGCCGTGTGGTCCTCGTCGCGTTCCAGGGCGCGGGCGATGAGCTCTTCGCACGAGGTGCGGATACCGAGCACCTCCTCGAGACGGGTGAGGATCGCCCCGTGCCCGTCCCGCACGGTCATCCCGCCCAGGGTGAGTTCGCCGACGGTGTAGTACTCGTCGTCCTGGACGCGGGTGCGGGCGATGGCGTCCGACGAGCCGGTGCGGCGGCGCAGCTCGGCTTCGGTACCGGCCTCGTGCCAGGCACGTGCGAGATCCCGCATGCCGATCAGCTCGGGCGTCGGGTACCTGTCCCGCAGGCCGGTGCGCGTGAGGACGTCGACCAGTCCGGGCGAGCCGAAGTCGACGGCCTCGCGCAGCGACGGAAGCGCGTCCGGGTCGACTTCGCCGGGCTGGGCGCCGAGTCTGAGCAGCGTGTCGGCGATGTCGGTGTGCAAGGCCTGGACGGCCGCGGTGAAGGCTGCGGTCGCGTCGTCGGCGCCCTCGTAGGGCCGGCCGTCGCGTTCCTCCAGGATCTGCTTCACGCGGAGCTTGTCGCCGGCCCTGGCGGCGGCGGCCAGAGGGCCGTCCCCCGCGCCGCTCGCGTGTCCATCCGTCTGCATGACTGCTCCCCCGCCGTGTTTCCGCTCGTCAGTCTAGGTCTGTCCGGTTGGAGCGCCGCATGGTTTTCCGGCCGGGGCCCGGGTCCCGGCCGGTCGGGTGTCCGGGGGCTCAGGCGTGGTCGGCGAGGGGGCGGAGTTCGACGGTGGGCTGGGGTTGCGGTTCCGGGCGGGGTTCGAGGCCGAAGGTGGTGAACGCGGTGCGGGCGGGCTGGGGGTAGGGGGTGGCGCCGGTGAGGGTGTTGAGGATGGTGGCGCTGCGCCAGGCGGCGAGGCCGAGGTCGGGGGCGCCGACGCCGTGGGTGTGGCGTTCGCCGTTCTGGACGAAGACGGTGCCGGTGACGGCGGGGTCGAGGACCATCCGGTGGCTGCGGTCGACGCGGGGCCGGCCGGAGGAGTCCTTGCGGAGGTAGGGGTCGAGGCCGGCCAGGAGGCGCTGGAGGGGGCGTTCGCGGTAGCCGGTGGCGAGGACGACGGCGTCGGTGGTGAGGCGGGAGCGGGTGCCCTGGTCGGCGTGCTCCAGGTGCAGTTCGATTTTGGTGGTGGCGATGCGGCCTGCGGTGCGGACGGTGACGCCGGGGGTGAGGACGGTGTCGGGCCAGCCGCCGTGGAGGCTGCGGCTGTACAGCTCGTGGTGGATGGCGGCGATGGTGGCGGTGTCGATGCCCTTGTGGAGCTGCCACTGGGCGGGGAGCAGGCGGTCGCGGACGGGCTCGGGGAGGGCGTGGAAGTAGTGGGTGTAGTCGGGGGTGAAGTGTTCGAGGCCGAGCTTGCTGTACTCCATGGGTGCGAAGGAGGGGGTGCGGGCGAGCCAGGTGAGGCGTTCGCGGCCTGCGGGGCGGGCGCGGAGGAGGTCGAGGAAGATCTCGGCTCCGGACTGGCCCGAGCCGATGACGGTGATGTGGTCGGCGCCGAGGATGCGGGTGCGGTTGTCGAGGTAGTCCGCGGAGTGGATCACGGGGACGGTGGGCGCTTCGGCGAGCGGGCGGAGCGGGTCGGGGACGTGGGGGGCGGTGCCGATGCCGAGGGCGAGGTGGCGGGCGTGGGTGCGGCCGAGGGCTTCGGCTTCGCCGTGGCTGCCGAGGCGGGTGTAGTCGATCTCGAAGAGGTCGTGCTCGGGGTTCCAGCGGACGGCGTCGACCTGGTGGCCGAAGTGGAGGCCGGGGAGGCTTTCGGCCACCCAGCGGCAGTAGGCGTCGTATTCGGTGCGCTGGATGTGGAACTGCTGGGCGAAGTAGAAGGGGTAGAGGCGCTCTCTGTTCTTGAGGTGGTTGAGGAAGCTCCAGGGGCTGGTGGGATCGGCGAGGGTGACGAGGTCCGCGAGGTACGGGACTTGGAGGGTGGTGCCGTCGATGAGGAGCCCCGGGTGCCAGCGGAAGTGGGGGCGTTCGTCGTAGAAGGCGGTGGTGAGGGGGGCGGCTCCGTGGCGGGGCAGGCCGTCGGCGAGGGCGGCGAGGGACAGGTTGAAGGGACCGATGCCGATTCCGACGAGGTCGTGGGGTGCATCGAGGTGGGCGGTCATCGGGGGGTGCTGCCTTCCAGGAGGGTGAGGAGGGTGGTGAGGTCCTGTGGGGTGGTGTGCGGGTTGAGGAGCGTCGCTTTCAGCCAGAGGCGGCCGTCGGCGGTGGCCCGGCCGAGGACGGCGCGGCCGTCGTGGAGGAGGGCGCGGCGGAGGTCCGCGGTCTCCGCGTCGGTGGCGCGGGTGGGCCGGAAGAGGACGGTGGTGAGGGTGGGGGGTGCGTGGAGCGTGAAGGCGGGGTGGGCGTCGACGAGCTCGGCGAGGTGGCGGGCGAGGCCGAGGGTGTGGTCGATGAGGCGGGTGAGGCCGTCGCGGCCGAGGGCCCGGAGGGTGGCGGCGATCTTGAGGGCGTCGGGGCGGCGGGTGGTGCGCAGCGAGCGGCCGAGGAGGTCGGGCAGGCCTGCTTCGGTGTCGTCGGCGGCGTTGAGGTAGTCGGCCTGGTGGGCGAGCGGGCTCAGGTGGGCTGTGTCGGGGACGGCGAGGAGGCCGGCGGGGACGGGCTGCCAGCCGAGTTTGTGCAGGTCGATGGTGATGGACTGGGCGCGGTGGAGGCCGGCGAGGAGATGTCGGTGCCGCAGCGTGAGGGCGAGGGGGCCGGCGTAGGCGGCGTCGACGTGGAGTTCGGCCCCGTGGTGCGCACAGACGTCGGCGAGGGCGTCGAGGGGGTCGATGAGCCCGGCGTCTGTGGTGCCTGCGGTGGCGGTGACGAGGGCGGGTCCGGGGGTGCGGGCGAGGAGGTCGTGCACGTGACGGGGGTCGAGGACGCCGGCCGGGGTGGGAAGGGCGGTCGTGGGAGGCAGTCCGAGGAGCCAGGCGGCGCGGGGGATGGAGTGGTGGGCGTTGGCTCCGTGGATGACGGTGAGGCGGGGGCCGTGGCGTTCGCGGGCGAGCAGCAGGGCGAGCTGGTTGGCTTCGGTGCCGCCGGTGGTGATGAGGGCGTCGGGTTGCGCGGTGGGGTAGAGCTCGGCGGCCAGGGTGCGCGTGAGGAGGGCTTCGGCGGCGGAGGCGGCGGGGGCCTGGTCCCAGGAGTCCAGGGAGGGGTTGAGGGCGCAGGCGGCGAGGTCGGCCGCGGCGGCGACGGCGAGGGGCGGCCCGTGGAGGTGCCCGGCGCACAGCGGGTGGGCGGGGTCGGCGGCGCCGCGCGCCAGGACGCCCACGAGCGTGCGGAGCGCTTCGTCCGGGCCGGTGCCGCGCTCGGGCAGGAGCGCCCCGAGCGCGGCGGTGACGTCGGCGCCGACGGCCTCCGGGCCGCCGGCGGGAAGGGGCCCGGACCTGGCGCGGGCCCCGGCGGCGAGGGCGTCGAGAACGGTGTCGAGGAGCGGACGCAGGGCGTCGGGGCCGTCCGTGCCTCCGGCGAGCGGGGGCAGCGGCGGTCCGGGCGGCGCGGTCATGGGGTCCTCCCGGGGGCGGGCGGTACGGGGCGGCCGGCCCTGTTGTACGGGGCCCCTGGCATCGGGGCGCGACCGGCAGCGGTGGCGTCGGGAGCACCCGCCGATACAACGATCCGACCGGAACGGAGTAACCGGGCCCCCGGCACACCGCGGCCCCGACCGGCGGGACGGGCACGTGGCGGCGGGTCGGCGGCGGCAGAGGGCGGTGGACCGGTGCGGGCCGCGAGGCCCGGGGTGACGGGCGGACCGGACGGCGGGCCGACGGACCTCCCGACTACGCGGGAGCATGGCGACGTACCGGTGCGCGGCGCGCGGGACCGGTACCGGTACCGACGCCCCGAGCGGCCCGTTCCCGCAGGTTTGGGCGCCCCGGGCCGCCCGCCGACCCGGCGGTGCGCCACCCGTCGGGACAACTTCTCACCGGTCATGCGTCCGGCGCGCTGACCAGCAGTTCTTTTGCGCTCAAGGTGTTCGGCGCCCTCGCCGGCCAGGGTTGCCCTGGCGAGGGTGCCCCGTCTCCTGGTTTCCGGCCGGGCGGGTACCGGTGGAGGGCGGTGGGCCGGACCTCGATGTGCGGGGCGCCGACGGCGCGGAAGGTCATGGACGTCCTGGGCGGCGGCCTCGCGGAACGGCTGGTCGGTGCGGCTGCTGTCGATGCCGAGGTCTCGGGAGCCCGTGGCGTCCGGGCCGGCTTCTTCGACCGGTCGCGCCGGCAGGACAGCGAGTCGAGTGCCTGGTGTTTGAGGGGCAGGGGGCCGCCCCCGCGTGGGTGGCGGCCCCCTGCTGCCGGTCAGGGGTTGGCGGTGCGGACGTGGAGGGCTCGGGACAGGTCGTCCAGTTGGTCGGTGAGGCCGCGGTGGAGGCGGGGGGTGACGGCGGGGTCGGTGAGGGCGGCGCGGCCGGTGGCGAGGTGGTCGGGGTCGACGGCGTGGGCGGGGAAGGCGTGGCGGGCGGCGGCTTCGGCGATGGCGGGGCCGCGGCGGGCGGCGAGTGCGGTGGCTTCGGTGTAGTAGCGGGGGACGTACGGGGCGACGGTGTCGGCCTGTTCGGGCTGCCAGAAGCCGCGGGCGGTGGCGGTGAAGAGGTAGTTGGAGAGGTCGTCGTCGTGGAAGAGCCGGTCCCAGGCGGCCGCCTTCGCGGCGGGGTCGGGGAGGGAGGCGTGGCAGCGGGCGGCGCCTTCGCGGCCGGTCGCGCTGGGGTCGCCGGCGAGGGCGGCGTCGATGTCGGCGGGGGTGGCGGCGCCGAGGACGGCGAGGCGGGCGAGGATGCGCCAGCGCAGTTCGGGGTCGAGTTCGGGGCCGCCGGGGACGGTGCCGTCGTCGAGCCAGGTGGTGAGGGTGTGGGGCTGGGTGGCGCTGTCGATGAGGAGGCGTACGGCGGACAGGCGCAGCCCGGGGTCGGAGCCGTCTTCGGTGCGGCGCAGCAGGTCGCGTGCGATGCCGGTGAGGGTGGTGAGGGCCTCGGTGCGCCGGTCGGGGGTGAGGTAGCGGTCGGCGATGTGGTGCCGGGCGAAGGCGAGGGCGCCCTGGACGACGGCCAGGTCGGGTTCGTGGCAGAGGTGCGCTTCGGCGGTGGCGAGGTAGGCGGCCGGTTCGAGTTCGCCGTCGCGGACCATGTCGCGCAGCGAGTTCCACACGACGGCGCGGGTGAGGGGGTCGGGGACGGCGGAGATGCCCCGCAGGGCGGTCTCGACGGAGGTGTCGTCGAGGCGGACCTTGGCGTAGCCGAGGTCGCCGTCGTTGAGGACGAGGAGGGCGGGGCGGGGGCCGGCGGCGGAGAGGACTTCGTCGGTGGGGAGGTCGAGGGTGAGGCGTTCGCGGAGGTGGAGGCGGCTGTCGCCGGGGTCGCGGTCGTAGAGCCCGAGGGCGATGTGGTGGGGGCGGCTGCCGTTGCGGTCGACGGTGAGGGTCCAGCCGCCGTGGCCTTCCCGGACGCGGGAGGTGAGGGTGTCGGCGCCGGTGGTGCGCAGCCAGGTCGCGGCCCAGGTGTGGACGTCGCGGTCGGTGTGGGCGGCGAGGGAGTCGATGAGGTCGGCGAGGGAGGCGTTGGCGAACTTGTGCCGGGTGAAGTGGGTGTTGATGCCGGCGAGGAAGTCCTTCTCGCCGATCCAGGCGACGAGTTGGCGCAGAGCCGAGGCGCCCTTGGCGTATGAGATGCCGTCGAAGTTGAGGAGGGCGGAGGCGGTGTCGGGTACGGCGTCGGGGTCGGGGGCGACGGGGTGGGTGGAGGGGCGCTGGTCGGCGTCGTATCCCCAGGGCTTGCGCTCCATGGCGAATTCGGTCCAGCTGCCGGTGAAGCGGGTGGCTTCGGTGAGGGTCTGGTAGCCCATGTATTCGGCGAAGGACTCGTTCAGCCAGATGTCGTCCCACCAGCGGAGGGTGACGAGGTCGCCGAACCACATGTGGGCCATTTCGTGGGCGATGGTGTTGGCGCGGCGCTGGCGTTCGGAGTCGGTGACGGCGGAGCGGAAGACGTATTCGTCGCGGAAGGTGACGAGGCCGGGGTTTTCCATGGCGCCCGCGTTGAATTCGGGGACGAAGGCCTGGTCGTAGGAGTCGAAGGGGTACGGCTCCGTGAACTTCTCGTGGTAGCGGTCGTAGCAGGCGGTGATGGTACCGAGGATTTCGTCGGCGTCGGCGTCGAGGTGGGGGGCGAGGGACTTGCGGCAGTGGATGCCGAAGGGGAGTCCGGCGTGTTCGGTGCGGATGCTGTGCCAGGGGCCTGCGGCGACGGCGGCGAGGTAGGTGGAGATGCGGGGGGTGGGGGCGGAGGTCCACACGGCGGCGCCGTCGGTGTCGCGGTGGCCGGTGCGGGTGGTGGTGCCGTTGGCGAGGACGGTCCAGTGGGCGGGGGCGGTGACGGTGAACTCGAAGACGGCCTTGAGGTCGGGCTGGTCGAAGGCCGGGAAGACGCGCTGGACGTCGTCGAGGAAGAGCTGGGTGTAGAGGTACGTCTCGCCGTCGGCGGGGTCGGTGAAGCGGTGGAGGCCCTCGCCGGTGCGGGAGTAGCGCATGCGGGTGTCGAGGCGGAGCTCGTGGGGGCCGGCGGTGAGGGCGGTGAGGGGGAGGCGGTTGCCGGTGAGGCCGGCCGGGTCGAGGGGGGTGCCGTCGAGTGCGGCGGAGCGCAGTTCGTCCGGTTTCAGTTCGACGAAGGTGTCGCCGGTCGCACGGGCGGTGAAGCGGATGAGGGTGGTGGTGTCGAAGGTGTCGCCGTCGCCGGTGAGGTCGAGGGTGACGGTGTAGTGGTGGACGTCGAGGAGGCGGGCGCGGGCCTCGGCTTCGCTGCGGGTGAGTGCGGGCATGGGCCCATGCTGCCCGACGGGTGGGCCCGGGCCGTCGCGTGCGGTGGCGCCGGGGTCTGTCTTTTGGATCAGGCCGGAACAGGGGGCGACCGGTGGCGAGGCGGCCGGCGCGGGTACCGGTCCCCGCGAGCCCGGCCTGGTCCGAACGGCAGACCCCGGCTAGTCCTCGCGGGCGGCGATCGTCTCGTGGTGGCGGATGACCTCGGCGATGATGAAGCCCAGGAGCTTCTCGGCGAAGGCCGGGTCGAGCTTGGCGTTTTCGGCGAGCTGGCGCAGGCGGGCGATCTGGCTGGCCTCGCGGGCGGGGTCGGCGGGCGGCAGGTGGTGGCGGGCCTTGAGGTGGCCGACCTGCTGGGTGCACTTGAAGCGTTCGGCGAGCATGTGGACGACGGCGGCGTCGATGTTGTCGATGCTGTCGCGCAGGCGGGCCAGCTCGGCGGTGACGTTGTCGTCGGGCGCCTCGGCGGGGCTGTTGTTCATGGTTCCCGAGAATACGTGGAGGGTGCAGGCGGGTCTCGGGGCAGCCGCTGGATGAGACGGCCCGGGACGGCGTACGGGGCCCCGGGCCGGGACCGGGCCAGGGTGGGGGTGCCAGGGCCCCGGCGGCGTACGGGGTTCCGGACCGCGGCCGGGCAGGAAGGTGCCCCGCCCTCCCGGGCCCGCGGGGGCCGGGAGGGCGGGGCGTGCGGGGCCGTGGGTCAGAGGGAGGCCGCCGCAGTCTTGATCTGCGAGGCGAAGGTGGACACCTCGGTGTAGACGCCGGGGTATCCGGCGCGGGCGCAGCCGCGGCCCCAGCTGACGATGCCGACCTGGATCCAGGCGCCGGCGGCGTCGCGGCGGAACATGGGGCCGCCGGAGTCGCCCTGGCAGGTGTCGACTCCGCCCTGGTCGTAGCCGGCGCAGATTTCCTCGCTCGGGACGAGGGAGCTGCCGTAGGCGCTCTGGCAGGCGGCGTCGGAGACGAAGGGGACGTTGGCCTTGAGCAGGTAGCGCTGCTGGCTGCCGCCTTCGCGGGCGGCGCCCCAGCCGGCGACGGTGAAGGTGCCGTTGTCGTACTGCTTGGTCTCGGCGATGTTGAGGGTGGGCAGGTTGATCGGCTGGGCGAGCTTGATCAGGGCCCAGTCCTTGCCCTGGCCGTTGTAGCCGGGGGCGCGGAGGACCTTGGTGGACCTGACCTTGATCGCGCTGGAGCTGTTGAGGTCGACGACGCCGGCGGTGGCGGTGATGGAGGTGTTGTTGCCGCTGGAGCCGACGCAGTGGGCGGCGGTGAGGACGATCTGCTGGGTGAGCAGCGAGCCGCCGCAGCCCATGGAGAGGCGGACCATCCAGGGGAACTCGCCCTGTGCGGCGCGGGTGCCGCCGACGACGGGGGCGGGGGCCGCGTGGGCTCCGGCGGGTTGGAGGCTGACGGCGGCGAGGGCGACGGCGCCGGCGGCGAGGGCGCGCTTGAGGAACGTGCCGAATGAGGACACGGTCAACACACTGCCTTTCGTGGGGGGTTGGGCTGTGCGTGCCATCGGGTGAATGACACGTACATGTCACACCCGCCGGTGTGCGGACATCAAGGACCCGTTTTCGGACATTCTGCGGAGCAGGGTGCGCGCCGGGCGCCCGAGGGGCCCCGGCCCACCCCGCTCGAACACGGCTTTCCGCACCCCGGCCCCGGCCCGGCGCCCGCCGCCGCCTCCGCCCGGGCGGCTGCCGGATGACGGGATCCGGTCGTACGGGGCTCCCTCCCCCGCCGGGCCCGTACGCCCGCACGGCCCAACTTTGCGGGCCGCGGCGGTTCGGCGGGGGTGCGGCGTGGGTAGTGATACCCCATCGCACGAGTGCCGGACCGGTCCCGACCCCTCGCCAGGGGGCCGGGGCCGATTCGCGCCCCTCCGCCTCCGGCACCCGCGCCATACGATCCCGCACCGCCGCGCTCCGGCTGTCCGGCTCCCCTGCGCAGGCCCTGCGGGCACGCCCCTCCCCGCCGGCCGGCCCCCGCCCGCCACCGCCGCCGCCGGCGGGACTTCAGCGGGCGCCGTACACGGGCTGCGGCGTGCGGGCCGCGGCCAGGAGCTTCGCGGCGGCCTCGCCCGCCCCGGCGGGAGTGCGGCGGGCGCCCGCGTCGGCGGTGGGGCCGCGCCGCCAGCCCTCCATGACCGTGATCCGGCCGCCCTCCGCCTCGAAGACCCGCCCGGTGACCCCGGCCGAGGCTCCACTGCCCAGCCAGACCACCAGCGGCGAGACGTTCTCGGGGGCCATCGCGTCGAACTCCCCCTCGCCCGGCGCCGCCATCGCCTGCGCGAAGACCTCCTCGGTCATCCGGGTCCGGGCGGCCGGCGCGATCGCGTTGACCTGGACCCCGTACCGGCCCAGCTCGGCCGCCGCGACCAGCGTCAGCCCGAGGATGCCGGCCTTGGCCGCGCTGTAGGCGCCCTGCCCGACCGAGCCGGCCAGCCCGGCCCCCGAGGAGGTGTTGACCACGCGGGCGTCCGGGGTGCGGCCGGCCGCGGCCTCCGCCCGCCAGTGAGCGGCCGCGTGCTTCAGCGGCAGGAAGTGGCCCTTCAGGTGGACGCGGACGACCGCGTCCCAGTCCTCCTCGCCGAGGTTGACGAGCATCCGGTCGCGCAGGAAGCCCGCGTTGTTGACGAGCGTGTCCAGCCGGCCGAAGGCCGCCAGGGCGCACTCCACGAGGGAGGCGGCGCCGGCGGTGGTGGCGATGTCGGCGGCGTGCGCCACGGCCTCGCCGCCGAGCGCCCGGATCTCCTCGGCGACGCGGGCGGCCGGGCTGCCGGGGGCCGGGCGCCCGTCCGGTCCGGTGCCGAGGTCGTTGACGACGACGCGGGCGCCCTCCGCGGCGAACGCCAGGGCGTGGGCCCGCCCGAGGCCCCGGCCGGCGCCGGTCACGGCGACGACCCTCCCCCGGGCCATCCCGCCGCCCGCACCCGCCGTCTCGCTCGTACCGCTGCTCATCTCAGTCCTCCTTGTGGGCGGTTGACGCGTCCAGGAACGCCGGGCGCTCCCCTCCCCCGTGCACGAGGAGGGCGGCCCCGCTGATGTATGCGGCCCGGTCGGAGGCGAGGAACACCGCCGCCGCGCCCGCGTCGGACGGGTCGGCGAGCCGGCCGAGGGGGACCGTCGCGGCGACGGCGGCGACGCCGTCCGCGTCGCCGTAGTGCAGGTGGGCCGATTCGGTGGCGACCATGCCGAGGACCAGCGTGTTGACGCGGACCCGCGGCGCCCATTCGACGGCCATCGAGCGGGCCAGGTGCTCCAGGCCGGCCTTGGCCGCGCCGTACGCGGCGGTTCCCGGTGAGGGCCGGGAGCCGCTGACGCTGCCGACCATGACCACCGACCCGCGGGCCTCCCGCAGCAGCGGGTAGGCGGCCAGGGAGGCCGTCATCGGGGCGACCAGGTTCAACTGGACGACGCGGGCGTGGCGTTCGGCGGCGCCCTCGCCGAGCGGGCGGTACGGGGTTCCCCCGGCGTTGTTGACGAGGCAGTCGAGGCGGCCCCCCGCCCGGCCCCCGAGGTCGTCGAAGAAGCGCTGTACTCCGTCCGGGTCGCGCAGGTCGACGGGCGCGTACGCGGCGGTGCGGCCGCCGGCCGCGACGGGCCGGTCGGGCGGCCGGCGGGCGCAGACGACGACCTCCGCGCCCGCGGCGAGGAACGAGCGGGCGATTCCCGCGCCGACGCCGCGGGTTCCGCCGGTGACCACCACGACCCTCCCGCCGAGCTCCATGGGCTGCTACCTTCCTCGCCTAACAAACGTTTGGTGGAAAGGTAGCTGATGCGCCCATGGGTGTCTCCACCTCAAGCCCCGGCAAGGGCCTCGCACTCGTCACCGTCGACTTCCCACCCGTCAACGCCCTGCCCGTACGGGGCTGGTTCGACCTCGCGGACGCCCTCCGCGCCGCAGGCCGCGACCAGGACGTCCGGTGCGTCGTCCTCGCCGCCGAGGGCCGCGGCTTCAACGCGGGCGTCGACATCAAGGAGTTGCAGTCCGACACCGGGCACGCCCGCCTGATCGGCGCCAACCGCGGCTGCCGGGAGGCCTTCGCCGCGGTGTACGAGTGCGAGGTCCCGGTGGTGGCGGCCGTGCACGGCTTCTGCCTGGGCGGCGGCATCGGCCTCGTCGGCAACGCGGACGCGGTCGTCGCCTCCGACGACGCCGCGTTCGGCCTGCCCGAGCTGGACCGGGGCGCCCTCGGCGCCGCCACGCACCTGGCCCGGCTCGTCCCGCAGCACCTGATGCGGACGCTGTACTACACCTCGCGGACCGTGACCGCCGCGGAGCTGCACGCCCACGGCTCCGTCTGGCAGGTGGTCCCGAGGGCCGGGCTGCGCGCGGCGGCGCTGGCGCTGGCCGCGGAGATCGCCCGCAAGGACGGCACCCTGATCCGCATGGCGAAGGCGGCCATCAACGGCATCGACCCGGTCGACGTGCGCCGCAGCTACCGCTTCGAGCAGGGCTTCACCTTCGAGGCGGCCCTCGGCGGGATCGCCGACCGGGTCCGCGACACCTTCGGGAAGGCGGGGGCGCCGTGACCGACAAGACGATGACGGCCGACGAGGCCGTGGGACGGCTGCGCAGCGGCATGACCGTCGGCATCGGCGGCTGGGGTTCGCGGCGCAAGCCGATGGCGCTGGTACGGGCGCTGCTGCGCTCGCAGGTCACGGACCTGACCGTGGTCTCGTACGGCGGCCCGGACGTCGGCATGCTCGCCGCGGCCGGCCGGATCCGCCGCCTCGTGGCGCCCTTCGCGACGCTCGACTCGATCCCGCTGGAGCCGCACTTCCGGGCCGCCCGCGAGAGCGGCGCGTTCGCCTTCACCGAGTACGACGAGGCGATGTTCCTGTGGGGGCTGCGGGCCGCCGCGAACCGGCTGCCGTTCCTGCCGGTGCGCGCCGGACTCGGCTCGGACGTCCTGCGCGTCAACCCCGAACTGCGCACGGTCCTCTCGCCGTACGGGGACGGGGAGGAGCTCGTCGCGGTGCCCGCACTGCGGCTGGACGCGGCCCTGGTCCACGTCAACCGCGCCGACCGGCTCGGAAACGGCCGGTACCTGGGCCCGGACCCGTACTTCGACGACCTGTTCTGCGAGGCAGCCGACGCCGCCTACCTCTCCTGCGAGCAGCTCGTGGAGACCGCGGACCTCGCCGAGGCCGGGCCGCCGCAGTCCCTGCTGATCGGCCGGCACACCGTCACCGGTGTCGTGGAGGCGCCGGGCGGCGCCCACTTCACCTCCTGCGCCCCCGACCACGGACGGGACGAGGCCTTCCAGAAGCTGTACGCGACCACCCCCTGGCCCGAGTTCGCCGCGCGTTTCCTGGCGGGCCGCGGCGAGGACGACTACCGCGGCGCCGTCCGCGCCTGGCACGGGGAGCGGCAGCAGTGGACGTGAACGCACGGGCGGCAGCGGCCGGCAGGACGGCGGGCCCGGGCGGTGCGGTGAGCCGGGCGGAGTACTGCGTGGTGGCGTGTGCCGAGGAGTGGCGGGGCGCCGGGGAGGTCCTGGCGAGCCCGATGGGGCTGGTCCCCTCGCTGGGGGCGCGGCTGGCCCGGCTGACGTTCTCCCCCGACCTGCTGCTGACCGACGGCGAGGCGCTGCTGGTGGGGCCGGACGGCGAGGTGGAGGGCTGGCTGCCCTACCGGCGGCACCTGGACCTGGTCGCGGGCGGGCGGCGGCACGTGATGATGGGCGCGAGCCAGATCGACCGGTACGGCAACCAGAACATCTCCTGCATCGGCGACTGGGAGCGGCCGGACCGGCAGCTCCTCGGGGTGCGGGGCGCCCCCGCGAACACGGTCAACAACCCGGTGGGCTACTGGGTGCCGCGGCATTCGCGGCGGGTGTTCGTCGAGCGGGTCGACATGGTGTGCGGGGTCGGCCACGACCGGGCGGCGTCCGGCGGGGCGGGCCGCTTCCACCGGCTGGGGCGGGTGGTCAGCGACCTCGGCGTGTTCGACTTCGCGACGCCCGACCGGTCGATGCGGCTCGCCTCCCTGCACCCGGGCGTCGGGGTGGAGGAGGTGCGGGAGGCCACCGGGTTCGCGCTCGCCGTGCCGGAGGAGGTCCCGTACACGCGGGATCCGACCGCCGAGGAGCTGCGGCTGCTCCGCGAGGTGCTCGACCCTGCGGGGCTGCGCGAGCGGGAAGTGCGGGGCTGAGGCGGTGGAGACGGCGCTGACCCGGCTGGTCGGGGTGCGGTACCCGATCGTGCAGACGGGCATGGGGTGGGTGGCGGGGCCGCGGCTGGTGTCGGCCGCGGCGAACGCGGGCGCACTGGGCATCCTCGCGTCGGCGACGATGACGGCGGACGGGCTGCGGGCGGCGGTGCGGGAGGTGCGGTCGCGTACGGACGCCCCGTTCGGGGTGAACCTGCGGGCGGACGCCGGGGACGCCGCCGAGCGGGTCCGGATCCTCGTCGAGGAGGGGGTGCGGGTCGCGTCGTTCGCCCTGGCCCCCTCGCGGGAACTGGTCGCCCGGCTGAAGGACGCGGGCCTGGTCGTGATCCCGTCGGTCGGGGCGCGCCGGCATGCGGAGAAGGTCGCGGCGTGGGGGGCGGACGCGGTCCTCGTGCAGGGCGGCGAAGGCGGCGGGCACACCGGGGAGGTGGCGACGACGGTGCTGCTGCCGCAGGTGGTGGACGCGGTGGACGTGCCGGTGGTCGCGGCGGGCGGCTTCCACGACGGGCGCGGGCTGGTCGCCGCGCTGTCGTACGGGGCGGCCGGGATGGCGATGGGGACGCGGTTCCTGCTCACCTCCGACTCGACGGTGCCGGATCCGGTGAAGGCCCGCTACCTGGCGGCCGGTGTCGGGGACGTGACGGTGACCCGGGCCGTGGACGGGATGCCGCACCGGATGCTGCGCACCGACCTGGTGGCCGCGCTGGAGCGGTCGGGGCGGGCGGGGGCGCTGCTGCGGGCGGTCCGGCACGCGGCGGGTTTCCGCAGGCTGTCGGGGCTCTCGTGGCCGCGGATGGTCCGGGACGGGCTGGCGATGCGGCACGGGCGGGAGCTGTCGTGGAGCCAGGTGCTGCTGGCCGCGAACACGCCGATGCTGCTGCGGGCGTCGATGGTCGAGGGCCGCACGGACGCCGGGGTCATGGCCTCGGGGCAGGTCGCCGGGGTGATCGGCGACCTTCCGTCGTGCGCGGAGCTGGTGGAGCGGGTCATGGCCGAGGCGCGGGCGGTACTGGCCCGGCTGGAGGCGCTGGACGCCGCCGGCGGCCCTGCGGGCTGATTCCCGGCGGAGCGCCGGACAGCGGCACCGCCGGACCCGGGTGCCGCCCGGCCGCGGCGTTTGCCAGGGGGGGCGGCTCCGCCCGGGTGCGCGGGCGTACTGTCCCCCTCTGATGCGGCTCGGTCCCCGGTGCCGCTCGGCGGGCCGGGGCTCGGCCCCGGCGCCGGCCTCCTGCTGCTCAGGCTCCGCCGCGGGCGGCCGGCTGGCGGTCGCCGCCGGAGCGCCGACGGCCGCCGGAGGAACCGGAGCGGGAGCCGCCGGTGCGGGCCGCGGCCGGGGCGCCGCCCTGGGCCGTACCGCGGGTGCGGCGCTGCCGCCCGTCGCCGGAGGCCTGCGCGGCCCCCGCGCCGGCCTCGGTGCGTCCGGCGCCGCCGCGCCCGCCGCCCTGGCCGCCGTTCTGGCCGCCGCCGCCCTGGCCGCGGCCGGAGCGGCGCCGTCCGCCGCCGCCCTGGCCGGTTCGCTGCTTCGGCGGGGCCGCCGGCTGGGGCACCTCGATGACGACGGGCACGCCGGAGGGCTCGCGGGCGCCGGTGAGCCGGGACAGCTCGTCGTCGGAGGACTTGACCTGCGCGGTGCGCGGGGAGATCCCGGCGTCGGACATGAGGCGGGACATGTCGCGCTTCTGCTCGGGCAGGACGAGGGTGACGACGCTGCCGGACTCGCCGGCGCGGGCGGTGCGGCCGCCGCGGTGCAGGTAGTCCTTGTGGTCGGTGGGCGGGTCGACGTTGACGACGAGGTCGAGGTCGTCGATGTGGATGCCGCGGGCGGCGACGTTCGTCGCGATCAGCGCGGTGACCTCGCCGGTCTTGAACCAGTCCAGGGTGCGGTTGCGCTGCGGCTGGGAGCGGCCGCCGTGCAGGCCGGAGGCGCGCACGCCCTGGGCGAGGAGGCGCTTGACCATGCGGTCGACGCCGCGCTTGGTGTCGACGAACATGATGACGCGGCCGTCGCGGGCGGCGATGCGGGTGGCGACGGCCTTCTTGTCGGTCTCGTCCATCACGTACAGGACGTGGTGCTCCATGGTGGTGACCGCACCGGCCGACGGGTCGACGGAGTGGCCGACCGGGTCGGTGAGGAACCTTCGGACGAGCTTGTCGATGTTCTTGTCGAGCGTCGCGGAGAACAGCAGGCGCTGGCCGCCGGGCTCGACCTGGTCCAGGAGGGCGGTGACCTGGGGCATGAAGCCCATGTCGGTCATCTGGTCGGCCTCGTCGAGGACGGTGATGGCGACCTGGTCGAGGACGGCGTCGCCGCGGTCGATGAGGTCCTTCAGGCGGCCGGGGGTGGCGACGAGCACCTCGGCGCCGCGGCGCAGTGCACCGGCCTGCCGGTTGATCGACATGCCGCCGACGACGGTCGCGGTGCGCAGGTTCAGCGCGGTGGCGTAGGGGGCGAGGGCGTCGGTGACCTGCTGGGCCAGTTCGCGGGTCGGTACGAGGACCAGGGCGAGCGGGGCCTTGGGCTGGGCGCGGCGGCCGGCGGTGCGGGCGAGGAGGGCCAGGCCGAAGGCGAGGGTCTTGCCGGAGCCGGTGCGGCCGCGGCCGAGGAGGTCGCGGCCCGCGAGGGAGTTCGGCAGGGTGGCGGCCTGGATGGGGAACGGCTCGGTGACGCCCTGGGCGGCGAGGGTCTTCAGGAGGGCCTCGGGGAGGTCCATGTCCTCGAACGCGGCGGCCGGCGGGAGCGGCGGGACCACCGGGTCGGGCATGGTGAACTCCTGCGGCCGCGGGGCCGGGGCGGCGTTCTGCCGGCCGGTGCCGGGCTTCTGCCGTCCCTGGGCGGGTCCCCGGCCGCGGGCGGGCCGGCGGGCGGGGCGGGCGGTGCTGCTGGAGCTGGTCATGCGGGACGGCCCTCCTGAAGAGGCGGTGAGGGCCCCACCCGGTGGATCCGGTGCAAAACATTAAAAAGCGCCTGCGGACGATGTCCCGTCAGGCGCACATAAAGTTCCTGGGTACCACAACTGCAAGGATGAAAGTACCACACGGACGCCTTCCGCGCAGGGCGGACGGGCCGGGGCGGGGTGCGGGCGGGCCGCGCCCCGCGGGTGTCCGCCGGGACGTGCGCCGGGGTGTCCGTGGGCGGTTCAGAGGCGTTCGAGGATGGTCACGTTGGCCTGTCCGCCGCCTTCGCACATGGTCTGGAGGCCGTAGCGGCCGCCGGTGCGCTCCAGCTCGTGGAGGAGGGTGGTCATGAGGCGGGCGCCGGTCGCGCCGAGGGGGTGGCCCAGGGCGATCGCGCCGCCGTTGGGGTTGACCCGGTCGGGGTCGGCGCCGGTCTCCTTCAGCCAGGCGAGGACGACGGGGGCGAAGGCCTCGTTGATCTCGACGAGGTCGATGTCGTCGAGGGTCATGCCGGTCTTCTTCAGGGCGTGGGCGGTGGCGGGGATGGGTGCGGTGAGCATGCGGATGGGGTCCTCGCCGCGGGCGGAGAGGTGGTGGATGCGGGCGCGGGGCGTCAGCCCGTGGTCGGCGAGGGCCCGCTCGGAGGCGATCAGCAGGGCGGCCGCGCCGTCGGAGACCTGGGAGGAGGCGGCGGCGGTGATCGTGCCGCCGGCGAGGACGGGTTTCAGGGCGGCCATCTTCTCGGGGGTGGTGTCGCGGCGGGGGCCCTCGTCGGCGGTGACGCCGGCGCAGGGGGCGGTCTCGCGGTCGAAGCGGCCCTCGTCGAGGGCGCGGACGGCCCGCCGGTGGGAGCGCAGCGCGTACTCCTCCATGTCGGTGCGGCTGATGCCCCACTGGCGGGCGATCAGTTCGGCGCCGTGGAACTGGTTGACGGGTGCGTCCCCGTACCGGGCGCGCCAGCCGGTGCTGCCGGCGTAGGGGCCGTCGGTGAGCCCGAGGGGTTCGGCGGCCTGCCGGGAGGCGTAGGCGATGGGGATCATCGACATGTTCTGGGTGCCGCCGGCGGCGACGAGGTCCTGGGTGCCGGACATGACGGCCTGGGCGGCGAAGTGGACGGCCTGCTGGGAGGAGCCGCACTGCCGGTCCACGGTCACGCCGGGCACCTCCTGGGGCAGGCCGGCCGCGAGCCAGGCGGTGCGGGCGATGTCCCCGGCCTGCGGGCCGACGGTGTCGAGGCAGCCGAAGACGACGTCGTCGACGGCGGCCGGGTCGATGCCGGTGCGGCCGACGAGGGCGGCCAGGACGTGGGCGCCGAGGTCGGCGGGGTGGACGGCGGCGAGCCCTCCCCCGCGCCGCCCGACGGGGGTGCGGACCGCGTCGACGATGTAGGCCTCGGGCATCGGGGGCTCCTCTGGTCGGGGCGCGCTGGGGTCAGTCGCGTACGGCGATCCCGTCCAGGACCATCGAGAGGTACTGGCGGGCGATCTCCTCGGGGCTGTGCCGTCCCTGGGGCCGGTACCAGGACGCGGCCACCCACACGGTGTCGCGGACGAAGCGGTAGGTGAGGCGGATGTCGAGGTCGGCGCGGAAGACCCGGTCGGCGACGCCGCGTTCGAGGGTGCCGAGCCAGGCCTTCTCGAACTTCTGCTGGGAGTCGGCGAGGTAGCGGAAGCGGGGCTGCAGGGCGAGGTGGCGGGATTCCTTCTGGTAGATGGCGACGGCGTCGCGGTGCCGGTCGATCTCCCGGAAGGACTCGGTGACGAGGGCCTCGATGGTCTCGCGGGGGCCGAGGCCGGCCGCGAGGACGGCGTCGTAGCCCTCCCACAGTTCGCCGAGGAAGGCCGAGAGGATCTCGTCGAGCATCGATTCCTTGGAATCGAAGTGGTAGTAGAGGCTGCCGGCGAGCATGCCTGCGGCGTCGGCGATCCGGCGGACGGTGGTGGCGTTGTAGCCCTGGGCCGCGAAGACCCGGGCGGCGGTGTCGAGGAGTTCGCGGCGGCGGTCGGGCGAGGCCGTCCCGGCGGGCTTCTTCGGCGGCTTGTTCTGTGGCACGCGCCCATTGTCCGTCCGATCCGGGGAGGACCCGTCAGGGGTGCCGGCTGCTGACGGAGACGGTCTCGCCGGTCATGTACGACGAGTAGCCGCTGGCCAGGAAGACGATGACGTTGGCGACCTCCCAGGGCCGGGCGGCGCGGCCGAAGGCCTCGCGGGCGGCCAGCGCGTCCAGCAGCTCGGGGGTGGTGGTCTTCGCCAGGTGGGGGTGGGCGGCGAGGCTGGGGGCGACGGCGTTGACGCGGACGCCGAACGCGGCGGCTTCCAGGGCGGCGCAGCGGGTCAGGGCCATGACGCCGGCCTTGGCGGCGGCGTAGTGGGCCTGGCCGGGCTGGGCGCGCCAGCCGAGGACGGAGGCGTTGTTGACGATGACGCCGCCGCGGCGGGCCGGGTCGTCGGCGGCCGCACGGAAGGAGCGGAGGGCGGCGCGGGTGCAGCGGAACGTGCCGCCCAGGGTGACGTCGAGGACGCGGTGCCACTGGTCGTCGGTCATGTCGGCGAGGGCGGCGGTGCCGCCGAGGCCTGCGTTGTTGACGACGGCGTCGAGGCGGCCGTGCGCGGCCTCGGCGTGGGCGAAAAGGGCCCGGACCTGGGCTTCGTCGGTGACGTCGCAGGTCAGGGAGGTGACACGGTCGGCGCCGAACTCGGCGGCGAGGGCCTCCTCGGTCTCCTTCAGGCGGCGGGCGTGGGCGTCGCCGAGGACGACGCGGGCGCCTTCCTCGAGGAAGCGGCGGGCGGTGGCGCCGCCGATGCCGGTGCCGGCGGCGGCGGTGACGACGGCGGTGCGGCCGGCGAGGAGGCCGTGCCCGGGGACGGGCTCGGGGGCGTCCGCGGCGGTGGCGGCGGCCGGGGGGACTGGTTCGGGGGCGTGCACGGCGACGTACCTCCTCGACTCCGGTCGGGGCCGTACGTTAACCTACCAAACACTTGTTAGGGAAGCATGGTGCGCCCCACGGGGGCGCCCGCCCCCGGAAGGAGCCGGCAGCCGATGGACCTGACCCATCCGCCCGAGGTGGAGGCCTTCCGGGCCGAGGCCCGGGACTGGCTCGCGCGGAACGTCCCGGCGGCCCCGCTGCCCTCCCTGGAGACCGCGGAGGGCTTCGCCGCGCACCGGGAGTGGGAGGCCCTCCTGTACGCCGGCGGCTGGTCGGCGGTGTCCTGGCCGCGGGAGTACGGCGGCCGGGGCGCGGACCTGGAGCGGTGGCTGGTCTTCGAGGAGGAGTACTGGGCGGCCGGCGCCCCGGCCCGGGTCTCCCAGAACGGCATCGGCCTGCTGGCCCCCACCCTGTTCGACCACGGCACGCCGGAGCAGCGGGAGCGGCTGCTGCCGCCGATGGCGCGCGGGGAGCAGGTGTGGGCGCAGGCCTGGTCGGAGCCGGAGGCCGGCTCGGACCTCGCCTCGCTGCGGGCGCGGGCCGAGCGCACCGCGGACGGCTGGCTGCTGTACGGGCAGAAGACGTGGTCCTCGCGGGCGGCGTTCGCCGACCGGGCCTTCGGGCTGTTCCGCACCGGGCCGGCGGCGGACCGGCCGCACCAGGGGCTGACGTACCTGGTGTTCGACCTGCGGGCACCGGGCGTGGACGTGCGGCCGATCGGCCGGCTCGACGGCAAGCCGGCCTTCGCGGAGCTCTTCCTGGACGGGGTGTTCGTACCGGACCGGGACGTCATCGGCGAGCCCGGGCAGGGATGGCGGATCGCCATGTCCGCGACGGGCAGCGAGCGCGGCCTCACCCTCCGCCCGCCGGGCCGGTTCCTCGCCGCGGCGGACCGGCTGTACGCGCTGTGGCGGTCGGCGGGCGACCCGGCGGACACCGCGCTGCGCGACCGGGTCGCGGACGCGCTGGTCGGGGCGCGCGCCTACGAGCTGTTCACGTGGGCGGCGGCGGCCCGGATCGCCGAGGGCGGGCGGACGGGCGCCGAGTCCAGCCTGAACAAGGTGTTCTGGTCGCAGTACGACCTCGCCCTGCACGAGACGGCGCTGGACCTGCTGGGCGGCGCGGAGGCGGAGCTGGTCGACGGGGAGTGGGCGCAGGGCTGGCTGTTCTCGCTGGCCGGCCCGATCTACGCGGGGACGAACGAGATCCAGCGCGACATCATCGCCGAGCGGCTGCTCGGCCTGCCGAAGGGCCGCCGCTGATGCGCTTCCTGCCGACCGAGGAGCAGACGGACTTCGCCCGGGCGGTACGCGCCCTGCTGGCGGCCGCGGACGTGCCGGCGGCGGTCCGGGCCTGGGCGGCGGGGGACTTCGCGCCCGGGCGGGCGGTGTGGAAGCGGCTGGCCGCGGCGGGCCTGTTCGCGCCGGCCGCGCCGGAGGCGTACGGCGGGGCGGGGCCGCTGCCGGTGGAACTGGCGGCCGCCATGGTGGAGGTGGGGCGGGCGGGGATGCCGGGGCCGGTGGTGGAGACCGCGGCGGCGGCGGTGCTGCTGTCGCGGCTGGAGGGCGGCCCCGGCGCGGAGGCGGCGGCCCGGTTCGTGCCGCGGCTGGTGGCGGGCGGGGAGGCGGCCTCCCTGCTGCTGCCGGGCGGCGGCCCGTACGCCCTGGACGCGGACGCGGCGGAGCACTGCTTCACGGTGGACGCCGCGGGCCGGCTGCGCGCGTACGGGGGCCCGCGCCCGGTCGGCGTCGCGGCCGTGCTGCGGTCGGCGGACCCGGCGCGCCGGCCGGCCCGTCTGGCGCCGGGCGGCGGCGAGGTGCCGGCGGCCGGGCCCGCCGTGCTCGCGGCGGCCCGCACCGCGGGCGACTGGGCGCGGCTGCTGACGGCGGCCCAGTGCCTCGGCGTCGGGGAGGCGCTGCTGGAGCGGACGGCGCGGTACGCGCGGCAGCGCACCCAGTTCGGGATGCCGATCGGCGCCTTCCAGGCGGTGAAGCACCGGCTGGCGGACACGCTGCTGGCACTGGAGTTCGCGCGGCCGCTGGTGTGGGCGGCGGCGCTGTCGCTGGACGCGGCGGAGGTCGCGGCCGCGAAGCTCGCGGCGGGCGGGGCCGCGTACGGGGCGGCCCTGACGGCGCTGCAGGTCCACGGGGCGATCGGCTACACCGAGGAGTCGGACCTGTCGCTGTGGCTGCGCAAGGCCCGCCCGCTGCGGGACGCCTGGGGCACGCCGGCGCAGTGCCGGGCGGTGGTGGCGCGGTCCTGGCCGCACGCCCGGCGCGGCACGGCCGCGCCCTGAAGCGGCCGCCCCTGCCTACCCGGGGGTACTCCGGACGGGCGGCGCCGGGCCGCGTACGCTCGCCGCATGACGGGCAGTGCGATCGACCTCCGCAAGATGGAACGGACCGCTCCGGCGCTGGTGAACCTGTACAAGAGCGCCGGGGCGTCGCTCCGCGGGCACGGGCTGGAGGGCGGGCGCGCCGCGGTCTACCTGGTCCTCGACTACTCGGGGTCGATGCGCCCGTACTACAAGGACGGCACGGTGCAGGCGCTCGCGGACCGGGTGCTGGGCCTGTCGGCGCACCTGGACGACGACGGCCGGGTCCCGGTGGTGTTCTTCTCGACCGACGTCGACGCCGTCGAGGAGATACCGCTCGCCGGGCACGCCGGGCGCGTCGCCGAGATCGCCTCCCGCCTCGGCCACATGGGCAAGACCTCCTACCACGCGGCGATGGACGCGGTCATCGACCACTACCTGGACGCGGGCACGCGCCGGCCGGCGCTCGTCGTCTTCCAGACGGACGGCGGGCCGATCGACAAGCGGGCCGCGGAGGCGTACCTGTGCAAGGCGGCGAAGCTGCCGCTGTTCTGGCAGTTCATCGGCTTCGGCGACACCCGCAGCAGCCAGTTCGACTTCCTGCGCCGCCTGGACGACCTGCCCGTGCCGTCCAGGCGGGTCGTCGACAACGCCGGCTACTTCCACGCCGGAACGGACCCGCGGGCCGTCCCGGACCGGGTGCTGTACGACCGGCTGCTCGGGGAGTTCCCGTCCTGGCTGGCGGCGGCGCGCGCGGCGGGCATCGTGCGCGCCTGACGCCGGGCGGGCGGGGGCGGGCGGTTTGATGGGAGTATGACCACGAACAATTGGGCGGCGTTCGAGGCTCGGGAGCCGGAGTTCGCGGCGACCGTCCGGGCCCGCTTCGCCCAGTACCCCCACCACGTCCTGGCCACCCTCCGCAGCGACGGCTCCCCGCGGCTGGCCGGCCTGAACGTCGAGATCCGCGGCGGCGAGCTGTGGCTCGGCATGATGCAGGGCTCGCGCAAGGCGCGGGACCTGCGGCGCGACCCGCGGTTCGCGCTGCACAGCAACCCCGGCCCGGACGATTCGATGCCCGACGGGGACGTGCGGGTCTCGGGGCGGGCGATCGAGCTGGTGGACCCGCCGGAACTGCACCGGTACGCGGAGGAGACGGAGAACCCGCACCCCTTCGACCTGTTCCACGCGGACCTGACGGAGGTGGTGCACGTCGGGGTGGACGGCGACGAGCTGGTGATCCGCACCTGGACCCCGCAGGGCGGCCTGCACACCCTGCGCCGCGGCGACGACGACGAACCGCCGCGCGAGGACCCGGCGTAGGCGGCCCGACGCCCGGCCCCCTGTCAGTGGCGGGGTCTAGCCTCGGAGAGGCCGGGCCTGACCGGTCCGCCAATCCGAGGGGGAGCGATGAAGCGCATGTTCAGGGGCCGCAAGGCCGTTGCGGTGGCGGCGATGGCGGGGGCACTGGCCCTGGTCGCCGGGTCGGGCCAGGCCTCGGCACAGGAGGAACTGATCGGCCACCCCGGCCCCGACGGGCTCATCTGGGTGCCGGAGCAGTGGGGGTCCGGCGGCTTCGTCTCGGGCGGCCTGTATTCCGGGCTGGACACCTACACCACGTTCGCCTGCGAGGGCGGCGGCAGCATCGAGGTGGCCTTCCGGCTCGACGAGCACCCCGACCGGAACCCGGCCCCGTTCACCCTGGACTGCCCGGCCGGCAGCCCGGCCCGCGTGACGGTCCCGCTGGGGGGCGGCCTGCACGGCGGCTTCGGGGCCGCGGTGACGGCCTCGTCCGCATCCATACGCTGGGGCGCGACGGTGGTGCAGCCGGATTGACATCCTCTCCCCCTGAAGGGGGGAGATTCCCGCCTACCGTGCCGTTGAGGGCTGCGGTGTCGGGTGGGTTCCTGCTTCGCCGCGCGGTGCGGGCACGGGTGCCCGTCTTACCTGCGCTCGACAGGCTGTCACGGCCAGTCCGGCCGCCTTGGCGATGTTGACCGCCGCGTTGATGTCCCGGTCCAGGACGGCCCCGCACGCCCCGCACGTCCACACGCGAACGTGCAGGGGCTGGGGGCCGCCCTTGACACCGCACTGCGAGCACACCTGCGAGGTGGGCTCGAAACGGCCGATACGGGTGAAGGTGCGCCCGTACCGGGCGGCCTTGTACTCCAGCATTCCCACGAACGCCGACCATCCGGCGTCGTGAACCGACTTTGCCAGGCGCGTCCGGGCGAGTCCTTTCACCGCCAGGTCCTCCACGGCGACCGCTTGGTTCTCGCGGATCAGCTTCGTGGAGAGCCGGTGGTGGAACTCGCGGCGAGCGTCCGCGACCCGCGCGTGCGCGCGAGCGACCTTGATCCGGGCCTTGTCCCCGTTCCCGCTGCCCTTCTCCCTGCGGGACAGGTCCCGCTGCGCCTTCTTCAGCCGCTTCTCGGCCCGCCGTAGGAACCGTGGGCTGTCGATCTTCGTGCCGTCGGAGAGGACCGCGAAGTGTCCCAAGCCGAGGTCGATGCCGACCTGGCCGGGCACCTGTGGCAGTGCTTCCTCCGGGCCGGTATCGACAACGAAGCTCACGAAGTACCGGCCCGCGCTGTCCTTCACGACCGTCACCGTCGATGGAGTCGACGGAAGCACACGGGACCACTTCACCTTCACGTCGCCGACCTTCGGCAGGCGCAGCTTTCCACCGGCCGTGATCTTCCAGTGGGCGTTCGCGGTGAACCGCACCGCCTGCCGGGTGTCCCGCTTCGACTTGTACCGGGGCGCGCCCATACGAGGGCGCTTGCCCTTCAGCCCGTCGAAGAAGTTCCTGTACGCGGCGTCCAGGTCGCGGAGGGATTGCTGGAGGACCACCGCCGAGACCTCGCCGAGCCAGGCCCGCACCGGAATCTTCTTCGCCTCGGTGATGAGCGTCTTCGACAGCTCGCCGGTCTTCGGGAACGGCATGCCTTTGCCGCGGGCAGTCTCGCGGGCGCGGAGGGCATCGTTGTAGACCACCCGCGCACACCCGAACGCCCGTGCCAACGACTCACATTGGCCGACGCTCGGGTACAGGCGGAAGCTGTACCGGAGCAGCACGCCGATCACGCTACCCGGCCCGCCCGCGCACCTCGATGAGAACGTTCGTGCCAGCCGTCACCGCGTCCACATCACGTCCACTCGAATTCGCGACGAGGGACCGGCACAAGGTCTTCGCCGACGGCCACCTGACTAGTGGCGGCAGCCCTTCGCGGCCGCAGGTCCGCGCGCACCACGGCGCCCGCCATCCTTGGTCGAGGACATGGCGGGCGCCGTGCCGGGTTTCCGTACGCCGTTGTACGGGCCGTATGAGGGGTCCTCCGCACAGGGAGTGGGTGCGCGGTGCCGCGCGGTGGTGCGTTCCCGGCCCGGAGCGTGCCCCGGGCCGGGCGGGGGTCAGACCGTCAGGGCGCGGTCGGTCGGCTTGACCGGGTAGGGGAGGGTGCTGCTGCCGGTCAGGTAGCGGTCGACGCCGCGGGCGGCCGAGCGGCCCTCCGCGATGGCCCACACGATCAGGGACTGGCCGCGGCCGGCGTCGCCGGCGACGAACACGCCGTCGACGTTGGTGGCGTAGGAGGCGTCGCGGGCGATGTTGCCGCGCTCGTCCAGGTCCAGGCCGAACTGCTCGACCAGGCCGTTGGCCCGGTCGGTGCCGGTGAAGCCCATCGCGAGGGTGACCAGCTGGGCCGGGATGGAGCGCTCGGTGCCGGGCTTCTGGACCAGCTTGCCGTCGGTGAACTCGACCTCGACGAGGTGGAGCGCCTTGACGTTGCCGTCCTCGTCGCCCTCGAAGCGGGTGGTGGAGACGGAGTAGACCCGCTCGCCGCCCTCCTCGTGCGCGGAGGTGACCTTGTAGAGCATCGGGAAGGTCGGCCACGGCTGGTTGGCGTTCCGCTCCTCGCCGGGCCGCGGCATGATCTCCAGCTGGGTGACGGACAGCGCGCCCTGGCGGTGGGCCGTGCCCACGCAGTCGGCGCCGGTGTCGCCGCCGCCGATGACGACGACGTGCTTGCCCTCGGCGGTGATGGGCGGGGCGACGAAGTCGCCCTCCTGCACCTTGTTCGCGAGCGGCAGGTACTCCATCGCGAAGTGGATGCCGCCCAGTTCACGGCCGGGGGCGGGCAGGTCCCGGGAGACGGTCGCGCCGGCGGCGATGACGACGGCGTCGAACCGCTTGCGCAGGTCGCCGGCGGTGATGTCGCGGCCGACCTCGATGCCGGTGCGGAACTTGGTGCCCTCCGCGCGCATCTGCTCGATGCGGCGGTTGATGTGCACCTTCTCCATCTTGAACTCGGGGATGCCGTAGCGCAGGAGGCCGCCGATGCGGTCGGCGCGCTCGTAGACGACGACGGTGTGGCCGGCCCGGGTCAGCTGCTGGGCGGCGGCCAGGCCGGCGGGCCCGGAGCCGATGACGGCGGCGGTCTTGCCGGAGAGGCGCTCGGGGACCTGCGGGGCGACGCCGCCGTTGTCCCACGCCTTGTCGATGATCGAGACCTCGACGTTCTTGATGGTGACGGCCGGCTGGTTGATGCCGAGGACGCACGCCGACTCGCAGGGGGCCGGGCAGAGGCGGCCGGTGAACTCCGGGAAGTTGTTCGTGGCGTGCAGCCGCTCGGACGCCGCCGACCAGTCCTCGCGGTAGGCGTAGTCGTTCCACTCGGGGATCAGGTTCCCGAGCGGGCAGCCGTTGTGGCAGAACGGGATGCCGCAGTCCATGCAGCGGCCGGCCTGCTTGCTGATGATCGGCAGGAGCGAGCCGGGGACGTAGACCTCGTTCCAGTCCTTGACGCGTTCGGCGACGGGACGGGAGCAGGCGGTCTTGCGCTCGGTGGTGAGGAAGCCCTTCGGGTCAGCCATGGGTCGCCGCCTCCATCATCTTCTCGGTGGTCTCGGACTCGGAGAGTCCGGCCCGCTCAGCGGCGTCCTTGGCGGCGAGCACTGCCTTGTACGTGGTCGGGATGATCTTGCTGAAGCGGTCCGCGGCGGCGGACCAGTCGGCGAGGAGCTTCGCGGCGACCGTCGAGCCGGTCTCCTCCTGGTGGCGGCGCACCACATCGTGCAGCCACTGCCGGTCCTCGTCCGAGAGGGTCTCGACGGCCCCCAGGTTGCCGGCGTTGACGTTGTCCCGGTCGAGGTCGACGACGTAGGCGACGCCGCCGGACATGCCGGCCGCGAAGTTGCGGCCGGTCTCGCCGAGGACGACGGCCGTGCCGCCGGTCATGTACTCGCAGCCGTGGTCGCCCACGCCCTCGGAGACGACGAGGGCGCCGGAGTTGCGGACGCAGAACCGCTCGCCGGTGCGGCCTCGCAGGAACATCTCGCCGCCGGTGGCGCCGTAGCCGATGGTGTTGCCGGCGATGGTCGAGTACTCGGCGAGGTGGTCGGCGCCGCGGTCGGGGCGGACCACGATGCGGCCGCCGGAGAGGCCCTTGCCGACGTAGTCGTTGGCGTCGCCCTCCAGGCGGAGCGTGACGCCCTTGGGGAGGAAGGCGCCGAACGACTGGCCGGCGGAGCCGGTGAAGGTCAGGTCGATGGTGTCGTCGGGCAGGCCCGCACCGCCGAACCTCTTCGTGACCTCGTGGCCGAGCATCGTGCCGACGGTCCGGTTGATGTTGCGGATGGCGACCTGGGCGCGGACCGGCTGGGCCGCCTCGGCCGTCGCCGCGTTCAGGGCGTCGGCGGCGAGCTCGATCAGCTCGTTGTCGAGGGCCTTCTCCAGGCCGTGGTCCTGCGCGATCAGGGCGTGGCGGACCGCGCCCTCGGGCAGGTCGGGCACGTGGAAGAGCGGCGCGAGGTCGAGTCCCTGGGCCTTCCAGTGGGTGACGGCCTGGTCGGTGTCGAGGAGCTCGGCGTGGCCGACGGCCTCCTCGATCGAGCGGAAGCCCAGCTCGGCGAGGAGCTCGCGGACCTCTTCGGCGATGAACTCGAAGAAGTTGACGACGAACTCGGCCTTGCCGGAGAAGCGGTCGCGCAGCACCGGGTTCTGGGTGGCGATGCCGACGGGGCAGGTGTCCAGGTGGCAGACGCGCATCATGACGCAGCCGGAGACGACGAGCGGCGCGGTCGCGAAGCCGAACTCCTCGGCGCCGAGCAGGGCGGCGATGACGACGTCGCGGCCGGTCTTGAGCTGGCCGTCGGTCTGGACGACGATCCGGTCCCGCAGCCCGTTCAGCAGCAGCGTCTGCTGGGTCTCGGCGAGGCCGAGCTCCCAGGGTCCGCCCGCGTGCTTGAGGGAGGTCAGCGGGGAGGCGCCGGTGCCGCCGTCGTGGCCGGAGATCAGGACGACGTCCGCGTGGGCCTTGGAGACGCCCGCGGCGACGGTGCCGACGCCGACCTCGGAGACCAGCTTCACGTGGATGCGGGCCGCCGGGTTGGCGTTCTTGAGGTCGTGGATGAGCTGGGCGAGGTCCTCGATGGAGTAGATGTCGTGGTGCGGCGGCGGGGAGATCAGGCCGACGCCCGGGGTGGAGTGGCGGGTCTTGGCGACCCACGGGTACACCTTGTGGCCGGGCAGCTGGCCGCCCTCGCCGGGCTTGGCGCCCTGCGCCATCTTGATCTGGATGTCGTCGGCGTTGACGAGGTACTCGGAGGTGACGCCGAAGCGGCCGGAGGCGACCTGCTTGATCGCCGAGCGGCGCGCCGGGTCGTACAGGCGCTCCGGGTCCTCGCCGCCCTCGCCGGTGTTGGACTTGCCGCCCAGCTGGTTCATGGCGATGGCGAGGGTCTCGTGCGCCTCCTTGGAGATGGAGCCGTACGACATGGCGCCGGTGGAGAACCGCTTGACGATCTCGGAGACCGGCTCGACCTCGTCCAGCGGGACGGAGGGGCGGTCGCTCTTGAAGCCGAAGAGGCCGCGGAGCGTCATGAGGCGCTCGGACTGCTCGTTCACCCGGTCCGTGTACTGCTTGAAGATGTCGTACCGGCGGTTGCGGGTGGCGTGCTGGAGCCGGAAGACGGTCTCCGGGTCGAACAGGTGCGGCTCGCCCTCGCGGCGCCACTGGTACTCGCCGCCGATCTCCAGCGCGCGGTGCGCGGCCGAGGTGCCGGAGGCCGGGTAGGCCTTGGCGTGGCGGGCGGCGACCTCCTTGGCGATGACGTCGAGGCCGGCGCCGCCGATCTTGGTGGCGGTGCCCTGGAAGTACGTGGCGACGAACTCCTCGTCGAGGCCGACGGCCTCGAATACCTGGGCGCCGCGGTAGGAGGCTACGGTGGAGATGCCCATCTTGGACATGACCTTGAGGACGCCCTTGCCGAGGGCGTAGATCAGGTTCCTGATGGCCTTCTCGGGCTCGATGCCCTCGATGAACGTGCCGGCGCGCAGCAGGTCCTCGACGGACTCCATGGCCAGGTACGGGTTGACGGCGGCGGCGCCGTAGCCGATGAGCAGGGCGACGTGGTGGACCTCGCGGACGTCGCCGGCCTCGACGAGCAGGCCGACCTGGGTGCGCTGCTTGGTGGCGATCAGGTGGTGGTGGACGGCGGCGGTCAGCAGCAGCGACGGGATGGGCGCGTGCTCGGCGTCCGAGTGGCGGTCCGACAGGACGATCAGTCGGGCGCCGTTCGCGATGGCCGCGTCGGCCTCGGCGCGGATCTCGGCGATGCGGGCGGCGAGCGCGTCGGCGCCTCCGGAGACCCGGTAGAGGCCGGAGAGGGTGGCCGCCTTCATGCCGGGCATGTCGCCGTCGGCGTTGATGTGGATGAGCTTGGCCAGCTCGTCGTTGTCGATGACGGGGAAGGGCAGGGTGACGCTGCGGCAGGACGCGGCGGTCGGCTCCAGCAGGTTGCCCTGCGGGCCCAGCGAGGACAGCAGCGAGGTGACGAGCTCCTCGCGGATGGCGTCCAGCGGCGGGTTGGTGACCTGCGCGAACAGCTGGGTGAAGTAGTCGAAGAGCAGCCGGGGCCGCTCGGAGAGCGCGGCGATCGGCGAGTCGGTGCCCATGGAGCCGATCGGCTCGGCGCCGGTGCGGGCCATCGGGGCGAGGATGACGCGCAGCTCTTCCTCGGTGTAGCCGAAGGTCTGCTGGCGGCGGGTGACCGAGGCGTGGGTGTGGACGATGTGCTCGCGCTCGGGGAGGTCGGTGAGCTCGATCTCGCCGGACTCCAGCCACTCCGCGTAGGGGGCGGCGGCGGCCAGGCCGGCCTTGATCTCGTCGTCCTCGACGATCCGGTTCTGGGCCGTGTCGACGAGGAACATCCGGCCCGGCTGGAGGCGGCCCTTGCGGACGACCTTCGCGGGGTCGATGTCGAGGACGCCGACCTCGGAGGAGAGGACGACGAGGCCGTCGTCGGTGACCCAGTAGCGGCCGGGGCGCAGGCCGTTGCGGTCGAGGACGGCGCCGACCTGGGTGCCGTCGGTGAAGGTGACGCAGGCCGGGCCGTCCCAGGGCTCCATCATCGTGGAGTGGTACTGGTAGAAGGCGCGGCGGGCCGGGTCCATGGAGGTGTGGTTCTCCCACGCCTCCGGGATCATCATCAGGACCGCGTGGGGCAGGGAGCGGCCGCCGAGGTGGAGGAGTTCCAGGACCTCGTCGAAGGACGCCGAGTCGGAGGCGTCCGGGGTGCAGATCGGGAAGATCCGGTCGAGGGCGCCCTGCCCGAAGGCGTCGGTGGCGAGCTGGGACTCGCGGGCCCGCATCCAGTTCCGGTTGCCCTTGACGGTGTTGATCTCGCCGTTGTGGGCGACGAACCGGTACGGGTGGGCGAGCGGCCACGACGGGAAGGTGTTGGTGGAGAACCGGGAGTGGACCAGGGCGAGCGCCGAGGCGAAGCGGCGGTCGGAGAGGTCCGGGAAGAACGGCTCCAGCTGGCCCGTGGTGAGCATGCCCTTGTAGACGATGGTCCGGGCGGACAGCGACGGGAAGTAGGTGCCGGCCTCGCGCTCGGCGCGCTTGCGCAGCACGAAGGCCTTGCGGTCCAGGGCGATGCCGGTGCTGGTGCCGTCGGCGACGAAGAGCTGGGAGAAGGCCGGCATGGTGGCGCGGGCGCCGTTGCCGAGGAGGTCGGGGGTGACGGGCACCTCGCGCCAGCCGAGGACGGTCAGGCCCTCCTCGGCGGCGATGGCCTCGATGTGCTCCACGGCGGCGGCCTGTGCGGTGCCGTCGGCGGGGAGGAAGGCGATGCCGACGGCGTAGGCGCCGGCCTCGGGGAGCTCGAAGCCGGCCGCCTCGCGCAGGAACGCGTCGGGGACCTGGCTGAGGATGCCGGCGCCGTCGCCGGAGTCGGGCTCGGAGCCGGTGGCGCCGCGGTGCTCGAGGTTCCGCAGTACGGTCAGCGCCTGGTCGACCAGCGCGTGGGTGGCCTCACCGGTGAGGTTCGCCACGAATCCGACGCCGCAGGCGTCCTTCTCGTTGCGCGGGTCGTACATGCCCTGGGGGGCGGGGCGACCGTCCATGGGCGACCAGGCGGTGCTGCTGGGGCCGGTCGCGGAGTGCGTGGATGCGGAACGCATCGGCTCTCCCGTCGTCGTCGTGGCATTGTGCATGGCCGAGGGACGACGTTGGCCCTCTGCGAAATTTCGTGCAGGTTACATGATGACCGCAATCTTGCGAACCGGATACGGCGTTTCACCATGCGGACACTGCACGGGGCGGGATACGGGTGTCCCCGCGCTGGTGCGAGGCGTGTGGGAGGGTGCCGGCGGGGGCGGGGGCCCCGACGCGTGAACGGGCATCGTTGCCCGGCGCGCCCCGGTGTGATGCCCGGCGGACACGGAATCGAAACCGCCGGGTAACGGACTACTTATGTGGTGCGCTGCATAGTGTCTCATCGACGGGGCGCTCAGCCTATGGCCCCGCCGATCCAGGTTCCCAGGATGTACGTCACACCGGCGGCCGCGCCACCCAGGAGCAGCTGCCGCAGGCCGCTGTACCACCAGGAGCGGGCGGTGACCTTGGAGACGATCGCGCCGCAGGCGAAGAGCCCGGCCAGGGCGAGCAGCACGGCGGGCCACAGGGCCGTCGCGCCGAGCAGGTAGGGCAGGACGGGCAGCAGGGCGCCCAGCGCGAACGAGCCGAAGGAGGACGCGGCGGCGACCAGCGGCGAGGGCAGGTCGTCGGGGTCGATGCCGAGCTCCTCGCGGGCGTGGATCTCCAGCGCCTGCTCGGGGTCGCGGGAGAGCTGCATGGCGACCTCGCGGGCGAGGGCCGGCTCGACGCCGCGGGAGACGTACAGCTCGGCGAGCTCCTCCATCTCGTCGATCGGGTGCCCCAGCAACTGCTGCCGCTCGACGTCGAGTTCGGCGAGGACGAGCTCGCGCTGCGAGGCGACCGAGGTGTATTCGCCGGCGGCCATGGAGAACGCGCCGGCGGCGAGCCCGGCCAGTCCGGCGATGGCGATGCCGGCGGGGGCGGTGGCGCCGCCGGCCACACCCGTCATCAGGGCGAGGTTGGAGACGAGGCCGTCCATCGCGCCGAAGACCGCGGGGCGCAGCCATCCGCCGTTGACGTCCCGGTGGGTGTGGTTGTCGCGGTGCGCGGTGTGCAGCGGCGCTTCGGTGTCGATGATGGACATGCGGCTCTTCTCCCCTTTTGTACCCATGGGGGCCGTGAGACGGTCCGCTCCCCCCGAACGCCTCGAAACTACGCACGATTTCGACGGTGCGCCAGCAAGGAAGGCCGTACTTACCTGGGCTTTTGGGGGTCGGCGACCGGGTGACGCCGGTACGGGCGGGGCGTTTCGCGACGACCGACAAACCGCATTCCATGGCACAAATCCCCCTAGGGGTCGCGATGACCCCCTCACGTGGAGAGGCACGCCATGGAGCCGGTTGCTGCACGCCCGCCGCAGGTCCTCCCCGAAGGGTTCCGGGGCGCTCCGCCGGGCCCGGCCGCGGGCGACGCAGTGGGCCGGCAGCACTCCCGGTACGGTCGCTGCCACCGGGTCCGCTCCGTCCCCGACACGGCCCTCACCGCACAGGAGGCAGCACGCCCATGACGGCCATCACCGTGCTCGGCAGCACGAACATGGACCTCGTCGCCTACGTCCCCAAGGCCCCCCGGCTCGGGGAGACCGTCACCGGCCGGGAGTTCCGCACCGTATCCGGCGGCAAGGGCGCCAACCAGGCCGTCGCCGCGGCCCGCCTCGGTGCGCGCGTGGCGATGATCGGCGCGGTCGGCGCGGACGCGTTCGGCGTACGGCTGCGCTCCGCGCTCACCGCGGCCGGTGTCGACACCTGCGGGCTGCGCACCGTGGAGGGCGCCAGCGGGACGGCGCACATCACCGTGGACGACGAGGGCGGCAACAGCATCATCGTCGTCCCCGGCGCCAACGGCCTCGTCACGGGGCTGGAGTCCGGCGACGAGGAGCGGATCGCCGCGGCGGGGACGCTGCTGCTGCAACTGGAGGTGCCGCTGTCCGCGGTCGCGGCCGCGGCCCGCGCGGCGCGGGCGCACGGGGTGCGGACGGTGCTGACACCGGCGCCGGTACAGCCGCTGCCGCCGGACCTGCCGGACGCGGTCGACCTGCTGGTCCCGAACGAGCACGAGGCGGCCGCCCTGACCGGGCTGACGGACCCCCGCCAGGCGGCGGCCGCGCTGCTGGAGCGGTTCCCCGAGGTGGTCGTCACCCTCGGCGCGGCGGGCGCCCTGCACGCCGCGCGCGGGCAGGAGCCGTACACGGTGCCCGCGCCGCGGGTCAGGGCCGTGGACACCACGGCCGCCGGCGACACCTTCGCCGGGGCGCTGGCCGTCGCCCTGGGCGAGGGGCGGCCGATGCGGGAGGCGATGGCCTGGGCGGCGGCGGCCGCCGCGCTGTCGGTGCAGCGGCCGGGCGCGCAGGACGCGATGCCGGACCGCGCCGACACCGACGCCGCCTTCGCGGCCTTCGCCGCCGGGCCGCAGCCGTGAAACCGCCCCGCCCGGACGCCGGTGGCCCGGGCCCGGACGGCCCGCCGGACGGGGACGGGCCGCCGGACGGGGGCGACTGCGGGGGCGGCGGGCTCGACGCCCCCCGCAGCACCCGCCGCGGTGCCGGCGGCCCCCGGCCGGCGGTGCCGGCGGCGGCGCAGTCGGTCCGCGAGCACGTCCTGCGCCCGGCCGCCCGGCCCGAAGCGGCCGCCGAGCCCTGGGGCGCCACCTGCTCCGGCCGGACCGCCCCCGCGGACGTGCCGGGCGAGGCGGTCCGCGGCCGCTTCACCCGGCACCCCGCCGGCCGGGTGGCGGCCCCGGCCCCGGTGTGCCACGTCCGGGACGCGACGGCGGACCCGCCCTGCGCGGCCCCGGACGCCGTCAGCCGGGTCGAGGACCCGGGACCCGGCCCGGCCCGGATTCGGAACATGCTGTTCCGGCCGGCCGGGAGCCCGGGCGCGGTCCGCCGGGCGGGCCGCCCGCACGGCGCGGACACAGGCGCCGTCCTCACCGCATCCGGCCCGGTCGGGGCCGGGATCAGCACGCTCCGGAAGGAGGGGGCCCTGTGATCCTGACCTGGCTCTACGCACCCGGCGACCACCAGGACACGGTGGCCAAGGCCCTGCACTGCGGCGCCGACGCCGTCATCGTCGACCTGGAGGACGCCGTGCCGGCCTCCCGCAAGGAGTACGCCCGCGCGGCCACCGCGGAGCTGCTCGCCGAGCGGCCGCCGGTCCCGGTGTACGTACGCGTCAACGCCCTCGACTCCCCCTGGGCCGGCGCGGACCTGGCCGCCCTGGCGGGGCTGCGGGGCCTGGCCGGGGTGCGGCTGCCGAAGGTCACCGCGCCGGAGCAGGTCGTACAGGCCGCCGAGCGGACGGGCGGGGTGGCCCTGTACGCGCTGCTGGAGTCGGCGCTGGGCGTGGAGCGGGCGTACGAGATCGCCCGCGCGCACCCCGCCCTGCACGGGCTCGCCCTGGGCGAGGCCGATCTGCGCGCCGATCTGGGGTGCGGGACCGAGGAGGGCCTGGACTGGCCGCGGTCGCGGGTGGTGGTCGCCGCGCGGGCGGCCGGGCTGGCGCCGCCCGCCCAGTCGGTCTTCCCCGACATCCGGGACCTGGACGCGCTCGCCGCCTCCTGCGCCCGCGGGCGGACGCTGGGCTTCCTCGGCCGCGCGGCGATCCACCCTCGCCAGCTCCCGGTGATCGAGCGGGCCTACTTGCCGGGGCCGGAGGAGGTCGGCGCCGCGCAGGAGGTCGTGGCTGCGGCCCGCCGCAACCCGGGGGCGGGGGTCCTGCCCGACGGGCGGTTCGTGGACGCGGCGGTACTGGCGGTCGCAGAGCGGGTGGTGGCGCTGTCGCGCCGCGAGTGGCCGGTTCCGCTGCCGTCCTGAGCGGCGCGGCGGGCGGCCGGAACGCCGCAGGGGCGCCGCGCTGTCTGCGCGGCGCCCCTGCGGGCGGATCCTGCTCGTGCCGGGATCAGAGCTTGTCGGCACCGGGCGCGTCGGCCGCTCCGCCGGTCTGGGCGGGGGCCTTCTCCGCGGCGGCGGCCGGCTTGGCGAGGTCCGCCTTCGCCGCCGCCGGCTCGGCGGCGGGGGCCGCGGCGCCCGCGCCCTTCACCTCGGCGGCCTCGGCCCCGGCCTTCACGGCGACGGCCTCGGCACCGGCAGCCTTCGCATCGCCGGCCGCGGCCTCGGCATCCTTCGCCTCGGCGCCCTTCGCCTCGCCGGACGCGGCGTCGGCGGCCTCCGCCGCGTTCTTCGCACCGGCCGGCTTCGCGGCGGCCGCCGGGTCGGAGGCCGCGGGGCCGCGGTCCGGCTCGACGACCTCCTCGCGGCCCGGCCGCAGCTTCGCGGAGACCGCGAAGTAGACGACGGCCAGGACGAACACGGCGATCGCGGTCCAGACGTTCAGCCGCAGGCCGAGGATGTGGTGCGCCTCGTCGACCCGCATGTACTCGATCCAGGCGCGGCCCGCGCAGTACGCGGCGACGTACAGGGCGAAGGCCCGGCCGTGGCCCAGCTTGAAGCGCCGGTCGGCCCAGATCACGAGCGCGGCGACGCCGAGGCACCACAGCGACTCGTACAGGAACGTCGGGTGGTAGGTGCCGCCGACCCGGTTCGGGCCGTCGCTGATCTCGACGGCCCACGGCAGGTCGGTGGCGCGCCCGTACAGCTCCTGGTTGAACCAGTTGCCCCAGCGGCCGATGGCCTGGGCGAGGGCGATGCCGGGGGCGAGGGCGTCGGCCCAGGCGGGCAGCGGGATGCCCCGCAGGCGGCAGCCGATCCAGGCGCCGACCGCGCCGAGCGCGATGGCGCCCCAGATGCCGAGGCCGCCCTCCCAGATCTTGAAGGCGTCGACCCAGTTGCGGCCTTCGCCGAAGTAGAGCTGGTAGTCGGTGATCACGTGGTAGAGGCGGCCGCCGACCAGGCCGAACGGAACCGCCCACACGGCGATGTCCGCGACGGTGCCCGGCTTTCCTCCGCGCGCGATCCAGCGCTTGTTGCCGAGCCAGACGGCGGCGAAGACGCCGATGATGATGCAGAACGCGTAGCCGCGCAGCGGGATCGGCCCGAGGTGGACCACACCGGTCGACGGACTGGGAATGTAGGCAAGTTCCATGGCAGGTCCGACGCTACCCTGCCGGGCGGTGCGCACGGCAACCCGCCCGGCGTTCCCGCCATCAAATCGACACCTCGTGTCCGCCGGGCGGCCTCACTCCCGGGCGGCCCCCTGGGCGCCCGTGCCGCGGGCCGGCGCCGACGGCGACGCGGTGCGCGAGGAGGACGCGGAGCCCTTCGCCTTGGAGGCCGGCGAGGCCGGCGCCCCCGCCGCGGACGGCGATCCCGAGGCGGCCGGGGAGGCCGGGGAGGCCGGGGAGGCCGGGGAGGCGCTCTTGGTGCCGCCGCCCTTCGCCGCTGCCTCGACGATCTCCTTCATCTTCTGCGGGGTGATCTGCTCGGTCATCACGTCCTTGCCGTTCAGCAGCACCGTCGGGGTGCCGCGGAACTTGCCCTCCCGGAACGCCTCGAAGGACTTGCCGACCCAGCTCTCGTGCGTCCCGTCCTCCACGCACGCACGGAACTCCGCGGTGTCGAGGCCGGGCACCTTGCCCGCCAGCTCCAGCAGCTTCGCGTTCTTGCCGTAGGCGTCGTCCGGCTCGGGCGGCTGGTTCTCGAACAGCACGTCGTGGTACTCGGTGAACTTCCCGGCGTCCTGGGCGCAGGCAGCCGCGTTGGCGCTCTTGAGCGAGCCGCTGCCGCCCATGTTGCCGTCGATCAGGGTGACCAGGTGGTAGTCGGTCTTGAGCAGCCCCTTGGCCTCCAGCTCGTGCACCGTGTCCTTGTACATGGTCTCGAAGTTCTTGCAGGCCGGGCAGCGGAAGTCCTCCCACACGACCAGCGTGGAGGGGGCCTCGGCGCTGCCCGTCCGGATGGCGAGGGAGTCCTCGCCGGTGGCCCCGGAGGGGGCCGTGACGGGGCCGCCGCCCGCGCTGTCCTTGCCGGTGTTGGCCGCGATCAGGCCGACCACGGCAGCCAGGCCGAGAACGCCGACCACCGCCGTCGCCACGACGAGCGTCCGCCGGCGCTTGTCCTTCTTCTTCTGCCGCTCGCGCTCGGCCTGGAGCCGCTCGCGGGCCGATCGGTTCTTCGCTTGGCGGTTCGCACCGTCGTTCATCTCGCTCACGGTCGGGCAAACGAAGCAGGGAGGCACTCCCGTGCCCCCCTGCTCCCAGATCCACCCGATCGGGCTACAGAACCCTTTTCGGACGCGCCCGGCGTCAGCTCCTGCGTACGCCTTCCGCAAGTTCGCCCGCCAGCGCCCGCACGGCCGCGAGACCGGCCGGCAGGTCCGGCGCGTCCAGCAGCAGCTTCACGAACGCCGAGCCGACGATCACCCCGTCGGCGAAGCCGGCGACCTCCTTGGCCTGTACGGCGTTGGAGACGCCGAGCCCGACGCACACGGGCAGCTCCGTGGTGGCGCGGGTGCGGCGGACAAGCTCCTGCGCCTCGTTGCCGACGGACTCCCGGGGGCCGGTGACGCCCATGAGGGAGGCGGCGTAGACGAAGCCCGAGCCGGCCGCGGTGATCGTGGCGAGGCGGGCGTCCTTGCTGCTGGGGGCGACGACGAAGACGGTCGCGAGGCCGTGCTTGTCGGCGTGCTCCCGCCACGGCGCGGACTCCTGGACGGGCAGGTCGGGCAGGATGCAGCCGGCGCCGCCCGCCTCGGCCAGCTCGGCGGCGAACCGCTCGGGGCCGTAGCGGTCGATCGGGTTCCAGTACGTCATCACCAGCACCGGCGCGCCGGTCGCCTCGTGCGCCTCGCGGACCGTGCGCAGCACGTCGGCGATCCGGACGCCGCCGCGCAGGGCGATGTCGTCGGCGGTCTGGATGACGGCGCCGTCGAGGACGGGGTCGCTGTGCGGGAGGCCGACCTCGACGACGTCGGCGCCGCCGGCGATGACGGCCTTGACGGCCTCGATGCCGCCGTCGACGGTCGGGAAGCCGGCCGGGAGGTAGGCGACCAGGGCGGCGCGGTCCTCGGCCCTGGCCTTGGCGAGGGTGTCGCTCAGCAGCCGGATGTTGCCCTTGCTCACTTCGACTCCCCCTCGGCGTCGTACAGCCCGAAGTAGCGGGCGGCGGTGTCCATGTCCTTGTCGCCTCGGCCGGACAGGTTGACCACGACGAGCCCGTCCGGGCCGAGCTCGCGGCCGAGGTCTAGGGCGCCGGCGAGGGCGTGCGCCGACTCGATGGCCGGGATGATGCCCTCGGTGCGGGAGAGCAGGCGCAGGGCCTGCATGGCGGCGTCGTCGGTGACCGCGCGGTACTCGCCGCGGCCGCTGTCCTTGAGGAAGGAGTGCTCCGGGCCGATGCCCGGGTAGTCCAGGCCCGCGGAGATCGAGTAAGGCTCGGTGATCTGGCCCTCGTCGTCCTGGAGGACGTAGGAGCGGGAGCCGTGCAGGATGCCGGGCTCGCCGGCGGTGAGGGTGGCGGCGTGCTCGCCGGTCTCGACGCCGTGCCCGGCGGGCTCGAAGCCGACGAGGCGGACGCCGGTGTCGGGGAGGAAGGCGTGGAAGAGGCCGATGGCGTTGGAGCCTCCGCCGACGCAGGCGGCGACGGCGTCGGGCAGGCGGCCGGTGCGCTCCAGGATCTGGCGGCGGGCCTCGACGCCGATGACGCGGTGGAAGTCGCGGACCATGGCGGGGAAGGGGTGCGGGCCGGCGACGGTGCCGAAGAGGTAGTGGGTGCGGTCGACGTTGGCGACCCAGTCGCGGAACGCCTCGTTGATGGCGTCCTTGAGGGTGCGGGAGCCGGACTTCACGGCGATGACCTCGGCGCCCAGCATTCGCATGCGGGCCACGTTGAGGGCCTGCCGCTGCGTGTCGATCTCGCCCATGTAGACGGTGCAGTCGAGGCCGAAGAGGGCGCAGGCCGTGGCGGTGGCCACGCCGTGCTGGCCGGCGCCGGTCTCGGCGATGACGCGGGTCTTGCCCATGCGCTTGGTGAGGAGGGCCTGGCCCAGCACGTTGTTGATCTTGTGCGAGCCGGTGTGGTTGAGGTCCTCGCGCTTGAGGAAGATGCGGGCGCCGCCGGCGTGCCCGGCGAAGCGGGGCACCTCGGTCAGGGCGCTGGGGCGGCCGGTGTAGTTGACCATGAGGTCGTTGAGCTCGGCCGCGAAGGCGGGGTCGTTCTTCGCCTTCTCGTACTCGACGGCGACCTCGTCCACGGCGGCGACGAGGGCCTCCGGGATGAACTTGCCGCCGAAGTCGCCGAAGTAGCCCTCGGCGTTGGGGACGCGGCCTTCCGGATCCGGGACGAAGAAGTCAGTGGCGCTGGACATGCCGGCAACTCCTGGGGTGTGCGGTGCGGCGGATGGTTGTCACCGTATGGCGCCGCCCGCCCGCGACGGGCACACCACACCCTTCGAGGGTGCGGGTGCGTGCGGTGCGGGTCCCGTGCGCGCGGAGGGCCGTCGGGGCCGTCGGGGCGCAGGGGGTGTGTGCGGAGGGGGCCCGCGCGGGGGTGCCGCGCGGGTCGTCCCGTCCGTCCTACGGCGCTTCTCCGCGGCGCCATCGCATGCCGTTGACCTGTCCGGGCTCGGAGCCGATGACGTACCGCACCCGCCGCCCGTGGACGCGCCGGGCCGGGGCGCGGCAGCCGCGGGGGCGGCAGCCGCGCGCCAGGGGCGCGTGGGCCGTCGGCACGCCGGCGGCCGGGCGGCGGCCCGGGCGGGTGCTGACGGGGGTGCGGTCGGGGGTCACGGCTGCGGTCAGCTCCGCCCGTGGCGCAGGGCGGGGTGGGCTCCGGCGGCGACGAGGTCGGCCACGGCGGACTTCGGGTCGCGTCCGGTCACCAGGGACTCCCCCACGAGGACGGCGTCGGCGCCCTCGTTGGCGTAGGCGATGAGGTCGTGCGGTCCGCGGATGCCGGACTCGGCGACCTTGACGACGTGCGCCGGGATCTCGCCGACGACGCGCTCGAAGGTGGAGCGGTCGACGCTGAGGTCCTTGAGGTTGCGCGCGTTCACACCGATGATCTTCGCGCCGGCTGCGACCGCGCGCTCGATCTCCTCCTCGTCGTGGACCTCGACGAGCGGGGTGAGGCCGATGGACTCGGCCCGCTCGATGAGGGAGACGAGGGCCTCCTGCTCCAGGGCCGCGACGATCAGCAGGGCGAGGTCGGCGCCGTAGGCGCGGGCCTCCCACAGCTGGTACGCCGTGACGATGAAGTCCTTGCGCAGGATCGGGATGTCCACGCGGGCGCGGACGGCCTCCAGGTCGGCCAGCGAGCCGCCGAAACGGCGCTGCTCGGTGAGGACGGAGATGACCGCCGCACCGCCCGCCTCGTAGTCGGCGGCGAGTCCGGCCGGGTCGGCGATCGCGGCCAGCGCGCCCTTGGACGGGCTGGAACGCTTGACCTCGCAGATCACCTTGACGCCGTCGCCGCGCAGGGCCGCGACGCCGTCCTTCGCCTGGGGCGCCTTGGCGGCACGCTCCTTGAGCTCGTCGAGGCTCACGCGGGCCTGCCGTTCGGCAAGGTCTTCGCGGACCCCTTCGATGATCTCGTCGAGCACACTCACGCGAGCGGCCCCCTTCCGGGTCGATGACGGTCGGCCGCCGTGCAGGCACGTACGACTGCAAGGTCGGCAATCAAATGGTATCCGGCCACGGCGCGCCGCTCCGCACGCGGCTGCGGGCGTCCCATTGGCTGGACATTCGGAATACGGGATTCATAAGGCCTCAGGGGGCCAGTGCGGCGCCGAAGGGCAGATTCCGGACGACGGAGAAGACCAGGGCGGCCCCGCCGAGGGCCCACCAGTACGGGCCCTTGAGGGCGAAACGCGGGGTCGGAGCGCCGCGCCAGGCCCGCAGCAGCCACAGGGCGGCGAATCCGGCGAAGGCGAAGTAGCCGATCACGGCCATCGCATTCGCCCCGAATGCGGCGGCGAGATCGCCGTGGGCGAACGCGTGGGCGCTGCGCAGGCCGCCGCATCCCGGACACAGGATTCCGCTCAGCCGGAAAAGCGGGCAGACCGGATAGTGGCCGGGTTCATTGGGGTCCACGGCGCCCACGTACGCAAATGCGGCGGCCGCCGCGAGCACCGTGAGGGCCGGGGCGGCGAGCCTGCGCGCCCGGGAGGCCGGTACGGCTGCCGGGGCCCCGGGAGCGCCCGGTGCGGGGTGCGCGGGCGGGCCGGCGGGGCCGGGCGCCGCGGCGGGCGGCGGGGCCTGTCCGGCCGGGGGCCGGGGGGTGCGGGAGGCGTCCACGCGCTGATTCTCTCCGGTGACGGCGAAAGGCGCAGCCCGACCGGGCCGCGCCTTCGTCCGCCGGCGTCCGGAGCTCAGGCCTTGGCCGCGGCGATGGCCTTGGCGAGGTCGTCGTGGGCGGGCTTGGGCGCACCCATGCCGGCGGCCTTCATGCCGAGGCCCACGACGCCTCCGAGCGCGACGACGACGAGGCCCGCCCAGAACCCGACCGGGTTCGCCAGCACCATGAAGGCGCCGGAGATGCAGAAACCGATGAAGGCGATGATGACACCGGTCCAGGCGGCCGGGGTGTGACCGTGGCTGCTGCCCGCCATGAGTTGCTCCTCGTTTTGCTCTGTCGCGCGTGCGGTGTTCGCACGCTCGGTTGCCATTGTCCCGCACGGTCGGCGGGCCGTGCTCAGCGGGTGGGGTCCTCGCCGCGGTCCAGGGCCTTCCACAGGTCCTCCGGCCGGTCGGGGTCCGCGGCGGCGGGCCGGGCGGCCCGCGGGCCGCCGTCGCGCTCGTAGCGGCCGCCCATGGCGGGCCAGCCGCCGCCGAACCGCAGGGCGAGCAGCCCGGCGGCCAGGATCAGGGCGGCGCCCGCGGCCGTGGCGTACGGCCAGGCTGTCTGCGCGGCCGTCGCGACGTGCGCGGCGGAGTCCGCGGCCGTCCGCGCGGCCTGCTCGTCCAGCGCGCGGCGGCCGTCGCCGGCGAGGAGCGCGGCGAGGGCCGCGCCGAGGCCGCTGAGCGCCAGCAGCGCCGCGACCAGCTGCCGGCCCCGGCCGCGTACGGCGAAGACGGCGACGAGCGCGGCGAGGCCGACGACGGCCAGGGCGGCGGGCAGCCCGGTGACGTCACCGCCGTCCGCGGCCAGGGGGACCGTGCCGCCGCCGACGGCCGCGGTGCCGCGGGCCCACACCCGGCCGGAGCCGAGGAGGACCACGCAGGCGCCGAGCGCGCCGAGCAGCAGGGCGGCGGCCACGCTGCGGCGGCTGCCGGTGTCGTTTCGGGAGGGGGGTGCGGCACTCACGCCCTCCACTATCCCCTACCGCTCCGGGGCGGTGGCCATCCGGTTGGCCGCGGCGACCGCGCGGAGCACGGCGGAGGCCTTGTTGCGGCACTCCAGGTCCTCCAGCTCGGGCACCGAGTCGGCGACGACGCCCGCGCCGGCCTGCACGTACGCGGTCCCGTCGCGGAGCAGGGCGGTGCGGATGGCGATGGCGGTGTCGGAGTCGCCGGCGAAGTCGAGGTAGCCGACGCAGCCGCCGTACAGGCCGCGGCGGGTGGGCTCCAGCTCCTCGATGATCTGCATGGCGCGCGGCTTGGGCGCCCCGGAGAGCGTGCCGGCGGGGAAGCAGGCGGTGAGCACGTCGAAGGCGGTCTTCCCCTCGGCGACCCGGCCGGTGACGGTGGAGACGATGTGCATGACGTGCGAGTACCGCTCGATGCTCATGAAGTCGACGACCTCGACGGAGCCGGGCTCGCACACCCGGCCCAGGTCGTTGCGGCCCAGGTCGACGAGCATCAGGTGCTCGGCGCGCTCCTTGGGGTCGGCGAGCAGCTCCTCGGCGAGCTCGTGGTCGCGCTGCGGGGTGGAGCCGCGGTGGCGGGTGCCGGCGATGGGGTGGACCATGGCCCGGCCGTCCTCGACCTTGACGAGGGCCTCGGGGCTGGAGCCGACGACGTCGAAGCCGTTCTCGAAGCGGAAGAGGTACATGTACGGGGACGGGTTGGTGGCCCGCAGCACCCGGTAGACGTCCAGGGCGGAGGCGTGGCAGGGCGTCTCGAACCGCTGCGAGGGCACGACCTGGAAGGCCTCGCCGGCCCGGATCCGCTCCTTGACGTCCTCGACGGCGGCCTGGTAGTCGGCGCCGCCCCACAGGGCGGAGAAGGCGGGCAGCTCGGCGGAGGGCAGCGGGGCGGGCGTGTAGGGGGCGGGCCGCGCGAGGTCGGCCTCCATGGCGTCGAGGCGGGCGACGGCGTCCGCGTGGGCCTCGTCGACGCCGGTGTCGAGGTCGTTGTGGTTGATGGCGTTGGCGATGAGCTGGACGCTGCCGTCCCAGTGGTCGAGGACCGCGAGGTCGGAGGTGAGCAGCATGGTCAGCTCGGGCAGCCGCAGGTCGTCGGAGCCGTGGTCGCCGATGCGCTCCAGGCGGCGGACGATGTCGTAGCCGAGGTAGCCCACCATGCCGCCGGTGAAGGGCGGCATCCCGGCGGCGAGGTCGCGGGGGGTGTGCAGGGCCTCGACGGTGGCGCGCAGGGCCTGCAGCGGGTCGCCGCCGGTGGGGACGCCGACGGGCGGGGTGCCGATCCAGTGGGCTTCGCCGTCGCGGACGGTGAGGGTGGCGTGGCTGCGGACGCCGACGAAGGAGTAGCGGGACCAGGAGCGGCCGTTCTCGGCGGACTCCAGCAGGAAGGTGCCCGGGCGCTCGGCGGCCAGCTTGCGGTAGAGGCCGACGGGGGTGTCGCCGTCGGCGAGCAGCTTGCGGCTCACCGGGATGACGCGGCGGTCGGCGGCGAGCTTGCGGAACTGTTCGAGGTCCATGCGTGGGATACCTAACCTGCCTGGTCGGCGGCGAGCGGGAGGACGTCGGCGTCGAAGCACGTGCGGGCGCCGGTGTGGCAGGCGGCGCCGACCTGGTCGACCTTGACGAGGAGGGTGTCGGCGTCGCAGTCGAGGGCGACGGACTTCACGTGCTGGACGTGCCCGGAGGTGTCCCCCTTGACCCAGTACTCCCGGCGGCTGCGGGACCAGTAGGTGCAGCGGCCGGTGGTCAGGGTGCGGTGGAGCGCCTCGTCGTCCATCCAGCCGAGCATGAGCACCTCGCCGGTGTCGTACTGCTGGGCGATGGCCGGGACGAGGCCGTCCGCGGAGCGCTTGAGCCGGGCCGCGATGGCGGGGTCGAGGGAGGAGCTGGTCATGCGGGCCATTGTGCCGCGCGGGGCGGGCGGTGATGGATCACTGTCCGCCTGATGGGCGGGCACGCGGCGCGCGGCCGCCGTAGGCTTGCCCGCATGTCTACCCATGCGAAGCGCGAACGCCTGCTGCTGGCGGACCTGTTGGAGTCGGCGGGCCCGCACGCGCCCACCCTGTGCGAGGGCTGGCTGACCCGGGACCTCGCGGCCCACGTGGTCGTGCGGGAGCGCCGCCCGGACGCGGCGGGCGGCCTGCTGCTGAACGTGCTGAAGGACCGGCTGGACAAGGCGATGGCCGAGTACGCGGCGAAGCCGTACGAGGAGCTGCTCCAGCTGATCCGGACGGGCCCGCCGAAGCTGTCGGTGTACTCGCTGAAGCAGGTCGACGAGGCGGCGAACGCGGTGGAGTTCTACGTGCACGCGGAGGACGTGCGGCGGGCGCAGCCCGACTGGACGCCGCGGCAGCTGGACCCGGTGTTCTCGGACGCGCTGTGGCTCCGGCTGGAGAAGCTGGCCCGGCTGACGGGGCGCCGCTCGCCGGTGGGGCTGGTGCTGCGGCGGCCGGACGGGCGCACGGTGGTGGCGCACAAGGGGACGCCGGTGGTGACGGTGACGGGGGAGCCGGGCGAGCTGGTGCTGTTCTGCTTCGGCCGGCAGGCTTCGGCGTCCGTGGAGCTGGACGGCGACAAGGAGGCGGTCGGCCGCCTGACGACGGCCCGCCTGGGCATCTGAGCGCATCCCCCTGCCCCCGCCGGAGCGGGAGCAGGGGGCCGGGCGTCGCCGCGGGTCAGCGGACCGGGTGGCCCGCCTCGCGGAGGGTGTCCTTGACCTGGGAGATCCGCAGGTCGCCGAAGTGGAACACCGAGGCGGCGAGGACCGCGTCGGCGCCGGCCTCGATGGCCGGCGGGAAGTGCTCCAGGCGGCCGGCGCCGCCGGAGGCGATCACCGGGACGGTGACGTGCTTGCGGACGGCGGCGATCATCTCGGTGTCGTAGCCGTCCTTGGTGCCGTCGGCGTCCATCGAGTTCAGCAGGATCTCGCCGGCGCCCAGCTCGGCCGCCCGGTGGGCCCACTCGACGGCGTCGATGCCGGTGCCGCGGCGGCCGCCGTGGGTGGTGACCTCGAAGGAGCCGGTGTCCGTGCGGCGGGCGTCGACGGACAGGACGAGCACCTGCCGGCCGAACCGCTCGGCGATCTCCCGGATCAGGTCGGGCCGCTCGATGGCGGCGGTGTTGACGCCGACCTTGTCGGCGCCGGCCCGCAGCAGCCTGTCGACGTCGTCGGCGGTGCGGACGCCGCCGCCGACGGTGAGCGGGATGAAGACCTGCTCGGCGGTGCGGCGCACCACGTCGTAGGTGGTCTCGCGGTTCCCGGACGAGGCGGTGATGTCGAGGAAGGTCAGCTCGTCGGCGCCTTCGGCGTCGTACAGCCTGGCCATCTCGACCGGGTCGCCGGCGTCGCGCAGGTTCTGGAAGTTGACGCCCTTGACGACGCGGCCGCTGTCCACGTCCAGGCAGGGGATCACCCGTACGGCGAGTGACATCAGGACTCCCCTCGGTAGGCTTCGACCTCGACCTCGACGACCAGGCTCGGGTCGACGAAGCCGGAAACGATGAGCATGGAGGCGGCGGGGCGGACGGAGGCGAAGAGCTCCTTGTGGGCCCGGCCCACCTCGTCGACGTCCCGCGCGTGGGTGAGGTACATGCGGGTGCGGACGACGTGCTCGGCGCCCAGGCCGGCCTGGGCGAGCGCGTCGAAGGCGACGCGGAAGGCGTTGACCGTCTGCTCGTACGGCCCGCCGGCGACGACCTTGCCGTCGACGACGGACGTGCAGCCGGAGACGAGCACCAGCCCGTTGGGCAGCTCGACGGCCCGGGAGTAGCCCACGGCCTCCTCCCAGGGGCCGCCCGAGGAGATGCGGCGGACGCCGCCGGTGGCGGTCATGCGCCGGCCACCACCCGCAGCGCCTCCTGGAGGGTGAAGGCCTTGGTGTAGAGGGCCTTGCCGACGATCGCGCCCTCGACGCCCAGCGGCACCAGCTCGGCGAGCGCCCGCAGGTCGTCCAGGCCGGCGATGCCGCCCGAGGCGACGACCGGCCGGTCGGTGGCGGCGCACACGTTCCGCAGCAGCTCCAGGTTGGGGCCGGTCAGGGTGCCGTCCTTGCCGATGTCGGTGACGACGTAGCGGGCGCAGCCCTCGGAGTCCAGGCGGGCCAGGGTCTCGTACAGGTCGCCGCCCTCGCTGGTCCAGCCGCGGCCCTTGAGGGTGGTGCCGCGGACGTCGAGGCCGACCGCGATGCGGTCGCCGTGCTCGGCGATGGCCTTCGCGGTCCACTCGGGGGCTTCGAGGGCTGCCGTGCCGAGGTTGACGCGGGTGCAGCCGGTGGCGAGCGCGGCGGCGAGGGTGGCGTCGTCGCGGATGCCGCCGGACAGTTCGACCTTGATGTCGAGGGCGCCGGTGATCTCGGCGACGAGGGCGCGGTTGTCGCCGGTGCCGAAGGCGGCGTCCAGGTCGACGAGGTGGAGCCATTCGGCGCCGGCGCCCTGCCAGGCGAGGGCCGCCTCCAGCGGGGAGCCGTAGGAGGTCTCGGTGCCGGACACGCCGTGCACCAGGCGTACGGCCTGGCCGTCGCGGACGTCGACCGCCGGGAGGAGTTCCAGCGTCGCGCGGGGCTCGGTCATCACAGGGTCTCGATCCAGTTGGTGAGGAGCTGGGCTCCGGCGTCGCCGGACTTCTCGGGGTGGAACTGGGTGGCCCACAGGGCGCCGTTCTCGACCGCCGCGACGAAGCGCTCGCCGTGGGTGGCCCAGGTGACCTTGGGGGCCGGGATCGCCGGGTTGGTGACCTCCAGGCTCCAGTCGTGGGCCGCGTAGGAGTGGACGAAGTAGAAGCGGGCGTCAGCGTCGAGCCCGGCGAAGGCCCGGCTGTCGGCGGGGGCCTCGACGGTGTTCCAGCCCATGTGGGGGACGACCGGGGCGCGGAGCGGGCCGACGGTGCCGGGCCACTCGTCGAGGCCTGAAGTCTCCACGCCGTGCTCGATGCCGCGCTCGAAGAGGATCTGCATGCCGACGCAGATGCCCATGACGGGGCGCCCGCCGGAGAGGCGGCGGCCGATGATCCAGTCGCCGCGGACGGACTTCAGCCCCTCCATGCAGGCGGAGAAGGCGCCGACGCCGGGGACGAGCAGGCCGTCGGCGTCCATGGCCTTGTCGTAGTCGCGGGTGATCTCGACGTCCGCGCCGACGCGCGCGAGGGCGCGCTCGGCGGAGCGGACGTTGCCGAACCCGTAGTCGAGGACGGCGACGGTCTTGGTGGGTCGGGCAGCGCTCATTCCCAGATTCCTTGGATCCGCAGGACTCCGGCGGCGAGGCACATCGCGGAGCCGATGGCGAGCAGCAGGACGACCGACTTGGGCATCTGCTGCTTCTGGAAGGAGTACACGCCGCCGGCCAGGAACAGGCCGACGACGATCAGTACGGTGCTGAGGCCGGTCACGGCTAGAGGGCGCCCTTCGTCGAGGGCAGGATGCCGGCGGCGGCCGCGCGCGGGTCGAGCTCGGAGGCGTACCGCAGGGCCCGGGCGAGCGCCTTGAACTGGCACTCGACGATGTGGTGGGCGTTGCGGCCGTACGGGACGTGGACGTGCAGGGCGATCTGGGCCTGCGCGACGAAGGACTCCAGGATGTGCCGGGTCATCGTCGTGTCGTACGCGCCGATCATGGGGGCCATGTTCTCGGGCTCGGTGTGCACGAGGTAGGGGCGGCCCGACAGGTCCACGGTCACCTGGGCGAGGGACTCGTCCAGGGGGACGGTGCAGTTGCCGAAGCGGTAGATGCCGACCTTGTCGCCGAGGGCCTGCTTGAAGGCGGCGCCGAGGGCGAGGGCGGTGTCCTCGATGGTGTGGTGGCTGTCGATGTGGAGGTCGCCGTCGGTCTTGACCGTGAGGTCGAACATGCCGTGGCGGCCGAGCTGGTCGAGCATGTGGTCGTAGAAGCCGACGCCGGTGGACACGTCGACCCGGCCCGTTCCGTCGAGGTTTATCTCGACGACGACGGAGGTCTCCTTCGTGGTGCGCTCGACCCGTCCGATGCGGCTCATGCGTGCTGCTCCTTCTTCAGTGCGCGAACCGCTTCCAGGAACGCGTCGTTCTCGGCCGGGGTGCCCGCGGTGACCCGCAGCCATCCCGGCACGCCGTTGTCCCGGACCAGGACGCCCCGGTCGAGGATCTGCTGCCAGGCGGTGTGGGAGTCCTCGAACCTGCCGAACTGGACGAAGTTCGCGTCGGACTCGGTGACCTCGTAGCCGATCGCCCGCAGTTCGGCGACCAGCCGGTCCCGCTCGGCCTTGAGCTGCTCGACGTAGCCGAGCAGGGTGTCGGTGTGCTCCAGGGCCGCCAGCGCGGTGGCCTGGGTGACGGCCGACAGGTGGTACGGCAGGCGCACCAGCTGGACGGCGTCGACCACGGCGGGGTGCGCGGCGAGGTAGCCCAGGCGCAGTCCCGCGGCGCCGAAGGCCTTGGACATGGTCCGGGAGACCACCAGGTTCGGGCGGCCTTCGATCAGCGGCAGGAGGGAGGGCCGGTGGCTGAACTCGACGTACGCCTCGTCGACGACGACGAGCGACGGCTTGGCCGCCTGGGCGGCGTCGTGCAGGGCGAGGACGGTCTCCGCCTCGACCGCGGTGCCCGTCGGGTTGTTGGGCGAGGTGATGAAGACGACGTCGGGCGCGTTCTCCGCGATGGCCCGGGCGGCGGCGGCCGGGTCGATGGTGAAGTCGTCCCGGCGCGGCCCGGAGATCCAGCCGGTGCCGGTGCCGCGGGCGATCAGGCCGTGCATGGAGTACGAGGGCTCGAAGCCGATCGCGGTGCGGCCGGGCCCGCCGAAGGTCTGCAGGAGCTGCTGGATGACCTCGTTGGAGCCGTTGGCGGCCCACACGTTCCCGCGGCCGACCGGGTGGCCGGCCGTGCGGGTGAGGTAGGCGGCCAGGGCGGTCCGCAGCTCGACGGCGTCCCGGTCGGGGTAGCGGTTGAGGGTGCGGGCCGCGTCGGCGACGCGCTCGGCGATGCGCCGCACCAGCTCCTCGGGGAGCTCGTACGGGTTCTCGTTGGTGTTGAGCTGCACGGGGACGTCCAGCTGCGGCGCGCCGTAGGGGCTCTTGCCGCGCAGCTCGTCCCGGATGGGCAGGTCGTCGATGCCGATGGCTCTGTCGGTCACTGGCCGGGCACCTTCCATCCGAAGCGGGCCTTGAGGGCGGCGCCGTGCGCGGGCAGGTCCTCGGCCTCGGCGAGGGTGACCACGTGGTGGGCGACCTCGGCGAGGGCGTCGCGCGTGTAGTCGACGATGTGGATGCCGCGCAGGAAGGACTGCACGGACAGGCCCGAGGAGTGGCAGGCGCAGCCGCCGGTGGGCAGGACGTGGTTGGAGCCGGCGCAGTAGTCGCCGAGGGAGACCGGCGCCCAGGGGCCGACGAAGATCGCGCCGGCGTTGCGGACGCGGGCCGCCCAGGCGGCGGCGTCGGCGGTCTGGATCTCCAGGTGCTCGGCGCCGTACGCGTCGACGACCTTCAGGCCGTCCTCCAGGCTGTCGACGAGGACGATCGCGGACTGCTTGCCGGCGAGGGCCGGGCGGATCCGGTCCTCGACGTGCTTGGTGGCGGCGACCTGCGGTGCGAGCTCCTTCTCGACGGCGGCCGCGAGGTCCTCGGAGTCGGTGACGAGGACGGCGGCGGCCAGCGGGTCGTGCTCGGCCTGGCTGATCAGGTCGGCGGCGACGTGCACCGGGTCGGCGGTGCCGTCGGCGAGGACGGCGATCTCGGTCGGGCCGGCCTCGGTGTCGATGCCGATCTTCCCGGTGAAGTAGCGCTTGGCGGCGGCGACCCAGATGTTGCCGGGGCCGGTGACCATGTTGACCGGCAGGCAGTCCTCGGTGCCGTACGCGAACATCGCGACGGCGACGGCGCCGCCCGCCGCGTACACCTCGTCCACGCCGAGCAGGGCGCAGGCGGCGAGGATGGTCGGGTGCGGCAGGCCGCCGAACTCCGCCTGCGGCGGCGAGGCCAGCGCGATCGAGCCGACGCCGGCCTCCTGCGCGGGGACGACGTTCATCACGACGGACGACGGGTACACCGAGCGGCCGCCCGGCGCGTACAGGCCGACGCGCTCGACCGGAACCCACTTCTCGGTCACGGTGCCGCCGGGGACGACCTGCGTGGTGTGCGCGCTGCGCCGCTGGCTGCGGTGCACGGTCCGGGCGCGGCGGATCGACTCCTCCAGCGCGGCGCGGACCTTCGGGTCGAGGCCCGCGAGCGCCTCGGCGAGCGCCTCGGCGGGGACCCTGACCTGCTCCAGCCGGACTCCGTCGAACTTCTGCGCGTACTCGATCAGCGCCGCCGTGCCGCGATGATGGACGTCCTCGCAGATGGGCCGCACCTTCTCCAGGGCGGCTTCCACGTCGAACTCGGCACGGGGCAGCAGGTCGCGCAGGGCCGCGCCCTCGGGGAGGGCGTCGCCGCGCAGGTCGATACGAGAGATCACCCCCCAATTCTCTCAGACCGCTTCCCCACGCCGTTCGCCCGTATCACTGGCTGATACGCGTCCCGGCTGTCACCGGCTGCCCTTAGCGTTCGGCGGAGAGTGCACGATCAGCGGAGGGGGCCGCCATGACCGATGCGCAGTCCGAGGGCGGGGAGCCGGCGGACCTCACGGAGCCGGAGCGCCGGATGTGGCGGGCCTTCCGGACGGGCGGAACCTGCGACCTGAGCGCCCGCGCCGCCGTCGGGGACGACCCGCACGGGGACCGGCCGTGGGGGCCCGAGCGCAGCGTCCGCGCCGACGTGGTGGCGCTGCTGCTGCTCCACGGGCCGCCGCCGGAGCCGGGCCGGGTGGCGTCGCTCAAGCTGCGGGGGGTGCGGGTGACGGGCCGCCTGGACCTGTCGGGCGGGACGGTCGAGCCGTACGTGGAGCTGCGCTCCTGCCGCTTCGACGGCGAGGTGCAGCTGTCGGAGACCCGGTTCGGGACGCTGCGGCTGGTGGACTGCGCGGTCCCCCGCCTGGACGCCTCGCGCCTGCACACCGAGGGCGACCTGCACCTGCCGCGCTGCCGGGTGGCGCGCGGGATCCGGCTGACCGACGCGCAGATCGGCACGGACCTGCTGGTCAGCCAGGCCGTCGTCCAGGGCGACGGGCGCGGGCGGGCCTTCGCGGCGGACGGGCTGTCGGTCGGGCAGGACTTCCAGGGCGAGCTGCTGGAGGCGTACGGGGAGGTGAGCCTGCGCGGGGCGAAGGTCGGGGTGTCGATGAACCTGCGCGGGGCGCGGCTGGCCAACCCGCACGGGCGGTGGGCGCTGAACGCGCCGCAGCTGACGGTGGAGCGGACCCTGTACCTGACCTCGATCGCGCTGGGCTGGGTGCCGGGCGGATCCGACTCCTCCACTCCCCCGTACGGCCTCGGGCACACGCCGGCGCGCGGGCAGCGCTCCCGGCCCTTCGAGTGCCGGGGCGGGCTGCGCCTGGACGACGGCCGGTTCGGCGACGCCGTGGACTTCTACGGGGCGAGGTTCGCGCCGGAGGCGGGCCAGGAGGTGTCGCTGCGCCGGATCCAGACGCCGGAGCTGCGGTTCGTGGGCGAGCGGCCGGAGCGGGGGCGGGTGGTGCTGTCGGGGGCGAAGGTGGTGAAGCTGGTGGACGCCTGGACCAGCTGGCCGGGCGGGGGCGGGGTGGCGATCGAGGGGTTCGCGTACGAGGCGCTGGCGCCGCGCGGCCACTTCCCGCTGGCGCGCCGGCTGGACTGGGTGGCGGCGGCGACCCCGGAGTACTCGCCGGAGCCGTACGAGCGGCTGGCGGCGGTGCTGCGGGCGAGCGGCGAGGACGCGGACGCGCGGGAGGTGCTGCTGGCGAAGCAGCGCAGGCGGCGGGCGACGCTGCCGCCCGCGGCGAAGGCGTGGGGGTACCTGCAGGACTGGACGGTGGCGTACGGGTACCGGCCGGGGCGGGCGGCGCTGTGGATGGCGCTGCTGTGGGCGGCGGGGACGGTGCTGTTCGCGGGGCACACCCCGCGGGCGGTCAAGGCGGACGAGCACCCGGAGTGGAATCCCGCCCTGTACGCCCTGGACCTGCTGCTGCCGGTCGTCGACCTGGGCCAGGAGGGGCACTGGAGGGTGGCCGGGGCCTGGCAGTGGGGCTCGGCGGCGATGGTCCTGCTGGGCTGGATCCTGGCGACGACGGTGGCGGCGGGGGCGTCGCGGCTGCTGCGGCGCGGCTGACGCCCGGGCGGGCGGCTGCGGGCGGGGCGGCGGCGCACGGCCGGGCGGGCGGCGGGCCGTTTCGGCGGCGGCGGCCCGGCCGGGCCGGAACAACCGAGGTGACAGGGCCCGCCCCTCCCCCACTACCCTTGTCCGTCGTGACCACCGTTCGCCTCCCCCTCTTCCCCCTGAACACGGTGCTGTTCCCCGGACTGGTGCTTCCGCTGAACGTCTTCGAGGAGCGTTATCGCGCCATGATGCGGGAGCTCCTGAAGACGGGCGAGGACGAGCCGCGGCGCTTCGCCGTCGTCGCCATCCGCGACGGCCGCGAGGT
>NZ_BMTY01000006.1:89556-165599 GCF_014649915.1 Streptomyces toxytricini | reverse complement strand
CGCGCCGACCGCCCCGGGCCTGCCGGACCCGACGTCCCTGCCCGAGCGGGGTCCGGCCGCGGGCTTCGGGCCGGACCCGCTCCAGGCGTTCCACCGGGTGGGCTGCATCGCGGACGCGGCGACGATCCGGGAGCGGGAGGACGGCAGCTTCGAGGTCCTCACGACCGGCACGACCCGGGTCCGCCTGCTGTCGGTGGACTCGTCCGGGCCGTTCCTGGTGGCGGAGCTGGAGGAGCTCGCGGAGGACCGGGGCGACGGCGCGGGCGCGCTGGCGGACGGGGTGCTGCGGGCGTTCCGGACCTACCAGAAGCGGCTGGCCGGGGCCCGCGAGCGGTCCCTGGCGACCGCGGCGGAGCTGCCCGACGAGCCGTCGGTGGTGTCGTACCTGGTGGCCGCGGCCGCCGTGCTGGACGTGCCGACGAAGCAGCGGCTGCTCCAGGCCCCGGACACGGCGACGCGCCTGGCGGAAGAGCTGCGGCTGCTGCGCGCGGAGTCGGCGGTCATCCGGCACCTGCCGTCGCTGCCGGCGGTCGAGCTGACCCGGGCGCCGACCAGCCAGAACTGACCGCGCCGCCGCCGTGCGGCGCACCGTGACGACCGGGGGAGTCCTTCCGATGGCGAAGAAGAAGGCCGCGGCCGCGGCGACACCGGCGATCGCCGCCCTGACGGCGGCGGGGGCCGCGTTCACCGTGCACGCCTACGAGCACGATCCGGCGCACCCGTCCTACGGGCAGGAGGCCGCCGAGGCGATGGGCGTGAGCCCGGACCGGGTGTTCAAGACGCTCGTGGCGGACGTGGACGGCGCCCTGACCGTGGCGGTGGTCCCGGTGTCGGGGAGCCTGGACCTCAAGGCGCTGGCCGCGGCGGTCGGCGGCAAGCGGGCGGCGATGGCGGACCCGGCACTGGCGGAGCGGACGACCGGCTACGTGCTCGGCGGCATCTCGCCGCTGGGGCAGCGCAGGCGCCTGCGGACGGTGGTGGACGCCTCGGCGGACGCGCACCCCACGGTCTGCGTGTCGGCGGGGCGGCGCGGCCTGGAGGTCGAGCTGGCGCCCGGCACCCTGGCCGGGCTCACGGGGGCCGTCCTGGCGCCGATCGCCCGCGCCTGAGCGCGTACGCGCGGCCCGGCCCGCCCCGGTCAGGCGCGCGGGGGCCCTGCGGCGGCGGGCCCGGCCGGCGGCTGCGGCCCGCCGCTGTCCCGGGGGGTGCGGGGGGCCTGCCCGCCCTGCGGTTCGGCGTGGACGTACGGCGGCGGGTACACGGCCTGCCCGGCCGGTTCGTCGTCCTCCTCGTGCCGGGCCGGGTCCTGCGGCCCCCAGACGGCGACGAGCCCCAGGTAGGCCGCGAGCGCGGCCATCGGCCAGGCCAGCAGCGCCCCGTGGGCGAGGAGCTGGAGCGGCGCGTCGAAGGGGACGCCCTTGCCCGCCTCGGCGGCGGAGGCGGCGATGTCGGCCGGGGGGCCCAGCCGGAGCCCCGCCCGCCAGCCGAGCAGGGAGGCGAAGCAGGAGCCGATGCCGAGGCCGATGGCCTGGGCGACTCCGCCGCGGCGCCGCCACAGGAAGACCAGGACCGCGCTCAGCACGCCGAGTCCGACGCCGAGCAGCAGGAACGTGCCGTCGGCACCCACGCGGGCTTCGCTCTCGGTGTTCCGCAGGAAGACGGCCTCGCCGTTGGAGACGTACTGCGTCCGCGGCGCGAGCCACGCCCACAGCACGCCGAGGAGGGCGCCGGCCGCACCGGTGGCCAGCGTGATGGCGGCCGCGTCCCGGATGTCCGCGAGGGCGGTGCCCGCGGCGGATCCGCCCGGCGCGCCGGGCGGCGACGGCGGTTCGGCGGGGGGCGGTGTGGTCACGGCTTCGGTCACCCCCACATCGTGCCAGGTGCGGCGGCCGGAGGCGGAACCGGCTTCAGCGGACGGCGGCCCGCCGGTACGCCCACGTCGCGGCGGACAGCGACAGGACGCCCACGGCCGCGCACACGCCGAGGTCCAGGCAGACGGCGGCCCAGTCGGGGTGCGGGGAGAACGTCCGGGCGAACGCCTCCACCCCGTACGTGGACGGCAGCAGGTCCCGCGCCCACACGATCACGCCGGGCATCCGCTCCGGCGGCAGCACGCCGAGCAGCAGCGCCGCGGACATGCCGAGCTGCCCGGCCAGCGTGGCGAGCTCCTGCCGCGGGGCGAGCAGGCCGAGGGCCGCACCCAGTCCGGCGAGCGCCGCCCCGGCCAGCGGGACGACCGCGGCGAGGATCCACAGCCCGCCCATGGGCAGCCCGAACAGCAGGCAGCCGATGACGGCGGTCACGAGGGTGCCGGGGAGGGTGAAGGAGGCGTACGCGGCGGCCGCGCCCAGCACCACCGAGGCGGGCGGGACGGGCAGTGTGGCGTAGTGGTCGAGCCCGCCGCCGGCCCGCAGCTGGCCGAAGTACTGGGCCAGCAGGTTGAGCGCGACGAACGCGACGACCAGGACGGACGAGCCGGCCACGACGGCCCGCGCCTCCGACCCCCCGTCGACGACGCCCCGCATCAGGACCATGATGCCGACGGACTGGAAGGTGGCGACGAACAGCAGCGGAATCCGCGCGACGCGGGCCCGCGACAGCTGCGCCCGGTACACGGCGGCCAGCGACGGCAGGAGCCGGGCCCGCGGGGCGGGCGTGCCGAGGGGCACGGAGGCGGCGGCGCTCACGACTTCACCAAACCCTTCGCGGTACGCCCGCCCAGAGCGAGGTAGACGTCCTCCAGGCTCGGGGTCGCCAGCGTGAAGTCGTCGAGGGCGGCGAACGCCGGCCCGCCGGTGACCGCCCCGACCGCGGCGCGCGCCTCGTCGGGGCTGAGGCGCAGCACCCAGCGGCGGCCGGACTCGGCCGCGGCGCCGGCCAGGGCGGCGACGGCGGGGACGTCGAGGGGCGGCGCGGTGCGCCACACGAGTTCGAGGCGGACCTCGTCGGAGACGCGGGCCTTCAGCGCGGCGGGCGTGTCGCAGGCGATGACCCGGCCCTGGTCGATGACGGCGACCCGGTCGAGGACGGTCTCGGCCTCGATGACGTTGTGGGTGACCAGCACGACGGTGGCGCCGTGCTCGGCGCGCCGCCGGTCCACGGCGGCCCAGACGGCGCGCCGGGCGACGGGGTCCATGCCGGTGGTGGGCTCGTCGAGGACGAGCACCGGGCGCTCGCCGACGAGGGCGGCGGCGAAGCAGGCGAGCCGCCGCTGGCCGCCGGAGAGCTTCTTCAGTGGGTGCCCGGCGATCGGGGTCAGTCCGAGCTCCTCCAGGACGGCGTCGCGGGCGGCGCGCGCGGCGCGCACGTCGAGGCCGCGCAGCCGGGCGGTGGTCTCGGCGGCCAGGGAGACGGTGAGCTCGTCGAGGGCGGTGGACTCCTGGCCGAGGTAGGCGAGGAGGCGGGAGGCGAGCTCGGGGCGGCGGACGATGTCGTGGCCGAGCAGGGTCACGGAGCCGGAGTCCGGCCGCAGCAGCCCGGTGAGCTGGCGGACCAGGGTGGACTTGCCGGCGCCGTTGGGGCCGAGCAGTCCGAAGACCTCGCCGCGCCGCACGTCGAGGCTGATGCCGTCGGTGGCGCGGGTCTCGGGCAGGGCGGGTGCGCCGCGCCGGCCGCGGACGGCGGGATACGTCTTGACCAGGTCACGCACCGCGCAGACCACGCCGTCGGCCGCTGCCGTGCCGCTGCCGCCCTGCGGTCTCGCTGGTGCTGTGCCCGTACTCACGAGGGAGCAGCCTACGCGGCTCCGGGCCCTACTCGGGCGCCGGGGTCGCCGGGGGGCCGGGAACGGCGGCCGGTGGGGCGGCGACGCGGTCGGCCGCGGCGCGTACGTCGATCTCCCTCCAGAAGCCCGCGCGGATGGCGTAGCGGTCGTGTTCGTCGATCTGGTCGTCCTTGTGGGCGAGCAGGCCGAATCGGGCGGCGTAGCGCAGGAGCTCGCCGTCGATGCGGTGCGGGATCCGCGGGTACATGGTGGCGAGCTTGTGGAGGTGGACGGCCTCGGGGAGGCGTTCCATCCAGCGCCGGGCGAAGACCTGGCCGACCTCGAAGGGGTCGCCGCCGACGGTGGTGATGTCCTCCTCCCGGTCGGCCCAGCGCTGTTCGGCGCTGGTGAGCTGGGCGAGGGTGGGCAGGGAGGCGGTCTCGGCGGGCTCGCCGAGCGGTCCGGCCCGGTCGATCCAGCCCCGGTCGGAGGACCAGCGCAGGGCGCTGGCCGGGGAGGGCGCGGCGGCGGGCCCGGAGGGCTGCTGGGGGCCGGGGGCGCGCAGGGCGCCGGCGAGGTCCTTCGGGGTGGGTACGGGCTTCCCGCCGGCGGCGGGGGCGGGTACGGGGGCGGCGGCGCCCCGGGTCTCGGCGGGTGCCTCGGCGGAGCCGGCGGGCCCGGTGCCGGAGCTGCGGGCCGCCTCGGCGAGGGCGGCCTCGGGGAGCGGGGCGGAGAGGATGGCGGCGATCTCGGGCCGGGGGGCGGGCGGCGGGGAGCACAGCCCGGCGAGGTCCTTGGCGCGGACGGCCCGGGTGATCCACGCCCGGTCGAGGACGCGCCGCTCGTCGGCCTCGGCGACGAGGTCCTCGGACTGGTTGTAGTCGCCGTCGGCGGCCTGGACGGCCCACAGGTGGACGGCGACTCCGTGCTCCTTGGCGGACATCAGCCCGGGCAGCAGGTCGCCGTCGCCGGTGACGAGGACGATGTCGGAGCAGGCCCGGTTGCGGGCCAGTTCGGTGAGCTCCGCGTGCATGGCGGCGTCGACGCCCTTCTGGGCCCAGCGGCCGTCGCTGCGGGTCAGGGCGCCCAGGCGGACGGTGACGCGGGGCATGACGCGCAGCCGCCGGTGCTCGGGCTGCGGCACCCGGTCGGGTGCGCCGTCGAACCAGTAGATGCGCAGCAGGGGCTGCCGGGTGTCGGCTTCGGCGCGTTCGCGCAGGGCCTGGATGAGGGCGGCGTGGTCGACGGTGATGCGGGAGCGGGAGGGCTCGCCCGCGAGAAGGCTGGCGGCGGCGCCCAGCAGATAGCCGGCGTCCACCAGGACGACGCAGCGGTCCACGCGTTCCACCTCTTCCGTGGGGGTCCTCGGGTTTTCTCGGGTTTCCCCGAGTCTGCCCGACGGCACGGGGCTTGACGGCCGGAACTCGATCATCGGCGTGGCGGATCCGGTGCTTCTGTCCGGTTGTGCGGAGAAAGATCCAAAATGCGCGGCCTGTGGTGCTGTGTGAGTGTGAATGCGGTCCTGGCCCCTAGACCCTCACGGAGGTTCCACCATGGCCAAGAACAAGAACCAGAAGACCCCCGCCAAGCAGCCGTCGCGATCGTCCGGCCCGGAGACCTCGCGCAGCACGGCGGATTCGCCGGCCGAGGCGCACTCCTCGGCGCCGAGTCCGATGGACATGGCGCGCAAGGGCAAGCAGAGGCGCTTCGGCCACAACTGACGCCGCGCTGCGAGCGTACGCGCGAAGGGCGCGCCCGGACCTCCGGGCGCGCCCTTCGCGGCGTTGCGGGCCCCGCGGGGCTATCCGGCGAGGCAGGACGGCCCGAGGAGGACCTTCAGGTCGCCGAAGAGGGCCGGGTCGGGCTGGACCCGGTGCCGGTCCAGGCGCAGCACGGTGGTGCTGCGGGGTCCCTGGAGCTTGATCCGCACCTCGGTGTTGCCCTTGTGGTGCCGGAGGATCTCGCCCAGCCGGGTGACCATCGGAGGGGTGACCTTGACGGTGGGGATGGTCAGGACGACGGGGGCGTTGGTCCCGGCGGAGGACAGGTCGGGGACCATCAGCTCCATCGCGACGAGCCGGGGCACGTCCTCGCGCTTGTCGAGGCGGCCCTTGACGAAGACGACGGCGTCCTCGACGAGCTGGGTGGAGACCAGCTGGTAGGTGGCGGGGAAGAACATGCACTCGATGGAGCCGGCCAGGTCCTCGACGGTGGCGATGGCCCAGGCGTTGCCCTGCTTGGTCATCTTGCGCTGGAGGCCGGAGATGATGCCGCCGATGGTGACGACGGCCCCGTCGGAGTGCTCGCCGCCTGTGAGCTGCGAGATGCCGGCGTCCGTCTTGTCGGACAGAACGTGCTCCAGGCCGAAGAGCGGGTGGTCGGAGACGTACAGGCCGAGCATCTCGCGCTCCTGGGCGAGCAGGTAGGACTTCTCCCACTCGACGTCGGAGAACTCGACGTCGAGGCCGAAGCCGGGCTGGCCGCTGTCCTCGTCGCCCATGCCGCCGAAGAGGTCGAACTGGCCCTCGGCCTCCTTGCGCTTGACCGCCACCACGTTGTCGATCATGGGTTCGTGCTGCGCGACGAGGCCCTTGCGGGTGTGGCCCATCTCGTCGAAGGCGCCCGCCTTGATCAGCGACTCGACGGTGCGCTTGTTGCAGACGACGGCCTCGACCTTGTCGAGGAAGTCGGGGAAGGAGGAGAACTTCCCCTTCGACTTGCGGGTCTTGATGATCGAGTCGACGACGTTCTGGCCGACGTTGCGGACGGCGGTGAGGCCGAAGAGGATCACGTCGTCGCCCTGGGCGGCGAAGTTCGACTCGGACTCGTTCACGTTCGGCGGGAGCACCTTGATGCCCATGCGGCGGCACTCGTTCAGGTAGACGGCCGACTTGTCCTTGTCGTCCTTGACCGAGGTGAGCAGGCCCGCCATGTACTCGGCCGGGTGGTTGGCCTTGAGGTAGGCGGTCCAGTAGGAGACGAGGCCGTACGCGGCCGAGTGGGCCTTGTTGAAGGCGTAGCCGGCGAAGGGGACCAGGACGTCCCAGAGGGCCTGGATGGCCTCGTCGCTGTAGCCGTTCTTCCGGGCGCCGGACTGGAAGATCGTGAAGTTCTTGGCGAGCTCCTCGGGCTTCTTCTTGCCCATGACGCGGCGGAGGATGTCGGCTTCGCCGAGCGAGTAGCCGGCGATGATCTGCGCGGCCTTCTGGACCTGCTCCTGGTAGACGATCAGGCCGTAGGTGACCGCGAGGACCTCTTCGAGCGGCTTCTCCAGCTCGGGGTGGATCGGGGTGATCTCCTGCTGGCCGTTCTTGCGCAGGGCGTAGTTGGTGTGCGAGTTCATGCCCATCGGGCCCGGCCGGTAGAGCGCGGACACGGCGGAGATGTCTTCGAAGTTGTCGGGCTTCATCAGGCGCAGCAGCGAGCGCATGGGGCCGCCGTCGAACTGGAAGACGCCGAGGGTGTCGCCGCGCTGGAGGAGCTCGAAGGTCTTGGGGTCGTCGAGCGGGAGGGCCAGGAGGTCGATGTCGATCCCCTTGTTGGCCTTCACCATCTTGACGGCGTCGTCCATGATCGTGAGGTTGCGCAGGCCGAGGAAGTCCATCTTCAGCAGGCCGAGCGCCTCGCAGCTCGGGTAGTCCCACTGGGTGATGGTGACGCCGTCCGTGTGCCGCACCCAGACGGGCACGTGGTCGGTGATCCTCTCGCTGGACATGATCACGCCTGCGGCGTGCACGCCCATCTGGCGGACCAGGCCCTCGACGCCGCGGGCGGTGTCGATGACCTTCTTCACGTCCGGCTCGTTCTCGTACATCGCGCGGACTTCGCCGGCCTCGGAGTACCGGGGGTGGCTCGGGTCGGTGATGCCGGAGAGCGGGATGCCCTTGCCGAGGACGTCGGCGGGCATGGCCTTGGTGATCCGGTCGCCCATGGCGTAGGGGTAGCCGAGGACGCGCGCGGAGTCCTTGATCGCGTTCTTGGCCTTGATCGTGCCGTAGGTGCCGATCATGGCGACCTTGTCCTGGCCGTACTTCTCGGTGACGTACCTGATCACCTCGACGCGCCGGCGCTCGTCGAAGTCGATGTCGACGTCGGGCATGGAGATGCGCTCGGGGTTGAGGAAGCGCTCGAAGATCAGGCCGTGCGGGATCGGGTCGAGGTCGGTGATGCCGAGCGCGTACGCGACGATCGAGCCGGCGGCGGAGCCTCGGCCGGGGCCGACCGCGATGCCCTGGTTCTTCGCCCACATGATGAAGTCGGCGACCACGAGGAAGTAGCCGGGGAAGCCCATCGAGATGATCGTGTCCATCTCGTACTCGACCTGCTTCATGCGGTCCTCGGGGATGCCGCCGGGGAAGCGGCGGTGCATCCCGCGCATGGTCTCCTCGCGGAACCAGGTGACCTCGGTGTAGCCCTCCGGGATGTCGAACTTGGGCATCAGGTTCCGGAACTGGAACATGCCCTCGGTGTCGACCTGCTCGGCTACCAGCAGCGTGTTGGCGCAGCCCTCCTGCCAGGCGTCCGAGGAGTCGATGGCGTACATCTCGTCGGTGGACTTCAGGTAGTAGCCCGTGCCGTCGAACTTGAAGCGGTCGGGGTCGGAGAGGTTCTTGCCGGTCTGGATGCAGAGCAGGGCGTCGTGGGCGCCGGCCTCGTGGGCGTACGTGTAGTGGGAGTCGTTCGTGACCAGCGGCGGGATGCCGAGCTTCCGGCCGATCTCCAGGAGGCCGTCGCGGACGCGGCGCTCGATCTCGATGCCGTGGTCCATCAGCTCCAGGAAGTAGCGGCCCTCGCCGAAGATGTCCTTGTAGTCGGACGCGGCCTTGAGCGCCTCGTCGAACTGGCCGAGCCGGAGCCGGGTCTGCACCTCGCCCGAGGGGCAGCCGGTGGAGGCGATCAGGCCCTCGGACCACTGGGCGATGGTCTCCTTGTCCATGCGGGGCCACTTGGTCAGCCAGCCCTCGGCGTAGGCGTCGGAGGAGAGGCGGAAGAGGTTGTGCAGGCCGGTGTTGTTGGCGGCCCAGATCGTCTTGTGCGTGTAGCCGCCGGAGCCGGAGACGTCGTCCCGCTTCTGGTGGGGCTGGCCCCAGGTGATGCGGCGCTTGTTGCGGCGGGACTCGGGGGCGACGTACGCCTCGATGCCGATGATCGGGGTGATCCCGGCCTTCTGCGCGGAGTGGAAGAAGTCGTAGGCGCCGTGCAGGTTGCCGTGGTCGGACATGGCGATGTGCGTCATGCCCATTTCATTGCAGGCGTTGAACATGTCCTTGAGCCGCGCGGCACCGTCCAGCAGCGAGTACTGGGTGTGGACGTGCAGGTGCGTGAACGGCGTCTTGGCCACGGCGCTGTACTCCTGGGGGCTCGGGCTCGGGACAGGGGGCAGCTTCGAATCCTACGTCGCGCGGGGGACACATCCGGGGCGGCGGGCGGTACCGTCTGGCGTTGCAGAACCAGGGGCTCCGCTCCCGCGTCCACCCGGTCGGAACCCGTACCAGCCCGTGCACCAGGAGGAACCCGCCATGGCGGTCCCCGAGACGACGAACGAACAGCGCGCCGAGCAGATACTCGACGTCTTCGGCACCGCCTTCGGCGAGCTCCTCGCCGCGGACCCGGCGGCCTTCCAGGTCAAGTTCCGCAAGATGGCCGCCTCGGCCTTCGCCTTCTACCGCGGCACGGCCTGCCTCTTCTACGCCGACCTGGAGCACGAGTGGGCCGGGCGGGCCGGCGGGGGCCGTCGCCCCTACCTGGACGACCGGACCGGCCGCGTCTGGATCCACGGCGACCTCCACGCCGAGAACTTCGGGACGTACATGGACGCGGGCGGCCGCCTGGTCTTCAACGTCAACGACTTCGACGAGGCCTACATCGGGCCGTTCACCTGGGACCTGAAGCGGTTCGCGGCCTCCCTCGCCCTGATCGGCTACACCAAGGCCCTCGGCGACACCCAGATCAGCGACCTGGTCCGGGTGTACGCGGCCGCCTACCGGGAGCGGATCGGCGTCCTGGCCGCCGGCCCCGCCGACGACGAGGTCCCCGCCTTCACCCTGGACACCTCGCGGGGCCCGCTGCTGGCGGCCCTCCGCGCGGCCCGCTCCCGGACCCGCTTCGGCCTGCTGGAGTCGATGACGGAGATCCGCGACCACGAGCGGCGCTTCACCCCCGGCGGCGGCACCGTCGAGCTGGACGCGGCGACCCGGTACAAGGTGCTGGCCGCGTTCGACGCCTACCTGGAGACCCTGCCCGACGAATCGCTGGCGCGCCCGGACTCCTACCGCGTCAAGGACGTCGTGGGCCGGCGGGGCGTGGGCATCGGCTCGGCGGGCCTGCCCTCCTACAACATCCTGCTGGAGGGGCACAGCGACGCCCTGGAGAACGACGTCGTGATCTACCTCAAGCAGGCGCAGACCCCGGCCGTCTCGCGGCACGTCACCGACCGGGCGGTCCGGGACTCCTTCCGGCACGAGGGGCACCGCACGGTGATCTCCCAGCGGGCCCTCCAGGCTCACGCGGACCCGTGGCTGGGCTGGACCGAGCTGGACGGGGCCGGGCAGCTGGTGGCCGAGGTCTCGCCGTACGCGGTGGACCTGGACTGGTCCGACCTGGACGACCCGGAGGAGATCACGGCCGTCGTCGCCGACCTGGGCCGTGCGACGGCGACCATGCACGCCGCGGCGGACGAGGCCGGCAGCGGCCACACCCTGGTGCCGTTCTCCACCGAGCGGGCCATCGACAGCGCGATCGCCGCCGACGAGGAGGGCTTCCCGGAGCTGCTCGTGGACTTCGCGCACGCCTACGGGGCCCGGGCCCGCGCCGACCACCAGATCTTCGTCGACCTGTTCCGCAACGGCCGGATCCGGCCGTAGGGCCTCCCCGGCGCGAAGCCCGGGGCACGGTTTCACAGGGAGTCGTGGCAGACTCGCCGCGATGGAGATGTCAGGGGCAGGACCGAGGGCGCTGCGCGTCGCGCTGTTCAGCGCGCTCGTCGTGCTGCTGTCGGCCGGCTCGCACGTCCTGATGTCGCAGGTGGCGCTGCCGCCGGTCCTCGCGGCCGGGGCCTTCGCGGCCGTCTTCGTGATCGCCTGGCCGCTGGCGGGACGCGAGCGGGGCCTCGGCCCGATCGCCGCCCTGCTCGTCCCGCTGGAGCTGGCCGCCGACACCGTGTTCACGGCCGGCCAGCACGTCTGCTACGGCCCCGCCGGCGGTCCCGTGTCCGGCCCGCTGCGCGCGCTCGGCCTGCACGAGCTGTGCGGCGGCGAGCCGCTCGGCGGACCGCTCGCCGAGGTCACCGAAGCCGCCGGCGACCCCGCCGCGCTGCTGGCCGCGCCCGGCCCGTGGACCCCGTGGCTGCTGCTCGGCGCGCACGTCTCGGTCGGCCTGCTGGCCGCGGTCTGGCTGCGGCACGGCGAGCGGGCCCTGGCTCAGCTGCTGCGGGCGGCGGCCGCCTCGGCGTTCCGCCCGCTGCTGCTGGCCGCGGCCTGCGCGGCGGTGCGGGCCGGCCGCCCCCGGCGCGGGCCGCGCCCGGACCGGGCGGGCCGCGGCGCCCGCACCCGCTTCCCCGTCCACTCCGTGGGGCTCAGGGGCCCTCCCGTACGCGGCGCGCTCGCACGCGCCTGACCCCCGTACGGCACGTCCCCTTTCCCAGTACGCACCACACCCCACGGAGAACACCATGAGCGCACGCAACAGCCAGGCGAACAAGGCGGCGGCCCGCGAGCGGCTGCGCGCCGAGCGCGAGAAGCAGGCGAAGAAGGCGAAGGTCCGCCGCCAGGCGACGGTCGCGGGAGCGGTCGTCGCCGCCCTCGCGCTGGCCGGCGGGATCGGCTGGATGGTCGTCCAGGCCAACCAGCCCGACGAGTGGGAGAAGGCGGCGACGGCGCCGCTGACCGCCCCGAAGAACACCTCGGGCGAGAACGGCACGACCGTGGTCCTCGGCAAGGCCGACGCGAAGAAGACGCTGGAGCTGTACGAGGACGCCCGCTGCCCGGTCTGCTCGCAGTTCGAGCAGGGCGTCGGCCCGCAGATAAAGAAGGACCTGGACGCCGGCAAGTACAAGCTGCAGTTCGTCGGCGCGACCTTCCTGGACAAGGGCCTGGGCGGCAGCGGCTCGAAGAACGCGCTGAGCGCGCTCGGCGCCGCCCTGAACGTCGGCCCGGAGGCGTTCCTGGAGTACAAGACCGCCCTGTACGCCAAGGAGAACCACCCGGAGGAGCGGGACGACAAGTTCAGCGACGACGCCTACCTGCTGAAGGTCGCCGACCAGGTCCCGGCGCTCAAGGGGAACGCCGAGTTCAAGAAGGCCGTCGAGGAGGGCACCTACAACCGCTGGGCGGTCGAGCTGTCCAAGGAGTTCGACAAGGCCGGCGTGAAGGGCACCCCCGCGCTGAAGATGGACGGCAAGGAGATCGGCCTGAAGATGACGGCGGAGGAGTTCACTGCCGCCGTGGACAAGGCCGTCGCCGGCTGATCCCCGGGCGTGCCCGCCGCGGCGGGCACGCCCACGCTCCCTTCCAACGGGCGGGCGGACTCCTGGAGTTCGCCCGCCCGTTGCCGTCCGAGGTGTGTACTCACGGTAATACCCGTTAGTAATATGATGATCCGTGACCAGTCATCTCACCTCCCACACCGCGGCGGCAACTCCCCGCCGCCGTACGGTCGTCAAGGCGGCGGCGGCCACGGCCGCGCTCGCGCCGCTCGCGGCGGCCGCCCTGGGCGCCACGCCCGCCTCGGCCGCATCCGCCGGCCCCGCCTTCCTCCACGGCGTCGCCTCCGGCGACCCCCTCCCCGACGGCGTCCTGCTGTGGACCCGCGTCACCCCCGCCCCCGAGGCGGTGCCCGGCTCCGGCCTCGGCCCGGCCCTCCCGGTGGCCTGGGAGGTCGCCGAGGACAGGGCGTTCTCCCGCGTCGTGGCGAGCGGCACCGTCACCGCGACGGCCGCCGCCGACCACACCGTCAAGGCCGACGTCCGCGGACTGGCGCCGCAGACCGCCTACTTCTACCGGTTCACGGCCGGCTCCGCGGTCTCCGCGGTCGGGCGCACCCTGACCGCGCCCCGCCACGACGCCCGTACGGACGGGGTCCGCTTCGGCGTGGCCTCCTGCGCCAACTGGGAGTCCGGGTACTTCTCCGCCTACCGCCACCTGGCCGCCCGCACCGACCTGCAGGCGGTCCTGCACCTGGGCGACTACGTGTACGAGTACGCGAGCGGCGGCTACCCCGAGGCCAAGTACACCGTCCGCCCCCACGAGCCGCGGCACGAGATCACCACGCTCGCCGACTACCGCATCCGCCACGGCCGGTACAAGACGGACGCCGACCTCCAGGCCCTGCACGCGGCGCACCCCGTCATCGCGATCTGGGACGACCACGAGATCGCCAACGACGCCTGGTCGGGAGGCGCGGAGAACCACACGCCGGGCACCGAGGGGGACTGGGCGGCCCGCGCGGCCGCCGCCAAGCAGGCCTACTTCGAGTGGATGCCGGTGCGGCCCTCCACCGCGGGCACCGTCTACCGGCGTCTGCGCTTCGGCTCCCTCGCCGACCTGCACCTGCTCGACCTGCGCAGCTTCCGCTCCCAGCCGGTCAAGGTGGGCAGCGGCGCGGTGGACGACCCCGAGCGCACCATCACGGGGCGGGCGCAGCTGGACTGGCTGAAGGCGGGCCTCGCGTCCTCGGACGCCGCCTGGAAGCTCGTCGGGACCTCGGTCATGATCTCGCCGCTGGCGTTCGGCTCGCTGCCCGCGCACCTGCTGGCGCCGCTGGCGAAGCTCCTCGGCCTGCCGCAGGGCGGCCTCGCCATCAGCACGGACCAGTGGGACGGGTACACCGACGACCGCAAGGAGCTGCTGGCGCACCTGAGGGACCGGAACATCCGCAACACGGTGTTCCTGACGGGCGACATCCACATGGCCTTCGCCAACGACGTCCCGGTGAACGCGGCGACCTACCCGGGCTCGGGGACGGCCGCGACGGAGTTCGTCGTCACCTCGGTGACCTCGGACAACATCGACGACATGCTGCACGTGCCGGCGCACACGGCCTCCCTGGCGGCGGAGGCCGCCATCAAGGCGGCGAACTGGCACGTGAAGTGGCTGGACATGGACTCGCACGGGTACGGGGTGCTGGACGTGACGGCCGAGCGCTCGCAGATGGACTACTACGTCGTGTCCGACAAGCGCCGGCAGGACGCGGGGTCGTCCTGGACCCGCTCGTACCGGACCCTGAGCGGCACGCAGAAGGTGGAGCGGGCATGGAGCCCGGTCCGATGATCGTTTACTGACGGACCGTCAATTTTGCGGCGCCAGGGGGGTGCTTGGTTCAGACCAGGCACCCCTCACGCCTCACAAGCAACAAATCTTTTACACACAGGTCTTGTCACAGGCATGACATGGACACATAAGCTTCGCGCCAGCGTGAGGAAATCCCTCACCCCCCACCACGCTCGCGAGGAGTACACGTGCGCGCCTCTGCCCGCATATCCCCCAAGCTCCGCCGCCGCCTGCTGGTTCCGGCCGCCCTGGCCGGAGCCCTGGCGTTCTCCCCCGTCTCCGCCCCCGCCACGCTGGCCGCCGCCCCCACCGGCGCCGAGCAGTGTGCCGAGGAGGGCGCCGGCGCCCCCGCCGACGCCCGCGTCGCCCGGCCGCACGACAAGCATGCCGCCGAGCCCAACGAGGTGACGGAGGCCCAGGTCAAGGCCATGGACGCCGACCTGGCCAAGAAGCTCTCCCAGATGGGCCCGCAGCGCCAGATGCGCGCCGCCGAGGCGACCGCCGCCACGACCATCCCGGTCTACTTCCACGTCATCCACAGCGGCACCCAGGGCAAGCTGTCCGCCACGGACATCAACAACCAGCTCGCCGTCCTCAACGCCGCCTACAGCGGCCAGGGCACCGGGAACGTCAACGCCGGCTACCAGTTCCAGCTGGTCTCCACCGACTACACCGACAACGCCTCCTGGTACGGCGTCTCCCACGGCTCCCAGGCCGAGAAGGACATGAAGAACGCCCTGCGCAAGGGCGGTTCGAACGCGCTCAACGTCTACACCGCCAACCTCGGCGGCGGCCTGCTCGGCTGGGCGACCTTCCCGAGCTCCTACGCCTCGCAGCCGAAGATGGACGGCGTCGTCCTGCTCGACTCCTCGCTGCCGGGCGGCTCCGCGGCCAACTACAACGAGGGCGACACCGCCACCCACGAGGTCGGCCACTGGATGGGCCTGTACCACACCTTCCAGGGCGGCTGCAACGGAAGCGGTGACTCCGTCGCCGACACCCCGGCCGAGAAGAGCGCCGCGTACGAGTGCCCGACCGGCCGCGACAGCTGCGCCAGCAAGGCCGGCGCCGACCCGATCCACAACTTCATGGACTACACGTACGACTCCTGCATGTACCAGTTCACCGCCGGCCAGGTGGCCCGCATGAACAGCATGTGGATCGCCTACCGCGGCTGACCCGTCCGGTCACGCGCGAGGGGCGGGGCGCCGGTTCTCCCGGTGCCCCGCCCCTCGCCGCGTCCCGCCGCAGCCCCTACAGGCTGTCCAGGAAGCCGACCGCCGCCTTCCACGCCTGCTCCGCGGCCTCCGCGTCGTAGTCCTCCAGCCCCGGGTCGGTGAACAGGTGCCCGGCGCCCGGATAGCGGTGCACCTCGACGTCCGCGCCGGCCCGCTGCATCCGCAGGTACCAGGCCGTCAGCCAGTCGTGCGGCTCGAACGGGTCGGGGTCCGCCACGTGCAGCTGCACCGGCAGCCCGTCCACGGACGCGTCCTCCCCCAGGTCGGCCGTGCCGTGCAGGAGCAGCAGCCCCCGCGCCTTCTCGTCGGCCAGCGCCAGGTGCTGGGCGACGGACCCGCCGAAGGAGAAGCCCGCGTAGACCAGCCCGCGGTCGGAGTACGGGGCGGCCGCCGCCACGGCGCGCCGCAGCAGCTCGTCCCGGCCCACCTCGTCCCGGTGCGCCACGCCCTCCTCGACGGTCTCGAAGGTGCGCCCCTCGAACAGGTCCGGCACCTGCACCTCGTGGCCGGCCGCGCGCAGCCGCCCGGCCGCCTCGTGCACCGCGGGCCGCAGCCCGTACGTCGAATGGAAGAGCATGATGTCCATGCCACACATCGTGCCAGTTTCCGAGCGCGTGTTCCGGTTACGCGGAAGGCCATGGACACGGACACCCTTCTCCGGCCCCTCCTGTACGCCTGCGGCGCACTCGCCGCCACCCTGGCCGCCGGGTGGCTGCTCGACGTGCTGTTGCGCCGCGCCGCCGCCCGGCCCGGCGACACCCCGCTGTGGGTGATGCTGCGCCGCTGCCGCCGGCCGTTCCGGCTCGCACTGTGCGCGCTGCTGCTGCGCGGCTCCTACCGGCAGGCCGGGATCCTGCCCGACCACTCCCTCGCCGTGGGCCGCGCCCTGACCCTCGTGCTGATCGCCTCGACGGCCTGGCTGCTCACCGGCATCGCCACCGCCGTCGTGGACGCCGCGTACGCCCGCTACGCCGGCCGCACCTCCGACCAGGCCCGGGTCCGCCGGGTCCGCACCCAGGTCACGCTGATCCAGCGGGTGGTGATCGCCGCCGTGGTGGTGGTCGCCGCGGCCGCCATGCTGCTGACCTTCCCGGCCATGCGGGCCGTCGGCACCTCCGTCCTCGCCTCCGCGGGCCTCATCGGCATCGTCGCGGGCATCGCCGCCCAGTCCTCGCTGGGCAACCTCTTCGCCGGGCTCCAGATCGCCTTCGGCGACACCGTCCGCATCGGCGACACCGTCGTCGTGGACAGCGAGTGGGGCACCGTCGAGGAGATCACCCTGACCTTCCTGGTGGTCCGCACCTGGGACGAGCGGCGCATCACCATGCCCGTGTCGTACTTCACGGGCAAGCCGTACGAGAACTGGTCGCGCGGCGGCGCCGAGATGACCGGCACCGTCTTCTGGCACCTGGACCACAGCGCCCCCGTCGACGCCATGCGCCGGCAGCTCCGCCGGATCCTCGCCGAAGTCCCCGCATGGGACGGCCGGGCGTCCGACCTCGCCGTGACCGACACCACACCGCACACGATCGAGGTCCGCGCCGTGCTCACCGCGAAGGACGCCGGCGACCTTTGGACGGCCCGCTGCGCGGTCCGCGAGCGCATGCTCGCCTGGCTGGTGGAGCACCACCCGTACGCCCTGCCCCGCATCGCGACCGCCGCCGCCGTCCCGCCGCCCGCGGACCGGACCCGCGACGACGCCTCCGCCGCGGCGGGCGTCACCGCCCGCACCTGACCGCCGGCCGGACGGGCCCTACGGCGCCCGCAGGCTGCGGACGTCCAGGTGGAGCAGCACCCGGTCGACGACCTCCGGGTCCGCGCCGGGCTCGCTGCGCGCCGCCAGCACCTCGTGCCGGGCGGCTGACAGCATCTCCCGCTGGATGCGCCGCAGGTCGCGCAGCCGCCGCTCGCGCTGTGCGTACGCCTCGCGCCGCTCCTCGTCGACCATGTCGGGGCTGATGCGCGCCCCCAGCTCGTACGCCCGCCGGTACAGCTGCTCCACCAGGTCCTCCGGGAGGTCCTCGGCCTCCTCGATCTGCTTCAGCCGCCGCTTCGCCGCCTTCGCCGCGCGGATCGCCAGCTGCCGCTGCATCTCCTGGCCCGGCCCGGGGTCGGCCTCCACGCCGAGCCTGCGCACGAGCCACGGCAGCGTCAGCCCCTGGCACACCAGCGTGACGGTGACCACGGAGAAGGCGATGAAGACGATCTCGTCGCGCGCCGGGAACGGTCCCCCGCCCGCCACCGTCAGCGGGATCGCGAGGGCGAGCGCCACCGAGGCGACGCCGCGCATGCCCGCCCACCACATGACGACGCTCTCCCGCCAGCCGAGCGGGATCTCCTCGTCGACGTCGCGCCCGGTGTGCAGGCGCCGGGCGAGCCAGGCGGCGGGCAGCAGCCACAGCAGCCGGACCACGACGACCACCCCGACGACGGCGGCCGCCCAGCCGGCCATCTCCCCCTCGCGGCCGTGCGCGACGCCGAAGACGTTGTGCAGCTCCAGCCCGATCAGCCCGAACGCCACCCCCGTGACCAGCGTGTCCACGATCTCCCAGAAGGTGTGCCCGGCCAGCCGGCCCAGCACGTCGTCCGCGTCGCCCGCGTACTCGGCGAGGAAGAGCGCGGTGGTCAGCACGGCGAGCACGCCCGAGCCGTGGAGCTCCTCGGCGAGGACGTACGCGACGAACGGCACCAGCAGCGTCAGCCCGATCCGCAGGGTGGCGTCCCCGAGCCGCCCCATCAGGACGTTCGAGGCCCAGCCCAGCCCGAGGCCGACGGCGACCGCCACCACGGCGGACAGGACGAACTCCCCGAGCGCCTCCGGCCAGGAGAAGCTCCCGCTGACGGCGGCGGCCACGGCCACGTGGTAGAGGACGATCGCGGTGACGTCGTTGAACAGCCCCTCGCCCTCCAGGATCGACACCAGCCGCCGGGGCAGCCCGAGCGACCCGGCGACGGCGGTCGCGGCGACCGGGTCGGGCGGCGCGACCAGCGCGCCGAGGGCGACCGCGGCGGCGATCGGCAGCCCGGGGACGACGGCGTGCGCGACGGCGGCCACGGCGGCGGTGGTGACGAAGACCAGGGCCACCGCGAGCAGCAGGATCGGCCGGACGTTCGCCGCGAACTGCCGCCAGGAGGTGCGCTGCGCGGAGGCGTACAGCAGGGGCGGCAGCACCAGCGGCAGGATGTACTCGGGCGGGATGTCGACGTTCGGGACGGCGGGCACGAGGGCGAGCACGGCCCCGGCCAGCGTCATCAGAACGGGCGCCGGAAGCCCCAACCGGTCCCCGAGGGGCACCGAGACGACCGCCCCGAGCAGCAGCACGAACAGCAGGGCAAGCTGATCCACTCCCCCACCCTGCCAGCCCGCCTCCCGGGGTGCGGGTATTTAGGCGTCCCCGGCGTCCCGGGCGTCCCCGGCGTCCAGCGTGCGCCGCATCGCGCGGTGGGTGATGCCCGCCTCCTCGTACGCGGGGCCGTACGGCTCGTAGCCGAGCCGCTCGTAGAAGCCGAGGGCGTGGACCTGGGCGCCGAGGGTGAGCGCGGTCAGGCCGAGCCGGGCGGCCTCCGCCTCGATCGCCCGGACCAGCGCCGCCCCGACGCCGAGGCCGCGGGCGGGCGCGGCGACGGCGAGGCGGCCGAGCGCGCCGGCCGCCGGGTCGCCGGTCTTGCCGAGGGCGGCCGGGCCGTGCAGCAGCCGGCCGGTGCCGAGCGGGGTCCCGTCGGCCGCGACGGCCAGGACGTGGACCGCCTCCGCGTCGTAGGCGTCGTACTCGACGGACTCCGGTACGGACTGCTCGACGACGAACACCTCGGTCCGCAGCGCGAAGCAGGCCCTCAGGTCCTCCGGCGAGACGGCGCGCCGGACGGTGTACGGGGCGGGCGGCGCGGCGGGGTCCGGCACGTCCGTCACTCGCTCTCGGCGCGGATCACGTCCAGGGCGTGCCGGAGGTCCGCCGGGTAGCCGCTCTCGAACTCCACCCACTGCCCGTCGGCGGGGTGCTCGAACCCGAGGCGCACGGCGTGCAGCCACTGGCGGGTCAGCTTCAGCCGCTTCGCGATGGTCGGGTCGGCCCCGTAGGTGAGGTCGCCGACGCAGGGGTGCCGGTGGGCGGACATGTGGACGCGGATCTGGTGGGTGCGCCCGGTCTCCAGCTTGATGTCGAGCAGGGAGGCGGCGCGGAAGGCCTCGATCAGGTCGTAGTGGGTGACCGACGGCTTGCCGTCCTGGGTCACGGCCCACTTGTAGTCGGCGCTGGGGTGCCGGCCGATGGGGGCGTCGATGGTGCCGCTCATCGGGTCGGGGTGTCCCTGGACGAGGGCGTGGTAGCGCTTGTCGACGACGCGCTCGCGGAACTGGTTCTTCAGCGAGGTGTAGGCGCGCTCGGACTTGGCGACCGCCATGAGGCCGGACGTGCCGACGTCGAGGCGGTGCACGATGCCCTGGCGCTCGGCTGCGCCGGAGGTGGAGATGCGGTAGCCGGCGGCGGCGAGGCCGCCGATGACGGTGGTGCCGGTCCAGCCGGGGCTCGGGTGGGCGGCGACGCCGACCGGCTTCATGACGACCACGACGTCGTCGTCGTCGTGGATGATCTCCATGCCGGGGACGGGCTCGGCCACGACCTCCACCGGGCGCGGCGGGGCGGGCATCTCGACTTCGAGCCAGGCGCCGCCGTGGACGCGCTCGGACTTCCCGACGACGCTGCCGTCGACCGAGACCTTCCCCGCGGCGGCGAGCTCGGCGGCCTTCGTCCGGGAGAAGCCGAACATACGGGAGATGGCGGCGTCGACGCGCTCGCCTTCGAGGCCGTCGGGTACGGGCAGGGTGCGGATCTCGGGAATCGTACTCACCCGTCGAGTATGCCGGACTCGGCGGACCCCCGGATCCGGCCCCGTCAGTCCTTGTGGACCGTGCCGTCCGGGTCGAGCCCCCGGAAGGACAGCAGGACGATCAGGATGCCGCCGCAGACGATCGCCGTGTCGGCGAGGTTGAAGACGGCGAAGTGGGCGGGCGCGATGAAGTCGACGACGGCGCCGCGGAACACGCCCGGCGAGCGGAAGATCCGGTCGGTGAGGTTGCCCAGCGCCCCGCCGAGCAGCAGGCCGAGCGCGATGGCCCACGGCAGGCTGTACAGCTTGCGGGCAAGGCGGACGATCACGACGATCACGGAGGCGGCGATCACCGTGAAGAGGATCGTGAAGGCCTCGCCGAAGCCGAAGGCCGCGCCGGGGTTGCGGACGGCCTCGAACCGCAGCAGGTCGCCGATGATCCGGATGGGCGGCTGGTGCTCCAGCTTCGCCACGACGGCCATCTTGGTGCCCAGGTCGAGCAGGTAGGCGATGACCGCGACGACGAGCAGCGCCGCGATCCTCCGGCGCCCCCTGGGCGCCTCGGGCTCGGGCTGGGCTTCGTCCCCGACCTCCGGCGTACCGATGATGCGCTCCGCCTCTGCCACGTGAGTCCCTCGAACTAGCTCGAACCGGTTCCCGCCAGGTTCCGGGGACCCTGACGAGACACGAGGGTACGTCAGGGTCCGCCGCCCGCGCCGCCCGGGACGGCTCCCCGAGGTGCGGAAGACCCGGTCCCGGAGCCCCTCTAGTGCCGCCGCTCCTGCTTCTGTTTGCAGTCCACGCACAGGGTGGCCCGCGGGAAGGCCTGCATGCGGGCCTTGCCGATGGGTTTGCCGCAGCTCTCGCACAGGCCGTAGGTGCCGGCGTCGAGGCGCTCCAGGGCGCGCTCGGTCTGCTCCAGCATCTCGCGGGCATTGGCGGCGAGGGCCATCTCGGACTCGCGGGTGATGTTCTTCGTGCCGGTGTCGGCCTGGTCGTCGCCGGCGCCGTCCCCGGAGTCCCGCATGAGGCCGGTGATCGCCTCGTCCGATGCGTGGAGCTCGTTGCGCAGCCGTACGACCTCGTCGGTCAGCCCGGTTCGGGCCTCGGCGACCTCGTCCTGCGTCCACGGGTCCTCGCCCGGCCGTACGGCGAGCTCGCCGGGGGCGGCGGGGGCCGCGGTGGTCCCCGCCGGCATCCCGCCGCCGACGGCGTCGGCCGTCTTCCTGGCCGTGCCGGTGCTCTTCTTGGCAACCACTTTCCGGGCTCCCGTCTGTTGCGCGGCCTGGGCCGCCCCCTCGGCCCCGGCCGGGGCGGCCGCGGCCTTCCTCGCGGTCGCGGCCGTCCTGCGGGCCGCGGCCGGCTTGCGGGCGGCCTTCCCGGCGCCCTCGGCGCCGGCTGCGGCGCCCGCCTCGGCAGCGGCCGTCTTCACGGCCGTCCGGGCGGCGCCTCCGTCCTTGCGGCCCGCGGCGGACGCCCGCCGCGGGGCTGCGGCCCCGGCTGCCGAAACCTTTCGGGCGGCCTTGCCGACAGCCTGCTCGGGAGGACTCCCGGCGGTCTTCTTCGCCACCATGGCCGCGGCCCCTTCACATACTGTGACCTTGCTCGCGAATCGTGCCGGAACGATAAATCGGCTCCTGTCCCGCGGCAACGGGGCACGCGTCCGTCGAGGCAAACCTGCATCCGTTGTGCCCAGCCGGGGCCCCGGTAATCCGCCCCGCCCGCCCCGCCGCCGCCCGCGCGGGCGCACCGGTCCGTTCGGGTCACTCGCCCCGCACGGGCGGGCGGCCCGCGCGGACACCGCAAAACCGGTCCGCCCCGCGGCGCCCCGCCCCGTACACTGGCCCCAGCGAAAGGCATGGACGGGGACGAGTAGCGTCGGACGCAGCCGTGAGCGACCCGGGGACGGTGAGAGCCCGGGGGCGAGCGCGACGCGAAGGATCACCCCTGAGCCGCCGGAAGAAAGCCGCCACGGCTCCGCGCGCGGAGTCCCGTACGGCAAGTAGAACCGGCTTCGCACCCCAATGAGGGGGCCGCCGGACCCGTCCGGAGGCCAAGGAGGGTGGTACCGCGGGAGCCCGTCCCCGCCGCGGGGGCGGCAGGCTCTCGTCCCTCCGGACGGAAGTGCAGACCGCCGGAGGAAGAGCCCAGCCCCATGACGACACCGCCCCAGTACCGCCCGGTACCCGCCCAGGTCGACCTGCCCGCCCTCGAACACGCCGTTCTCGACTTCTGGCGCGAGAACAAGACCTTCGCCAAGACCCTGGAGCAGTCCGAGGGCCGCCCGGAGTGGGTCTTCTACGAGGGCCCGCCGACCGCGAACGGCATGCCCGGCGCGCACCACATCGAGGCCCGCGTCTTCAAGGACGTCTTCCCCCGCTTCCGCACCATGCGCGGCTACCACGTCGCCCGCAAGGCCGGCTGGGACTGCCACGGCCTGCCCGTCGAGCTCGCCGTCGAGAAGGAGCTCGGCTTCAACGGCAAGCAGGACATCGAGGCGTACGGCATCGCAGAGTTCAACGCGAAGTGCCGCGAGTCCGTGACCCGGCACACCGACGCGTTCGCCGAGCTGACGACCCGCATGGGCTACTGGGTCGACCTGGACGAGGCGTACCGGACCATGGACCCCGAGTACGTGGAGTCCGTCTGGTGGTCGCTGAAGGAGATCTTCAAGAAGGGGCTGCTGGTCCAGGACCACCGCGTCGCCCCCTGGTGCCCTCGCTGCGGCACCGGCCTGTCCGACCACGAGCTTGCCCAGGGCTACGAGACGGTCGTCGACCCCTCCGTCTTCGTCCGCTTCCCGCTGGCCTCGGGCCCGCTCGCCGGCGAGGCGGCCCTCCTCGTGTGGACGACGACCCCCTGGACCCTGGTGTCCAACACCGCGGTGGCCGCCCACCCGGACGTGGAGTACGTCGTCGCGACCGACGGCACCGAGAAGCTGGTCGTCGCCCGCCCGCTGCTGGAGAAGGCCCTCGGTGAGGGCTGGGAGGCGACCGGGCAGTCCTTCACCGGCCGCGAGATGGAGCGCTGGGCGTACGAGCGCCCCTTCTCCCTCGTGGAGTTCCCCGAGCCGGCGCACTACGTCGTGAACGCCGAGTACGTCACCACCGAGGACGGCACCGGTCTCGTCCACCAGTCCCCCGCCTTCGGCGCCGACGACCTCGTGGTCTGCCGGGCGTACGGGTTGCCCGTGGTGAACCCGGTCCGCCCCGACGGCACCTTCGAGGAGGACGTCCCGCTGGTCGGCGGCGTCTTCTTCAAGAAGGCCGACGAGAAGCTGACGGCCGACCTCGACGCCCGCGGCCTGCTGTTCAAGCACATCGCCTACGAGCACAGCTACCCGCACTGCTGGCGCTGCCACACCGCGCTGCTCTACTACGCGCAGCCGTCCTGGTACATCCGCACCACCGCCGTCAAGGACGCGATGCTGCGGGAGAACGCGAAGACCAACTGGTTCCCGGAGTCGGTCAAGCAGGGCCGCTTCGGCGACTGGCTGAACAACAACATCGACTGGGCCCTGTCCCGCAACCGCTACTGGGGCACCCCGCTGCCGATCTGGCGCTGCGAGGACGGCCACCTGACGTGCGTCGGCTCGCGCGCCGAGCTGTCCGAGCTGTCCGGAGCCGACCACTCCGGCCTGGACCCGCACCGCCCGTACATCGACGACGTCACCTTCGCGTGCACCGCCGAGGGCTGCGCGCACACCGCGGTCCGCGTGCCGGAGGTCATCGACGCCTGGTACGACTCGGGTTCGATGCCGTTCGCGCAGTGGGGCTACCCGTACAAGAACAAGGAGGTCTTCGAGAAGCGCTACCCGGCGCAGTTCATCTCGGAGGCCATCGACCAGACCCGCGGCTGGTTCTACACGCTGATGGCGGTCGGCACCCTCGTGTTCGACAAGTCCTCGTACGAGAACGTGGTCTGCCTCGGCCACATCCTCGCCGAGGACGGCCGGAAGATGTCCAAGCACCTGGGCAACATCCTCCAGCCGATCCCGCTCATGGACCAGCACGGCGCCGACGCGGTCCGCTGGTTCATGGCCGCCGGCGGCTCCCCGTGGGCGGCCCGCCGCGTCGGCCACGGCACGATCCAGGAGGTCGTCCGCAAGACGCTCCTGACGTACTGGAACACCGTCGCCTTCCAGGCCCTGTACGCCCGCACCTCGAACTGGGCGCCTTCGGCGGCGGACCCGGCGCCGGCCGACCGCACGGTCCTGGACCGCTGGCTGCTGTCCGAGCTGAACGCGCTGGTGGCCGAGACCACCGAGGCGATGGAGGCGTACGACACGCAGCGTGCGGGCAAGCTGCTGTCGGCCTTCGTGGACGACCTGTCGAACTGGTACGTGCGCCGCTCGCGCCGCCGGTTCTGGCAGGGCAACGCGGCGGCGCTGCGCACCCTGCACGAGGTCGTCGAGACGGTCACGCGCCTGATGGCCCCGCTGACGCCGTTCATCACGGAGCGGGTGTGGCAGGACATGGTCGTCCCGGTCGCCCCGGACGCCCCGGAGTCCGTCCACCTGTCGACCTGGCCGGTCGCGGACGCGTCCGCCATCGACCCGGAGCTGTCCCGGCAGATGCAGCTGGTGCGGCGCCTGGTCGAGCTGGGCCGCGCCACGCGCGCCGAGTCGGGTGTGAAGACCCGCCAGCCGCTCTCGCGGGCGCTGGTGGCCGCGGCCGGCTTCGACGCGCTGTCGCCCGAACTGCAGGCGCAGATCACCGAGGAGCTGAACGTCTCCTCCCTGGCCTCCCTGTCCGAGGTCGGCGGCTCCCTGGTCGACACCACGGCGAAGGCGAACTTCCGGGCGCTCGGCAAGCGCTTCGGCAAGGGCGTCCAGGACGTCGCCAAGGCGGTCGCCGCGGCGGACGCGGCCGCGCTGTCGCTGGCGCTGCGCTCCGGCGAGGCCACGGTCGAGGTGAACGGCGAAACGGTCGTCCTCACCCCCGAGGAGGTCATCATCACGGAGACGCCGCGCGAGGGCTGGTCGGTCGCCTCGGACTCGGGCGCGACGGTCGCCCTGGACCTGGAGATCACGCCGGAGCTGCGGCTCGCGGGCCTGGCCCGTGACGCGATCCGCCTGATCCAGGAGGCCCGCAAGAACTCCGGCCTGGACGTCGCGGACCGGATCGCGCTGCGCTGGACCGCCGCCGACCCGGAGGTCGTGACGGCGCTGACCGGCCACGCGGACCTCATCGCCGAGGAGGTCCTGGCCACGGACTTCGCCGAGGGCGGGGCCGACGACACGTACGGGGAGGCGTTCACCGACGAGTCGCTGACGCTCTCCTTCCGCCTCCGCAAGGCGTAACGGCACCGGAACGGCGAACGGCGCCCTCCCCGCTCGGGGAGGGCGCCGTTTCCGTCGTCGGGGGCGCGCAGCGGGGCGGACCGGATTCGAACCGGCGTCCTCCCTCTTGCCGAGAAGGCGCGACGACCTCTGCGCTACCGCACCGCTGCGCGCGCGGACCACTGTAACGGCGGGCGCACGCACGCGAACGGGCCGGGCCCGGGTTCCGTGGGGAACCCGGGCCCGGCCCGTGCTGCTGACTGCCTGCCGGCCGCTTGGCGGCGGCCTACGTCAGTTGTCGTCCTCGTCGATGAGGAAGCCGCGCATCGGGGACGGCGCCTGCATGGGCGAGGGCCCTGCCGGCCGCACCGGAGCCATCGGCTGCGTCATGGCGGGGGACATCTGCTGCTGTCCGCCGTACGACGGTCCGCCCATCGGGGAGGGGCCGCCCATCGGGGACGGTCCGCCCATGCCCATGGCACCGGCCGGGGCCATCGACGGGGACGGCGACGCCGGCAGCGCGGGGCCCGCGGGGTTCCGCGGCGGGGCCAGGGAGTCGTCGGCCTGGGTCTCCAGCTGCCGCAGCTGGGACTCCAGGTAGGACTTCAGGCGCGTGCGGTACTCGCGCTCGAAGCCCCGCAGGTCCTCGACCTTGCGCTCCAGCGTGGCGCGGGCGGACTCCAGGGAGCCCATCGCGACGCGGTGCTTCTCCTGGGCGTCCCGCTCCAGCGCGTCGGCCTTGGCGCGGGCGTCGCGCTCCAGGCCCTCGGCGCGGCTGCGCGCCTCGCCGACGATCTTGTTGGCCTCGGAACGGGCCTCCGCGATGGCCTGGTCGGCGGTCTGCTGCGCCAGCGACAGGACGCGGGCGGCGCTGTCGCCGCCGGGGCCCTGCTGCGGAAGCTGCGGCTGCTGGCCCATGGGCTGCATCTGCTGGCCCATCGGCTGCATGGGCTGACCCATCGGCTGCATCTGCTGGCCCATGGGCTGCATCTGCTGGCCGAGCGGGTTCTGGCCGCCCATCGACTGCTGGCCCATCTGCTGCATCGGCTGGCCCATCGGCTGCATGGGGCCGCCCATCGGGCCGGGGCCGCCGGGGCCCTGCGGGCCGGGGCCGCCGGGACCGGCGGGAAGCTGCGGCTGGCCGCCCGGGAGCTGCGGCGGGCCCATCTGCGGCGGGCCCTGCTGGGCCGGCGGGCCGGATATGGCGGCGGGCACCGGGGCGCCGGGTCCGCGCTGGTCCTGGGGTTCGGGCTTGCGCATGCCCTGCTGCTGCTGGTTCTGCGCGGCGGCGCGCGTGGCCGCGGCCAGCTTCGCGCGCAGGTCCTCGTTCTCGCGCAGCAGGCGCGTCAGCTCGGCTTCGACCTCGTCGAGGAAGGCATCGACCTCGTCCTCGTCATAGCCTTCTCGGAGGCGGACGGTCGTGAACTGCTTGTTCCGCACGTCCTCGGGAGTCAGCGGCATGTCTTCTTCACCTCTACGTAGTCGTCGGCAGTCGGCAGGACCGTATCGGGACTGTCCCCGCGCTCGCGGGAAAGCTCATCGTTCACACGCTTCTCGCAGCGGTGCTCACGAAGCTGATGAGGATGTAAACGATGATCATCAGAACGAAGAAGGACAGGTCCAGTGCCACGCCCCCGAGACGCAACGGCGGAATGAACCGCCGGAGAAGCTTGAGCGGCGGATCGGTCACAGTGTAGGTCGCCTCCAGGACGACCACCATCGCCTTGCCGGGTGTCCATGAACGTGCGAACTGGAAGACGTAGTCCATCACCAGCCGGAAGATCAGCACGATGAGGAAGCACATCAGAGCGATGTAGACCACCTGTAGTGCGACACCCATCCCGTGCTTCCCTCTCCCCTGCTTCCGCTCTGTTCCCGGCCCCGTGTCTGACGGATCGGTCTAGCTTTGGTTGAAGAACCCGCCCTCCGCGATGCGGGCCTTGTCCTCCGCCGTGACATCGACGTTAGCAGGCGAGAGCAGGAACACCTTCTGTGTCACTCGTTCAATGCTGCCGTGCAATCCGAACACGAGACCGGCGGCAAAGTCGACAAGTCGCTTCGCGTCGGTGTCGTCCATCTCCGTGAGGTTCATGATCACCGGGGTGCCCTCACGGAAGTGTTCCCCGATGGTACGGGCCTCGTTGTAGGTCCGGGGGTGCAGCGTCGTGATGCGGTACGGCTCCCGCTCGGAGACGACCTTGGGCATGATCACGGGGGCGTTCTTCTCCAGGTTCGTGCGTTCAGGTGTGATGGATGCCACGGGGGCGATTCGCGCAGGACGTCCGCTTTCCACCGGGGACGGGACGGGTTCCCGTTGCGCCGGAGGCTGTACGGCTCGTACCGGTTCGTCCGCTACGGGCGGTTGGTGCACGGGCTGCTGGCGCCGGCGGTCCCGCTCCGGTTCCGGCTCGGGTTCGAACTCGTCATCGGGGTCGTACCCCGGGTTGTCGTACCGGTCGTCCTCCACGAGGCCGAGGTAGACCGCCATCTTGCGCATCGCGCCGGCCATTCTCCGAGTCCTCCGCTCTGTGGTGGATCGCCCTGTCGCAGGTGTGTCGTCGTGTCACCAAGGTCACCAACTGCCCGCGATCCACGTGGCCTGCCCGCTCACCAGCGGGAATGACCATATTTTCTGCTGTGGTCCGACTTTCTTCGCGACGTTACCCGAGCCGGGGTCTCGCGCCGAGTACCGCGGTGCCGACGCGTACATGTGTCGCACCGGCCGCCACGGCCTCTTCCAGGTCCGCGCTCATCCCGGCCGACACCATCGTGGCAGCCGGATGGTCTGCGCGCAGGCGGGATGACAATTCCACCAGCCGCTCGAAGGCGGCGCGTTCGCGTCCCGCGTAGGCGCCCGCCAGCGGCGCGACGGTCATCAGGCCGTCGATCCGCAGTCCGGGCGCCGCGGCCACGAGGTCCGCCAGTTCGCCGAGCTGTTCGGGGGCCGCACCGCCGCGGCCGCCGCGCTCGCCGGACTCCGCGTCGAGGGCGACCTGGACGAGGCAGCCGAGCTCCCGGCCGGCCTGTTCGGCCGCCGCCGACAGGGCGGTCACCAGCTTCGGGCGGTCGACCGACTGCACGACATGGGCGTAACCGGCAACGGAACGGACTTTGTTCGTCTGCAACTGGCCCACGAAGTGCCAGGTGAGGGGCAGATCCGCACAGGCCGCCGCCTTGGGCGCGGCATCCTGGTCCCGGTTCTCCGCCACGTGGCGGACCCCGAGCTCCGCCAGCAGTCGTACGTCGCTCGCGGGGTACGTCTTGGTGACCACGATGAGGGTCACCTCCCCGCGGTCGCGGCCCGCGGCCGCGCAGGCGGAGGAGATCCGCTCCTCCACGCGCGCGAGGTTCGCCGCGAGTTCCGCCTTACGATCCGTCATCACCTAGTCCAACCAGACATATCCGGCAAGCCGCCCGGTCACCCGGTCGCGGCGGTACGAGAAGTGGTCCCGCGACTCCAGTGTGCAGACCGGGGAGCGGTGGCGGTTCACCACCCCCGCCTCCGCGAGCTGGGCGTGCACGCCGGCGGCCACGTCGACGGCGGGAGTGCCCCAGCTCGTCTCGGACCGGGCGGCCGGGACCGCGGCCGCGACCTCGTCCCGCATCGCGGCAGGCACCTCGTAGCAGCGGCCGCAGACCGCCGGGCCTGTGCGGGCGATGATCCGCCCGGGCTCCGCGCCCAGAGCGGCCATCGCCTCCAGCACCGCGGGCACCACCCCGGCGACCAGGCCGGGGCGGCCGGCGTGGGCGGCGGCCGCGACCCCGGCGACGGGGTCGGCGAGCAGGACGGGGGTGCAGTCCGCGGTCAGCACCGCGAGGGCGAGGCCCCGGCGGTCGGTGACCACGGCGTCGACCTGCGGGATCTCGGCGCCGGCGGGCCAGGGGCCGGTGACGGTGGCCACGTCCCGGCCGTGGACCTGGTTCATCCAGACCACGGATTCCGGTTCGAGGCCGAGGGACTTCGCCGCGACCGCCCGGTTCGCCAGAACGGCGGCCGGGTCGTCTCCGACCGCGCCGCCGAGATTGAGCTCCTCGTACGGAACGGCGCTCACCCCGCCCCACCGGTCGGTGAAGGCGAAGTGGGCGCCGTTCTCGGTGTGCTGCCCCGGTGTCACTTCAAGAAGTCCGGGACGTCCAGCTCCTCGGCCGGGCTGTCCTGGTAGGGGCGGGCCGTCGGGACCTGCGTCGCGGGGGCCGGCGGCTCGGGCGCGGGGGCCGGCTCGACCGGGGCCGGGGGCTCCTCGCGCGGGGTGACCGTGCCGAGTCCGCCGAAGGCCGGGCGGACCGGCTCGGGGGCGCGGGCGGGGACCGGTGCGGGCTCCTCGCGCTTGGTGGACGCGGCACCGATGACGTTGTCGCGGCGGGCCGGCGGCTGGCCGCCGTCGAAGCCGGCGGCGATGACGGTGACGCGCACCTCGTCGCCGAGGGCGTCGTCGATGACGGCGCCGAAGATGATGTTCGCCTCGGGGTGGGCGGCCTCGCTGACCAGCTGGGCGGCCTCGTTGATCTCGAAGAGGCCGAGGTCCGAGCCGCCGGAGATGGACAGCAGGACGCCGCGGGCGCCGTCGATGGACGCCTCCAGCAGCGGGGAGGAGATCGCCATCTCGGCGGCCGCCACGGCGCGGTCGTCGCCGCGGGCCGAGCCGATGCCCATGAGGGCGGAGCCGGCCTCGGACATCACGGACTTGACGTCGGCGAAGTCGAGGTTGATGAGCCCGGGGGTGGTGATGAGGTCGGTGATGCCCTGGACACCGGAGAGCAGGACCTGGTCGGCCGACTTGAAGGCGTCGAGCACCGAGACCTGGCGGTCCGAAATGGACAGCAGCCGGTCGTTGGGGATGACGATGAGGGTGTCGACCTCTTCGCGGAGCTCGGCGATGCCGTCCTCCGCCTGGTTCGCGCGGCGCCGCCCCTCGAAGGTGAACGGGCGGGTGACGACGCCGATCGTCAGGGCGCCGAGCGAGCGCGCGATGTTGGCGACGACGGGGGCGCCGCCGGTGCCGGTGCCGCCGCCCTCGCCGGCGGTGACGAAGACCATGTCGGCCCCCTTGAGGACCTCCTCGATCTCCTCGCGGTGGTCCTCTGCCGCCTTGCGGCCGACAGCCGGGTTGGCTCCGGCGCCGAGCCCCCGGGTGAGTTCGCGGCCGACGTCCAGCTTGACGTCGGCGTCGCTCATCAACAGGGCCTGTGCGTCCGTGTTGATGGCGATGAACTCGACGCCCTTGAGACCGACCTCGATCATTCGGTTGATGGCATTGACACCACCGCCGCCGACACCGATGACCTTGATGACTGCGAGGTAGTTCTGCGGTGCTGCCACGTCGAAGGCCTCTCGCCTCGAGTTACGTGTCGCCGCCTCGCGGGCCTGCGGTGCGACGACTGATGCCGAAATGTGGGACGGTCCGTACGCGCCGACCCGAACCCTAACCCTGAAGTTTAGGGTTAAGTATGTGCCTGTTCCCTGGACTCTTCCGAACAGGACACTAAGTCGACAAGTAGCGCGTGTTCAACGAACACGCCGAACCTCCCGTTTTTCTTTTCACCCTATGTGATCACCCGTATCGGTGGCCAACCAGGGTGCGCCGCTGTTCGATCCGGCGTCAACTCCCGGACACGGCAGGGGCCGTGGGGACGCTGACGTCGAAGTGCCCCGCCTTGGGCGCGGCCTTGAGCAGGGCGTTCAGCGCACGGCCCTTCGCCGCCCCCTGCTCGCCGCTCCCCCACACCACCTTCCGCCCGCCGGTCAGCTCCAGCACGACCGAGTCGTACGAGGCGACCTTGACCTGCACGGTGTCCTTCGCGACGGGCGCCGGCAGGTCCCCGGCGACCCCCACCGCCTCGCGCAGCAGCCGCTCCTCGTCGAAGCGGCGGCCGCTCGGCGAGCGGGAGGCGTCGAGGGCGAGGAGGGGGACGCCGGCCGGTGCTTTCGCAACCGTGTCGAAGCGCACACCCGAAGCGTCCACTTCCACGAAGTTGGCGTCCTTTTTGATGAGCAGGACGGGTTTGCGCTCCGTCACTTCCAGACCGATTCCGCGCGGCCAGGACCGTTCCACTTCGACCGAATCGACGCGGGGCAGCCGGGCCCGTACGCGGCGTTCGATCTCGCCGGTGTCCACGCTCGCGAGCGGGGCGCCGACGGGCACGGCCGCCGCGGCCAGGACCTGCTCGGCCGTCAGCACCCGGGTGCCGGCGGCGGTGACCTCCTCGACGCGGAACCAGGAGGAGCCGTACAGCACCCAGCAGGCGCCGCCGGCGAGGAGCGCCGCCGCGGAGCCGAAGGCGAGCAGCCGGCCCCGGCCGCGCAGCCGCCCGGCCAGGCGCCGCATCCGGGGCCCGGGACCGGCCGGCCCGCCGCCCGCCCCCGCCGGCTTCGGCCGCCCCGACGGCGCGGACGCCTTCGCGGGCTTGGGCGCCTTCGCGGGCTTGGGCGCCTTCGGGGGCTTCGCGGGCTTGGCCGCCTTGGGCGGCTTGGGCGCCTTCGGCTGCTTCGGCCGGGCGGGCCGTGCCGGCTGCTCGGACGGCTTCGGCACCTTCGGCCGCGCGGGCCGCTCGGGCGCCTCGGACGTTCCGGACGCCCCGGCGGGGCCGGAACCCGGGCCGGAGCCGGGGCCCTTGCGGGCCGGCCGGTCGGACGACCGGTCGGGGAACGGCGTCCCGCCCTGTGTGCTCCTGGCTCCGGCCACTGCTGTGCCTCCTGCGTCTGCGCTGTCCCGCCTCAGCGGTTCCTGTGGGCTGCGACCGCCTCGTACACCATCGCGACCAGCAGCTCGTCGGCGTCCCGGCGGCCGAACTCGGAGGCCGCGCGGGACATCTCGTACAGGCGGTGCGGGTCGGAGAGCACCGGCAGGACGTTGCCGAGCACCCAGTCGGGCGTCAGCTCCGCGTCGTCGACGAGCAGGCCGCCGCCGGCCTTGACCACCGGCTGGGCGTTGAGCCGCTGTTCGCCGTTGCCGATCGGCAGCGGGACGTAGGCGGCGGGGAGCCCGACGGCGGAGAGTTCGGCGACGGTCATCGCGCCCGCGCGGCACAGCATCATGTCGGCGGCGGCGTACGCGAGGTCCATCCGGTCCACGTACGGTACCGGGACATAGGGCGGCATCCCGGGCATGTTGTCGACGTGCGGCAGTTCGTTCTTCGGGCCGACCGCGTGCAGGATCTGGATCCCGGAGCGCTGGAGGGTCGGCGCGACCTGCTGCATCGTCTCGTTGAGGCGGCGGGCGCCCTGGGAGCCGCCCGAGACCAGCAGGGTCGGCAGGTTGGGGTCCAGGCCGAAGGCCGCACGCGCCTCGGGGCGGACCGCGGCGCGGTCCAGGGTGGAGATGGTCCGGCGCAGCGGGATGCCGACGTAGCGGGCGCCGCGGAGCTTGCTGTCGGGCGTGGAGACGGCGACGGCGTGCGCGTACCGGGAGCCGATCTTGTTGGCGAGGCCGGGCCGGGCGTTGGCCTCGTGGACGATGATCGGCACGCCGAGCCGCTTGGCGGCGAGGTAGCCGGGCAGGGCCACGTAGCCGCCGAAGCCGACGACGACGTCCGCCTTGGTCCGCTCCAGGATCTCCTCGGCCGCCTTGATGGTGCCGCGGAGCCGCCCCGGGACGGTGATCAGCTCGGGGGTGGGCTTGCGGGGCAGCGGGACGGCCGGGATCAGGCCCAGCTCGTAGCCGCGCTCGGGCACCAGGCGGGTTTCGAGCCCGCGCTCCGTGCCGAGCGCGGTGATGCCCACGGAAGGGTCCTGCCTGCGCAGGGCGTCCGCGAGGGCGAGCGCCGGCTCGATGTGGCCGGCGGTCCCCCCACCGGCGAGTACGACATGCACCGAATTTCACCGCTCTCCGGACGGACGCCTCGTGACGCGCCGTCTCATCGTCTTCCATCTCTGCCCGGTCCGCAGCCGGCCGTTCTTCGGCCGGCGCATCGCGAGCGCCGCGCGTGCGGCGGGCTCCTCCCGCGCGAAGGCGATGAGCAGTCCGACCGCGAACATGGTCGGCAGCAGAGCGGAACCGCCGTACGAGAACAGCGGGAGCGGGACCCCGGCGATCGGCAACAGGCCGAGCACCGCACCGATGTTGATCACGGCCTGGGCCGTGATCCAGGTGGTCACGCCTCCCGCGGCATACCGTACGAAGGAGTCCTCCGTGCGTCCGGCCACGCGGATACCCGCATAGCCTAGAGCCGCGAACAGGGCGAGTACCGACAGCGTCCCCGCCAGTCCCAGTTCCTCCCCGGTGATGGCGAAGATGAAGTCGGTGTGGGCTTCGGGCAGTTGTCCCCATTTTTCCACACTGGCACCCAGTCCGGAACCGAACCATCCGCCGGAGGCCAGGGCGTAGATCCCGTGGACGGCCTGCCAGCACAGGTCGTCTTTGCCCGGTTCCGTCGCTCCGATGCAGGACAGCCGGGACATGCGGTGAGGGCTGGTCTTGATCAGCAGTGCGATGATCACACCCGCGAAGGCGAGGACCCCCGCGAACAGCCGCGTCGGCGCCCCGGCCAGCCACAGCAGTCCGAGCAGGATGGCCCCGAGGATCATCGCGGTGCCCATGTCGCCGCCGAGCATGATCAGGCCGAGCAGCAGGAACGCCACCGGCACCAGCGGCACCAGCAGGTGCTTCCACTGGGCCAGCAGCCCCCGGTCGCCCTTGCGGGCCAGCAGGTCGGCGCCCCACAGGATCAGCGCGAGCTTGCCGAACTCGCTGGGCTGGAGCATGAACGGGCCGCCGAGCGAGATCCAGTTCTGGTTGCCGTTGACCGCGACCCCTATCCCGGGGACCTGCACCAGGACCATCAGGAAGAGCGTGCCGGCCAGCACGGGGTAGGACAGCGCCCGGTGCAGCTTCACGGGCATGCGCGAGGCGGCGAACAGCAGCAGCGCCCCGATCAGGGCCGCCAGGAACTGCTTCTTGAAGAAGTACGCGTCCCCCAGCCCCAGCTGGAGCGCCTTGATCATCGAGGCCGAGTAGACCATCACCAGGCCGAGCACGGTGATCAGCAGCGAGCTGCCGAAGATCAGGTAATAGGCGGTCAGCGGCCGGTCCCAGGCCCGGCGCACCTGCTGCTGGGTGCGCCGGATCCGGGTCAGCGGCCCGCCGCCCGCGGGGCGCCGCAGGCCCGGCGGGCGGCGGCGGCCCTGCGGTCTGAGGGCCGCGACGCCCCGCGCGGACCGCGCCGGTTTCGCGGCGGACGGCCGCCGCCCGGGCAGCACCTGTCTGGCCGGCATCTCGTGACCTTCCCCTCCACTCGTACGGGGCGGGCGGCCGGTCGGGGCGGACCTTCCTGCCCGGTCTAGGCGCTCCCGGCGGCCAGTTCGCGCACCGCGTCCGCGAACGCGTCCCCGCGCTCGTTGTAGTTCGCGAACATGTCCATCGATGCGCACGCGGGCGCCAGCAGGACCGTGTCGCCGGGCTCTGCGAGCCGGGCCGCTTCCCGGACCGCTGCGAGCATCGCCCCAGTGTCGGTCCGGTCGAGGTCGACGACCGGGACCTCGGGGGCGTGTCGCGCCAGCGCCTCGGCGATGAGCGCCCGGTCGGCGCCGATCAGCACCGCGCCGCGCAGCCGCTTGCCGGACTTCTGCACGAGCTCGTCGAAGGTCGCGCCCTTGGCGAGGCCGCCCGCGATCCACACGACGGGCTCGAACGCGGCAAGCGAGGCCTCGGCCGCATGCGTGTTGGTGGCCTTGGAGTCGTCGACGTACACGACGCCGCCGACCTCGTCCACGCGGGCGACACGGTGCGCGTCGGGCCGGAAGTCGCGCAGGCCGTCGCGGACGGCGCGCGGCGGGACGCCGAAGGCACGGGCCAGGGCGGCCGCGGCGAGGGCGTTGGCGATGTTGTGCGGGGCGGGCGGGTTGACGTCCGCGACCTCGGCGAGCTCCTGCGCGTTGCGCTGCCGGTTCTCGACGAACGCCCGGTCGACGAGGATGCCGTCGACGACGCCGAGCATGGAGGGGCCGGGGGCGCCGAGGGTGAAGCCGATGGCGCGGCAGCCCTCCTCGACGTCGGCCTCCTCGACGAGGCGCTCGGTGGCCGGGTCGGCGACGTTGTAGACGCAGGCGACGGTGTTGCCCTCGTAGATGCGGCCCTTGTCGGCGGCGTACGCCTCCATGGAGCCGTGCCAGTCGAGGTGGTCGGGCGCCAGGTTCAGCACGGCGGCCGAGTGGGCGCGCACCGAGGGCGCCCAGTGCAGCTGGTAGCTGGAGAGCTCCACGGCGAGGACGTCGTACTCCTCGTCGCCGAGCACCACGTCGATGATCGGCGTGCCGATGTTCCCGACGGCCGCGGTCTTCAGGCCGGCGGCCCGCAGGATCGAGGCGAGCATCTGGGTCGTGGTGGTCTTGCCGTTGGTGCCGGTGACGGCCAGCCAGGGGGCGGCCTTGCGGTCCGGGCGGGAGTCGCGCAGCAGCCAGGCGATCTCCACGTCGCCGACCACGTCGACGCCGGCCTCGGCGGCGGCCCGGAACAGCGGGCTCTCGGGCTTCCAGCCGGGCGAGGTGACGACCAGGCCGGTGCCCTCGGGGAGGGTCGCGGCGTCGCCGAGGCGGACGGAGACGCCCAGTCCGGCGAGTTCGGCGGCCTTCGCGCGGTGGCCCTCGGAGTCCCCGCCGTCCACGACGGTGACGGAGGCGCCGAGGCCGGCCAGGGCGCGGGCGGCGCTGATGCCGCTCACGCCGAGGCCGGCGACGGTGATGTTCTTGCCCTGCCAGGAGGTCACTTGTCCGCTGCCCATCCCGCGTAGAAGATGCCGAGGCCGACGATGACGCACATGCCCTGGATGATCCAGAAGCGGACCACGACGAGGACCTCGGACCAGCCCTTGAGTTCGAAGTGGTGCTGGAGCGGTGCCATGCGGAAGACGCGCTTCCCGGTGAGCCGGAAGGAGCCGACCTGGATGACGACCGACAGCGTGATGAGGACGAACAGGCCGCCGAGGAGGGCGATCAGGAACTCCGTGCGGGAGCAGATCGCGAGGCCGGCGAGCGCGCCGCCGAGGGCCAGGGAGCCGGTGTCGCCCATGAAGATCTTGGCCGGCGAGGTGTTCCACCACAGGAAGCCGAAGCAGGCGCCCATCAGGGCGGACGCGACGACGGCGAGGTCGAGCGGATCGCGCACCTCGAAGCAGGCGTTGGGGTTGGTCAGGGTCTGCGCGTTGGCGCAGGACTCCTGGAACTGCCAGACCCCGATGAAGGTGTAGGCGCCGAAGACCATCACGGCGGCGCCGGTGGCCAGGCCGTCCAGACCGTCCGTCAGGTTCACGCCGTTCGACATGGCCAGGATCATGAACAGCGCCCAGACCACGAACAGGACGGGGCCGATCGACCAGCCGAAGTCGGTGACGAACGACAGCTTCGTGGAGGCCGGGGCCAGCCCGCGCGCGTCCTTGAACTGGAGCGCGAGCACGGCGAAGGCGATGCCGACGATCAGCTGGCCGGCCATCTTGGCCTTGGCCCGCAGGCCGAGGGACCGCCGCTTGACGATCTTGATGTAGTCGTCGAGGTAGCCGACGAGGCCCATGCCGGCCATCAGGAACAGCACCAGCACACCGGACAGCGACGGGGACTGCCCGGTCAGCACCTTCGTCAGGGCGTACGCGATGAGCGTGGCCAGGATGAAGGAGATGCCGCCCATGGTGGGCGTGCCCTTCTTCCCCAGGTGGCCGCGCGGGCCGTCGTCGCGGATGAACTGGCCGTAGCCCTTGCGGGCCAGCAGTTTGATCAGCAGCGGGGTGCCGATGACGGTGAGGAACATGCCGATGACACCGGCGAACAGGATCTGCCTCATCGGCCGGCGACCTCGCCCTCGCCGGCCAGCAGCGCCTCTGCGACCCGCTCCAGCCCGATCGACCTGGAAGCCTTCACCAGCACGACGTCACCCGGGCGCAGTTCACTGCGCAACAGGTCGACCGCCGCCTGCGCGTCGGACACGAGCACCGACTCCTCACCCCACGAACCCTCGTTATAGGCGCCCAGTTGCAGCCAGGACGCTTCGATGCCCCCGACTGCGACGAGCTTGCTCACGTTGAGCCGGACGGCAAGCCGTCCCACCGCGTCGTGCTCGGCCAGCGAGGCGTCACCGAGCTCGGCCATGGGACCGAGCACCGCCCACGTGCGCCCCCCGTTCGCCCTGGCGGCGCCGCCCATCGCGGCCAGCGCGCGCAGTGCGGCCCGCATGGACTCGGGGTTCGCGTTGTAGGCGTCGTTGACGACCGTGACGCCGTCCGCCCGCTCGGTGACCTCCATCCGCCACCGGGACAGCGTGCCCGCCCCGGAGAGCGCGGTGGCGGCCTCCTGGGCGGACATGCCCAGCGCGTGGGCGACGGCGGCCGCGGCGAGCGCGTTCGACACGTGGTGCTCACCGTACAGGCGCAAGGTCACTTCGCCGCACCCGGTGGGTGTGTGAAGTGTGAAGGAGGGCTGTCCGGACGGCGTCATCCGGACATCGGCGGCGCGGACGTCTGCGTCGTCGGCCTCGCCGAAGAGCAGCGTACGGGCCTTGGTGCGGGCGGACATGGCGCGCACGAGGGGGTCGTCGGCGTTGAGGACGGCGATGCCGCCGTCGGCCGCCGTGGGAAGGGCCTCGACGAGCTCGCCCTTGGCGACGGCGATCTGCTCGCGGCCGCCGAACTCGCCGATGTGGGCGGTGCCGACGTTGAGGACGACGCCGATGCGGGGCGGGGTCAGTCCGGTGAGGTAGGCGATGTGGCCGATGCCGCGGGCGCCCATCTCCAGGACCAGGTGCCGGGTCTCCTCGGTGGCGCGCAGCGCGGTGAGCGGCAGGCCGATCTCGTTGTTGAGGGAGCCGGGCGTCCACACGGTGGGGGCGTGGGCCTGGAGCACCTGCGCGATGAGGTCCTTGGTGGAGGTCTTGCCGGCGGAGCCGGTCAGGGCCACCACGTCGGTGCCGAGGCGGTGGACGACGGCGCGGGCGAGGGCGCCGAGGGCCTTCTCGACGTCGTCGACGACGATCGCGGGCACGCCGACGGGGCGCGTGGCGAGCACGGCGGCGGCGCCGGCGGCGACGGCGCCTTCGGCGAACTCGTGCCCGTCGACGCGCTCGCCGGCGAACGCGGCGAACAGGCTGCCGGCCTCGACCTGGCGGGAGTCGATGACGACGGGCCCGGTGATGCGCACCGAGGGGTCCGGTATGTCGTGGGGCCGCCCGCCGGTGATGTCGGCGATCTCGGCGAGGGAAAGGGCGATCACTGGTTCACCTCGGCCTCGTGGACGTTCGGTTGGTGCGGCCGCGCGGCGTGCGCGGCCTGTGCCTCGATCGCGGCGCGGAGCACCGCGCGGTCGTCGAAGGGGCGTACGACTCCTGCGGTGTCCTGGCCCTGCTCGTGCCCCTTGCCGGCGACGAGCACGGTGTCGCCGGGCTCGGCGCGCGCGACGGCGGCGGCGATGGCCGCGGCCCGGTCGGCGTCGACGAGGACGGTGCCGCGCTCGGCGGCGGGCACGGAGACGGCCCCCTCGAACATCGCGGCGAGGATCTTCAGCGGGTCCTCGGAGCGCGGGTTGTCGGAGGTGAGCACGGCGGTGTCGGCGAACCGGGCGGCGGCGGCGCCCATCGGGCCGCGCTTGGTGGAGTCGCGGTCGCCGCCGCAGCCGAGCACGATGTGCAGCCGGCCGGCGGTGACCTCGCGCAGGGCGCGCAGCACGGACTCGACGGCGTCGGTCTTGTGCGCGTAGTCGACGACGGCGAGGTAGGGCTGGCCCGCGTCCACCCGCTCCAGGCGGCCGGGGACGCCGGGGACGGCGGCGATGCCGTCGGCGGCGGTCTGCGGGTCGATCCCGGCGGCGGCGAGCGCGGCGATCGCGGCGACGGTGTTGGCGACGTTGAACGGGCCGGGCAGCGGGGCGCGGGCGGCGATGCGCTGCCCGTCCGGGCCGACGACGGTGAGGGTGGAGTCCATGTGCCCGAAGACGACGTCCTCGGCGCGCCAGTCGGCGGCCGGGTCGCCCTGGGCGGAGAAGGTGGTGACGGGGATCGGCGACTCCTTGGCGAGGCGCCGGCCGTACTCGTCGTCGGTGTTGACCACGCCGAGGCGGGCGCGGCGCTCGGTGAAGAGCTGCGCCTTGGCCTGGAAGTAGTCCTCCATGTCGGAGTGGAACTCCATGTGCTCCGGGCTCAGGTTGTTGAAGACGGCGACGTCGAAGACGCAGCCGTCGACCCGGCCGAGCACCAGGGCGTGGCTGGACACCTCCATGGCGACGGCCTCGACGCCGCGTTCGCGCATGACGGCGAACAGGGCCTGGAGGTCGGTGGCCTCGGGGGTGGTCCGCTCCGACTTGATGCGCTCGTCGCCGATGCGCATCTCGACGGTCCCGATGAGCCCGGTGGCGCGGCCGGCGCCGCGCAGGCCGCCGTCGACGAGGTACGCCGTCGTGGTCTTGCCGGAGGTGCCGGTGATGCCGATGCGGAGCAGGCCTTCGCCGGGGCGGCCGTAGATCTCGGCGGCGAGGGCGCCCATGCGGCCGCGCGGGTCGTCGGCGGTGAGCACGGGCAGGCCGGTGGCGGCCGCGCGCTCAGCTCCCGCGGGATCGGTCAGGATCGCCGCGGCGCCGAGGGCCGCCGCCTGGGCCGCGAAGTCGGCGCCGTGCATCCGGGCGCCGGGCAGGGCCGCGTACAGGTCGCCGGGGCGCACCGCACGGGAGTCGTGCGTGATCCCGGTGATCTGCGGGCCCGAGGGCTCCGCGGGGGCGCCGGGGTCCAGCAGGTGCGCGAGCGCGCCGAGCGGGGTCGGGCGGACGGACGCGGGCCGGGGCGCGCCAGGCGGCACTGCCGGGGCGTCCTGCGGGGTGGTTCTGGGCTGATCAGCGTGGGACACGGCGGTGAGCGTACCGGGCGCGGCGGGCCGCCCGCGAAGCGAGGGCCCGCCGGGGGCGGCCCCGGCCGGCTGGTTCCCGGGTTCGGGGGTGATCGTGGTCACTGGTGGTGCCTCACGGTTCCTGGGGGGCCGGCGCGGCGGCCCGGGGGTCACCGGCCTGGCGTCGTGCCGGGTCGGGGGGTGGTCTGGGGGGCGGCCTGCGGGCCGGGCTCGTAGGTGACCGGCAGGCCTGCGGGGGCGGTGCCGGTGGGGGCGACCCGGAGGGTCTTGAGGGCGAACTCCATGACCTTCTTGTAGATGGGGCCGCAGATCTGGCCGCCGAAGTAGTTGCCCTTGGTGGGGTTCTGGATGGCGCAGTAGACGGTGATGCGGGGGTCGTCGGCCGGGGCGAAGCCGGCGAAGGATGCGGTGTAGCCCTTGTAGCGGCCGGTGGCCGGATCCACCCGGTTGGACGTGCCGGTCTTGCCGCCGACCCGGTAGCCGGGGATGCGGGCCTTGGTGCCGGTGCCCTCCTGGTCGTCGACGACGGATTCCAGCATCTGCGCGAGGGTCTTGGCGGTCTCCTCGCTGATCACGCGGGTCTGCTCGGGGGCGGGGGCCGGGGTGAAGCGGCCGTCGGGGCCCTTGGTGCCGCGGACGAGGGTCGGCTCGATCCGCACGCCGCCGTTGGCGACGGTGGAGTAGACGGAGGCGGCCTGCATGGCGTTGACGGAGAGGCCCTGGCCGAAGGGGATCGTGTACTGCTGGGAGGTCGACCAGGCCTCGGGGCGGGCGAGGATGCCGCGGGACTCGCCGGGGTAGTCCAGGCCGGTGGGCCGTCCGATGCCGAACTTGTCGAGGTAGGAGTGCAGGACGCGGTTGGCGTCGGGCTGGGTGGGGCCGAGCTGGCCGGTGGCGAGGATCGTGCCGATGTTGGAGGACTTGGCGAGGACCCCGTTGAGGGTGAGGTACCAGGTCGGGTGGTCGATGTCGTCCTTGAAGAGCCGGTCGCCGCGGTGGAGCCGGTTGGGGACCTCGACGCGCGTCTCGGGGGTGGCCTTCTTCTCCTCCAGCACGGCCGCCATCGAGATGACCTTGGCGGTGGAACCGGGCTCGTACACGTCCTGGAGGGCGGCGTTGCCCATGGCGGCGGAGCTGGCGCGGGAGAGGTCGTTGGGGTCGAAGCCGGGGGCGTTGGCCATGGCCAGGACCTCGCCGGTGCGGGTGTCCTGGACGATGACGTAGCCGCGGTCGGCCTCGGACTTGCGGACCTGTTCGGCGATGGCGCTCTGCGCGGCCCACTGGATGTCGCGGTCGATGGTCAGCTCGATGTCCTCGCCGGGCACGGCGGGCTTCTCGTTGGACCCCGCGGTGGGGACGCGCCGGCCGCCGGACTGGGCGTAGGTGATGGTGCCGTCCCGGCCGGCGAGCTTGCGGTCGAGGGAGGACTCCAGGCCGCCTCCGCCGCGGCCCTCGGCGTTGACGTAGCCCAGTATCCCGGCGGCGAGGTCGCCGTTCGGGTAGACGCGCTTGCTGCTGTCCTCGCTGAAGACGCCGGAGAGGACGTTGGCGCCGGGGCCGTTGTTGCGCTTGTCGGCGGCGGCCTTGTCGGCGAAGACCCGCTTGAGGTCCTTGATCTGGTTCCAGACCTGGGGGGTCTGGCGGCGGGCGAGGACGACGTACCGGCTGTTCTTCGTCTTCAGCTTGGCGGCGAGCTCCCCGGCGTCGGCGCCGAGGATGGGGGCGAGGAGGGCCGCGGCCTGCTCGGGGGCGTCGGGCGCCTTGCTCTCCTGCGGGGTGAACATCTGCGGGTCGGCGGTGATGTCGTGGGCGTCGACGCTGATGGCGAGGGCGACGCCCTTGCGGTCGGTGATCTCGCCGCGCTCGGCGGCGAGGGTGACGGTGGTGAAGCGGTTCGCGGAGGCCTTCGCCGAGTAGGCGGAGGCGTCCACGGCCTGTACCTGGAGCAGGCGCACGGTGAAGGCGAGCATCACGAGGGTGAGGCCGATGCCGACCAGGCGCAGCCGGGGCCGGGGGCTGCCGAGCCGGATGGTGTGGGGGGCGCCGGCGGCGGGCCGGCGGGCGGCGGGCCGGGGGTTGACGCGCGGCCGGTCGGTGTCGGCGGGCCGGGGCCTGCCGGGTCCGGGAACCCGGCGCCGGGGGGTGTCCTGCGGGCTCACCCGGCCACCCCGCGGGGCCGGGCGGCGGGGGTTCGGCGGGGGCGGCCGGGGCGGGGCCCCGGGAAACGGCGGGGGGACGGGGCGGTCGGGCGCCCCGCGGGGATCCGTTTCACGACGTCACCTTCCGGGGGTGGGGCTGGGCCGGTCAGCGCCGGGTGCCTGCTCCGCGGCGCCGCCGGCTGGCGCCGGGGGCGCCGGTGCCGGGGCGGGCGGGGCGGACGGCGGGGCGGTGGCCGCGGCCGGCGGTGCGGCCGGGCCGGGGGAGGCGGCGCCCGGCGGGGGCGCGCTCGGGGCGGCGCCCGGCGCCGCCGCGGACGGGGAGGGGGACGGCGCAGGCGCCTCCGCGGCGGCGGCGGTGCCGGTGACCTTGCCGCCCTCGTCGATGAAGGCGGGGCTGCCGCCGGGGACCATGCCGAGTTCGACGGCCCGGCGCTGGAGGGCGTCGGGGGCCGAGTAGGCGTCGACGTCGCGCTGGAGGGCCTGCTCCTCGTCGGTCAGCGCGGTGGTCTCCTTCTTCAGCTTGGCCAGCCGGAAGGAGCCCTCGTTGAGGGCGGAGTTCAGCAGCAGCAGGCTGATCAGGCCGCCGGCGAGCAGGGCGACCACCAGGAGGACGAACGGTGTGCGCGCCGCCTGCCCGGCGGGGCCGCGCTGCCCGGCCCCGCCTCCGCCGCCCTTGGTCACCGGTTCGCCTCCCGGATGCGCTCGACGCCGCGGAAGCGGGCCGGTGCGGCCCGCCGGTTCTCGGCGATCTCCTCCTCGGTGGGCAGTTCGGCGCCGCGGGTGAGGAGCTTCAGCCGGGGCTGGTACTTCTCGGGGACCACGGGCAGCCCCGGCGGGGCCGTGGAGGCGGCCCCGGCGGCGAAGACCTGCTTGACGAGGCGGTCCTCCAGGGAGTGGTAGGAGAGGACGGCGATGCGGCCGCCGACCGCGATGCGGTCCACGGCGGCCGGGATGGCCCGCTCCAGGACCGACAGCTCGCCGTTGACCTCGATGCGCAGGGCCTGGAAGGTCCGCTTGGCGGGGTTGCCGCCGGTGCGCTTCGCCGCCTGCGGCAGCGATTCGCGGATCAGCTCGACGAGCCGGGCGCTGTGGGAGAAGGGCTCCTTCTCCCGCTCGCGGACGATCGCGGAGACGATCCGCTTCGCCTGCTTCTCCTCGCCGTACTGGCGCAGGATGCGGACGAGCTCGCCGGCCGGGTAGGTGTTGAGCACCTCGGCCGCGCTGACCCCGGTCGTCTGGTCCATGCGCATGTCGAGGGGGGCGTCCTGGGCGTACGCGAATCCGCGGTCGGCCTCGTCGAGCTGCATGGAGGAGACGCCGAGGTCGAAGAGGATGCCCTGGACGGTGGGGGTGCCGAGGCGGTCGAGCACCTCGGGGAGCTCGTCGTAGACGGCGTGGACGAGGGTGGCGCGGTCGCCGAAGGGGGCGAGGCGCTCGCCGGAGAGCCTCAGGGCCTCCTTGTCGCGGTCGAGGCCGATCAGGCGGGCCTCGGGGAATCGGGTCAGCAGGGCCTCGCTGTGGCCTCCGAGGCCGAGGGTGCAGTCGACGACGACGGCCCCCGGCTCGTGGAGGGCCGGGGCCAACAGGTCCAGGCACCGCTGGAGCATCACCGGGACGTGTCGGGACTCGCTGGTCAAAGCGCCCTCTCAGATAACGGCGCGGCAGGCATACGCCGCGCCGCGCACGCGGAGTGTTACCAGGGGGCCGGGCAGCCGGTCAGGGCCGGGCTCCGGCCGGTTCGCGCCACTTTAGTGCAACGGCACGCCGGGTCAACGAACCGGCCCGCGCGCCGTGCGCCCGCCTCGCCCGGAACCCGCAAAAGGCGCGAATCACCCGGATGGCGGCCCCCTCCCCACCCCTGTGGGTCAGCTCACACCGTGCTGCGTTGACCCGTTTCCTCCCGCGGCGTCCCGAGCCGGGCCCGAGGGGCGGCCACTACCGTCGAAGGCATGACGACTTCCGCTCCCCCGCCCGCCGGATCCGCCGCCGGGGCCCCCGGCCCGTCCGGCGGTCCCTCCGGCGGCTCCGTCACCGACCGGCTGGTCGAGGCCAACCGCCGTTACGCCGCCGGTTTCCGCGACCCCGGCATGGACGCCCGCCCCGTCCTCCGGGTGGCGGTCGTGGCCTGCATGGACGCCCGCCTCGACCTGCACGCCGCGCTCGGCCTGGAGCTCGGCGACTGCCACACCATCCGCAACGCCGGCGGGGTCGTGACCGACGACGCCATCCGCTCCCTCACCATCAGCCAGCGCGCGCTGGGCACCCGCTCGGTCATCCTCATCCACCACACCGGCTGCGGCCTGGAGAGCCTCACGGAGGACTTCCGGCACGAGCTGGAGGACGAGGTGGGCCAGCGCCCGCCGTGGGCCGTCGAGGCGTTCCGGGACGTCGACCAGGACGTCCGCCAGTCCATGCAGCGCGTGCGGACCAGCCCCTTCCTCCCCCACCGCGACGATGTGCGAGGCTTCGTCTTCGACGTGCACACCGGGCTCCTGCGGGAGATCGATCCCGACTCGTGAGTGACACAACCCCGTGGAGCCGTCAACAATGCGGGGACGACGCCGCCCGGAACCCCTCCGGGTCCGGCGTCCGTGTCGGGATGGGCCGGCCGTGCGCAAGGGACGCCGGCCCCACCGGAAAGGGCCGAGGAGTACCAGGTGACGACCTATGACGACAGAGCGGGTCTCGCGGATCTGACGAGCACGGCCGAGCGCGTGCGCCGGTCCGTCGAGAGCGTGATCGAGGGCAAGCCCGAGGTCGTGCGCATCGCCCTGACCGTGCTCCTGGCCGAGGGCCACCTGCTGATCGAGGACGTCCCCGGCGTCGGCAAGACGATGCTGGCGAAGACCCTCGCGAAGTCGATCGACTGCTCGGTGCAGCGCATCCAGTTCACCCCGGACCTGCTGCCCTCCGACATCACCGGCGTCAGCATCTACGACCAGCAGCGCCGCGAGTTCGAGTTCAAGCCCGGCGCGATCTTCGCGCAGATCGTCATCGGCGACGAGATCAACCGCGCCTCGCCGAAGACCCAGTCGGCGCTGCTGGAGTCGATGGAGGAGCGCCAGGTCACCATCGACGGCACCACGTACGCCCTGCCCAGCCCGTTCATGGTGGTCGCCACGCAGAACCCGGTCGAGATGGAGGGCACCTACCCGCTCCCCGAGGCGCAGCGCGACCGCTTCATGGCCCGGGTCTCCGTCGGCTACCCGAGCCCGGACGCCGAGCTGCGGATGCTCGACGTCCACGGCGGGCTCTCGCCGCTGGACGACCTCCAGGCCGTCGCGCACGCCCACGACATCGCCAAACTGGTGGAGGCCGTCCGGGACGTGTACGTCGCCGAGCCGGTCCGCCGCTACGTCGTCGACCTGGTCTCCGCCACCCGCAGCCATCCGGACCTGCGCCTGGGCGCCTCGCCCCGCGCCACCCTGCACCTGCTGCGCGCGGCGAAGGCCGCGGCCGCCATGGCCGGCCGCGACTTCGTCCTCCCGGACGACGCGCAGGCCCTGGCCGGGCCGGTGCTGGCGCACCGCCTGCTCCCGACGGCGCAGGCCTCCCTGAACCGCCGCACCGCCGAGCAGGTCGTGCAGGACATCGTGCAGCGCACCCCCGTCCCGAGCGCGCACCCGCGCGGCGAGGTGCCCGGCGCCGGCGTCCGGGGCTTCTGATGGGCGCCGGTGCCCGGAGCGGCGCCGGCGGCGGGGGCCGGAACTCCGGCGGGCTGCGCGCGTCGCTGGCCGGCCTGACCACCCGGGGCCGGTCCTTCCTGGCCGCGGGCATCGCGGCGGCCCTCTGCTCGTACGTGCTCGGCCAGGCCGAGCTGCTGCGTGTCGGGCTGCTGCTGGCCTTCCTGCCGCTGCTGTGCGTCGCCGTCCTGCACCGCACCCGCCACCGGGTCGCCGGCAGCCGCCGGCTGAGCCCGCAGCGGGTGCCCGCCGGGGACGAGGCGCGGGTCCAGCTGCGCGTAGAGAACGTCTCCCGGATGCCGACGGGGATGCTGATGCTCCAGGACCGGGTGCCGTACGTGCTCGGGCCGAGGCCGCGGTTCGTGCTGGACCGGGTGGAGCCGGGCGGCCGCCGCGAGGTGTCCTACCGGGTCCGCTCCGACCTGCGCGGCCGCTACCCGCTGGGCCCGCTCCAGCTGCGGCTGACCGACCCCTTCGGGCTGGTCGAGCTGACCCGCTCGTTCAGCACGTACGACGTGCTCACCGTGGTCCCGCGCACCGAGGAGCTGGCCCCCGTCCGGCTGGGCGGGCAGAGCTCCGGCTACGGCGACGGCAGCGGCCGCGCGCTGGCCCTGGCGGGCGAGGACGACGTCATCCCGCGCGGCTACCGGCGCGGCGACGACCTGCGCCGGGTGCACTGGCGCTCGACGGCCCGCTACGGCGAGCTGATGGTCCGGCGGGAGGAGCAGCCGCAGCGCAGCCGCGCGACGGTCCTGCTGGACACCCGCGGCATCGCGTACGAGGGCGCCGGGCCGGACTCGGCGTTCGAGTGGGCCGTGTCGGGGGCCGCCTCGACCCTGGTCCACCTGCTGGAGCGCGGCTACTCGGTGCGGCTGCTGACCGACGGGGGCAGCGCCCTGGCCGGGGAGGGCGCGGGCTTCTCGCAGGGCGGCCAGGAGTCCGCCGAGGCCGCCGGGATGATCATGGACATGCTGGCCGTCGTCGGGCACTCCGACGGGGCCGGGCTCTCCCGCGCGTACGACGCCCTGCGCGCCGGGGACGGCGCCGGATTCGGCGGGTCGGCCGGCGACGGCCTGCTCGTCGCGTTCCTCGGCGAGCTGGACGACGCGCAGACGGAGCTGGCTGCGAAGATGCGCGGCCGATGCGGCGCAGCGGTGGCCTTCCTGCTGGACCCGGCGCAGTGGGCAGGGCAGCCCTCGCGCGCCCAGAAGCGGCTGGACCGGCTGCGCGAGACGGGCTGGACGGCGCTGGCCGTCCCGCCCGGCGCCGCGTACGGCGACCTGTGGCGGCAGGCCGGGAGCGCGCCGCTCGGCACGGACTCCCCGGGGGGCTGGTCATGAGCGGACGTGCACGGCTGACGGTGTTCGCGGTCCTGGCGACCCTGCTGGCCTCCTGGTCGCTGGCCGCGCTGGTGGAGTCCTCGGGCTGGCTGCTCCAGGCCGCGGCGCTGCTGTGCCTGCAGAGCGGGGTGGGCGCCGCGGCCCGGCGGGCGCCGCTGGCGCGGCCGCTGACCGTGGCCTCGCAGGTGCTGGCCTCCTCCCTGGTGGTGGTCTTCCTCTTCGCGGGGAAGGGCGAGTCGACCGGGACCGGGCCGATGGCCTACCTGGTGACGGACATCGGCGCCCTGTTCCGCCGCGGCGTGCAGGACGTGGCAGAGTTCGCGATACCCGCCCCGCTGACCGACGGCATCCGGCTGCTGCTGCTGACCGGGGTCCTGGTGATCGGGCTGCTGGTGGACCTGCTGGCGGTGACGATGCGCAGCGCCGCCGCGGCGGGGCTGCCGCTGCTCGCCCTGTACTCGGTGGCGGCGGGCCTCTCCGGCGGCGCCGGCGCGCCCTGGTTCTCCTTCCTGCTGGCCGGCGCCGGCTACCTGGTGCTGCTCCTGGCCGAGGGCCGCGACCGGCTGGCCCAGTGGGGCCGCGTCTTCGGCGGCGCCCCGTCCGGCCGGGTGACCGCGTCCTCGGGGTACGGGTCGGGTGGCGCGGGCTCCGGCCGGCCGCTGTCGCCCGTGCGCACGGGGCGCCGGATCGGCGCGGCGGCCCTCGGCCTGGCCCTGGTGGCCCCGGCTGCGCTGCCCTCGCTGGGCGGCGGCGTCCTCGGCGGCCGCACCGAGGCCGACGGCGGCGGCAGCGGGGTCGGCGGGACGATCTCCGCGGTGAACCCGCTGGTGTCCCTGCAGAGCAGCCTGAACGCGCAGGACAACCGGGTGGTGCTGAAGTACCGGACGGACACCCCGGCCCTGGGCGACCACTACCTGCGGATCCTGGCGCTGGACGAGTTCAACGGCGTGAAGTGGGAGGCGTCCGGCCGGGCCCTGACCGACGTCCCGGAGCGGCTGCCGAACCCGCCGGGGCTGGGCGAGCGGGTCCGCCAGGGCGCGGCGGAGGTCCGTACGAGCATCTCGGCGGCGGACACCTATGCGCAGCGCTACCTGCCGATGCCGTACCCGGCGACGGGTGTGGACATCCCCGGCCGGTGGCGGTTCGAGCCGGTCGGCCGGACCCTGGTCGGCGACCAGCTGGCCAAGGACCGCTACCAGAACGTGCAGGGCTCGATGTACACGGTGCGGAGCCTGCTGCTGCGGCCGACGGCGGCCCAGCTGCAGTCGGCTCCCGCACCCGACCCGGCGGTCCGCGCCGAGTACACGAAGCTGCCCGACAACCTGCCGCCGGTGGTGGCGGAGACGGCCCGGCAGATCACCAGGGGTGCGAAGGACGACTACACGCGCGCGGTGCGGCTGCAGGACCACTTCGCCGTGAACGGCGGCTTCCGCTACGACACGAAGGTGGCGTCCGGCACGGGCCCGCAGGCCATCGCCCGGTTCCTGGCGGACAAGGAGGGCTTCTGCATCCACTTCGCCTTCTCGATGGCCGCGATGTCGCGCTCACTCGGCATCCCGGCGCGGGTCGCGGTCGGGTTCACGCCCGGTGAGAAGCAGGCCGACGGCAGTGTGAACGTCTCGATGCGGGACGCCCACGCCTGGCCGGAGCTGTACTTCGAGGGCGTCGGCTGGACCCGGTTCGAGCCGACCCCGCGCCAGGGGCTGACGCTGCCGGACTACGCGCGTGCCGAGAGCCCGGCGGCCCAGCCGTCGGCGCCGGCGCCGCTGCCCTCGCAGAGCGCGGCGGAGCCGTCGGCGGCCCCTTCGCAGGCCGACGCCTGCCCGCCGGAGCTGCGGCGGCTCGGCGAGTGCGGCGGCGCCGCACCGCAGGAGGCGGCCGGCGGGCAGGGCGGCGGGCCGTCCGCCGGGGCGGTCCTCGGCTGGGCGGCCGCGGCGGCGGTCGTCGTCGGCGTGCCGCTGCTGCCGCTGCTGTGGCGCTCCCGGCTGCGCAGGCGGCGGCTGGGCGGGGGCGGCGTCCTGCCGGCCTGGGAGGAGCTTCACGACGCGGCCTGGGACACGGGCATCGTCCCGGACCGGGCGCTGTCCCCGCGGGCGGCCGCCGACCGGCTCGTCGGTGAGGGCCGCCTCGACGGGGAGGCCGCGGCGGCGGTCCGTCGGCTCTCCGGCGCGGTGGAGCGGGCCCTGTACGCCCCGCCCGGCGCACCGGAGGCGGAGCCGCGGGCGGAGGCGGCGCAGGACGTGCTGGCGGTCCGGGCCGCGCTGCTGGCCGGCGCCGGCCGGCGGGGCCGGCTGCGGGCGCTGCTGCTGCCGCGCTCGGCGGCGCGGGTGCGGTGGGCGGTGCAGGCGCGCCGCGACGCCGCGGCGGCCGCGGCCGCCCGTCGTGCGGCGGCGGTGCGGGCCCGGGTGCGGCTGCCGCTGCGCGGCCGCGGCTGACGGCAGGAAGGCGAAGACGCCGGGCGGGCGGTGCGGCATGGCTCGATCCCGTTGCTGAGGCCGTAGTCAGGTCTCAGCATTCCGGGCATTCCGGCCCGGAAGGTCCGTCACATCACCAAAGTGTGGGGGCTTCGGTTTGAGTACGGTCTCTCGTTTCCTGCTGCCGCTGGTGCGGCAGGGTTGCGCCACCTGCCCGCCCACCCGTGGCCTTGCGGCTGCGGGTGGTGGCGCGGGTCTTCTGGTCGGCTCCACGAGGCTTCGACGCCGCCGGGGCGGTGTCCTGGTCTCCGGCCACTCCGGTACCAGTGGTGCAGGCCGCCGCGAGAGCGGCGAGGTTGAGTGCGGCGTTGTCGTCCCGGTCGATGACCAGGTGGCAGGCGTCGCATTCGTAGGTCCGCACGTGCAGCGGCAGCTTGGCTTTCACCGCGCCGCACCCGGAACAGGTCTTGGAGGAGGGGTACCAGCGGTCTGCAACCACGAGGCGGGTGGCGTGGCGCCGGCCGGTCCTGTAGTCGAGCTGACGGCGGATCTCATCGAACCCGGCGTCGGCGATGCGCCGGGCCAAGCGCCGGTTGCGGAGCATCCCGGCGACATTGAGGTCCTCGACCACGACCGTGCCGAACTCGGCCGCCACGGCCGTGGTCAGCTTGTGCAGTGCGTTCTCGCGCAGGTTCGCCACCCGGTGGTGCACGCGGTTGCGGATGTCGTTGGCTCTCTCCCACCGCTTCGACGGCTTGCGTCCGGTCCTGCGGTCGGGGCCCTGCCGGCGGGCCACAGTCCGGGAGGCGCGGCGCAGCCGCTTGCGCGCGGCGTCGTAGTGCCCGGGATTCGCGACGGTGCGGATCTCGCCCGTGCTGTCGGCCATCACCGCGAGGGTCTTCACACCGAGGTCGATCCCGACCACCACGCCTGGGCGCGCCACGCGCCGAATGTCCTGCTTCACTTCGGCCTGGAAGGACACGAACCAGCGTCCCCGCTCGTGTCGCACGGTCGCGGACAAGACGCGGGCGGTCCCGGCCTGGATGCGGGCGTGGAGGCCTGCGGTGGGTTCGTGGGTGCGGATCGTGCCCAGCCTCGGCAGTGTCACATGCCGGCCGTCACCGTCCACGCGGATGGTGCCGGTGGTGAACCGGCAGGCCGGACGCGCCTTCCGCTTCGACTTGAACCGGGGCGCACCCATCCGCTTGCCGCGCCGCTTGCCCTGCTTGGACTTCGCGTAGTTGTCGAACGCGGCGGCGGCGTTCGCGAGACCGGTGGAGTACGCCTCCTTGGAGTTCTCCTGCCACCACCCGGCGAACCTCGGGTCGGTGTGCTTGGCCTCGTTGAACGCCTTCCGCAGCGCGGGCAGCGACCACGGCCGCCAGTCGGTCAGCGCTTCCGCGGGGACGCCGTAGGACTCCTCCGCCTTGCGTTGCCACCAGGAAGCGGTCACCCAGCCGACGGCCCAGTTGTAGGCGGCGCGCGCGGCGCCGCAGTGCGAGCGCAGCGCTGCCTCCTGGAAGGCGTTCGGGTCCAGCGCGAACCGGTATGCCTGTACCACGAATCCGGGCTGCGGGCGGAACTTCTTCACCCGGCGTCCTCGCCGGTCGCCACGGCCGCCGCGCGGGCGGCCCGGTTCTTCGCCGCCCGCCGCCCGTACAGGCGGGCGCACATCGAGGTGAGCACCTCGGTGATGTCCCGTACGAGGTCGTCGGCGGTCTCGGCGGTCTCGGTGGGGTCGAGGACGACCAGGCGCCGCCCGGACGCCGACAGGACCGCTTCGAGGTGCTCGACGCCGAAGTGGGCCAGCCGGTCGCGGTGCTCGACCACGATCACCGCGGCCTGCGGGTCGGACAGCACCCGGTGCAGCTCCCGGCGCCCGCCGTTCACCCCGCAACCGACCTCGGCGACGACCTCGGCGACGGCCAGACCCAGCCCGTTCGCACCGGCCACGACCCGGGCCACCTGCCGGTCAAGATCCGCTTTCTGGTCGACCGACGACACTCGGCAGTACGCCACCACCCGCCCCGCCCCCACGACGGCAGCCGGAGCAGGCTCATCGACCAGCCACGTCCCGGACGGCGCCTGGCGGATCGGCACGGGCATCTTCCCGTCCCTCACCCACCGCCAAGCGGTCTGGTAGCTCACGCCCTGCTGACGGGCCCACTCCGAAAGCTTCACAAGGCCAACGTACGCGCCACAGCCGACTAGAGATGACTATGAATGACTAGGAAACATGTAGCAGCTTTCACCCCCGAGCCGGGCCGCACCGGCGCCGCCGGTGCACCGGGCAGGCCGTCAGGATCCGTCCCGGTGGCGGCAGGGTCCCGGTCCGCACCGGCCGCCCCGTGTCGGCGGTCCGGACCGGTTCCCCGTCCGATGCCCCAAGTCTGGCGTCCGCGCAGAGGGGAGCCCATCCGCGCACGTACTCATTCCGCTCCTGGGTACGGGTACTCAGGCTCGGCGGCGGACCGGGGCGGGTCCCACCAGTTGTACGCGGCCGGGCGCCGCCGGCGGCACCGCCGATCGGGGGTCCGTTGCGTCAGCGGTTGCCGCTGACCCGTCCCCGCAGCAGCAGCGACAGTGCGGAGTGCACGTCGTCCAGGGACCGCTCCCGCTGGAAGGACTGCCAGTCCAGCGCGGCCACCAGCACCATCCCGACGAGGGCCGCGGCCGTCAGCGGGACGTCGATCTCCGGGCTGAGCTCGCCGCGCTCCACGCCCTCGGCGAGGACCGTCTCGACGACGGCCACCGCCTCCTGCCGCACCACCATCAGCGTGGACTGCCACGCCCGGTTGGTGCGCCACAGCTCGGCTACGTACAGCTGGGTGAAGGCGGGGTAGCGGTCGATGAAGACGAGGCCGGCGCGGATCATCGCGTCCAGTGCCTCGACGCGGCTGCCGCCGCGCGCCTCCGTGGACTCGGCCGCCTCCCGCAGGGAGGCGGTGAGCAGGCCGACGCCGTGCCGCAGCAGCTCCTCGAAGAGGTCGTTCTTGCTCGCGAAGTTGTAGTAGACCGTGCCCTTGGCGACGCCGGCCCGTTCGGCGATCTCGTCGACCGTGGTCGCGGAGAACCCCTGCTCGGCGATGAGCGTGACGGCCGCTTCGTAGAGCTTCTGGCGTGTCGCCTGCCGGCGTCCGCCGCCGGCGGACGCGCCGGTGCTGCTGCTTTCCATGGCGCTGATTCTCACAGGTCACCGGCTCCTTACAGGCTCAGTTCGGGGTGGAGCCGGTCCATCGTCCACACCTGCTTGCCGCGGGCGGCCAGCGCGGTCAGGGCGAGGGCGCCGGCGGTGAAGGCGGCCAGGACGGCGCAGCCCTGCCAGACGGGGCCGAGGCCGCCGCCGGTGATGAGGCGGCGCAGGCTCTCGACGACGTACGACATCGGCAGGTACGGGTGGACCGCGTTGAAGAACCCGGGGCTGGTCTGGACGGGGTAGGTGCCGCCGGCCGAGGTCAGCTGGAGCATCAGCACGGCGAGGACCAGGATGCGCCCGGCCGCGCCGAACTTGGCGTTCAGCCACTGCACGATGGCCGCGAAGCAGCCGGTGACCAGCACGAGGAAGCCGATGGCCAGGGCGGGGCGGGCGAGTTCCAGGCCGAGGCCCCAGTGGAGCACGGACATCAGCATGGCGACCTGGAGGGCGCCGAGCCCGGCCACGGGCATCCACCCGGCGAGGGCGATCCGCCAGGGCGAGGCGCCGGCGGCCAGGGCCCGCTTGTTCATGGGGGCGATCAGCATGTAGGCGACCATCGCGCCGACCCAGAGGGAGAGCGGGATGAAGTACGGGGCGAAGCCGGTGCCGTAGTTGGGCGCCTTGTGCAGGGACTCGTTGGCGAGCTTGACCGGGTCTGCCATGACCTCGGTGCGCGCGTCGCGCTGCTGCTGGTCGTAGTTCGGGATCTTGCCGGCGCCCTGGTGCAGGCCGTCGGCGAGGTCGGTGTTGCCGTCGACGAGCTTGAACAGGCCGCCGTCGAGGCTGTGCGCGCCGTCGCCGAGCTTGCCGACGCCGTTGCCGATGGCGGTGGATCCGTCGGTGGCCTTGCCGATGCCCGCGTGGAGCTGGGCCATGCCGGTGGCCACCTTCTGGGCGCCGTTGTTCAGCGCGTTGATGTCGGCTGCGGCCGCGTCGAGGCGGGAGGCCAGGTGCGGGGCGCTCTCGGCGAGCTTGCGGGCCTTCTTCTCCAGGTCGGCGAGCTGCTTGCGGAGGGTGGCCAGGTCGCCGTTCGAGTCCTTGGCGAGGGCCTCGACGTCTCCGGTGAGCAGGGCGGCCTCGGCGGTGACCTCCTTCAGCTTCTTCATGTCGGCGCAGGCGGCGGGCAGCGGCTTGGGCGCGCTGCCGGTGCAGGTGCGCGTGTACGTGTCGGAGGCCAGGGCGGCCGCCTGCTTGCTGACGCGGGCGGCGGCCGGCGCCTTCTTGGAGAAGGTGTCCAGGTGGTTCTGCACGACCTTCGCCGTGTCGGCGACGAGGATCGCGGCGTCGGCGACCTGCTTGGGGTTGTCGAGGTGGGGGCGGGCCTGGGAGGCGATGCCGTTGAACTTGTCGGCGAGCTTGCCGGTGCCGGCGGCGATGTCCTTGGTGCCGGTCTCCAGCTTGCCGGCGGCCGTGTCGAGCTTCTTCAGCCCGCCGGTCAGCTCGCCGTTCTTCTCCTCGACGGTGTCGAGGCCCTCGGCGATCTCCTTGGCGCCCTCCTTGGCCTTGGTCGCGCCGTCCTTCAGCCTGTCGGCGCCGTCGGCGGCCTCGGCGGTCTTGCCGTGCAGGTCGGAGAAGGAGACGAAGATCTTGTCGAGGAACTTCCGGGAGGCGTTGGTCGAAGCGGCGGAGCGGACCTCGGCGAACACGGTGCGGGAGATCGAGCCGACGATGTAGTTGTTCGCGTCGTTGGTGCGGACCTGCAGCGCGCCGGTCGCCGGGTCGTCGCCGGAGCTGGAGGCGATCTTCTCGCTGAAGTCGGCCGGCATGGTCAGGGACAGGTAGTACGTCCCGTTCTCCAGGCCCTTGGCGGCCTGCTCGGCGCTGACCTCGTGCCACTCGAAGGTCTTGCTGTCGTGCAGCTTCCTGGTGATCTCGTCGCCGGCGGCGATGCGCTCGCCTTCGACGGTGGCCCCCTTGTCGGCGTTGACGAGGGCGACGGGCACCTTGTCGAGGCGGCTGTACGGGTCCCAGAAGGACCACAGGTACAGGGCTCCGTAGAGCAGCGGCAGCAGGAGCAGCGCGACGAGGGCGGCCCGCGGCAGCTTCCCCCGCCCGAACCGCTTCAGCTCAAGCGCGGCCAGTTTCGGCGAGCGCATCGTCGGCCCCCTTCGTGTCGTCGTCGGTGCGGTCTTCGGCGCCGGCCGGGCCGGCGGGGTCGGCGGGCTCCGCGCCCGGCTCGGTGCGCACGACCCGGACGCCTTCGGGGGCCTGGCTGCACACCGCGAGGACGGTGGTCCCGGAGGCGGCGATCGAGCGGAGCAGCTCCCAGGCCTCCTCGCGCTCGGTGTCGGAGAGCTTGAGGTCGACGTCGTCGAGGGCCAGCAGCCGGGGGGCGCCCAGCAGGGCGAGGGCCAGGGAGAGCCGGACGGCCTCCAGGCGGTCCAGGTCCCGGACGGAGGTCCGCAGCCCCTTGGGCAGGGTCTCCGGGTCGAGGCCGACGGCGTCCAGCGCGGCGTCGATCCGGGCGGCGGCCGCCTTGCCGCGGCTGCCGGGCGGGCGCAGGAGGGCGCGCAGGGGGCTCTCGTAGCGGCGCTGGAGCAGGGCTCCCTCGCGCAGCTGCTCGCCGACGGTCAGCGCCTGGTCGAGGTCGTTGACCCCCGGTACCGGGCCGAGGCCGGCGAGGCGGCGGACCGCGCCCATCCGCTTGGGCAGCGGGAGCCCGGCGACCTCGGCGCGGCCCGCGGTGGGCTTCATGCGCCCCGTGAGGGCGAGCAGCAGGCACGTGCGGCCGCTGCCCGACGGGCCTTCGATCGCGATGAGCGTGCCGGGCGCGGCATCGACGTCCACCCCTCGGAACGCCCAGCCGCGCGGGCCCTTGAGTCCGAAGTCCTCGGCTTTGACGGCCGCGCCGTGCGGGCTGTCCACTCCGCCCCCTCCCTTTTGAACTGACCGGTCAGTCCAAAAACTAGCACCCTTGTCGCCGGTTCGCGCGCCCCGGGGGCCGATTGCCCCGATGTGAGCAGGAAAACCGCAGGTCGGCGCGATTGTCAGTGGTGCCCGCGACGATGGAGCCAGGCATCACCAGGCGCCGCCAAGAGCAGTACGCAACGACAGGAGGTTCGTCATGGCCACACCGTCCCCGTCCCCTGTCCACCCCGTCCCGCGCAGGTCGGCCGCTCCGCCGGCCGCGCTCGACCTGCTCGCCAAGGCCCGCAGCGGCCTGGCCGAGGCATCCGCCCTGAGCCGCCCCAACGAGCGCTACGCCACCGCCCACCTCGCCGCGCTGCGCACCGCGGCCGCCGTCCTCGCGGCCCGCGCCCGGCCCGAGCCCGCCCACCCGCGGCGCCGCCCCCGCATACGCAGCGCCTGGGAGGTCCTCCCGGAGCTCGCACCGGAACTGGCCGAGTGGAGCGCGCTCTTCGCCTCCGGAGCGGCCCGCCGGGCCCGCGCCGAGGCCGGCATTCCCGACGCCGCGAGCGAGGAGGACGCCGCGTACCTCCTGCGCGCCACGGAGATGTTCCTGCGGCTGGTCGAGCGGATGCTCGCCCTCCGGCCGGTGGCGCAGCCGCTTCCGCAGCAGGCGCTCCCGCAGCCCCGCCCCGAGCCGCGCCCGGAGCGTCCGGACGCGGGATGAGCTGCACCGCTGCCGGAGGCAATAGGGTGGGGCACGCATCGCACGCTTTGCCCGCCCCCTTCCGCGCCGAGGAGCCATCAGCCGTGTCGGACACTTCCCGCCCCCGTGCCTCCCTCCGCACCGCCGTGGTGTGGGAGGTCCTCAAGGAGGCCCTCGACCGCCGGGTGAAGGCGACCGGGCGGGACGTGCTCGACGTGCTGGACACCGGCGGCGGCACCGGCATGTTCGCGGTCCCGATCGCCCGCCTCGGCCACCGCGTCACCGTGGTCGACCCCAGCCCGAACGCCCTGTTCGGGCTGGAGCGCCGGGTCGCCGAGGCCGGCGTCGCCGACCGGGTCCGCGGCGTCCAGGGCGACGCCCAGGGCCTGCTCGACGTCGTCGAGCGGGAGGCCTACGACGTGGTCGTCTGCCACGGCGTCCTGGAGTACGTCGACGACGCGGCGGAAGGCGCCGCCAACGCCGTCGCCGCGCTGCGCCCCGGCGGGACGCTCAGCCTGCTCGCCGCCGGCCTCGGCGGCGCCGTCCTGGCCCGCGCCCTGGCCGGCCACTTCACCGAGGCCCGCGCGGCCCTCGGCGACCCGGCCGGCCGCTGGGGTGCGGGCGACCCGGTGCCCCGCCGCTTCACCGCCGACCAGCTCGCCGACCTCGTGGCCGGCGCCGGCCTGGAGGTGGGCGCGGTCCACGGCGTCCGCGTCTTCGCCGACCTCGTCCCCGGCGTCCTCGTCGACACCGAGCCCGGGGCCGTCGAGGCGCTGATGCGCCTGGAGGAGGCCGCCGCCGAGCTGCCCGCCTTCCACGCCATCGCCACCCAGCTGCACGTCCTCGGCGAGAAGCGCTGACCGCCTCCGTTCCGGGCGGGCGCGCCGTATGATCGGGGCACCGCCCGGCATGGCGGGCGGATCAGCGGGGAATAACGACCTCACTGCCCCGGCCCCCGGCCGCACGGCCCCGCGCCGTACCGGCGGTGGGCAGTGCTTTTCCGGGCGGTGCATTTTTCGAACCCGGCGCGGAGGGCGGGTGTCACGGGGGCGATTCCCCGCCTATCCTGAAGGGACCCTGGTCGCTCCCCCCGCGACCGACGGATGAGGAGGACTCCCGTGCCGCTCTCGGAGCACGAGCAGCGAATGCTCGAGCAGATGGAGCGAGCGCTGTACGCCGAAGACCCCAAGTTCGCGACAGCGCTTGAGGGAAGCGGACTGCGCACGTACACCCGGCGACGGGTCTACCAGGCAGTCGCAGGCATTGTGGTGGGTATCGCGCTCCTCATGACCGGTGTGATCGTCCCGAACGTACTCTGGGTCAGCGTGGTGGGTTTCCTCGTCATGCTCGGCTGTACGCTCCTCGCGGTCACCGGTTGGCGCAAGGCGCCCAAGCCCGGCGAGCAGCCCGTCTCCGGCAGTGCAGGCGGTTCGGCCCGTGGCCGGAACCGGCAGCGTCGGTCGATGATGAACCGCATCGAGGAGCGGTGGCAGCGCCGCCGCGACGAGCAGGGGCACTGACGTCCCGGCCGGGCGCGATGACGGGGACGGCGGCGCACCGCGGCCGCTCCCGGACACGTCCGGCCCAGGGCCGCGCCTGCCGGATGCCGCGCGCTGCGGCACGATGATGCGGTGAGCGTCCTCCCCCTGGTCTTCACCAGCGGCTGGGCCAGCGGCATCAACGCGTACGCCGTGGTCCTCCTGCTGGGCGTCTTCGGTGCGACCGGTCTCAGCGACGACGTCCCCCCGGCCCTCCAGCGCACCGACGTCCTCGTCGCCGCCGGCGTCCTCTTCCTGTGCGAGGCCGTCGCCGACAAGATCCCGTACGTGGACTCCGCCTGGGACGCCGTCCACACCGTCGTCCGGCCCGTCGCAGGGGCCGTCGTCGGGGCGCTGCTGGCCGGGCAGAGCGGCTCCCTCTCCGATCTCGCCGCCGGCGCGATCGGCGGCTCCACCGCGCTGGCCAGCCATGCCGTCAAGGCCGGCACCCGCATGGCCGTCAACACCTCCCCGGAACCGGTCAGCAACATCGCGCTGAGCACCGCCGAGGACATCGGCGTCGCCGGCATCGTCGCCTTCGCCGTCTTCCACCCCGTAGCCGCCGCCGTCGTCGCGGCCGTCCTCCTCGCCCTCGGCCTGGCCGTCCTCGTCCTCCTGTGGACCCGGATCCGCCGCTTCCTGCGCCGCCGGGCGCAGCGCCGCGAGGAGAACCGGCTGGCCGGCCATGCCCGGGAGCCCTCCGGTCCGGCGGCGGGCCCGCCCCGCTGACCCGGGCCGCCGCTCGATAGGGTCGGGCGCATGGCACGAATTGCGGTGATCGGCGCCGGCATGGGCGCGATGGCCACGGCGGCCCGGCTGGCCGTCGCAGGGCAGCAGGTGACGGTGTACGAGCAGGGGCCGACGTACGGGGGCGCCCTCGGCCGCCGCACCCGTGACGGCTTCGCCTTCGACACGGGGCCGGGGCTGCTGCACCTGCCCGCCGTCTACCGCGACCTGTTCGTCAAGACCGGCAAGCGCCCCCTCGAGGACTGCGTCGACATGGTGCAGGTCGACCCCGCCGTCCGGCACGTCCTCGCCGACGGCACCGAGGCCGTCCTCCCCGCCGTCTCCCGCGGCGGCGCCGCGGCCGCCCTCGACCGGGCCTTCGGCACCGGCACGGGGGACCGCTGGAACGAGGTCCTGAACCGGGCCCGCGACGCCTGGGACGCCACCCGCCGCCCCCTGCTGGAGGAGCCCCTGCGCCCCGACTGGCAGGTGCTGGGCCGCGACCCCTACCCGGCCGTCCGCAAGAGCGGCCTGCTGCGCCGCCGCCCGCCCACCCTCGCCGAGATCGCCGCCCGCGAGCTCGGCGGGCCCGCCGGGGAGCTGCTGGCGGCCCGCGTCCGGGCGTACGGCCTCGACCCGGCCGCCGTGCCGGCCTCCGCGGCCGTGCTGCCGTACATGGAGCAGACCTTCGGCAGCTGGTACGTCCGCGGCGGCATGCGGGCGCTGGCCGCCGCCCTGTACGAGCGCTGCCTGGAGCGGAAGGTGTCCTTCGTCTTCGACGCCCCGGTCCGGGAGGTGCTCGCCCGGGACGGCCGGGCGGCCGGGCTGCTGCTGGCCGACGGGACGGAGGCCGCGGCGGACTCCGTGGTGTGCGCGGCCGACCCGCGCGGCCTCGGCGGGGTGTCGCTGCCGTCCGGCGGGGTGCCCGCCCGCGGCACGGGCGAGGCGAGCCGGCTCACGCTCTTCCTCGCGCTGCGCGGCGAGCGGCCGGCCGGCACCGTGCACCGCACCCTCGTCCACTCCCCCGGCGCGCTGCTCACCGTCCTGCGCCCCGACGACCCGGCCGTCGTCCCCGACGCCGGCCACGAGGCGGTCACCGTGACGGCCGTCTGCCCCGCAGCCGGAAGGGGCCCCGCGCCCGACGCGGAGGCCCTGCTGGACCTGGCCGCGCGGGCCGTTCCCGGGCTGCGCGACCGGCTGCTGTGGCACGAGGTGCACGCGCCCGCCGACATCGCGGCCGCCACCGGGGCCGCGGGCGGTGCGGTGCCGCCGCCCGCGCTCGCCGGAGCGGACGGCCGGCTGCTGTACCCGGCCAACACCACCGGCCTGCCCGGCCTGTACCTGGCGGGCGGGTGGGCGCACCCCGGCGGCGGGCTGGCGCACGCCGGGATGACCGGAGCCCTGGTGGCCGGGCTGATCGTGGAGGGCGCCGGCTTCCGCGGTTCCCGATGAGGGTGCCCGGCCGGGGCGGCCGGCCGGGCGGCACTCAGTAGCGGTACTGCTCGTACTCCCCGGTGCCCTGGTACGGGTACTGCTGCGGCTGCTGGTACGGCCCGCCCGCCTGGTCGTCCTCGGGGTACGGCTGCGCGACGTCCCGCTGCTGCGGCACCCACACGCCGCCGGGCGGGGTGTCCATCGCGTACGGGTCCTGCGCGGCGCCCCCGCCGTACGGGTCCGGGGCCTGGCCCGCGTACGGGGTGTAGTCGTACGGCTGCTGCGGGATGACGCCGCCGCCGGTGCCGATGTACGGGTCCGAGTAGGCGGCGTACACCTGCCGGCCGCCCTCCTGGTAGCCGGCGGAGTAGTCGAAGCCGCCGCTCTGGGACTGCTGGTCCTGGTAGGCGGCGTAGCCGTGCGCGTCCTGCTCGGCCGGGCCGGCGGCGAAGCTCTGTATCCCGTACGTGCCGGTCTCGTCGGGCAGCGGCTCCGGGCTGTAGAACTCCTCGGTCGCCGCCCGGAAGCGCGGGCGGGGCTCCTGCTCCGCCGGCTCCCGGTCGCCGTCCGCGCCGCCGCTCCCGTCCGCCGTGCCGGCTCCGTCGGAGCCGTACTCCAGCGAGGTCACCTCCAGCGCGGGCTCGGGGCGTGCGGCGCCGCTCCGGCGCCGCCCCCGGGCGGGCCGGCCTGGCGCCGCGGCCGCCTTGCCGCGGCGCAGCGCCCAGCCGGCCTCGAAGCCCTTGCGGAAGGACAGCGTCACCAGCGTCTGGCCCACGGCGAACGCGGTCGCGCCGACGGCGATGACGAGGACCGACGGCAGGACCACCCCGGCGACGACGCCGGCGAACCCGGCGAACGCGAGCAGCCGCCAGCGCAGCCGGGCCTTGTACTGCATCAGGACCTCGGCGAGCAGCCACAGCGCGACGAAGCCGAACGCGATGTAGAGGACCGTCATTCCCATGCGTGGCACCCCTCGGTACGGCCGCCCTGGGAACGGCCGATCAGGCCCGCTTGTGCAGGCCCAGGTTCTCGTAGATCTCGAGGGTCGCCGTGGAGTTGTTCAGCGTGATGAAGTGCAGCCCCGGGACACCCTCGGACAGCAGCCGCGCGCAGAACTCCGTGGCGAACTCGATCCCCATGGAGCGTACAGCGGCCGGATCGTCCTTGACGGCGAGCATGCGCTCTTTCACGGCACCGGGGAAGACCGCGTTGCTGAGTTGCGGCAGCCGGTCGAGCTGCTTGACGGCCACAACAGGCATGACCTCAGGGATGATAGGGGTCTCGCAGCCCGCCTTCTCGGCGCTGTCGCGGAGCCGCAGATAATTCTCCGGATCGAAGAACATCTGGGTGATCGCATAGTCGGCGCCCGCGCGGCACTTGTCCACGAAGTGCCGGATGTCCGTGTCCCAGTCGGTGGACCGCGGGTGCATCTCGGGGAACGCGGCGACGCCCACGCAGAAGTCGCCGGACTCCTTCAGCAGCCGGACCAGGTCGGCGGCGTAGTGGACGCCGTCGGGGTGCGCCACCCACGGGCCCATGGGGTCGCCCGGCGGATCGCCGCGTACGGCCAGCATGTTGCGGATGCCCGCGTCGGCGAACTGCCCGATGACGTTGCGCAGCTCGGCGATCGAGTGGTCGACCGCCGTGAGGTGCGCGACGGGGGTCAGGGTGGTGTCGGAGGCGATCTGCTGGGTCGCCTTGACGGTGCCGCCGCGGGTGGACCCGCCGGCGCCGTAGGTGACGGATACGAAGCTGGGGGCGACCGCCTCGATGCGGCGCAGCGCGTCCCAGAGGTTGCGTTCGCCCTTCTCCGTCTTGGGCGCCCAGAACTCGAAGGAGTACGAGGGGTCCCCGGACGCCAGCAGGTCGCGGACCGTGCGGGCGCGGTCCGTTCGGGTGGAAGCTGTTCCAAGGGCCATACCGGCAGGTTAGACGGGCGTTCGCGGACTCCGAAGCCGTGTCCACCTGCTGGACGGCCTTTTGGACACCTCAGGCCGTGCGGGCCCGGACGCGGGCGGCCAGGGCGGCCGCCGCAGCCCCGGGGTCGGAGGCCTCCGTGAGGGCGCGGACGACGACGATCCGGGTGGCGCCGGCGTCGAGGACCTCGTCGAGGTTGCCGGCGTCGATCCCGCCGATGGCGAACCAGGGGCGGTCCTGGCGCAGGGAGGCCGCATACCGGACGAGGTCGAGGCCGGGGGCGTGCCGGCCGGGCTTGGTGGGGGTGGGCCAGCAGGGGCCGGTGCAGAAGTAGTCCACGCCCGGTTCGGCGGCGGCCGCGGCCACCTCGTCCTCCGCGTGGCAGGAGCGGCCGATCAGGACCCCGTCGCCGAGGATCGCCCGGGCGGCCGGGACGGGGATGTCGCCCTGGCCGAGGTGGAGGACGTCGGAGCCGATGGCGTGCGCGACGTCGGCGCGGTCGTTGACCGCGAGGAGCCTGCCGTGGCGGCGGGCCGCCTCGGCGAACACCTCCAGGTGCTCCAGCTCCTCGCCGGCCTCCATGCCCTTGTCGCGGAGCTGGACGATGTCCACGCCGCCGGCGAGGACCGCGTCGAGGAACTCGGGGAGGTCCCCCTGCCGCCTGCGGGCGTCCGTGCACAGGTAGAGCCGGGCGTCGGACAGCTGCTGCCGCACGTTCGCGGACATGGGTACCCCCCTGGGTGGTGCGGCGGGCGGGCCCGCCGCACCGGGCGGGGGCCCGCCCGCCGGGTCGGATCCGTCGGGCTCGGCTCAGAGGGCGAGCGCCTGGGCGCGGCGCTTGACCTCCGTGCCGCGATTCTCGCGCAGCGCCTGCACGGGGGTGCCGGGCAGGGTCGGGTCGGCGGTGAAGAGCCACTCCAGCATCTCCTCGTCGGAGAAGCCGTCGTCCTTCAGCACGGTCAGCAGGCCGGTGAGTCCCTTGACCAGCTTGTCGCCGTCGATGAAGTCGGCGGGGACCTGGAGGGCGCGGTTCTCCCCGCGGCGCACCGCGATCAGCTGACCTTCCTTGACCAGCTGGCGGACCCGGGTCACTTCGACGCCCATCATCTCGGCGATGTCGGGGAGGTGGAGCCAGGCGGGGACAAGGGCATCGATCTTTGCGTCAATCTCGGTCACGGCACAAGCCTGCCACCTCCCACGGGCCGCCGGTACCCGAGCCGACCCGTACGGGGCCGCCCGCGCGCCCGGGCGGGCGGCGGTCACGCGGCCGCGGCCTTGAGCGGGGTCTCCGGGTCGGCGACGCGGGCCGGGTCGACGGGGCTGCCGGCCTCGATGAGCCGGCGGCCCTGGGCGAGGTCGCGGGGGCGGCCCACCGCGAGGATCGCGACCATGGCCCCGGCACGCAGCCAGCACACCGACCAGGCCTGCCCGGCGGGGTCGCCGCGCCACAGCAGGGTGTCGGCGTCCGCATGGTGGCCGGCGTACTGGACGAACCGGCCGAACTGCTCCGACCAGAAGTACGGAACCGGGTCGTACGCCTCCACGGGCTCCCCCGCCAGGATGTTCGCGGCGACGACCCGCGGCCCCTGGAGGGCGTTGTCCCAGTGGTGCACGAGCAGCCGGGCCCCGTACCGGGCCGACGGGAAGGAGGCGCAGTCGCCGACCGCGTACACCCCGGGGACGGAGGTCCGCAGGTGGGCGTCGGCGGTGACCGAGCCGTCGGGGCCGAGCTCGACGCCCGACCCGGCGAGCCAGCGCGTGGCGGGGCGGGCCCCGATGCCGACGACGACCGCGCCGGCGGGCAGCTCCCGGCCGTCGGCCAGCACGACCCGCCCGGCCTCGACGGACTCCACCCGGGCGGAGGTGAGCAGGTCGGCGCCGATCTCCCCGTACCAGCGGCCCATCGCGGCGGCGACCTCGGCGGGCAGCGCCCCGGCCAGGACCCGGTCCGCGGCCTCGACGACGGTGACGGCGCAGCCGGCCTCGCGGGCGGCGGTCGCGAACTCGGCGCCGATCCAGCCGGCGCCGACGACGACGGTCGCCGGGGCTCGGGCGATGACCGGCCGCAGCCGGGCCGCGTCGTCGAGGGTGCGCAGCAGGTGGACGCCGGGCACGCCCTCGGCGCCCGGCAGGGTCAGCGGCTCGGCGCCGGTCGCCAGCACCAGGATGTCGTAGGGGACCGGCCCGGCCTCGGTGTCCAGCTCGTGGTCGGCCGGCCGCAGCCCGGTGACCTCGACGCCGAGCCGGAGCGTGATCCCGAGCCCCTCGAAGTCGACGTCGAAGGCGGAGTCCTCGGCCTTTCCGAGCAGCACCGCCTTCGACAGCGGGGGCCGGTCGTACGGCTGGTGGGGCTCGGCGCCCAGCAGGGTGACGGGGCCGGTCCAGCCCTGCTCGCGCAGGGCGACCGCGGTCTGGACCCCGGCCATCCCGGCGCCGACGACGACGACGCCGCGCTCGTGGTTTTCCGTCTGCTCGCTCACGAAACCCACCCTAGCGACCTGACGATCAGTCAGTGAAGTTCCCGCGGGGGGTCCGGCGGGGCGGCCCTGCGGCCTCCTCCCGCTCCCGGAAGGGGAACGGCTACTGTGGCCACCGTACCTGTCGCGGGAGTCCGGGCGCACCGGGCTGAGAGGGAGGCTGAAGCTGCCTCCGACCGTACGAACCTGATCCGGGTCATGCCGGCGAAGGGAGGGGCTGGACGCCCATGCACTCATCTCGGAAGGGATCCGACGTCCTCGTCATCGGGGGCGGGATCATCGGCCTGGCCACCGCCTGGCGGGCGGCCCGCCGCGGGCTGCGCACCGCGCTCGCCGACCCCGCGCCCGGCGGCGGCGCGGCCCGGGTCGCGGCGGGCATGCTCGCCGCGGTCACGGAGCTCCACTACGGCGAGGAGACCCTGCTGGGCCTCAACCTCGCCTCCGCCGCCCGCTACCCGGAATTCGCCGCCGAGCTGGCCGACGCCAGCGGCGGCATGGACATCGGCTACCGCGCCTGCGGCACCCTCGCCGTCGCCCTCGACGCCGACGACCGGCTCCACCTGCGCGAACTGCACGCCCTCCAGCGCCGCTGCGGCCTGGAGTCGGAATGGCTCACCGGCCGCGAGTGCCGCCGGCTTGAGCCGATGCTCGCCCCCGGCGTCCGCGGCGGGCTGCGCGTCGACGGCGACCACCAGGTGGACCCCCGCCGGCTCGCGGCCGCCCTGCTCGCCGCCTGCGAACGCACAGGGGTGGAGATCTGCCGGTCGCGCGCCGAACGCCTCCTCGTCGATGGGGACCGGGCGGCCGGCGCCGTCCTCGACGACGGCACCGAGCTGCGCGCCGGGCAGACCGTCCTGGCCGGGGGATCCCTCAGCGGGCGCCTCGCCGGCGTACCGCAGGAGGTCCTGCCGCCGGTCCGGCCCGTCAAGGGGCAGGTGCTGCGCCTCACCGTGCCGGCGGCGTACGGGCCGTTCCTGTCGCGGACGGTCCGGGCGGTCGTGCGCGGCAGCCACGTCTACCTGGTGCCGCGGGAGAACGGCGAGCTCGTCGTCGGCGCCACCAGCGAGGAACTCGGCTGGGACACCACGGTCACCGCCGGCGGCGTGTACGAACTTCTCCGCGACGCGCACGAGTTGGTGCCCGGCATCACCGAACTCCCGCTGACCGAGACCCTCGCCGGGCTGCGGCCCGGCTCCCCCGACAACGCCCCGCTGCTCGGCCCGACCGCCCTGCCCGGCCTGCACCTGGCCACCGGGCACTACCGCAACGGGGTCCTGCTGACCCCGCTCACCGGCGACGCGATGGCGGATCTGCTCGCCACCGGCACGCTGCCGGACATCGCCCTGCCGTTCAGCCCGAGCCGCTTCTCCGCCGCACGTCAGGAGGCGTACGCATGACCATCTCCGTCAACGGCGAGCCGCGCGAGGTCGCGGCCGGCACCACCCTCGACGCGGTGGTCGCCACCCTCACCACGGCGCCGTCGGGCGTCGCGGCCGCCCTCAACGAGGCGGTCGTACCGCGCGGCCAGTGGCCGCGGACCCCGGTCGGCGACGGCGACCGGATCGAAATCCTCACCGCCGTCCAGGGAGGCTGAGCGCGATGGCCGACGACGTGCTCACCCTCGGCGGGCGCACCTTCACCTCCCGCCTGATCATGGGGACGGGCGGGGCGCCCAGCCTCGACGTCCTGGAACGGGCCCTGGTCGCCTCCGGTACCGAGCTGACGACCGTGGCGATGCGCCGCCTCGACCCCACCGTGCAGGGCTCCGTCCTCTCCGTCCTCGACCGGCTCGGGATCGCGGTCCTGCCGAACACGGCGGGCTGCTACACCGCCGGCGAGGCCGTCCTCACCGCGCGGCTCGCGCGGGAGGCGCTCGGCACCGACTGGATCAAGCTGGAGGTCGTCGCGGACGAACGGACGCTGCTCCCGGACGGGGAGGAGCTGCTCCAGGCCGCCGAAACCCTGGTGGACGACGGCTTCACCGTGCTGCCGTACACGAACGACGACCCCGTCCTCGCGCGCAAGCTGGAGGACGCCGGGTGCGCGGCCGTCATGCCGCTCGGCTCGCCGATCGGCTCCGGGATGGGCATCCGCAACCCGCACAACTTCGAGCTGATCGTGGAACGGGCCGGTGTGCCGGTGATCCTGGACGCGGGGGCCGGTACGGCGTCCGACGCCGCCCTGGCGATGGAGCTGGGCTGCGCGGGCGTCATGCTCGCCTCGGCCGTGACGCGGGCGCAATCCCCGGTGCTGATGGCTGCCGCGATGCGGGACGCGGTGTCCGCGGGCCGGCTGGCCCACCGCGCCGGCCGCATCCCCCAGCGCCGGTTCGCTGCCGCGTCGTCCCCCGTGGAGGGCCTGGCCGCCCTGGACCCGGAACGCCCGGCGTTCTGACCGTCGGGGCCGCTCCCGCCCGAGCGGCCCCTCCCCGGGCATCCGCGCGCTGCGCGCCCGTCGCGCTCAAACGCCGCGTGGGCTGGAAGCACATCCGGCCTCGCCGGCGTTTGAGGCGCGGGGTCCGGGGCGGAGCCCCGGGGGCTTGGCTTGGGCGGGCTGTCGGAGGCGGGGGCCGGGGTGTCCCGACCGCCCCGGCCCCGTGCCGGGGCGGGCCGCGGGGCCGGTGCGGTGGGCAGCCCGCCGGCGTTCGTGGCGACGCGGGGTCCGGGGCGCAGCCACGGTTTCGGGAAGGGGCGGGGTGGGGGAACGGCTCCGCGCAGCGGCGGGGGCGTGCGCCGCGTCACAACTGCGCACCAGCCTGGCTCTCCCGGCGGAGCCCACAGGTGCCGCTCGTAGAATCACCGGGTGGACACGACCCTGGATGACCCCCTCGTCGGGCAGACGCTCGACGGCCGCTACCGCATCGACGCCCGTATCGCGGCCGGCGGCATGGCCACGGTCTACCGGGCCCTGGACACCCGCCTGGACCGGGTTCTCGCGCTGAAGGTGATGCATCCGGCGCTGGCTGCGGACGGCGCGTTCGTGGACCGTTTCATCCGCGAGGCGAAGTCGGTGGCGCGGCTGGCGCATCCGAATGTGGTCGCGGTGTTCGACCAGGGCACGGACGGCCCGTACACGTATCTGGCGATGGAGTACGTCTCCGGCTGCACTCTGCGGGACGTGCTGCGGGAACGCGGCGCGCTGCAGCCGCGGGCGGCGCTGGACATCCTGGAGCCGGTGCTGGCGGCGCTGGGCGCGGCCCACCGGGCGGGTTTCGTGCACCGGGACATGAAGCCGGAGAACGTGCTGATCGGCGACGACGGCCGGGTGAAGGTGGCCGATTTCGGCTTGGTGCGGTCGGTGGACACGGTGACGAGTACGACGGGTGCCGTGCTGGGCACGGTGTCGTATCTGGCTCCTGAGCAGATCGAGAGCGGTGTCGCGGACACGCGTGTGGACGTGTACGCGTGCGGGGTCGTCCTGTACGAGATGCTGACGGGCGGGAAGCCGCATGCGGGCGGTACGCCGGCGCAGGTGCTGTACCAGCACCTGCACGAGGACGTGCCGCCTCCGTCGGCGGCGGTGCCGGGTCTGCCAGGTGCCCTGGACGGGATCGTGGCGCAGGCGGCGGCGCGGTCGCCGGAGCTGCGTCCGTTCGATGCGGCGGCGCTGCTGGGCGTGGTGCTGGCGGTGCGGGCGGAGCTGTCGGATGCGGAGCTGGATGCGGTGCCGCCGCAGGCCCTGTCGGGCGAGCGGTCGGCGGCGGAGGACCGTACGAGTGTGATCCCGCGGATGGTGGGGGCGCGGCAGGGCGGCGGTGACGGCGTGGAGCACACGTCGGTGCTGGCGTCGGCGCCGGTCGCCCCGCACCCTGATCCGCCGGGTCCGGCGGGTCCGGTCGCGGGCCCGCGTCCGGCGGGCCGGGTGCGGCGGGGTCCGCTGCTGGTGGTGGCGGCGGTGCTGCTGGCGCTGGGGCTGGGTACGGGCGTCTGGTACATCAGCGCGGGCCAGTTCACGAAGGTCCCGAACCTGCTGGGCAAGTCGGAGGCGGAGGCCCGTTCGGAGCTTTCGGCGGCCGGCCTGGGGGTGAAGCGCGTGGAGCGGAAGTTCAGCGAGGCCTTCGAGCGGGGCACGGTGATGGCTTCGGATCCGGGGGGCGGCAAGCGGATCCGCGGCAACGGCGCGGTGGTGCTTACCGTTTCGCGGGGCCCGCAGGTCGTGGTGGTCCCGGATGTGAAGGGCCGCCCGCTGGACGATGCGAAGGCGGAGCTGACGAAGAGCGGGCTGGCGCCGGGGATCGTGAACGAGGTGTTCAGCCAGGACGTCGCGAAGGGTGCGGTGATCGGCACGGACCCGGAGGGCGGGCAGAAGCGGGCGCCGGACACGGCGGTTGCGATCACGGTGAGCAAGGGCCGGCCGGTGCAGGTACCGAACGTGGCGGCGCGGCCGGTGGAGCAGGCCCGTACGGCCCTGCAGGACCTCGGGCTGAAGGTCGAGGTGGCTGCGGAGCAGGTCAACTCCCCGGTGCCGGCGGGCACGGTGGCGAACCAGTCGCTGAGTGCCGGTGCGCAGGCGGCGGCCGGTGACACGGTGGTGCTGACGGTGTCGAAGGGCCCGCGTCTGGTGCCGGTGCCGAACGTGACGGGGCAGGAGGCGGATGCGGCGCGCCGGACGCTGGAGGCGGCCGGGTTCAAGGTGCGGGTGGAGAAGCCGCTGATCTCCTTCTCGAACACGGTGGACGCGCAGTCGGTGCCGGGCGGCCAGAACGCCCCGGAGGGCAGCACGGTCGTCCTGCGGATCAAGGGGCTTTAGCCGTGTCGGAGTCGCAGGCCGTTTCGGAGTCGAGGAGGGACCCGTCCTCCGCCGGCCGGCGCGCGCGGAATCCGGTCGGCGGGCACGTTCCCGTGGCGGGCGGGCTCGCTTCGGTGGGGTTGTCGTACGCGCGGGAGTTGGCTGCGGAGGCGGTGCAGGTCTTCGTGGCGAATCCGCGCGGCTGGGCGACTCCGGCGGGCAGTCCGGCTCAGGACGAGCTGTTCCGGGCGGGCTGCGCGGAGATGGGGATCCCGGCGTTCGTGCACGCCCCGTATCTGATCAACTTCGGTTCGCACACGGCCGCGACGGTGGAGCGCTCGGTGGAGTCGCTGCGGCATTCGCTGCGGCGCGGCCGGCGGATCGGGGCGCGCGGGGTGGTCGTGCACACGGGGTCGGCGACGGGCGGGCGTCCGCGGGAGGCGGCGTTGGCGCAGGTCAGGGAGTTCGCGCTGCCGCTGCTTGAGGAGCTGGTCCATGACGACGACCCGTTCCTGCTGCTGGAGTCGACGGCCGGGCAGGGTTCGTCGCTGTGCTCGCTGATGGAGGATTTCGGCCCGTATTTCGAGGCGCTGGACCACCATCCGAAGCTGGGGGTCTGCCTGGACACCTGCCATGTGTTCGCCGCGGGGCACGATCTGGCGGAGCCGGGCGGCGCGAAGGCGGCGCTGGACCTGCTGGTGGACACGGTGGGCGAGGGGCGGCTGAAGCTGGTGCACGCCAACGACTCGAAGGAGGGTGTGGGCGCGCACAGGGACCGGCACGCGAACATCGGGCAGGGCCGCATCGGCCGGGAGGCGTTCGCGGAGTTGTTCTCGCATCCCGCGATGGACGGGGTGCCGCTGGTGATCGAGACGCCGGGCGGCAAGGAGGGGCACGCGGCGGACGTGGCCCTGCTGAAGGAGCTTCGCGACCTGCACTGAGCCCCGGCCACGAGGCGCGGGCGGGCCTGGGCCGTCTCTTCCGCATCCTGCCCGACCCATGCCGTCCGGTGCGGGCTTGCCCGGCAAGATCCGAGAGAGACGGCCTAGAGCTCGGGCCCGTCGCCCGGTTCCTCCTGGTAGGAGTAGCGCTGTTCCCGCCAGGGGTCGCCGATGTTGTGGTAGCCGCGCTCTTCCCAGAAGCCGCGCCGGTCGGCGGTCATGTACTCGATGCCGCGGACCCATTTCGGGCCCTTCCAGGCGTACAGGTGGGGCACGACGAGCCGCAGCGGGAAGCCGTGTTCGGCGGTGAGGGGCTCGCCGCCCTGGTGGGTGGCGAAGACGGTCCGCTCGGAGGCGAAGTCGGCCATCCGCAGGTTGGAGCTGAAGCCGTACTCGGCCCACACCATCACGTGCGTGGCCTGTGGTGACGGCGGCGCCAGGGCGAGGATCTCGCGGGCGAGGACGCCGCCCCACTCGGCGCCGACCATGCTGAACTTGGTCACGCAGTGCAGGTCGGCGACGACGCTCTCGAAGGGCAGGGCGGTGAACTGCTCGTGGTTCCAGCAGTGCTTCTGCCCGTCGGCGGTGGCGCCGAAGACGCGGAACTCCCACCTGTCGGGCTTGAACCGGGGTACGGGCCCGTAGTGGGTGACGGGCCAGCCCCGCTGCAGCCGCTGTCCCGGGGGAAGCTCCAGCTGTTCTGCTCCCGGAGATTCCCGGCTGTCCGGCTGACCCATGTCTCCATGGTGACAGACGTGGCGGGGTGGTCATGACCAGGCGGGAGCTGATTCGGGCATGTCATGGCAACTCCCACTAAGGAGGCACTTACTGGACGGTTCATGGCCGCGGTGCAAGGATGCGCGCACAGACCCGTCACTAGCTGACATTGCCTGGAAGGAGCCTCTGCGATGCAGGGCGACCCCGAGGTCCTCGAGTTTCTGAACGAGCAGCTGACCGGCGAGCTCACGGCGATCAACCAGTACTGGCTCCACTACCGGATCCAGGACAACAAGGGTTGGACCAAGCTCGCGAACTACACCCGTGCCGAGTCCATCGACGAGATGAAGCACGCGGACAAGCTCACCGAGCGGATCCTGATGCTCGACGGCCTGCCGAACTACCAGCGCCTCTTCCATGTGCGGGTGGGGCAGACGCTGACGGAGATGTTCCAGGCGGACCGCCAGGTGGAGGTCGAGGCGATCGACCGGCTGAAGCGCGGCATCGAGGTCATGCGCGGCAAGGGCGACATCACCTCGGCGCGGCTCTTCGAGGACATCCTGGAGGACGAGGAGCACCACATCGACTACCTGGACACGCAGCTGGAGCTGATCGAGACGCTCGGGGAGCAGCTGTACATCGCCCAGCTGATCGAGCAGCCGGAGGGCTGACGGGCGGCGGCAGAACGGCTGGGGTGGTCGTGCGCGGGGCCTCAGGCGGCCCCGGCGAGCTCCTTCTCCGCGGTGGCGGTGTCCGCGGCGAGCGCGTCGGCGGCGGTGCGGCCGTTCTCCAGCAGTTCGCGGCGCGGGCAGGCCCCGCGGCCGAGGAGGCCCTGGATGGTGCGGACGCAGGAGCCGCAGTCGGTGCCGGCCTTGGTCACGGAGGCTATCTGGCGGGGGGTGCAGGCCCCGGCCGCCGCGTGTTCCTTGACCTGCTTGTCGGTGATGCCGAAGCAGGAGCAGACGTACACGCGGTTCACCTCCCTGGGTGGTCTTGCAGCCACCCCTATTTGGTGAGGCTTACCTAACCGTACCCAAAGTACGGGTGGCCCAAAAGCCCCCGATACGCCAGTGGGGCGCGGATCACACCGATCCGCGCCCCACTGTCATCGTCTGTCACACCGCGCTCACCCGCTGCCGCGGGCGGCGGCCTGGCCGCTACTGGTCGCGGTACATCTCCGCGACGAGGAACGCCAGGTCGAGGGACTGGCTGCGGTTCAGCCGAGGGTCGCAGGCCGTCTCGTAGCGCTGGTGCAGGTCGTCGACGAAGATCTCGTCGCCGCCGCCCACGCACTCGGTGACGTCGTCGCCGGTGAGCTCGACGTGGATGCCGCCCGGGTGGGTGCCCAGCGCCTTGTGGACCTCGAAGAAGCCCTTGACCTCGTCGAGGACGTCGTCGAAGCGGCGCGTCTTGTGGCCGGAGGCCGCCTCGAAGGTGTTGCCGTGCATCGGGTCGGTGACCCAGCCGACGACCGCGCCGGAGGCGGTGACCTTCTCGACGAGCTCGGGCAGCTTGTCGCGGACCTTGTCGGCGCCCATGCGGACGACGAAGGTGAGCCGGCCCGGGTCGCGCTCGGGGTCGAGGCGGTCGATGTAGGTCAGCGCCTCGTCCACGCTGGTCGTGGGGCCGAGCTTGATGCCGATCGGGTTGGCGATCTGCGAGCAGAACTCGATGTGCGCGTGGTCCAGCTGCCGGGTGCGCTCGCCGATCCACACCATGTGGCCGGAGGTGTCGTACAGCTTCCCGGTCCGGGAGTCCGTACGGGTGAGGGCGCCCTCGTAGTCGAGGAGCAGCGCCTCGTGCGAGGAGTAGAACTCCACCGCCTTGAACTCGGCCGGGTCGGTGCCGCAGGCCTTCATGAAGCTCAGGGCGTTGTCGATCTCCCGGGCGAGCTGCTCGTAGCGCTGGCCGGAGGGGGACGACTTCACGAAGTCCTGGTTCCAGGCGTGCACCTGCCGCAGGTCGGCGTAGCCGCCGGTGGTGAAGGCGCGCACCAGGTTCAGGGTCGACGCGGAGGCGTGGTACATGCGCTTGAGCCGCTCGGGGTCCGGGACGCGGGCCTCGGGGGTGAACTCGAAGCCGTTGACGGAGTCGCCGCGGTAGGTCGGCAGGGTCACCCCGTCGCGGGTCTCGGTGTCCTTGGAGCGCGGCTTGCTGTACTGGCCGGCGATGCGCCCGACCTTCACGACGGGCACGGAGGCCGCGTAGGTCAGGACGGCGCTCATCTGGAGCAGCGTCTTCAGCTTGGCGCGGATGTGGTCGGCGGACACGGCGTCGAAGGCCTCGGCGCAGTCGCCGCCCTGGAGGAGGAACGCCTCACCCCGGGCGACGGCTCCCAGACGGGCGCGCAGCTGGTCGCACTCGCCCGCGAAAACGAGCGGAGGATACGACTCGAGGTCCGCGACGACTGCGCGCAGGGCCTCGGCATCGGGGTACGAAGGCTGCTGCGCCGCGGGCAGGTCTCGCCAGGTCGCCTTGGCGGCGGGGGCGTGGGTTTCAGCGTTCACGGTCACCCCTACACATTAAGGCGTCCCACCTCGTGCCCTGCCGGATGCCCATCAGTTGAGACGGACGTCTCCCATCGTGTTTCCCCCGCACGCCGTCCTTCCGGGTGGGCTAGGGTGGCCCGCATGTACGCGCACTCCTGCCGCTCCTGGTGGTGGACCGCTCCCGGCGGCCCACACCTCGCGCGTACCCACTGACACGACCGACGCGAAGGCCGCCCCGAGGGGCGGCCTTCGCGTATGCGCTGCGGCCGGCCGCCCCTCCCACCCGGAAGGACGACCGACCCCGCATGGAAACCACGACCAGCCGACTGCTCGACCTGCTCGGCGACGACCGTCCCCCGTTCGCGCTGCTGCGCCGGCGCACCCCCGGCCGTGCCCACGACACCGTCGAGGTGCTCGTGGGCCCGGTCCACGAGGCGGAGCGCCTCGCCGACCTGCCCGTCCGCGGGCTGCCGACGCTCGCCCTGGTGCCGTTCCGGCAGATCCGCGAGCGCGGGTTCGACGTCCCCGACGACGGCACGCCGCTGAGCGTGCTGGCCGCGGAGGAGGCGTACGAGGTCACGCTCGCGGAGGCGCTGGCGGTGCTGCCGGCGCACCCGGTGCGGGTGGAGGGCGGCGGCTTCGACGTCCCCGACGAGGAGTACGCGCGGACCGTCCGGCGGGTCGTCGAGGAGGAGATCGGCCGCGGCGAGGGCGCGAACTTCGTCATCCGGCGCACGTACGGCGGCCGCATCGACGGCTTCGGGCGGGCGGACGCGCTGGCGCTGTTCCGCCGGCTGCTGCTGGGCGAGCGGGGCGCGTACTGGACGTACGTGGTCCACACGGGCTCGCGGACGCTGGTCGGGGCGAGTCCGGAGGTGCACGTGCGGATGTCCGGCGGGACCGTCGTGATGAACCCGATCAGCGGGACGTACCGGTACCCGGCCGGGGGGCCGACGGCCGAGTCGCTGCTGGCGTTCCTGGGCGACCGCAAGGAGACCGAGGAGCTGTCGATGGTGGTCGACGAGGAGCTCAAGATGATGTGCACGGTCGGCGACCGCGGCGGTGTGGTGGTCGGGCCGCGGCTGAAGGAGATGGCGCACCTGGCGCACACCGAGTACGAGCTGCGCGGCCGGTCCTCGCTGGACGTGCGGGAGGTGCTGCGGGAGACGATGTTCGCGGCGACGGTGACGGGCTCGCCGGTCGAGAACGCCTGCCGGGTGATCGGGCGGCACGAGCCGGTCGGCCCGGACGGGGTGGGCCGCGGCTACTACGCGGGCGCGCTGGCCCTGCTGGGCGTGGACGCCGGGGGCGGGCAGACGCTGGACTCCCCCATCCTGATCCGCACGGCGGACATCGGCGCGGACGGCTCCCTGCGCGTGCCCGTCGGGGCGACGCTGGTGCGCCACTCGGACCCGGCGGGCGAGGTCGCCGAGACCCACGCGAAGGCGGCAGGGGTGCTGGCCGCGCTGGGGGTCCGCCCGGAGGCGCCGCGGCCGGCCTTCGCGGGGGCCGCCCGGCTGGCGGAGGACCCGCGGGTGGTGCGGGCGCTGGCCTCCCGGCGGCGGGACCTGGCGCCGTTCTGGCTGCGGATGCAGGAGCGGCCCCCGGCCGCGGCCGGGGACTGCCTGGTGGTGGACGGCGAGGACACCTTCACGGCGATGCTGGCCCACGTGCTGCGGGCCGGCGGGCTGTCGGTGTCGGTACGCCGCTACGACGAGCCGGGGCTGCGGGAGGCGGCCCTCGCGCACACGGGCCCGGTGGTGCTCGGTCCGGGGCCCGGCGACCCGTCCGACCCGGCGGACCCGAAGATGCGGCTCCTGCGCGGCCTGGCCCGGGAGCTGCTGGCCGGGCACGCGGGCGGGCTGCTCGGGGTGTGCCTGGGGCACGAACTGATCGCCGCCGAGCTGGGCCTGCCGCTGGTCCGCAAGGCGGAGCCGGCGCAGGGGGCGCAGGTGGAGGTCGACCTGTTCGGCGGCGCCGAGGTGGTCGGCTTCTACAACACGTTCACGGCCGCCTGCGACGACGCGGCCGCGGCGCGGCTGGCCGCACGGGGCGTCGAGGTGGCCCGGGACCGGGCGACGGGCGAGGTCCACGCCCTGCGCTCCGCATCCGGCGGCTTCGCGGGCGTCCAGTTCCACCCCGAGTCCGTCCTCACCCTGCGCGGCGCGGACCTGCTGCACGACCTGCTGGCCGGCATCCGCACGGGCGCCCCGGCGTAACGCGGGCCGTCGCCCCGGCAGCGGCGGGGCGCGTCGGCACACGCGGCAGGCCACGACACCGCCGGCCCGGCGGGGCCGGCGTCCCCGGGGCTGCCGCCCCGGCCGAGGAGACGTCCGTCGGGCGCCCGGCGGAACGGGCCCGGCCCGGCCCCGGACGCCGAAGGCGGACCGTACCAAGGCGCCGCCTCGGCCCTCCGGCAGCTCCGGCCCGGCCGCCCACACGGCAGGCCCGGCCCAGCCCCGGACGCCGAAGGCGGACCGTACCGAGGCGCCGCCTCGGCCCTCCGGCAGCTCCGGCCCGGCCGCCCCACACGGCAAGCCCGGCCCAGCCCCGGACGCCGAAGGCGGACCGTGCCGGGGGCGGCCTCGGCCCTCCCCCGGCAGCTT
>NZ_BMTY01000006.1:0-89356 GCF_014649915.1 Streptomyces toxytricini | reverse complement strand
GGCCGCCCCACACAGCGGGCCCGGCCCAGCCCCGGACGCCGAAGGCGGACCGTACCGGGACGCCTTCGCCGTCCCCCTACGGCTCCCGGCCGGGACGCCCGCACGGCCGCCCCACGCAGCAGGCCCAGGCCTGGCCCGGACACGGAGGCGGGCTCTACCGGGCGCCGCCTCGACCCTCCCCGGCAGCCCCGGCCGGGACGTTCGCACGGCGGCCCCGCGCAGCGGCGGCGGGTGGCCGCTGAGCCGAGGGCGCCCACGTAGCGATCCGGGGCGCTCCTGTCTCCCGATGATGCTCTGGACGTCGTTTCCCGACACCAAAGCCCATCCGGCTTCCGCCGACGGAGCGGCTGATGCCGGTGGGGCGAAAGGTGCCACTGGGGCGGGGGAGCAAGCTCCCTGACCCGGCTCGCAGGCCCAACTACCTCCAGGCCATTCCCCCGGGGGCGGCCCCGGCAGAAAAAAATGCCTCCGGGGCGGGTCGTCCTGTCAAGGGTGGCCCGAAGGGCCATCGCGAAGCGACGCGACGACGAAGGAGGAGCGCCCTTTACAGGACGGCACGCCCCGGACACCATCAACTGCCGGGGACACCCCCAGCGACACACCCGACCCCGACCCCGCGGCTCCCGCCAACCCTCCCCCGACAGCTCCCAGCCCGGGCGTCCGTACAACCGCCCCGCGCGGCAGGCCGAGACCGGGCCCGAATGCCGGGCCGGGCCGGGGTGCCGCTTCGGGCCGGCCGCCCCGGCCCGGGGCCGGCCGGCGTCAGCCGAAGAAGACGCCGGCCTCCCGGTACAGGGCCGGGTCGACCGTCTTCAGCTTGGCCGTCGCCTCGGCGAGGGGGACCCGCACGATGTCGGTGCCGCGGAGCGCGACCATCGTGCCGAAGGCCCCGTCGCGGACCGCGTCGACGGCGTGCAGTCCGAAGCGGGTGGCGAGCCAGCGGTCGAAGGCGCTGGGGGTGCCGCCGCGCTGGACGTGGCCGAGGACGGTGGTGCGGGCCTCCTTGCCGGTGCGGGCCTCGATCTCCTTGGCGAGCCACTCGCCTACGCCCGACAGCCGGACGTGCCCGAAGGAGTCGGTGGTGGCGTCCTTGAGGACCATGTCGCCGTCCTTCGGCATGGCGCCCTCGGCGACGACGACGATCGGCGCGTAGCTGGCCTTGAACCGGGAGGTGACCCAGGCGCACACCTCGTCGAGGTCGAAGCGCTGCTCGGGGATGAGGATGGCGTTGGCGCCGCCGGCGAGGCCGGAGTGCAGGGCGATCCAGCCGGCGTGGCGGCCCATCACCTCGACGACGAGGACCCGCATGTGGGATTCGGCGGTGGTGTGCAGCCGGTCGATGGCCTCGGTGGCGATGCCGACGGCGGTGTCGAAGCCGAAGGTGTAGTCGGTGGCGGACAGGTCGTTGTCGATCGTCTTCGGGACGCCGACGCAGGGGATGCCGTATTCCCCGTGGAGGCGGGCGGCCACGCCGAGGGTGTCCTCGCCGCCGATCGCGATCAGCGCGTCGACCTCGTGCTTGGCGAGGGTGTCCTTGATCTGCCGTACGCCGTCGTCGAGCGTGAAGGGGTTGGTGCGCGAGGAGCCGAGGATGGTCCCGCCGCGCGGCAGGATGCCGCGGACGGCGGGGATGCCGAGGGGGACGGTGTCGCCCTCGACCGCGCCGCGCCAGCCGTCCTTGAAGCCGGTGAACTCGTAGCCGTACTCCTGGACGCCCTTGCGGACGACGCCCCGGATGACCGCGTTGAGCCCGGGGCAGTCGCCGCCGCCGGTCAGCACTCCGACCTTCATGGGATCTCCCTTTCGCCACAGGGCCGCTCGGGCCCGCATGACGGCCACGCTAGTGGTGACCCAGGTCACACCAGCGGCAGCGGAAGAGGCAATTCCGGTGGAATTGCGGGGCGTTGGGTACGCCCGTTCACTCGGATGGGGACGTAAGTACGACGTACGCCAGTGTCAGACCCCGTCGAGGCCGCGCTCTATCGCGTACCGCACGAGCTCCACCCGGTTGTGCAGCTGGAGCTTGCCGAGGGTGTTCTGGACGTGGTTCTGGACGGTGCGGTGGGAGATGACGAGCCGTTCCGCGATCTGCTTGTACGACAGCCCCTTGGCGACGAGCCGCAGCACCTCGGTCTCGCGGTCGGTCAGCTGGGGCGCCGTCGGCTCGTCGGGGGCGGCGGGCGCCGGGTCCGAGGCGAGCCTGCGGTACTCGCCGAGGACGAGCCCGGCGAGGCCCGGGGTGAACACGGCGTCGCCGGCGGCCGTGCGGCGCACCGCGTCGATCAGCTCCCGGGCGCCGGCGGACTTCATCAGGTAGCCGGTGGCACCGGACTTGACGGCCTCCAGGACGTCGGCGTGCTCGCCGCTGGCCGACAGGACGAGGACGCGCAGGGCGGGGTCGGCGCCGACGAGCTCCTTGCAGACCTGGACGCCGGGCATGCCGGGCAGGTTGAGGTCGAGGACCAGCACGTGCGGGGAGACGGCGCGGGCCCGGCGCACCGCCTCGGGGCCGTCGCCGGCGGTGGCGACGACGTCGAAGCCGGCCTCGGCGAGGTCGCGGGCGACCGCGTCGCGCCACATCGGGTGGTCGTCGACGACCATCACCCTGACGGCGCCGAGCGCGTCGGCGCCGTCCTGTCCGGTCGGCTGCGCCGTCTGCCCGTTCGGTTCGTTCGGCTCGGTCACTGGGTCCTCCCCCTGGGTACTTTCAGTTCCACTTCGGTGCCCTGCCCGGGGACGGACACCAGCTCGGCGGTTCCGCCGAGGTCGCGCAGCCTTCCGCGGATGGACAGGGCGACGCCCATGCGGCCCTCGCCCTCGGCCTGGTCCAGACGGCCCGCCGGGATGCCGGGGCCGTCGTCGCGGACGGTCACGATCACTTCGTCGCCCCAGTCCTCGACGAGGATCCAGGCGCGGGCGCCCTCCCCGGCGTGCTTGCGCACGTTGTCCAGGGCCGCGCCGACGGCGGACGCCAGCTCGCGGGCGGCGGGCGCGGGCAGCGGCACCGGGGTGCCCGGCTCGGCGAAGCTCACCCGCGATCCGGCGTGCGGGGCGAGCAGGGACCGCAGGTCCACCTCGCCGCCGCCGGCGCCGTCCGCACCCGTCGCGTCCACGTCGTCGTCCTCGTCGTACGCGTCGACCAGCGCCCCCCGCGACTCGTCGCGGGAGACCCGGGAGGGGCGGACGAGCCCGCTGGAGACGAGGGTGCGCAGCGCGACCTCCTGCTCTCCGGCCAGCCGCCCCAGTTCGGCGGCCTCGCCGCCCAGCTCTGTGCCGCGGCGCTGGACCATGGCGAGGACCTGGAGCACGCCGTCGTGGATGTCGCGGGCGAGGCGCTCCCGCTCGCGGGTGGCGGCCTCGATCTCCAGGGCTCGGGCGAGGGTGGCCTCGCTGGCGCGGGCGACCTCGACGACGTACCCGATGGCGACGGACGCCACCCACACCAGCAGCACGTTGTGGACGGTGTCCCGGGTGGGCTCGCCGCGCTGGACGATGTTGGCGGCGGCGACGAGGCTGGAGGCGACGCAGGCCCAGCGCCAGCCGCCCTTGATGGCGAAGGCGAGGACCGAGCCGGCCGTCCAGATGGTGGGCAGGGTGGGGCCGCCTGCGGTGATCCGCTCGTGGGTGTCCGCGAGCGGGGTCAGCAGGATGCCCACGAGGGCGACGGTGAGGTCCGCGACCAGGAAGCGCTTGGTGCAGCTGGCCGCGTTCGCGACCTTGCGGAGCGTGGCCAGGGTCCACACGGCGAGGATCGCCAGGTACCAGACGGCGATCCACGGCCGGTCGAAGTACCGGTAGGCGGAGGCGAACAGGCCCACCGCGTAGACCATGGTGATCAGCCGGTAGGCGGTCAGCGCCCGCCACAGCGGCTGCTCGACCGACATGCGCACGACACGTTCGCGTTTCGCCATTGCCCCACCCCTTGCGGGCGGTACCGCCCTGCTGCCGCGCCTATTCGGCGGTCTTGCCGGCTTCCGCCGCCTTCTCGGCCTCCGCCGCCTTCTCCGCCTTCTCGGCCGCCTTGTCCGCGGCCTTCCCGGCGGCCTTGGCTGCCTTCTCCGCCTTCTCGGCGTCCGCGATCTGCCGCTTGGCGGCCGTCGCGTAGATGTCGACGTACTCCTGGCCGGACAGCTTCATGATCTCGTACATGACCTCGTCGGTCACCGAGCGGAGGATGAAGCGGTCGCCGTCCATGCCCTGGTAGCGGCTGAAGTCGAGCGGCTTGCCGATCCGGATGCCGGGCCGCATCAGCTTCGGGACGATCTTGCCGGGCGGCTGGATCTTCTCGGTGTCGATCATGGCGACGGGGATGACGGGGGCCCCGGTGGCGAGCGCCACGCGGGCCAGGCCCCCGGGCTTGCCGCGGTAGAGCCGGCCGTCGGGTGACCGCGTCCCCTCGGGGTAGATGCCGAACAGCTCCCCGCGCTCGATGACCTCGATGCCGCTCTTGATGGCGGCCTCGCCGGCGCCGCGCGCTCCGGAGCGGTCCACCGGGAGCTGGCCGACGCCCTTGAAGAACGCCGCGGTCAGCTTGCCCTTCACGCCCGGGGAGGTGAAGTACTCGGCCTTCGCGATGAAGGTGACCTTCCGGTCGAGCACGGCCGGCAGGAAGAACGAGTCCGAGAAGGACAGGTGGTTGCTCGCCAGGATCGCCGGCCCCTCGGCGGGGATGTTCTCGAGGCCCTCCACCCACGGCCTGAAGGCGAGCTTCAGGGAACCCCCGATGGAGAACTTCATTGCGCCGTAGATCAACTCGAAAGCCTTCCTGTGTCCTGTCGAACAGACCTTAACCCCTGCCCCGCGCCGAGGTGCCCCGACGGCCCTGGTCGGTGCCGTGCCGGTCGCGTACGGTGAAGTCACACAGCGCTACGCACCCGCCCACACCCCTTGTCACGAAGGAGAACCCGGTGCCCGTCCTCCCTGGAGCCGAGCCGTTCCGCCACGAGGGCGGGGAGGTCGGCGTCCTCCTGTGCCACGGCTTCACGAGCACGCCGCAGTCGATGCGCCCGTGGGCCGAGTACCTCGCCGCGCAGGGCCTGACGGTGTCGGTGCCGCTGCTTCCGGGGCACGGTACGCGCTGGGAGGACATGCAGCTCACGGGGTGGCAGGACTGGTACGCGGAGGTCGACCGGGCACTGCGCGAGCTGCTCGACCGGTGCGCCCGGGTGTTCGTCTTCGGCCTGTCGATGGGCGGGGCGCTGACGCTGCGGCTGGCGGCGAAGCACGGTGATGCCATCAGCGGCATCGTCCTCGTCAACCCGGCCAACAAGCTGCACGACCCGCGGGCGTTCGCCCTTCCGGTGGCCAAGCACTTCATCCGGTCGACACCGGGCATCGCGAGCGACATCGCGAAGCCGGGTGCGCACGAGATCGGCTACGACCGGGTGCCGACGCGGGCCGCGCAGTCGCTGCGGGACTTCCTGCGGCTGGTGGACGGCGACCTGCCGCAGGTGACGCAGCCGGTGCTGCTGCTGCACAGCCCCCAGGACCACGTGGTCCCGCCGGTGGACTCGGCGCGGATCCTGGCGCGGATCTCGTCGACGGACGTGACCGAGACGCTGCTGGAACACAGCTACCACGTCGCGACGTTGGACCACGATGCGGAGCGGATCTTCGAGGACAGCCACGCGTTCGTCGCGCGGCTCGCGGAGGGCGTCGGCAGCAAGGAGGCGGCCAGCGGTGGCTGAGCACGAGGAGCCTGCGGGGGGCGTGCCCCCGCTCGACGAGGAAGCGGCGTGGGCGGCGATCGTCGCCGGGTACGGGCAGGAGCCCCCGGACCCGCCGGGGTCGGGGCCGTTCCGGCCGATCGAGAACCTGATGCTGCCCGAGGAGGACGTGAAGCCGCTCCCGCCGAAGCCGGGGCCCTCCTCCGGCGGCGGGCCCGGTGCGCCCGGGTCCGCGGGGCCGCCGGCCCGGGAGGAGTCCGCCGAGGAGCCTGCGAAGGACGACGCCGGCCCGGCGAAGCCGCTGGGCAGTTCGGTGGTGTTCGCCCCGGGCGTCGGGGTGGGCGGGGCCGGGAGCGGGCCGCGGGACTACGCGCCCGCCGAGCCGGACGGCGGGGACGAGGGGCACTTCGTCCAGCCGGAGCCGGAGCTCCCGGAGGCCGACACCACGGCGAAGTTCGCGTGGCTGGCGGTGGTGGGCGGGCCGGTGCTGCTGCTGCTCGCGGTGCTGTTCCAGTGGGACATGACGTGGTGGCTGACCACCCTGGGTATCGGCGGGTTCCTGGGCGGCTTCGCCACCCTGGTGGCCCGGATGGCGCACGGCGACGACGAGGACGACGACCCGGGCCGCGGCGCCGTCGTCTGACCGGCCGGACCGCGCGGCTCAGCCTGCGGCGGGGAGGCGCAGGGCCGCGAGGACCGGGAGGTGGTCGGTGGCCGCGGCGAGGTCCGCGCCGCTGACGCCGGCGAGGCCCTCGGGCACCCCGCAGCCGAGGACCTCCACGCCGGGGCTCGCGAAGACCGCGTCGATGCGCCGCGGCCGCCCGGAGCGGACGAAGGTGTGCTCCCCGCCCCACGGGGCGGCCGCACGGCAGTCCTGGAGGGCGCCGGCCAGCATCCGGAACGCGGGGCCGTCGGGCGTCTCGTTGACGTCCCCGGCGGCGATCGCGTACGGGGTACCCGCCCGCTCGACGCGGGACAGCAGCTCCCCGGCCTGGGTCCGCCGCTCGGCGGGGTCCAGCGACAGGTGCGCGCTGAACACGGCGGTGCGGGCCGCCCCGAAGCGGACGACGGCGGTGGCGAAGCCCCGCCGGTGCAGGCCGGGCGTCAGCGGGAGCAGGACGTCCTCGGTGCGCTCGACGGCGGCGCGCAGGGAGCACATCAGGAGCGGCCCGGCTGCGGTCGCCCCGCCGGAGAGCACGACCAGGTCGCACTTGGCGGCGAGGCGGGCGGCGTGCTTGCGCCAGCGGAAGAACCGCGGGGCCTCCTGGACGAAGACCAGGTCGGGGGCGCAGGCGCGGATGACGCGGGCCAGGGCGTCCTCGTCGTCGCGCAGCGAGCGGACGTTGTAGCTGAGGGCGCGGACGACGGCGGAGCCGTCGGCCTCCGTCCGGGACTGCGGCAGCGCGGGCAGGCGCGAGGTCAGGTCCATACCCGGCAACATAGCCACACCGCCCGCCGTGCCACAGGGGGCGCGGCGGGCGGTGGGGCGCCGGCTCACCGGGCGGGCGGCTCAGCCCTGGCGGGCGAGGTCGGCTGCGCCGACCAGGCCGGCCTTGCCGCCGAGCTGGGCGGCCAGCACCTGGGCGTGCGGGCGCCAGGCGCCGCCGATCAGCCAGCGCTTGAAGGACTTGCGGATCGGGTCGAGGACGAGGTCGCCCTCGTCGGAGACGCCGCCGCCGACGATGAACGCCGACGGGTCGAACAGGGAGGCCAGGTCGGCGAGGCCGGCGCCGGCCCAGCGGGCCAGCTCGCGGAAGGAGTCCACGGCCACCGGGTCGCCCTGGCGGGCGGCCTCGCTGATGTGCTTGCCCTCGATGCCCTCGGGGGTGCCGTCGCCCAGGGCGAGGAGCAGGGCCGCGTTCTCCGGGGTGGCCTTGGCGCGCTGCCTGGCGTACCGGACGAGGGCGCGGCCGGAGGCGTACTGCTCCCAGCAGCCCTGGCTGCCGCAGCCGCACAGCAGGCCGTCGGGGACGACGCGGATGTGGCCGAACTCGGCGGCCACGCCGAAGCGGCCGCGGCGCAGCTTGTTGCCGATGATGATGCCGCCGCCGAGGCCGGTACCCAGGGTGATGCAGATGACGTCCTCGTGGCCCTGGCCGGCGCCGAAGCGGTATTCGCCCCAGGCGGCGCAGTTGGCGTCGTTCTCGACGACGACGGGCAGGCCGATGCGCTGCTCGACCTTGTCCTTGAGCGGCTCGTGGCGCCAGTTGATGTTGGGCGCGAACAGGACGGTCGCGCGCTTGTCGTCGACGTATCCGGCGGCGCCGATGCCGACGGCTTCGATGCTGTGGTGGCTGCTTACCGCGGAGACGGCGGAGCAGATCGCGTCCGTCACTCCGTCCGCGCTCGGCGGGGTGGGCACCTTGTACGTCTCAAGGATGGTGCCCTCTTCGTCGACCACGCCGGCCGCGATCTTCGTGCCGCCGATGTCGACGCCGATGGTGAGTCCCATTAGTCCCTCGGTTTCCGGTCAAACCCCGCCACGACCAAAGGTACCCGAGGGCGGCGGAGTCTCAGTCGAGGTCGATGCGCTGGGTGGGGCCGGGGCCGCCGTCGTCGCGGGGGTCGGAGCCGTCGCCGGCGGGCTTGCCGTCGGCGCCGGGCGCGGGGTCGGCGGTGCCGCGGGTCCAGCGGCGCTCGTGTCCCTCGACGGCGGAGCGGTAGGCGGCCAGCAGCTCGGAGCCGGCGGCGGCGAGGTGGTCGAAGACCTCGGGGTTGCGCTCGACGACGGGCCGGGCGGCGGCCTTCGCCTGGTCGACGAACTGCCGGACGGCGCCCTGGGCGGCAGCCCCGAGCAGCGGGTTGTTCAGGGCGGTCACCTTGTCGGCGACGGCCTCGAACAGCTTGAGGAGCTCCTCGGCGGCGGTGCCGGCCTGCCCGCCGGGGCCGGCCGGGCCGCCCTGCCGGGAGCGGCGGCGCTCCTTCTCGGCGGCGAGGTCCTCGGCGCAGGCATCGGCCCAGGCGTCGTCGGGACGGTCGGTGGCCTCGCTCATGGCGGACTCTCCTGGGCGGCTTCGGGGTGTGCGTGCTTCCTTCGACGTTACCCGAACGGGGGTACGGGTTCAGGGCGTGCGCGGCCACAGCGCGGGGTCGGGGGTGAAGCGGATGCGGAGCTCGCCCTCGGTGAGGGCGGCGCCGGAGACGGTGCAGCGGCGCAGGGCGGCGGGCAGGGGGACGATCCGCCGGTGCGGTCCGGCCGCGACGAGCAGCTCGTCGCCGCGGCGTACGAGGTCGAGGTCGCGCTTCTCGGCGCCGGGCAGCGGGACGGCCCAGACGAGGACGCCGTCCTCGGCGAGCCGGTCCTCGACGGTCCAGGGGCGGCGGGCGGCGGGTCCGTGCGGGAGCAGCCGGGCGGCCGCGGCGGCGAGGCGGTCCAGGTCCTGCGGGCCGCGGGGGGTGCGGCCGAGGTGGGGCAGGGCGGTGACGGGCGTGCGGGCGGCCCAGCGGGCGGCGTACTGCTCCTGCTCGGCGGCGAGCCCGGCGAGCCAGGGGTCGGGCGAGTCCTGCGGGACCATGCGGTTGGCGGCGATCCCGGCGACGCCCAGCTCCATGAGGGAGGCGCCGAGCAGGCCGCTGCGCAGGGCGGCGTCGGCGGCCGGGCCGGGCTCGGCGACGAGCAGCAGGGAGGTGGTGTCGGCCTCGACGGCGCGCTGTGCGGCAGCCAGCTCCCCGTCCCAGCGGGCGGCGGTCTCGTACAGCCACTGCGCGGGCATCGGCACGCCGGCGAGCTGGGCCAGTACGGGCCGCAGGGCGCGGGCGGCCTGCCGCTCGGCGGGCAGCAGCCGGGCCAGGTAGCGGCGCAGCTGGGCCGGGAGCGCGAGGACGGCGAGGGCCTGGGGCAGCGGCGGCATGTCGGCGACGACGAGGTCGGTGCCGGGGGCGGACGCGGCCCGGCGCAGGGCCCGCAGCAGGGCGAACTGCTCGGCGCCGGGCAGGTCGGTGAGCTCCTCGGCGCCCAGGGGGCGGGAGCCGAGCATGCCCAGCAGGGCGGATCCGCGCTCCTGGAGGGCGGCGAGCTCGGCGCGGAACTCGGCGCCGGAGTCGACGCGGGCCGTGAGCACCCCCGCGGCGGGCTCGGCGGCCAGGCCGGGGGCGGCCTCGACGGGTTCTCCGTCGGGCTGGCCGAGGAGGGCGCGGACCGGGTCCGCCGGGCCGGCGGGGGCGGCCGCGTCCGCGCGGAGCAGCAGGACGCGGCGCCCGGTGCGGGCCGCGGCGGCTGCGGCGGCCGCGGCCACGGTGGTCCGCCCGGCGCCGCCGGGGCCGGTGACGAGCAGGATCTGCACGCCGGTCAGGCCGCGGTGGTCTCGACGCGCTTCTTCAGGCCTGCGAGGGCGCGGTCGATGATGACCTTCTCGGCCTTCCGCTTGATCATGCCGAGCATGGGGATCTTGACGTCGACGGTGAGCTGGTAGGTGACCTCGGTGCGCTTGCCGCCGTCGAGGGGGGCCAGCCGGTAGGAGCCGTCGAGCTGGCGGAGCATCTGGGACTTGTCGAGGGTCCAGCTGACCTCGTCGGTGCCGTTCCAGGTGTAGGCGAGCGTGTGGTCGTCGCGGATCGCGCCGGCGTCGAGCAGGAGGCGGACCTTCTGCGCGCGGCCCTGGGCGTCGGCGGCGAGCACCTCGGCCTCCTTGACCTCGCCCGTCCACTCGGGGTAGCGGGCGAAGTCGGCGATCACGGCCATGACGTCGGCCGGCGCCGCATCGATGGTGATGCTCGAGCTGGTGTGTTCCGCCATCGCGGTCGCTCCTGACGTGGAGTGTTCGAGGATGTGTGCGGCCTGCGGCCGCCGCGTGCAGGCTACCGTGCGTGCGGAGGTCACCACTCCATGGCCCACGGCCTGCCGGTCGAGGCGAAGTGGCCGACGTTCACGCACTCCGTGGACCCGATGCGCATGCGGCGGGCCAGGGGCTGGTGGACGTGCCCGAAGAGGGCGTAGCGGGGGCGGGTCCGCCGGATCGCGGCGAGGAGGGCCTCGCTGCCGCGCTCGAAGCGGCGGGCGACGGTGTCGTAGCAGAGCTCGGGGACCTCCGGCGGGATGTGCGAGCACAGGACGTCGACCTCGCCGAGGGCCTCGACCTTGGCGGCGTACTCCTCCTCGGCGACCTCGTAGGGGGTGCGCATCGGGGAGGGCAGGCCGCCGCCGACGAAGCCGAAGACGCGGCCGGCGATCTCGACGCGCTGCCCGTCGAGGACGGTGGTGGAGGGGCCGGCGTACTCGGGCCACAGGGCCGGGATGTCGACGTTTCCGTAGGTGGCGTACGTGGGGTGGGGGAACGCGGCGAACATCTGGGCGTACTGGCGGCGCACGGCCTCCTCGATCAGCTGTTCGCGGTCCAGGCCGTCCCACAGCCGGCGGCCGAACGCGCGGGCCTCTTCGAAGCGGCGCGCGGTGCGCAGCTCGACGATGCGGTGGGCGTTGTCGACGCCGAAGAGGTCGGGGAAGATGCCGCGGGAGTGGTCGGCGTAGTCGAGGAAGAGCACCAGGTCGCCGAGGCAGATCAGCGCGTCGGCGCCGTCACCGGCCCTGGCGAGCGCCTCGGCGTTGCCGTGCACGTCGCTGACGACGTGGACCCGCGTGCTGCTTTTCCTGCCACCCGTGCTGCCCGTCATGGGCCCACCCTAGGGGGGTGGGCGCGACGCGGGTAGAGGGGCCGGTGGCAGGGGCCCTACCTGCGGTTACTTCCTAGTCGTTGCTCGGGTCGACTAAGGTCGACCGGGCAGTGCCGCGCCATGTGACGCACGGAACATCTGGCCGGTTCCCTCTATCCGGAACCCACTACCGGTGGGTAACGTCCGGTCGGTCCACACGGTGGCGATGGCGCCCAGAGGAGCAGCAGTCTTGCGCGAGTTCAGCCTTCCGGCCCTGTACGAGGTCCCGTCGGACGGGAACCTGACGGATCTCATCCGCCGCAATGCCGCTCAGCATCCGGACACCGCCGTCATGGGCCGCAAGGCCGGCGGCCGGTGGCAGGACGTCACCGCGCGGGAGTTCCTCGCCGAGGTCCGGGCCGCGGCCAAGGGCCTCATCGCGGCCGGCGTCCGGCCCGGCGACCGCGTCGCGCTGATCTCCCGCACCCGCTACGAGTGGGTGCTCGCCGACTTCGCGATCTGGTCCGCGGGCGGTGTCACCGTGCCCGTGTACGAGACCAGCTCGCCCGAGCAGATCCAGTGGATCCTCGGCGACTCCGGCGCCGTCGCGGCGATCGTGGAGGGCCCCGGGCACGCCGAGGCCCTCGCGTCGCTGCGCGACCGGCTGCCCGAGCTGCGCGAGGTGTGGCAGATCGAGCAGGGCGCCGTGGAGGCGCTGACCGCGCTCGGCGCGGGGATCACGGACGCGGAGGTCGACGAGCGCAGCTCGATCGCCAACGCGGACGACCCCGCCACCATCGTCTACACCTCGGGCACCACCGGCCGCCCCAAGGGCTGCGTGCTGACCCACCGGAACTTCTTCGCCGAGTGCGGGAACGTCGTGGAGCGGCTGAGCCCGCTGTTCCGCACCGGCGAGTGCTCGGTGCTGCTCTTCCTGCCCGCGGCGCACGTCTTCGGCCGCCTGGTCGAGGTGGCGGCGGTGCTGGCGCCGATCCGCCTGGGCTGCGTACCGGACATCAAGAACCTGACCGACGAACTCCAGTCGTTCCGGCCGACGCTGATCCTCGGCGTGCCGCGCGTCTTCGAGAAGGTCTACAACTCGGCGCGCGCCAAGGCGCAGGCCGACGGCAAGGGGAAGGTCTTCGACGCCGCCGCGGAGACGGCCATCGCGTACAGCCGCGCGCTGGACACCCCGAAGGGCCCGTCCTTCGGCCTGAAGCTCAAGCACAAGATCTTCTCGAAGCTGGTGTACAGCAAGCTGCACGCCGTGCTCGGCGGCCGCGGCGAGTACGCGATCTCCGGCGGAGCCCCGCTCGGCGAGCGCCTCGGCCACTTCTTCCGCGGCATCGGCTTCACCGTCCTGGAGGGCTACGGCCTGACGGAGTCCTGCGCGGCGACCGCCTTCAACCCGTGGGACCGCCCGAAGATCGGCACGGTCGGGCAGCCGCTGCCCGGCTCGGTGGTCCGCATCGCCGACGACGGCGAGGTGCTGCTCCACGGCGAGCAGGTCTTCTCCGGCTACTGGCAGAACGAGGCCGCGACGGCCGAGGCGCTGACCGACGGCTGGTTCCACACCGGTGACGTCGGCACCCTCGACGAGGACGGCTACCTCGCGATCACCGGCCGGAAGAAGGAGCTGATCGTCACGGCCGGCGGCAAGAACGTCGCGCCCGCGGTGATCGAGGACCGCATCCGGGCGCACGCGCTCGTCGCCGAGTGCATGGTGGTGGGCGACGCCCGGCCGTTCGTGGCCGCGCTGGTCACCATCGACGAGGAGTTCCTCGCCCGCTGGGCGGCGGAGAACGGCAAGCCGGCCGGGTGCACGGCGGCCGACCTGCGCGAGGACGCGGACCTGATCGCGGCCGTGCAGAAGGCGGTCGACGACGGAAACGCGGCCGTGTCGAAGGCGGAGTCGGTCCGGAAGTTCCGCATCCTGCCGGCGCAGTTCACGGAGGAGTCGGGCCACATCACGCCGTCGCTGAAGCTGAAGCGGAACGTCGTGGCGAAGGACTTCGCCGACGAGATCGAAGCGCTGTACCGCGCGTAGGCGCCCTGCGCAGTTCCCCGCGCCCCTGATCCCGGCTGCCGAGCCGGGGGGCGCGGGGTTCAGTGCTTCCGGAGTCCCGAGCCGGTCCGAAGCGGCGTAGAGCCCGCCGGTGCCCGAGTCGCGCAGTTCCCCGCGCCCCTGGCAGAGCCCCCTCGACGGGGTCGGCAGAGCCGCACTCCACCACCGGGGTCAACCGGCCGTACCGGGCCTGCCCGCCGCCGTGGCTGAGCGCGCAGTTCCCCGCGCCCCTGGCATAGCCCCACAGGGGCGCGGGGACTGCGCGACCGCGCCGCCACGACCCGCGGACACAAACGGCCCGCTCCACCCCGAGGGGGCGCGGGGAACTGCGCGACCAGCCCGCGACGGCCCGCGGACGCAGACGGGCCGGTCCGCCCCGGACGGGGCGCGAGGGCCGGGGCGGAGTCCCGGTTTCGGGAAGGGGCGGGGTGGGGGCTCGCTCCGCGCAGCGGCAGGCCGCCAGGCCTTCGCTCCGCGCCGCCGCGCGGCCGTGGCCCCGCCGCTACAGGAGGGCGCGGAGGTGGGTGGCCAGGTGGTCCCAGCGCCACTTCTCCTCGACCCAGGCCCGGCCGCGGTCGCCCATGCGGCGCCGGAGCTCCGGATCCTCCAGGAGGGCCACGATGCGCTCCGCGGCGTCCGCGGGGTCGCCGCCCCGCACGACCCACCCGGTCTCCCCGTCGAGGACGGCGTCCGGCGCTCCTCCGGAGTCCCCGGCCACGACCGGCAGCCCGGTGGCGGAGGCCTCCAGGTACACGATGCCGAGGCCTTCGACGTCGAGCCCGCCGCGCCGTGTCCGGCACGGCATGGCGAAGACGTCCCCGGCCCCGTAGTGGGCGGGCAGCTCCCCCCACGGCACGGCGCCGGTGAACACCACGGACCGGCCCACCCCGGTGGAGTCGGCGAGCGCCCGCAGCTCCGCTTCGTAGGGCCCGCCGCCGACGACGAGCAGCACCGCGTCCGGCTGGGCGGCGAGGATCCGCGGCATGGCCTGGATCAGCGTGTCCTGCCCCTTGCGGGGGACGAGCCGGGAGACGCACACGACGACGGGCCGGTCGGTGAGCCCGAGCCTGGCCCGGATCTCGTCGCCGCCGCTTGCGGGGTGGAAGGTCTTCTCGTCGACGCCGGGCGGCAGTTGGACCATGCGGCCCGCGGCCTCGGGGGTGAGCGCGGAGGCGATCCGGGAGCGGGTGTATTCGCCGAGGTAGGTGAGGGTGTCGGTGCCTTCGCCGATCCGCCGCAGCAGGTGCCGTGCCGCGGGGAGCTGGGCCCAGCCGGCTTCGTGCCCGTGGGTGGTGGCGACGATCCGGCGGGCGCCGGCCCGCCGGAGGGCGGGCGCCATGAGCCCGAGGGGGGCGGCGGCCCCGAACCACACGGACTGGCAGCCGTGTTCGCGCAGCAGCGCGACGGCCCGCCGGGTGACGCGCGGCGTCGGCAGCAGCATGGTGGTGCGGTCGCGTACGACGTGGAACGGCTGCTCGGCGTCGAAGGCGGCGGTGGCGTCGCGGCCTTCGGCGCTGTGCTTCCAGGTGGAGGCGTAGACGACGATCCGGTCGGGGTCCAGCCGCAGTGCCATGTTGTGCAGGAAGGCCTGGATGCCGCCGGGGCGCGGCGGGAAGTCGTTGGTCACGATCAGCGTCTTGTGCATTGCCTGCCGACAGTACCGGACGGCCCGCTGGGCGCTCAGGGCGCTGCCGCGAGCTCGGTGCGCAGCCGTTCCCGCCAGGCCCGTGCCAGTGCGGCCCCGTCGAGGCCGAGCTCTTCCCGCAGGACGGTGTCCAGCGGTTCGCGCCCGGCCCGCTCGTAGAGCCGGATGAGGATGCCGTCGCCCCACCGGTCGGCGATGAGCCGGCAGGCGAGCCAGGCGCCTTCGTAGGCGCGGGCGAGCGAGTCCGCGTCGGTGCCGAAGGCGAAGTCCCGGTCGGAGGGGAGTCCGGCCGGCAGTTCGCCGCGGCGTACGGCCCGGGCGAGTGCGGGTGCCGCGTCGGCGGGGGCGGTGCCGGTGCCGCGGTAGGCGGCCCAGTCGGCGAGGCCTTCGGAGAGCCAGAGCGGGGTGCGGTCGGTGGTGGCGGGGCGGGTGGCGGCGTGGGTGGCTTCGTGGGTGAGGACGACGTTCCGCCCGGCGGCGCTGAGCTGGGCGTACGCGGCGGGGTTGAGGACGATCCGGTCGGCGGGGGCTGGCGCGCCGCCGGTGCTGCCGGTGGTGACGGCGGCCATGCCGGTGTAGGCGGCGGCGGGCCGGCCGAGCAGTGCGGCCATGGCCTCCTGTGTCGGGGGGACGAGGACGACGACCCGCCCGGCCCAGGGCCGCGGCCAGGCGGCGGCCACGGCGGGGACGGCGCGGTCGGCGTCGGCGGCGACGTCGGCGGGGTCGGGCCCGCCGCGGCCGGCGCGCAGGACGAGCGCGCGGGCGCCTCGGACGACGTCGAGGGGGCCCTGGTCCCAGGGCTGCGGCGGCGCCCCGGGCGCCGGGGCGTCCCCGGTGACGGTCCAGCGCCCGCCGCTCAGGGAGAGCCGGATGTCGCGGGCGGATCCGGCGGGGGCGGTGTCGTAGCCGTCGATGCGGTAGCGCAGCTCGGCGGTGGCGGTGGCGCGGGCTCCTTCCCTCCGCACGCCGGTGACCTCGTACGTCCACTGCGCGAGCGGGAGTCCGGGCGGGCGGGCGGAGGGCTGCCGGGACCAGGCGGCGACGGCGGTGCGGACGGCCCGGTCGGCGGTGTCCGGCGCGGGGGCCGCGGCGCAGCCTGCGGCGAGCACGCACAGGGCGAGCGGTGCGGCGGCGCGGCGGACGGGGGGCATCCGCCGATCCTAGGCCGTCCGGTTCGGCGGCCGCACCCGCGGAGTCAGGGCCGCGTCACGGAGGCGACGGGCATCATCCCGACGGGGTCGTAGCGGACGCGGGCGCCCGGGTAGGGGGCGTGGATGACCTGGCCGTTGCCGACGTACATGCCGACGTGGCTGGCGTCGGAGCGGTAGGTGACGAGGTCGCCGGGCTGTGCCTGGGAGAGCGGGACCTTGCGGCCGGCGTGCCGCTGGGCCTGGGAGGTGCGCGGGAGGGACACGCCGGCCTGCCGGTAGGACCACACCATCAGTCCGGAGCAGTCGAAGCCGGTGGGGCCGGTGGAGCCCCAGATGTACGGGCGGCCGAGCGCGGAGCGGGCGGCCCGTACGGCGGCCGCGGCGCGGCCTGAGACCCCGGCGGGGGTGTCGGGCAGGTCGGCGTCGGCGCCGTCGCGGCCTCCGGAGCGGGAGCTCCGCTCGTAGTCGGCGCGCTCGGGGGCGGGCATCTCGTTCAGCAGGCGCCGGGCGGCGGCGAGTTTGGCGGTGACGATGCGCTTCTCGCGGGCGACGTCGGCGCGGGCGGCGTCGAGTTCGGCGAGTTTGAGGGAGGCTTCGCGGCGCTGCTGGACGAGTCTGCGCTGTTCCTTGCGCAGGTCGTCGAGTTGGCGGGCCTGGCGGTCGGTCAGCTGCTCCAGGGTGGCGGCCTTGTCGAGGTATTCGACGGGGTCTTCGGAGAGCATGAGCTCGACGGCGGGGTCGATGCCGCCGGAGCGGTACTGGGCTCCGGCGAAGGCGCCGAGGACGCCGCGCATGGTGTTGATGCGGTCCTGGCCGCGCGCGAGCTGGTCCTGGGCGCGGCCGATGTCGGCGCGGAGGGCGTCGGCGCGTTCGCCGGCGCGGTTGTAGCGCTCGGTGGCCTGTTCGGCTTCCCGGAAGAGGCGGTCGACCTGGGCGCGGGCGCTCGCCGCGGGCTCCCGGGGGTGGCCGGGGGCGGCGACGGCGGGTGCCGCGGTGAGGGCTGCGGCTGCCGTGGCCGCGGCTGCTGCGGCGGTGAAGGCGGTGATCCTGGTGTTCCGGTCGGGGCCGACGGGCCCGGTCCGGCGAGGGGACGCCACGTGCAACCGCTCCCTTTCCGCAGTGCGGGGCCGGGTCCGCCCCGGGTGGACGGCCGTGTTCCGGGCTCCGCGCGGGCAGACAGTAGCCGCGCGGCCGGGGGGCGGCCAACGCCCGGCGCGGGGCCGGGCAGGGCTGCGCCCCGCTTCTGACGCAGGTCATGGGCGGGGCGCGGGGTCCGGGGCGGCGGCGCGGAATTCGCCCGGATGGGCGGTGCGGGGGTGCGGCCGTCAGATGCGGACGCCGAATTGGAAGGGCATGTTGTTGATGGACTCGTACTTGACGCCGCCGCGGGGGTTGGAGGCGTGCAGCACCATGCCGTTGCCGGCGTAGAGGCCGACGTGGTGCAGGTCGGAGTAGAAGAACACCAGGTCGCCGGGTTGCAGGGCGCTGCGGCCGATGCGGGTGCCGTCGTTGGCCTGGGTCCAGGTGGTGCGGGTGATGCCGACGCCGGCCTGCTTGTACGCCCACTGCGTCAGCCCGGAGCAGTCGAAGGCGCTGGGGCCGGTGGCTCCGGAGACGTAGGCGCTGCCGAGTTTGGTCTTGGCGGCGGCGAGGGCGGCTCCGGCGCGGCCGGACGGCTTGGCGTTTCCGAGGTCGGCGCGGTCGCTGTCGGCGCGGCTCGCGCGGGCCTCCTCGTCCTTGAGCTGGGCGCGCTGCTGTGCGGTGAGGGTGTTCAGGAGGGCCTGGGCTTCGGCGAGCTTGTCCTGGGAGGCCTTCTTCTTGGCGCCGAGCTCCTTGCGGGTGGCGTCGAGGTCGGCGAGCTTGCCGGCGGCTTCCTGGCGCTGCTGGGCGAGGCTGCGCTGCTTGGCCTGGATCTTCTGCACGGCGTCGAGTTGGCGGCCCGTCACCTGCTGGAGGGCGGAGGCCTTGTCGAGGTAGGTGTCGGGGTCGCCGGACAGGAACAGGGCGACGGACTGGTCCAGGCCGCCGCCCCGGTACTGGGCGCTGGCCATCGAACCGAGGCCCGCGCGGAGCTGGTTGAGCTCCTCCTGGCCGCGGGCGACCTGGTCCTGGATCCGCCCGATCTCCTTTTCGAGCTTCTCCTGGCGCTCCTTGGCCCCGTTGAACTTCTCGGTGGCCTGTTCCGCTTCCTCGTAGAGGGCGTCGACCTTGGCCTTGACCTCGTCCTTGTCCGGCTGGGCGGGGGCGGCGGAGGCGCTGTGCGCGGAGAGGGCGACGGCTGCGGCGGCCGTGGCGGTCAGCACGGTGACGCGCGCGCGGTTCGGCTGCTTGGGACGACGGTGGGACGCCACGAAGCCGAGCTCCTTCTTCTTGGGGCCCGCCGGGGCCGGGTGGGTCGGCGCACCACGGCGGAACCTCCGCCGACACCCCGAATGAGTGATCTACCGCACGAAGGTTTGAGCAGACCCTAGTGAGCCCGCTGTGATCACTTCAAACCCCTGAAGGAAAAATTCCGCTCCTGCGACCAGGTTCTTCACCGCAGGCCACGCTGTGTGCCGGGGACTTGACGGTCCGTCCCGCAACGGCACTACCAAATCGGGCATTCCTGCGAGGAGTTACGAAACGCGCGAAAGGCGCTTCAGCAGCAAAGCGGACGCCACGGGCCGTGCCCCCGCCTTCGCCACCCCGTCGGCGACCTCGCGGTCGGTGGAGACCACGACCACCGGCCGGCCGGGCGGCTCCGCCCGCACCAGCTGGCGGATCAGCTCGTCCGCGGTCACCCCGGGCTTGGAGAACAGCACCCGCACCCCGCGCGGCGGCGCGAGCAGCACCGGCGCGGCCAGCTCGGCCCCGTCGAACACGCAGGTCATCTCGGCGCCCGTCTGCGCGGCCAGCATCGACAGCCCGCCCAGCAGCCGCAGCCGCTGCTTCTCGAGCGGCATCGTCGGGTAGCCGGTCTTCGTGACGTTGTAGCCGTCCACCACCAGATGCGCCTGCGGCAGCGCCAGCAGCTGGTCGAGCAGCGCCGGATCGGTCTCCGACAGCGCCCGCGCCGCGATGTCCTTCGGCGACATCCGGCCCGGCTCCACCGCGTCCGCCAGGTCGGCCGGCCGCGTCGAGACCGGCGGCAGCGCCAGTTCCCGGCGCAGCCCCTGGGCGGCGTCCAACACCGTGTCCAGCAGCAGCCGCAGGCGCATGTCCTCGATGCTGCGCCCCTCGCGGGTCGCGCGGCGCGAGGTCTCCAGCGCCGCCTCCACCTCGGCCAGCCGCGACTTGAGCCGGCGGGACTCGCTCTCGGCGGCGGCCACCTGGGCGGCGGCCTCGGCGCGCACCGCGTCGATCTCCGCGGTCGCCTTCCGCAGGGCCGCCTCCCCGCGCTTGACGTCGCTGAGGGCGCTGCGCAGTTTGCGCTGAAGCGATTCGGCTTCCTTCCGCGCCGCCTCCAGCTCGCCGCGCACCTGCTCGCCGCCGGCACGCTGGGCCTCCCGCAGGTGGGCCAGCTCCGTGCGCAGCCGGTCGAGTTCGCGCCGGGTCTCCTCGTCCGCCCGCTCGGCGTCGGCGCGCTGGGCCTCCTCCCCCGCGGCGGCGACCAGCTTCACCCAGCCGGCGGGCCGCAGGACGTACGCCGCCGCGGCCACGTCGAGCGGGTCGGCGGCGGCCGGCGGGGCGCCGGAGTCCAGCGCCGCGGCCAGCTCCGCCTGCGCCTCGCGGACCTTCTCCGCGACGCGCCCCCGGAAGACGGGGTCGCTCTCGACGGCCGCGGCCATGGCGTTGCCCGCGAACTTGGCCCGCCGGGTCGGGGTGAACCGGGCGTACTGGCGCAGCTGCGCCGGGAGGTCCCCGACCGTCAGCGCCCCGAAGGCGTCCGAGACGAGCGCGACGACCCGGCGCCGCACGCCCTCCGGCAGCGGGCGGTCGAGCACCTCGGCGGCGGCGCCGGCCACATCGGCCGGCTCAGCGCCGCTTGCTGGCTCCACAATCCGTCACCCCTACCGTCCATCCCGGCGGGGCGCGGCTCCCTCAGGAGTCCGCGCCCGGCCTGTCCACGAGTTCGATCTGGTCCACCGCGTTGCACCAGCGGCAGCGGACCGACTCGATGGTCTCACTGACCACCTCGCGCTCCTCGACCTTGGGCTCCCCGGCAAGGTCCAGGTGGACGTACTCGACGACCTTCGACGAACGGGTGACGTCGAAGCGCGTCAGGTTGCCGCACAGCGTGCAGCGCCACCGGGTGGTCGCGGTCGGCAGGGGAACCGTCATCAGGCCGCACTCTCCTTCATAGCTCTTTCGATTAAAGCCGCCGTCCGCGCGAATCGGCGGCCATCAGCACGTAACCCTACGGCCTGCCGGTGCGGCGGGGAGGGCCGGTCGGGCCATGCTCGACCGCATGATCGCAAAGTGGCGGGCCGTGCGGGCGGCGGCCGGGGGCCCGGTGGCCACGCACGCCCTGATCGCGGGGTGCTGCGCGGTGTTCCTGCTCGGCCCGGCTTCGGGGCTCAATCCGTCGTACGGCACCGGGGAGCGGCTGCTGGAGGCGGGAACCGCCTACTTCCGGCGGTGGGGCGTCGTCCCGGCCGAGCTCGCGGAGGGCTCGCCGCGGGCGCTGCTGACGCCGCTGACCGCGCTGTTCCTGCACGGCAGCTGGCTGCACCTGCTCGGCAACATGCTGTTCCTGCGCGTCTTCGGCGCGATGGCTGAGGAGCGGATGGGCCGGCCGGCGTTCCTGTGCTTCTACGTGTGCACCGGCTACCTGGCCCTCGCCGGGTACGCGGCCGCCAACGCCTCCTCGGAGCAGACGCTGGTCGGCGCCTCGGGGGCCATCTCCGCGGTCCTGGGGGCGTTCCTGTTCCTCTTCCCGCGGGCCCGGGTGACCAGCCTGTTCCCGTTCCTGTACTTCCTGCCGCTGAGGCTGCCCGCGTGGCTGGTGCTGCTGTTCTGGTTCGCCCTGCAGTGGGTGGCCGCACACCGGGCGGGCAGCGGGCCCGGGGTGGCGTACCTGGCGCACCTGGTGGGCTTCTCGCTGGGCTTCCTCCTCGCGTGGGTGCGCTACGGCAGGGCGGCTAGAGTGAGGCGATCAGCGACGGCCACCGAGGGAGACAGCCAGCCGTGATCACCGCGATCGTGCTCATCAAGACCAGCGTGGACCGCATCCCCGAGATCGCCGAGTCGATCGCCGCGCTGGAGAACGTCAGCGAGGTCTACTCGGTCACCGGGACGTACGACCTGATCGCCCTGGTCCGCGTGGGCCGCCACGACGACCTCGCGGACATCATCCCGGGCCGCATCAGCAAGATCCCCGGCGTCGAGGCGACGGACACGCACGTGGCGTTCCGCACCTACTCCCAGCACGACCTGGAAGCCGCCTTCGCCATCGGCCTGGACGCCTGAGACCCATGCCGCCGGTCCCGCCGCGCGCAGCCGGTGTCAGACCGCCGGGACGCAGCGGCCGGCCTCCGTGCGGTACTGCCACTTCGCCCCGTCGGTGACGAGTTCCCGCACGGCCCGCAGGAAGCGCTCGACGTGTTCGTCGGGGGTGCCCGCGCCGAAGCTGACGCGGATCGCGTTCAGGGACCGCTCGCCCGGCTGCCGCGCCTCGGGGGCGTCGCATGCGCCGGGCTCCTGGGGGGCGCTGCCCAGGAGGGTGCGCACCAGGGGGTGGGCGCAGAAGAGGCCGTCGCGGACGCCGATGCCGTACTCGGCGGACAGCGCGGCGGCGAAGTGGGAGCTGTTCCAGCCCTCCACGACGAACGAGATGACGCCGACGCGCGGGGCGTCGTCCCCGAAGAGGGACAGCACCCGCACCTCGGGGACGGCTGCGAGGCCCTCGCGGATCCGTGCGACGAGCCGGCGCTCGCGGGCGACGAGGGCGTCGAAGCCGGCCTCGGTCAGGGCGCGGCAGGCGGACGCGATCGCGTAGGCGCCGATGACGTTGGGCGAGCCGGCCTCGTGCCGGGCGGCGGTGGTGTGCCATTCGACGTCGACGCCGCCGTCCTCGCGGCGGGCCACGGTGCGTGAGGCGCCGCCGCCGGCCAGGTAGGGGCGGGCCTCCCGGAGCCAGTCGGCCCGGCCGGCCAGGACGCCGGAGCCGAACGGCGCGTACAGCTTGTGCCCGGAGAAGGCGACCCAGTCGACGTCGAGGTCGCGTACGGAGACCGGGTGGTGCGGGGCGAGCTGGGCGGCGTCGAGGACGATCCGGGCGCCGTGGGCGTGCGCGGCGGCCGCGAGCTCCCGGACGGGCCACAGCTCGCCGGTGACGTTGGAGGCGCCGGTGACGCAGACGAGGGCCGGGCCGTGCCGGTCGCGGTCGGCGAGGGCCCGCTCCAGGGTGGCGACGGCCTCGGCGGGGGTGCGGGGCGCGTTCAGGTAGGTGACCTGCTCGTCGCCCCAGGGCAGCAGCGAGGCGTGGTGCTCGGTCTCGAAGACGAAGACGCGGCAGCCGGCGGGGAGGGCGGCGGCGAGGAGGTTCAGGGAGTCGGTGGTGGAGCGGGTGAACACGACCTGGTCGGTGGGGCGGCAGTCGAGGAACGCGGCGACGGCCGCCCGGCTCTGCTCGAAGAGGTCGGTCGACAGCTGGGAGAGGTAGCCGGCGCCGCGGTGCACGCTGCCGTAGTAGGGGGCGTACGCGGCGACGTCGTCCCAGACGCGCTGGAGGGCGGGGGCGCTGGCGGCGTAGTCGAGGGCGGCGTACCCGGTCTCGCCGCCGGTGACGAGCGGGACGGTGACGTCGCGGCCGAGCACGGGCAGCGGCTCGTCACGGGGGGCGCCGCAGGCGGCGGTGGCGGTGGCGGTGGCGGTGTGCAGGGTTGCGGACATGGCGGTATCTCCCGGCTGCAGGGCTGAATGGCTTCGTCGAACCACCCGTACGCGGGTACGGCGCTGCGCCGTCCGGGGTACGGGGAAGGCCTCGGGGGTCGGCCGCGGCGCGTACGCACGGGTACGCGGAGGGGAGCCGGTCCGAGGGGTGAAGAAGGGGCGGTACGCCCTATCGCATTCGCTTGCTCACGGAAAACGCTCCTCGAGAGACCAGGACCCCTGGTGTCGAGGGATCCGCGCTTGCCGCGGACCTCGCTGCCCACGGCCTGGTCATCACCCGGGGCACCCCGCCACGGAAGGAGGGTTGCCGGACAGCAGGCCGGGGCCAAGACGCTGTCACTCGTGACCTGGTCAGCAATCCTGCCACAAGATCGGGCGCGCACAAGGCCCCGGTCCGCCATGCGGACCGGGGCCCGGCCGAAAACGCGCCCGGAGGGGCCGGAACCCTCAGGCGTTGGTGGCGGCCACCCACCGCTCCAGCGCGGCCCGCGCGGCCCCGGAGTCGATGGACTCGGCGGCCCGCTCGATGCCGGCCCGGATCTGCTCCTCCAGGGTGCCCGGGCCCGGCTCCAGGGCGACCAGCGCGGCCGCGGAGTTGAGCAGCACGGCGTCGCGCACGGGGCCGGTCTCGCCGGCCAGCAGCCGCCGGGCGACGTCGGCGTTGTACGAGGCGTCCGCGCCCCGCAGCTCCGCCACGTCCACCAGGCCGATGCCGACGTCGCGAGGGTCGAAGGCCTGCTCCTGCACCCGGCCGTCGCGGACCCACCACACGCGGGAGGTCGCCGTCGTCGTCAGCTCGTCCAGGCCGTCGTCGCCGCGGAAGACCAGCGCCGAGGAGCCCCGCTCGGCGAGGACGCCCGCCACGATGGGCGCCACGCGGGCGTCGGCCACGCCGGTCGCCTGGGCCCGCACCCGCGCCGGGTTGGTGAGCGGGCCGAGGAAGTTGAAGGTGGTTCGGATCCCGAGCTCACGGCGGGCGGCGGCGACGTGCCGCAGCGCCGGGTGGAACTTCACCGCGAAGCAGAAGGTGATCCCGGCCTCCTCGGCGACCTCGACCACCCGGGCGGGGGTCAGGTCCAGGTTGACGCCGAGCTTCTCCAGGACGTCCGAGGCACCGCTCGCGGAGGACGCGGCCCGGTTGCCGTGCTTGACGACCTTCGCGCCGGTGCCGGCGACCACCACCGACGACATCGTCGAGATGTTGACGGTCTTCGCGCCGTCGCCGCCGGTCCCGACGATGTCCACCGTCCGGCCCGGCACCTCGATCAGGTTGGCGTGCGCGTACATGGTCCGCACGAGGCCGTTGATCTCCTCGACGGTCTCCCCCTTGGCCCGCAGGGCCACCATGAAGCCGGCGATCTGGGCGTCGCTGGCCTCGCCCCGCATGATCCGGTCCATGGCCCACGCCGTGTCGTCGGAGTGCAGGTCGCGGCCGGAGAGGAGGGCGTCGAGGACGGCCGGCCAGCCGCGGGCCGCCACGCTGTCGCCGCCTGCCGGGGTCACAACGTTCATGGTCCGCTCCTGGTGGTCCACGGTCGAATGGGAAGGGGATCAGCCTATCCAGCCGCGCGGACGGCAAAGAGCCCCGTCCAGACCCTGGACGGGGCTCTCGCCGTGGCGACGCGGGGGCGATCGGCGATCAGCCCCGCTCGGGATCAGTGGTGGCCGTGGCCGCTCTGGATCTCCTTGTACTCCTCCACCGTGGGCTTCGGAATCTGGTTGCCCTCGCCGTACATGCCCTTGCTGAGCTTGACGCGCAGCTTCTCCATGGCACCGACCTTGCGCTCCACGCCGTTCTCGTCGACCGTCGGGCCGATCTCGGCGGGCGTGTACTGGTGGTGCGAGGTGAGCGTGTGCAGCTTGTCCTGCGACAGCGGCTCGTGGACCTCGACGAACTCACCGTGCGGCAGGCGCTTGATGACGCCGGTCTCGCGACCGTGCAGCACCTTGTCGTTGTCCCGGCGCTGCAGGCCGAGGCAGATCCGCTTGGTGATGATGAAGGCCAGGACCGGGACGGCGAAGAAGCCGATCCGGACGAACCAGGTGATCGCGTTGATCGACAGGTGGAAGTACTGCGCGAACATGTCGTTTCCACCGCCGATGAGCAGGACGATGTACTCCGCGATCCACGCGACGCCGAACGCCGTGCGGGTCGGGGCGTTGCGCGGGCGGTCGAGCAGGTGGTGCTCGCGCTTGTCACCGGTGACCCAGGACTCGATGAACGGCCACACCGCGATCGCGCCGAGGACCAGCGGGAAGAGGATCAGCGGGATGAACACGCCCAGGACGAGCGTGTGGCCCCACAGGTTGATCTCCCAGCCCGGCATGGCGCGGATCAGGCCTTCCGGCATGCCCATGTACCAGTCGGGCTGCGCACCGGTGGACACGTGGTCCGGGCGGTACGGGCCGAGGTTCCAGATCGGGTTGATCGTGGCGATCGCCGCGATGGCCGCGATGACACCGAAGACCAGGAAGAAGAAGCCTCCGGCCTTGGCCATGTAGACCGGCAGCAGCGGCATGCCGACGACGTTGTTGTTCGTCCGGCCGGGGCCGGGGAACTGGGTGTGCTTGTGGTAGAAGACCAGGATCAGGTGGGCCACGAGCAGGCCCATCATGATGCCGGGCAGCAGCAGGATGTGGATCGAGTAGAACCGCGCCACGAAGTCGCTGCCGGGGAACTCGCCGCCGAAGAGGAAGAACGAGATGTACGTGCCGACGACCGGCACGGACAGGATCGCGCCCTCCATGAAGCGGACGCCGGTGCCCGAGAGCAGGTCGTCCGGCAGGGAGTAGCCGGTGAAGCCGGTGAACATGCCGAGGACCAGCAGCAGGAAGCCGAAGACCCAGTTGACCTCGCGCGGCTTGCGGAACGCGCCCGTGAAGAAGACGCGCATCATGTGCACGATCATCGCGGCGACGAAGATCAGCGCGGCCCAGTGGTGGATCTGCCGGATGAGCAGACCGCCGCGGACGTCGAAGCTGATGTCCAGGGTCGAGGCGAAGGCCTCGGACATCATGACGCCCTGCATCGGGACGTACGAGCCGTGGTACTCCACCTCGTTCATGCTCGGGTGGAAGAACAGCGTCAGGTACACACCCGTGAGGATGATGATGATGAAGCTGTAGAGGCAGATCTCACCCAGCATGAAGGACCAGTGGTCCGGGAAGATCTTGCGCATGTTCGCCTTGGCGAGGCTGTAGATGCCCAGGCGGCCGTCCGCCCAGTCGGCCACGCGCTCGCCGGCGGGCGCCTTCCGCTTGTCAGTGGCGGTACTCATCCGCGCTCCCAGAATGCAGGACCGACGGGCTCCTCGAAGTCGCCGAGCGCTTCGAGGAAGCCTTCGCCGTTCACGCCGATCCGCAGCTGCGGAAGCGCGTGGCCGGCGGGGCCGAAGATGACACGCGCGCCGTCGGAGAGGTCGAAGGTGGACTGGTGGCACGGGCAGAGCACGTGGTGCGTCTGCTGCTCGTACAGGCTGATCGGGCAGCCGACGTGGGTGCAGATCTTCGAGTAGGCCACGATGCCGTCGTGGGACCACTCGAGCTCGCGCTTGTCCTTGATGTCGTCCGGCTGGATGCGGACGATCATCACGGCGGCCTTGGCGATCTCCGTCTGGAACTCGTGGGTGCCCTCTTCCAGCCCCTCGGGCTGGACGAAGGTCAGCGAGCCGACCTGGACGTCCTCGGGACGCAGCGGCTCACCCGTGTTCTGGTTGATGAGCAGCTTGCCCTTGGCCCAGACGGTCTTGCGGAGCTTCTCCTCGGGCAGCGGGCCCAGGTCGCGCAGCAGGACCAGGCCGGACAGCGGCACCATGGCCAGCGCGCCCAGCAGGGTGTTGCGGATCAGCGGGCGGCGGCCGATGGCCGACTCCTCGGCACCGGCGGCGAAGTCCGACATGACCTTCGCCTTGACGTCGGCCGGGGCCGCGATCGGGTGGCGGTCGTCGGCGACCTCGACGTCGGACATCAGCGTGCGGGCCCAGTGGACCGCGCCGGCGCCGATGCAGAAGAGGGCGGTGCCCAGGGTCATGCCCAGCGCGAAGTTGAGCGCGCTCACCTTCCCGAGCGGGAAGATGTAGACGATCTTGTCGACCGGGATGATCACGTACGCGGCGATGAAGGCGATGGTGGCCAGCATCGACACCGTGAACAGCATCGCCACGGTGCGCTCGGAGCGCTTCGCGGCGCGGTCGTCGATGTCCTGGATGCGCGGCTTGTGGACCGGCAGGCCGGGGTCGGCGAACGGGTCGTCCGCGACCGCCACACCACCGTGGTGGGCGTCGCCCTGCTCGCTCGGCAGGTGCTTGTCTTCGGGAATCTCTTGGCTACTCATGACTTCTTGGCCTTAGCGGTGTGGGCCGCGACCCAGACGGCGACAGCGATCAGCGCACCCAGACCGAAGATCCAGCCGAACAGGCCTTCCGAGACGGGGCCGAGGCCGCCGAGCTTCAGGCCGCCGGGGTTGACCGACTTCTCGCCGTTCACGTTCTGGAGGTACGCGATGATGTCCTTCTTCTCCTTCTCCGGCATGACGCTGTCCGGGAAGGAGGGCATGTTCTGCGGGCCGGTGAGCATGGCCTCGTAGATGTGCTTCGGCGTGACGTCCTCGAGGTTCGGGGCGTACTTGCCGTTCGTCAGCGCGCCGCCCTCGCCGGTGAAGTTGTGGCACTGCGCGCAGTTGTTGCGGAACAGCTCGCCACCGTTGGCGATGTCGGCACCCGCCGGGTCGTACTGCTTCTTGGTCGGCGTGATCGGGCCGGCGCCGAGGGACGCGATGTACGCGGCCAGCTGGTCGATCTGCGCCTGGGAGTAGACGACCGGCTTCTTCGGCACCTGGGCGCCGGGCTGCTGGGCGGGCATGCGGCCGGTGCTCACCTGGAAGTCGACGGCCGCGGAGCCGACGCCGACCAGGCTGGGGCCGTCAGTGGTTCCCTCGCCACCGGTTCCGTGGCAGCTGGCGCAACCCACGGCGTAGAGCTTCTTGCCCTCCTCGATGGCGAGGGACTGGGCGGTTTCTTCGGCCTGCGCCTTGCCCGCAGGGGCGAAGGCGGCGTACAGCCCCCCAGTGGCCGCCAGCGCGAGGAGTAGAACGACGACCGCCGCCAGCGGATGGCGTCGTCGTGCGGAGAGCTTTTTCACGGATTACCCCGGTGTCAGGATCTTCTGCGTCGGTGTTTCTGGATGGTTGCCGGGCGGGCCCGGCCACGTGTTCGCTACTTGATCAGGTAGATCGTGGCGAAGAGGCCGATCCAGACGACATCGACGAAGTGCCAGTAGTAGGACACGACGATGGCCGAGGTGGCCTGTTCGTGGGTGAACCTCTTGGCCGCGTACGTCCGGCCGAGGACCAGCAGGAAGGCGATGAGACCGCCCGTCACGTGCAGACCGTGGAAGCCGGTGGTCAGGTAGAACACCGAGCCGTACGGACCGGACGAGAGGCTCATGCCCTCGTGCTTGACCAGCTCGGTGTACTCGAACACCTGGCCGCCAATGAAGATCGCACCCATCACGAACGTGACGATGAACCACGTCCGGAGCTTCTTCACGTCACCGCGCTCGGCGGCGAAGACGCCGAGCTGGCAGGTGAGGGAGGAGAGCACCAGGATCGTGGTGTTCGTCGCCGAGAAGGGCAGATTCAGGGCCGAAGCCTGTTCTGACCAGTACTCGGCGCCCGTCACCGATCGCAGGGTGAAGTACATCGCGAAGAGGGCCGCGAAGAACATCAGCTCGGAACTCAACCAGATGATGGTTCCGACGCTGACGAGGTTCGGCCTGTTGACCGTCGGGTGCGCGTGCCCGGTATCTACTGTCGTTGCTGTCGCCACGACCGACATTATGTCGGTCGCTTATCCCGCCCTCACCCCGGGGGGTGCCGTTCGGAGTGTCAGGGCCGTGTGCAAGGCCCGAACGGCCCATCGGGCGGCGGTCGGCGGGCGTGCCGGAAGCGGTGTGGGCGGGGGGCTGCGAGGAGTAGCATCCCGCGCAACATCAACGTGATTCACGGCAACCGTGGAGGAACGAAATGCGGTCGACTGCACGGGTTCTGGTCTACAGCGACGATGCGAACACCCGGCAGCAGGTGCTCCTGGCCTCCGGGCGCAGGCCGGCCGCGGACCTGCCGCCGGTGGAGTTCGTGGAGTGCGCGACGCTGCCCGCGGTCCTGGGCGAGCTGGACGCGGGCGGGATCGACGCCTGCGTGCTGGACGGCGAGGCCGTCCCCGCGGGCGGAATGGGGGTGTGCCGGCAGATCAAGGACGAGGTGTTCCGCTGCCCGCCCGTGCTGCTGCTGATGGGCCGTCCGCAGGACGCCTGGCTGGCCACCTGGAGCCGCGCGGATGCGGCGGTGACCCTTCCGGTCGATCCGGTGGAGTTCGCGGACGCACTGGCGCGCCTGCTGCGCGCCCGGCTGTCGCTGGACGCGTAGCAGCGCGTCCCGGCGGTGCGCGGGGCCCCCGGCGGGGCCCCGCGCACCCGGTCGCGGGTCGTGGGCCGGGCGGGCGGCCGGGTCAGACCTGCGGGCGCAGGCGGGCCTGGTCGGCCGCGGTGCGGCCGTCGCGGGTGCCCGCGAGGAGGGCGCTGCCCTCGCGCCAGTCCTTCCAGTCCATGTTCCAGTCGCCGAAGCCGTTCCCGAAGGTGTCCATGTCCTCGCCGATGCTGTTGACGACCTGGACGATGTCCCCCTCGGTGATGTTCTCGTAGAACCAGGCGGCGTTGCCGGTGCTCATGCCGGTGCAGCCGTGGCTGACGTTCGCGTAGCCGTGGGACCCGACGGACCACGGGGCGGCGTGCACGTATTCACCGCTCCAGGTGACGCGGGTGGCGTAGTAGACGGGCAGGTCGTAGTTCTCGCTGCCGCCGATGCCGACGGTGTCCCCGCGCATGCGGACGTAGTACTGCTTGCCGAGCACGACCTTGACGCCGTTGCGGGTGGAGAAGCCCGGCTTGCCCGTGGTCACCGGAATGGTGTTGATCACTTCTCCGTTGCGCTTGAACGTGAGGTAGTGCGAGGCGGCGTCGGTGATGACCTCGACGCGGTCCCCGATCTCCAGCGTGAGGGGGGTGCTGGCGGCTCCGTGGAGCTCCCCGTCGATCCTGACGCCCTCCAGGTTGCTCCGTACGGAGACGGTGCTGTTGGCGGGCCAGTACTCCTTGGGCCTGAAATGCAGCCGCTTGTCGTCGACCCAGTGCCAGGCGCCCTCGACCCCGGGCGGGGCGTCCACGACCAGGCCCCGTTCGACGACGGCGCGCGCGGCCTTGTCCTTGACGGGCTCGCCGAGGTCGGCGGTGAGGGGCTGCCCGACGCCGTACTTGCCCTTTTCCGGCCCGAATTCGACGCTGAGGAGCTTCTTGGCCGGGGTGGTGTCGAATGTCAGCGTGCGCTGCCCCGGGGCGCCCCGCTCGTCCTCGGTGCGGACGGTGACGGTGTAGCGCACGCCGGCGGCGAGGGGGCCGGTGCTGTGCCAGCGGTCGCCCTTGGCGGTGAGTTCGCCCGCGAGCCGGCGGCCGTGCACGTCCACGGCGGTGACGTCGGTGATGCGGCTGCCGCCCGCCCCCTTGGCGGTGACCTCCAGGGGGCGGTTGTGGTCGACCGGGCGGCCGCCCTGGGCCTGGTTGAAGGCGATCTGCTCGCCCGCGTCGTGCGGGCGGGCTGACAGCGGGTTCTCGTGCGACCCGCATGCGGTGGCGCCGGCACCGAGGGACGCGACCAGCAGGGAGCAGCTGATGACCGCCCAGAGACGCGGTGAGTGCTTCATGGGGCCAACGCTAGGGAAATACGACAATCCCGGCGCGCGGGATGACTGCAAACGAGGGGCCCGGACTCCTCTGTTCGAGGAGTCCGGGCCCCGGTCGTTCAACCGAGCCGGCGACGGCTACTGGTTCTGGTTCTCACCGCGGTAGTACTCGTACACCCAGCCCCACAGGCCGATCAGGATGATCGGGGCCGAGAAGTACATGAGCCACCAGCCGAAGATGACGCCCATGAAGGCGAGCGCACCGCCGATCGCCAGCGAGAGCGGCTGCCAGCTGTGCGGGGAGAAGAACCCCAGCTCGCCCGCCTCGTCGGCGACCTCGGCCTCCAGGTTGTCCTGGGCCATCTCGTCGACGCGCTTGGCCGTGAAGGCCAGGTAGTAGCCGATCATCACGCTCAGGCCGAAGGCCAGGAAGAGCGCGGTGGTCCCCACGGGCTCCTTCGACCACACGCCGTACACGACGGCCATGATCAGAATGAAGGCGGAGAGCCAGAGGAACATCTTGCCCTGGATCTTCACTTGCCGGCCTCCTTGGCACCGGTGACGGCCTTGGCGCCGTGGTCCTCGAGGTGGTCGAGGGCCGCGATCTCCGGGTGGTGGAGGTCGAAGGCCGGCGACTCACTGCGGATGCGCGGCAGGGTGACGAAGTTGTGCCGCGGGGGCGGGCAGGACGTCGCCCACTCGAGCGAACGGCCGTAGCCCCACGGGTCGTCGACCTCGATCTTCTTGCCGTACTTGGCCGTCTTCCAGACGTTGTACATGAACGGCAGCATCGACAGGCCGAGCAGGAACGAGCTGACGGTGGAGATGGTGTTCAGGGCGGTGAAGCCGTCGGCGGCGAGGTAGTCCGCGTAGCGGCGCGGCATGCCCTCGGCACCCAGCCAGTGCTGCACCAGGAACGTGCCGTGGAAGCCCACGAACAGCGTCCAGAAGGTGATCTTGCCGAGGCGCTCGTCCAGCATCTTGCCCGTGAACTTCGGCCACCAGAAGTGGAAGCCGGAGAACATCGCGAAGACCACGGTGCCGAAGATGACGTAGTGGAAGTGCGCGACGACGAAGTACGAGTCGGAGACGTGGAAGTCCAGCGGGGGCGAGGCCAGGATGACGCCGGTCAGACCACCGAAGGTGAAGGTGATCAGGAAGCCGACGGCCCAGAGCATCGGGGTCTCGAAGGACAGCGAGCCCTTCCACATGGTGCCGATCCAGTTGAAGAACTTCACACCGGTCGGTACCGCGATCAGGAAGGTCATGAAGGAGAAGAACGGCAGCAGTACACCGCCGGTGACGTACATGTGGTGGGCCCACACGGTCACGGAGAGGCCGGCGATGGCGATCGTCGCGGCGATGAGGCCGATGTAGCCGAACATCGGCTTCCGCGAGAAGACCGGGATGACCTCGGAGATGATGCCGAAGAACGGCAGGGCGATGATGTACACCTCTGGGTGTCCGAAGAACCAGAAGAGGTGCTGCCACAGCAGTGCGCCGCCGTTGGCCGCGTCGAAGACGTGGCTGCCGAACTTGCGGTCGGACTCCAGCGCGAACAGCGCCGCAGCGAGGACCGGGAAGGCGAGCAGGACCAGGACACCGGTCAGCAGCACGTTCCAGGTGAAGATCGGCATGCGGAACATCGTCATGCCCGGAGCGCGCATGCAGATGATCGTGGTGATGAAGTTGACCGAGCCGAGGATGGTGCCGAAGCCGGAGAAGGCCAGACCCATGATCCACATGTCGGCGCCGATGCCCGGCGAGCGGACCGCGTCGGACAGCGGGGAGTAGGCGAACCAGCCGAAGTCGGCGGCGCCCTGCGGGGTGAGGAAGCCCGCCACCGCGATGGTCGAGCCGAAGAGGTACAGCCAGTACGCGAACATGTTCAGCCGCGGGAACGCCACGTCGGGCGCGCCGATCTGCAGCGGCATGATCCAGTTCGCGAAGCCGGCGAACAGCGGCGTGGCGAACATCAGCAGCATGATCGTGCCATGCATGGTGAACGCCTGGTTGAACTGCTCGTTCGACATGATCTGCGTGCCCGGACGGGCCAGCTCGGCGCGCATGAAGAGCGCCATCACGCCGCCGATCAGGAAGAACACGAACGACGTGACCAGGTAGAGCGTACCGATGGTCTTGTGGTCGGTCGTGGTCAGCCATTTGACCACCACGCTGCCAGGCTGCTTGCGCCGTACCGGCAGCTCGTTCTCGTACGAGTCTGCGGCGGCACCCTGGGATTCGTTGAGGATGCTCACAGTGTGTTCGTCTCCGCGTTCCGGGCCGGGTCAGTCTGCTTGATGCCGGCCGGCAGGAAGCCGGTCTGCCCCTTCTCGGCCAGTTCCTTCAGGTGCGCCCGGTACTCCTCGGGCGAGACGACCTTGACGTTGAAGAGCATCCGGGAGTGGTCGACACCGCACAGCTCGGCGCACTTGCCCATGAAGACGCCCTCCTGCGAAGGCGTGACCTCGAAGACGTTGGTGTGGCCCGGGATGACGTCCTGCTTGAAGAGGAACGGCACCACCCAGAAGGAGTGGATGACGTCGTTCGACGACAGGATGAAGCGGACCTTCTCGCCCTTGGGCAGGTAGAGGGTCGGGCCGGGGTTGCCGGTCTCCGGGTTCCGGTCGCCCGGGATGCCCTTCTCGTAGACGCCTTCGGCGCCCGCCGGGAAGGCCTTGGTGTAGCGGTCCGGAATGCTGGCGAGCTCCTTGGGAACCGCGCCGGCCTTCGGGGTGGCCGCGTCGCCGTCGACGTTCTCGACGTAGTTGAAGCCCCAGCTCCACTGGAAGCCGACCACGTTGATGGTGTGCGCCGGCTTCGAGAGGGCGAGGAGCTTGGACTCGTCACGCGCGGTGAAGTAGAACAGCACCGAGACGATGATGAGCGGGACCACGGTGTACAGCGCCTCGATGGGCATGTTGTACCGGGTCTGCGGGGGGACCTCCACCTTCGTCCGGCTGCGCCGGTGGAAGATGACGCTCCACAGGATCAGGCCCCAGACCAGGATGCCGGTGACCAGAGCGGCCGCCCAGGACCCCTGCCACAGGGACAGGATGCGAGGCGCCTCCTCCGTGACCGGGTAGGGCATCCCGAGGCGGGGGAAGTCTTTCCATGTGTACGAGCAACCAGTGGCGGTCGCCAGGACCACGCCCGCAGTCAGCGCCTGCAGCAGCTTCCGCCGCATCGGGCGCCGCGGCGAGCGGTCGGAGCCGTAGGGACTCACGTAGCGCCTTCCCGAGAGTCTCGGCCCGCGCGGCCGGCCGCGGCCGTGTTCGGGTCGGTCGCCGGCCCTGACGCAGGCAGGGGTTTGGATGTTTATGCGGACCAAACCCTACTGGACGCTATTTGGGGTCGCGCGGGGAGGGTGCCCAACGCGCCGCTACTGCCCCCGAAGGGATGGATCCGCCGTACGGGGGACGGGCCGGCACCGGCTGAACGGCCGTGTGGGGGCGGCTTCTGACGGGCCCTGCCCTCGGGCTCCGCGGTCCGGCCGGGGGCGGCCTGCGGCCGGACCGGACGGCGCCGCGCACCGGGTCGGCGCGGCGCCCGCGGACCCCTGCCTTACGGTGACGGGATGCCGTACTTCGACACCGCGTCCACCGCACCGCTGCACCCCGTGGCCCGGCAGGCGCTGGCGGCCGCCCTCGACGAGGGCTGGGCGGACCCCGCCCGGCTGTACCGGGAGGGCCGGCGCGCGGCGCTCCTGCTGGACGCGGCGCGCGAGGCGGCGGCGGAGGCCGTCGGCTGCCGCGCCGACGAGCTCGTGTTCACCCCTTCGGGGACACAGGCGGTCCACTCCGGCATCGCGGGCGCACTGGCCGGGCGCCGGCGCACCGGCCGGCACCTGGTGGTGTCCGCGGTCGAGCACAGTTCGGTGCTCCACGCGGCCGACGTGCACGCCGCCGCGGGCGGCTCGGTGGCGCAGGTGCCGGTCGACCGCACGGGCGCCGTGACCGCCGGGGGGTACGCGGACGCGCTGACCGCGTCGACCGCGCTGGCCTGCCTGCAGTCCGCCAACCACGAGGTGGGCACGGTCCAGCCGGTGGCCGAGGTGGCGGACGTGTGCGCGGAGGCGGGGGTGCCGCTGCTGGTGGACGCCGCGCAGTCGCTGGCGTGGGGGCCGGTGGAGGGCGCCTGGTCGGTGCTCGCGGCGAGCGCCCACAAGTGGGGCGGCCCGCCCGGCGTCGGACTGCTGGCGGTCCGCAAAGGTGTCCGGTTCTCGCCCCAGCACCCGGCGGACGAGCGGGAGTCCGGCCGCTCCCCCGGCTTCGTGAACCTCCCGGCCGCCGTCGCGGCAGCGGCCTCGCTGCGGGCGGTGCGCGCCGAGGCGGAGGCGGAGGCGGCCCGGCTGCGGGTCCTGGTGGACCGGATCCGGCGGCGCGTGGCCCGGCTCGTCCCGGACGTCGAGGTGGTCGGCCACCCGGACCGGCGGCTGCCGCACCTGGTGACGTTCTCCTGCCTGTACGTCGACGGGGAGACCCTGCTGCACGAGCTGGACAAGGCGGGCTATTCGGTCTCCTCCGGCTCGTCCTGCACCAGCTCCACCCTGACGCCGAGTCACGTGCTGCGCGCGATGGGGGTGCTGTCGGAGGGGAACGTGCGGGTCTCCCTGCCGCCGGGGACGACGGCGGAGGACGTCAACGGCTTCCTGGAGGTGCTGCCCGGCGCGGTGGCGCGGGTCCGGGCCGCCCTCGGGTCGCCGGAGGCGGAGCCCGTGGAGCCGGTGGCGGACTCCGTGGAGGTCGACGCGCTGGGGCTGCGCTGCCCGCAGCCGGTGATCGAGTTGGCCCGGGCGGTCCGCACGGTCCCGGTCGGCGGGACGGTCACCGTGGTGTCGGACGACGAGGTGGCCCGGCTGGACGTCCCGGCGTGGTGCTCGCTGCGCGGCCACGACTACCTGGGCGAGGAGCCGCGGCCGCAGGGGACGGCGTACACGGTGCGCCGCCGCACCTGAGCCGGGCCGGCGCCCGCGGGGGCGCCGGCCGGCCCGGGTGCCCGGATCAGACGGCCAGGTGGGCGCGGACCTCGGCCGCGGCGTCGTCGCCGTACGCCTTGGTGAAGCGCTCCATGAAGTGGGCGCGCGCCAGGGTGTACTCCTGGGTCCCGAGCGTCTCGATCACGAGGGTGGCGAGCATGCATCCGACCTGTGCGGCGCGCTCCAGGCCGACGCCCCAGCCGAGGCCGGCGAGGAAGCCGGCGCGGAAGGCGTCGCCGACGCCGGTCGGGTCGACCTTCGCGGTCTCCTCGGGGCAGCCGACGGTGATGGTCTCCTCGCCGGCCCGCTCGATGCGGACGCCGCGGGAGCCGAGGGTGGTGACGCGGGTGCCGACCTTGCCGAGGATCTCCTCGTCGCTCCAGCCGGACTTCGTCTCGATGAGGCCCTTCTCGTACTCGTTCGAGAAGAGGTACGTCGCGCCCTCCATGAGGGTGCGGATGTTCTCGCCGTCCATGCGGGCGATCTGCTGGGAGAAGTCCGCGGCGAAGGGGATCCCGCGGCTGCGGCACTCCTCGGTGTGGCGGAGCATCGCCTCGGGGTCGTCCGCGCCGATGAGGACCAGGTCGAGGCCGCCCACGCGGTCGGCGACGGCCTTGAGCTCGATCAGGCGGGCCTCGCTCATCGCGCCCGTGTAGAAGGAGCCGATCTGGTTGTGGTCGGCGTCGGTGGTGCAGACGAAACGCGCGGTGTGCAGGACCTCGGAGATGCGCACCGAGGAGGTGTCGACGCCGTGCCGGTCGAGCCAGGCGCGGTACTCGTCGAAGTCGGAGCCGGCCGCGCCTACGAGGACCGGGCGCAGGCCCAGCTGGCCCATGCCGAAGCAGATGTTCGGGCCGACACCGCCCCGCCGGACGTCGAGGTTGTCGACGAGGAAGGAGAGGGAGACCGTGTGCAGCTGGTCCGCGACCAGCTGGTCGGCGAAGCGGCCGGGAAAGGTCATGAGGTGGTCGGTGGCGATGGAGCCGGTGACTGCGATGCGCACGGCGTGGATGCTCCTGCGGTAAGGCGAGCGTTGACAGTCAACGCTACCCCGTCGCGGACCGGCCGCCGACCCCACGAAACTACCCCGTAGTAGGCCTTTCTCCGCGCGGCGGTGCGAGCCTACGGTGCCCCCATGACCTACACCGATGGATTCGGCTACGGAGAGTACGCGGTCGACACGCGGCCCGGTTTCGCGCGACTGCTCGGCGACTGCGCCAGGATGGCCCCGCACTGGGCGGTCCCGGCGGACCCCCGGCCGGACAGGGTGGCGCCGTCCCAGATCCACGGGGTGGACGTCCCGCCGGCCTCGGCCCGCCTGATCGCCTCCACGGCGCAGTACGGCGACGGCGAGTAGGGGTTCGACGGAACCGGTTTCGCGTCTGTTCCGTCACACCCGCATCAGCCACGGCGATACGGGCGAAGGAGCAAGCGGTGACGAGCGAACAACCCGAGACATCACGCGGCACACGGCGGCGGCCGGCCTGGGCCATCGGCTCCATCGCCGCGGCCGTGCTGCTCGCGGGCGGCGGGACGGCCTACTGGGCGTCGGCCGCGCAGGGCGGCGGCCGTGACGGCGGCGGGTCCGCGGCGTCGGCGCCGCGGGTGGCGCCGAGCCCCTCGGGGCCGGGCATCGCCCCGGGCGAGCCGGACCCCCGGGGCGGCGGTGTCACCTACCGGGCCTCCGGGAAGCTGCCGGAGGCGCCGGCGGCCGCGCCGTCGTACGCGGCGTCCGGGGAGGTCTCGGCCGAGGAGGCGGGCCGGCTCGCGGCGGCCTTCGGCCTGAAGGGCGAGCCGCGGCGCGTCGGCGACACCTGGCGGGCCGGAGAGGGCGCGGACGGCTCCGGGCCGCGGCTGACGGTGACCCGGACGGCGCCCGGAACGTGGAGCTTCTCCCGCTTCCACGGCGGGGGCGGCACGGGGGACGACTGCGAGCGCGGCAAGGACACCTGCGGCCCGGCCAGGCTCCCCGAGGGCGGGGCGGGCTCCGGCAAGCCGGTGTCGGAGGAGGCGGCGAAGGCGGCCGCGGCCCCGGTGCTGGCTGCGGCCGGGCAGTCCGGCGCGGCGCTGGACGCCCGCCTGGTGCAGGGATCGGTCCGCGTGGTGGCCGCCGACCCGGTGGTCGACGGGCGGCCCACGAAGGGCTGGACGACGCAGGTCAGCGTCGGCCCGGACGGCCAGGTGGTGGCCGGCAGCGGCGAGCTGAAGGCCCCGGTGCGCGCCGGCGAGCAGCGGGTGGTCGGGGCGGCGGAGGCGCTGGCCCGGCTGAACCGCTCCTCGGGCGGCCCGGACAGGACGGGGCCGAGCGGCTGCGCCTCGGCGGTGCCGCTGACGGCGGACGACCCGGTGGGCCCGGGCGAGACGCCGCCGTGCGACCCGGAGCCGCGGCCGATGAAGCCGCCGCGGACGGAGACGGTGACGGGCGCGGTGCTGGGACTGGCCGCGGGGACGGTGAACGGGGCGCGCGGGCTGGTGCCGGCATGGCACTTCCAGGTGGCCGGAAAGGACGGTGCGCCCGCGCACTCGGTGGTGCAGCCGGCTGCTGAGGGCGGCCAGGCCGCGCCCGCGCCGTCGGGGGCGCGCACGGTGCCGGGGTTCTCGTACGCCGAGGCCGACCGGAAGCTGACGGTGAACTTCTGGGGCGGCGTGTGCAGCACCTACGCGCTGGAGGCGCGGGAGGAGGCCGGTTCGGTGACGGTGCGGATCACGGACACCCCGACGGATCCGGGCCGGGCCTGCATCATGATCGCGCAGGAGATGAGCGTGTCGGCGACGCTGGAGCAGCCGCTGGGCACGCGCGCGGTGGTGGACGCGACCTCGGGGAAGCCGCTCCCCCGCCAGGGGTAGTCCCGGCGCGGGCACACGGAGAGGCCCCCGGCACCGTCTCGGTGCCGGGGGCCTCTCCGCTGCTTCCGCTGGCCCTGCAGGGCTTAGCTGAAGGAGTCGCCGCAGGCGCAGGAGCCGGTGGCGTTGGGGTTGTCGATCGTGAAGCCCTGCTTCTCGATGGTGTCGACGAAGTCGATGGAGGCGCCCTGGAGGTAGGGGGAGCTCATCCGGTCCGTGACGACCTTCACGCCGCCGAAGTCCTTGACGACGTCGCCGTCGAGGGAGCGCTCGTCGAAGAAGAGCTGGTAGCGCAGGCCGGAGCAGCCGCCGGGCTGGACGGCGACGCGGAGCGCCAGGTCATCGCGGCCCTCCTGCTCCAGCAGGGTCCTGACCTTCTCGGCGGCGGCGTCGGACAGGAGGATGCCGTCGCTCACAGTGGTCTTGTCGTCCTGTACGGACATCTGCATTCACTCCCGAAGTGGGCGGCTCCCCGCCGGCAGGCAGGGAAACGTCGGACTCTTGCCGTCGGTGGCAACGAGCGGGGGTGCGGATTCATTCCGGACCCGACGCGTGTTCCAGACATTCATGCTCGCACACCGGCGCGGAGCGGTGGACCGGACGCGGGGAGGGGTTCGCCACCGGGCGAATGCGTCACATCGACACTATCGGCATCGTCAAAGTGACGTGAACCGGCTATCATAGATAGCGTCAAATAGACGAAAAGTCGAAGCAGACGCTTCCAGAAGTCCCTTGTCGCAGAACAGAAAGGGTGCGTGTCGTGACCACCGCCCAGCCCTTGGACGTCCAGCCGACGCCCCTTGCCCTGCTGCTGCTCGGCCGCGAAGCCGACCCCAAGAGCGAGCGCGGCGTGGAGTGCCCCGGCGACCTGCCCTCGCCGTCGGACCCCGACCTGGTGGCGCGCGCCCGCGCCGCCAAGGAGAAGCTCGGCGACAAGGTCTTCATCCTCGGGCACCACTACCAGCGGGACGAGGTCATCGAGTTCGCCGACGTCACCGGCGACTCCTTCAAGCTGGCCCGCGACGCGGCCGCCCGGCCCGAGGCCGAGTACATCGTCTTCTGCGGCGTCCACTTCATGGCCGAGTCCGCGGACATCCTGACCGGCGACGACCAGAAGGTCGTCCTGCCGGACCTGGCCGCCGGGTGCTCGATGGCCGACATGGCCACCGCCGAGCAGGTCGCGGAGTGCTGGGACGCGCTGACCGAGGCCGGCATCGCCGACGTGACGGTCCCCGTCTCGTACATGAACTCCTCCGCCGACATCAAGGCCTTCACCGGCAAGCACGGCGGCACCATCTGCACCTCGTCCAACGCGAAGAAGGCCCTGGACTGGGCGTTCGAGCAGGGCGAGAAGGTGCTCTTCCTGCCGGACCAGCACCTGGGCCGCAACACCGCCGTCCGCGACATGGGCATGTCCCTGGACGACTGCGTGGTCTACAACCCGCACAAGCCGAACGGCGGCCTGACCGCCGAGCAGCTGCGCGGCGCGAAGATGATCCTCTGGCGCGGCCACTGCTCCGTGCACGGCCGCTTCTCGCTGGACTCCGTCAACGACGTCCGCCAGCGCATCCCGGGTGTGAACGTGCTGGTCCACCCCGAGTGCAAGCACGAGGTCGTGGCGGCGGCGGACTACGTCGGCTCGACGGAGTACATCATCAAGACGCTGGAGGCGGCCCCCGCCGGCTCGAAGTGGGCCATCGGCACCGAGCTGAACCTCGTCAAGCGCCTGGCGAACCGTTTCGCCCCGGAGGGCAAGGAAGTCGTCTTCCTCGACCGGACGGTCTGCTTCTGCTCGACGATGAACCGCATCGACCTGCCGCACCTGGTCTGGGCGCTGGAGTCCCTCGCCGAGGGCACCCTCGTCAACCGGATCCAGGTCGACAAGGAGACCGAGAGCTTCGCCAAGCTCGCCCTGGAGCGGATGCTCGCGCTGCCGTAGCACGTCCCGCCCCGCGCGCCGGAAGCACCGAAAGGGCCGCTCCCTCCCCCACCGGGGAGGGAGCGGCCCTTCCGCTTACGGGTCCGTGCCGGTCAGACCCCTGCCGGGGCGTGCTCGCCGGCCTCGGTGCCCTGCGGCGCCGGGACGGCCTTCAGGCGCGTGCGGCGCTTGGTGCGGCGGCGCTCCCTGCGCAGCTCGACCATGGTGTAGAGGGTCGGGACGAGGAGCAGCGTCAGCACGGTCGAGGAGACCAGGCCGCCGATCACCACGACGGCGAGGGGCTGCGAGATGAACCCGCCCTCGCCGGTCACGCCGAGCGCCATCGGCAGCAGCGCGAAGACGGTGGCGAGCGCCGTCATGAGGATCGGGCGCAGGCGGTGCCGGCCGCCCTCGACGACGGCCTCGACGACGCCGAGGCCCTGGGCGCGGTACTGGTTGACCAGGTCGATCAGGACGATCGCGTTGGTGACGACGATGCCGATGAGCATCAGCATGCCGATCATGGCGGGGACGCCCAGCGGGGTGCCGGTGACGAGGAGCAGGCCGAGCGCGCCGGTCGCCGCGAACGGGATCGAGACGAGCAGGATCAGCGGCTGCACCAGCGACCGGAACGTGGCCACGAGCAGCATGAACACGATCGCGATGGCGGCGAGCATGGCCAGGCCGAGCTGGCCGAAGGCCTCGCTCTGGTCCTCGGAGACGCCGCCGATGGAGGCGGTGGCGCCCTCGGGGAGCTTCAGCGCGGCGATCCTGGTCTGGAGTTCGGCGCCGATCGCGCCGGTGTTGTCGCCGACCGGCTTGCCGGTGACGGTCGCGGCGCGCGCCCCGTCGATCCGGGTCATCGAGACCGGTCCGGGCACCTCCTTGACCTCGGCGACGTCGCCGAGGCGGACGCCCGGGCCGACGGGCAGCGCCTGGAGCCCGGCCAGGGTGGTCGCGGGCTGCGCCGACTTGATGACGATGTCCCGCTCGGTGCCGTCGAGGACGGCCTTGCCCGCCGGGGTGCCCCGCACGGCCTGGGCGACGACCGCGCCCAGCGCGGCCTGGTTCAGGCCGGCCTCGGCGGCCTTCGGGGTGGCGGTCACGGAGATCCGCGGCACGGACTGGGAGAGGTCGCTCTGGACGTCGGTGACGTCGTCGAGGCCCGCCATCTCGGCCCGGACCTGCTCGGCGGCCTGCGCCAGGACGGCGGCGTCGCCGGCCTTCACGACCACGCTGAGGTTCTGGCTGCCGAAGCCGCCGCCCGCGGAGATGCTCGTGTCGCCGATGCCGTCGAGCTTCGCGAGGGCGTCCTCGATCCGCTTCTTGACGTCCTCGCTCTCGCCGGCGTCGTCCAGGACGACCTGGAAGGTGGCCTGGTTGGAGCCGGTGCCGCCGCCGAAGGCGGCCAGGAATCCGGAGGAGCCGACGGTGACCTGGTGGTCCTTGACGCCCTCGACGCCGTCGAGGGCCTTCTCCACCCGGCGGCTCGCCTCGTCGGAGGCGGCCAGGGAGGTGCCGGCGGGCAGCTGCTGCTTGACGGTCAGGACGGCCTGGTCGCCCTGGTCGAAGAAGTTCGTCTTCAGCAGCGGGGTCATGCCGAGGGTCGCGACGAAGATGACGGCGGCCAGCACGAGGGTCGTCGCCCGGCGCCGGGTGACCAGGCCCAGGGCGCGGACGTATCCGCGCTGGAGGCGGCTGTTCGCCTCCTTCTCCTCCGCCTCGCGGCGGGCGCGCTCGGCGCTCGCGGCGTCCCCGGCGCTCACGCCCTTCGGCGCGCGCAGGAACCAGTACGACAGCACGGGCACGACCGTCAGCGACACCAGCAGCGAGGCCAGCAGGGCCGCGGCGACGGTGAGCGAGAAGGGGCCGAAGAACTCGCCGACCATGCCGCCGACGAGGCCGATCGGCACGAAGACGGCGACGGTGGTGAGCGTGGAGGAGGTGACCGCTCCGGCGACCTCCTTGACGGCGGTGAGGATGGCGGCCTCGCGCTCCTCGCCGTAGCCGAGGTGGCGCTTGATGTTCTCCAGGACGACGATCGAGTCGTCGACGACGCGGCCGATCGCGATGGTCAGGGCGCCGAGGGTGAGCATGTTCAGCGACAGGTCGCGGGTCCACAGCACGATCAGCGCGAGGACGACGGACAGCGGGATGGAGACCGCGGTGACGAGCGTCGAGCGCAGCGAGGCGAGGAAGACCAGGATCACCACGACGGCGAAGAGCAGGCCGAGCAGGCCTTCGGTGGTGAGGCTGGAGATGGACTGGGCGACCGGCGGGCCCTGGTCGGCGACGACGGTCAGCTCGGCGCCGGAGCCGAGGGAGGCGCGCAGCCCGGGCAGCTTCTCCTCGACGGCCTCGGAGATGGCGACGGCGCTGCCGTCCTTGTCCATGGTCAGCACCAGGGCGAGGCTGGGCTTGCCGTTGGTGCGGGTGAGGGAGACGGGCTTGGCGGGCTCCTGCCGGACGGCGGCGACGTCGCCGAGGCGGACGGCCGGCTTGCCGGGGCCGGCGGTCAGGCGGAGCTCCTCCAGCTGGGCGAGGGAGGTGTGGCCGTTGCCGACGCGGACGGTCCGGTTCTTGCCCTGCTCGTCGAAGGAGCCGGCGGGCACGGTCGCGCCGCCCGCCTGCAGCCCCTGCGCGAGGGCGGCGCCGTCGAGGCCGGCCGCGGCGAGGCGCGCCGGGTCGGGGGTGACGGTGACCTGGAGCTCCTGGGCGCCGTCGACGGTGACCTGGCCGACGCCCTTGATGTCCTCCAGGACGGGGACGACGGTGCGGCCGAGCTGGTCGGCGAGGGCCTGCTGGTCCTTGTCGGAGGTGACGGCGAGGACGACGGTCGGGATGTCGTCGGTGGAGCCGGCGACGACCTGCGGGTCGACCTCGGAGGGGAGCCGGACGCGGGCCCGGTTCACGGCCTGCTGGACGTCGGCGACGAGCTGCTTGGTGCCGGCGTCGCCGTAGTCGAAGGTGGCCGTGATGAGGGCGTTGCCCTCGCTGGCGGTGGAGGTGATGCCGGTGATGCCGTCGACGCCCTTGAGGGTGGCCTCGATCGGCTCGACGACCTGCTTCTCGACGACGTCCGGGGAGGCGCCCTGGTAGGGGGCGAGGACGGACACCATCGGCAGTTCGATGGAGGGCAGCAGCTGCTGCTTGAGCTGGGGAACGGCTATGGCGCCGAAGAGCAGCGCCGTGAGCGACACGAGGCCGATCAGCGCTCTCTGGGACAGGCTGAAGCGGGACAGCCAGGACATGGGCGTCGGTATCTCTCTGCAGTCGGTCGGAGCGAGGCCGCACGGGCGTGCGCTGCCCCCCAGCCTGCCGCCGCCGGGGCGCTTCCGCGTCGCCCCTGGGTCCTGCCTTTATGCCGCGCATACCGCGCCTGTAGTACGCGCCCCCTACTGCGGACGGCGGCCCGGCGGCAGCCGCCCCGCTACTCGCTGCGGGGCCGGACCAGTCCCGACTCGTAGGCGACGACGACCAGCTGTGCGCGGTCGCGGGCGCCCAGCTTGGCCATGGCACGGTTGACGTGCGTCTTGACGGTGAGCGGGCTGACCTGGAGGCGTCCGGCGATCCCGTCGTTGGACAGGCCCGCCGCGACGTGGACGAGGACCTCCCGCTCGCGGACGGTCAGTGCGGCGAGCCGCTCGGCGTGCCCCCCGGCCGGGGCGGCGGGGTCCGCTCCGCCGCCCTGCGCGAGGAAGGTGGCGATGAGCCCCTTGGTGGCGGCCGGGGAGAGCAGCGCCTCGCCCGCGGCGGCGACGCGGATGGCGTTGAGGAGCTCGTCCGGTTCGGCGCCCTTGCCGAGGAAGCCGGAGGCCCCGGCCCGCAGGGCCGCGGCCACGTACTCGTCGACCTCGAAGGTGGTGAGCATGACGACGCGGACGGCGGCGAGCTCCGGGTCCGCGCTGATCATGCGGGTGGCGGCGAGGCCGTCGGTGCCGGGCATGCGGATGTCCATCAGCACGACGTCGGGCCGGGTCTCGCGGGCCCGCTCGTAGGCCTGGGCGCCGTCGCCGGCCTCGCCGACGACCTCCATGTCCGGTTCGGAGTCGACGAGCACGCGGAACGCGCTGCGCAGCAGGGCCTGGTCGTCGGCGAGCAGCACCTTGATGGGTGTCGGCGTCTCTTCCACGGCCCGACCCTACGTGCCCGTACGCGCCCGGGGGCGGCCGGGGAGGTCAGCCGAGGGCGAGGACGACCAGCGCGGTCGTCGCGGCGGTCTCGGCGACGGCGCCGAAGACGTCACCGGTGACGCCGCCGAAGCGCCGCACGCACCGGCGCAGCAGCAGTTCCGCGACGGCCAGGGCGGCGGCCACGGCGGCCGCGGCCCGGACGGCGGCGAGGGCCCCGCCCGGGGCGGCCGCCGCCGCGGCGAGGACGGCGACCGCGGCGGCGGCCAGGACCGCGGTGTGCCGCGGCACGACCCCGGCGACGGCGGCCCCGAGCCCCTCGGGGCGCGCGGCCGGGATCCCGGCGCGGGAGGCCAGCGTCATGGCGAGGCGGGCGGCGGTGCCGGCGGTGGCGGCGGCGAGGGCCCCGCGGGCCCAGCCTTCCGCGAAGGCGTCGGCGAGGGCCCCGGCCTGGAGGAGCAGGAGCAGCAGCAGTACGACCACCCCGAACGGGCCGATGTCGGACCGCTTCATGATGCGGAGCGCCTCGGCGGCCGGTTTGGCGCTGCCCAGGCCGTCGGCGGTGTCGGCGAGGCCGTCGAGGTGCAGGCCGCGGGTCAGGGCGGCGGGGACGGTGACGGCCGCGGCCGCGGCGAGGAGCGGCCCGCCGCCCAGCAGGGCCAGGGCCGTCCCCGCGGCGGCGGCGGCCGCGCCGACGACGAGCCCGGCGAGCGGCGCGCAGGCCATGCCGGTGCGGGCCGCGGGCCGGTCCCAGCGGGTGATGCGGACGGGCAGCACGGTCAGCGTGCCGAAAGCGAAGCGGAGCCCGTCGCCGAGCGCGGCGCGCTCCTGCGGGGGTGCGGGACGCGGCGGCGGGGGCGGGTCGCCGGCGGGTTCTGTCGTGGGATCGGTCATCGGCGGGAACGCTACCCGCTGCCCGCGGCGGCGAGTTGCCCGAGGGGCCCTGACCGCGAAGCTGGTGTCATGGGTCCTTGGTGGTACCGGAACATCATCGAGCCGGGGAAGCTGCCCCTGCTCCTCGCGCTGCTGGCGTTCATCCTGTCGTTCCTGGTCACCCGGGTCATCACGCGCCTGATCCGCGCCGGGCGCGGGCCGTTCGGGAACATCACGCCGGGCGGGCTGCACGTCCACCACGTGGTGCCGGGGGTGATCCTGGTGGTCATCGGAGGGTTCGGGGCGATCGCCAGCAGCGCGCACGGCTTCGGGTCGCTGCTGTCGGCCGTCGTCTTCGGGCTGGGGGCGGGGCTGGTCCTGGACGAGTTCGCGCTGATCCTGCACCTGGACGACGTCTACTGGAGCGAGCAGGGCCGCAAGAGCGTGGAGATCGTGGTGCTGACGGCCGCCGTGGTGGGGCTTGTCCTGGCCGGCTTCCTGCCGTTCGGGGTGAACGACCTGACGACCCAGGAGCGGCAGAACCGCGGGCTCGTCGTGATGAACATGGCCGGGAACTTCTTCCTGGCGCTGGTCGCCCTGTGGAAGGGCAAGGCCCGTACCGCGCTCTTCGGCATGGTGATCCCGCTCGTGGCGCTGGTCGGCGCGGTCCGCCTGGCCCGCCCGGGCTCCCCCTACGCGCGGCGCTTCTACGGGAACCGGCCTCGGGCGCGGGCGCGGGCCGGGCTGCGGGCCTTCCACCACGACCGGCGGTGGGCGGCGCCGCGGCGCCGGTTCGAGGAGTTCATCGGCGGCGCCCCCGATCCGGGGAAGACGGCGGCGGCCGCTCCCGAGGAGCCGCCGCCGCACTGAGCGGGCCGCCGGCCGGGCCGCGCCCCGCCGGCCGTCGACCGGCCGCGGCCGGTCAGCCCGGGATCAGCCCGTCGTCGCCGAGCATTTCCCGGACCTCCTCCAGGGTGGCGTCCGGCGCGGGCAGGATCAGCTCGGACGGCTCCAGCGCGTCGTCGGGCAGCGGCTTGCCGAGCCGGCGGACGGCGTCGAGGAGCGCGCCGAGGGTGCGCCGGAAGCCGGCCTCGTCGCCGCCCTCCAGCTCCGCGAGCAGTTCGTCGTCCAGCTTGTTCAGCTCGGGGAAGTGGCCGTCCCCGATCTCGACCTGGCCTTCCCCCATGATGCGGACGATCACGACGGGCCCCTGTCCTACTGCTTGTCGAACCGGTGCTGGCTCTGCTGCTGCTGGGCGGTGCCGGGGGCGCCGCCCTCGATGGCCTGCTGCTGGGCGGAGGGGCCGCCCGCCAGCTCGGCCTTCATCCGCTGGAGCTCCAGCTCGACGTCGGTGCCGCCGGAGAGGCGGTCGAGCTCGGCCTGGATGTCGTCCTTGGCGCCGAGGCCGCTCTGGTCGTCGAGGGCGCCGGAGGCGAGCAGCTCGTCGATGGCGCCGGCGCGGGCCTGGAGCTGGGCCGTCTTGTCCTCGGCGCGCTGGATGGCGAGGCCGACGTCGCTCATCTCCTCCGAGATGCCGGAGAAGGACTCGGCGATCCGGGTCTGCGCCTGGGCGGCGGTGTAGGTGGCCTTGATGGTCTCCTTCTTGGTGCGGAAGGCGTCCACCTTGGCCTGGAGGCGCTGCGCTGCCAGCGTCAGCTTCTCCTCCTCGCCCTGGAGGGTCTCGTGCTGCACCTGGAGGTCGCCGACCTGCTGCTGGAGCGAGGCGCGGCGGGAGAGGGCCTCCCGGGCCAGGTCCTCGCGGCCCAGCGCGAGCGCCTTGCGGCCCTGGTCCTCCAGCTTCGAGGACTGGGTCTGCAGCTGGTTGAGCTGGAGCTCCAGGCGCTTGCGGGAGGTGGCCACGTCGGCGACGCCGCGGCGGACCTTCTGGAGCAGCTCCAGCTGCTTCTGGTAGGAGTAGTCGAGGGTTTCGCGCGGGTCCTCGGCCCGGTCAAGGGCCTTGTTCGCCTTCGCGCGGAAGATCATCCCCATACGCTTCATGACACCGCTCATGGGCTTCGCGCGCCCCCTTCTGACGGACTTCGCTCCAGACGACCAACAAGACCCACAGTACGGGCCCTGTCTCCATTACCGCACTGTTCGTGAGCGGATGCGCTCCTCCTCCAGGACGACTGTGCCCCGGCCCCGGTAAGGCGTGAGGATGAGACGCGCCCCCGGGGCGGGCCCCGGTCCGCCGCACGAACCCTGCACTGGTCCAGACGCCCGCCGTTGCCGGATCGTTCCCCGTGGGGGTGGGGCGGCAGTCGCCGACCACGTACGCTTGGGTTTTGTGTTTGGTAGCCGTTCCTCCAAGGAAGAGAAGGCCGCCGCCGCCGACAAGGTGAGCGCCGAGTCCTCGCAGCCCCGTGACCCGCAGGCCCCCAAGGGCCGCCCGACGCCGAAGCGCGCCGTCGCGCAGTCGCAGCGCAAGGCCGTGGCGGCCTCGACCGGCAACCGCAAGGAGGACATGCGGCGCGCCCGCGAGCGCCGCCGCGTGGAGCTGGCCAAGCAGCGCGAGGCCCTGGCCAACGGTGACGAGCGCTACCTGCCGGCGCGTGACAAGGGGCCCGTGCGCCGCTTCGTCCGCGACTTCGTCGACTCCCGCTTCTCCGTCGCCGAGATGTTCCTGCCGCTCGCGGTGATCATCCTCGTGCTGAGCATGGTGCGGGTCCCGTCGATCCAGAACGCCGCGCTGCTGCTGTGGCTGGCCGTGATCGCCCTGATCATCGTCGACTCGGTGGCCCTCGGATTCCGCCTGCGCAAGGCGCTGAACGAGCGCTTCGCGGACCAGCCGCGCCGCGGCGCCGTCGCCTACGGCCTGATGCGCACCCTCCAGATGCGCCGCCTCCGGCTGCCGAAGCCGCAGGTCAAGCGCGGGGAACGGCCCTGAGCGCACGGCCGTCCGGAGCGTCGGGGGACGGCTTCGCGGGGGGAGCCCGGCTGTGGCTGGAGGGCCTGGGAGGACTGCGCAACGCCGTCCGCCAGGAACTCGTGGGCCGGCAGGTCGACGAGCAGATCGTGCAGCGCTTCCCCGTGGGGCAGCGGCTGCGCGTTCTGGACGTCGGCATGGGCCAGGGCACCCAGGCGCTGCGTCTCGCCCGCGCCGGACACCGGGTGACGGGTCTGGAGAAGGACCCCGGCATGCTGGAGGTCGCCCGCGAGGCGCTCTCCGCCGAGCCCGCCGGGATCCAGGAGCGGGTTCGGCTGCTGGAGGGCGACGGCCGGGAGACCGGCGCGCACTTCACGCCGGGCAGCTTCGACGTCGTGCTGTGCCACGGCGTACTGATGTACGTGCCCGAGCCGGACGCCATGCTCGCCGGGCTGGCCCGGATGCTGGCCCCGGGCGGGCTGCTGTCCCTCCTCGTGCGCAACGGCGACGCGCTCGCGATGCGCCCCGGGCTGGACGGCGACTGGTCGGGCGCGCTCGCCGCGTTCGAGTCGGTCGACTACACCAACCGGCTCGGCCTGGAGGTCCGCGCGGACCGGCTGTCCGAGCTGACGGGCACGCTGTCCGGGATCGGCGCCCCGCTCCAGGCCTGGTACGGGGTGCGCGTCTTCACCGACGGCACCGAGGCGGGCGGAACGCTCCCGCCGGAGGAGGAGCTCGACCGGCTCCTGGCCGCCGAGGACCGCGCGGGCCGCACCGACCCGTACCGCGGAGTGGCGGCGCTGCTCCACCTGTGCGGCGTCCGGGGCTGACCCGGACCGCCCCCTCCCCCGCACGGCCGTGCCCCGGAACCCCAGGGTCCCGGGGCACGCGCGCGTCCGTGTCCCGGCAGGGCCGGGTCAGGCGTCGAGGGCCTCGCGCAGGCTCATCGCGTACACCTCGGCGCCGCCGTCGTCCGACAGCCTGACCCGCTCGGTGCCGCCCTCAAGCAGCTCCTTCCAGTACTCGCCGATCCACGATTCCGCGTCGCCCTGCGTGGTGAACTCCTCCGGCTCCACCGCCGGCGCCGCCGGGCTGCCGTCGGCCGTCTCGAACCGCCACGTCCACGCCATGTCCGCCTCCGTTGCTCGTCCGTTGCTCGTCCGCTGCTCGCCTTGAGTCTGCCCGCAGAGTAGCCGGGCGCGCACCACTCCCGGGGACGCGGGAGGATCTTCCTGTGGAACTCACTCTGCTCGGCACCGGAACCCCGGAGGGACTGCCCCGCCCCGGCTGTCCCTGCGCGGCCTGCGCGGTCTCCGTCGGCCCCCTGGCGCGGGCCGCGACCTCCCTGCTCGTCGACGGGGCGCTGCTGCTGGACCTGACCCCCGGGGCGGTCCTCGCGGGGGCCCGGGCCGGCCATTCGCTGGCCGGGGTCCGGCAGGTCCTGCTCACCCATCCGCACGACGGGCCGCCCGTGGAGCTGCCGCCGGGCCTGCCGACGGCAGGGCGGGTGCCGGACGGGCGCGAGCTCGCCGTGATCAGCGGGCACCGGGTGCGGGCGGTGCCGATGGACGCGCCTGGCACGGGGTACGAGGTGGTCGGCCCGGACGGGAGCCGGCTGCTGTACCTGCCGCCGGGCGGGGCGCCCGCGGGGACGAACGGCGCGATGGCCGAGCGCCCGTACGACATGGTGCTGGCGGACGTGCTGGGCCGGCCGGAGGCGCTGGCGCGGCTGCGGGCGAGCGGGGCGGCGGGGCCGACGACCGACGTCATCGCCGTGCACCTGGACCACGACGTGCCGCCGGGCCGGGAGCTGCAGCGGCGGTGCGCGGCGGCGGGGGCGCGGGCGGTGCCGGACGGGGCGACGGTGACGGTCGGCGAGTACCACGCGGTGCCGGACCTGCCTCGGCGGACGCTGGTGCTCGGCGGTGCGCGCTCGGGGAAGTCGGTGGAGGCGGAGCGGCGGCTGGAGGGCTTCCCGGAGGTCCTGTACGCGGCCACGTCGGGCTCCCGCGACGGGGACGCGGAGTGGGCGGCGCGGGTCGGCCTGCACCGGGAGCGGCGGCCGGCGTCCTGGCGGACGGTGGAGACCTGCGACCTGGTGCCGATGCTGGCGGAGGGCGGCCCGCCGCTGCTCGTGGACTGCCTGGCGCTGTGGCTGACGGACGCGATGGACCGGGCGGGTGCCTGGGACGACGCGGTGTGGGAGGCCGGCGGCCGGGAGCGGCTGCGGGAGCGGACCGCGGAGCTGGTCGCGGCGGTACGGGCGACCCGGCGCACGGTGGTGGCCGTCAGCAACGAGGTCGGTTCGGGCGTCGTCCCCGCGACGGCTTCGGGGCGCCGGTTCCGGGACGAACTCGGGCGCCTGAACGCGGCGGTGGCCGCCGAGTGCGAGCACGTCCTGCTGGTGGTGGCGGGGCAGGCGCTGGTCCTGAAGGACTGACCCGGCCGCATCTCGCGGCAGGCGGCCGGGACGCCCGCGGGGCCGCTCCCGCAGGGGCTTGGGCAGGGCCTCACCGGCTGTACGCTCTGGCAGATGACCACGCTGAATCTCGACGACTTCTCCGACCTGATCGAGCGCCCCGACAACGGAGTCCGGCGGGACGCCGAGGAGCGCCGCGAGCGGCTGTCCGTGCCGGCGGGGGCCCTCGGGCGGCTCGACGAGCTCGCCGAGTGGCTGGCCGCGGCGCAGGGCCGGGTCCCGGTCAGGCCGGTCGAGCGGCCCCGGGTCGTCCTGTTCGCCGCCGACCACGGCATCGCCGCCGCAGGGGTGTCCGCCCGGCCCGCGGGGGGCGCGCACGCCCTGGTGCGCGCGGTCCTGGACGGGTCGAGCCCCGCTTCCGTCCTCGCCGGCCGGTTCGGCGCGTCGGTGCGGGTGGTGGACGCGGGGCTGGACTGCGATCCGGGGCTGCTGCCCGAGGACGTCGTCCGCCACCGGGTGCGGCGCGGCAGCGGCCGTATCGACGTGGAGGACGCCCTGACCCGCGAGGAGGCCGAGGCCGCTGTGCGGCTCGGGGTGCGGATCGCCGACGAGGAGGCCGACTCCGGCACCGACCTGGTCGTCCTCGGCGACCTCAGCGTCGGCGGGACCACCGTCGCCGCGGTGCTCGTGGCCGCCCTGTGCGGGACCGACGCGTCGGTGGTCACCGGCCGCGGCGGCGTGCCGATCGACGACCTGGCCTGGATGCGCAAGTGCGCCGCGATCCGCGACGCCCTGCGCCGGGCCCGCCCCGTCCTGGGCGACCAGCTGGCCCTGCTCTCCGCGGTCGGCGGCGCGGACGTCGCCGCGATCACCGGGTTCCTGCTGCAGTGCGCGGTGCGCCGCACCCCGGTCGTCCTGGACGGCGTCGTCTCGGCGGCCTGCGGGCTGGTGGCGCAGCGGGCGGCGTTCCGCGCGCCGGACTGGTGGCTGGCGGGGCAGGCGAGCGGCGAGCCGGCGCAGGCCAAGGCCCTGGACCGGATGGCACTCAACCCCCTGCTGTCCCACGGCGTCACCGTAGGGGAAGGAACCGGGGCGCTGCTGGCCCTTCCGCTCGTCCAGGCGGCCGCCGCACTCGCGGCGGAGCTGCCGGAGCGTGCGGAGGAGCCGCAGCCGGAGGAGCCGGCGCGCGAGGACTGAGCCGGCGGGGCCGTGGCACGGGGCTGCGGCCCTGCGGTCCGGCATTCACGGTCGGCGGCGCCCCATATGATCGGCTTTCATGGGAGAGGCCCGCTTGACCAGCGCAGATATCGACCGGAACGCCGCACAGGCCGCACAGAAGGCACAAGCGACACAGAAGGCGAAACCGGCACAGACCGCCGGCGGGGGAACCGCCGGCGCCACCGCGAACACCGCATCCGGCACCCGCAAGGACGACGGGGCCGCGCGCAAGGACGACGGGGCCCCCGGCTCCGGCCGCGGCTCCGCCCGTTCCCGGCGCAGCGCCGCGTTCGCCGTCTGGTACCTGCGCGCCGTCACCTTCGTCAACTTCCTGAGCGCGGTGTGGGTCTCGCTCGGGCAGGACCTGCGCCGGCACAACACCGCCGACTTCTACACCCCGTACCTGCTGACCGCCGGATTCGCCTCCGGCCTGTTCTCCCTGCTCCTCGCGGTGACCATGGGCCGCCGCAAGCGGGCCGCCTGGATCCTGAACCTGGTGCTGGCCGGCCTGCTGCTGCTCGCCTTCGCGACCGCCGCCTTCGCCCCGTGCACCGGCGGCGGGTTCGAGGTCTGCTACCCGGAGTTCCGCGACCACGTCCAGAACTGGGTCTCCCTGGTCCTGACCGCGGCGTTCGTCGGCGCCCTGCTGCTGGGCCGGCGGGAGTTCTACGCCAAGGGCGACCGCTCGAACCCGAAGCTCGCGACCGCCGTCGCCGCCGTCGGGCTGCTCGTCACCTCGCTGCTGGCCGCGCTGATCGTCGGCGCTGCCAACACCGACCCGGACGCCTCCGAGGCCTCCTTCCTGGCCCGCTGGCGCTACGGCGCGATGCGGCTGATCACGCTCGACCCCGACGCCCGCGACTACGCCGCGATCACCACGCCCGCCTGGGTCGACGTCGTCATCAACGTGATGTCGATGGTGCTGCTGCTGGCCGTCCTGCTCGCCGCGTTCCGCTCGCGCCGCGCCGTCGACCCTCTGACCGAGGAGGACGAGGAGAGGCTCCGCGCGCTGCTGGCCCGGCAGGGCGACCGCGACTCCCTCGGCTACTTCGCCCTGCGCCGCGAGAAGTCCGTCATCTGGTCCCCGACCGGCAAGGCGGCCGTCACCTACCGCGTCGTCGGCGGGGTCTCGCTCGCCTCCGGCGACCCGATCGGCGACCCCGAGGCCTGGCCCGGCGCGATCGAGCCCTGGCTGGCCGAGGCCCGCGAGCACGGCTGGGTCCCGGCCGTGATGGGCGCGAGCGAGGAGGCCGGCCAGATCTACGCCCGGCACGGCCTGGACGCGCTGGAGCTGGGCGACGAGGCCATCGTCGAAACGGCCGAGTTCACGCTGGAGGGCCGCGCCATGCGGACCGTCCGGCAGGCGTTCAACCGCGTCAAGCGGGCCGGCTACAGCGTCCGCATCCGCCGCCACGCGGACATCCCCGCCGAGGAGATGGCCGAGTTGGTGCGCCGGGCCGACGACTGGCGCGACGGCGCCACCGAGCGCGGCTTCTCGATGGCGCTGGGGCGCCTCGGCGACCCCGCCGACGGCCAGTGCGTGATGCTGGAGTGCACCGACGGCAACGGCGACCTGCGAGCCCTGCTGTCGTTCGTGCCCTGGGGACCCAAGGGCCTCTCCCTCGACCTGATGCGCCGCGACCGGGACTCCGAGAACGGCCTGATGGAGTTCATGGTCATCGAACTGCTGGAGCGCTCGAAGGAGATCGGCGTCTCCCAGGTCTCGCTGAACTTCGCGATGTTCCGCTCGGTCTTCGAGCGGGGCTCGCGGCTCGGCGCCGGCCCGGTGCTGCGCCTGTGGCGCTCCCTGCTGAGCTTCTTCTCCCGCTGGTGGCAGATCGAGTCGCTGTACCGCGCCAACGCCAAGTACCGGCCGATCTGGGAGCCGCGGTTCATGCTCTTCGAGAAGAGCTCGGACCTGCTGCGGATCGGCATCGCGGCCGGCCGCGCCGAAGGCTTCCTGGAGGCGCCCGGGCTGCCGAAGTGGCTGAACCGCCGACACCTGGAGACCAACCGCTGACCGGCCCCGCGACGGCCCCGCCCCTGCCGGGCGGGGCCCCCGGCCGCCACCCCGTACCGTAGGCGGGATGACGACTGACCTCGGGCCGTTCGCCCCCACCCGGCACTGGATGCGCGTGCACCCGCTCGCCACCGACGCCGTCCTCGCGTTCGGGGCGCTCGTCTCCATGGTCGTCGGCTCCTTCGCCGATCCGCACGGCCCGCACGGCCCGACGTTCGGCACCCGCACCCCCGAGCCGCTCTCCCTGCTGCTGATGGTGCTGGCCGCGGCGGTGCTGGTGTTCCGGCGCCGGCACGTCCGCGCCGTCCTCGCCGCGACGGTCGTGCTGTCCCTGCTGGAGCTGACCACCGGCGAGCCGCGGGCGCCCGTCGCCATGGCCGCCGTCATCGCCCTGTACACGCTGGCCTCCCGCACCGACCGGCCCACCACCTGGCGGATCGCGCTGCTCACGATGGCGGGGATGACCGGCATCGCCATGCTCGCCGGGCCGCTGCCCTGGTACGCGCAGGAGAACATCGGCATCTTCGCCTGGACGGGCATGGCCGCGGCCGCCGGCGACGCCGTCCGCAGCCGGCGGGCGTTCGTCGACGCGATACGCGAGCGCGCCGAGCGGGCCGAGCGGACCCGCGAGGAGGAGGCGCGGCGCCGGGTCGCCGAGGAGCGGCTGCGGATCGCCCGCGACCTGCACGACGTGGTCGCCCACCACATCGCCCTCGTCAACGTGCAGGCCGGGGTGGCCGCGCACGTCATGGACCGGCGCCCCGACCAGGCCAAGGAGGCCCTCGCCCACGTCCGGGACGCGAGCCGGTCCGCGCTGAACGAGCTGCGGGCCACCGTCGGCCTGCTGCGCCAGTCCGGGGACCCGGAGGCGCCGACCGAGCCCGCCCCGGGGCTGGCGCGGCTCGACGAACTGGTCGACACGTTCCGCAACGCAGGGCTGCCGGTCAAGGTGATGGTGGAGCTCGGCCGGGATGCCGACCCGCTGTCGGCCGCCGTCGACCTCGCCGCGTACCGGGTCATCCAGGAGGCGCTGACGAACGTCCGCAAGCACGCGGGGCCGCGGGCGCGCGCCGAGGTCAGCGTGGTGCGGGTCGGGGACTCGGCCGAGGTGACCGTCCTCGACGACGGCGGCGGCGCCGCCGGCGCGGCCGCGGCAGTGGAGCCCGCCCCGGCGGACGGGCCGGGCGGCGGGCACGGCCTCCTCGGGATGCGGGAGCGGGCCGGCGCACTGGGCGGCTCCTGCTCCGCAGGGCCCCGCTTCGGCGGCGGCTACCGGGTCCACGTCGTCCTGCCGGTGAAGTGAGCGGCGGCGGGGGCCGGGGCGCAGCCGCCGCCCCGCTCAGCAGGGTTTGCGCCAGGCCCCCAGGTCGTACTTCTTCTGCATCGAGGCGAACCCGAGCTTCCGCGTCCGGTCGCAGAACCGGCTCGCGGGCAGCTCGTACTCGACGTGGAAGACGGCCTTGCCCGCGTCCGTGAACGGCGCCAGCAGCTCGCATTCGCCGTACTGGGCGCACTGCTCGTTGACCGCGAAGTCGAAGTCGCCGACGAGCTGCGGCACCTGGTCGAGGTCGTTCTTCAGCCCGACCGCGAGGCCCCGGTCGCGGGCGAGGCGTGCGATCAGCCGGTTGTAGCGCAGCTGGTCCTCCGCGGTCAGCGGGAAGCCGGTCGTGTTGGCGTAACCGTCCATGTTGTCCGGTTCGACCGCGTCGAAGCCCTTGTCGCGGCACATGTCCAGGCGTGCGGCCATCAGCGGTTCCAGCTCGGCGGTGCGCCGGATGTCCAGCCAGCGCTCCCCGTCCCAGCCGTTGCCCCGGCCGAGGAGCTCCGCGGGGAACTCCGCCGCGTCGGGCCGGAACTCCTCCCAGGCGCCCGTCGACAGGTAGCAGATGACGCGGCGCCCGGCCTTGTGCAGGGCGGCGACCTGCTCGCGGCTGGTGTCGAACCCGTCGACGTCGTAGACGGGCGCCTCCACCGAGGTGTCCAGCTTCCCGCTGAGCTGCCACTGCCAGGAGGTGACGGGCCCGGGCCGCCACCGCTCCCCCGGCACCGGGACGACGTCCCGGTCGGGGGCGGCGTCGTCGGGCTGCCCGGTGCAGGCCGCGGCCAGGAGCAGCAGCGGCACCAGGAGCGGCAGCAGGCGCCGTCCGGGGCGGGTCCGCGGGCGGTTCACCGGGCGGCCCCGAGGGCGTGGGGCAGGGTGCCCCAGGGGTGGGCGCCGGTCCCGGGGACGGCGCAGTGGACGGCGGCGCCTCGCTGCTCGGCGAGTTCCGCGGCGGGCGCGCCGGGCGGGACGGCGTAGACGAGGTGGCAGAACCGCTGGGCGGGGTGGTCGGCCGTCCAGGGCGGGACGGCCGCGTCGCGGTAGGCGTCCCAGGGCCCTTCGAAGGTGACGAGCAGGTCGGCGAGTTCGGCGTAGCCGGGGTGCGGGTGGACTCCGGGGTTGAGGACGAGGGTGCGGGCGCCCGCGGCGCGGGCGGCGACGGCGAGCCGCCCGTAGTGGGGCAGCAGCGCCGGGTCGGGCGAGGCCTGGTCGAGGAACGCCCCGTCGGCGCCGTACCAGTCGCGGTGGCGCAGCAGGTCCCGGACGACCTCGGCGTGCGGGCGCCGCCCGTAGTCGGTGTCGGTGTACCCGAGGACGGGCACGCCCGCCTCGCGCAGCCGCCGGGAGACGGCCTCGAACCGCTCGTCGGGGGCTTCGCCCGGCCCGCTGGCCGGGTTGAGGACCACCGAGTGCAGCCGGCCCGCGCAGCGGATCAGCAGCTCCCAGTCGTCGGGCCGGTCGGCGGGGTGCTCGTAGAGCGGCACCAGCAGCATGGCGTCCTTCTTCTCGTACGCGGCGTACGCGGTCACGGTCAGCGGTGGGCCGTCGCCCGGCCGAGGAGCAGGCAGACGAGGACGGCGAGGGCGGCCGCGGCGGTCCCGGCGACGGCGAGCTGAACCGTGCGGGGCTGCCCGAGCTCCAGCAGCAGGGCCAGGCTCTGCGCGGCGGCCGCGCCCGCGCAGACGGCGGCGGCGGACCGGACGGCCCCGAAGGACTGCAGCAGCAGCCCGGTCCACATCACGGCGCCGAGGAGCAGCAGCGTCCCCGCCCGGGCCCCGGCGAGCGGCGGCGCCCCGGGCCAGCACAGGGTGCCGGCGAGGCCGAGGGCCGCCAGGACGGCCAGGTAGGCGGCGAGGCAGCGGGCGAGCACCCCGAGCATCCGCAGCCGGAACCGCATCGGCGAGCGGGCCGCGCGCAGCCCGGCGAGGGTGCCGCTGCGGAAGCGGTGGAGGAGCCATTCGGCGGGTCCCATGCTGAGGGTGAGCGCGACCGCGGAGGGCGCGGCGACGGCTTCGGCGGGCCCCCCGGCGAGGACTTCGCCGAGGGCGGCGTACAGGACGAGCAGGCCGGTGCCGAGGCCGAAGACCCCGTAGGGCACCGAGTCGGCGAGGCGCGGCCCGGCCGGCCCGTAGGGCTCCTCCGGCCCGCGCAGCATGCGCCAGCGCACCGGACCCGAGACGCCGGCCGCGGCGGGGCGGCGGTGGCGGCCGGGCCGCCGGTGCCCTGCCGCTCCCCGGCCGATCCGGAGCCGGGCGGCCCGTACGCCGGCGGCGAGCGGCAGCTCCCGCGCGGCGAGGGCGCAGGCGGCGAGCAGGGACGCGGCGAGCAGGGCGGCCCGCAGCGCCTCGGGCAGGTCGACGGCGAGGGCGAGGACGGCTCCGGCGGCCATCGGGGAGAGCGCCGCGAGCAGCAGCCGCTCCCGGCCGAGGACGAGCAGCACGGTGGCGGCGCCGACGTAGACGGCCTGCCCGGCGGCGAAGGCGTGGCTGAACGGCGGCCCGCCCGGCACGGCGAACGCGGCGGCGGTGCCCAGCAGCGCGCCGGCGGGGGCGCCGAGGAGGAGGGTCCGGCCGGCGGCGGCCCGGTCGCCGAGGCCGAGCCAGGTGTAGGCGCGGTGGGAGAGGGTCTGGTCCCACACCCAGCCGATGAGGGCGCCGGCGATGAGGGTGAGGGTGCCGGCGGGCAGTCCGAGCCGGTCGGGCGGGCCCTCCAGGTAGGGTGCGCCGAGGACGTAGGCGAGGCCGGGCAGCGCGAAGACGATCCCGCGGAGCAGGCAGGGGCCGAGGGGGACCTTCCACGGGTCGGGGTGCCGGTCGGGCTCGGGGTGGGTGCGCGGCACCCGGGCGTAGAGCTCCTCGGCGAGCGCGAAGGAGTCGGGGCGGCCGTAGGCGAGCCGGATGTGCTCGTCGGTCATCCCGTCGGATTCCAGGACGGCGGCGATCTCGTCGGGGTGGACGGCGGCGCCCGCGATGTCGCCGAAGCGGTCGGCGAGTTCGTCCAGGGGGTCGCGGGCGGGCGCGCCGGGGTCGGCGGGGCGGGGCCGGGGGACGGCGGGCAGGGTGTCGCCGCCGGGGGCGCGCAGCCAGAGGGATCCGCTCACCACGGGCTCCCGTCGGCGGCGAGTTCGCGGTACCAGGGGTCGGCGAGCCGCTGGGTCCAGTCGTCGCCGTCGTGGACGGGCAGGAGGGGCCGGCCGGCGAGCTCGCGGTAGATGTGGCGGAAGCCGTCGACGGACTGGTGGAGGGTGAACTTCTCGATGACGCGCCGGCGGGCGAGCCGGCCGAGCTCGGCGCGGCGGGCGTCGTCCCGTAAGAGGGCGAGGGCGGCGCGGGCCATGGTCTCCGGTTCGCGGGGCGGGACGACGAGCCCGGTGTCGCCGACGGCCTCGCGGACCCCGCCGACGTCGGTGGAGACGGTCGTGCGGCCGCAGGACATGGCCTCGATGATGCTGAAGGGGAAGCCCTCGCTGATGCTGGAGAGCATGACGATGCTGCCGGCGGCGTACGCGTCGGCGACCCGCTCGATGCGGCCCTCCCAGGACACCCCGTCGGTGATGCCGAGTTCGGCGGCGAGCTTCTCCAGGCCGGCCTTGTGGTCCTCGCAGCCGGCGGGCACGGGGCCGAAGAGGCGCAGCCGCAGCCCGGGCAGTTCGCGGCGCATGAACGCGTAGGCCCGCAGGAGGGTTTCGAGGTCCTTGATGGGGTCGATGCGGCCGCACCAGCTGAGGGTGGGCACCTCCGGCTCCGGGCCGGCGTCGGGGAAGGCGTGCGGGTCGACGCCGTTGTAGACGGTGCGGATCTTGTCGGCGGGTGCGCCGCCGCGCTCCTCCCAGCGGCGGTTGTACCGGTTGCAGGGGGTGATCAGGTCGGCCTGGCGGTAGCCCTCGGTGTTGAGCTCCCGGTAGAAGCCGAGGACGAGGGCCTTGACGGGCCAGCGCTGGGCGGCGCTGCGGTGGCCGAGGTAGCGCTCGCGCAGGTAGATGCCGTGCTCGGTGAGGAGGAACGGGACCCCGTCCAGGTGTTTCGCGGCGAGGGCGGGGAGGGTGGCGAGGCCGCTGCTGACGGCGTGGGCGACGCAGTCGGGCGGGATCCGCACGCACAGCGGCCGCAGCGCGTGCTCCAGCAGGTCGGTGGCGGTGAGCGCGTCGTGGACGGTCGGTGCCGCGGCGGCGGTGGGCAGGCCGGGGCGGGTCCAGACGGCCGTGAGCAGGCGCAGGACGGACTCGGAGCGCAGGGCCGGCGCGAGCTGCCCGGCCCGGGCGAGGACGGCGAACTCGTGCAGCGCCTCGCGGAATCCGCCGGCGGCGGGGTCGAGCAGCGACAGCAGGAAGGTTTCACAGGTTTCGGCGAAGCGGCGCCGGGCCCTGCCGCCCCGGAGCCTGCGGCCGCGCCCGGGAGGCGGCCCCCACAGCGGGAAGGCGGTGTGCCGGTAGACGTTGCGCGGCAGCTCCCAGGCCACGGGCTCGCGGCCGGTGCCGGTCAGGGCCGTGACGTTGAAGTCGACTTCCGGCATGCCCCGGACCAGTTGGTCGCACCAGGTGCTCACGCCGCCGTGGACGTGCGGGTAGGTGCCTTCGGTGAGCATGGTGACATGGCGCCCATGGCTCATGCGGTGTGTCCCCCCAAGGACTGTGGCGTCGGTTCGCGCAGGAGCAGGACTGCGGCCGAGCGGGCTGCGCGGCCCGCTCGGCCGGGTGGATCGGGAGTGCGGCTCAGCCGGGCAGGCGGAGCACGACCGCGTTCTGCAGGGCCTCGGGCCCGGTCCAGGCGGAGCGGGTCCCGGCGTACGCGGTGCCGAACTCGGCGGTGGTCAGCAGGAGCTGCTTGCGGGTGCCGGCCGGCGCGGTGACCGGGGCGAGGACGCCGGAGGGCGCCTTGACGGTGACGGTCGTGCCGATGCGGTAGGCGGTGACGCGGCCCGCGGCGAGCGCCTTGTCCCAGGCGGCGCGCCGGCCGAGCTCGATGCCGGTGTCCTTCATGCTCTGGTTGACGAGGGGCGCGCTGGGCGCGAAGAGGGTCCGGTAGTCGTCGAGGACCCGGTCGAGGACGGGGTAGAGGGTGCGGTCCTCGGCGAGGTTGGACTGGTGGACGTAGTGCGGGCGCGGGTCGTTGGCCAGTACGTGGCGCAGGGCGGTGCGGGCCTCCTGCGGGACGATGTGGCCGAGGTAGCCGGTGGCGGTGTCCAGCGGGGCGGGCAGGCAGGTCGAGGTCGCCGGGTTGTCCTCGCAGAGGCCGCTGCCGCCGTGGGCGCGGCTGGTGTAGATCCAGTTGTACTCGTCGGCCATCTCCGCGTTGGTGCCCGTGTTGTAGTACACGTTCATCGGGTGGCGGGGGACGGTGAGGGCGGCGCCGACCGGGCGCTGGGCGGGCTCGCGGGAGTTGTCGCTGCCGACCCACTTGACGCCGTTGTCGGCGAGGGCCCCGGCCAGATTGGGGTTGTCCTGGGGCTGCTGCGGGAGGGTCTTGAGCCCGGAGTGCTCGCCGGTGACGAGTTCGGTGCGGTCGAGGGGGACGCCCTTGGCGGCCGCCCAGTTGACGTTGTCGCGGATCTGCGCCGAGATTTCCGCGCGGCTCATGTACTGGACGGCGCCCTGCGCGTCCTTCTTGCAGGTCCACGGGTCGGCGGAGGTGTCCTGGACGCAGCCGAGGAAGGGGTGCGTGTAGGTGTGGTTGAGCCAGCGGAAACGGGCCTTGTCGGCGAGCAGCTGCGCGGTGAGCGCGTCGGTGCCGCCGTTCTCGGCCTTCCACTCCTCTCCGGCGCCGGCGTTGAAGAGCATGTCGAGCCTGAAGCCCTGGGCCTGCTGCCACTGGACGGCGTACCGGGCGTCGTCGGCGGTCATCCGGATGGTGCTCTCCCGGCCCTCGCCGCCCGCGCAGGCGTAGTCGCCGGGCGTGCAGTTCAGCTCGGTGTTCCAGCGGGCGTCGGGCGCGAGGACGTCGTCGACGTGCACGGCGAAGTAGTTGCGGCTGCGGCCGAGGTGGACGCCCTGGGTGAGCCAGTCGACGATGCCGCGGGCCAGCAGCCGGAACTGCCGCTGGTGCTGGTTGTAGCCGAAGGTGACGACGAGCTCGGTGCGCCCGTCGTGCGCGTACTCGCCCACCAGCGAGGCCCGGCCGGCGCCGGCGGGCGCGTCCACGTAGCTGGTGTAGCCCGCCCGCGGACGGCCCATGAAGCCGAAGCTCTCCGGGACGAGCGGGGAGTTGTCCTCGAAGGCGACCTCGCCGCCGAGGTAGCCGAACGGGCCCGCCTTGCCGGCGGCGGTGACGGCGGCCCGCGTCCCGTCGAGCTGCCCGCTGTACCCGCCGTTGTCGGTGTACTCCAGGCCCACGCCGGGGTGGGCCCAGGTGTAGGCGTCCACCTGGCGGATGCCGAACGCCGTCTCGTACGCGGCGAGCGCCGCCATCTCGGCCGAGCCCTCCCCGAACGGGTTCTCGTTGGGCAGGACCACGCCCTGGTACTTCGCGCGCGGCCGGCCGTCGACCGTGTCGCTGAGGAAGGCGGCGTCGATGACCGGGCGGCCGCTCGCGCCCAGCCGGACGCGCGTGAAGGGGACCCCGGTGTCGCGGAGCTCCGCGGTGATCGCCTCGACCGAGCTGCCGCCGTCGTCGACGACGAGCACCTTCAGGTCGATGCGCGGTGTGGCCGCGGCCGCCGCCTCGGCGGACGCGGCGGGCAGTGCCACGGACATCAGCGCGGCGGCCGCCAGGGCTGCCGCGGTCCTGCTCGTCCGGTTCCTTGTGACCATGTCGGCCTTTCCCCCCGCAGGCACCGCCCGGCCGCGGACCCGGCGGTGGGCCGGGGCCGGGGAGGCTCTGTGGAAATCATGCAAAGGAACCCCGAGTCCCCTTGCGATCGAATGGCCAGAGTCTCGCGGCAGCCCGGGCGGACGGAGAGGCAAACCCGGGCCGAAGACCACGGACGGGTGAACCGGGGGGCGTCCGGATCGAACACCTTGGCAAACCTTCGAGTGGCGTGCGGACAGGCCCCTGCGCGTAGGCTCATTTCTGGCGGCCGCCGGGCCGGAATACGATCGCTGCCGGAAGGCCGTCCACCCACTCGGCCCACAACGAAAACGGAAGCGAGACCTCACCACCGTGACTGCTCTGACTCTCAGCACTGCCGGCGCGGCGACGCTGCGCGCCGACGCCCTCGTGGTCGGCGTGGCGAAGGGACCGAAGGGCCCCGTCGTCGCCGCGGGCGCCGAGGCCGTGGACAAGGCGTACGACGGGAGGCTCGCCGCCGTTCTCGACGCGCTGGGCGCCACCGGCGCCGAAGGCGAGACCACCAAGCTGCCGTCCCCCGACGGCCTCAAGGCCCCGGTCGTGCTGGCGGTCGGCCTCGGCCCGGCCCCCGACGAGGACGAGTCGTTCGACGAGGAGGCGCTGCGCCGCGCCGCCGGCTCCGCGGCCCGCGCGCTGCACGGCAGCAAGAAGGCCGCGTTCGCCCTCCCCCTGGAGGACGCCTCCGCCGTCACCGCCGTCGCCGAGGGCGCGCTGCTCGGCGCGTACGCCTTCACCTCCTACCAGGGCGGCGGGAAGAAGGGCGCGGCCGCGAAGAACGGCGGCCCGAAGCTCCCCCTCGCCGAGGTGACCCTGCTCGGCGGCAAGCCGCGCGACAAGGAGCACAAGGCCGCGGTCGAGCGCGCGATCGTCGTCGCCGCCGAGGTCAACACCGCCCGCGACCTGATCAACACCCCGCCGAACGACCTCACCCCGGCCGCGTTCGCGTCGATCGCGTCCGCCACGGCCAAGGAGCACGGCCTCAAGGTCCAGGTGCTCGACGAGAAGGCCCTCACCAAGGGCGGCTACGGCGGCATCATGGGCGTCGGCAAGGGCTCCGAGAACCCGCCGCGCCTGGTGAAGATCACCTACACCCACCCCGAGGCGGAGAAGCACCTCGCCTTCGTCGGCAAGGGCATCACCTACGACTCGGGCGGCATCTCCCTGAAGCCGGCCGGCCACAACGAGACGATGAAGTGCGACATGTCCGGCGCCGCGGCCGTGTTCGCCTCCGTCGTCGCCGTGGCCCGCCTGGGCCTGCCCGTCAACGTCACCGGCTGGCTCGCCCTCGCCGAGAACATGCCCTCCGGCTCCGCCACCCGCCCCGGCGACGTCCTGCGCATGTACAGCGGCAAGACGGTCGAGGTCCTCAACACCGACGCCGAGGGCCGCCTCGTCCTGGGCGACGCGCTGACCAAGGCCTCCGAGGAGAACCCGGACGCCATCGTCGACGTGGCGACCCTGACCGGTGCGATGGTCCTGGCGCTCGGCGACCGCACCTTCGGCATCATGGCCAACGACGACGCCTTCCGCACCGCGGTCCACGAGATCGCCGAGGAGGTCGGCGAGCAGTCCTGGCCGATGCCGCTCCCCGCGGACCTGCGCAAGACGATGGACTCCCCCACCGCGGACATCGCCAACATGGGCGTCCGCATGGGCGGCGGCCTGGTCGCCGGCCTCTTCCTGCAGGAGTTCGTCGGCGAGGGCATCACCTGGGCCCACCTCGACATCGCCGGCCCCGCCTTCCACGAGGGCGCCCCCTACGGCTACACCCCCAAGGGCGGCACCGGCTCGGCCGTGCGCACCCTGGTCCGGCTGGCCGAGCGGACCGCCACGGGCGACCTGGGCTGACACACCCCGGCCGCACCGCCCCCGCGGTGTGACGCACGACGCACCCCGGCCCCCGGACCGCAGGTCCGCGGGGCCGGGGCGTTCACCCACGACGAAATCCGCAGGTTTCTACGCTTCGGTAACCCTCCCTTCCGGCAGAACGACCTGCCACAGTCCGGGCCCGGCGTCCCGCGTTCCCCCGACAAATGCGAAGATGGGTTCTCGGCAGGACAGGGCCCCCACCACAGGGCCGAAGAAACAAGCGGCCGAATACCAGCCGCCGCCCGGTCACAGAGGACCGGTGCCCGGCGCACATGCATGGAGGACGTGACGTGGCGAACGACGCCAGCACCGTTTTCGACCTAGTGATCCTCGGCGGTGGCAGTGGCGGTTACGCCGCGGCTCTGCGCGCTTCCCAGCTGGGTCTGGACGTTGCCCTGATCGAGAAGAACAAGCTCGGCGGCACCTGCCTGCACAACGGCTGCATCCCGACGAAGGCCCTGCTCCACGCGGGTGAGATCGCCGACCAGGCGCGCGAGGCCGCGCAGTTCGGCGTCAAGGCCTCCTTCGAGGGCATCGACATCGCGGGCGTGCACAAGTACAAGGACGACGTCATCGCGGGCCTGTACAAGGGCCTCCAGGGCCTGGTCGCCTCCCGCAAGGTGACGTACATCGAGGGCGAGGGCCGCCTGTCCTCCCCGACGTCCGTCGACGTGAACGGGCAGCGCATCCAGGGCCGCCACGTCCTGCTGGCGACCGGTTCCGTCCCGCGCTCCCTGCCGGGCCTGGACATCGACGGCAACCGCATCATCTCCTCGGACCACGCGCTGGTCCTGGACCGCGTGCCGCAGTCCGCGATCATCCTCGGCGGCGGCGTCATCGGCGTCGAGTTCGCCTCGGCGTGGAAGTCCTTCGGCACCGACGTCACGGTCATCGAGGGCCTGAAGCACCTCGTCCCCGTCGAGGACGAGAACAGCTCCAAGCTGCTGGAGCGCGCCTTCCGCAAGCGCGGCATCAAGTTCAACCTGGGCACCTTCTTCGAGAAGGCCGAGTACACCGAGAACGGTGTGCGGGTCACCCTCGCCGACGGCAAGACCTTCGAGGCCGAGGTGCTGCTGGTCGCCATCGGCCGCGGCCCGGTCTCCCAGGGCCTGGGCTACGAGGAGCAGGGCGTCGCGATGGACCGGGGCTACGTCCTGGTCGACGAGTACATGCAGACGAACGTGCCGACGATCTCGGCCGTCGGCGACCTGGTCCCGACCCTGCAGCTCGCGCACGTCGGCTTCGCGGAGGGCATCCTGGTCGCGGAGCGCCTGGCGGGCCTGAAGACCGTCCCGATCGACTACGACGGCGTGCCGCGCGTGACGTACTGCCACCCCGAGGTCGCCTCCGTCGGCATCACCGAGGCCAAGGCCAAGGAGATCTACGGTGCGGACAAGGTCGTCGCCCTGAAGTACAACCTTGCGGGCAACGGCAAGAGCAAGATCCTGAAGACCGCGGGCGAGATCAAGCTCGTCCAGGTCAAGGACGGTGCCGTGGTCGGCGTCCACATGGTCGGTGACCGGATGGGCGAGCAGGTCGGCGAGGCGCAGCTGATCTACAACTGGGAGGCCCTGCCGGCCGAGGTCGCGCAGCTCATCCACGCGCACCCCACGCAGAACGAGGCGCTCGGCGAGGCCCACCTGGCCCTGGCCGGCAAGCCGCTGCACTCCCACGACTGATCGTCCCGGGCGCGACGACCACTTCCGCACTTTCACAAGGAGCAACTGAAACCATGGCGGTTTCCGTAACCCTTCCGGCGCTCGGCGAGAGCGTCACAGAGGGCACTGTCACCCGCTGGCTGAAGGCCGAGGGCGAGCGCGTCGAGGCCGACGAGCCGCTGCTGGAGGTGTCGACCGACAAGGTCGACACCGAGATCCCCTCGCCCGTCGCCGGCATCCTGGCCTCGATCAAGGTCGCCGAGGACGAGACCGTCGAGGTCGGCGCCGAGCTGGCCGTCATCGACGACGGCTCCGGCGCTCCTGCCGAGGCCCCCGCCCCGGCCGCCGCCGAGGCCGCGGCTCCGGCCGCCGAGGCCCCCGCGGCCGAGGCGCCCGCCGCCCCGGCTGCGGCCCCTGCCGCCGAGGCCCCCGCCGCTGCCGCCGCGCCCGCCGCGTCCGGCACCGACGTCGTGCTGCCCGCGCTGGGCGAGTCGGTCACCGAGGGCACCGTCACCCGCTGGCTGAAGTCGGTCGGCGAGACGGTCGAGGCCGACGAGCCGCTGCTCGAGGTCTCCACCGACAAGGTCGACACCGAGATCCCCGCGCCGACGTCCGGCACGCTGCTGGAGATCCTGGTCGGCGAGGACGAGACCGCCGAGGTCGGCGCCCGTCTCGCCGTCATCGGTGCCGCCGGCGCGGCTCCGGCCGCCGCCCCGGCCCCGGCCGCCCCGGCCCCGGCTGCCGCTCCGGCTCCGGCCGCTCCGGCCCCGGCCGCTCCGGCCCCGGCCGCTCCGGCCCCGGTCGCCGCCCCGGCTCCGGCCGCCCCGGCTCCGGCCCCGGTCGCCCCGGCGGCTCCGGCCGCTCCCGCGGCTCCGGCCTCCGCCGGTGACGAGGGCGCGTACGTGACCCCGCTGGTGCGCAAGCTGGCCTCGGAGTCCGGTGTCGACCTGAACACCGTCACGGGCACCGGCGTCGGCGGCCGCATCCGCAAGCAGGACGTCCTGGCCGCCGCCGAGGCCGCCAAGGCCGCCGCCGCCCCGGCTCCCGCCGCCGCTGCCGCTCCGGCCGCCCAGGCCCCGGCCGCCGCGGTCTCCGAGCTGCGCGGCCAGACGGTCAAGATGACCCGCATGCGCAAGGTCATCGGCGACAACATGATGAAGGCCCTGCACTCGCAGGCGCAGCTGTCGTCCGTGGTCGAGGTGGACGTCACCAAGATCATGAAGCTGCGGGAGAAGGCCAAGGCCTCCTTCCTGGCGCGCGAGGGCGTCAAGCTCTCCCCGATGCCGTTCTTCGTCAAGGCCGCCGCCCAGGCACTGAAGGCCCACGCGGTCGTCAACGCCCGGATCAACGACGACGAGGGCACCATCACCTACTTCGACTCGGAGAACATCGGCATCGCCGTGGACTCCGAGAAGGGCCTGATGACCCCGGTCATCAAGGGTGCGGGCGACCTCAACCTGGCCGGCATCGCCAAGGCGACCGCCGACCTGGCCGGCAAGGTCCGCGGCAACAAGATCACCCCGGACGAGCTGTCCGGCGCGACCTTCACCATCAGCAACACCGGTTCCCGCGGCGCCCTGTTCGACACGGTCATCGTGCCGCCGAACCAGGTCGCGATCCTGGGCATCGGCGCCACGGTGAAGCGCCCGGTGGTCCAGGAGACCGCCGAGGGCACCGTCATCGCGGTCCGCGACATGACGTACCTGACCCTGTCCTACGACCACCGCCTGGTGGACGGCGCGGACGCGGCCCGGTACCTCACGGCGGTCAAGGCGATCCTGGAGGCCGGCGAGTTCGAGGTCGAGCTCGGCCTCTGAGGCCCGCCGCCGACGGCTCCCCGTCGCAGTACGCACGGCGCCCCCGCCCGGAACCGATCCGGGCGGGGGCGCCGTCGTTCCCTGCGCGGCTGTAACCAGCCTCACCCGGCGACCCCGTGCGCGGAACCTTCCCGCGCGGCTACTGCGCCGTATTGTCTACGCATCAGAGCTGTGCACGACTTCACAGGAGATGAAGCCCCGATGATCACCCCACCCGTCGTGCAGTCCCTGCGCGAGCAGATCCGCGAGCACATCGTGGAGGGGATCGTCAGCGGGCGCTGGAAGCCCGGCGAGCGGATCGTCGAGCGGCGCATCGCCGTGGAGCTGGAGGTCAGCCAGACGCCCGTACGGGAGGCGCTGCGCGAGCTGGAGACGCTGCGGCTGATCGAGTCGGCGCCCAACAAGGGCGTACGCGTGCGGAACCTGTCGGCGGCGGACCTGGAGGAGATCTACCCGGTGCGGGCCGGCCTGGAGCAGATCGCGGCCGAGCTGGCGGCGCCGCGGCTGGCCGCGGACTGCTCGGCGCTGGAGCCGCACGTGGCGGCGCTGTGGGAGGCGGACCGGCTGGAGGACGGCACGGCGCAGGTGCGGCACACGGTCGGCTTCCACCGGGAGATGGTGCGGGCGGCCGGGAACAGCGTGCTGCTGCACACCTGGGAGAGCCTGGGCATCGAGGTGTTCACGGCCCTGTCGATCCGCTGGCTGGGGACGGTGCAGAAGTCGTACGCGGAGGAGCACGAGGCCCTCGTGCAGGCCTTCCGCAGCCGGGACCCGGACATCGGGGTGCTGGTCAAGCGGCATGTCCTGGGGTGCGCGCCGCGCGCCTGACGGAACGATTCGGGATCCGATTCCGCCCGATTTGACCGGCACCGGGTGCCTGAAATGCTGGCACCCGGTGCCGACTTTTGCCTGATGTCCGTCATCTTGACCGCAAACGTTTGATCGATCATCGATCAGGGATTTACAGTCGGGGCGGACCCCCACCGGAGTCCGCCCCCTGTCCTGCCCGTCAGGGATCTTCTTCACCACCTCTCCTTTGTCCGGAAGGCGGCGCACACCGATGTCCGACCCCGTAGGAAAGCTTCCGAGCGAGCTCGACCAGCTCCCGGACCGCGACACCGAGGAGACCGCCGAATGGGCGGCCTCGCTCGACGCCGTCGCCAAGGCCGCCGGTACGCGCCGCGCCGAATACCTGCTCCGCCGCACCCTCCAGCACGCCGAGAGCGCCGGCCTCGCCCTGCCGAAGCTGCTGGAGACGGACTACGTCAACACCATCCCCACCTCCGCCGAGCCGGAATTCCCCGGTGACGAGGAGACGGAGGCCCGCATCACGGCCTGGAACCGCTGGAACGCGGCCGCCATGGTGACCCGCGGCTCGAAGTACGGCGTCGGCGGCCACATCGCCACCTTCGCCTCCGCCGCCTGGCTGTACGAGACCGGCTTCCAGCACTTCTTCCGCGGGAAGGAGGCCGACGGCTCCGGCGACCAGCTCTACATCCAGGGCCACGCCTCCCCCGGCATCTACGCCCGCGCCTTCCTCGACGGGCGCATCTCCGAGCAGCAGCTCGACAACTTCCGCCAGGAGGCCGGCGGCAACGGCCTGCCGTCCTACCCGCACCCGCGGCGCCTGCCGTGGCTGTGGGAGTTCCCGACGGTCTCCATGGGCCTCGGCCCCCTCTCGGCGATCTACCAGGCGCGCTTCAACCGCTACCTGCTGAACCGCAGGATCAAGGACACCTCCAACTCGCACGTCTGGGCCTTCCTCGGCGACGGCGAGATGGACGAGCCCGAGTCGACCGCCGCCCTGGCCCTGGCGGCCCGCGAGCGCCTCGACAACCTGACCTTCGTCGTCAACTGCAACCTGCAGCGCCTCGACGGCCCGGTCCGCGCGAACTTCCGCATCGTCCAGGAGCTGGAGGCCCAGTTCCGCGGCGCCGGCTGGAACGTCGTGAAGACCCTGTGGGGCTCCGCCTGGGACGAGCTGTTCCGGCTCGACACCACGGGCGCCCTGGTCCGCCGCCTGCGCGAGACCCCGGACGCGCAGTTCCAGACGTACGCCACCCGCGACGCCGCCTACATCCGCGAGCACTTCTTCGGCGGCGACCCGGCCCTCGTGGCGCTCGGCGCCCTGGTGTCCGACGCGAAGATCGCCGAGTGCTTCCACACCTCCCGCGGCGGCCACGAGCCCCGCAAGGTGTACGCCGCGTACAAGGCCGCCCTGGAGCACAAGGGCGCGCCGACGGTCATCCTCGCGCAGACCGTCAAGGGCTACACCCTGGGTGCCGGGTTCGAGTCGAAGAACGCGAACCACCAGATGAAGAAGCTGACGATCGACGAGTTCAAGGGCATGCGCGACCTGCTCGGACTCCCGATCCCGGACAGCGCCTTCGAGGACGGCGTCGTCCCGTACGGCCACCCGGGCGCCGACTCCCCCGAGGTCCGCTACCTGCAGGAGCGCCGCGCGGCCCTCGGCGGCCCGGCCCCGGCCCGCCGCGTCCACCAGGTGGCCCTGCCGCAGCCGGCCGACAAGTCCTTCGCGCCGCTGCTCAAGGGCTCCGGCAAGCAGGAGATGGCCACCACGATGGCCTTCGTCCGCCTGGTGAAGGACCTGATGCGGGACAAGGAGACGGGCCGCCGCTGGGTGCCGATCGTCCCCGACGAGGCCCGCACCTTCGGCATGGAGTCCCTGTTCCCGTCCGCGGGCATCTACTCGCCGCTGGGGCAGACGTACGAGCCGGTCGACCGCGACCAGCTGATGTACTACAAGGAGGCCAAGGACGGCCAGATCCTCAACGAGGGGATCACCGAGGCCGGCGCCATGGCCGACTTCATCGCCGCCGCCACGTCGTACGCGACGCACGGCGAGACGATGATCCCGTTCTACATCTTCTACTCGATGTTCGGCTGGCAGCGGACCGGCGACCAGATGTGGCAGCTCGCCGACCAGCTCGGCAAGGGCTTCATCGTCGGCGCGACGGCCGGCCGCACCACCCTGACCGGTGAGGGCCTCCAGCACGCCGACGGCCACTCCCACCTGATCGCGGCCACCAACCCGGCCTCGCTCAACTACGACCCGGCCTTCGCGTACGAGATCGCGGTGATCGTCAAGGACGGTCTGAAGCGCATGTACGGGGAGAACCCGGAGGACGTCTTCTACTACCTGACGGTCTACAACGAGCCGAAGCCGCAGCCGGCCATGCCCGAGGGCGTGGAGGAGGGCATCGTCAAGGGCCTCTACCGCTTCAACACGGCGGCGGACCTCGGCGAGGCGGCGCCGGCCGCGGACGCCCCGAAGATCCAGCTCATGGCCTCGGGTACGGCGATCCACTGGATCCTGGAGGCGCAGCGCCTGCTGGCCGCCGAGTGGAACGTCGCCGCCGACGTCTGGTCCGCCACCTCCTGGGGCGAGCTGCGCCGCGACGCGCTGGAGGCCGACGAGGCCCTGCTGCGCGGCGAGGAGCGCACCCCGTACGTCACCCGGGTGCTGGAAGGCGCGCCGGGCCCGGTCCTGGCCGTCTCCGACTGGATGCGCCAGGTGCCCGACCAGATCAGCCAGTGGGTCCCGCAGGACTACACCTCGCTGGGCACGGACGGCTTCGGCCTCTCCGACACCCGCGACAACGCCCGCCGCCACTTCGGCGTCGACGCCCAGTCGATCGTCGTGGCCGCGCTGGCCCAGCTCGCCCGCCGCGGCGAGGTGCCGGCGTCGTCCGTGAAGGAGGCGCGCGAGCGCTACGGCCTCTGAGCCGGCCGCCGGCTCCGCCGGCGCGCTGTGCGGCATGCCGCGGAGGCGGCCCCTCCCCCGAGCAGGGGGCGGGGCCGCCTCCGGTGTTTCCCGGCGCTGTCGGTTTCTCGCGGTGGCGGGCCACCGGCCGACCCGTGATGCTGGATGCCGTGATGGACGAGACGGATTTCTGGGAGATCGTCGACAGCACCCGCGAGGCCGCCGAGGGCGACCCCGAGGAGCATGCCGAGCTGCTCGTGGACCGGTTGGCGCAGCTCGACCCGGACTCCGTCCTCGACTTCGCCCGACATTTCGAGTCCCGCTACAACCGGGCGTACACCTGGGACCTGTGGGGCGCCGCCTGGGTGCTCCTCGACGGCGCGAGCGACGACGCCTTCGACTACTTCCGCTGCTGGCTGATCGGCCAGGGCCGGGAGGTCTTCGAGGGCGCCCTCCACGACCCGGACTCCCTGGCCGGGCTCCTCGACGAGTTCGACGAGGACATCGACGGCGACGGCGAGGAGCTCGGCTACGCCGCCGACGAGGCGTACGAGCAGCTGACCGGGGCGGCCGCCCCCGACCTCGGGATCCCGCTCCAGGCGGCGGAGCCGGCGGGCACCCCGCTCGACTTCGAGAACGAGGCCGTGCTGGCGGAGCGCTTCCCCCGGCTGTGGGACCGCTTCAGGGGCTGAGGGCGGGGCCGGACAGGCCTAGTGGTGGGTGCCGCCGTCGATGCGGATCTCGGTGCCGGTGATGAAGGCGCCGTCCTCGGAGCCCAGCATCGCGACGACGCCGGCGACCGTCTCCGGCGGGGCGAAGCCCTGGCCGATCGCGGGGGCGAGCTTGGCGAACAGGCTCCAGTCGGTGTCCTCGGGCAGGCCGGGGCCGGCGCCGGTGGTCATGCCGGACTCGATGGACCCGGGCGCGACGGCGACGAAGCGCAGGCCCTGCTTGCTGTACTCGGCGGACAGCGCGTGCGTCATGGACTGGATGCCGCCCTTGCTGGCCGCGTAGGCGGCCATGTAGGGGTGGGCGAAGGACGCCGAGGTGGAGCTGAAGTTCACGACGACCGGCCGGTCGCCCTCCAGCAGCGCCGGCAGCGACTCGCGGATCATGAGGAAGGTGCCGGTCAGGTTGACGGCGAGGACCTTGTTCCACAGGTCGAGCGGGGTCTGGTGGGTGTGGGCGCAGCGCAGGATGCCGGCGGCGTTGACGAGCACGTCGAGCCCGCCGAGGGCCTCGACGGCGGCGGGCACGGCTGCGGCGACGGCGGCCTCGTCGGATATGTCGAGGACGGCGGTGCTGAGCCGGTCCGCGTGCCCGTCGGCGGCGGCCCGCTCGGCGGTGGCCTTCAGGCCTGCCTCGTCGACGTCCGCGGTGTGGACGCGGCCGCCCTCGGCCAGGATGCGGTGCACGGTGGCCCGGCCGATGCCGGAGCCGCCGCCGGTGATGAGGACGCGTCGTCCTTCGTAACGGTTCATGCGCTGAGAGTACCCATACGGTGACACGCTTTGCCAGCATGCCAAAACGCGCATTACGGGCTCGCGGGAGGGGTAGGCTGTCCCCCCGTGAGATCCCCTCGTCCGTACTCCCCCCGGACCGGCCCCGCTGCCGCCCAGTCCCTGACCGAGCGCCGCAAGGCCGCCACCCAGCTCGACATCGCCCGCGCCGCCTGCACCCTCTTCGCCGAGCACGGCCCCGACGGCACCACCGCGGAGGACATCGCCCACCGCGCCGGCGTCGCCCTGCGCACCTTCTACCGCTACTTCCGCAACAAGCAGGAGGCCGTCGCCCCGCTCCTCGCCACCGGCGGGGACACCTGGCGCGCGATGCTCGCCGAGGAAGCCCCCGGGACCCCGGTCGCGGAAGCCCTGGAACGCGCGATCACCCGCACCCTCACCGCCCCCCAGGCCGTCACCGAAGGCCTGGAGGTCACCCGCGGCCTCCTCCGCGCCTCCGCCGGCGACCCGGCCCTGCGCGCCGTCTGGTACCGCGTCAACCAGGACTCCGAAGAGGCCCTGGTCCCCCTCCTCACCCGCCTGACGGGCGACGGTGCGGACCCCCTTTCCGTCCGCCTCCTGGCCGCGGCCGCCACGGACGCCATCCGCATCGCCCTGGAACTCTGGTCCGCCACGGACACCCCCTGCACGGGCCCGAACTCCCCGCAGGCACTGGCCGTCCGCTCCCTCCGCGCCCTGACGGCGTGCATCCCCCTGGCGAACTCCACGGGAGGCGGCGGCCACCGGACCTCCTGAGGGCCGGCCCGGGAACGGCGAAGGGCCCCGCTGCTCCCGGGAGGGAGCGGCGGGGCCCTTCGGCTGCCGGCTTAGAGGTCGAAGTACAGCTCGAACTCGTGCGGGTGCGGGCGCAGCGCGATCGGGGCGATCTCGTGGGTGCGCTTGTAGTCGATCCACGTCTCGATCAGGTCCGCGGTGAAGACGCCGCCGGCGAGGAGGTACTCGTGGTCGTCCTCCAGGGCCTTGAGGACGTTCTCCAGGCTGGTCGGGACCTGCGGGACGTTCGCGTGCTCCTCGGGAGCCAGCTCGTACAGGTCCTTGTCGATCGGCTCCATCGGCTCGATCTTGTTCTTGACACCGTCGAGGCCGGCCAGCAGCAGCGCAGAGAACGCCAGGTACGGGTTCGAGGACGGGTCCGGGGCGCGGAACTCGACGCGCTTCGCCTTCGGGTTCGAGCCCGTGATCGGGATGCGCATCGCGGCGGAGCGGTTGCGCTGCGAGTACACCAGGTTCACCGGCGCCTCGAAGCCCGGCACCAGGCGGTGGTACGAGTTCACCGTCGGGTTGGTGAAGGCCAGCAGCGACGGGGCGTGCTTGAGGATGCCGCCGATGTAGTAGCGGGCGGTGTCCGACAGGCCCGCGTAGCCCGCCTCGTCGTAGAAGAGCGGCTCGCCGCCCGCCCACAGCGACTGGTGGACGTGCATGCCCGAGCCGTTGTCGCCGAAGATCGGCTTCGGCATGAAGGTCGCGGTCTTGCCGTTGCGCCAGGCGACGTTCTTCACGATGTACTTGAAGAGCATCAGGTCGTCGGCCGCGGCGAGCAGCGTGTTGAACTTGTAGTTGATCTCGGCCTGGCCGCCGGTGCCGACCTCGTGGTGCTGGCGCTCGACCTGGAGGCCCTGGGCGTCCAGCTCCAGGGAGATCTCGGCGCGCAGGTCCGCGAAGTGGTCGACCGGGGCGACCGGGAAGTAGCCGCCCTTGTAGCGGACCTTGTAGCCGCGGTTGTTCTCCTCGGAGCCGGTGTTCCAGGCGCCGGCCTCGGAGTCGATGTGGTAGAAGCCCTCGTTCGCGGTGGTCGCGAAGCGCACGCTGTCGAAGATGTAGAACTCGGCCTCGGGCCCGAAGAACGCGGTGTCGGCGATGCCGGTGGAGGCGAGGTACGCCTCGGCCTTCTTCGCGATGTTGCGCGGGTCGCGGCTGTAGGCCTCGCCCGTGATCGGGTCGTGGATGAAGAAGTTGATGTTCAGCGTCTTGTCGCGGCGGAACGGGTCCAGGCGGGCGGTGCTGATGTCGGCACGCAGCGCCATGTCGGACTCGTGGATCGCCTGGAAGCCGCGGATCGAGGAGCCGTCGAAGGCGAGCTCCTCGGCCGGGTCGAACGCCTTCGCCGGGATGGTGAAGTGCTGCATCACACCGGGCAGGTCGCAGAACCGGACGTCGACGAACTTGACGTCGTTGTCCGCGATGTACTTCTTGATCTCGTCGGCGTTCTGGAACATCCAACTCCTCCTACTCCCGATCCCGGGGGAGGGACGGGCTGTATAGCTCGTGGTGCGTCAGTGCGGTGCCGCACGCTGACCCGACCATAAGCAGGCGGGATTTCTCAGGCATGACCCATTTGTTTCGCCCAAGTTAACCAGGGTCCGCCCGAAGCGCCGGGGAGCACCACAGGTACCGTGGTCCGGTGGACAACAGGCAAGCAATCGGATCGTGGCTCTCCGGCCCCCGCGCGGCGGCCGAGGACATGGGCGTGGAGTTCGGCTATCCGGGCCGGCAGCTCGGCCTGCCGGAGCAGGGCCCGGGCTCGGCGGCACGCTTCGGACGCCGGCTGGGCGCGGTCGCCGTCGACTGGATCGGCTGCCAGGTGATCGCATACGGGCTGATCACGGGCGGCAACATGTCCGCGACGGGCAACTGGACGCTCGCCCTGTTCCTGGCCCTCACCCTCCTGACGGTGGGCACGGTCGGCTCCACCCCGGGCAAGCGCCTCCTGGGCCTGCGCGTCGTATCCCTGGACGGCGGCCGCCTCGGCTTCGGCAGGGTGCTGCTGCGCACTGCGCTGCTGGCCCTCGCCATCCCGGCCCTGATCTGGGACCGCGACGGCCGCGGCCTCCACGACCGCGCCTCCCGCGCCGTCCAGGTCAGGATCTGAGGCGGACGGACACCGAAAGGGGCGCCCCCGCGGCCATCCGGCCCGGGGGCGCCCCTTTTCCGTGCGCGTACGCGTACGGCTCCCGCCGTATACGAAGGCGGCGGGGTCAGCGCATCTTTCCACCGCGCGGCATGCGCATGCCCTTGGGCATGGGCCCCTTTGGCAGGGGCATGTTGCTCATCAGGTCGCCCATGGCGCGGAGCTTGTCGTTGGCCTGGGTGACCTGGGGGCCGGAGAGGACGCGGGGCAGCTTGAGCATGGTGGTGCGGAGCTTCTTCAGCGGTACCTGGCCCTCGCCGGTGCCGACGATGAAGTCGTGGACCGGGACGTCCGGCATGATGCGGGCGAGCTTGCGCTTCTCGGCCGCCAGCAGGGCCTTGACCCGGTTCGGGTTGCCCTCGGCGATCAGCACGACGCCGGCCTTGCCGACGGCGCGGTGGACGAGGTCCTGGCTGCGGTTCATCGCGACGGCCGGGGTGGTGGTCCAGCCGCGGCCCACGTTGTCCAGGACGGCCGCGGCCGCGCCGGGCTGCCCCTCCATCTGGCCGAACGCGGCGCGCTCGGCCCGACGGCCGAAGATGATCGCCATCGCGAGGAACGCCACCAGGAAGCCCAGGATGCCCAGGTAGACCGGGTGGTCGATCAGGAAGCCGATCGCAAGGAAGACACCGAAGGTGACGATTCCCACGCCTGCGACGATCAGACCGACCTTCGGGTCGGCCTTCCGCGTCATCTTGTACGTCAGGGCGATCTGCTTCAGTCGCCCGGGGTTCGCAGCAGTCTCTGCGTTTGCCTTCCTCGCCATAAGCGCAGTTTACGTGGCCTGCGGGGTCCGGGTCGCCGCGGCCTCGAGTACGTGCTCGGTTTCGACGCGGTCCCTGGCCCGGCGCCGGTCCTCCAGGACGGCGGACCAGGCGTTGCGCCGGGCGCCGCTCATGAGGAGCGACTCGAAGCCCCGGAATGCCTGGGTGAACGACGGGATGGCAATGGCGCGTACGGGCGCGGCCTGCATGGTCTCGTTCCCTTTCACGGTGCTCACGTCGGTCTGGAGCGGGTCTGGAGCGCACTGCAGGGGGGCGGCGGCGGGTCCGGCGGCGTGTGCGGTGCGTCGACCCATGGTCACTGTCCGGTGTTACCAGGGCGTGACCGGCTCGTCAAACGGTGATGAAACATTTACGCGGCCCGTCGGCCCTCTTCCCACGAAGAGCCTACGGGCCGCGTCCATGCGTATTACCGTCCGGTAATGATCTGTGCGGGGATTCACACCGCCCCCAGGCGAGGGCGTCGGCTCCGCTGCGCTTCTCCGGCCTTCGGTCGAGCTCCGCGTCGCCGGCGCTCCGGCCGAGCGCCCGCCCTCGTTCCTCGGGCGGACCCTCGACCTACGCTACGGCTCCGCTGCGCTTCTCCATCGCCTGCTGGTAGAGGCGGCCGGCCCGGTACGACGACCGGACGAGCGGTCCGGACATGACGCCGGAGAAGCCGATCTCCTCGGCCTCCTTCGCCAGCTCGACGAACTCGGCCGGCTTCACCCAGCGCTCCACGGGGTGGTGGCGCGGCGAGGGCCGCAGGTACTGGGTGATGGTGATGAGCTCGCAGCCGGCCTCGTGCAGGTCGCGCAGCGCCTGCGTGACCTCCTCGCGCTCCTCGCCCATGCCGAGGATCAGGTTCGACTTGGTGACCAGGCCGTACTCGCGCGCCTTGGTGATCACCTCGAGGGAGCGCTCGTAGCGGAAGCCGGGCCGGATGCGGCGGAAGATCCGCGGGACGGTCTCGACGTTGTGCGCGAAGACCTCGGGGCGGGAGGCGAAGACCTCCTCCAGCAGCTCCGGGACGGCGTTGAAGTCGGGGGCGAGCAGCTCGACCTTGGTGCGGCCGGCCTCGCGTCCCGCCGTCTGCTCGTGGATCTGGCGCACGGTCTCGGCGTACAGCCAGGCGCCGCCGTCGGCCAGGTCGTCGCGGGCGACGCCGGTGATGGTGGCGTAGTTCAGGTCCATGGTGACGACGGACTCGCCGACGCGGCGGGGCTCGTCCCGGTCGAGGGCCTCGGGCTTGCCGGTGTCGATCTGGCAGAAGTCGCAGCGCCGGGTGCACTGGTCGCCGCCGATGAGGAAGGTGGCCTCGCGGTCCTCCCAGCACTCGTAGATGTTCGGGCAGCCGGCCTCTTGGCACACGGTGTGCAGGCCCTCGCCCTTCACGAGGTTCTGCATCTTCGTGTACTCGGGACCCATCTTCGCCCGGGTCTTGATCCACTCGGGCTTGCGCTCGATGGGGGTCTGGCTGTTGCGGACCTCCAGGCGCAGCATCTTGCGTCCGTCGGGTGCGACTGCGCTCACGACCGGCTCCCTGTGACTTCGATTCCTCGGCGACCACCAGGGTACGCCCGTAATTTCGTACGCTCTTACGTCGGCCAACCCGCTGGGGGGCGGGCCCATTCCCCGCCGGCTACGCCCCCGCCGCGCCCTCGACCGCGCGCGGCCGCAGGTCGGCGTTCTCCAGGACGTCCCGCAGGTGCTTCTCCGCCACCGGCACCACGTCGGCGACGGTGACCTCGCGGCCCAGTTCGTAGGAGAGCGAGGTCACACCGGCGTCGCGGATGCCGCAGGGCACGATCCGGTCGAACCAGGTGTTGTCCGGATTCACGTTCAGCGAGAAGCCGTGCATCGTGACGCCCTTGGCGACGCGGATGCCGATCGCGGCGAGCTTGCGGTCCTCGCGGCGCTGGCCCGCGTTGCTGGGGGCGTACTCGGGGCCGTTCAGCCGGGGGTCGAACTCGTCGTCGTGGAGCCGGGGGTCGAGGTCGAGGGAGAGGCCGCCGATCAGGGGGCGCTCCTCGACGGGGTCTCCGAGCACCCACACCCCGGAGCGGCCCTCGACGCGGGTGGTCTCCAGGCCGAAGTCGGCGGCGGTGCGGATCAGCGCCTCCTCCAGGCGGCGGACGTGCGCGACGACGTCCACGGGCCGGGGCAGCTTCATGATCGGGTAGCCGACGAGCTGGCCGGGGCCGTGCCAGGTGATCTTGCCGCCGCGGTCGACGTCCACGACGGGGGTGCCGTCCAGGGGGCGCTCGCTGTCGGCGGTGCGCCGCCCGGCCGTGTACACGGGCCGGTGCTCCAGCAGCAGGCAGGTGTCGCCGATCTCGTCCGCGAAGCGCGCCGCGTGGACCCGGCGCTGCTCGTCCCACGCCTCGGTGTACTCGACGTAGTCCGGCCCGAAGCCCAGGTGGACGAATTCCAGCTCAGCCACGGCAGCGCCTCCTCGTTGAAACTGCTGTGTGCACGTATCGCACGAGCCAAGGGTACGGCGCCCCCTCGGGGACCCCTCGGGGGGTCGGCGGCGGACCCGTCCGCTCAGCCGGCGCCGCCCTCCGGCGGCGGGCCGGGCAGCAGCCGGGGCGGCCTGCGGCCCGCGGGCGGCCGGTCGGGGTCCTCATCGGCGCGCGGCAGCCGCCGGTGGCCCTCGGAGTGGTCGTTGACCCAGCCGCAGACCCCGCACGCGTACCGCCCGTCGAGCCCCGCGATGTACGTGCCGCACCGGCGGCACTCGGCCTCGGTGATCTCGGGCGCGGGGAGCGGCGCGGGGGTGGCGGCGGAGGGCTCCGTCCTGGTGGGCCTGGGGGTCATGGGGCGCAGCGTACGCGGCCCGCGTCGACGCGGCCGTAAAGAGCCCTGCCGATTCTGCACACGATCGGATGAATATGGGGCAGAGAGGGCGGCGCGGCGGCGGTTCGCCGCTACATTCACGCCGTTCACAGGGCCGGGACCCCGGTCCGGCACGTCAGGAAACCGTGGAGCCGATGACGGAACGACCCGCGCAGCACGTCCCCAACCGCCAGCTCGCGGCGCTGATCGCGGAAGCCGGTTTCTCCAACGCCGGTCTGGCCCGCCGCGTCGACCAGCTGGGCCTGGAGCACGGCCTGGACCTCCGGTACGACAAGACCTCCGTGACCCGGTGGCTGCGCGGGCAGCAGCCCCGCGGGACGACCCCTGCGCTCATCGCCGAGGTCTTCACCCGGCGTCTGGGGCGCCGGCTCTCCGCACAGGACCTGGGCCTGGACGCCTGCGCCCCCGTCTACGCCGGCCTGGAGTTCGCGGCCACGCCGGAGGAGGCCGTGGACATCGCCAGCGGGCTGTGGCGCAAGGACTCGGGCTCCCATGCCGAGCTGCGGAAGATCGCCTTCACCCCGGCGGGGCTGGTCGTGCCCAGCCGCGACTGGCTGATCGGCAGACCCGACGAGCGGGTCGGCCGTGGCGCCGACCCGGCCGCCGCCGCCCGTGTGCCGCTCCAGGGCCGCGGCAGCGTCCCCCGCCAGCGCCAGATCGACCGCGGGCCCGGCCAGCGCGTCACCGGCGGGGACATCGCGGCGCTGCGGTCGGTCGGCGAGCTGTTCCGGACCCTGGACCAGGCGTACGGCGGCGGTCACGCCCGCCAGGCGCTGGTGCGCTACCTGGAGCACGAGGCGGAGCCGATGCTCCGCGGCACGTACGGGGAGACGACCGGCCGCCGGCTGTTCGCGGCGGCGGCGGACCTGACCCGGCTGGCCGGCTGGACCTCGTACGACATCGCCGCGCACGGGCTGGCGCAGCGGTACTTCGTGCAGGCGCTGCGGCTCGCGCAGGCGGCCGCGGACCGGCCGTACGGGGCGTACGTGCTGGTCACGATGAGCCGGCAGGCCGTCTACCTGGGGCACGGCCGGGAGGCGGTGCAGCTGGCCCGGGTCGCCCAGCAGGGCGTCGGCTCGGGGCCCCCGCCGCTGGTCCAGGCGCTGCTGCACGCCGCGGAGGCCCGGGGCCACGCGGTGCTGGGCGAGGTCCGGGCCGCGACGGCGTCCCTGGTGCGGGCCGAGCGCTGCCTGGGCGCGGCGCGCCCCGGCGACGACGTGCCGCACTGGGCGAAGTCCTTCGACGAGGCGACGCTCGCGGACGAGTTCGGGCACTGCCACCGGGACCTCCAGCAGTACCGGGCCGCGGCCCAGCACGCGGAGCGCTCGCTGCAGCTGCGCGCGCCGGCGTACGCCCGCTCGCGCCTCTTCTGCAAGGTGGTGCTGGCGACGGCCCGCCTGGGGCTGGGCGAGCTGGACCAGGCGTGCTCGCTCGGCGCGGAGGCGGCGCAGCAGGCGATGGAGATGCGCTCGGTGCGAGCGGTGGAGTACGTACGGGACTTCGAGCGCCGGCTGGAGCCCTACCGGGACGCCTCGGCGGTGCGGACGTACCGGGACCGGGTCGCGGCCCTGTCGTAGCAGACCCGCACGAAGCAGGGCCCGGCCACCCCGTCGGGGGGCCGGGCACCGGTTCTCTGTGGTTCTCTGCGGCGGTCTCTGTGGTTCTCAGGCCACCGCCGGCAGGGCGTCCCCGGCGCCGGCGGGAAGCCGGATGCCGAAGTCGCGCAGGACGGCGCCGGCGGCGCGGCGGGCCGAGTGCAGGGCGCCCTGGACGGTGTTCGCGTCGCGGTGGTCGCCGCACACGTACAGCCCTGCGAGGACCCGCACCGGGCGCCGCGGGTCGTACGGGGGCGGCATCGCGGGGACGGCCTCGGGGGCGTGGTGGACGGCGAGGAGCTCCCAGTCCCGGGTGGCCGTGTCGTACAGGCGGGCCAGCCGGGAGGCGACGGTGCGCACGGGCGGCGGCGGGCCGAGCACGGTGGTGGTGACGAGGCTGCGGCCGGCGGGGGCCCGCGTCGGGTCGACCGCGCTCATGACGGCGGTGTGGGCGACGGGCCATCGGGGGTCGCCGTCGAGGAGGAGCGAGCCGTCCCAGGGCAGCGGGGCGGCGGTGGCGTGGTGGATGACGGTGACCTCGTGGAAGGCGGGCACCCGCAGCCCCGGCAGGAGCCCGGCGGCGGCCCGCGCGCCGGTGGCGAGGACGAGGGAGCGGCAGGCGAAGTCGCCGTGCTCCTCGGTGGTGACGAGGTTGGTCGCCACCGACCGGACCCGGACGCCGGTGCGGACGGTGCCCGGCGGCAGTCCGGCGGCGAGCAGCCGGGGCAGGGCTGCGGCCCCGCCCTCGGGCACGGCGAGCCGCCCCCGGGCGAAGGTGCGCAGGGCCAGGTCGGCGACCCGGCTGGAGGTGGTGAGGTCCGGGTCGCGCAGCAGGGCGGAGAGCAGCGGCCGCAGGGTGCTGCCCATGCCGCGGGTGCGCAGGGCCTGTGCGGCGGTGCGCTCGGGCCGGGCCAGGACCCGGTCGGCGGGCAGGGCGGCAAGCCGCCCCAGGTAGGCGCTGAGCCGGGCCTGGTCGAAGGAGCCGCTGGCGAGTGCGCGGGCGGGGGTGAGGGCCCCGGCGCGCAGCTGCCGGCCTTCGGCGTGGACGAGGACGCCGGGCGCGAAGGGCCGCAGGACGAGGGCGGTGAGGCCGGGCGTCCGGTCGAGTTCCGTGTACGAGGTGTTGAGCAACTGGCCGACCCGGTCGAGCCGGAACCCGTCCGCGTGCTCGGTGGCCATGCGGCCGCCGGTGTCCTCCGCGGCCTCCAGGACGGTGACGGTGACCCCCGCCGCGATCAGGTGCTGTGCCGCCGCGAGTCCTGAGACCCCGGCTCCTACGATGACGACGTCCGCATGCTGTGCGGCGCGGTGCGAGCTGCTGAGCACGTGCCCCTCCCCGAGGTCGGCGCGGCTGTGTGGGGAACCTCCTTCCCCCAACCGACTCAAGGGGAACCCGAGTTCGGTGCGGTATTCCGGTCGGATCCGGTCGCATGGCGGTCGCATCCGGGTCACAAACGGTCGCACGGCGCCCTCTCGTGCGCTGCCGCGGGAGCCGTGGGCCGGGCGCGCCGCGCCGGGCACGTGCCGGGCCGCGGTGCGGGGAGGTCAGGGGGCCGCCGGCTCGGCGAGTGCCGCGCGCAGGGCGTCCTCGATGCCCGGGTGCCGGAAGGCGAAGCCCGAGCGCAGCAGCCGGTGGGGGCGGGCCCGCTGGCTGCCCAGCACGTCCTGCGCGAGTTCGCCGAGGACCAGGCGCAGCGCCGGGGCGGGCACCGCCAGCAGGGTCGGCCGGTGCAGGACCCGGCCCATTGCGGCGGTCACCTCCCGGTTGGTCACGGGCTCGGGCGCGGCCAGGTTGACCGGACCGGAGAGCTCCGGGGTGTCGACGAGGTGCCGCAGCGCCGCGACTTCGTCGTGCAGCGAGATGAACGGCCAGAACTGGCGCCCGCTGCCGAGCCGCCCGCCGAGCCCGGCCCGGAACAGCGGGAACATCCGCCCCCATGCTCCCCCGCGTCCGGACACCACGAGTCCGGTCCGCGCGAACACGGTCCGCACGCCCGCCTCGCGGACGGGGTCGGCCGCTGCCTCCCACGCCCGGCACACCTCCGGCAGGAACCCGCTCCCCGCGGGGGCGGTCTCGTCGACGACGCGGTCGCCGGCGTCCCCGTAGTAGCCGACGGCCGAGCCGCTGACGAACACCGCGGGCGGCTCGTCCATCGCGGCGACGGCCCGCGCCAGGGCGTCGGTGCCCCGCACCCGGCTGTCCCGGATCTCCTTCTTGTACGCGGCCGTCCACCGGTGGTCGCCGATGCCGGCGCCCGCCAGGTGGACCACGGCCCCGCACCCGGCGAGCCCCGCCGGGTCGACCCGCCCGGCCCCCGGGTCCCACCGCGCCTCGTCCGGCGCGGCGGGCGCCCGCCGGACGAAGCGGACGACGTCGTGCCCGTCCGCCCGCAGGGACCGTACGAGGGCACTGCCGATGAGCCCGGTGGAACCGGTGACCGCGATGCGCATGCGCCCCATGATGCAGCCGCGCAACGCCCCTCGGCGGCGGAACCGCCCGCCCGAGCGTGTCCGCCGGGCCGGGTCAGGCCCCGGCCGCCGTCCCCAGCCAGGTCCCCACCGCGTACGTGACCCCCATCGCCAGCGCACCGCCCGCCACGTTCCGCAGCACGGCCCGCCGGGCCGGCGCCCCGCCCAGCCGGGCGCTGACCACCCCGCACAGCACCAGCGCCGCCGCCACGGACCCCGCCGTGACCGGGACCCGCTCCGACGGGCCCGGCAGGACGATCGCCAGCAGCGGCAGCAGCGCCCCCACCGTGAACGCGGCCAGACTGGCCAGCGCCGCGTGCCACGGGTTGGCCAGCGCCTCCGGGTCGATGCCGAACTCCACCCCGGCATGGGCGCGCAGCGCGTCCCGCTCGGTCAGCTGCACCGCCGCCTCCCGCGCCAGGTCCCGGCTCAGCCCGCGCGCCGCCAGCAGGTCCGTCAGCTCCTCCAGCTCCGCCTCCGGCTCCTCCACCAGTTCCCGGCGCTCCCGGTCGAGCGCGGCCCGCTCGGAGTCCCGCTGGGAGCTCACCGAGACGTACTCCCCCGCGGCCATGGACAGCGCCCCCGCCAGCAGCCCGGCCACACCTGCCGCGAGGATCGCCGCCCGCGACGTGGTGGCCCCGGCCACGCCCACGACCAGGCCGGCCGTGGAGATGATCCCGTCGTTGGCCCCGAGCACCCCGGCCCGCAGCCAGTTCATGCGGGTGCTCATCGCCCCGTCGGGCTGCGGCCCGCCCTGCGGGGCCGGCCGCCGCGGCTCCGGTTGCGTCACGGCACCACTGTCGGCGCCTGCGCCCCGCCCGGCCACCCGGCGCACCGCCGGGGGTGCGCGGCCTCGGGCCCGCCGATGCTCACGCCAGCAGCCGCAGCGACGTCTCCGCGATGCCCAGCCGTACGCTCTGGCCCCAGGTCAGCTGGAGGGCGTCGGCCTCCATGCCGTCGCCGAAGACCACGATCCGGTCCGACTCCACGGTCACCCTCAGCCCCTGCCGGTCCTCCAGGTGGCCGGAGACCCGGGTCGTCCCGGTGGCGGGCGAGGGCCACGCCTCGCGTACGAACCACAGGAGCCGGCGGTCGCACGGCGCGGGCAGCGGCAGGGCGCTGCCGCGCTCCAGCCACAGGGAGCGCAGCCAGCCGGTGGCGCCGGTGCCGGTGCCGACGAGGACGCCCGAGGAGGCCTGGGCCTCGCCGGGGCCCGTGTCGCCGTCGGGGCCGAGGCGGTAGCGGGCCGTCTGGTGGCCGGGCGGGCCCAGGTAGACCTCGTTCAGCGCGAGGAGGCGCTGGGTGTCGTCGGCGACGGCCTCCACCATGGTCAGGTCGTCCGTCCGGCCGCCGGCTGTCGCGGCGCGCAGCAGGGCGGCGGTGTCGGTGCTGCGGTGGCGGACCAGGACTCCGGGATTGCGTCCCGGGTCGGTGTCGATGCCGATCACGGGCTGCCCGGACAGGTACTTGGCGGCGTTGGCGACGAGCCCGTCCTGCCCGACGACGACCACCACGTCCTCCGGGGCGAACAGGAAGCGGTCCAGGTCCGCCCGTTCGACCCGGGAGCTGCGCCAGGTGAGCGGTACCGCCGCCTCCACCTCGCGCAGCGCCTGCCGGGTCCGGTGGTGGCGTTCGACGACCTCGTCGAGGGAGCGGCCGCGGCTGGAGAGGAAGAACGCGGCCTGCCCGTGCGTCCCGTGCCGGTCGACGAGTTCCTCGTACTCGGTCCTGCGGTGCACGAGCACCGCCCGGGGCGCCAGGCTCACGCGTCCGCCCCGGGCTGCGGGCGCCCGAGCCGGCCGAGGAGGCCGGTGAGGACGTCCGGGGTGAGGGTGATGCTGTCGACCCGGGGCAGGTTCTCCGCCAGCCGGGTCGCCGCCAGGGCGTACAGCGTGTCCGCGCCGGTCTCGCCGTGCACGCGCAGCCAGGCGGCCTGCGCCTCGGCGCGGGCCGCGCCCGTCGCGCGCGCCGCCTCGGCGTCGGCGCGGGCCAGGGCGACCTTGCGGGCCGCCTCGGCCTCGGTCCGCACGCCGTCGGCCGCAGCCTTCTCCTCGGCCTCGCGGCGGGAATTCACGCCGCGCTGCTCGACGAGCTGCTCCTCGCGGCGGGCCAGTTCGATCTGGCTGGCCAGCTCGTTCTCGGCGATGGCCCGCTCGCGCTCGACGGCGACGGCCCGCCGCTCGTAGGTGGCGCGGTCCGCCTCCTGCTGGATCTGCTCGCGGGCCGGTGTGCGCAGGGCGCGCTCCACTTCGGCCTCGGGCCGGAGCGCCACGACGCGCACGGCCACCACCTCGATGCCGGTGTCCGGGAGCCGGGGCTCGGCGGCGAGGCCGGCGGCGACGCTCCGGCGTACGGACGCGACGCCGTCGACCAGTGCGGCGGCGAGCGGGGTCCGGGCCAGCACGTCGAGGGCGTGCTGCTGCGCGGTCTCGGTGAGGAGGGTGGAGATCTGCTCGAGGGGTGCACCGCGCCAGCTTCCGGTGTCCGGGTCCACGGAGAAGTCGAGGCGGTCGGCCGCCGCGGCCGGGTCGCTGATCCGGTAGGTGACGGTGGCCTGCACGGTGACGTCCTGGAAGTCGGCCGTACGGGCGTGGAAGGCCATGGCCAGCTCGCGGTCGTCGACGGGCACTTCGGACAGGGCGGCCGACAGTGAGCGGTACCAGAAGCTGAGCCCCCGGCCGTCGTGGACGAGCCGGCCGCGCCGGTGGTGGCGGATGTGGGCGGTGGGCGCGGAACGCAGATGGCGCCAGCCGAGGCGCCGGGTGATGTCGGCCATGGGAACCCCCTCGATTTCGTCATCATGACGATAATCGCGGACGCCTGATATCGTCAAGCGGACGAAAACAAGGGCGGGCGGGGAGCCTGCCGCGCGCACAACCGGGGGACAGCGAGTGAGCACAGCCAGACCGCAGGCGGACCGCGAGGCAACCGGGCCGTTCGCCGCGGCCGACGCGTTCTTCCGCGCCTGCACGGGCAGCCACGCACCGGACGCGGACGAACGTCCGGTCGACCCGCTCATAGGCAGGATGCAGATCGGGCGGACCCTCCTCGGCCTGGGCGGCGCCGTGTGGCTCGTCCTGGCCTACCCGCTCAGCTCGGGCCGGGAGGAGTTCGTCCTCGGCAAGATCGCCGAACTCGGCATGGCCTGCGCCGTCCTGCTGGCCGGCAGCGTCCTCGGCATCGCCGCCTTCCTCGCGGCGGGCACACCGGAGCGCCGCCGCGCCTTCGCCCGGCGGCTTTCGGGGCCGCTCGTGTGCGTGCTGGCACTCGCCCTGGGCCCCGCCCTCTTCTGGCTGTCCCTCTCCACCGTCAAGGGCGACCTCGTCGGCGAAGTGGAGCTGGTGGACTTCTACTCCTCGCTCCTGGGCCGCGGCATCCTCTGCTCCGTCCTCAGCTTCCTCACCCTCGTCGTCGGCTGCCTGCTCGCCGTCGCCGTGCTGATCGTGTCCGTCCCGTACACGATCGTCACGGCCTACGTCTGCGTGAGCTCCTGCTTCCGCGCCTCGGACGTCCACCAGCTGCTCCCCGCGCTGCTCTCGCCCCTGCTGGTGTGGTCCCTCTTCGCCTTCCAGCTCTTCAACGGCCCCGACGTAGCCGCACCGCCGGAGGTGCTCTACACCTTCCTCCTCGGCGGCCCCCTTTCCGTGACCGCCCTGTCAATCTGGGAGGTACGCCGCCTGCGCACCCATTACGGGATCACCCTGCGCAGCGCCCTGGGCCGCTGACCGACCGCGCACCCGCACCGCCACCCGGCGCACCGTCCGGGTGCGCGGCTCCCGCGCCCGTACCAGGGTGGAGGGGTGAGACGCCGACGCCAGGAGCCGGGCTGGCTGCGCGGGGCACCGCCGCCGCGCTGGGCCCGCATCGCCCCCGCCGTCGCCCTGGTCGTGCTCGTGCTCGCCCAGCGGCTCACCCCCGCCGCAGAGCTCGGCTTCTTCCTCGCCGGGCTGCCCCCCGTGGCCGCCTTCGCGTACGGCCCGGCCGGCACCGCGGTATGCGCCGCCGTCGCGCTCGCGGCGCTCGCCGTGCCCTCCGTCTCGGGCACCCACCCCCGCGGCTCCGACCTGGCGACCGTGGCCGCGATCGGCCTGCTCAGCGTGGTCATCGCCTGGGTGCGCCGAAGACGCGACACCCAGCTCGTGAACGTCCGCACCGTCGCCGAGGCCGCCCAGATGGCCGTCCTGCCGCCGGTGCCGCAGCGGGTGGGTCCCGTGCGCTGCGCCGGCCTGTACCGGGCCGCGCAGCGCGGCACGCTCGTCGGCGGCGACCTGTACGACGTACGGGCCGGGCCGTACGGGGTGCGCGCCCTCGTCGGCGACGTGCAGGGCCACGGCCTGGCCGCCGTCGGCACGGTCGCCGCACTGCTCGGCGCCTTCCGCGAGGGCGTCCTCGACGACGCCGGGCTCGCCGCGATGGCCGCCCGGCTGGACCGCCGGCTCCTCGCGGACGCCGCCGGCACGGCCGACGCCCCGGCGGGGCAGCCCGAGCTGTTCGCCACCGCGCTGCTCCTGGAGTTCCCGCCGGGCCTGGACCTCGTACGCGTCGTCTCCTGCGGCCATCCCCCGGCCCTGCTGCTGCGGGGGATCCGGATCGCCGAACTGGACGTCGACCCGGGCCCGCCGCTGGGCCTCGGCCTCACCTCGGCGGCCGCCCCGGCCGTCGCGGACGTCCCGCTCCTGCCGGGCGACCGGCTCCTCGCCTACACCGACGGCGTCACCGAGGCCCGCGACGCGGGCGGCTCCTTCTACCCCCTCGCCACCCGCATCCCCGTCGTCGCCTCCCCCGGCCGGGTCCGCGACCCGGCCGGCCTCGTCGAGGCCCTCTGGCACGACCTGGTCGACTTCACCCGGGGCGGCCCCCGCGACGACGTCGCCCTGCTGGCCCTGTGCGCCGCGGACGACTGACCCGCGCCCCGGCCGGACGGCCGACCGGGTCGCGGACGCCGGACGCGTCAGCCCGCGTTGCTCACGATGAACGCGCGCACCAGCTTGCAGGTGGTGTTCGACGGCCGGTGGATCCCCGTCCGGACCGCCATCGTGCGGATCTTGCGGTTGGTGGCGCGCCGCGCGTCGTACGTCCCGGAGTCGAGCAGGGATATCGCCAGCCGCATCGCCTTCAGCCGGCGGTTGTGGCTCTCGTACCACTCCCGGGGCAGACCCGCGGGAAGGGGCTTCTTCTTGACGGGCATCGGGGTCCTGGCAGTGGCCATCTACAGCCTCCCAAACGGTAGTTGGCGTCCTGTCCTACTCCCTGAATTTTACCGGCGGGCACTGACAGAACCCCTGGCCACAACACCCCTGACTACCCTGGGGCCATGGAGATCTGGATCAATCCCGCGTGCTCGAAGTGCCGCAGCGCCCTCACCGTGCTGGACGCGGAGGGCGCCGACTACACCGTCCGCCGCTACCTGGAGGACGTCCCGTCCGAAACCGAGATCCGCGAGGTCCTGACCCGCCTCGGCCTGGAGCCCTGGGACATCACCCGCACCGCGGACCCCCTGGCAAGGGAAACCGGCGTACGGGACCTCCCCCGCGAGGCCACGGACGAAGCCCGCGCCCGCTGGATCACCCACCTGGCCACCCACCCGAAGCTGATCCAGCGCCCCATCATCACGGCAGACGACGGCACGGCACTGGTGGCCCGCTCGGAGGAAGCGGTCCGCGAGGCACTGTCGCGGCAGGGGTAGGCCAGGGGAAACGGGAGCGGACGGCTCGCGGCGGTGGGGCGCCGGCGGGAGCAGAGCGGGAGTCGGCCGGTCGGGGTCGGGAGTGCGACGGCGGAGTGCGGTAGGCGGAAGCCGGTCGGCCGGCGTCGGAAGCACGACGGCGAAGTGCGGTAGGCGGAAGCCGACCGGCCGGCGTCGGAAGCACGACGGCGAAGTGCGGTAGGCGGGAGCCGGTCGGTCGGGGTCGGAAGCACGACGGCGAAGTGCGGTAGGCGGGAGCCGGCCGGTCGGGGTCGGAAGCACGACGGCGAAGTGCGGTAGGCGGGAGCCGGCCGGTCGGGGTCGGAAGCACGACGGCGAAGTGCGGTAGGCGGGAGCCGGCCGGTCGGGGTCGGTGATGCGACTGGGGGTGTCCCCGGCAGTTGATGGTGTCCGGGGCGGGCCGGTCCCTCAAGGGCGCTCCCTTTCGGTCGCGTCGCT
>NZ_BMTY01000005.1:267533-366978 GCF_014649915.1 Streptomyces toxytricini | reverse complement strand
GTCGGCACACCGGTACTCATCGGCGTCGGCTGGAACACCTACCCCACCCTCTCCTTCGCCGACATCAACAACGACGGTCTTGTCGACCTCATCGGGCGCGATGCCGGCGGAGCCCTCTGGGCATACCCCCACACCGGCGGTTCCGGCACCCAGACCTTGGGTAGCCGCGTCCTCCTCGGGCAGGGCTGGAGCGGCCTCGACATCATCCGCTGACGCGAGGGTGACGACCGGGGGGCGGGCTCTGACGAGGCCCGCCCCCCGGCGCGTGTCCGGCATGCCGCGGCGGCCGCCCGCTGGGCGGTGCCGCGGCCCGGGACGCGCTCGAGCATGCCTCGGCACCGCAAGGGGGCGTCACGGGTCAGGCTGCTTCCGCGCTGCGTGTGGGGGCGGTGAGTTCGCAGATGGTGTGGGCGATGGTGTGGTGGTCCTGGCGGAGGATCTTCGAGTGGTTGCTGGGGGCCTTCGCCGTGATGCGGATGTTCGGGTTGCGAAGGGTGGCCGGGGTCAGGTCGGCTCGGATCCTTTCCATCAGTTGCGCTTCACCGCCCAGGTTGCCGCCCGTCGCGAGGACGTAGTGGACCGGGAGGGCCAGGCTGTCGAGGACCGGGTTGAGGACCGCGGGCGCGCACAGTTCGTTCGCCTCGATGTTGACCTCGGCGTGCTGGGCGGCGCTCATCCGGGCCGCCATGCCGAGTCGGCGGGCGACCGGGAACAGCGGGCTCAGCCGGCGGAACAGCTTGCGGATCTTCGCCCGGGCGGCGTCGTCGAGCCATTCGTGCGGCAGCGCTCCGTCCACGCAGACCACGCCCTCGGCGCGGCCCGGGTTGCGGGCGGCCCAGTTGACGGCGAGTACGGCGCCGTAGGACCAGCCCACCAGGATCGGCCGCTCCACGGCGCGTGCGGCGAGAACGGCGTCGATGTCGCGGAGGCACGCCTCGAAGGAGTAGTCCGCGGAGCGCTGCGACTTGCCGCGGGCGCGCGCGTCGAAGGTGATGTGCCGGAAGCCGGCGCCGAGGTCGGCGGTGACACGGCGCCAGTGCGACTGGTCGGCGTAGCAGCCGTTGAGGTAGACCACGGGGCGGCCGGGGCCGCCGGTGTCGGTCACGGCCAGTGCGGTGTCCTCGACGGTGACCGTTCCGGTCCAGGGTGAGTGAGTCGTCGTCATGGTGTCGTCCGTCCTTCGTCCGGGGCGTTCCTGTTGTTTCCGACACCGCAAAAGCTACGTTGCGTTCGACGATACGGCAACGCTTCAACTCGCCATAATCCATGTTTTCCCAGGTCACAGCCTCCATTTCGTTGCAGTGGGCGTGCAAGGTAATGCAATGAGCGGAGTTGCATGTTGCAATGAGATGCGCGTGAACGCGTCGGTGCACGCCAAGGCCCGCGGGCGCAGCCTGTGTGTGCTGCGGTCCCGTGGGCCCGGGGTGCGCGTCGGTGTCAGCCGTTGATCGCCTTGTCGTAGCGGAGGGCCACGTAGCCCGACGCCGCGTGGCCGGCGATGCGGCCGTCCGAGCCGCCGTTGAGGTAGTCCTGGCCGCGCATCATGTCGTCGTTCGGGTTCGACTGGTGGATGTACGAGAACTTGCCGGCCGCCTTGTCGACCCACTTCTCGAAGAGCACCACGTGCCCCGATGAGGTGTTCAGGGCGTCGCCCGGCTGGAGGTCGGACTTCGAGATGGTGGCGCTGACGCCCGGGAGGCTGGCGGTGGTGTAGCTGCTGTCGGCGTGCCAGGCCATCGAGATGAAGCCCGAGCAGTCCGTGCGGTAGGAGTGGCCGCCGTCCGGGTCGGAGGCGTACGCGCTCTGGCTGTACGGGATGTCGCGGTTCAGCCAGTTCACGGCGCGGCTCATGATTTCGGTGCGGGTGATCTGGCCGCCGCGCGTGGACGGGGTCGGGGTGGGCGGCGCCGGCGGCTGGTAGGTGCAGTCGTTGGCGTACGCGGAGAGCAGGGTCTGCGTCCAGCCGCTCGCGTCGACCGGGTCGTCTGAGTGGTAGGCGATGTCGCCGCCCTTGCCGTCGGTCGGGTCGGCGTCGTGGTACCAGTACATGCCGCCGTTCGTGCGGCCGTAGTAGAGGCCGCCGCCGGGCGAGACGAGGCTGTCGACCGCCGACCAGCCGCTGCTCTTGAGTTCGGAGCTCTCCCAGTCGCCGACGCCGTTGATCTGGTACGAGAGCAGCCTTCCGTCGGCGGTGGTGGCGATGAGGACGTCGTCGCCGGCCGCGGCGAGGGTCTTGAGGACGAAGCCCTCGTCGATCACGACGTGCTTGGCGATGTGCGCCGGGCCGGCGGGCTTGGCCTGGGAGACGTTGTAGCGGTGGAGCTGGCCCGCGACCGTGCCGTAGAGGTGGCCGGCCCCGTCGTAGACCATCTTGTCGAAGGTCCAGCCGCTCTCCCAGATCCTGGTCACGCCGGCCAGCGCCAGGGCGTTGTCGTTGGTCTGGATGTCGACGCGGTACAGCTCGCCCGCCGTGGACGTCACGAGGACGGTGTTGAAGTTGAGGGTGGCCATCGCCTTCGGCGTGAAGCCGAGGTTCGCGCCGATCAGCGTCTTGACGCGGTCGCCGGTGTTCGGGGATATCGCCGTGTACGTGAGGCGCCCGTCCGGCAGGGTGCCGTAGACGGAGACGTTGCCGCCGCAGATGGCGGCCGCCTGGGCCGGCGTCGCCGTGGTGAGGGTGACGAGGCCGAGGGAGGTGGCGGCCGCCGCGAGGGTCGCGGTGAGGCGGAGCGTGCGGGACGACGAGCGACGCATGGGGTCTTCTCCGGTGGTTTCGGGCAGCCCTGAGCGGGGCGGGGCGGAAGGGGGTGAGGCAGGGGAGGTGCGGCCGCGGCCGCGCGTCAGTACCAGTTGTTCTTCAGGAAGTGGTTCCAGGCGCCGCACGGCGTGCCGTACCGGCCGTCGATGTACGACAGGCCCCACTTGATCTGCGTGACCGGGTTGGTGCGCCAGTCGTCGCCGAAGGCGTCCATCTTGGAGCCGGGCAGGGCCTGGGGGATGCCGTAGGCGCTGGAGCTCGGGTTGTCGGCCCAGTAGCGCCAGCCGCTCTCCTTGTCCCACAGCTGCTCCAGGCAGCTCCACTGGGTGGAGTTGTTCCAGACGCCGCCGTCGTGGCGGTTCATCAGGTCGCGGCCTGCCGCCTTCACGGCGGGGATGTCGCGGCCGTCGAGCGGGTCCGCGGTGGTGGTGCAGGTGAACGTGCCAGGCTGGGCGGAGAGCAGCTGCTGCGTCCAGCCGCCGGTGTTGACGGGCGTGTCGTTGTGGTAGGCGATGTCGCTGCCGGTGCCGTCGGCCGGGTTGGCGTCCTTGTACCAGTACATGGCGCCGGTGGTGGGGATCCGGCCGTAGTAGAGGCCGCCGCCGGGCGAGACGAGCTGGTCGAAGGCGGACCAGCCCGAGGTCTTCAGGTCGTCGCGGCTCCACCCGCCCGCGCTGTCGATCTTGTACGAGTACAGGGCGCCGGCCTCGGTGGTCGCCAGCAGGCGGTCGTCGCCGGCGGCGGTGAGGGTCTTCAGGACGAAGCCGCTGCCGATCTCCTTGCGCTGGCCGATGTGCGCGGAACCGGTCGGCTTCGGCTGCGACACCAGGTACTGGAGGAGCAGGCCGCCGGCGGTGCCGTACAGGTGGCCGTGCCCGTCGTAGGTGAGCTTGTCGTGCGTCCAGCCGCTGTCGAAGAGCTTGACGGGCGGGCGCTCCAGGACGAGCGACGTGTTGTTGGTGAGGACGTCCAGGCGGTAGAGCGCGCCGGCGGTCGAGGTGACCAGGACGGTGTTGAAGTTGAGGGTGGCCATGGCCTTCGGCTCGAAGCCGAGGTCGGCTCCGATGACGACCTTCTTCAGCTCGCCCGTGGCGGGCGTGATGGTGCTGAAGGTGAGCCGGCCGTCGGGGAGGACGCCGTAGATCGAGGCGGTGCCGCTGCACGTGGTCGCGGCCTCGGCGGCCGGGGCGGCGGCGACGGTCGCGGCGGTGAGGAGCCCGGCCCCGAGCACGCCGGACAGGGCGGCGACGGCGGTCTTGCGGGCGGCCTGGAGGAAGGTGTTCGTCACTGCGTTCCTTGGTCCTTGGTCCTTGGGCCTTGCGCCTCGGGCCTGGGTCGGTCAGGGGCCCGGGGGCGGGGTGGCGTAGCCGTGGGCGCGCAGCGGGGCGCGGGCGCCGGAGAGGAGGGCGCGGGCCTGGTCGAGGGCGGCGGCCTCGGAGGCGGCGCGGAGGAAGAGGTAGAGGTCGACGCCGGTGTCGGAGGGCCTGGCCCGGACGTGTTCGAGTCCGTGGGCCGCTCGGGCGTGCGCCCAGATGAGGTCGCAGAGGACGGCGAGGGCGCCGTCGGCGTCGGGGCCGGGGCGGGGGCGGGGTCCGTCGAGGGTGGCCCGGATGACGCGCACGCCGGTCAGTCCCAGTTGATGCTGCCGGTCGCGGACTTGGGGGCGGTGTCCCAGTTGATGCTGCCCGGGCCGGTGCCGGTGGCGCCGCCGGTGGCGGTGGCGGCCGCGGTCGTGGAGGCGGCGCTCGCGGTGGTCGCGGCGCCGAGGCCGGCTCCGGCGCAGAGCAGGGCGCAGAGGGCGGCGGCAGCAGCGGTGCGGGCGGTGCGGGACATGGATCCCCCCAGGATCGAGAGTCGGGAAGCAGTGGGTGTGGTGCGGTGTGCTGCGTGTGCTGCGCGCGCTGTCCGGGCCGACCGGATGGCTCCGGCGCCCCGGGCCGGGGCCTGCGCCCCGTCGTTCCGGTGATCACCATGCTGCTGCCGCCGGTGCCCGCGGGAAAGGTGTTTCGGCTGTCACCAAGGGGCCTGGCACCTTGGTGACAGGTCTCGTTTACGATCACGGTCACGGGTGTCCGCGGCAGGCCGCGGGGGCGAGGGGCCGTACGACAGCTGGGGGGCTGGGGCATGCTGCAGGCGCTGGGGCTCGGGGCGGACGTGGAAGCCGTCTACCGGGGGATGCTCGCCGATCCGTCCGGCGGTGTCGCCGAGTTGGGCGCCCGCCTCGGCCTCACCGAGGAGCAGGTCCGCGCCGGCCTCGACCGGCTCGTCGACCTCGACCTGCTGCGCCCCTCGAGGGACTCTCCCGGCGCGCTGCGCGCGGTCAGGCCCGAGCTGGGGCTGGAGCTGCTGCTGCGCCGCCAGGAAGAGGAGCTCGTACAGCGGCAGCAGGAGCTGGCGCGCAGCAAGGCGGCCGCGGCGCAGGTGGTCTCCGAGTTCGCGGAGCTCCGGCCGAACACCGAGGTCGACGGAGCCGAGCGGCTCGTCGGGATGGACGCGATCCAGAGCCGGTTGGAGGAGCTCGCGCACGGGCTCGTCGGGGAGTGCCTGGCGATCCTGCCGGGCGGCGCACTGTCCGAGGCCAGCCTGGAGGCGTCCCGGCCGCTGGACCGGCGGGTGCTGGCCCGCGGCATCGAGATGCGGTCGGTGTACCAGGACAGCGCCCGCAACGACCCGGCGACGCTGGCGTACGCGCGCTGGCTGACCGAGCAGGGCGCCCAGGTCCGCACCAGCCCGCTGTTGCCGCCGCGTTTGCTGGTGTTCGACCGCACGGTCGCGGTCGTGCCGATCGATCCGGCCAACTCCCGCCTGGGTGCGCTGTGTACGCGCGCGCCCGGCATCGTCGCCTCGCTGATCACCCTGTTCGAGCAGACCTGGAACGCGGCGGTGCCCCTCGGAGCTGACCGGCCGCGCCCCAGCGACACGGAGCCGACCGCGGCCGAGCTGGAGCTGCTGCGGCTGCTGGCGTCGGGGATGACCGACGAGACGGCGGCGAAGCGGCTGGGGGTGTCGCTGCGGACGGTCCGGCGGCAGATGGCGGCGCTGATGGAGCGCCTGCACGCCACGAGCCGCTTCGAGGCAGGGCTGAAGGCGGCGCAGCAGGGCTGGCTCTGACGGGCCGCCGGGCCCGATCAGCCCGCCGGCCGGGCCCGGTGTCCGGCGGCCGCCGCGAGGAAGGCGTCGTTCTCCTCGCGCAGGCCGACCGTGACGCGGACCCCCTCACCGGGGAATGGGCGGACGAGGACGCCCCGCTCGGCGCAGAGGTCCGCGAATGAGGCGGCCACCGGGCGGGAAGCGCCTCCCGCGGGCGTACCCAGTCGCCGCGCGGCTTCAGCCGGCCCCCCGGCGCAGCCTCGACCAGGCCGCGGGGCCGGCCCGCGCCTCCCGCTGCGGGGGCGGTAACCAGCCGTCCGCGGCGGCGCGCACAGGGCGTGGGCTCTTGCGGGTGTCACGCCCGGCCCGTCTCCAGGACGGCCCTCAGGGCCGTCCGCAGCGCTTCCGGGCCGGTGAACAGGTGTCCCTGCATGCCGAGTTCGCGGGCCGCGCGGACGTTGTCCTCGCGGTCGTCGACGAACAGCACCTCCCCCGGCGGCAGTCCGAGCTCCCGCAGGCACCACTCGTACGCCGCGGCATCGGGCTTGGTGCTGCCGATGCGGCAGGACAGGCCGCGTACGGCGAACCGCTCCAGCCACGGCTGCGTGGCCTCGTACCGGGCGGCGAGCTCCTCGGGGATGTTGGAGAGGAGCCCGAGGGCGACTCCGCGGCCGGCCAGATCGGCGAGGAGGGCGACGGCGCGGTCGTCGACCTCGCTCCAGCTTGCCAGGTCGGCGGCGATGAGGTCGCGGGTCAGGCGCTCGTCGGGGGTGGTGCCGAGGGCGGCGCAGACCCCCTGCCAGTAGGCCGGGCCGTCGACGTCACCGCGGTCGTAGGGGTCGCGGTGCGCCCAGTACGCCTCCCAGAAGCGGTCGGGATCGCCGCCGGCGACGGCCTCGAGCGCGGCTCTGGACGCGGGCGACTGCAGGCGTGCGATGACGCCGAACATGTCGAAGAGGACGGCTTTCATGCGTGGTTGCCTCGCTTTCCGGGGTTCACCGTGTGGTGGCGGCTTCGGGTCGGCCCGCGCCGCTGGGGTGGGACAGGCCGTCGGGGTCGGGGGCGTTGCGGCGCAGCCAGAGGCTGAGCACCCCGCAGCCGACGGCGAGGGCGAACAGCACCAGCGGCACCGTCTTCACCTCCATCGTGTCGACGACCCCGCCGAGCAGCGGCGGGAAGGCGACGCCTCCGATCATCGAGGCGGCGATGACGTACGCGCCGGCCGCGGCCACGCCGGGGACGGCCCGGCTGAGCCAGGGCAGGCAGGTGGGGAAGATCGGCGCGATCATCAGTCCGACGCCGAAGTACGCGTACGGGGCGAGCAGCGGGACGGTGGCCAGGAGCAGGAAGCCGGCCATGCCCCCGCAGCAGACGACCAGGATCGAGGGGGCGGACCAGCGCAGGCTGAGCGGGGCGACGGCGAAGCGGCCGACGGTCATGGCCGCCCAGTAGGCGGAGGTGGCGCCGGCGGCGGTCGCGGCGCCGTAGCCGAGGGCCTCCAGGTGGGTCGGCTCCCAGCCGCCGACCCCGGTCTCGATGGCGACGTGGAGCACGTAGATGCCGATGAACGCCGCGATGACCGGCATGGCGCGGGCGCCGCCCGCGGCGGCGCCCTCGGCGGGCGCGGGAGCGGGTTCGCGGGCGGCGACACCGCCGAGGGTGAGGAGGATCAGCAGGGTGAGCACGCCGAGGCCGAGGAAGATGCCCGGGTAGTTCTCCGCGCCGAGCCGGCCGATCAGGGCGGGGCCGGCGATGGCTCCGATGCCGAAGTGCCCGTTGAGCAGGTTGAGCATGGCGGTGCTGCGGTGGCCGAAGCCGGTGGCGAAGAGCTGGTTGAGGCCGTAGTCGATGCCGCCGAAGCCGAGGCCGATGACGAAGGTGCCGGCGAGGGCGGGGATCCAGCTCGGCGAGAAGGCGAAGGCGGCGCATCCGGCGGCCGTCAGCACGTACGAGCCGCCGAGCAGCACGCGGTTGTTCAGGCGGCCGCGCAGCACGTGGTGGACCAGCACGCCGAGGAGCGCGCCGACGAAGTGGGCGCTGAGGCTGAGGCCGGCGACGGCCGGGCTGATGCCGTACTCCTCCCGCAGGGCCGGGATCGCGGGGCCGTACAGCGCCTGGAGGGCGCCGATCACGACGAACGCCCCGCAGGAGGCGGCGACCGCGACGGTGGTGAGGAGGGGACCCGCCGCCTCGGGCGGGTCTTCCCCGGGGGTGGCGGACATCGGTCTCCCCATCGATCATGCAGGAATGAACAACAGTCACGTTCATTACGGGGCGATTCCCACACCGCACCTCACACAATAGGCATGATTAATGTTCGTTTCAACAGCCTCGCCGTTCGGAACGCACAGGCCGGGTCACACGCAGGCGGTCTTGGGGTAGAAACGGACACATGAACGTGATGGAGAGGCACAAGCTCGTGATCGGACTGCTCGCGCAGCAGAACCGCGCGACCGTCGCCGAGCTTGCCCGGGCCACCGGGGCGTCCGAGATGACCGTCCGCCGGGACCTGGAGGTGCTGGAGTCCCGGGGCGCGCTGCGCCGGGTCCGCGGGGGCGCGGTGAGCGCCCTGCCCGGCGGCGTCGAGCCGCCTTACGCCGTCCGCGCCATGTCCGGGTCGCAGGCCAAGGAGCGGCTGGCCCGGACCGTTGCAGACCTGCTCACCGACGGCGAGACCGTGGCCCTCGACACCGGCACCACCGCCGTGGCGGTGGCGAAGGCCATGGCCGGCCGGCAGTTCACCGTCTCGCCCCTCTCGCTGCACGCGGCGTTCGCCCTCTCCGCGCAGTCCGGCATCCGGCTCGTCCTGCCCGGCGGCCAGGTGCGCCCCGAGGAGTTGTCCTTCCACGGCCGGACCGCCGTGGAGACCTTCCGCGACCTGTGCTTCGACACGTTCGTCCTCGGCTGCTGCGGCATCGACCCCGTCCAGGGCGCCACCGCCTACGACCTCGACGACGTGCAGGTGAAGCGGGCCGCGGTCGCCTCGGCCCAGCGCGTGGTCCTCGTCGCGACCGCCGACAAGCTCGGCCGCACCGCACTCGGGCGCATCTGCTCCGTGGAGGAGATCGCCATCGTCGTCACGGACGCCCCGGCCGACTCCCCCGCCGTCGAGGCACTGCGGGAGCGCGGCGCGGAGGTGGTCCATCCGGCGGACGGCTGAACCGCGCCCCACCGGACCGCCGGTTCAGGCCCCGAGTGCGCCGAGCACGTGTCCGGTCGTCACGTCGACGTGGGCCGGCACCCCGTCGTGGCGGTCGCCGGTGCTCGGCGTCCCCGTGGGCTCGAACATGAGGATCGCGGCGCCGGACGGCGCGTACGGCCTGTGCTGCGTGCCCCGGGGAACGGTGAAGACAGAGCCCCGTTCGAGGAGCACCGTGCGCTCCCCCTCGGGCTCGCGCAGGGAGATGTGCAGCTCTCCTTCGAGGACGAGGAAGAACTCGTCGGTGTCGTCGTGGGCGTGCCAGACGTGCTCGCCCTCGACCTTGGCGATGCGTACGTCGTAGTCGTTGACCTGCGTGACGATGCGGGGGCTCCACAGGGCGTCGAAGGAGGCGAGGGCCTTGGCGAGGGATACGGGTGCGTTGCTCATGGGCTCATCCTCGGCGGTTCCGCGCAGGCGGTGTGAGTGCTAGGAATCGCACATGTCGCACGGATCCTCGCATGCAACGGGCCCCGCTGGCGCACACCGGGTCGTCGTGGTCGTCGACGCGAACTCGAACCCCTTCGAGCTCGGCTGCGCGACCGAGGTGTTCGGTCTGCGCCGACCGGAAATCGGGCGTGACCTGTACGAGTTCGCCCTCTGCTCCCCCGAGCCCCGCACCCTGATGCGGGACGGGTTCTTCACCCTGACGGGAGTCGCCGGCCTGGAGGCGGCCGAGACGGCGGACACCCTGATCGTTCCGAACCGCCCCGATGTGGAGGTCCCGCGGCGCCCCGCCGTGCTGGACGCCGTCCGCCGCGCCCATGCGCGCGGTGCGCGCCTGGTCGGCTTCTGCAGCGGCGCCTTCACCCTGGCCGAGGCCGGTGTGCTCGACGGCCGACGGGCCACCGCGCACTGGCAGTGGGCGGACTCCTTCCGGGCGCGCTTCCCGTCCGTCCGGCTGGAGCCCGACGTGCTGTTCGTGGACGACGGCGACATCCTCACCGCGGCGGGCAGCACGGCCGCGCTCGACCTCGGGCTGCACATCGTCCGCCGCGACCACGGCGCGGAGGCCGCCAACGCCGTGAGCCGCCGCCTGGTCTTCGCCGCCCATCGCGACGGCGGGCAGCGCCAGTTCGTGGAGCGCCCCGTACCCGACCTGCCCGACGAGTCCCTCGCGCCCGTGCTGGCCTGGGCGCAGGAACGCCTGGACGCACCGCTGTCGGTGTCCGACCTCGCGGCGCGCGCGGCGGTCAGTCCCGCGACGCTGCACCGCCGCTTCCGGGCCCAGCTGGGAACGACGCCGCTCGCCTGGCTCACGGCGGAACGGGTCACCCTGGCCTGCCGCTTGATCGAGCGGGGCGAGGCCCGCCTGGAGGTGGTGGCGCGGCGCAGCGGGCTGGGAACCGCCGCGCGCCTGCGGACGCTGATGCGCCGGGAGACGGGCATCACCCCGTCGGCGTACCGGACCCGGTTCGGACGGCGGCCGGCGGCGGCTGCGGGGAGCGTTCCGCCCGGAGTCCCGCAGGGGGTGAGGGGGTCGGAAGCGGAGCCGGGGCCGATTGTCAGTGGGGGGTGACAAAGTAAGGGCATCGGTTCGGAAGAAGAAAACGGGGAGCGGTCGTGTCCGGAAACCAGAACTACATCAATCACGTTGCCCTTGTGCTGGACGCCAGTTCGTCGATGTCGCACCTGAACGGCAAGGTCGTGGAAGTCGCCGACCGCCAGATCGAGTACCTGGCCCGCCGTTCCCGGGAACTGGACCAGGAAACGCGGGTCACGGTCTACGTCTTCTCGAACGAAGTCGAGTGCATCATCTACGACAAGGACGTGCTGCGCATGCCGTCCTTGAAGCAGCTCTACCGGGTCGGCGGAATGACGGCCCTGCTCGCCGCCACACTGAAGTCGCAGCGGGAGCTGGCCCAAACCGCCCAGCTGTACGGCGACCACAGCTTCCTGACGTTCATCCTGACGGACGGCCAGGAGAACGCGAGCCACCGCTGCGCCGACGCACCCTCCAAGAGCGCGAAGGCGCTGGTGCAGGCGGTCTCGAAGATGATCGAGACGCAAGACGACAACTGGACGCTGGCCGTCCTCGTGCCGGACCAGATGGGCAAGCGGGAGGCCATGCAGTGCGGCTTCCCGAAGGACAACATCGCCGTCTGGGACGCCACGAGCACCCAGGGCCTGGAGGAGGCCGGCGAGGTCATCCGCGAGGCCACGGAGAAATTCATGGTGGGTCGCACGAAGGGAATCCGCGGCTCGAAGGCGGTTTTCTCCACGGGCGGCGACGCGGTGAACGAGGCCACCATCAAGGCGGCCGGCCTGACCGCGGTGGACCCGTCGGGCTACGAGCTCATTCCGGTGGCGCGGGAGGCGGGCATACGCGAATGGGTCGTGGAATGCGGGCACACCTTCAAGAACGGCTCGGCTTTCTACCAGCTCAGCAAGTCGGAGAAAATCCAGGCGCGCAAGCAGATCGCGGTGCTGGAGAAGAAGACGGACAAGGTGTACACGGGCCCGGAGGCGCGCGCCCTGCTGGGCCTGCCGGACGCGGAGGTCCGCATCAAGCCCGACCACAACGACGACTTCACCATCTTCGTGCAGAGCACGAGCGTCAACCGCAAGCTGGTCCCCCAGACCCGCCTCCTGCTGATGGTGTGACGGTCTTGCTCCGCTGAAGAGCCGGTGCCCCTCCCGGGCGCCGGCTACCGGGCTGCTCCGCGGTCCGCGGTCCGCGCGGGGTGCCGTGCCGAGATTTTTTGAAGTTCTTCTCTCCGACCCCGTCCAAATCCGGTTCCCTGTGCCTCACCCACGGCGACCGACCCACCCGGGGCGGTCGTGAGGAGAACCGAGATGATGGACCTGTCCTTCGCGGCCACACCGTGCCTGGGCTGCACCGCTCCCGTCGACCTGCTGGACCTGCCCGAACCGCCGGACCCGGCCGGCGGTGAGACCGCGGAGTACCTCGACCCGTCGCGCTGGTGCGACCGGTGCCTGCACCGCCTCGACGACTGGGACCGCTTCTTCCGGCTGTACCAGCCGCGGGTGCGCGCCTTCTGCGCGGACAGGCTGAGGGGCCTCCTGCCCGACAACGAGGACCACCGGGAGGTCGCCGAGGACATCGCGCAGGAGGTGATGGTCGAGGCGTACCGGCACTTCGGGCAGTGGGAGCGGCCGGAGCGGGCGATCTGGACGACCGCCCGCAACAAGATCCACAAAAAGTGTGCGGCCTACCGCATCGTGACGAAGGACGGTTACGCCCTCACGGTCAGGTATGCCTCCTCCGCGCTCGTGGAGGACCCGTGCCGCGGCGCGACCGCGGATCCGGCGCAGGCGGTCGTCGACAAGGTCGTCCTCTACTCCGCACTTTCCCGCCTGCCCGTCAGCCAGCAGGAGGCGGTCGTCGTCCACAAGGCCTTCCAAGTGCCCGCGGCGGCGGCCGGGACCGTGCTGGAGCGGCCGGGGTCGACGGTCAAGACACAGGCGGAGCGCGCCCTCGCCCTCCTGCGGGAGGCCGCGGCGAAGGGCGCGCTCATCGCACTGCCGGGCGCGGGCCTGTTCGGGCTGTACAAGGTCGTGCAGGAGGCGCCCTTGAAAGCCGTCGCCGAGGGCGCCGTCGACCTGATCAGCGAGCCCGCCCCCTACACGGTGCTCGTCGCTCTCGCCGCCAAGCAGGCCGGCCCGTACCTCAGCGAGCGCTACGGGGCCCTCCGCGAGCGGCTCGGCGGCGGCGGGGTGCGCTCCACCGGGCGCGACCTCTCGTCCGCGAAGGACCCCGAGCGCGGGGGGACGCCGGCCCGGGGCGGTCGGGCACGACGCGGAAGGCGGGGACAGTGATGACGGTGCACGACGTACTCACCGGCTGGACGGCGGAAGCGCTCGGCGGCCCCACCGTCGCCCTGGTGTTCTTCCTGCTGCGCCGGGCCCGCACACGCCGGGCCGCCGCCCGGACCGCGGGGCAACCGGTTCCGGGCGCGGCGGTCCTGCGGACCTACACCCTGATCGGCGTCCGCGCCGCCGACGGCCAGCCCGTCCACCTCCCCAGCAGCCGGCCCGCGGGGACCGTCCTCACCTGGCCGGGCCCGGCCGGCGCCGGCGAGCAGTTCGAGCTCACCGACGCGGTCCTGCCGGACGGCACGTACGCTGCGGAGCGGCGGTGCCTGTACGGGGACTGACACCGGCGGGCGGGCGGCGTCAGAGGAGGTTCGTCTGGTCGGCCGGGTGGGTGGCCACGAAGGTGAGGTTCGCGATGGTCCGGCGGGCCAGGGCGAGGGCCTGGTCGGCGGTGTCCGCGTGGGCGCGGGCGTAGGCCAGGCGGGAGAAGCTGTTCTGGAGGCCGCCGAGCCGGGTGCCGGGCTTGCCGAGGACGGTCAGCGCCACCTCCGGCGGGAGGGCGGCGTCGGCTCCGGCGACCTCGACGAGGGTGCCGGACGAGGGGGCGCCCGCGAACCAGATCGCCTCGCAGCGCGTCGTGCGCTCGGGGTCGGCGAGCACGGCGCGCACGCCCGGCAGGACGGTCTCGCCGAGGACCTGGCGCAGCTGACACTCGATCATGTCCACACCCGTGGCGCCGGTGACCATGTCCCAGAGGTCGTCGCCGCCGGTGCGCAGGTGCGTTTCGATGACGCGGGGGCCGGCGGGCGTGAGGATCACCTCGGTGTGGGTGGGGCCGAATTCCACGTCGAGGGCGTTCAGGACCGCCGTGACGTGGTGTTCGATCGCGGTCCGCTGCTCCGGCTCCAGGGGGGCAGGCATGACGTGTCCCAGCTCCACCAGGGAGACGGGGTCGGAGAACTTGCGGGTCACGGCCAGGACGACGTGTTCGCCCTTCTCGGAGAAGGCCTCCACGCTGTACTGGTCGCCGCTCAGGAACTCCTCGGCCGCGACCCGGGATTCAATGCCCGCCCCGCCCGCGCGCAGGAAGGCCTGTTCGGCCTCCTGCGGGGCGTGGATGACGGACACGCCCTTGCTGGCCGCCCCGTCGACGGGCTTGACCACGCACGGGTAACCGTGTTCGGCGGCGAACGCCTTGAGCGCGTCCGCGCCGTCGACGACGGCGGAGGCCGTCCTCTCGACTCCGGTGTCGGCGAGCCGCTGCCGCATCGCGTGCTTGTCGCGGACGACTTCGACGACCTCGGGGCTGTGCGTCTCCAGGCCGAGGTCCCGGGCCACCAGTGCGGCCTGGGGGCGGCAGTCGTCGTAGAAGGAGCCGATCCGGGTGACGGGGTGCAGGGCGTGGACGGCGCGGGCGAGGGTGAGCCATTCGCCGTCGGTGGCGTCGGGCTGCAGGACGATCACGCGGGCGTGCTCGTCGGCGTCGTCCAGCTTCTCCAGGTGCTCGGGCCAGCACATCACCGACGTGACGACGTCACCGCCCGACTCCGCGCCGGCCGCCCGCATACGCTGCGGGATGTCGTATCCGACACCGAAGACCAGGACGTGTTCAGCCACGACGGCTCCTTCTGGGCTGTGAGGGGAGTGTGGGGGCCGCCCCCGGGGCGGTCCCGGGGATCGGGGGCTTCCGGGGCGCTGCGGGGGCGTGCGCGGCTCGGCTCGCGCGCTGCTGCGCGGCTCCTGCGCCCCTGAGGGGCGCACGCGCGAAGAAGTCGAATGGTCGGTTTCGTAACGCTCTTGAGATCTTCACCAGGAGGTCGGACGGTGTCAACAAATCAACTGGCCGCGACGGGGCCCCGCGCATAATCTGGCCTGAACCATGGGACTTGACGCTCGCGGCGGCCCTCCAACGGGTTCCGGAGCCCCGCGTACCGGCCGTCCCGCACCCACCCCACCCCACCCCCCACCGACATCGACATGCCGATGTGTGCCCCCGCGGCCGCTGTCGGCGGTGCGGCGGCGCCCCCTTTCGGCCCTTCCGCCCCTCCGCCCGCTCCGCCGGCCGTCCACAGCCGATGCGACAAGGAGCGCAGTGATCAAGGGACTGATTCCGCCTCCGGGCGTTCCCCGGGTCCTGGCCCTCGCCCAACTGGTCTGCCGGACCGGCGACGGCGCCTACTACATCTGCTCGGCCCTGTTCTTCACGCGGATCGTGGGCATCTCGCCGGTGAAGATGGGGCTCGGCCTGACCGTCGCCTGGTCGGTGGCGCTGGTGCTGAGCGTGCCGATGGGCCATCTCGCGGACCGCCGAGGCCCGCGGGCGACCGCCGTCGTGCTGTTCGGTTGCGCGGGGCTGGCGATCGCCTCCTACCTCTTCGTGTCGACGTTCACCGCGTTCCTCGTCGGCGCCTGCGTGTACGCGGTCGCGCAGCGCGGCGGCTCGGCGGCGCAACAGGCGCTCCTGGCGGGCTCGGTCCCGGTGGGGCAGGCGACGAAGGTCCGCGCCTACGTGCAGTCGAGCTGCAACGCCGGGCTCGCCGTCGGCTCGGCGTTCGGCGGCGCCGCGCTGCTGCTGGACCGGCGGGAGGCGTACTACGCGGTGTTCGCGCTGAACGCGGTGGCCTTCTTCGCCGCCGCGTTCGTGCTGAGCCGGGTGCCCGAAGTGCCGCGCGCGGCGGCGCCCCGGGCGGAGGCGGCGGGGGGCGGCCGGGACCGGTCGGTGCTCAGGGACCGGCCGTACGTCGTCGTGACGGCGCTCAACACGCTCCTGCTGCTGCACGTCCCGCTGGTCGACATCGCGCTGCCCCTGTGGATCAGCGAGCACACGGCGGCGCCGGTGTGGCTGCTGTCGCTGATGTTCATGCTCAACACGGTGTCGGTGGTGCTGTTCCAGGTACGGGTCGCCCGCGGCGTGACGGACCTGCCGAGCGCGAGCCGGTACATCTTCCGGGGCAGTGCGCTGCTGGGGCTCGGATGCGCGGTCTTCGCGATGACGAGCATGGGCGATTCCGCCTGGGTGGCCGGCGGGCTGCTGCTGATGGCCGTGGCGATCCAGGCGCTGGGCGAGATGATGCAGGCGGCCGGCGCCTGGGAGGTCAGCTTCGGGCTGGCACCGGCCGGGAAGCACGGCCAGTACCAGGCGTTCTTCGGGAACGGCACGACGGTCGCCGAGATGGTCGGTCCGCTGCTGCTCACCGGGCTGATCGTGTACTGGGGCGTGCCGGGCTGGATCCTGCTCGGCGTCCTGTTCACGGTGGTGGCCGCGGCCATGGGCCCGGCGGTCCGCTGGGGCGCCGGCACCCGCTCCCGCACGCAGTCGCCTCCGACGCCCGGCGCCGCCGTATCCGGCGTGTGAGCTGTGTCGTGCTGACCTCGTGCACGCACGACGTCCCCGTGTCGGCAGCTCCGCGTCGGTACACACACGGTTTCAGCCACCCCACCACTGCCTCACGGCGCAGACGACGCCGCACCCGGCCGAGCAACCCACCGGCGGCCGGGGCTTCCTGACGGGCACCCTCGGGACGCTGCCGGAGGGACTTCACGTGCTGCATGCGGCGAAGGCGCGGGGCGGCGTCGTGGAGATCCCGGACTTCATCGGGCAGACGGAGCGCTGGTAGCCGTCCCCCTTCCGGCGAGCCGGGCCGAGGTGTCCTCGTCGAGCACGATCGCGAACTCCTCCCCCAGGACCCGGGCCAGGTCGCGCGGGTGCACCGTACGGCTGCTGCGGCTGCCGTCGGGGAGGACGGTCGTCCACTCGTCGCCGTCGAGGATTTGGTGGCGGCGGCCGTCGAACCGCTGGGCGTACGCGCGGCGGGTGAACGGCGACCGGGGGTGCGTGCCGACGTAGTGGCTGCCGCCGACGTAGTCGACGGGGTGCTGCGGGGTGAGCGTGAAGGTGTGCCGGTCGACCCAGCCGTCCGGGCCGCGGTGGTGCAGCCACCAGTGGTCGATGCCGAACTCCCCCGGCCGCCGCTCCAACCGGAACGGCCACCCGCCGACCTCGGACCGGGCGCCGTCGACCAGCTCGATCGGCTCCAGCGGGCCGGCCCCGTACCCCACGTCGCACAGCCAGCGGCGGCTGTCGCCGGGAACCTCGGCGAGCAGCAGCGCGTGCGTGGCGGGCGTGACCTTCTCCGACCCGAGGGTCACGCGCCCGTGCAGCGCTGTGAAGCGGAACCCGAGCCGCTCCAGCGCGGCGGCGAAGAGCACGGCGTGCTCGTAGCAGTACCCGCCCCGCCGGCGCCGCAGCACCTTGTCCTGCACGGCCGGCACATCAAGCGGAATGTCCACCCCGAGCACGGCATCGAAGTTCTCGAACGGCAGCGCGGTCACATGCGCCCGCACCAACTCCCGCAACACGCCCTCACCGGCCGCCTGCTCCCCCCGAAACCCGATCCGCCCGAGGTACCCCTCGAGATCGAGCAACTCCCCCTGCCACCCACCCGCACCCACGCCACCGCACCGCCCGTCCACTCGCACTCACAGGGGGACGCCTCACACACCACGCCCACCCACTCCGACGCTACCCCCGCATCCCGGAGCCCCACCTCACCCCACGGACCGACCCCGCCCCCTCCCCTGGTCCCGGTCCCCGGGTCGTAGGCCCCCCGGGCGGAAGCGGATTCGGGGTGGTGTGTGGGGGTTGTCGGCCAATGTCGGGGGCGGGGCGGGAAAGTGTTTGTGTGCTTGTCCGTGCGGCGTGATACTCACTGGGTTTGCGGGGGCGGTCGGGTATCGGCCCTGGTCATGGACGTGTAGCGGGACGAGCAAGGGGTGGGTATGGCGTTGCTCCGGGGGGCGGGGCTGTCGCTGCGGCGGTGGGTCGGCAGGGCCGGTGTGCGGTTGGAGAAGGACTTCGGCGATCCTGCCGTCACGCGGGTACGGGAGGCCGCGGAGGCCGGTGACTGGGCCGGGGTGCGCGACGGGCTCGCCGCCCGGCCCGAGAGTGCCGACCGGGCCGGGATGCTGGGGACGGTCTCCGAGGTCGCCGGGGTGGAGGAGTGGATCCACCGGGCGATCGCGGCCGAGCCGGATTCGGCGCTGCCGCTGCTGGTCGCCGGGGCGCGTTACGTGGCCTGGGGCTGGGAGGCCCGGACCGGTGCGCGGGCCCAGCACGTGTCGCGGGCGCAGTTCGAGGTGTTCCACGAGCGGCTGCGCCGCGCCGAAACGTTCCTCTACGAGGCCGCCGAGCGCGAGCCCGACTGGGTCACGCCCTGGCAGGTGCTGCTGACCAGCGGCCGCGGCCTGCAAGTCGGCCCGGTCGTCGCGCAGCGGCGGTTCGAGGCGGCGGTGCGGCGGGACCCGTTCCATCTGCGGACCCACCAGCAGCACTTGCAGCAGGTGTGCAGGAAATGGGGCGGCTCGCATGAGGAGATGCACGCCTTCGCCCGCGCGTCGATGCTGAAGGCGCCCGAGGGCAGCCTGCTCGGGCAGCTCGTCGCGCTCGCGCACATCGAGCACTGGCTGGACCTCGAGGGCGAGGCGTGCGCGCGGTACATGCGGAGTTCCGACGTCGTCGGCTCGCTGCGGGAGGCCGCCGACCGGTCCGTGCTGCACACCGGCTTCGAGCAGGGCTACGGCCGGGTGCAGGTGTGCAACTCCTTCGCCATGGCGTTCGCGCTCACCGGGGACAGGGAGTACGCCCGCCGCTGCTTCGACGCGACCGGCGGCGTCGTCTCCGAGTTCCCCTGGTACTACATCAACGGCGACAACCCCGTGGCGGCCTACCGCAACTACCGGTCCTCCGTGGGCGCCTGACCCAGGCCCTGCCCCGACCTCCTCCCCGGTCCTGCCGCCGCCCCGCGCGGCGCGCCGAACGAAAGATCCCGTACAGGTGTCGCAATCCGCATCCGCCCACACCTTCCAGGTCGACCTGCGCGGCCTGGTCGACCTGCTGTCCCACCACCTCTACTCCAGTCCCCGCGTCTACCTGCGGGAGCTCCTGCAGAACTCCGTGGACGCCATCACCGCCCGCCGGGCCGCCGACCCCGGCGCACCCGCCGCGATCACCGTGCGGACCGGCGCCACGCTCACCATCACCGACACCGGCATCGGCCTGACCGAGGCCGACGTACACCGGTTCCTCGCAACCATCGGCCGCAGCTCCAAGCGCACCGCCGACGGCGGCCTCGACGGGGCCGGGCTCGCCGCCGAGCGCGGGGACTTCATCGGCCAGTTCGGCATCGGCTTGCTCGCCTGCTTCGTCGTCGCCGACGAGATCACCGTGGTCAACCGGCACGCCGCCGACCCGGCCGCGCCCGCGGTCGAGTGGCGCGGCCACTCCGACGGCCGCTACACGATCCGCACCCTCCCGGCCGGCTCCGTCCCGGAGCCCGGCACCACCGTCCGGCTCACCCCGCGCGCCGACAACGCCGAGTGGACGACCCACGCCCGGGTCGTCGAGCTGGCCCGCCACTACGGGCGCCTGCTGCCGCACGAGGTGACCGTCGTGGGCGAGGACGGCGGGCGCACCCGCATCGACGAGGCACCGCCGTGGCAGCGCCGGCACGGCTCGCCGCTCGCCCGCCGCGAGGCGCTGACCTCGTACTGCCGCTCCGTCTTCGACTTCACGCCCCTCGACGCCATCGAGCTCGACCTGCCGGCCGCCGGCCTGCGCGGGGTCGCGTACGTGCTGCCGACGGCGCTCAGCCCGGCCCAGCGCGCCGGGCACCGCGTCCACCTCAAGGGGATGCTGCTCAGCGACCAGGCGTCCGAGCTGCTGCCCGACTGGGCCTTCTTCGTGCGCTGCGTCATCGACACGACGAGCCTGCGGCCGACGGCGTCCCGCGAGGCCCTGTACGAGGACGGCACCCTGGCCGCCGTACGGGACGCTCTGGGCGTCCGCATCCGCGACTGGCTGACGGGCCTCGCCGCGAGCGACCCGGCGCTGCTGCACCGGTTCATCGACGTGCACCACCTGGCGGTCAAGGCGCTCGCCCGCTACGACGACGAGCTGCTGCGGATCGTGCTGCCGTGGCTGCCGTTCGAGACGACCGACGGGAACGTCACCCTGGAGGAGTTCGCGCGGGCGCACGCCACCGTCCTCGTGACGCGCAGCGTGGAGGAGTTCCGCCAGGTCGCCCCGATCGCCTCCGCGGCCGGCCTCGGTGTCGTCAACGGCGGGTACACGTACGACCGCGACCTGGTGCACCGGCTGCCGGAGATCCGGCCCGGGACGGCCGTCACCGATCTGGATCCGGCGACCGTCACCGCGCACCTCGACTCCGTGGACCCGTCCGCCGAGATCCGGGCCGCCGCGTTCCTCTCCGTCGCCCGCGAGACGGTCGCCGCGCACGACTGCGACGTCGTCCTGCGCGACTTCCAGCCGGTCACCGCGCCGGTGCTGCTGCTGGACAACCGGGAGGCCCGCCACGAGCGGACGCGGTCCGGCCTGGCCGCCGACAGCGACGGCCTGTGGGCCGACATCCTCGGCTCGCTGCGCAGCGAGACCCCGCGTGCGCAGCTCGTCCTCAACCACCTCAACCCGCTGGTCCGCCAGGCCGTGACGATCACCGAGCGCGGGCTCGCCGTCGCCGCGGCCGAGTCCCTGCTGGGGCAGGCGCTGCTGCTGAGCCGGCGGCCCCTGAAGGCGAACGAGAGCGCCCTGCTGAACCGGGCGTTCATCAGCCTCCTCACCCATGCCATGCACCCTGGCGGCGCGCAGGCCGCGCCCGGTACCGACGAGCCCCGGAAGGAGCAGTAGATGCTGGACACCCCCGAGGCCGTGTTCGAAGCGCTGCGCGAGAACAACGAGCGCCCCTACGGCCTGCAGCGCACCGTCACCGCTGAGGAGCTGGTCGAGGCCGCCGAGCCGTTCGACAAGCCGGACATCCTGGTCACGGCGCTGATGGAGCTGATGGAGGCGTACGAGCACACCGGTGAGCACCGCAAGTCGCCGGTGGTGTTCGCACGGCTGCTGAAGCTGTGGGAGGACGCGCCGGGCGCCTTCAGCGAGTGGGAGGCGCACCAGGTGCTGTGGCGCTTCAAGTGGGTCACGACGTCGCTGCTGCAGGTGCCCGAGGTGCCGCTGGCGACGGTCGAGGGCTGGATCGGGCGCATGCGGGAGCGGTACGAGGCGGACGGCCACGGCGTGCAGCCGGTGGCGGCGATGCGGTACCAGGTCGCGGCGCACACCGGGGCGGGTACGGATGCGGCGTACGACCTGTGGGCGACCCGGCCGCGCACCCGGCTCAGCGACTGCGAGGCGTGCGAGACGCGCCACCACGCGCTGCACCGGGTACGCGCCGGTGACGACGCGGCGGCGCTGGAGGTGTGGCGTCCGGTCCTGGAGGGCGACTCGTCCTGCTCCGACGAACCGCAGATGAACCAGGCGCAGGCGCTGCTGCCGCTGGTGCGTTCGGGCCGCCTGGACGAGGCGCGTTCGCACCACCTGAGCGGCTACCGGCGGGTCCGAGGCATGTCGGGCATGCAGGACGAGGTCGGGCTGCACCTGGAGTTCTGCGCGCTCACCCGCAACGAGGGCCGCGGCCTGGAGATCCTCGCGGAGAACCGGCCGCTCTTCGAGGCGGTCGGCGCGCCGCTGGCCCGCCTCGGGTTCCTGACCGGCGTGGAGGTGCTCCTCGCCCGGCTCGTCGCGGGCGGGCATGCGGACGCGCCGGTGGCCGGGCCGCCCGGGCGGAGCTGGACGGCGGGGGAGCTGCTGGAGACCGTACGGGCGGAGGGGGATTCCCTGGCCGCCGCGTTCGATGCGCGCAACGGCACGACGGGGGTCGGCGACCGGCGGCGCGCACGGCTTGCGTGTGCGCCCCTGACCGGGGAACCGCTGCCGTTGGGGCTGCGAACGGCCGCTGCGGGGGCGGTGTCCGGCTCCGGGGCCGGCGGGAACGGCGCCTTCGGTGCTCCGGCCGCCCCCGTGATTCCCGAGGACTTCGTCGAGCTGGTGCAGGAGGCGCGGCGGATGGCCGCTCTGGGGCACCCGGGCGACACGCCGCTGTGGCAGCGGATCGCCGCCGTGGCCGGCGAGGACGCGTACGTGCACGACGACCGGCTCGGGCCGGAGGGGCGCCTGCGCGCGGAGCTCGTCGAGCAGCGCGCCTACGAGCTGTTCGGGGACGACCGGGAGACCGAGGCCGTGGCCGCGATGACGGAGGCCGCCGGGCTGTTCGGCGCGGCCGGCCTGGCGTGGGACGCGCTCGTCTGCCGGGCGCGGGCCCTGGCCTGGGGGTCCGTACGGAGGAGCGGGGGCGATTCCGGTTCCGGTGACGGCGCTGCCGGCGGGTCCGATGGTGCTTCCGATGCCGGGGTCGTGGACCGGGCGGGGATCCGCGCCGGCCTCGACGCGGTCCTGCGCGAGGCGGAAGAACTGGCCGCGTCGCCCGGCTCCCCCAGTCTCGCCGCGCCGGCGGACCGGCCGGCGGACGCCGCCCGCGCGGCCGAGGCCGCAGACGTGGCCGAGCAGTACCTGACCGTCGTGTACTTCCGCGTATACGGGGCTTACCACGAGGCCGTGGAGGAGCTGCCGGAGGTCTCCGCGGCTACCCTCGAACGGTTCGAGGAGACCGTCGCGCTCCTGCGCTCCGAGGCGGAACGGCTGGCCGTACCGCACCGGAAGGCGGGCGCGCTGGAGTTCACGGCGGACCTGGCGCTGCGCCGCGGCGAGCCGGAACGGGCGGAAGGCCACCTGCGGGCCGCACTGGAGGAGGTCGAGGCGTCCGGCCGCCCCTGGGCGGGCATCCGCACCCGCTCGATCCTCGCCCAGACGCTGTTCGCGCAGGGGAAGTACGGGGAGGCCGTCGAGCCCCTCCACCAGGTGATCGCGCTCGCCGTACGGCACGGCGCGTCCGACTTCCCGCTGGTCTCCGTCCACGCCATGCTCGGGCACGCCGCCTCGCACGTCGGGGACACCGCCACCGCGGTGCGGCACCTGTCGGAGGCCGCCGCCCGCCACGACCGGAGCGGTGCGCACGACGCGGCGGCCGACATGCGGCTCCAGCTCGCGGACGTCCTCACGCACGCGGGCCGGCCGGAGGAGGCCGTCGCCGTGCTGGAGTCCGTCGACGCGGACGAGTCGGGTGCACTCGACGGGCGGCTGCACGCCCAGGTCCGGCTGACCCTGGGGCGCGGCCTGCGCGCGCTGGAGGAGCACCGGGCTGCGGCGGAGGTGTTCCTGCGGCTGGCGGACACCGTCGCGGACTGGGAGGACGCCCCGGAGGTGCTGACGCTGGTGGCGTCGGAGGCGGCGGTGTCGCTGGCGGCGGCCGACCGCTGGGACGCCGCCCGCGCGGCGTACGCCCGCGCCGTCGACGCGCATGCGAAGGCGGCCAACCCGCCGGTCATCATCCGGATGATGTGCGAGTTCGCCCGGTTGACCCCGCTCGGCGAGCGTCCTGGAACGGAGGATGCGGAGGGACCGGCCGGGCTGGCGGCGGCGCTCGCCCACCTGGCGGAGGCCGACGCCGTGTGTGCGGCGGTGCCGCCGGACACGGACGGCTTCTCCCACGCCTACGAGTCCGGCACCATCCACTACCAGCGGGCCCGCGTCCTCGCCTCGGCCGAGCGCTTCACCGACGCCTTGGCGGAAGCGGAAGCGTCCGTCGCCGCACACGAACGGGACGGCGAGCAGGGCGAAGTGCCCCGGGCCGAATCCGTCCGTGTGGCGGCGGTGATCGAGTACAACGGCCTCGGCCGGGCCTCGGAGGCGATGGCCCGGCTCTCCGCCGCCGCCAAACGCTGCCGTCGACACGGTCTGGACGAAGCCGCGCAGATCCTGGACGCCTTGCGCGTGGACTTCCGCGCCCGCCAGTCCGACCGCTGAGTCGCGGGGGTCGGCCGCCGGACCCGGCGTGCGTCATGGGTCGTCGTGTTCCCGGAGGGTGAAGGCGTCCTCCCAGGACGCCGTCAGTTCGGCGGGGGTGTCGTGCGACCAGTCGGGGGCCGGGTCGGCCAGGACGGCGCGGATACGGCGTGCGGCCGCGCTGTCCGGGCCCTGGACGGCGACGGCCGTCGCCAGGAGCTCCGCGCCGAGGGCCTGTCCGAGGGCGGGGTCGGTGACGGTCCGCCAGAGGCTGTACGTTCGGCGGACCGCGGCCCCGGTGTCGGGGTGGGAGGGGCCCTGCAGGCCGGCGCGCAGGCGGAGCGCGTGCAGGTACCAGCCCACCGCCGCCCGGGTGTCGCCGGCCAGGCTGGCCAGGTAGCCGCGTACCTCGCGGATGTCCGCGAGGGCGGTGGTGGGGGTTCCGGCGGTGGCGGCCCCGTACGCGGTGTCGAGCTGCTCGGCGTGCAGGACGGCCTGGTCCAGGTCACCCTCGGCGGTGAGGGCGGCGATGACGGCGATCCGGGCGGGCACGTCCGGGAGCGCGGTGGGCGCCGGCGGTGGCGCTGCCGCGGGTGCCTCGGGGGCGGGTGCGGGTGCGTTCGACCAGAGGGCCGCGGTTCCCACGCCCCGGGGGAGGAACACGTCACCTTCGCTCACCACTGCACCACCCTGCGGATGCCGGTCACCCGGGTCATGTGGCTCGGCGAGCTCCCCCGCGACACCACACCGATGTGCGAACACCGCGGACAACTGGGCCGGTCTGGCCCGTGGTTGCCGTCACCGCGATCGCATTGCAGGTCGTGACACTATGCCATGTGCGCCCGTCCGGCAGGACCGAAAGCCCGTCCGCCGGCTTCTTCGCGGTGGGCGGTGCAGGGTGCGCGATCCCTGTTCCCGGAATCGGCGCGCCGTGTGCTGCCCGTGACGGCTGCCACCGGTGGAAGCGGCGCTCCACGCTTGCCTGCCTGCCGGAGCCTTCGGAGATCCGCTGCCCGCGGCACCCCGGCCGGCGCCGTTCGCCTGCCCTTTTGCCCTCGCCGACGGTTCCCGGCCCGGGGGGCACCTCCCCGTGTGGCTGCGGCGGGGGCGGTGCCTGAGGTCGGCTTGCGACAGGCGTGTCACAACGTGGTGTGATCGCTTGATCCACGGCTCCGGGGCGGGGTGACAGTTGTCCCCTGTATTGCGCGCAACAGCGCTGGGAGGGGAGTTCGTGTGACCGGGACCTGCGTCATCCTCGACATCGGCGGCGTTCTCGAGTTCACCCCGGAGACGGGGTGGGTGCGGCGGTGGGAGGAGAGGCTGCGGCTGCCGCCGGGCACGGTGGACGAGCGGATGGGCGACGTCTGGCGTGCCGGCAGCGTCGGCGAGATCAGCGAACGGGACGTGCACGAGGAGGCGGCCACGCGCCTCGGCCTCGACGCGCCGGCCGTCGAAGCCTTCATGGCCGACCTGTGGGCCGAGTACCTGGGCACACCGAACGAGGAGCTCATCGCCTACGTCGACGCGCTGCGCGGGAGGTGCCGCCTGGGCATCCTCAGCAACAGCTTCGTCGGCGCCAGGGAGCGGGAGACGGCCCGGTATGGCTTCGATCGGCTGGTGGAGCGGATCGTCTACTCGCACGAGATCGGCATCGGCAAGCCGGACGTGCGCGCCTTCGACACCGCCTGCGCGCAGTTGGACGTGCGGCCGGCGGACTGCCTCTTCGTCGATGACGTGGCGGTGAACGTGGAGGCGGCCCGCGCGGCGGGCATGCAGGACCATCTGTTCGTGGACAACGCCGCCACCATGGCCCGCATCGCGGCCCATGTGGAGCGCGGGCGGGCCGGCGCGTCGGCGGGCGTGCCGTCGGTGTGACGGCGCCGCCCCGGCCCGCGGCTGCGGGAGCACCACCGGCCGCGGTGGCCGTGCGGCCGGTGGGGCGTCACAGAGAGCGGGCGGTGATGTTGCCGTAGGCGGTGGTGGCGTGGATGGCGAGCGCCGGGGCGTCGCCGTCGGTGTTGGCGAGGGCGTTGTGGATGCGGCCGTAGGAGGTGCCGGCGTCGAGGGAGGTGGAGGTTCCGCGGGCGGCGCCGACGGTGATGTCGCCGTGCTCGGTGCGCAGGGTGAGCGGGCCGCGGTGCGCTTCGGTGACGGTCAGGTCGCCCTTCTGCGTGCGGAGTTCGGCCGGTCCGCCGAGGCGGCCGACGGCGATGTCGCCGGCCTGGAGGGTGAGGCGGGCGCCGGCGGCCTCGTCGAGCTTGACGGTGCCGTGGGCGCTGTCGTAGGCGACCTCACCCAGCCGTCCGACGCCGCGGAACTCGGCCGACGCGGTCTTGGCCTCGACGCGCGAGCCGGCCGGAAGCTGGACGGTGACCTCGACGCAGCCGGCGCCGGCCAGGATCCCCTTCTTCTTCGGGGCGGTGATGGTGAGGACGCCGTCGGTGCAGGCGACCGCCGTCTCCTGGGCGGCGGTGACGTCGCGGCTCTTGGAGGCGTCCGCGGGCAGCACCTCGACGGTGGTGTCGGCCCGGTCGGCGGCGATGAAGCGGATGTTGCCCGCGGGGACGTCGAGGACGACGGAGACGGGGGCGGGGGTGGCGAACGTCTGCATGGTGGGTTCTCCCTGGAGTGGTCGGCGGGCCCTTGCGGCCCGTCGTTTCCGATGAGAGAAAAGCTACGTTGCGTTCGAGGAACAGGCAATCAATTCATTGCGAGCTACGACTGTTTTCGCAGCTCAAAGCTCTGAAATCGTTGCACCGAACCAGGAAGTAACGCAACGAACACCCCGCCAAACGTTGCAATGAAAAGGAGTGAACGCTATACTGGAGCCCCGAACCGCAAAGGAGGCCGCCATGCCGGGAGGCAGGCTGACCCAGCAGGAACGCCAGCAGATCGCACTGGGATTGGCCGACGGCCTCGCCTATGCGGAGATCGCCCGGCGCCTCGACCGCCCGACCTCGACCGTCACGCGCGAAGTCATGCGCAACGGCGGCCCCACCTCCTACCGCGCCGACCTGGCGCACCGCGCCACCGAGCAGCGTGCCCAGCGCCGCAAGCAGGCCGTCCCGCGCAGTGCACCGAAGCAGGCGCTGCCCCACGGCCGCGACGCGGAGGAGGTGCGCCGGTACGAGGAGGAGTTCACCACCGTCCTCATGGGCTCGGGCGTCCCGAAGATGATGGCCCGCGTCATGGTGTGCCTGTACACCACGGACGCCGGCAGCCTCACCGCGGCCGAGCTGGTGCAGCGCCTCCAGGTCAGCCCGGCGTCCGTCTCCAAGGCGATCGCGTTCCTTGAGGAGCAGGGCCTCGTACGCCGCGAGCGGGACGAACGCCGCCGCGAGCGCTACATCGTCGACGACGACGTCTGGTACCAGTCGATGCTGGCCAGCGCCCGTTCCACGGCCCAAATCGTCGTGGTCGCCCGCCAGGGCGTCGGCGTCCTCGGCCCCGACACGCCTGCGGCCGCCCGCCTCGAGAACATCGCGCGCTTCGTCGACTTCGTCACCGAGAGCCTCATCCGCGCCGCGGAACAGGCACGCGACATCCTCTACGCGAAGCCCCCCGCCGCCGACCCGGACGACGCCGCGACGCGGTCGTGAGCCCTGTCAGCCCAGCACCCATACGGCCGTCAGGCACACCGCGAGGCTGGTGTTCGCCAAGACGAGGGACAGCCATTCCATGACGCCGATCCGCCACCGTTTGCGGGCCGACAGCCGCCATTCCTGCACCGTTACGACGACGCCGAGCAGCAGCAGCGGCACCCACAGCAACGCCCACCACGACCACACGGAGGTGCAACGGAGCACGGCGGCGACCGCTGCGAAGAGGAGGCCGGGCAAGGTCCATACCGTCCTCTGCCGTTCTCCGGCGTGGCCTGCGTCTAACGGCGCGTCCATGTCTCTCGTACCCTTTCGACTCGCGGGGCGGCGCAACGCCCGCTGGAGGAGGCCTCCCGGCGTCAGGTCGCGAAGGTAACGGAGCCGTCCGGCCTTGCCCAAGGCTTTGCAGCACCCCGCGGCGTGTCGGCCACTGCCGCGGGACGGTTCCGGCGCTGCGGCAGCCGCAGCGGCGCCCCGGTGCTCTTGGCTGATCCCGCCCGTAGTGCCGCGCCGCCCGCGGGGGCGGCCTGGAGCCTCCGGGCCGGACTCAGGCGGTACGGGTCGCGGGGGCGTCCCGCGGGAGGCGGGCGCGCAGGGTGTCGGCGAAGTCCTCCGCACGGGCGAGCTGGATGCGGAGCTTCTCCACCTGTTCGGCAGCGGCCTCCTGGTAGGTGCGTACACGGCCCAGGAGCGCCTCGCGTTCGTCCGCGTCGAGCGCGGCGCCGCCGTCGAGGCGGTCGGTGGCGTCCAGGAGGTCGCGCATCTGGTCGAGGGTGAAGCCGAGCGGCTTCATGCGGCGGATGACCATGAGGCGGGCGACGTCGCCCTCGGTGTAGAGACGGAAGCCGCCCTGCGAGCGGGCGGACGGGGTGACGAGGCCGGTCTCCTCGTAGTGGCGGATGGTGCGCAGGGACAATTCGGTGCGGGTCGCGACCTCGCCGATCTGCATGTGCCGGGCGGTGGTGGCTACGGTGCCGCGGGCGCCGCCGCCGCGGGTGTCGTTGCCGCCGTTGTCGTCCACGCCCGTCGTCCTCCGGTACTTCTGCGCCCCGTCGGCCCGTGCCCGGGGTGGGTGGGTCGGTCGTTGGCGGGCGCCGCCGATCCCTACTCTAACGTTAGGGTAGAGTTGCCGGCGGCCGGGGCGGCCCGACGCCGTCCTGCCGTTGCGTGTCGGGGCCGACGGCGCCCCCGGAGAAGTCCGATTCCGCAGGAGAGCCAGGAGAGCAGCGTGCGCGAGCCCTTGGCGTCCGGCGCCTCCGCGTGCCCGCCGTGACGTTCCGCCGCAGGTCGTGAGCCCGGGCGCGGGCCGCCCGGCACCGTCCGTACCGTCGGGCGCCGCTACCGCCGCTCCCTGCCTGCTCTCTCACCTCCGGTTCCGTTTCGCGGGGCCGCCCGCGGTGTGCCGGCCCGGCCCCCGCCTCCCCCGAGTACGACAGGTCTGCCCTCCTTGTCCCCTGCTGCCGCTGCGGCCCCCGACGTGTCCACCGCCGATCCCGCCGCTGCCACCGCCGTGTCCGCGGGGGCGCGCCTTCGCCGCCTGAAGCCCGACTGGATCTCCGATCCGAAGGTGTGGCGGACCGAGATCCTCGCCGGACTCGTCGTCGGCCTGGCCCTGATACCCGAAGCGATCTCCTTCTCGATCATCGCCGGGGTCGATCCGGCGCTGGGCCTGTTCGCCTCGTTCACCATGGCCGTCACCATCGCCGTCGTCGGCGGACGGCGGGCCATGGTCTCCGCGGCGACCGGCGCCGTCGCCCTCGTGATCGCCCCGCTCAGCCGCGAGCACGGCGTCGGACACCTCGTCGCCGCCGTGATCCTCGCCGGCGTCTTCCAGATGGTGCTGGGCGCGGTCGGCGTGGCGCGGCTGATGCGGTTCATTCCGCGTTCGGTGATGGTCGGCTTCGTCAACTCCCTCTCCATCCTCGTCTTCATGGCGCAGGTGCCGGAGGTGCGGGACGTGCCGTGGGCCGTCTATCCGCTGATCGCGGGCGGTCTGGCGCTGATGGTGTTCTTCCCGCGGATCACGACGGCCGTCCCGGCGCCGCTGGTCTCCATCGCGGCCCTCACCCTGATCACGGTGGCGGCCGGGATCGCCGTACCGACCGTCGGCGACAAGGGCGCGCTGCCGTCGTCGCTGCCCGTGCCGGGGCTGCCGGACGTCCCGTTCACGCTGGAGACGCTGGCGACGGTCGCCCCGTACGCGTTCGCGGTGGCGCTGGTCGGACTGATGGAGTCGCTGATGACGGCCAAGCTGGTCGACGACATCACCGACACCCGCTCGAACAAGACGCGCGAGTCGGTCGGGCAGGGCATCGCGAACATCGTCACCGGCTTCTTCGGCGGCATGGGCGGCTGCGCGGTGATCGGCCAGACGATGATCAACGTGAAGGTGTCCGGTGCCCGCACGCGCCTGTCGACGTTCATGGCCGGTGTGTTCCTGATGGTGCTGTGCATCGTCTTCGGGCCGGTCGTGTCGGAGATCCCCATGGGCGCCCTCGTCGCCGTCATGATCATGGTGTCGGCGGCGACGTTCGACTGGCACTCCATCGCCCCGCGTACGCTCCGGCGGATGCCCGTCGGGGAGACCGTGGTGATGGTGGTGACGGTGGTGGGCGTGGTCGCGACGCACAACCTCGCCGTGGGTGTCGTCACCGGCTGCCTGTGCGCCATGGCCGTCTTCGCCAAGCGCGTCGCCCGGCAGGCCCAGGTCACCTCGGTGACCGACCCGGACGGCGACTGCGTCGTCCACCGCGTGTCCGGCGCGCTGTTCTTCGCCTCGGCGGGGGACCTCGTCGGGCGGTTCGACTACGCGGGCGATCCGGAGCGCGTCGTCATCGACCTGTCGGCCGCACACGTGTGGGACGCGACCTCCGTGGCCGCGCTCGACACGGTGACGGCCAAGTACGCGCAGCGCGGCAAGACCGTCGAGATCATCGGCCTCAACGGGCCCAGCGCGCATCTGCACGGCAGGCTGAGCGGCGAACTCCCCCTGGGGTGACGGGGGCGGCTGAACCCGGGCGCAGCCCGGTCCCGCCCGGCCCGGCCCAGCCCAGCTCAGCCCAGCTCAGCTCAGCTCAGCTGCGGAGGGTGGCGGACGGGCTGCTTCCGTAGCGGCGGCGGTAGGCGGCCGCGAAGCGGCCGGTGTGCGCGAAGCCCCAGCGCGCGGCGACCGCCGACACGGTGGCGCCCGCCGAGGGGTCGGCGGCGACCAGATCGGCGTGCGCCGCTGCCAGGCGTACGTCACGCAGGTACGCCAGCGGGGTCGTACCGGCGTGCCGGGAGAAGGCGTACTGCAGGGCCCGCGGGGTGACGTGGGCGGCGGCGGAGATGTCGGCGAGGGAGATGTCGCGGTCGGCGTTGTCCTCGATGAACGCGATGGCGCGGCGGAGGGTTCCCGTCCCGGCGTCCCGGCCGTCGGCGGGCGCCGGGCCCGGGTCGCCGCCCGGCCGGTGGCCGTCGGGGCCGAGCGTGCTGGGCAGCGTGGCCAGGGCGGTGGCGGCGAGGAGCTGCGCGGCGCTGCCCAGCACCAGTTCGGTCCGCAGCTGCCGGGGCAGCGCGGCGATGTGCGCGAGGTGGGCGAGGGTGCCGGCGAGCTGCCGGCCGGCCTGCTCGCTCAGCGGACGGCGGCCGGTCAGGCGGACGGGCTCGCGGTCCCGGGCGCCGCGGGCGGCGACCCGCGGGAGGAGGGCCGGGTCGAAGAGCACCGCGGTCTGGCGTACGGAGTGCAGGGATCCGCGGTAGGGGCGGTCCGGGGTGGCGTGGAGGAAGGTGTCGCCGGGCCCGAAGGTGGCGGCGGGGCCGGTGCCGTCCGCGTCCACGGACACGGTTCCGGAGCGGACCGTTGCCACGCAGACCCGGCCGAGGGGCTGCGCCGCGTACCCCATGGCGAAGCCGATCTCGAACTCGTTCACGCTGAAACCGGGCGTGGTCCGGCGCGTCAACCGGGTGTCGGTCGGGCCGTCGCCGTCCGCGGTGGAGATCCGTACGTCCGCGTAGGTGCCGGAGAGGAAGGCCTCGGTCTCGTCCAGGTCCCTGCTGTGGAACACCAGTGGCTCCATCGGCTTCTCCACCCGTTCGCCGAACGGCCCGCGGTGAGGCGCGGGCCGACCCCGATCGTCCTTGCCCGTCGGACCCTACGCCCGCCGGCGCATGCCGGGGGCACAGTCGCGGGACACGGGCGCGCCGACGGGCGGCAACGGCACCGCAACTCGCCCGGCTTGCCGCCCCAGGAGCGCCGGAAGCTGCTGCCGGGGCGTGGCCTGCGGCGGGGGGGGCGGACAGCGCGGGTGCGTGCATGCCGCCGGCGGGCGAATTGCCCCGCCACGGGGGTGGTGGCGGTCAGGCAGGCGTCGACGGCCTCGCCGTCGAGGACCAGCTTCGGCGCCTGCTGCCCGGGCGAGGTCCCAGGCGTGGACGAGCGGCTCGATGACGGCCGTGGCCGGCACCCGTTCGGCCGTCACGTCACCGTGGTGCGAAGCCAGGCGACGGATGGGGTCGGTGCTGGTCAGCAGATCGCGCATGGAACGACGGGCGGCGGTCCACGCAGCGGCCGGCTGCCCGACGACCGCCTCGGCCGGATCCCGAAGCGGCTCACGCGGCCCCCGACCCGACAGGCCCCACCCTCCGGATCGACGACCGCTCCGTCCCACCCGGCCGCACCCTGGTTTTCACCAAGCCGCACGGGTCGGCGAGAGCCCTGGTCGGGGTCGGGGCATACCCGATGCGAAGGTGCCGCCCTGCGAACGGGACTACGGCCGCCCCGACGCCGGCAACGGAGCCGGGGTGCGAGGACGCCCCGGGCCCGCCGATACGAACTCCTCGGCCAGGGCCGGCAGGGCGGCGGTCCATGCCCGCCAGTCTTCGCCGTCCTGCGAGGCGGCCAGGGCTGCTGGAACTTCCACCTGGGACTGGGACCGGTTGGAGGCCACGACGCTCCCGAAGGGCAAGAGTGCTGGGGTCGCCGGCGGGCCCGGCCGTCTTCCGTCGTCCATCCGGGCGTCGGGCCGCCGTCATGTGATCGTACGGCTTCCCTTTGCGCCGCCTGCTCCGGGCTCCCGATTCGGGGTGAGGGGGGAGGGCCCTGGTGGGGTGGGGGTCCTCCCCCCTCGGTCTCGGGGGTTACTTGAAGGTGACGTCCGAGCAGGAGTAGAAGGCCTCCTCGCTCTGGAAGGAGCCGTCGGGCTTCTTCAGGCCGTGCCAGATCGTGTAGATCAGGTGCTTGCCCTTCTTCTGCGGGAGCACCGCCTTGAACGTGAACGCCTTGGATCCGAGGTAGCCGGACGGGGCCGCCGTCGCCGCCGTGTTGTCGGCGCTGAGGAACGGGGTGTCCTCCAGGTCGGACCACTTGAGCGGCTTCTTCGGGTCGTAGCCGTCCTTCGTGACGTACATCTCCATGCGGTACGGGTTGTGCAGGGCGCTGATGTCGTAGCGCAGGTCGTACTCCGCGCCGCCGGGCAGGGTCGTCGAGGGGAAGTCGTCGCGGGGCAGGTCCAGGCCGGAGAACTGGGCGTTGCCGGCGCTGCACAGCTTGCCGTCGGGGATGCGGGCGCGGTGCTGCGGCGAGGAGGTGGGGGTGCTGTGGTCGATGGCCCGGCCCTGGACGATCGACTTCCAGTCGCCGGGGATTCCGGGGCTCGCGGCGAGGGCGAGGCGGCAGGCTTCGGTGGCGGTGCGGTTCTTCGTGCAGGCCACGCTGCGGCTGACGGGGTCGGAGGTCGCGCCGTGCGCCGCGGCGGGGCCGGTGCCGAGGGTGGTGACGGCCAGGGGGAGGACGGCGAGGGCGGTGAGGCGCAGGGCCGCGGTGCGGCGGCGGGGCGTCCGGACGGCTTCGGTGGGGGCGGGGGAGGTCGTCGCCTGCGGGGCGGTGCTCATGCGGGGTGCTCCTGGTGGTGTGCCTGGGGTGGGTGGGGCGGGCGCGGGGCCGCGGGGGTCAGCCGCCGGTCTTGACGGTCAGTTCGCGGGAGAAGGCGCCCCACGTGCCGTCGCCGAGCCGCGCCCGGATCTTCACCGTGTACGTGGTGCCGGGGTGGGAGCCGACGAGTACTTCGCGGGTGCCCTTCGTGGTCGGCACGGGCAGTACGGGGGTGGCGGTGCCCCACATGAAGGTCTGGGCCGGCTTGCCGTTCAGGTAGACCTGGTAGGTGGTGATCTGGCCGAGGTTCTGGGGGACGGACCAGGCAAGGTTGAGGTAGTGCTGGGTGACGGGGCCGTCCTGCTTGGTGGAGGTGGTGGCGGTGAAGTCGCCGGGTGCGCCCGCGCCGGTGCCCGTTCCCGTGCCGCCGCCGCCCGTGCCGCCGCCGGGCGCCGGCGCCGTCGTCACGCCGGCCTCGCGGGTCGGCTCGGACTCCTTGCCGGAGGCGTCGACGGCGGTGACCTTGAAGCGGTAGGCGGTGCTCGGGGTGAGGCCGGAGACGGTTGCGGAGTCGGTCTTGGCGTCGGCTTCCTGGACGCGCGTGCCGTCGCGGTAGATGCGGTAGCCGGTGACGGCGACGTCGTCGGTGGCGGGGTGCCAGCGCAGGGAGGCCTGGTAGGGGCCGGAGGCGGTGGCTTCGAGGTCGGCGGGGATGACCGGCTTCGCGGCGTCCTGGCCGGGTGCGGCGTGTGTGGTGAGGACGATGTCCTTGCTGAAGCCGGAGGTGCTGCCGTCGGCGCGGAGGGTGCGGACCTTGAACGTGTAGCGGGTGCCGGCGGCGAGCTTCTCGACGTCGGTCATCGTGCCCGTGACGGTCTTGAGCTGCTTGCCGTTCTGGAAGACCTCGTAGCGGTCGGTGTCGGCGGCGCCTGCGGGGGGCTTCCACATCAGGTGGACGGCGGTGTGGTCCTTGACGAAGGAGCCGCTGTCGGCGGGGACCTTCGCCTCGGTGCCGGTGCCGCTGCCGCTGCCGGGGCCGGTGGCCTTGCAGCCGCTGACCTTGGGGACGGCCTTGCCGGCGGGGTTGATCCCGACCTTGACGGCCCGGGTGGCGCCGGCGGCGATGTCGGCCCGGTCGGCTATGGGCTTGACGGTGACGCGCTTGCCGTCCTGGCGGAGTTCGTACGCCCACGGGTTGTCGATGGTGGCCTGGCCCTGCGACAGCTCGAACTGGGCGGTCCAGTCCCGTACGGGCCGGTCCCCCTTGTTGGCGACGGAGACCTCGGCGGACGCCCACCACGCGGTGGACTGCTCCGTGATGCGGCAGGCGGCGCCGAGCCCGCCGTCCTCTCCGGCGTTGGCTGCGACGGGGACGGCGACGGAGGCCGCTCCGACGACCACGGCCGCGCAGGCCAGGGCAATTCGCTTACGGGACATCAGGAACCTCTTGGTGAACAGGCGATCCGCCGGGAGACGGCGGCGGCATCGGATGTGCCTCGGTCAACGCCAGTGACCCTAAGCGCGAATTCGTCCGCTTCCGGGCTCCGGAGGGGATGTGGAGGCGCTGTTATCCGTCCCTTAAGGTCCGGCTAGGGCGCCCTTGAAGTGCGGGCCGGAATCCGGTCGGGTGGCCGTCCGGAACCCTGCGGAGGAGCCGGCCGAGGATTCCGCTTCTGTACGCCGCCTGCGGCGGGGGCGGTCTGCCCGCCCGACCGGGAGCCCGGGGACGCGCGAGGGCCGCCACCCCGGCGGGTGGCGGCCCTCGACTGCGGTCGGACCGTCGGATGCCGTGCTCGGCGGGCGCCCCGCCCAGGCACTGGGTGCGCAGGCGTCGGCCCGGACCGGCGGCGGACGTTCAGCCCGCGGCGGTGGGCCGCAGGCGGACGCGGGCCGTGTCGGGGACGGCGCGGCCGGCGTCCAGGTCCGCCGGGTCGAGGGGCCGGAAGGCGTCCTCGTCGGGCAGGCGGTACTCCCACTCCAGGGAGCGGGTCACGACGCCCGTCACCGGGTGGTCGCGGTAGTGGCGGGACCAGTCGCGCCAGGACCAGGTGCGGTCCGGGGCGTCGGCGAGGGCGGCGAGGCGGGTCCGTTCCGCTCCGAGGGTCTTGGCGATGTCCTGGGCGCAGCGCCGCACCAGGGTGATGCTGTCGGTCCGCATCGGGGTCTTGTAGCCGTACGGGGTGCGGAAGGGGGCCGTGGTGCGGGTGGTGCGGCCGTTGTCGTCGGACCAGTCGACGGTGACCGTTCCGGTGTCGTGGAGGGTGATGACGGCGTCGACCGCTGCGTTCCACCACAGCGCGCCGCGGCCGATCCAGCCGACGGTCAGCGTGCCGTCCGGTTCCAGGCCGTGGCGGGGCACGGTGCGTTCGGCGAACTCGTGCGCGGGGACGCCGAGGCGGGCGGCGGCCCGTTTCACGGACTTCACGAGGACCCTCTGCGGGTGGATCGAGGGGGTGATCCGCTGGTGCAGGTCCCACAGTTCCTCCATGGCGGCGCTGCCGGGCAGGTCGCCGAGGGCGGTGAACGCGGCGCCCGCGATCTCGTGGTCCACGCGGTGGTAGGTGTCCATGGCCTGGGAGTTCTTGCGGGCGACGAGGGCCAGGTCGGCGCTCAGGCCGTCGGTGTCGGCGCTCAGCCGGCCGGCGGCGAGGAGGAAGCCGATCGCGAGCGGACGGGCCGGGGAGGGGGGCTTGACCTGCCCGAGCTCGCGGATGACGTGCTCCGGATCGGCCTGGTCGTGGAAGGAGCCGCCCGCGGCGAGTTCGTGTACCGCACGGCGGACGAGCGCGTCGGCGCCGTCGGCCTTGAGCAGCGCGTTGGTGCGGCGCTTCCAGGGGGTGTCGACCTTGTAGCGCCAGTCCCAGAACGTGTCGGAGTCGGCGAGGTGCAGGACGAGTTCGGCCAGGTGCGGCGGCAGGCCGGTCAGGTGCGGGTGGATGCGGGTGCTCCACCCGTTGCCGGGATCGAACACGCGGGCCAGTGGATCGCTCATGCCTTCGATCATGCCGGAGGGCACTGACGGCGACCCACGGCCCGCGGCAGCGGCCGGCTCAGGGACGGGTGAGGGGCCGCCGGGTCTCGGCGCGGACGTCGAGGGTCAGGCGGGCGAAGCCGGCCAGGTCGACCGCGTCGGGGGCGCGGCCGGAGACGTCCGGGAGGACCCAGCCGACGACCGCGGCGGTGTTCCCGTCGCCCCACGCGCACATGGGGACGGTCGACTTGGCGCCTGCGCCGGTGAGCGTCAGGACCTGGCAGCTGACGGCGACCTCGGAGCCGGCCGGCCGGAAGACCTTCGGCGGGCCGGCTTCGGCGGCGCTCTCGGAGGTGCGGGCGCCGCGCAGGATCGAGTCGCGGACCGACTCGGGGTGCTTGAACTGCCCGTACATCCCGGAGAACGAGAGCACTGCGGTGTCCTTGGTGCCGGAGCCGCTGTAGTGGCCGACGGCGGGCCGGGGGTCCCGGATGGTCGGGTCGCGCCGGACGTCCTCGCCGGTCAGCTCCTCCTTCATCGCCGCCGATTCGTCGTCGGTGAGCGTGTACCGGCCGCCGAGCAGGTGCTGCGGGAGCGTCAGCATGTGCTCGGCCGGAGGGAACGCGCTGGTGGAGAGGGTGCCGAGGACCTTCTGGGCGGGGACGGCGAGGACGCCGAGAAGGACGAGGACGCCGGCCGCTATCGCGAGGGTGCGGCCGGTGCCGCCGCGGCGGGGCGGCGCCCCCGGCGGGAGCGGCGGCATGGCCGGCACCGGCGGGACGGCCGGTGCCGCGGGCGGGAAGGCCCAGGCCTGCTGCGGGGGCGGACCGGGCGGCGGCCCGAAACCGGAAGCGGGGGGAGGCTGCTGCCCGCCGAGGGGGTGGGGCGGTCCGGACGGCGGGGGTGTGCTCATGCCAGGCAACCTACCGGACCGAACCGGAATCCGGTTCTGGCCCCGTCGCGGGCGTGCACGCATGCCGGAGGCCGGGCCCCTTGGGCTCCGGCCTCCGGTGTGGGTGCTGGTCAGGCGACCGGCTCGGGTTCGGGGGCAGTCGTACGGGGCTTCGGGGCGGGCCGCATGACGAGGGTGGCCAGGAGGGCCGCGGCCAGGACGCCCGCCGCGCTGATGGTGAAGGTCGTCGCCATCGCGGAGGTGAACGCCTCGCGGGCGGCGTGGACCAGGCCGGGCTCGCCCTGGGCGGCGGCCAGTGCGCCGACGATCGACTCCTTGGCCTGGTCGGGGGCCCCGGCCGGCATCCGGTCGGCGTAGCCGCTGGTCAGGAGCGAGCCGAGGATCGCGATGCCGAGGGCGGTGCCCGCCTGCTGGATGGTGTCGTTGAGGGCGGAGCCGACGCCGGCCTGCTCCTCGGGGATGGTGCCCATCAGGGCGCCGACCGCGGCCGGCATGGCCAGGCCGGCGCCGAGGCCGAGGAGGCCGAGGGCCACCGCGGGAACGGTGAAGCCGCTGTCGGCGGAGACGGTCGTCAGCAGGGCGAACGCCGCGGCCATCACGAGCATGCCGGCCAGGATCAGCGCGCGGTGCCCGGCCTTGGCGGCGAGGGCGGCGCCGGCGCCGTTGCCGACGAGGGCGGCCACGGCCAGCGGCACGAAGGCGAGGCCGGCCTTGAGGGGGGAGTAGCCGAGGACGAACTGGAGGTACTGGGTGAGGACCAGGAGCAGGCCGCCGTTGCCGATCTGCACGAGCGTCAGGGAGAGGGAGCCGCCGCTGAAGTTGCGGTGCCTGAAGAGGGCCAGCGGGACCATCGGGGCTTCGGTGGTGTTCTCCCAGACGACGAAGCCGACCAGGGCGGCGACGGCCACGCCGAGGGTGACGGCGGAGCGGCCGCCGAACGCGCCGTGCTGCGGGATCTCGATGATCCACCACACGAGGGCGGTCATGCCGGCGGCGGAGAGGACGGCGCCCAGCGGGTCCGGCTTGCGCCAGGCCCCCTTCGACTCGGGCATCAGGGTGAGGGCGGCGGCGATGGCGAGGACGGCGACCGGCACGTTGATCAGGAAGATCGAGTGCCAGGAGAAGTGGTCGATCAGGACGCCGCCGAGGACGGGGCTCCCGACGAGGCCGAGCATCGAGACGGACCCCCAGGCGGCCATGGCCTTGGGCCGCTCGTCCTCGTCGAAGACGGTGATGAGTATCGAGAGGGTGGACGGCATGATCAGCGCGCCGCCGACGCCCATCGCGGTGCGCACGGCGATGACCTGCCCGGGGTCGGTGCAGAACGTCGCGGCGAGCGAGGCGGCGCCGAAGAGCAGCAGGCCGATCAGCATGATGCGGCGGCGGCCGAATCTGTCGCCGAGGCTGCCCGAGGTCAGCAGCAGGCCGGCGAAGACCAGGATGTAGGAGTCGAGGATCCACTGGGTGTCCTGGGCGCTCGCGCCGAGGTCGGCGGTCATGGACGGGACCGCGACGGTCAGGGCCATGGAGTCGACCACGAGGACCAGCGAGCTGAGGCACAGCACGATCAGGATCCACCAGCGGCGTGGATTGCGGTCTGCCATGGATTTCCCCTCCGGTGGGAGCAGTTGGTGGGCGGAGCGGCCATCTGCGTACACCGTTCCGTCGATGCGCACACTGTACGCACGGCGGAACGGTGTACGCAACTGCGCCTCCTGTACGCTGGTGCGCACGGTGTACGCAGCGAGGCGCGCGGCACCGGTCCGCGTTCGAGGAGCCAGGAGTGACGCCATGGCAGGCAAGAGCAACCCCGTCCCGTCCGTGTGGGCCCGCGCACCGCGCGGGGCGGCCGAACAGCCCGCGCTCAGCCGGTTGGCGATCGTCCGCGAGGCCGTGGCGGTGCTCGACGCGGAGGGCGTCGAGGCGCTGAGCATGCGGAAGCTGGGCGCCCGCCTCGGCGCCGGCGCGACGTCCCTGTACCGGCACGTCGCCACCAAGGACGAGTTGATGGAGCTCGCGGTGGACGAGGTGTTCGGCGAGATCCGCGTCCCCGCGGGCGAGGAGGGGGACGGGGACTGGCGGACCGCCGCCACCCAGGCGGCCGCGTCCTTCCGCCACACCGTGCTGCGGCACCCGTGGCTGGCCTCGGTGCTCGGCCAGGCCGGGCTCGCCTATCTGGGGCCGAACCTCATGGGGTCCTCCGAGCGGCTCGCGGCGCTGTTCACGGGGGCCGGGTTCCCCGAGCCGAGCCGGGCCATCGAGACCCTCCTCGGCTACGTCATCGGGATGAGCTCGACGGAGGCGGCCTGGCTGACGGCGGTGGCCCGGTCCGGGGAGAGCGAGGCGGAGTTCATCGCCCGCCTGATCCCGGCGGCCGCCGAGGCGGCGGCAGGCCACGCCCACCTGCACGAGGAGTACGAGGCCGTGCAGGCGGCCCACACCGGCGGGGGCGGCGCCGGGCAGGCGGGTACGGGCGCCCGGGACGGGTCCCCCGCGGCCGCCGCCGGCGCCGATCCCGCCGCGCTGCGGGACGCGAAGTTCGCGTACGGGCTGGAGGTCGTCCTCGACGGCCTGGCACTGCGGCTCCCCGGGTAGGCGTCCCTCCGGCGCGGGTCGCCGACCTGGGGTGGGGCGACGATGTCGGCGGCGGCCGCAGCCTTCTCCGACCGACGCGTGCGCGCGGCATCTCGGCTGTCAAGCCGCGGGATGCCGTGCCGTGACGCGCCGCGCCTGACGGGGCGCAATGGAGTCGTACCGGCGGGCGGCGGGAGGACCGTCCTCGCTGCGGCCCCGGCACTCCTCGGAGGAGCAGTTCGCATGATCACCAGAAGTCGACGCCTCACCGTCCTTTCGGACTCAGTGGCCGGCATCCTGAACCGGAGCGGCCCGGCAGCGGAGGCCGAAGGGGCGGCCGACCGGCCGTGGGGCGGCGCCGTGCCAAGGCGCGTGTGGTGGCTGTGGGCGGGCGCGGTGGCCGGCCTGGCTCTGGCGGCGGTGATCCTGGTGGTCTGGGGGTTCTCCGCCGAACCCGGATTCGCAGGCGGTGGAGGAGGGGGCTTGAAGCCGACGGCCCACCAGGAGCAGGGTCCGCTCACGCCCACTGATGACTTCCACGCGTCCGATGTGGTGGTCGACTGGGTGAACGTGTCCATGGCTGCCGTTTCGGCCGCGGGCGGAATGATGAGCGGACTCGTCGCGGTGTGCACCGCCCGGCGCAGCATGTCGTCGGTCGCGGAGGGGCCGCCCGCGCTTCCCGACGCGCCGTCCCCTTCCATCGGGTCGGCGCCCGCCTCCTCGGATCCGCCCGCGACCTCCGGCCGGCTCCCGACCGCGCCGTGCCGGCGCGAGCGGTCCTCGCCTCGGCTGTGTCGGCACGGCAGGTATCGGCCCTCCCACCGGTGGCAGGGAGGGTGCTGCGGGTGATCGCTTATGGTGCCGGGGCGGCCGTGTGCCGTGCCGGGGCCGGTGATCGCGGTGTCCTGGGCGAGGCGAGTGAAAGGGGCTTCGGCCGTGTCGGAGATATCGGAGCCGGGCCGGGCGGCGGACGCCGCGCGGGAGCGGCCGGAGGGCCGCGACCCGTGGGCACCCCCCGGGTCGGCGGGCGACCCGTGGGCGCCCCCCGGGCAGGCGGCCGGGCCACAGGGGCACCCCGGCGGGCCACAGCCGCATTCCGGGGCCCCGCCGCTCGGGGGCGGGGAGCCGTACCGCGGGGCCGCGCAGGGTGGGCCGTATGCGCATCCTGCCGCGGCCTGGGGGTGGCCGGTACAGCCGGAGCCGCCGCGGCGGGTGGCCGCGCCGGCCGGGACGCGGTACCACGAGCAGTCCCGCAACGGACGCCAGCGCCTGTGGCACCGCCTCGGCGAATTCGCGGTCGTGACCGGGCTGTTCATGGTCGCGATGGTGCTGCTCGTCGGGATCGGGATGGCGGTCGGCCAGGCGCTCGGCTTCGGCCCGGCCCCCGAGGACGGCAGCGACCGGCTGCTGGCCGACCCGCTCGCAGACCAGGCGCTCGCGCTCACCGGCCTGGCGATCGGCATCCCCGTGGTGCTGCTGGCCGTGCTGTGGTGCGGGATGCGGCCGCCGGGGACGGTCTTGTCGGTGGTCGGGCGGATGCGGTGGCGGTGGCTCGGGCTGTGCGCGGCCGTGGCGTTCCCGGTCATGGCCGTGCAGATGGGCGTCCTCGTGCTGTGGGAGTGGCTGGAGGCCGGGGACGAGGTCTTCGAAGGCGACGTCCCCGGGATGACGCGGCTGCTGGTGGGGCTGGCGTTGTTCGCGGCGCTGGTGCCGTTCCAGGCCGCGGCCGAGGAGTTCGTCTTCCGCGGCTGGCTCGTCCAGTTCTTCGGCGGCTTCCTGCGCTCCCCCTGGCCCGGGCTGTGCGTGGCGTCCGTGCTGTTCGCCCTGGCGCACGGGTTCGGCGGGTGGAGCGGCTTCTTCCTGCTGCTGTACTCGGCGCTGTGGTGGGGGTGGCTCGTCCTGCGGACCGGCGGCCTGGAGGCCGTGATCGCCATGCACACGGCGAACAACGTCCTGTCGTTCGGACTCGCGCTCGCCCTCGGGCAGTTGGCGGACTCCGGGACGGCCGCGGACGCGCCGTGGCAGGCGCTGGTCGTGGAGCTGGTGAGCGCGCCGGTGTTCTGCCTGGTCGTCGACCGGATGGCGCGGGCCCGCGGCATCGCCTCGCGCCGGCCCGCGGATCCGGCCGGGGCACCGCTGGAGGTGCCGCCCGGGCCGCAGCCGTCGGGCCTGCCGGGCCCCGGCACCGGCACCGGCCTTCCCGCCTGAGCGGGTGCCGGAGTGCGCCCCGGCGGGTGTTCGGCGTGCGGGGCGGAGGGGCGGGGGCCGCGCCAACGGCCCCCGCCGGTGCGTGGATCCGGACCGTCGGCTCCCGCGGGAGGGGCGCGAATCTTCACGGATGCGCCCCCGAGGGCAGTATGCGCGACAGGGGGTGTTGTTCAGTGCGGTCTCTTCTTCGTGAACGCCGCCGCGCCCGCAGGGTGGCCATGAGCTGCGAGGACGCATCGGCAGGCGCATAGTTCACGGACGGACGGCCCGGGCGGTGCCATGTTCACCTGGTCGGGCATCAGCGGATACTGCGGACCATAGGGGCATTTTTCGGGCCGGTGCCGGGGAGGGCGGCGGTCGGGCATGGTGGGTGGGCGCCCGTCGGCTTCCGGCCGTCGAGCGGCCGCCCGCAGCGCCAACTGCGGGCTCGCGCAGGCGCTTCGCACCTCGATCCGGACCGTTGCTTCGATCGGAGGATTCCGTGATGGGAATGTCCGTGGCTTCCGTTGGGTGGGTTCCGGGGCTGGGCGTACGCCCCTCCCCCGTGCGCGTGAAGGTGGTCGTCGTCGTGGTGGTGGCCGTGGCCACCGCCGTCCTGGCCGTGCTCGGCCAGGACCCGGGAACGTCCCTCGCGGTGATCGTGATGGTCACCACGACGGGCCTGGAGCTGGCCCGCCGCATCTCCGGCGGCGACGGCGGCGACGCGGACGGTGCCGGTCCCGTCGTCCCGCCGGCCGGCCGGTAGCGGCATGGCGACGGGACGGCGCGGGCGGCCCGAACAGCCGCTCGACACGAGCGTCCCGGCCCTGGCGGAGCTCGCGCGGGAACTGCGCGGGCTCCGTGCCGCGGCCGGGCTGACCCTGGCCCGCCTCTCCACGGACGTCAACTGGAGCAAGGGTGCGCTCAGCGCCGCCGCGTCGGGGCGGAGCCTGCCGCGCTGGGAGCTCGTACGGGCGTGGGTGCAGGCGTGCGACCCGGAGGCCAACCTCGACCTGTGGCAGGCCCGTTGGGCGCGGGCCCGGGCGGAGCACCAGTGGGCGCGGACCGTCCCGCCGCAGGAGGGTCCGGCCGCCGGGCCGCCGCCGGGACCGAGGGGCGCCGCCCCATCCGCGGGCCCGCGCGGAGCCCGCTTCGACCCGTGTACGGACCCCTTCCCCGTCGGCGGCGGCATCCCGGCCTGCGGCCTGCCGGGGCCGACCCCGGCCCCGGCCCCGCTCCCGGCCCCCGCCCCGGCCGGCCCGGCGGCCGGCGAGGCGGCGGCCGCCGCCCTGGCCGCGGGCCCCGCCGGCCCGCCGCACCCCGCGGACCCCGCCGACCCGGCGCACCCGGCGGCCACCCCCGCCGCCGCCCCCGCCGTCCCCGCCGTCCCCGCCGGCCGGGAGGCCGCCGCCGGCCCGGACGGCCCGGGCCCGGGCTCCCTGGAGCGGGACGCCTGGCGGACCCTCGCCCCCGACCGGCGCCCCTGGGGCGTGGCCGCCCACCCGGCGCCGATCCGCCTGCGCTACACCACCGTCGGCCCGGACTTCACCGATGCGGGCCCCGACGCCCCCGACCTCGGCGGGCGCTACGACGAGATCGCGGAGGTCCACGCCCTCGTCCGCGGCCGGCGCCTGCTCGTTCTCGGTGACCGCGGCTCCGGCAAGACCCAGCTCGCCCGCCACCTCGGCACCCGCCTGCTCACCTCGGCGGACACCGGCGCGGTGCCCGTGCTGGTGTCGCTGCGCGGCTGGCGCCCCCGGCCGGGCCCGGTCGACGACCTGCTGGCCTGGATCGCGGGCGCGCTCACCGGCTGCACCGCCGAGGACGTCCGCACCCTGCTCGGCAGGCACCTCCTGCTGCCCATCCTCGACGACTTCGACAGCCTCACCCTGCGCCAGCGGGCCTGCGCGCTGCACCTGTTCAACCGGCTGCCCGAGCAGGCGCCGTTCGTCCTGGTCAGCGGCTGGGCGGAGTTCACCGACACGGTGGAGCGGACCGACACCGTCATCGCCGGCAGCGCCGGGGTCCGGCTGCGGCCCCTCGGCGCCGACGACCTCGACGGCTGGATCCAGCGCAGCTCCCGTTCCCGTACGAAGCAGCGGGAGTGGGCTCCGGTGCTGGAAGCGCTCGCGGCCCGGCCCGACCTGCCGGCCGCCGCGGTCCTCGCCGACCCGACACTGGCCGGCGCCGCCCGGCTGCTGTACACGGACGGACGCGCGGACCCCGCGGAGCTGGTCGCCGAGGACGCGACGGAGGAGTCGCTGCAACTCCGGCTGGTGCGGCACCTGTTCGGCGCGTACCTGCCGTACCGCCAGTACCGGGGGCCGTTCCGGGAGCAGCGCCGCCACGCGGCCCTGCGGCTGCTGGCGTTCCGGGAGAAGGAGGAGGGCGGGCCGGTCGGGGACCTGCGGGTGCTCTACCGCGGGCGGCGGCCCTCCCGGTGGCAGGCCGCCGCGTACGCGGCCGTGACCGGCATGCTCGTGTGGCTGATGCTGGACATGTACGAGTCCGAGGGCCGGGCCGGCGACCCGTACTACGGGTCCCCGTACGGCACGTCCGACTCGGGCATGGAGCCGGCGTGGTTCCTGCTGGGCGTGCTCACCGCCTTCGCCTGGTACGGGTACCAGCGGCACCGGCTGGATCCGCGGGCGCCGCGCGGGGACCCGGTGGGGCGGGTCTGGCAGGGGTTGCTGAAGGGCGTTCCGGGCGGGCTGGTGCTGCTGTTCGCGGTGACGGTGCCGGAATCGGCCGCAGACATCGTGTTCCTGACGGGGGCCGCGCTGGTGCTGGGTTTCACCGCGTGGTCCGCCGAGCAGGTGGCGCGCCCCGCGAAGAAGCGGTGGATCGTCGGGGAGGTCCTTGCGCTGGTGCTGTGCCTTGCGCTGCTGCTCGCCGCCTCGGGCGCCTGCGTGCTGCTGGTGCCGCTCCTGGCGGGCACCACCGTGACCGGGCACTGGCTCCGGGCGGTCGTCTCGTCCCGGTTCGCCGTGTGGGGGCTGCCCCCGGACGCGGTGTACCGGCTGCTCGACGAGGCGTCCGCGCAGGAGGTGCTGCGGGTCGGGCCGGAGGGGTGGTCGTTCACGCATCCGGCGATCGCCCGGTGGTACCGCCATGCGCCGTCCCTGCCGGAGTTCGACGGCCCGTGACGGGCGCGCCGGGGGTCTGCCGGGGCCGGGACCCGTCCGGGGCCGCCGTTCATTCGGCGGGTGGCCCCGCGTCGGCGGGGTCCGGCCCGGCGGGGCCGTCGCGGAGGGCCAGGTAGTCGCCGAGCCGGGCGGCTGCGGTGAGCATGGCCACGCCCCGCGCGGTGAGCTGCCGCTGCCAGTCGTCGAGGGCGCGGGTGAGGGCGTCGGCGCCCGCGCCGGTGACGGTCCCGGTGCGGGCGGTCGCGCGGATCTGCCGGACGACCGTGGTGATGCGGTCCAGGGGGTAGCCGCCGCGCCGCAGGAGGTGGGCGAGTTCGGCGTCGCGTACGTCGGCCTCGCGGAAGACGCGGTACCCGGTGCCGGGTTCGCGGGCGGGGTCGAGGATCCCGGCGGTCTCCCAGTTGCGCAGGGTCGCCGGGGTGACGCCGAGCCAGCGGGCGAGTTCGCCGACGGTAAGGGGCCCGCCGGCCCGGGCGGGTGGGCCGGGGGCGGAGTGCGCAGGCTCCGCCGCGAGGTGGCCGACGGCCTGCCGTACGGCGGCGAGGGTCTCCCGGTCGCGCAGCAGCCGCGCGTGGCCCCGGTCGACGGCGTCGAGGGCGTCGTCGAGGGAGTCGTGGTGGACGGCGTTCATGATGCGGCCGGCCGGCTGGTGCCCGTACGCGGCGACGAGCGCGAGGAAGGTGCGCAGTGCGGCCGCGTGCAGCGGGGTGTAGACGCGGTAGCCACTGGCGGTGCGCTCGGCGGGCGGGAGGAAGCCGTCGCGCTCGTAGTTGCGGACGGCCTGGGTGGAGATGCCGTGCCCGCGGGCCAGGTCGGCTGGTCGCATGGCTTCCCTGCTGTTTGAGACTTCGGGCACTCCGGTGCCGTGTGCACACGGCCAATGGAGAGCAAAGCCTCCACCGGGCTTTCAAAGATACGCTTGCGGGACATGATGAGTCAGGACATCCGGGAAATCGTCCCTGCGTCGTGCGCCCTGCTGGGCCTGGGAGAGCCGACGCACCTTGAACCCGCCTTCGGGTGGGTCCGCAACGACCTGTTCGGGCAGCTCGCCGGGATCGGCTTCCGGTCGGTCGCCCTGGAGGTCGACCGAGTGGCCGCGCTCGCCGTCGACGACTACGTCCGCAAGGGGCGGGGGACCCTCGACGCGGTGATGCGCGAGGGGTTCAGCCACGGCTGGGGGGAGTCGGCGGCCAACCGGCGGCTCGTCGCGTGGATGCACGCGTACAACCGGAACCGGCCCCCGCAGGAGCGGCTCGCCTTCCACGGCTTCGACGCGCCGACGGAGTCCATGAGCGCGCCCAGTCCGCGCCCGTACCTGGAGCACGCGCGCGCCCACCTGGGCCTGGACCTCGGCGCGGACCTCGCGGAGCTGGCCGGCGACGACGCGCGGTGGAGCCGCCCGGAGGCGGTCCTGGACGCGGCGGCCTCGCCGGGGGCCGAGCCGGCGACCACGGCGCTGCTGGCGCTCGCCGACGACCTGTGGGGCGCACTGTACGCGCGCGCGCCGGAGCGGATCGCGGCCACGTCACGGGAGGAGTGGCACCGGGCGGGCGTCCACCTCGCCGCGGGGCGCGGCCTGTTGCGCTACCACCGGCAGGCGGCGCGGCCCATGGACCAGCCGGAGCGGGTGCGGGGGCTGCTCGCCGTGCGGGACGGGCTGATGGCGGAGAACCTGCTCGCCATCCGCGCCGCCGAGGCCGGGCGGGGTCCGACGCTGGTCTGCGCGCACAACCTCCACCTCCAGCGGCCGCCGAGCAGCATGCGGCTGGGGGACGCGGACCTCACCTGGTCCGGTGCCGGCGCGGTGGTGGGGGCCCTGCTGGGCGCGGAGTACGCGTTCGTCGCCGGCAGCCTGGGCCGCAGCGCGGCGATCGGCCTGGGCGAGCCGGAGCCGGACACGTACGAGGGGCTGCTGCAGCGGCGGGCGGAGGGCTCAGAGTGGGGGCTGACCGCGGCCCCCGGGGCCGGCTCGGCCCGTACGCGCACCGACACCGTGCCGCAGCAGGGCTATTTCCCCCTCGGGGCGGCGGTCTTGGCGGGCGCGGCAGCGGTCCTCCACATCCCGGACGGCCCGCGGACGACCGCCGGCCACCAGGCCGACGCGGCGACGGCGGCCGGGTAGCCGGGTCCCGGGCCGCGCCGGCGGCTGCCGCTCGCGGCCCGGGCAGTCGCGTTGGCGCTCCTCAAGGCGCGGGCCGATCGGCGGGCGCCGTGTCCGGGCCCTGCACCCGTGGCCGAGTGCGGCCGGCGTGTCAGTGCCGGGAGGCAGGCTTCGGTGCATGACTTCGGTGACTGCACAGGATTACGCCTGGATCCGTTCCTCCCGGATGTTCTGCGCCGCGATGGCGGGCGGATACGGCCTGGCACTCGTCCGTGGCATCGCCCCGGCAGAGGCGCTGCGTCTGATGGAGGCCGAGCCGCAGGGAACGGGTGAGGGCCTGGACGCACTGGTCGAGCAGCATGAGGACCATCGGGATGCGACAGATTACTGGGACGACTCGTTCATCGCAGGTGCTTGCACCGTTCCGGGTAGGGGCGGCGAATGGACGCTCGTCTTCGCCTTCGACGGGAGCTCGGGCATGTCGCGGTTCCTCCCCGCCCTGTCACTGAACGGGCGGGCCGTGTCGCATTCCACCAACGGGGGCAAGCCGATCGAACTCTTCGACTGGTACGAGAACGGCGAGTTGCAAACCGGCTTCGAATGGCCCACGCGCAGGTACGGCAGCACGCCGGACGAGTTGGTCCCGATGATGCGGGAGATCGGCTTCGACTTGGCTGAGGGCGGGGTATGCACGGGTGCGAGCGCCGATGCCAAGGCGGCGGTCCTTGCCCTCACCGAGCAGCTGACGGGTGTACGGCTCACGGAGGAACTCCTCACGCACGCCGAGTACCACTTCGGGCTCGTGCCGGAGCAGCCTGCCGATTAGTGGACCGGGATGGTGATCGTGATCGATGTCACCGGCGTCGACGGGGAACGGTTCCACGAAGCAGGCATTGTGAAGAGGTCGAGGCTGCCACGGCGCACGCCCAGGCCGGGGAGGAACCGGTCGTCTGCCTCGGTGACCCTCCTCCCCTGCCCCGTGGCCGGCGGCGGTCGACCCGGGCTGCCACTGCCCTCAGCAGCCTTCGGCCCCGCGGTGCGGTGCAGGCCGCCACCTCCGGCGTCAGTGGACGCGGTAGATCCGGCCCGTCTGGGCGCCCTCGATCGAGCGGACGTATGCCGTGGCCACGCGGGAGGCGGGGACCGGTTCCATTCCGGGGAAGAACGGGGCGTACGCGGGGAGGGACTCCTCGGCGACGGTGGGGCTGATCGCGTTGATGCGCTGGGGCGGGAGTTCGATCGCGGCGGCGCGGACGAAGGCCTCGACGGCGCCGTTCGCCGCGGAGGCGGCCGCTCCGGCGGGGATCGGCTCCTCGGTGAGGATGCCGCTGATCAGCGTGAACGAGCCGGTCGGCGCCACGTGCCGGGCGCCTTGGCGGACGAGTTCCAGCTGGCCGAGCGCCTTGCCGCGCAGGGTCGCCGCGATGTCGTCGGCGGTCAGTTCGGCGAGCGGGCGGAAGACGGCGTCGCCCGCGGCGACCGCGACTGCGTCCAGCGGGCCGGCCTGCGCGTACAGACGGGCGACGGCCTCCGGGTCGGTGACGTCGGCGACCAGGTCGCCGCCGGTGCGGCCGACGCCGACCACCTCGTGTCCGCGTTCCGACAGCGCCGCGCGTACCGCGCCGCCGAGCGTGCCGCCCGCTCCGACCAGGAGGATCCTCACCATGCACCGTCTCTCTGAGAACGTTTCTCCGCCGGGGCGGGGCGCCTCGGCCCCTTCGACGCTACGGAGCCTTCCGCGCGGGCGGAAATGCCGTCTGGGCAGCGACTATGCTTCACAGGCATGGATGGCGTGGAGCTGCGGCACCTGAGGGCCCTGGACGCGGTCGCCGCGGCCGGCACGGTCACCGCGGCCGCGGCGCGGCTGCACATCACCCAGCCGGCGCTGTCGCGGACGCTGGCGCAGCTGGAGGCGCGGGTCGGGGTGCGGCTCGTCGACCGGTCCTCGCGGCGGCCGGCCCTGACCGCCGCGGGCACGACGCTGCTCGGGCACGCCCGGGCCATCCTGGCGCATCTGGACGCGGCCCTCGCCGACACGCGAGAGGTGTCGCGGCCGCTGCGCCTGGGCTACACGTGCGCGGTGCTCGGGCAGCAGACGGTGCCGCTGCTGCGCTCGTGGCGGCGTACGCACCCGCACGTCCCGCTGGAGGTGGTGCGGCACGACAGCAGTACCGCGGGCCTGGCCACGGGGGACGCGGACCTGGCGGTGCTGCGCACGGTGCCGGCGGACCGGCGGATCCGCACGGAGGCGCTGTACACGGAGGGCCGGGTCGCCGCGCTGCCGGACGACGATCCGCTGGCGGGCAGGGAGCAGGTGCTGCTGGCGGAGCTGACGGCGGGCCGGGAGCTGCCGCTGGCCCTGTGGCCGGAGACGGGCACGGCGTCGCCGGAGCTGTGGCCGGCGGGGCAGCGGCCGGCCCGGACGGTGGAGGTCCGCAACGTGGACGAGTGGCTGAACCTGATCGCGATCGGCGGGGCGTTCGGCGTCGGCGCGGCGGGCACGGCGGAGAGCCACGGCCACCCGGGCGTCCGCTTCGTGCCGGTGGCGGACGCTCCGGCGGCCACCGTGTACCTGGCGCGGCCCGCGCACCCCACGCACCCGCGGACGGACGAGTTCCGGGCGGCGGTCCGCGACGTGGTGAGCGGCGGCGGGGACGGCGGCGACGGCCGCGCGTCCGGCGCCTGAGCCGGCGGCCGCCGCGGGCCCGTCAGCGGGCTGCCGCCGCGCGGAGGGCCGTCGTGACCAGCCCGGCCAGGGTGTCCTCGCGGCCCTGGAGGTAGAAGTGGCCGCCGGGGAAGACGCGGGAGGCGAAGTCCGCGGTGGTGGCGTCGGCCCAGGTGGCGAGGGATTCGGGCGGGCAGCCCGCGTCGGAGTCGCCGCCGAGGGCCGTCACCGGTACGGGGACGCGGGCCGGCGGCCGGGCCGGGCGGTAGCGGGCGAGCAGCGCGAAGTCGCCGCGGAGGGAGGGCATCAGGAGCTCGCGGAGCTCGGGGATGTCGTACACCTCGGGCTGGGCGGCGCCCTGGTTGCGGACGTACGCGAGGAGGGAGGCGTCGTCCGGGGCGGGCAGGTTGGTGCGGTCGTGCGCGGGGGCGGGCGCGCCGGAGACGAAGAGCCGCACGGGCAGCGCCTGCGGGGCGTGCCGGGCGAGCCGCAGGACGGTTTCGTACGCGACGAGCGAGCCCATGCTGTGGCCGAAGACGACGGTGGGCAGGACGGGGAGCGCGGCGAGGGCGGCGGCGACCGCGTCGGCGAGCTCGCCGAGGGTGTCGGCACAGGGCTCGCCGAGCCGCTCCTGGCGGCCGGGGTACTGGACGGCCAACAGCTCGGTGTCGGCGGGGAGGTGACGGGCCCACGGCTGGTAGGCGGGGGCGGCGCCGCCGGCGTGGGGCAGGCAGACGACGCGGGAGCGGATGCGGGTCGGGGGCGTGAGGGCAGCCGTGCCGGGCGTGCGGCCGGTTGCGGGGCTGCTTGCGGGGGTGAAGCGCTTCAGCCAGCGGTCTGCGTCCTGCATCCTGGTTTCTCCGGTCGTCGTTCGTCCGCGTACGGGCGCTGCGCCGCCCGCCCGGCGGTGGCCCCGCCGGGCACCAGCATGCTGGTGCCCGGCGCACGCCGAGGCACCGGGGTCCCCGGGGACGGCACACCCGGGGCAGGCGGCTGCTACAGCGGCTCGCCGAGGGGGCCGTGGACCGGTTCGAGGGCATCGGCCCAGTGGGCGGCGAAGTCGGGCTGGGTGCCGTCGGTGTCGGTGAAGCCGTACTCCTTGTACAGGGACCAGGTTGCGAGGGCGCGGCCCGTCCACCGCAGGACGTCCGGGTCGGCGGCCAGGGCGGCGATCGCGCGGCCCAGGTAGGCGGGGCTTTCGGAGTGCGCGAAGTCGGGATCCCGGGCGACGGCGTCGCGCCAGGTGTCCTCGGTGACGCCGAAGTGGTCGAGCACCGCCTCGGAACGCAGGAAGCCGGGGGTGACGGCGACGGCGGCGACGCCGTGCTCCCTCAGTTCGGCGGCCTGGGCGAAGGCGAGGCGGATGACGGCCGACTTGGCGAGGTCGTAGAAGAACGAGCCGCGGTAGCGGGCGGTGTTGCCGTCGGTGACCTCGACGACGAGCCCACTGCCCTGCGCGACCATCAGGGGGAGGGCGTGGCGGCTGGTGATGATGTGCGTCTCGACGGCCTGGCGGAGCAGCCGCAGGCCGGTGTCGAGGTCCTGCTCCCACAGCGGGTGCTCCCAGTCGGTGAGCGGGTCGCCGCCCCAGACCGAGTTGACGAGGATGTCGAGCCGGCCCGACTGCTCGGCGCCGATGCGGGCGGTGAGGGCGCGGACTTCGTCGGGGTCGCTGTGGTCGACGCGTACGGGGATGCCGAGGCCGCCGGCAGCGGTGACCCGGGCGGCGGTCTCCTCGACGGTCTCGGGGCGGTCGAGGGGGGAGCGGCCGGCGGTGCGGCTGCTGCGGCCGGTGACGTACACCGTCGCGCCGGCCGCGCCGAGGGCGACGGCCGTGCCGCGGCCTCCGCCGCGGGTGCCGCCGGCGACGAGGGCGACCTTGCCGGCGAGGGGCCGGGCGGGGGTGGCGTACGTCATCGTTCCTCCGGGCGTGGGTGGTGGGGTTGGTGGGCGCGGAGTACGGCGGCGAGTTCGCGGCGCACACGGTCGGCGAGGCTGCCGCTGCGGTCGAGGGCCCAGACGAGGCCGGCGCCTGCTGCGGCGGCCTGTACGGTCGCCGCGAGCGCGGCGGTGTCCGTACCGGGGCGGAGCTCCCCGGCCCCGGCCGCCTCGCCGAGGAGGGCTTCGACGGCGCGCTGCTGGGCGCGGTGCACGGCCAGGGCGTGGCGGTGGAATTCCGGGTCGGTCAGGTCGATGCACAGGACCCCCAGATGGTGCGCGAACGCCTCGGGTGTCGCCATGTGCTCCGTGGAGGAGACGAGCAGCGCCTCCAGGGCGGCGAGGGGGCTGTCGTGGCCTTGGCGGGCGCGGACGGGCAGGTCCTCCGCTTCGCGCGCGGCCTGCTCGGCGAGCGCGAGGAGCAGGCCGCGCTTGGAGCCGAACCGCTGCACGAGCGTGCCGGGGACGAGCCCGACTTCGCGGGCGACGGCGGCCAGGGTGAGGCCGCCGGGCCCGGACCGGCCGATCACGTCGACGGCGGCCCGCAGGATCACCGCGTCCTCGACGCCGCGGGGTCGTGCCATGTCCCTGCCCACCCGCTTTCACAGTTAATGAATGACCGTTCATTCATTAAAGCGCGCGGCGGGGGCGGCGGCAAACCGGCAGGTGGTGGGGCCGGACGGCGGCGCGGGTGGGGCCGCGCCGCCTCGGCGTCAGGCGGTGTCGGTGTCGGTGTCGGTGTCGGTGGGGCGGGTGTAGGTGAGGAACGCCGCCCCGCTCTTCAGGACCGTGTGGTCGGTGAGCGTCCACGTGCGCGGGTCGAAGGCGGCCTTGCGGGAGAAGAGCGGGATGCCGTCGCCCAGGGTGAGCGGCGCGACCTTGAGGACGAGCATGTCGATCTCGGCGTAGAGGGAGCCGGCCAGCTCGGCGCCGCCGATCAGCCAGATGTCCTTGCCGTCCTGCTGCTTCAGCTCGCGCACGGTCGCCACCGGGTCGCCGGAGACCAGCTCGACCGCCGGGGCCGGGACCTCGGTGAGGGTGCGGGAGAACACGATGTGCCGCAGGTGGGGGTAGGCGTCGGGGATGCCGGCCGCGAGGCCGATCTCGTACGTGCGACGCCCTTCGAGGACGGTGTCGAACCGGGTGCCCTCGGCGGTGACGGACAGCGCCTGCCGGGCCTGGACCGGCAGGGTCTCCGGGTACTCGGCCACGAGGTGCTGGAGGTAGTCCTCCGCGATCGGCCAGAAGCCGTTCGGGCCGGTCGGGTCGGCGCCGTCCGGGCCGGCGATGAAGCCGTCGAGCGTGGTGGCGATGTAGTAGACGAGTCGGCGCACGCCGGGTCCCTCCTGTTGGTCCGCTGCCGCGGTGCGCCCCAGTGCCGTTGGCCGGCAGCCGGGTCGCGCACCTGCGGAACGATCATCGCATCGGGGCTGCGGGGAACCCAACGCGGTTGCGCGCATGTGGAGTTCGCCTGCGTGTCGGGGTAGGCGGGGAGCCGCCGTGCCCGGCGTGCCGGACGGGGTGGCGTTCCGCCGCATCGGGGCGGCAGCGGGACCTGCTTCCGACGTGGCCGCCGCCGTCGACGACGACGTGACGGGCCTGCGCGGCCGGGCGGGGGGCCGGGCAGGAGGGGCGGGCTCCGCCCAGGCCGCGGCCGGGGCGGAGCTGCCGCGGGCATCGGCGTACCGCCCCGTCGGGCCGGCCCCGAGCCGCGGGGCGGGCGCCGCCGCTCAGGGGCGCACGCGGTGCAGGGCCTCGGCGACTTCGGGTGCGTGCGCCGCGAAGGGGCCGAGGTCGGTGGCGCGTACGAAGGAGGGGGCGTCGCGGTGCTCCCCGAGGCGGGCGAGGGCCCGACGCCCGTAGTACCCGGAAGGCCGGGCGGCGTCCGGCGGGGCGGCTCGGGGGCGTTCGCCGGCGGCCACGGCGGGCAGCGTCCGCTCGAAGAGGGTCTGGCAGGCGCGGACGCCGCGCAGCATCACCTCGTGGAAGCGGTCGGCGGGCCCGATCGGGAAGCGGTGCTCGGCGAGGACGGGGCCGGTGTCGATGCCGGCGTCGACCTCGTGCACGGTGGCCCCGTACTCGGTGTCCCCGTGGAGCAGCGCGAACACGACGGCGGCGGACGGCAGTCCGCGGTGCTGCGGCAGCAGCCCGTTGTGGACGTTGACGATGCGGAGCCCCAGCGACAGCACCGGGGCACGGAAAAGCTGCCGGTTGTTGACCGACCAGACGATCCCGTCGGTGCAGGCCGCCGCCAGGTCGGCGGCCGCGGCGTTGACGTCGGGCGCGGCAAGGTGCGGCGTGCCGGGGGCGGCGGCCGCCGCGTCGAGCGGGTCGGGCGAGCAGACCAGGTCGACGCGGTGGCCTCGGGCGGCGGCGTGGGAGACGGCCCGGCGCAGCAGGGCGCCCTCTCCGACGAAGATCATGCGGTGGTTCCTTCGCGTACGGCGGCGAGGCGGTCGCAGACCCGGTCGAGGGTCAGGTCGCGGACCAGGACGGTGAGGTCCCCGGTGAAGCGGCGGGTTTCGTCCGGGGTGAGCAGGTCGGCGCTGACGGCGCTCAGCATCTCGACGAGGGCGAGCGAATCGCCGCCGAGCGCCTGGAAGTCGGAGTCGGCGGTCAGGGCTGCGGCGTCGATGCCGAGGACGGTCGCCCAGTGGCGGGCCACGCGGAAGCGCAGCGCCTTGCGGCTGCTGCGGGGATCGGGGGCCGCGTCGTACGTGTCGTGCGGCGCGGCGGGCCCGTCCGGCTCGGCCGGGAGCGGGGCGGTTCCGGCGAACGGGTCCGGGAGCGCGTCGAAGTCCGTCTTGCCGCTCACGGTGGTCGGGAGGCCCGGCACGGTGAGGATGTGGGCCGGGACCAGGTGCCGGGGCAGGATCCCGGCCAGGTGGGCGCGGAGCTCCGCCGCCGAAGGCGCGCCGGCGGGGGGCACCGGGGGGCCGGAGCGGGGGTCCGACGGGCCGGAGCCCGCCGGATCGGTGGCCGCACGGCCGAAGTCCGCCGAACCCGTGGCCGCAGGGCCGGAGCCCACCGCACCGGTGACCGCCGAGCCGGAACCCGACCGGCCGGTGACCGCCGAGCCGGAACCCGCCGGGCCGGAGTCAAACCGGCCTGTGCCCGCACGGCCGGTGCGGGCAGAGCCGGCGTCCGCGGTGCCGGGGTCCGCAGGGCCGCCGGCGGCCACGGTGCCGGTGATCGCCAGGCCCGTGGTTGCAGTGGCGGTGGCAGCAGAGCCGGAGTCCGCCGGGCCCGCGGCTGCAGGGCCGCTGTAGGCAGGACCGGATTCCGCGGTGCCGGGGTCCGCAGGGCCGCCGGCGCCGGCGGCGGGGGCGGCCGTCGGGCCCGTGGTTGCCGTGCCGGTGGACGGGACCGCGTATGCGCACAGGACCAGCCCCCGTCCGCCGGGGCGGCGGCGGGTCGTGACCGCGGCGCGGGCGACGCCGGGGTGGGCCTCCAGGGCGGCGGTTATCTCGGCGGGCTCGATGCGGTGGCCGGCCACCTTCACCTGGCCGTCTGCCCGCCCGGCGAAGGCGATGCCGCCGCCGGGGAGGCGGCGTCCGAGGTCGCCGGTGCGGTACGAGCGCAGCCCGTCGGGCCCCGTTGAGAACGGCCCGACCGTGCCGTCGGGTTCGGCGGACACCGAACCGTGGTAGCCGCGGGCCACCTGGATGCCGTGGACGACGATCTCGCCGACGCGGCCGACGTCGTCCGGGCCGGTTCCGACGGACGCGCCGTCTTCCGCGACCAGGTCGACGCGGAGGTCCGGGCCGGGTGTGCCGAGCGGCAGCGAGGGGCCCGTCTCCGTGTCGTCGACGACGTGCGCGAGGCAGGCGACGGTGGCTTCGGTGGGCCCGTAGCCGTTGATCAGCCGGCAGCCGGTGCCGAAGGCGGCGTACGCGGAGCGGACGGCCGCCGGGGTCAGCTCCTCGCCGCCGAGCAGGAGGGTGCTGAGGGGGCCGCCGCCGTCGCCGTCGAGGAGTGCCAGGTGGGACGGCGTCAGGGCGAGCGTGTCGGCGCGGTGTTCACCGACGAGCGCGCGGAGGGTCGCGGGGGACGGCGCGTCGGGGGCGAGGACGGCCGTTCCGCCGGCCAGCAGGGGCAGGAACAGCGGGAAGCAGGAGATGTCGAAGGCGTAGGAGGAGGCGAATCCGAAGCGGGTGCCCTCGCCGACGCGGCACAGGTCCGTCATCCAGCGGGCGAAGGCGACCAGCCCGCGGTGCTCGATCAGCACGCCCTTGGGGTGGCCGGTCGAGCCGGAGGTGTGCATGACGTACGCCAGGTCGCCGGGGGCGGGTCCGGTGGCCACAGGGGCGAACGGGGGCTGCGCGGGCGTCGGTACGTCGTCGACGGCCAGGAGCGCGCCCGGGACGAACTCGGCGAGGTGGGCCGCCAGGTGCCGCCGGGTCAGCGTCAGCCGGACGCCGCAGGATGCGAGGACACCGCGGATGCGCGGGCCGGGGTGGGCCGGGTCGAGGGGGACGTATGCGGCGCCGGCCTTGAGGATGCCCCACAGCGCGGCCACGCCCTCGGGGGTGCGGTCCACGACCAGGCCTACGAGGTCGCGGCGGGCGGTCCCGCGCCGCACCAGCTCGGCGGCGACCGCGTCGGAACGCCGGTCCAGCTCCGCGTAGGTGACCGGCCCGGCGGGCCCGTCGAGGGCGACGGCCGCGGGCGTACGGGCGGCCTGTGCGCGGAAGAGGTCGACGACGGTGCCCGCGGCGGTCGCGTCGGCCGGGACGGTCCGGGCGGACGCGTCGGACGCGGCGGCCGGGGTGACCGGGGCGGACCCGTCAGCCGGGACGGACGGGGTGCACGCGTCAGCCTGGGCGGTCCGGACGGACGCGCCGGACACCTCGGCCAAGGCGGACGTGTCACCCAGGACAACCGGGGCGGGCAGGTCAGCCGAGGCGGACGCAACGCACGCGCCGGATGCGTCAGCGGAGGTGGTGGGGGCGGACGCGCCGGCCGGGGCGGAGCAGGTGGACGCGTCGGACGCATCGACCGGTACATATGCGCCAACCGAGGCGGCCGGGACGGACCGGGCATCCGGGGGGAACCCGCCGGCCGAGGCGGCCGGGGTCAATGCGTCGGCCGGGGCAATCTGGGTCGACGCGTAGGACGCGGCGGACGCACCGACCGGGGGGTACGCGCCAACCGAGGCGGCCGGGGCGGACGGCGCATCCGGGGCGGCTTCGCCGGCCGAGCCGGGCGGGGCGCACGCGCCGGATGCGCCGACCGAGGCGGACGGGGTCAACACGTCAGCCGGGGCAGTCCGGGTGGACGCCGGCGCGGACGCATCGGCCGGGCCGGATTCGGCAGTCGTGGCAGACGGGTCGGATGCGGCGGTTCGGGCGGGTGTGGTGTTCGTACGCGGGCCGGCGCCGTCCGCGGCGAGTACGGCGAGTACGGAGTCCAGGAAGGCGGAGGCGCGGTGGGGGAGGGACGGGTCGGTGGCGCGGACGCCGAGGGTGATCTCGCTCGCGTAGGGCGTCTCCGCGACGGCGAACGACAGCGGCACCAGCGGGGCGTGCACGGGCAGGGCGTAGGCCGTGGCGGCGGTGAACCCGCCGCCGGAGAGTTCGCCGGTGTCGAGCCGTCCGAGGTGGGAGACGACGGCGGAGGCCAGGTGCCGGTCGGCGCGTACGGCGGCGGCCTGCGCGGCGCGCAGCAGAGCGGCGACGGCCGGCCGGGGCAGGCGGCTGACGGGCCCGGATTCGAACCCGGCGGCGAGTTCGCCGCCCGCGGCGAGCGCGGTCAGCAGGCGGGTGTGGGCGGCGGCCCAGTCCTGGCCGGGGCGCAGGTCGAGGAAGAGGGGCAGGGTCAGGTTGCCGGTGGCGGCGGCGAGGTGCGGGAGGTGGCGGCGCAGGTCCACGGGGACCATGGCGCGCGTGTCGAGCCGTGCCGTGTCGGCGACGGCCTGGGCGAGCCGGGCGGTGAGCGCGGGGTGCCGGCCGGGCAGGGTGCGGCGCAGCCACAGCGTCTGCGACGCAGAGCCGGTGGCCGAGGCGGGGCCGAGCGGGGAGCGCCGTCCGGGGAGCGGCGCGGGCCGTCGGCGGGGGCGGCCGCCCCGGTCCGCGGCGAGTCGGCGCAGCACGCCGAGGTCGGTGGACGGGTCGGCGGCGGGCCTGGCGGCTTCGCCTCGGAGGGCGCGGAAGACCTCCCGCACCCAGGTGAGGGCGCCGTGCCCGTCCATCAGGGCGTGCGAGGCGCTGAACACGAGCGTGCTACGGGCCCCGCCCGCACCGGGCACGACGAGCAGCTCGCACCCGGGCTGGTCCCCCGGGCCGGATCGGCCGGTGAGGAGGCGAGCGGTGCGCGGGTCCGACACGTCGAACGGGCCCTCGGCGGCCGCCGCGTGGACGATGTGCGGCGGCGGACCGTCCGCCGCCCACAGGGGGCCGCGACGGACAAGCCGGGATCCGGGGCACGTCTCCGCGGCCCGTGCGACGGCGGCGCGGAGCTGCCCGGCGTCGGGCAGGCCGTCGCCTTCGACGACGATCCGCAGGGCCATGGCGCCGCGCGGCTCCCCCGCGGCGAGGTAGAGCCTCTCGGTGGGCGACACGGGCCGCCGGTACGCGGCCGCGGCCGTGGCGTCCGAACTGTGCGGTCCGGATCCACCGCCGGCGGTGGATGACCGGCGTGCCTCCGGCGTGCCGGAAGCGCCGGACAGGGTGGCCGAGCCGACCGCCTCCGGCAGCTCCGGCCCTCCCGCCGCACCGGGTGCGACGGTTGTGCCGGGTGTCGCCGGCAGGGCTGAAGGGCTGGGCGACGGCGACACCGTGTTGCCTGACGCGAGGTACGAACCCGGCGACACCGGCGCGGTGCAAGCGCCGGAGGCCGCGGGAGAGCCCGCATCCTCCGCCGGGCCCGGGGTGCCTGCCGGGCTCGCCGTGCCGGGCGCCGCGGGTGCGGGTGACCGGGGCACCTGCGGTGAGGTCGAAGCGCCGGGCACGGCGGCGGACGGCTTGGGCGCCGGGAGCGCGCCGGAAGGGCGGCCCGCGGCGGCAGCCGGGCCGCACGCCTCCGACGAGGCCCGGGGAATGGGGGCGCCGGGTGCCCCGGGCGAGCCCGGAGTGCCGGTCGGGCTCGGCAGGTCGGACGCGGCCGCCGAGCGGGACACCCGCTGTGGTTCCGAGGTGCCGGGCGGGTTCGGTGTGCTGGTGCTCATCGTGAGGTGTCCTCTCGGCCGGCAGGTCCGGCCGGATCGGTGGATCCGCGGCGCGCGGTGTCCCCTTCGGGCGCCATGCCCCTCCCCGCGTCTCCCGGCCGTGCTGCTTCGGCGCGAGTCGGGTCGTGGTTCGGGCGGGTGTCGGCAGGGGCGCCGGAGCCGTCGCTGCCCGGTTTCCCGCTTGCGCGCAGGGACGGGTCGCGGTGTTCGCGCTGCTCTGCCGAACCGCGTACCGGCCGGGGGCCGCGCCCCGTGGCGGCGGACCGGGCGTCGGCAGGGCCGCCTACGGGCGCCGGTGCCGGGCCGGAGGCCTGTCCGGCACGGGACGCCGGCGCATCACCGGCCGTCCGCGAAGAGCCCGACGGCGCAGGCGTCCGGTCGGGGGCCGGCACGGAGACCGGCCCCGGTGCAGGGCCGGACACCGGTGGGGTGTCCGTGGCGTCGGCGGGGTGGGGGAAGGGCTGTTCGGTGGAGTCCGCCTCGGGGGAGGAGCGCGGGCGGGGCAGGGCCGGGCGGTGTTCGGCCTTGGGCGGGGGTGCGGGGGCGGCCGCGGCCGGAGGTTCGGGCATCGGCGGGTGCGGGGCGCGGGCCGGGGCGTGGGGTGTGGCGTCCGGAGTGTGCGTGTGGGCGGGGTGGGGGCGCGGGGCGGTCCAGGAGGCGACGCCGCCTTGCGAGGCGACCCAGCGGACCAGGTCGCGCAGGCCGTCCTCCTGCGTGCGGACGGGGGCGTAGCCGAGGTCGCGGCGGGCCGCCGTCGTGTCGTACGTGCTCGAACGGGTCAGCAGGGCCATCATGTACCGGCTCAGTGGCGGGCTCGACCGGGCCCGGGCGGCGGCGTCCGGGCGCAGGCGCCATGCCGTCTCGACCGCCGCGGCGAGCGCCCGGCCCGCGGGCAGCGGGATGCGGGGTGCGGGCGGCGGGCAGCCGAGGCGGGCGGCGACGTCTGCGAGGAACGGCCACAGGTCGGTCGTCTCGGCGTCCGCGACGAAGTAGGCGCGGCCGCCGATGCGTTCGGCCGGTGCGGACACGGCGGCGCGCAGGCAGGCGTCGACCGCGTTGTCGACGTGGCAGAGGGAGACCAGGACGTGTTTGCCGCCCGACAGGTCCGGGAGGCGTCCCGCGTGCAGGGCGCCGATGAGGCGGGGCAGGAACCCGGCGTGGTCGCGGGGCCCCCAGATGCCGCGGGGCCGCAGGGCGCAGGTGGTGAAGCCGGCGGTGTCGGCGGCGAGGACGTGCTGCTCGGCGACGGCCTTGGTCGCGCAGTAGTCGTTGAACCAGCGGGTGGGGTAGGGGGTGGTCTCGTCGATGCCGAGCCGGTCCCCCTCCCGCAGGTGCATCAGCGCGCTCGGGCTGGAGACGAACACGAACCGGCGCGCGCCGGCGGCGCGGGCGGCGTCCATCAGCCGGAGCGTGCCGGTGACGTTGGCTTCGGTGAACTGGGCGCGGGTGCCGTGGTCGACGACGCGGGCGGCGCTGTGCAGGACGGCTTCGCAGCCGTCGGCGGCGCGCCGGAGCGAGTCGGGGCGGGTGAGGTCGCCGGTGACGAGTTCGACGCCGGGCAGGGCGCGCAGCCGGTCGGTGTTGCTGCCGGGGCGGACGAGGGCGCGTACGCCGTGGCCGGAGCGCAGGCAGGCGTCGGCGAGGTGGCCGCCGAGGAAGCCGGTGGCTCCGGTGATCAGGATCTTCACAGCTGCCGCCACCAGGTCGCCCCGTAGAGCATGGTCAGGCCGACGGCGGCGGGGCGGCCTATGCCGGCCGTGCGGGCCCGGGGCAGGGCCAGCGGGATCTGGACGGCGTGCCCGGCGGTGCTGAGCACGGCGTCCGCCCACCACAGGAGGCGGGGCAGGCGGGCTTCGGGCACGCCGCAGGCTGCCGCCCATACGGCGCCGCCGACGAGGTAGGCCCACCCGGCGAGCGGGACGATCCGGGCGGCGCGCTGACGGGGTGTGAGGGGGGTGGGAGGGGTGAGGCGGCGCTCGGCCCAGCGGGCGAGCTCCTCGCGGCCGATCTTGGCGTTGTGCCGGATGTCGACGGGGAAGCCGGGGTGGTGCAGGAACTCCTGCAGGTCGGTGGTCGGCGCGTGCGTGCGGGCCAGGGTGCGCAGTTCGGCGGTGAGGCGCTGCCAGGCGGCCTCGTCGAGGTCCTCGTCGACGGTCTCGACGCACACGACCGGGCGGAGGCGGTTCCGGCGCGGGTCCGCCGGCACACCGCCCGGCGCGACGCCGGGTGGCGCGGCGGTCGCGGAGCCGCCGAGGGCTGTTCCGTCGCCGGCGGAGCCCCTGCCCCCGGTCCGGCTGCGGGCTGTGCCGCTGCCTTCCGCCGCCATGCCCGCGGCGGCGCTGCCGGCCCTCGCGCCGGCAGGGGTCGCACCGGGCGCGGAGGTGCTGCCCGCGGAGCCGCCGACGACCGTCTCACTGCCCGGGGCGGCGCTGGCCGCGCTCCCGCTGACCGCGGCGGCGCGGCCGGAGCTGCCGCTGACCGTGGTCGCGCTGTGCGCGGGGGCGCTGACCGCGGAGACCCTGGCCGGGGTGGGCCGGCGGGGAGTTCCGTTGCCGGTCGTCTCGCAGGGCGGGGTCGCGCTGTGCGCGGGGTCGTTGTCCGTGGCCGTGGTAGGGGCGGCGGCGGTGCTCGTGTTTCCGTTGCCCGCGGCGACGCTGCTCTCGGTGGCGCCGCGCGCGGTGCCGGTGCCTCCGCTCCCGGTGCCGCTGCGGGTGGTCGTGCGGCCGCCGCGACCCCATCCGCTGTCCGGGGAGGCGGGGATGCCGACCAGGGCCGTGCGGCGGACCTGGGGGTGGGCGTTGAAGACGCCCTCGCAGCGGACCGTGTGCAGGTCGCCGTGCCCGGTGCGGACGCGTTGGGCGGAGCGGCCGCAGAACCAGAGGCGGCCGTCGTCGTCGAGGTAGCCGAGGTCGCCGGTGCGGTGCCAGGCGGGGCCGGCGGGGTCGGTGTCGTCGGGGACCTTGTGGAGCCGGTCGGCGTCCGGGGAGTGGTGGTAGCGGGGGCTGACGCAGTCGCCGCGGACGGCGATCTCGCCGACCCGGCCCGTCGGGAGGTGCGGTACGGAACCGGTCAGCGGGCCGTCGGTGACGGGCAGGACGGCGAGGCCGATGCCGGGGACGGGGCGTCCCACACAGGTTCCGGCGCCTTCGGCGGCGCGTGCCGCCGTACCGCCGGAACCGGCGCCGCCGACGCCACTGCCCCCGCCCTCACCTCCGTCCTCCGGGCCGAGGAGTTCTTCCGCCTCGATCGACGTGATGGGCAGCGCCTCCGTCGCCCCGTACGTGACGTGGATGCGGGCCCGCGGGTCCAGTGCGCGGCGCAGCGCGGCCACCGTCGTGTCCGGGACGGGTGCTCCGCCGCCGACGACGCAGCGCAGGTCGGGGAGCGGGTGGCGGCCGGGGGCGGCTGCGGCGAGGTGGGCGGCGAGGGGGCCGAGGAGGGCGGGTGAGGCGAACATCGTGGTGACGCGGAAGCGTTCCAGAGCGTCGACGACGAGCGCGGGGTCGGCCTGGGCGACGCGGGAGGGGGCCAGCGGGGCGAGGACGAGGGTGGAGCCGTAGACGAGGTCGAGGACCCCGTAGAACGGCAGGGTGACGAGGGAGGTGTCGTCGGGGGTGCGGCCGTGCACGGCCTCGATCTGGCGGGCGGTCGACAGCGCCATGCGGTGGGTGTACTCGACGCCCTTGGCGGGGCCGGTGCTGCCGGTGGTGAAGCCGATCATCAGCAGGTCGTCGCGGCCCGCGGCGACGGGTGCGGCCGCGCCGCCCCGGGCGCCGAGGGCGCGTACGGCGGCGAGGGTGCGGGCCCGGCCGAGGCGGTGCCGGCCGAGGGTGACGGGGACGCGGATGCCGGCGAAGGCGCGGCGGCCGAGGAGGCGGGCGGCGTGGGCGAGGGGCGGTCCGATGAACGCCTCGGCGCCGACGGTGCGGTAGCAGTGCAGCATCCGGCGGACGCCCATGCCGGGGTCGACGACGACGGGTACGGCACCCACCCGGAAGAGGGCGAAGGCGAGGGCGAACAGTTCGGGTCCGGGCGGCGCCATCAGGACGGTCTTGGTGCCCTTGGTGATGCCGGCGCGGGTGAAGCCGGCGGCGAACTCCTCGACGGCCTGCTGGAGCCGGCCGTAGGTGAGGGTCCGGTAGGCGGGGCGGGCGCCGTCCCGCCGGGGGCCGGCGGCGGGGTGGATGACGGCCGGTTTGTCGGGGAAGGCCCGGGCGTTGCGTTCGAGGAGGCCGGCCAGGCTGTGCGCGCCGAGGTCGTCGGCGGCTGCGGGCCGGGCCGCCGCCGGGGTGGCGGTCGTGGTCGCCATGGCGGTCACCATCCCTGCGGGCGGTAGGAGGCGACGGCTGCTCGCGGTCCGGCGCCGGCGGTGACGAACAGGAGGGTGTCGACGCCTTCGGGGCGGGCGCTTTCCAGGGCGTGGAGGTAGCCGAGGACCGGGGCCGCGGTGTGCGGCCGGCCTCCTCCCGGCCCGTCGCCGACGCCGGCGGGGGCGTCCGGGCCGATGACGAGGGTGCGGCCGGCGTCGAGGCCGAACTCGCCGGTGTACGCGGCGACCGCGGCCGCGGCGAGTTCGCCGGTGCGCTGCTCGTGGCCGGGGGTGCGGTGGACGGTGATGCGGGAGCGTCCGCCGCTGCCCATGGTGTCGAGGTCGAGGTAGCCGGCGACGTCGGTGGGCCGGTCGCCGCCGCCGTAGTGGCGTACGGGGCCGAAGCCGGTGTCGGGGTCGGCGTCTCGTTCGAGGAGGAACGCTCCGGCGAGGTCGGCGTAGGGGTAGTCGGGGTCGCGGGAGGCGTCGCCGCCGGGGTGGACGTCGGCGGCGGTGATGAGGAGCCTCTCGGTGGTGCCGGTGGCGAGGAGGGACTGGCCGGCCTGGACGGCGCTGAGGACGCCGCAGGCGCCGTCCATGAGGTCGAAGGAGAAGCCGGCGGCGGGCTGCGGGTCGGCGAGGTAGTCGGGGTTGATGCCGGTTTCCTTCTGGACCAGGGCGGCGAGGGCCGGTTCGAAGGTGTTGTTCTCGCGGTAGACGCCGACGTTGACGAGGACGCCGACGCCGGACGGGGATACGCGGGCGTGGGCGAGGCAGCGGCGTGCGGCGCGCCCGGCGAGGTCGACGGCGGAGGCGGGCGTGCCGGGGTCGGTGTGGGTGGCGGTCGCGGATGCGGTGATGACGATGCCCATGGCGGATCAGGCCCCTGCGTGGGTGACGGTTGCGGACAGCGCGCCGGTGACGAGTCCGGAGGCGGCGGGCACCAGGAGGTACTTGGCGCCCGCGGCCTCCCGCGCCGGGCCGGCGCCGGGGCCGGACCCGGTGCCTGTACCGGTGCCGGTGGCTCCCGCGCCGCGGGTGCGGCGGAGGTGGTCGCGCAGGGTCAGGAAGTGGGACGTGGTGGCGGTGTTGCCGTACTGTTCCACGACCTGGAGGGACGGCGGCATGGGCGCGGCGAACTCGGCCTCGGCGGTCCGGTTGGCGTACTCGATGAACCGGGTGCCGACCTGGTGTTGAATGATGTGGTCGAATTCCTCGTCCTCGAAACGGCGCCCGTTCTTGGCGAGGAAATCCTCGTGGAACCGCGGCCACAGTTTGAGGCGTTCCCGGTCGTGCATCTTCTTGTTGTCGGTGTAGAGGCCGATTCCCTGGCTGCGGTCGCTCGGCATTCCCAGGCACAGGTGGGAGTATTCGGCGCAGGTCATGAGCTCGATGTAGTGGATGCGGTCGGCGGGGTCGGTGGATTCGTCGAGGACGACCGCGGCGGCGGAGTCGCCGACCGAGAGGGAGGCGAACTGCGGGTCGTAGGAGTCGCGCAGTTCGCGGGCGGCGGTGCGGGCGACGCGGGTGGCCTGCTCGCCGCTGACGACCATGCCGCTGCGGACGGCGCCGGAGCGGATCATCCGGTCCAGCAGCCACACGCCGGTCATCATGCCGGCGCAGGCGTTGGAGACGTCGAAGCTGATGGCGGGCTGGGCGCCCAGCTCCTTGGCCAGCATCCCGGCGAAGGACGGCTCGAAGTGGAAGCGGCTGCCGTCCTTCACGCGGGTGATGGACGCGCTGATGACGACGTCGAGGTCGGCCGCCCGGTGGCGGGAGACGGCCAGGCAGTCGCGGGCTGCGGCGAGGGCCATCCCGAAGGAGTCCTCGCCGGCGGCCGGGTCGGGGTCGTGGACGCGGCGCTCGGCGATGCCGGTGATCCGGCGGACGTCCGCGTCACCCAGGTTCGGCACCTTCGCGCGGAGTTCGTCGTTGGTCTCGCGTCCCGCGGGAAGAAAGGCGCCGAGGGCCTCTATTCGGCTGCGGCGCTCGGTGGTACTCATATTCGCCCTCCATGGCGATCCGCCGGGCCGTCGAAAGGTCAGTGGCTCCGGTCGGTAAATGGCTGAGGGCCGTCACTGGTGACGGACAGCGAAGTTACCGTAGCGTACGGAATTCCCTGCACAGGTCGCCGGACCGGTTCCGGGGGCCCGCCCGATCGAATATCGGCCAATCCGCGGCAGGCCAATTCCCCCTCGGATCCGGGACTTTCGGCCCGGATCGGGGGCGCCGGCGCGGGGCCGGGCGTCCCCGTACGGACACCCGTACGGGCACGGAACGGGTGTCCCGGCGGTCTCCGCGTCCCGCAGGGCCGCGCAAAAGATGTCCGGAAGCGCCCGGTCCGCCTTGACCCCGCTCCCCCACCCGCCACCCACTGCACACCGGAACCCTCGGCACGCCGGCGCCCCCGCCCGCCACTCGGCTCTCTCCGCACCACCCCGCGCGGCCCCCACCGCGCCGCGACTTCGCACCGAACCACCGGCCCCCGTACGCGCGGAAGCGGCCCGCCCCCTCCGGGGGGCTGGCCGCTTCCGCGCGTACGGGCCCCGGTCAGCGCAGCTTGCCGGCGGCGCGGAGGGACTCCAGCACCGCGTTGACCGCCGCGGACGAGGTGTCCTCCCCGGTGGCGAGCGTGTGGTAGCTGAGCCCGCCGGGGTTCACCATGTTCACCTCGATGACGTACGGGAACGCCATGTCGATGCCGGAGTAGAAGATGCCGAGGTCCATCATCCGCTTGCCGAGCAGCCGGACGAAGTCCTCCTCCTCCGGGGTCAGCTCCAGGGCCTCGAAGCGGGCGCCGAGGGTGGCGTTGGAGCGGTGGTCGTGCTCCGGGTGGAAGCGCAGGAAGCCGGAGACGGGGGTGTCGCCCGCGATGATGACGCGCTTCTCGTTGGTCCGGACGTGGGGGACGTACTCCTGGGCGACGGTGTGCCGCTTCGCCATGCCGATGATCTCGCGGCCGTAGCGGCCGTTCCGGGAGGCGGCGTTGCCGGTGGCCGAGCCGAGCAGCGCGGAGCGGTTGCGGTCGAGCGCGTTGACGACGAAGACGTCGGCGCCGCAGCCGTCGCTGGTCGGCTTGACCACCCAGGAGCGGTCCGCGTCGGACTCCACCAGGGCGTTCAGGAAGTCGAAGTCGTTGGAGACGTACGAGGCGGGCAGGTGCTCGGCGGGGACGATCGCCCCCAGGTTGATCTTCGTGTTGAGGAAGAACAGCGCGGAGGCGTCGTTGACGAACGGGACGCGCTGGTTCAGCAGCCACAGCAGGCGGAAGGAGTCGTCGCCGGCCTCCGGGTGGGTGCCCGCGAGCACCCACACCAGGTCGAAGTCCTCCGCCGAGGCGTACGGCTCGCTCAGCGACGGGAAGTCGCCGCCGGCGATGAACTCCTCGGACAGCCGCACCCGGTCGCAGACGACGACGGAGTCGTGCACGTTCAGCGTGTCGATGTCCCCGATGTGCACCTCGTGGCCCTCGCGGTGGAGGGCGCTCGGGATGATCGAGTGGTTGTCGAGCTCGAACTTCGGGGCCTGGGAGACCAGGACGAGGATCCTGTAGGGCACGGCGGGCACCTTTTTCTGGGAAGGACGGGGCGGCGGCGGGGCGGGTCAGGCGGCGGTCAGGGTGCGGACGGCGCGGGCGAGGTTGGCCTCCAGCTCCTCCCGGGTGTCGCCGGTGGCGACCACGAAGCCGTGCCGGTCGCCCGACGCGGCCACCGGCGGCGGCAGCTCCCCGGCGGGGACGCTGATCTGGACCTCGGCGATCCCGGGCAGCGAGGCGACGAGCGCGGTGCCCGTCCCGTGCGGCGGCACGGGCACGCCGCGGTCGAAGGTGACGTACCGGATGCCGGCGACGCGCCGGCGGGCGGCGGGCGCCGGCTCGGGCAGGCCGAACACGGCGAGCATCATCTGCGCGAAGACGTCTTCGCCGAGCGCGAGGCCGAGCATGTCGCTGATCCGGTCGCCTCCGGGCCGGCCGTGCGACTCGATGAGGCGGGGGCCGGCCGCGGTCAGCATGACCTCGGTGTGGGAGGGCCCGTAGCGCAGCCCGGCCGCGTCGAGGGTGGCGGTGACCACGGCGGTGACGGCGGCCTCGTCGGCGGGGTCCAGCCGTACGGGCAGGACGTGGCCGGTCTCGACGAAGTGCGGGGCTCCGGTGGTCGCCTTCTCGGTGACGGCCAGGATGCGGTGCCCGGCGGGGGAGCTGACGGCCTCGACGCTGTACTCGCTGCCCTCCAGGAACTCCTCGACGACGTGCTCCGCGGTGAACTCCAGCGCCGCCAGGTGGGCTTCGGCCTCCTCGGGCGTGGCGAGGAGGCGCACGCCGGAGCTGCCGGTGCCCGCGACGGGCTTGATGACGCAGGGGAGGCCGATGCGGGCGACGGCGGCGCGGGCCTGCGCGCGGTCGGAGCAGACCGCGTACGCCACCGGTACGCCGGCCCGGTCGCCGACGACGGCCCGCAGCCGGGCCTTGTCCCGCAGGGCCTCCAGCGCCTCGGGCGGGTTGCCGGGCCAGCCCAGCTCGCGGTTCACGGCGGCGGCGGTGCAGGCGCCGACCTCGCCGAACCCGAACACGGAGGCCGGGCCGGCGGGTGTGAGCGCGCGCAGCCGGCGGACGAGGTTGGCGGGGTCGGCGATCCACGGGGTGTGCAGGACGGGGAAGGGCAGCCCGTCGGGGACGGGGACTGGCGAGGAGGGGTCGGCGGCGACGACGACGGACAGGCCGAGCCGCTGCGCGGTGGTGATGACGAGGTCGCGGGGGTTGAGCAGGACGGCGGTGGGCCGCGGCTCGGGCAGGCCGGGCCGGTCGGTGAGTTCGGGCAGGTCGGGGAGTTCGGGCAGGTCAGGCAGGTCAGGCAGGTCAGGCATGCTGCATCCGCGCTTTCGGGAGGAGGAGTGAGGAGGCGGCCGCGGCGACGGACACCGCGACGATCACCAGCCAGATGCCGGTGCCGGTGTGCAGCGTCTGGAGCAGGAAGCCGCCGAGGCTGGAGCCGAGCAGGCTGCCGACGGCGCCGGCGGCGCTCATCGCGCCGAGGGCGAGCCCGGTCCGGCCGAGCGGTCCGGCCTGGACGGCCTGTTCGTCGAGGCTGGGGGCGATGAGCATCTCCGCGAGCGTCACCGGCAGGACGAAGGCGAGCAGCGCCGACCAGCCGGCGAGCGGGATGAGGAGGGCGTACGCGGCGGCGAAGGCGAGGAACCCGACGACGAGCAGGGTCCGGGCGGTGGCCTGCCGGAACACGTGGCGCAGGAGGGTGTACTGGAGGAGGACGACGAGGAGGCCGTTGACGGTGAAGACGACGGAGATGGCGGCGGTGCTGCCGGTCATCTCCTTGGCGCTGATCGGCAGGATGACGTTGAGCTGGCTGTAGAGGGCCCAGAAGGCGACGCCGACCAGGCACAGCGGGACCCACTGGCGCACGGCGCGGCGCCGGGCGGCCGGGTCCGCGGCCGCCGCGGCCGCCGGGGCGGCGGCGGACCCGGCGGCCGCCGGGCCGCCGTCCGGCCGCGGTGCCGGGGCCGCCGCCTCGGCTGCGGGGCGGAGGGTGAGCCGGACGCCGAGGAGCAGGTGGGACAGGACGCAGGCCGCGAGGATCCAGTCGAAGCCGAGCGGGTAGACGAGCGCGCCGAGTGCGGGGCCGGCGATGACGCCGATGTTCACGAACGTGGAGCGCAGGGCGAGCATGTCGCGGGCGGGGACGCCGTCCTCGGCGACCAGCCGGGTCTTGACGGCGAGGCCCAGCAGCGAGCCTCCGATGCCGATGGCGGCGATCCCGGCGACGGCGGTCGCGGAGGCGGTCCCGGCGCCCAGGAGGGCGTACCCGGCGATGCGCAGGCCGAAGCCGGAGGCGAGGACGGCGCGGGTGCCGAAGCGGTCGACGACGAGTCCGCACAGCAGGGAGAAGCCCTGGCTGCAGAAGGCCAGCAGGCCGACGAGGAAGCCGACGCGGCCGCCGGGGACGCCCTCGGAGGAGAGGTGGACGGCGAGCAGCGGGAGGAACATGAAGGTGGTCAGGCCGGTGAGGAGGACGGTGACCAGGAGGGCGCGGCCGGTCGGCGAGGTCTGCCGCCAGGTGTTCACGGGGCCGGCACCTCCGTGTCCCGTACGCGGTCCATGAGCCAGGCCTCGGTTTCCAGGAGCCGCTGTTCGACCTGGGCGGCGTCGGCGCCCTCGACGATCGCGAAGCACAGGTAGGAGGTGCTGTTCTGGGCGACGGCGCCGGGGGCGAGGTTGTCGTTGGCCTCGTAGTGGCGGACCCACGGGAACGGCGGCCGTCCGGGCGCGGCGACGGGCCGGCCCTGCGGGAGGATCGACACGGAGCCGTGGACGGCGGCGGGGGGTGCGGCGGGCGGCGGGGCGGCGGGCAGGCCGACGGACTGGCGCAGCCAGGCGGTGTGCAGGTCGACGCCGTAGGTGAGGCGGGTGAGGGCGGGGATGCGGTCGCCGCCGACGCGGGAGGCGATCTCGCACAGGACGAGTTCGTCGTCGGGGGTGTGGAAGACCTCCAGGTGGTAGGCGGCGGTGTCGGGGGTTTCGAAGGCGTCCAGGACGCGGTCGAGGAACTCCTCTAGCCGTCGGGCGAAGGGGTCGCGGACGGGGTGGAGCTGGACGGAGCCGTTGTTCTGCCCGGAGAACACGCCGAGGCAGCTGCGCAGGTAGCGGGAGGCGGCGACGAAGCGGTAGCCGGGGGCGATGACGGCGTCGACGTGGTACATGGGGCCTTCGACGAAGCCCTCGGCCATGAGGTCGTCGCGCCAGGGGCGGCGGCTGAAGGCGAGGAGGGCGTCGTCGTCGCGCAGGACGCTGATGTCGCGGGAGCCGCCCTGTTTGACGGGTTTGACGACGACGGGGTAGCCCTGCTCGGCGATGAAGCCGGTCAGGTCGGTGATGTCGGCGAGCCGCCGGAAGGGGGCGGTGGGGACGGTGCGGCGGGCGGTCTCCTTCATGACGGCCTTGTCGCGGAAGGAGAGGGCGCTGGCGGGGCTCTGGCCGGGCAGGCCGAGGTCGGCGCGGATGCGGGCGGCGCGCTCCAGGTCGTACTCGTTGTCGGTGATGACGTGGGCGAGTCCGGTGTCGCGGGCGAGGCCGCGGATGCGCAGCTCCGGGTAGGGGACGGACTCGCAGTCCTCGACGTACTCGTACGAGGCGAGGCCGGCGGTGCCGGTGAGCCGGTGGTGGCTGAAGACGTGGAGCCGGTCGGCGAGTTCGGGGAGCATCGCGGCGTAGTCGTGGCGGGGGCCGTAGTTGATGACGGCGACGTGGGTCATGGTGTGGCCTCGCAGGAGGTGCCGGACAGGGGTGGCGGGGGCTCAGGCGTACGCGGGCTGCCGGGCGGCGGCGGGGGTGTAGGGCGGGAGGTCGTCGGTGACGCTGTAGGGCCGCCGGTCCCAGCGCATGGTGCACCAGGGGCCGGCCATCTCGGAGAAGTCGGTGATGGTGCGGGGGCTGTGGGCGGGGTCCTCGGTGAGGGGGCCGTCGGGCGGGAAGACGCGTTCGACGTAGCGGTGGCCGGGGTCGGCGGCGAGGAAGACGATGGGGTTGCCGTCGGGTTCGGCGGCCCGGATGTGGCGGGAGACCTGCCAGCTCGCACCGGCGGAGAGGCCCGCGAAGACGCCGGTGGTGGAGAGCAGGTGGCGGCATCCGGCGGCGGAGACGGAGAAGTCGAGCCAGTGGATGTCGTCGTAGGCGCTGTAGTCGATGTTGTCGAAGCGGATGCCGCTGCCGATGCCGGCGATGATGAACCCGTCGAGGGGGACGGCCTCGGAGCCGAAGGAGCGGCTGCCGAAGGGCTGGATCCCGGCGACGCGGACGCCCCTGGACGCGGCGCGCAGGTAGCGGCTCATCGCGCCGGTGGAGGCGCCGGTGCCGATGCCGCCGACGAGGGTGACGCCGTCGGAGCCGAGCTCCTTGACGACGGTGTGGGCGACGCGCTCGTAGCCGAGGTAGTGGACGTCGTCGTGGTACTGCTGCATCCAGTAGGCGTCCGGGTGCTCGCGCAGGTAGGCGTGGACGAGGCGGACGCGGGTCTCCTGGTCGTGCTGGAGGCCGTCGTCGCCGGAGGAGGGCACCTGCGTGTAGGTGGCGCCGAGGTACTTCAGCTGGGTGCGGATCGCGGCGTCGACGGCGACGGAGGCGAAGACGTGCGCCTTGAGGCCGAGTTCGCGGCAGACGAGGGCGAGGGCGTGGCCGTAGATGCCGCTGGAGCTGTCGACGAGGGTCTGCCCGGGGCGGATCACGCCGCGTTCGAGGAGGTCCACGACGGCCGCGCGGACCGAGGTGACCTTCATGACCTCGAAGCGCAGGACGTGGATGCCGTTCCCGAGGTCGATGAGGTCGGGCTCCGAGAGCTTCTCGGCGAAAGACTTGTACACCGCGGCTGTCCCTTCCAGTGGTGTCCGTGGGGGGCCGGGCGGCAGGCCGTGTGCGCGGGCCGCCGGCACCGACGAGTCTGGGAGGGCCTGCTCCCGGTGCGTTCCCGGCGGCTTCCCGGCGGGTTCCCGGAACGCGGCGGGAAGGATCCGGGAAGGGCGGCTGCGCAGCATGCGGGCCATGACGAGACATCAGCTTGCCCTCGACGCGGTGATGGAGCACGCCCTGCGCAGCCCCGACGGCCCCGCCGTGGTGTGCGGGGGCTCGGTACTGTCCTACGGCGCCCTGCGGGAGGCGGCGGAGGCCGCCGCCCGGGAGCTGGACGCCGATCCGCGGTCCGCCGGCGCGGACCGGATCGGCATCCTGTCGCACCGGACGGCCGGGGCCGTCGTGTACGCCCTGGCGGCCTGGCTGTCGGGCCGGTCGTTCGTGTTCGCCGACCCGCGGGCGGCGCCGGAGGCGCTGGCGCACATCCGGGAGTCGGCGGGGCTGGGGGTGGTCGTCGATCCGCGCACGGGCGCGTTCGACGCCCCCGCGGAGCCGCCGCCCGCAGGCCCCACGACGGGCCGCCGGGAGTGGGTGCGTGATCCCGCGGAGCGGGAGGCGTACGTGCTGTACACCTCGGGCAGCAGCGGCCGCCCGAAGGGGGTGTCGGTCTCCCAGCGGAACCTGGCGGCGTCGAACGCGGCGCGCGTGGAGGTGTACGAGCGGTTCGGCAGGCCCGTCTTCCTGCTGCTGTCGCCGTTCCACTTCGACTCGTCGGTGGCCGGGGTGTGGGGCACGCTCGCCGTGGGCGGGACGCTCGTCGTCGCCGACGAGGAGGAGCGGCGCAACCCGCAGGCGCTGGCCGGGCTCATCACCGGGCACGGCGTCACGCAGACGCTGACCGTGCCGAGCTTCCACTCCGAGCTGCTGGACACCGCCCGGGAGGACGCCGGCGTCGCGGCCGCGCTGGAGCGGCTGCGGGTGGTGGTGTGCGCCGGGGAGTCCCTCGCCCGGTCCGTCATCGACCGGCACTTCGCGCTGCTGCCCGGCGTCGTGCTGGGCAACGAGTACGGGCCGACGGAGTGCACCGTCTGGTCGACGTACCGCTTCTTCACCGAGCCGGCGGACTCCACGATCGGCTTCGCGATCCCGGGGGTGACCGTGCACCTGCTCGACGAGCGGCTGCGCGCCGTGCCGCTGGGTGCGGCCGGGCAGATCGCGGTCAGCGGTCCGACGGTGGCCCGCGGCTACGTCGGCGACGATACGCTGACGCGGGCCCGGTTCACCGACGTCGAGACGGGGCCGGGCCGGCTGGAGCGGGTGTACCTGACGGGCGACCTGGGGCGGTGGCTGCCGGAGGGCGGCCTGGAGTTCGTGGGCCGGCTCGACAACGAGGTGAAGATCCGCGGGGTGCGGGTCCACATCGAGGCCGTCGAGGAGGCCCTCGCCGCGCATCCGGGGCTGCGGGCGGCGGCCGTCGCCTACGACGCCGAGTCCGCGACCTCGTACGCCTTCGCGGTGCGCGAGCCCGGCGCGGAGGCGGACGCGGCGTCGGTGCGGCGGGTGGTGGAGGAGACGCTGAGCGCGGCGGTCGTACCCGACCGGATCGTGTTCCTGCCGTCGCTGCCGCGCTCCGCGCACGACAAGATCGACCGGGCGGCGCTGCTGGCGTCGGTGCGCCGGCCCGCGCCGGCCGCCGCTGCCCCGGCGCCCGTGGCGGGCGGGCTCGCCGCGCAGATCGCGCGGGCCTGGGAGGAGGTCCTCGGCGTGCCCGTGCGGGGCACCGAGCAGGACACCTTCTTCGACCTCGGCGGGAACTCGCTGTCGGTGCTGCGGCTCTCCCGCGCGCTGGGCCGGATCGCGGGCCGGACGCTGCCGGTCCGGCAGGTGTACCGCTGCGGCACCATCCCCGAGCAGGTCGAACTGCTGTCGCGGCCCTGACTGCCGGCCCCGCCCGACCCGCCCGCGCCGCCCGCGCATCCGTCCGTACGTACGTCCGTCCGCCACGACACCGATGGGTTCCCCATGCCTTCGACCACCAGCTCCATCAGAGAGTTCACGCCCGGGCGCGACGGGCGCCCGGCCGTCCTGTGCTTCCCCCACGCGGGCGGCTGCGCCTCCTTCTTCCGCTCCTGGCAGGGCCTGCTGCCCGGGGCCCGCGTCCACGCCGTGCAGTACCCCGGCCGCGAGGACCGCATCACGCAGGACCATCCCGCGTCGCTGACGGCGCTGGCGCGGGCCGTCGCCGACGAGGTCCTGGCGAGCGGGGAGGCGTACTCCGTGCTGTTCGGGCACAGCATGGGCGCGTACGTCGCGTTCGAGACGGCCCGGCTGCTGGAGCGGGCCGGCCGGCCCGTGCCCGTCCTGGTGGTGTCGTCGGCGGCGGCGCCCTCGCTGCGCCCGCCGGTGCCCTTCGAGGACACCGCGGACGTCCTCGGCTACCTCGGCCGGTACGAGCCGCTCAGCATCGAACTGCTCCAGGACGACGAGCTGATGGAGCTGCTGCTGGAGTACATCAAGGCCGACCTGCGGCTCGTCGCCCACTACGGCGGGTACGAGGACGCCCGGATCTCCTCCCGCCTGGTCGCGGTCGCCGGGGAGGACGACATCCCGGAGATCCGCACCCGGTTCGCCCAGTGGAGCGGGCACACCTCCGGCGCCTTCACCCCGATCGTGCTGCCCGGCGGGCACTTCTACCTGCGGACCGAGCCGCCGTTCCCGCTGATCTCCGACGAGCTGGCCCGGTCGGCGGCCGCCGCGGCCCCCTCGGCGCCGTGAGCGCCACGGCGGCGGCGCACGCGCCGCGGACGACCGCGCAGGACGACACCGCCCGCCTCCTCGACGGCGAGACGCACCGCTCGGGCGACCCGTACGCCCTGTGGGCCCGGCTGCGCGAACAGGAGCCGGTGCTCTGGCACGGGCCCGGCGAGTTCCCCGGCTTCTGGTCGCTGACCCGCTACGACGAGATCGACGAGGTGCTGCGGGACGCACGGACGTACAGCTCCGCCTCGGGGATCCTGCTGCGGCCCCGCGCCCAGGGCGACGACCCGGGCGGCAACCGGACCCTGGCCCTGTCCGAGCCCGAGCGCCACCGGGTGCTGCGCGGGGCCGTCGCCGGCTGGTTCGCCCCCCGCAACCTGCGGCTGCTGTCGGACGCCCTGGACGCGCAGGCGGAGCGGATCGTCCGGGACGCGGTGGCGGCCGGGCGCACCGACTTCGTGACCGGCATCGCGGCGGTCCTCCCGGTGGAGGTGGTCTGCACCTTCCTCGGGATCCCGGAGCGGGACCGGCCGGACATCGTGGAGTGGACGACGGACGCGTTCTGCGCGGGCACCGCGACGGAGCGGACGCTGGCGCACCTGCAGATCCTCGACTATTTCGGCGAGTTGGTGGAGCGGCGGCGGGCCGCACCCGGCGACGACCTGGTCAGCGTCCTCGCAGCGGTGCGCCTGGACGGCCGGCCGCTGCCCGTCGAGGACGTCGTCCTCAACTGCGACAACCTGCTCGTCGGGGGGACGGAGAACGTACGGCTCGCCATGTCGGGCGGCATGCTCGCGCTGCTGGAGCGGCCCGCGCAGTGGGAGCTGCTGCGCACCGGCTTCGAGGAGGTGGCGGGGACGGCGATCGAGGAGATCCTGCGCTGGACCTGCAGCGCCACGCACCTCGTACGGCGGGCCGCGGGGGACGCGGTGCTGGGCGGGCGGCGGGTCCGCGAGGGCGACCTCGTGGTGTGCTGGCTGCCGTCGGCGAACCGGGACCCCGCGCACTTCGCCGACCCGGACGCCTTCGACATCCGGCGCACCCCGAACCGGCACCTGGCGCTGGGCGCGGGCCCGCACTACTGCGTGGGCTCGCAGCTGGCGAAGCTGGAGATCCGGGCGGTGCTGAGGGAGTTCGCCCGCCAGGTCCGCAGCGTGGATCTCGATGCTGCGCCGGAGCGGCTGGACTCGATCGTGGTGGGCGGGCTGCGGACGCTGCCGCTGCGCCTGACCGGGTGAGCGGCGTACGGGCGGCCCGGGCCGCCGCCGCGGCGCGGGATCCGGGCGGGAACCCTTCGGGAACGGCCGCGGCCAGCATGGTCCTGCCGGGCGCGCCGCGGGGCGCGCCGGCCCCGGCGAGGAGGGGTTCGCGTGATGCGGAGGACGGTGGCCGCCCTGGTGGCGGCGGTGGCACTGGCGGCCGTCTGCGGGGCGGGCGCCGCCCTCGGCCCGGCGGGCGGGGGTGGTGAGGTGCGCGCGACCGAGATCGGCCCGTCGTTCGTCCGGCCGTAGGGCCGCGCCGCCGCACCCCCGGCCCCGGGTTCAGGGGACGGGGGCGAGGGCGGTGTCGGGTGCCTCGGCTCCGGTCAGGGCGGCGAACGCGGCGTCGGCGCGGTCGCGGTGGGTGCGGGCCCGTTCCGGGTCGCCGAGCGCCTCGAAGGCGAGGGCCAGGCCGTGCAGCGCCCTGGCGGCCTCGATGCGGTAGCCGACGGCCCCGGCGCTGCGGAGGGCGTCGGAGTGGAGTTCCCTGGCCCGTTCGGGGGCGCCGCGCAGCAGGTGGACCCGGCCGAGGACGTTCTCCACGACCGCCTGCCGCATCGCGGTGCCGTGCGCGCGGATGAGCTCCAGGGCCCGTTCGGCGTGGTCGTCGGCGAGGACCGTGCGGCCGGTGCGCCGGCAGGCCTCGGCGGCCAGGGCGAGGGTGAAGCCGAGGTTCTCCGGCATGCGGCACTCCCCCGCCAGGTCCATGGCCCGTTCCAGGGCGGCGAGGGCCTCCTGGTCCTCGCCGAGCGCGAGGCGGGCGACGGCCAGGTCGTTGAGCGCGGACACCTGCTCGCCGGCGGTGCCGGCCCGCCGGGTCAGGGCGACGGCGCGGGCGGCGGCCGCGGCGGCCTCCGCGTGCCGGCCGGTCCAGGCCAGGACGGAGCTGAGGTTGCACAGGGTGTACGCCTCCTGCCGCGTGTCGGCGAGGTCCCGGTGCAGGGCGGCCCCGCGCTCCAGGTGGCGGCGGGCCGCGGCGAGGTCGCCGAGGAGGCTCTGCAGCAGGCCGAGCAGGGTGAGGCAGACCGCCTCGCCGGACCGGTCGGCGAGGCCGGCGGCGAGGCGCAGGGCCTCGGTCGCGGCGGTGACGCCCTCGGCGAACCGGCCGAGCTTGCAGTGGGCGACGGCCTGGTTCGACAGGCTGACCCGCAGGAGGGCCGGGTCGCCCAGGCGACGGGCCGCGGCGACCGCGACGGCGGCGACCCGGCCGAACTCCTCCAGGCTGCTGCGCGCGTTGAGGTGGAAGGCGAGGTTGCGGGCCAGGTGGACGGCGTGCCGGTCGAAACGGGCCCGCTCGGCGCACTCCGCGGCCGCGAGCAGCGCGCCCTGCTCCCGCTCGAACCAGTCCTCTGCGGCTGCGGCGTCGACGGGGGCCGGGAGACCGGGCAGCCCGGCCTCCGCGGGCGCGGGCGCTTCCCCTCCCGCGGGGGCCCGGCCGGGGAAGCGGATCCGGCAGGCCTCCTCGGTGGCGGCGAGGAAGTGGTCGAGGACCCGTTCGAGGGCGGCCCGCTCCTGCGGCCGGGGCGGCGCGCCGTGCAGGCTGTGGGTGAAGCTGCGGACCATGTCGTGGAGGGCGTAGCGGCCCATCTCGTACTGGCAGGCGAGGTTCATGTCGAGGAGGTGCTCCAGCACGTCCTCGGCCTCCCGCAGCCCGCTGCCCAGCAGGGCGGCCGCCGAGTGGACGCCCATGTCGCGGCCCGGGTGCAGGCCGAGGAGCCGCAGGGCATCGCGGTGGGCGGGGGTCATCGCCTCGTAGGACAGCTGGAGGGTCGCCTTGACGCTCTGGTCGCCCGAGCTGAGCTCGTCGATGCGGCGGGCCTCGTCGCCGAGCCGGTCGACGAGGTGGCGGACGGTCCAGCGCGGCCGGCTGCGCAGCCGGGCGCCGGCGATGCGCAGGGCGAGCGGCAGGTGCCCGCAGAGGGCGCCGAGTTCGGCGGCGGCGCCGGGTTCGGCGCGCACGCGGTCCGCGCCGAGGACGCGGGTGATCAGGGCGAGGCCGTCGGTCGGCGGCATCGCCGCGACGCCGATCCAGTCGGCGCCGTCCAGCCCGGTCATGCGGGTGCGGCTGGTGACGAGGACGAGGCAGCCGGAGGAGGCCGGGAGCAGCGGCCGTACCTGCGCGGCGTCCGCGGCGTCGTCGAGGACGAGGAGGACCCGGCGGCCGGCGAGGGTGGCCCGCCACAGGGCGGTGCGGCCGTCGAGGTCGTCGGGGATGCGCTCGCCGGGGGTGCCGAGGATGCGCAGCAGGGAGCCGATGACGGCGCCGGGCGGGCGGGGGTTCTCGGCGGAGGAGAAGCCGCGCAGGTCGGCGTAGAGCCGGCCGTCGGGGTAGCCGGGGGCGAGCCGGTGGGCGGCGTGCAGGGCGAGGGCGGTCTTGCCGCTGCCGCCCATGCCGTCGATGCCGAGGACGCGCGCGGCGGCGTCCGGCAGGCCGGGGTCGGGCGGGGCGAGGAGGTGGCGCAGCTCGCGTTCGCGGCCGGTGAAGTCGGGGAGGTCGGGCGGGAGGGTGCAGGGGGCGCCGGCCGGTGCGGCGGGGGTGTCCGCAGGAGGGGCGGCGGGCGGGGCGGCGGGCTCGGGAGCGGCGAGTTCGGGGCTGTCGCGGAGGATCGCCTCGTGGAGGCGGGTCAGCTGGGGGCCGGGGTCGATGCCGAGGTCCTCGACGAGCAGTTCGCGGACCCGGCCGAATTCGGCGAGGGCCTCGGCCTGGCGTCCGGAGCGGTAGAGGGCGAGCATCAGGTGGCCGCGGAGGGTTTCCCGCAGCGGGTGCTCGGCGATCAGTTCGCGCAGGTCGCCGATGAGTTCGCCGCTCTCGCCGAGGGCGAGGCGCAGTTCGACGAGCTGTTCGACGGCGGTCAGCCGGCGTTCTTCGAGGACGGCGGAGGCGGCGGCGATGACGGGGCCGCTGCTGCCGGCGAGGACGGGGCCGCGCCACAGGGCGAGCCCGTCGCGCAGGTGGCCGGCGGCCTCGGCGGGGCGGTGGGCGTCGAGGGCGCTGCGGGCCTGCTGGAGGCGGTGGGTGAAGAGGGTGAGGTCGAGGCGGGCGGGGTCGACGTCGATGCGGTAGCCGGGGCCTTCGGTGGCGATGGCGGTGGCGCCGCCGGGTATGCGCTGGCGCAGGTCGGCGACGGCCTTGCGGACCTGGTGGGCGGCGGTGGTGGGGGGTTCGTCGTCCCAGGCCGCCGCGACGAGGCGGGAGACGGAGACGGTCCGGCCCGGTTCGAGCAGCAGGGTGGCGAGCACCCGTGCGGGGATGGGGCCGCCCAGGCGCAGCCGTTCGTCCCCGGTCCTGACCTCCAGCGGTCCCAGCACCGCGAAGCTGACGTCCCCGCTCACCGGCCCCTCCTGATCCCCCGCTTCGGGCGTGGCGTGCTCCGGCGGGCGGTCGGCCCGCCCCTCCTTCCGGATGCTAGGGGAGCCGCGGCCGGAAGGCGCCGGTCGCACCGGGCGGGGTGGCGCCGCCCTCCAGGGCCTCTCCAGGGCGGCTCCAGTGCAGCTCGGGAGGGGTTCCGGGCGGCGGGGTGCAAGCGCCGGGGCGCGGGGCGGCGGCGGGGTCAGGCGGCGCAGGCGGGGCGGCCGCCGCGGTAGAGCGCCATCTCCTCGAAGAGGGCGCCGATGTCGAGCGGGCCGCCCGGCGCCAGCCCCTGCAGCTCGGCGTACGCGCGGTGGAGGTTGGGCAGCAGCCGCTCGGGGTCGAGGAGGCCGGCGTACGGGCCCGGCCCGGCGGTCCGGGCGAGTTCCAGCGGCGTCAGGCCGGCGGCCGCTCCGTCCGCGGCGAGGTCCCGGACGTACCGGAAGTAGGCCTCGTTCGCGTCGAGGAGGCCGGGGCCGCCGACGGGGCCGTGGCCGGGGACGACGGTGTCGGCGCCGAGGGCGCGCAGCCGGTCCAGCGCGTCGAGGGAGCCGCTGACGGAGCCCATCGCGCAGAACGGGGTGACGCCGTTCATGACGAGGTCCCCGGTGAACAGAACGCGCCGGTCCGGGAGCCAGACGACGGTGTCGTCGGTGGTGTGCGCGGCCGGCCCGATGTGGACGATCTCCGCGCGGACGTCCCCCACGTGGAGGGTGGTGCGGTCGCGGAAGGTGAGCTGCGGCGGGGTGATGTCGATGTCGCCCCAGCAGACCTCCGGCCACAGGCCGGCCATGTGCTTCCCGGCGGCCAGGACCATGCTGCGGGTGCGTTCGTGGCCGATGGCCAGCGCTTCGGGGAAGAGGCAGTTGCCGTAGGTGTGGTCGCCGTGGAAGTGCGTGTTGACGACGGCCTTCGGCGGCCGCGGGGCGAGCCGCAGCGCGGCCGCGCGCAGCCCGCGGGCGCGGGCCTCGGTGGCGGCGGTGTCGACGAGGGCGCTGTGGCCGCCGTCGTGGATGATGCCCGCGTTGTTCAGGCACCAGCCGCCGGGCGGCTGGACGTAGGCGTGGACGCCGTCGGCCACCTCGGTGAGGGTGGCGTCGCCGGCCGGCTCCCGGTGGTGCGCGCCGTGCACGGCGGGCCTCCTTCGCTCGGTTCGGGCCGCGCCGCCGCGCGCCCCCGCTGTGCCCAAGGTGACCCGCGGGCCTCGACACGCACTCGAAACGCCCTGGCGGGAGGGGTGTTCCCGGCCCGGAAACCCTCCCCTGCCGCGGTGCCAGCGGTCCTGCGTCCGGCTGCGGTCGGAATTCGAGCCCGGCTGTAGCGGGCGCTCCCAAGCTGGCTGGGCGACACCGGTCCGTACCCGGTGCCTGATGTGTCGAAAGGGCCCGCATGAGCATCGTCGACGAAAGACCGCTGGAGAACGAGACCATCCGCTACGCCTCCCTGCGCGAGCGGACGGCCGAGCTGGGCGCCATGCGGGCGCTCGCCGAGGCCGGTCCGAGCGAGCGCGCGACGGCCGCGCAGCACGCCAAGGGAAAGCTGACCGCCCGCGAGCGCATCGCGATCCTCTTCGACGAGGGCACGTTCAACGAGGTGGAGGGGCTGCGCCGGCACCGCGCCACGGGCTTCGGCCTGGAGGACAAGCGGCCGCACACGGACGGCGTGGTGACGGGCTGGGGCAAGGTGCACGGCCGGACCGTCTTCGCGTACGCCCACGACTTCCGGATCTTCGGCGGCGCGCTGGGCGAGGCCCACGCCGAGAAGATCCACAAGCTGATGGACCTGGCCGAGGCGGCCGGGGCGCCGATCGTCGGACTGTGCGACGGTGCGGGTGCCCGCATCCAGGAGGGGGTCACGGCCCTCGCCGGGTACGGCGGCATCTTCCAGCGCAACGTCCGCAACTCCGGGGTGCTGCCGCAGATCTCGGTGGTGCTCGGCCCGTGCGCGGGCGGCGCCGCCTACTCGCCGGCGCTGACGGACTTCGTGTTCATGGTGCGCGGCACCTCGCAGATGTTCATCACCGGACCGGACGTGGTCCAGGCGGTGACCGGCGAGGCGGTCACGATGGAGCACCTCGGCGGGGCGGACAGCCACGCCGCGGCCTCCGGTGTGGCGGCGTTCGCGTACGACGACGAGCAGAGCTGCCTGGAGGACGTGCGGCACCTGCTGTCGCTGCTGCCGTCGAACAACCGGGAGCTGCCGCCGGCCGGCGACCGGGAGGACCCGTGCGACCGGCGCTGCGAGAGCCTGCTGGACCTGGTCCCGGCGCGGCCGACGCAGGGCTACGACATCCGCGACCTGATCGAGGAGGTCGTCGACCACGGCGACTACTTCGAGGTGCACGGCCAGTGGGCGCAGAACGTGGTGTGCGCGCTGGCGCGGCTCGGCGGGCAGGTCGTGGGGATCGTCGCGAACCAGCCGGCTCACCTGGCGGGCGTGCTGGACATCCAGGCGTCCGAGAAGGCGGCCCGGTTCGTGCAGTTCTGCGACGCGTTCAGCATTCCGCTGGTGACGCTGATCGACGTGCCGGGCTTCCTGCCGGGCGTCGACCAGGAGCACAACGGCATCATCCGGCACGGCGCGAAGCTGCTGTACGCGTACTGCAACGCGACGGTGCCGCGGATCAGCCTGATCCTGCGCAAGGCGTACGGCGGTGCGTACATCGTGATGGACTCGCGGTCGATCGGCGCCGACATCGCGCTGGCGTGGCCGTCGAACGAGATCGCGGTGATGGGCGCGGAGGGCGCGGCGAACGTCATCTTCCGGCGGGAGATCGCCGCCTCCGACAACCCGGAGGAGACCCGCGCGCAGAAGATCAAGGAGTACCAGGCCGAGCTGATGCACCCCTACTACGCGGCCGAGCGCGGCTTGGTCGACGACGTGATCGACCCGGCGGAGACGCGCTCCCGGCTGATCGCCGCCCTCGACATGCTGCGGGCCAAGCACCAGCAGCTGCCGAGCCGGAAGCACGGGAACCTGCCGCTGTGACCGCCGACGGGAGCACCGCGCTGGCGGCGGCGTCGATCCGGATCACGCGGGGGAACCCGACCGCCGAGGAGGTCGCGGCGGTGGCGGTGCTGCTGACGGCCAGGCTGCGGCTGGCGGCCGAGGCGCAGGCCGCGGCCGGGCAGGAGGAGTCGGCGGTGGTGTTCAAGCTGCCGCGGCGCCGGCCGCCGGTGTTCGCGCCGCCGGGCGCCTGGGCGTCGTAGCCCTCCGGCGGCGTGGCCGGGCCCGGCCCGCCGGGCCCGCCGCCGCCGACCCGAACCCTCGTCCCTCTCCGAGTCCCTGGAGGCCTCGTGCGTAAGTGGTGGCCGCTCGTCGCGGTCAGCCTGGGCGTGTTCATGCTGCTGGTGGACGTGACGATCGTGATCGTGGCGCTTCCCGCCGTCGGCTCCGACCTGGACGCGTCGCCGTCCGACCTCCAGTGGGTGATGGACGGGTACGCCCTCACCCTGGCCGCGCTGCTGCTCGGCGCGGGCTCGCTCGCCGACAGATCCGGGCGGCGCCGCGTCTACACCGGCGGCCTGGCCCTGTTCGCGGCGGCCTCGCTGCTGTGCGGGCTGGCCGGCGATCCGGCGGTGCTGGTCGCCGCCCGGGCGGTGCAGGGCATCGGTGCGGCGGCCATGCTCGCCACCGCAATGGCGCTGCTGAACTCGACGTACCAGGGCCGGGACCGCGGGGTCGCCTTCGGGGTGTGGGGGGCCGTCAGCGGTGCGGCCGCGGCCGTCGGGCCCGTCCTGGGCGGCGTGCTGACGGAGTACCTGGGCTGGCGGTGGATCTTCCTGGTCAACCTGCCGCTGTGCGCGGCGGCCGTCGCCCTGTCGCTGGCCGTGCTGCCGGAGTCCCGCAATCCGGCGGCGGGCCGCATGGACCGGGCGGGCACCGCCGCCTTCACGGTGGCGGCCGGCTCGGCGGTGTACGTCCTGATCAGCGGCGGCTCCGAGGGCTGGACCTCGGCCGGCACGCTCGGATTCGCCGCACTGGCCGCGGTGGCGCTGGCGGCGTTCCTGCTGGTCGAGCGCCGCGCCGCGAGCCCGATGCTGGACCTCTCGCTGTTCCGCCGGGCCCCGTTCGCCGGGGTCATGCTGTGCGGCCTGCTGTTCTCCGGGGTGGCGTTCGCCTACCTGCCGTACACCTCGCTGTGGGTGCAGTCCGTGCTCGGGCTGGGGCCCGTCGGGGGCGGCCTGGTGGTGCTGCCGATGAGCGCCCTCGCGTTCGCGGTGTCCGCCCTCGCCGGACGGCACCTGCCTCGGGTCCCGGCCTGGCTGGCGCTCGGCGGCGGCCTCGCCCTGATCGGCGCCGGCAGCCTCCTCCAGGCCCGGCTGGACGCCGACTCGGGGTGGGCGGCGCTGATGCCCGGCCTCGCCCTGACCGGGCTGGGCGTCGGGGTGGTCTCCCCGGTACTGGCCGCCACCGCGATGGCCGCCGTGCCGCCGGAGCGGGGCGGCATGGCCGGCGGGGCGCTGAACACCTTCCGCCAGCTCGGCCAGGCGCTGGGCATCGCCGCCTTCGGCATCGTGCTCCAGCAGGGCCTGGCCCGCGCGCTGGACTCCGGCCCGGGGGCCGCGCTCGGCGCGTCCGCCGCCGGGCAGCTGGGCAGCGGGCGGGCCGGCGAGGTCGTCGCCGCGGCCCCCGCGGGGCAGGCGGACGGTGTCGTCCACCTCGTCCGCGGGGCGTTCGCCGCCGCACTGAACGACGTGATGCTGGTCTCCGGCGCGACCGGGCTCGCCGGCGCGGCCGTGGTCGGCCTCCTGCTCTTCCGCAAGGCGGCGCCGGGTCCGGCCCGGCCCGCCGCACCGACTCCCGCGGCCGGGAGCGGCGGCGCCGACGAAGCCGCCGCACCGCTCCGGGCCGCGGGCAGGTGAGCCCCGGCGCCGGGCGTCCACCCACCCGCCCGGCGCCGGACCTCCCTCCCTTCCCGCCTCCGCCTTCCGGCGCCGCCCGTCTCCGCGGGCGCGCCCACCACTTCCGCGACCGACGCCCCAGGGGGAATGCGACCGTGTCTCCGTACTACGTCGAAACCAGGATCGAGCCCGCCGAGGACCAGCTCGCCGCGGCCGCCGCGCTCGCCGACTCCGGCCTGCACGACGACTACGTCGTCTACGAGGGCCCGGACGGCTGGTCCTACGCGGGAGGCACGCTGGCCGAGCTGACCCTGGACCGCACCGGCGCCCGCCTCTCGTACGGCGGGGAGCGGTTCCTGCCCTGGGACGGCAAGCCGCTCCGGCAGGTGCAGGCGCTCCTCGACACCCTCGCCGTCGACGGCTGGCGGGCCTACGGCTGGGCGGCGTTCGAGCTGTCGTACGCCAAGGACGGCTCCCTCGACCACGTCGGCGGCGAGAAGCTGCTGCACCTGGTCGTGCCGCGCACCGAGGTCCGCTTCGAGGGGGCGACGGCGCTGGTCCGCTCGGCCGACCCGGAGGGGCTGGTGGCCGCGCTCGACGTGCTGCGCTCGCCGGGGCGGGCCGGCGGCGGCCGCACCACCCGGATCGACGTGCGCGGCTTCGACAAGACCGACTACCGCAGCTCGGTCGAGTCGGCGGTCGCCGAGATCCACGAGGACCGGCTGCAGAAGGTGATCCTGTCGCGGGTCGTGGAGGTCGAGGACGACATCGACCTCGTCGAGACGTACGTGCGGGGCCGGCGCGGCAACACCCCGGCGCGGTCGTTCCTGCTGCGGCTCGGCGGTGTGGAGGCGGCCGGGTTCAGCCCGGAGACGGTCGTCGAGGTCGAGGCCGGGGGCCGCGTCTACAGCCAGCCCCTCGCGGGGACGCGGGCGCTGACGCAGGACCCGCAGCGCAACCGGGCGCTGCGCGAGGACCTGCTGTCGGACCCGAAGGAGATCTACGAGCACGCGATCTCGGTGAAGGTCGGCACGGACGAGCTGACGGACGTGTCGCAGGCGGGCTCCGTCGAGGTGCCCGAGTTCATGGCGGTCAAGGAGCGCGGCAGCGTCCAGCACCTGGCCTCCCGGGTGTCGGGCCGGCTCGCCGACGGGTTCGGGACGTGGGACGCGTTCGGCGCGGTGTTCCCGGCCGTCACGGCCTCCGGCGTGCCGAAGGACGCCGCGTACGACGTGATCCGCCAGTACGAGCCGGAGCGCCGCGGCCTGTACAGCGGGGCGGTGCTGACGGTCGACGAGGACGGCGGGATGGACGCGGCGCTGGTGCTCCGCTCGGTCTACCGGCAGGGCGGCCGGACGTGGCTGCGCGCCGGTGCGGGGATCGTCGGGCAGTCGACGGCGGCCCGCGAGTTCGAGGAGACCTCCGAGAAGCTGGAGAGCGTCTCCCGCTTCCTGGTCGCCGCGGACGGGTCCGGCGGGGCGGACGGGCCGCAGGCCCGCCTGGCCGGCTGACGCGCCGCGCCACCGCCCTGCCCCGCCCTGCCCCGCCCTGCCCGACCCGCCCATCCCGTACCGGACGGAGAGCTGACCACCATGCGGTTCGACAAGCTGTACCTCGCGGGCATCGCGAGCGTCCTGCCCGAGGTCGTGGAGACCGAGCGGGCCGTCAAGGAGGGTCTGCTGGACCCGGACGTGCGCGAGGCTTCCGGGATCCTGTCGGTGGCGGTCGCCGGGGACGTCCCGGCGCCCGACATGGCCGCCGAGGCGGCCGCGGCCGCGGTCCGCCGGTCGGGCCGCGCGCCCGGGGAGTTCGCGGCGCTGCTGCACAGCAGCGCGCACTTCCAGGGCCCGGACGGCTGGTCCGCGCAGCACTACGTGCTGCGCAAGGCGCTGGACGTGCCGATCCCGGCGCTGGAGGTCCGTCAGGGCTGCCTGGGCATGCTGGCCTCGCTGGAGCTGGCCGCGCACCGGCTGGTCGCGGACCCGTCGCGTCCGGCGGTGCTGCTGACGGCCGCGGACAACTTCGGTACGCCGATGGTGGACCGGTGGCGGGCGTCGGGGCTGTTCCTGCTGGCAGACGGGGCGGCCGCGGCCGTGGTCGCCTCGGACGGCGGCTTCGCCCGGGTCCTGGCCGCCGGGTCGCTGTCCAACCCGGAGATGGAGGAGTTCAACCGGGGCGGGGAGGTCCTCTTCCCGCCGCCGGTGACGGTGGGCCAGCCGCTGAACCTGGAGGCCCGCCGCCGCTTCTGGCGGGACCAGTGGGCCCAGGGCGTGCTGCCGCCGATGGGGAACCTGGGCGAGCTGGTGTCCGCCGTCGCCGAACGCACCCTGGACGAGGCCGGCGTGGGCATGGACCGGATCAGGCGGGTCGTCCACATCGGGTTCTCCCGGGGCCCGCTGGAGGACACCTTCCTGGAACCGCTGGGCATCGACGCCGACCGGGGCGTGTGGGAGTTCACCCGGCGCACCGGCCACGCAGGGGCCGCCGACCCGGTGTCCGGGCTGGAGTACCTGCTGGACACCGGGCAGGTGGCGGAGGGCGACCACGTGATGCTCATCGGCGCCGCCCCGGGCGCCGAGGTCACCTGCGCCGTCCTGGAGATCACCGGCCCGCACGCCGGCCGCTGATCCGCGCCCCGCGGCGGGCCCGGCCCCCTCGCCGGCCGCCGCCCCCGACGACCGTCCTCCCGCTGCCACGCACAAGGAGACCGACCACCATGCTTGACGGCTGCACCCCGCCCCGTGAGCACCTCGCCGAGGCCTACCGGGCGAACGGCTACTGGCGGGGCGAGAACCTCTCCGCCCTGCTGCGCTCCTGGGCCCGCCGCTCCGCGGACCGGACGGCCCTCGTCCACGGCGCGACCCGACTGACGTACCGCGAGCTGGACGCACGGGTCGACCGGCTGGCCGCCGGCTTCCGGGCGCACGGGCTCGGCCCTGGCGACCGGGTCGTCGTCCAGCTGCCCAACGCGCCCGAATTCCCGGCGGTGTGCTTCGCGCTGTTCCGGCTGGGCGCCGTGCCCGTGTTCTCGCTGACCGCCCACCGGGCCGCCGAGATCGGCCACCTGCTGCGGGTCTCGCAGGCCGCGGCGTACGTGCTCCCGGCCGAGCACCGCGGCTTCGACCACCTGGCACTGGGGCTGCGGCTGCGGGACGAGGTGCCGTCGCTGCGGATGCTGTTCGTGCTGGGCGGGGTGCCGGCGGGCACGGCCGCGGTGCCGCTGGACCGGGTCGACGCCGAGCCGGTGGAGCTGCCCGAGCCGGACCCGTCCGAGGTGGCGTTCTTCCTGCTGTCGGGGGGCACGACGGCCCTGCCGAAGCTGATCCCGCGGACGCACGACGACTACGCGTACCAGACGCGGGCCGCGGCCGAGGTCAACGGGCTCACCGAACGGGACGTGTACCTGGCGGCGCTGCCCGTCGAGTTCAACTTCACCTGGGGCTGCCCGGGCGTGATCGGCACGCTCGGCGCGGGCGGGACGGTCGTCCTCGCCGACGGCCCGGCGCCGGACGACTGCTTCCGGCTCGTCGAGGAGGAGGGCGTCACCTTCACCTCGCTCGTGCCGACGGTGGCGCAGCTGTGGCTGGAGGCCGCCGAGTGGTCACCGCACGACCTGCGGACCCTGCGGACGGTGCAGATCGGCGGGGCGCCGCTGGCGCCGGAGCTCGCCGCCCGGGTCGGCCCCGGGCTGGGGGTGCGCCTGCAGCAGGTGTTCGGCATGGCGGAGGGGCTGCTGTCCTTCACCCGGGCCGACGACCCGGAGGAGGCCGTGCTCACCACGCAGGGCCGGCCGATCTCGCCCGGCGACGAGGTGCGGATCGTCGGGGAGGACGGGGCGGAGGTGCCGCCGGGCGCGACCGGCGAGCTGCACACCCGCGGCCCGTACACCCTGCACGGCTACTACCGGGCGGAGGAGCACAACCGGACCGCGTTCACCGCGGACGGCTTCTACCGCACCGGCGACCTGGCCCGGATGACGGCCGAGGGCCGGCTGGTCATCGAGGGCCGCATCAAGGACGTCATCGTCCGCGGCGGCGACAAGGTGTCCGCGGGCGAGGTCGAGGGGCACCTGCTGGAGCATCCGGCGGTGGCGCGGGCGGCGGTCGTCGGGATGCCCGACGAGTGGCTCGGCGAGCGGATCTGCGCGTTCGTCGTCCCCGACGGGGAGCCGCCGACGCTGGCCGGGCTCAAGCAGGCGCTGCAACTGCGGGGGCTGGCCGACTACAAGCTGCCCGACCGGCTGGAGCTCGTGAACGCGTTCCCGCTGACCGGGCTCGGCAAGGTCGACAAGAAGACGCTGGCGGCCGGCCTGGCCGCCGCGGCGCACCGGCCGCTCGCGGCCTCGGCTCAGGGAGGGCCCCGATGACGAACAGCCCCGCCGCCCCCGGCACCGCCGCTGTGCCGGACGCCGGCCCGCAGGACGTGACGGCGGCACTGGCGCGGATCACCGCCGAAGTCATGAAGGTGGAGCCGGAGGACCTCGCCCCGGACGCCAACCTCGTGCACTGCGGGCTCGGTTCGCTGGAGATCATGCGGGTCGTCGGGGCGCTGCGCCGGGCCGGCATCGCGGCGGGCGTCCGCGAACTGGCCACGGAGCCGACCCTGGAGGCGTGGACCCGGCACCTCCTGGAGGGGCAGAGCGCCGCCGAGGTCACCGCGAGGCTGGCGTGAGCGCCACCCCGGCCGGGGGCGGTGCGGGGCCGCTGCCGGAGCGGGCTCCGGCGCTGCTGGTGCGGGGCGGCTGCGTGTACACCGCCGACGCGGAGGCGGCGATGCACCCGTCGGGCTCGGTCCTGGTCGTCGGGGACACCATCGCCGCGGTCGGACCGGTCGCCGAGGTCGACGCGGCGGCCGCGGCGCTGCCCGCGCCGGTGCGGGCCGGGATGCGGACCGTCGAGGCCGGCCGGCACCTGGTGCTGCCGGGCTTCGTCAACGCGCACTGGCACGAGATGTTCGCGCTGCGGCTGCCGTTCAAGGGCGCGCTGCGCGACCCGCGGGACGCCTCGGACGAGCCGGGCGTGATGGCGCTGGGCGGGGACGTTGCCAAGATCTCGGCGATGTTCGACACCTTCCAGGACGTCGCCGACGGGCTCACCCCCGGCGAGGCCGAGGCCGTCGCCCGCTACTCGCTGTGGACACAGCTCCGCTCGGGCACCACCGCCCTCGGCGACGTCGGCTCCTTCAACCGCGCCGAGGCCCTCGCGGCGGCCGCCCGCACCGTCGGCGTCCGCTGCGCGGTCAGCCACTGGACGGGCGACGGGGTGTGCGCGCCCGGCGAGGGCCGCTTCCGCCGCACCCGCGACACCGACGCGGTGCTGTCCCGGCTGGAGGGCCTCCTCTCCGACTGCGCCCGCGACCCGTCCGGGCTGGTCACGGCCCAGGCCAGCGCCGCGTACGTGACGAACGTCAGCGACGGGCTCGGCAAGGGCCTCGGGGAGCTGGCCCGCGCGTACGACGTCCCGTTCGCCACGCACGTCGGCGCGCTGCGCCGGGAGGCGGAGGTGATGCGGGGGTACCACGGCACGACCCCGGTGCGCCGGCTCGCGGAGCTCGGGCTGCTCGACGACCGGCTGGTGGCGGTGCACTGCGCGTTCCTCGACGCGGAGGAGCGGTCGCTGCTGCTCGCCGCGGGCGCGCACGTCAGCCACTCCCCCGCCAAGTACGGGCCTACGGGCGAGTCGACGCTCACGGAGACCCGCGCCATCCCGGAGCTGCGCCGGGCCGGGCTGGACGTGTCGCTGTCCACGGACGGCGGGGCGCTGCCGGTGGGCGGCATGCCGGAGGCGATGCGGGCGGCGTGGCACGCGTACACGGAGATGTACGCGGACAACACGGCGCTGCTGCCGACGGACGCGCTGGCGATGGCGACCCGGATCGCGGCGCGCGCCCTGCGCCGGCCCGACCTGGGCGCGCTGGAGCCGGGCCGGCAGGCCGACCTGGTGCTCGTGCCCGCCGGCGACTGGCGCTACCTGCTCAACCCGCGGCCGCTGGAGGGGTTCCTGAACCTCGGCGGGTCGGCGGACGTGAAGACCGTGATCGTGGCGGGCCGGGTGCTCCTGGAGGACGGCCGGGCCGTCCACCTGGACGAGGAGCAGCTGGCCGCCGACTACCTTCGGGCGCTGGCGTCCTTCTCGACGCGGCGGCTGGGCATCGCGCCCGAGGCCGTCGCCGGGGTGCTGGCGGGACACGTCAGGGGGGCGGAGGCATGACGGTGGAGACGGACAAGGTCGCGCTGGTCAGCGGTGCGGCGGGCGGGATCGGGGCGGCGGTCGCGCGGGCGCTGGCGGCCGACGGCCGCGCGGTGGCCCTGCTGGACCGGGACCGGTCCGCGCTGGACCTGGTGGCGAAGGAGCTGGCGGAGGACGGCCACCGGGTCGTCGCCGTCACGGCGGACGTCGCCTCGCAGGCGGAGGTCACCGCGGCCGTGAACCGCGCGGAGCAGGCGCTCGGCCCGGTCTGCGAGCTGGTCAACTGCGCGGGCGTGCTGCGGATGGGGCCGGTGCTGGACCTGTCGGACGACGACTGGGAGACGACGTTCGCGGTCAACGCGGGCGGGGTGTTCCGGCTGTCGCGGACGGTGGGCCGGCGGATGGCCGAGCGCGGCAGCGGCGCCGTCGTCACGGTCGCGTCGAACGCGGCGGGCACGGCCCGCATGAACATGTCGGCGTACGCGGCGTCGAAGGCCGCGGCGACGATGCTGACCAAGTGCCTGGGGCTGGAGCTCGCCCGCTACGGGATCCGCTGCAACACGGTGGCGCCCGGGTCGACGTACACGCCGATGCTGTACGGGATGTACGACCCGGAGGACGTGGCGCGCAGCTCGATCGAGGGCCTGCCGGAGTCGTTCCGCACGGGGATACCGCTGCGCCGGATCGCCGTCCCGCCGGACATCGCGGACGCGGTGCTGTTCCTGCTCTCCGACCGGGCCCGGCACATCACCATGCACGACCTCGTCGTCGACGGCGGCGCGACGCTCGGCGCCTGATCCGGCCCCTGAACCCAGAAAGGAGATCGTCATGGGCATCCCGGCGATCGCACCGTACTGCATGCCGTCGGGCGGGGAGCTGCCCGTGAACACCGCCCGGTGGACGGTCGACCCGCGGCGGGCCGTGCTGCTCGTCCACGACATGCAGGAGTACTTCCTGCACCCCTTCCCGGCGGGCGCACAGCCGCTGACGGACCTCAAGGCCAACAGTGCGGCGCTGCGCGGGCGGTGCGCCGAGCTGGGCGTGCCGGTGGCGTACACGGCGCAGCCGGGGGACATGACGCCGGCGGACCGGGGCCTGCTGAAGGACTTCTGGGGGCCGGGGATGACGGTGGCGCCGCAGGACCGGGCGATCACCGCGGTGCTGGCCCCAGCGGAGGGGGACGCGGTGCTGACGAAGTGGCGGCCGAGCGCGTTCTTCCGGACGGACCTGCTGGAGCGGATGCGGGCGCAGGGCCGGGACCAACTGCTGGTGTGCGGGGTGTACGCGCACGTGGGGATCCTGGCGACGGCGAACGAGGCGTTCGCGCACGACATCCAGGCGTTCGTGGTGGCGGACGCGGTCGCGGACTTCGACGCGGGGCACCACCGGTTGGCGGTGGAGTACGTGGCGACGCGCTGCGGAATGGCCGTGACCACGCAGGACGTGCTCCGGCAGCTCGCCGGGGCCGGTGCGGAGGCGGTCCGTTGACCGCGGACGGCGGGGACCTGCTGGGCCGGATCCTGGCGGCCGGCCCGGCAGGCGGCCCGACGGGCGGCGGACCGCACTTCGCGCTGCTCCACCGGCCGGAGTCGGGCTCCGGCGGGGTGGACGTGCTGCTCGGCCGGGCCGCCGAGGTCCCGGACGGGGAGGGGCTCGCCGGGCTGCCGCTGCCGGCGGCCGGCGCGCGGGGGCGGCACGAGCTGCTGGCCCTGCTGCCGTACCGGCAGATCCGCGAGCGCGGCTTCGCCTGCCCCGACGACGGGGCGCCGCTGGTGGCCCTGGAGGTCGCCGAGCAGGCGGTGGTACCGCTGGAGGAGGTGCTTCAGCGGCTGCCGCAGGAGCCGCTACGCACCTCGGGCGGGGCGTTCGACCTCGACGACGGGGCGTACGCGGCGCGGACGGCGCAGGTGCTGGCCGAGGAGATCGGGCGCGGCGAGGGCGCGAACTTCGTGCTCCAGCGCTCGTACACGGCCGTGGTGGAGGACTGGGGCGCCGCGGCCGCTCTGTCGTTCTTCCGCCGGATGCTGCTGCACGAGCCGTCCGCGTACTGGACGTTCGTCGTGCACCTGGGCGGCCGGACGCTGATCGGGGCGACCCCGGAGCGGCACGTCAGCCTGGCGGGCGGCACCGCGGTGATGAACCCGATCAGCGGCACCTACCGCTATCCGGAGGACGGGCCGACGGAGGCGGGCCTGCTCGACTTCCTCGCCGATCCGAAGGAGGCCGACGAGCTGTACATGGTCGTCGACGAGGAGCTGAAGATGATGGGCCGGATCTGCTCGGAGGGCGGGCAGGTCGTCGGCCCGTACCTGAAGCAGATGGCGCGCCTGGCGCACACCGAGTACCTGATCCGCGGCCGGACCGGGCTGGACGTCGTGGACGTGCTGCGGGAGACGATGTTCGCGCCGACGGTGGTGGGCAGCCCGCTGGAGAGCGCCTGCAAGGTGGTGCGGAAGTACGAGCCGGAGGGCCGCGGCTACTACAGCGGGGTCGCCGCGCTGATCGGCCGCGACGCGGACGGCGGGCGGGCCATGGACTCGGCGATCCTGATCCGCACGGCGGACGTGGACGCCTCGGGCGCGCTGCGGCTGGCCGTCGGCGCGACGCTCGTGCGGGACTCCTCGCCGGAGTCGGAGGTGGCCGAGACGCGGGCCAAGGCGGCCGGGCTACTGGCGGCGCTGGAGCGGGAGGCGCCGCCCGCGGAGCCGGTGCCGTCGTTCGGGGACCGTCCGGCGGTGCGGCAGGCGCTGGACGCCCGGAACTCGGCGCTGGGAGCGTTCTGGCTGGCCGATCCGCAGGCGCGGGCGGAGGCCCGGCCCGAGCTGGCGGGCCGGCGGGTGCTGATCCTGGATGCCGAGGACACGTTCACGGCGATGGCGCAGCACCAGCTGGCCGCGCTGGGGCTGCGGGTGTGCATCCGGCGCTACGACGAGCCGTACGAGCCGGGCGCGTACGACCTGGTGATCGTCGGGCCGGGTCCGGGCGACCCGCGGGACGCCGGCCACCCGAAGATCGCCGCGATGCGGGCGGCGACGGAGCGGCTGCTGCGCACCGGGACGCCGTTCCTGTCGGTGTGCCTGGGGCACCAGGTGTTGAGCATCCTGCTGGGGCTGGAGGTGCGGCGCCGGCCGGTGCCGCACCAGGGCGTCCAGCTGAAGATCGACTTCTTCGGCCGGCCGGAACTGGTCGGCTTCTACAACACGTTCGCCGCGCACAGCCCGGAGGACTCCTTCCGGTGCGCCCGCCGGCCGGGCACCGTCCGGGCGTTCCGGGACGCGGCGACCGGCGAGGTCCACGCGCTGGCGGGCCCGGGGTTCGCCTCGGTGCAGTTCCACCCGGCGTCGGTCCTCACGCAGAACGCGACGGAGATCCTCGCGGACCTGCTGGCGGCGGCCCTGCCCCGCTGAGGGGCCCGGCCCGCCGGCCGCAGCGGCACCACCTCCGAACCATCCCTGACCATCCCTCACCTTTCACCGAACGGGAGTAGCCATGCCCTTGGCAGCCACCCTGGACGCCGGCCTGCGCGACGAGCAGGTGACGGAGCTCGACTCCACGATCATCGAGCTGGTCCGCCGCCGGTCGGAACTGGTCACGCGGCTCCAGCAGGCGAAGAGCCTGGCGGGCCTGCCGCGCACCCAGCTGGGCCAGGAGACCGAGATGCTGAACCGCTACCGCTCGGCCCTGGGCGCGCAGGGGACCACGCTGGCCCTGCTGCTGCTCAAGCTGGGCAACCGGCCGGACCTGCTGCCCTCGGCCGGCGCCTGAGCCGCCCGCGGCCCCCCTCCTGCGCACCGCCCCTCCCGCACCGCCCCCGCGACTGATCCTGCGGGGTCCCATGAGCGCCCTTCCGGCCACTGCGGAGGGGCGCTCGTCCGTGTGCGGCGCCCCGTCCAGGGCGCTCGAAAAGTCCGTTTCCTCCCGTTAATCGAGGCGGCTCCTCGACGTGAACTCAATGCCGGGTGGAGGCCCGACAGGCATGTCCCGGACAGCGGCGGGAATTGCTTGCCACACCCTCCGGCACCTGCCTACTGTGCTGGACAAGGACAGGGGCAAGGCACGGGGAAGAACCCGTGGAATTCACAGGATCCGTCTTCTCCGTCTTCTGTTTCCGGACCCGCCCGGGGGGGGTGCCACATGTACCGCACCATTTCCTTCCCCGCCGCCGGCGGAATCACCGGGCCAGGGGTCCCGTAATTTCTCCGACGCCTCTTTCCCACCGCCGCGCAGCACCTGCCGGCAGTGCGGCGTCAGGGCGGCCCGGACGTGCGCCGACCGCGCACGACGGCCGTTGCCGGCCCCCACCCCCCTTTCAGACCGGGTCTTCCGGAATTCACGGACCAGGGAGGAACCAACGTGCTCGTTGTGACGGCGTCAGAAGCCCAGCAGTGGCTCGTCGAGAAAATCGCCCACAAGCTCGGTGTGGAGCAGAGCGAGGTGTCGCCGGAGCTTTATTTCGACGAGCTCGACCTCGACTCGACCGAGGCTCTGATCCTCGCCGGGGAAATGGAGAACTGGCTCGGATTCGAACTCGGCACCACCACCCTGTGGTACCACCCCACCATCAAGGACCTGGCCGCCTTCATCGCGGAGGAGTCCAAGACCCGAGCCGAGGAACGGCATGCGGCTGCGTCCTGACCGGACTCCGGCGCCCGTCCGCCGGCTGAGCACCGCCGCGGCCGGGGCCGACACGGTGTACCTGGTGCACCCCGGCGCGCTGGACGCCGAGGTGCACCGGACGCTCGCCGCGGCGCTGCCGGCCGGGTCGGGGCTCACCGTCCTCGACCTGTCGGCGCTCCCCGAGTACTGGGAGGCCGCCCTGACCGGCGGCCGCGCCGCGACCACCGTCGAGGACCTCGCCGGCCGGCTCGCCGCGGAGCTCCTCGGCGCCCGCGCCGAGGACGCCCCCACCGGCGGCTCCCCCACCGGCGACGCCCGCCCGTACACCCTGGCCGGCTGGTCCTTCGGCGGCGTCGTCGCCCAGGCCCTCGTCGAGCAGCTCCCGGCCGGGCAGCGGCCCCGCCGGCTCGTCCTGCTGGACAGCATCGCCCCCACCGATGCGTACAAGCCGTCCGACGAGGAGCTGGACCCCACCCTGCTCCTCGGCTGGTTCGCCCTGTACCTCGGGGCGAAGCGCGGCACGCCGGTGGCCCCGGACCCGGAGCGGCTCGCCGGCGCGGACGTCGACCGCGGCCTGGAGGCCGTCCTGGACGCCGCCGTCGCCGCCGGCGCCCTGAAGGCCGGCACCCCGGTGTTCGGGCTCCGCAAGCTGTACGACACGTACGTGGACGGGCTGCTGCGCAACAACCGGCTCACCACCCCGTACGAGGCCGTGCCGTCGAGCGTGCCGCTGGTCCTCGTCACGGCCGAGGGCAGCCTGATCCCCGACGACCCGACGCTCGGCTGGGAGCCGCTGGCACCCCGCGGGCTCACCCTGCACCGCAGCCCCGGCGACCACTACACCATGCTCAGCCGCCCGGACGCCGCCGCCCTGATCGCGCAGCTGGTGCACGCCGCCTGACCGCCGCCCGCTCCTGGCAGGCCCTTCTCCACGATGACCGGCGGACCCCGGCCCACGGCCGATCGCCCCGAGACCCTGAGAGCTCTGTCGTGAATTCTCCGCAGCCCGTCACTCCGCCGTCGGACAGCCAGCTGGACCGCCGGCTGGCCCGAGACCCGATCGCCATCGTCGGCCTCTCCGCCCTGTACCCGAAGTCGCCCGACCTGCGCGAGTTCTGGTCCAACGTGGTCGCGGCGGCCGACTGCATCGAGGACGTGCCCGGCACCCACTGGGACCTGTCCGAGCACTACGACCCGGACCCGTCGGCACCCGACAAGACGTACTCCCGGCGCGGCGGCTTCATACCGGACGTGCCGTTCAACCCGCTGGAGTTCGGCCTGCCCCCGAACACCCTGGAGGTCACCGACGTCCTCCAGCTCCTCAGTCTCGTCGTCGCCCGCGACCTCCTCAAGGACGCCGGGGCCGACCAGCCCTGGTACGACGCCTCCCGCACCGGCGTGGTCCTCGGCATCACCGGCGCCAACCAGCTGACCCAGCCGCTGACCGCCCGCCTCCAGACCCCGGTCATCAAGGAGGTCGTCCGCAGCTGCGGCCTCACCGACCGGGACGCCGAGGAGATCGCCGCCAAGTTCCGCCTCGCGTACGCGCCGTGGGAGGAGAACTCCTTCCCCGGCATGCTCGGCAACGTCGTCGCCGGCCGGGTCGCCAACCGGCTCGACCTCGGCGGCATCAACATGACCGTCGACGCCGCCTGCGCCAGCTCGCTCGGCGCGGTCCGCGCAGCGGTCAGCGAGCTGCTGGAGCGCCGCTCCGACACCATGCTCGTCGGCGGCTGCGACGCCGAGAACACCATCTTCATGTACCTGTGCTTCAGCAAGACGCCCGCCCTGTCGAAGTCCGGGAACATCCGCCCCTTCGACAAGGACGCCGACGGCACCCTGATCGGCGAGGGCATCGGCATGCTGGCCCTGCGCCGCCTCTCCGACGCCGAGCGCGACGGCAACCGCATCTACGCGGTGCTGCGCGGCATGGGCACCTCCAGCGACGGCCGCTTCAAGTCCATCTACGCCCCGCGCGCCGAGGGCCAGATGGTCGCGCTGCGCCGCGCGTACGAGGACGCCGACTGCTCCCCCGCCAGCGTCGAGCTGTTCGAGGCGCACGGCACCGGCACCGCCGTCGGCGACGCCACCGAGCTGAAGGCGCTGACCTCCGTCCTCGCCGAGGCCTCCGACGCCAAGGCGTACGCGGCCGTCGGAAGCGTGAAGTCGCAGATCGGCCACACCAAGGCCGCCGCCGGAGCCGCCGGCATGATCAAGCTGGCCATGGCCCTGCACCACAAGGTGCTCCCCCCGACGATCAACGTCCAGGAGCCCGGCAGCTCGCTGCAGCCGGGGGCCGGACCGCTGTACGTCAACTCCGAGGCCCGCCCTTGGATCCGCCACCCCGAGCGGCCCAAGCGCCGCGCGGCGATCTCCTCGTTCGGCTTCGGCGGCACCAACTTCCACATGGTGCTGGAGGAGCACGGCGACGGCGACGACCTGCGCGCCGGCCACCAGGTGGCCGCCGTCCACCTGTGGCACGCCCCGGACACGGCCGCGCTGACCGAGCTGCTGGCCGGCGGCGCCCCCGCCACTGCCGGACCCGTCCCCGAGGGCAGCGCCCGCATCGCGCTCGTCGCCCGCACCGCCGGCGAGCTCGCCGCGCTGCGCGACACCGCGCTCGGGCAGCTGCGCGCCCGGCCCGCGGAGGAGGCCTGGTCGCACCCGAAGGGCATCTGGTTCCGCCGCCGCGCGGCCGCCGCCGGCAAGGTCGGCGCCCTGTTCTCCGGGCAGGGCAGCCAGTACGTCAACCCGGGCAGGTCCGCGGTGATGGCGCTGCCGCCGCTGCGCGCCGCGTTCGACGCCGCGAACCGGCAGTTCGAGGGCGCGGCCGCGGCACTGTCGGCGGTCGCGTTCCCGCCGCCCGCGTTCGACGACGCCGCGCGCAAGGAGCAGGAGGCGGCGCTGCGTGCGACCGCGTACGCGCAGCCGGCGATCGGCGCCCTGTCCGCGGGCCAGTACCGCTACCTGTCCGAGCTGGGCTTCGCCGCGGACGGATTCCTCGGCCACAGCTTCGGCGAGCTGACCGCCCTGTGGGCGGCCGGCTCCCTCGACGACGACGCGTTCTTCGCGCTCGCCCGGGCCCGCGGCAACGCGATGTCCCCGCCGGCCGAGGAGGGCTTCGAGGCCGGTGCGATGGCCGCGGTGTCCGCCCCGGAGGAGCGGGTCGCCGAGCTGCTCGCCGCCGTCGACGGGGTCGTCGTCTGCAACCGCAACGCGCCCGACCAGATCGTGGTGGGCGGGGCCACCGCCGAGGTGGAGAAGCTGATCGCGGCCGCCAAGGAGGCCGGCGTACGGGCCTCCCGCCTGCCGGTGTCGGCGGCGTTCCACACGCCGTTCGTCGGGCACGCCGTGGAGGCGTTCCGCGGCAGCGTCGACGCGGTCGAGGTGGCCGCGCCCGCCGCGCCCGTGTTCGCGAACACGCGGGGCGCCGTGTACGGCGCGGACACCGCCGCGAACCGACGGATCCTGACCGAGCAGCTGCTGAACCCCGTCGACTTCGCCGCCCGCGTGGAGGAGATGTACGAGGCCGGCTTCCGGGTGTTCGTCGAGTTCGGCCCGAAGGACGTGCTGGCGAAGCTGGTCGGCCGGATCCTCGGCGGGCGCGAGCACACCGTCGTCGCGCTCGACGCCGGCCCCGGCAAGGACGCGGACACCGCGCTGAAGCAGGGCGTGGCCCAGCTCGCGGTGCTCGGCCTGCCGCTGGAGACCGCGGACCGGTACGGGCCCGCAGCGCAGGCGGAGCAGGCGCCGAAGAAGGGGATGTCGATCCTCCTCAACGGCATCAACTACGTCTCGCCGGAGCGCAAGGCCGCGTACCGCGACGCGCTCGAGAACGGGTACCGCATCGCGGTCCCGACCCTGCCGAAGGCCGCCGCCCCGGCGCCCGCGGCCCCGGCTGCGGCCGCCGCGAAGGCCCCGACCGCCCCCACCGCGGCGCCGCAGGCCGCGCCGGCGAAGGCGCCGGCGGCCGCACCGGCTCCGGTCCCGGCCGCGGCCTCCGTCGCCGCCGCACCGGCCGCCACCGCGACGGCCGTGGCCGTCCGGCCCGCACCCGCCCCGGTCGCGGCCTCCGCACCCGCCCCGGCGCCGACGCCGACGCCGGCCCCGGAACCCGCCGTCATGGAGACAGCCCACGTGGACAACGACCGCCTGGCCGATCTTGTGGCCGACCACCTTTCCCTGCACGACGACTACCTGACGGGCCAGCTGCAGAGCGCCGAGCGCCTGACCGGGCTCCTGGAGCGCGCCGCCGAGCAGGGCCGGCTGAGCGAGGTCCTCGACGCGGTCAACGCCGTCAAGGAGCACGGGCTCGACATCGGACGCAGTCACCTGCGGGCCAACGAGATCCTGCGCGACCTCGCCGGGCTGGAGCTCGGCGCCGCCGCCGGCGCCCCGGTCCGCAGCGCCGCCCCCGCGCCGGTGTCCGCGCCGGCCGCCCGGCCCGCCGTGGCACCCGCCCCGGCTCCGGCCGCGCTCGCCCCGGCGCCCGCGCCCGCCGCCCCGGCGGCGCCCGCGCCGCAGGCCCCGGCGGCCGCACCGGTCCTGGTCTCCGCGTCCGTGGCCGCACCGGCCGCACCGGCTGCCCCGGCCCCCGCGTCCGTCCCGCAGCCCGCCGCGCCGAAGGCCGCCCCGGCCCCGGCGCCCGCCCCGGCCCCGGTGTCCGCGCCGCAGGCCCCGGCCGGTGCGGGTGTGGCGGACGTCCTGCTGGAGGTCGTGTCGGAGAAGACGGGCTACCCGGCCGACATGCTCGACCTCGACATGGACATCGAAGCCGACCTCGGCATCGACTCCATCAAGCGCGTCGAAATCATGGGCGTCCTCCAGGAACGCGCCGGCGCCACCGTCACCGCCGGTCCGGAGCAGCTCGCCGAACTCCGCACGCTCCGCGACATCATCGGCATCATGGCCGGCTCCACCGCCACGGCTCCCGCCCCGGCCGCCCCGGCCCCTGCGGCCGCTCCCACGTCGGGCGCGGTGGAGGCGGTGCTGCTGGAGGTCGTCTCGGAGAAGACCGGCTACCCCGCGGACATGCTCGACCTGGACATGGACATCGAAGCCGACCTCGGCATCGACTCCATC
>NZ_BMTY01000005.1:0-267503 GCF_014649915.1 Streptomyces toxytricini | reverse complement strand
AAGCGCGTCGAAATCATGGGCGTCCTCCAGGAACGCGCCGGCGCCACCGTCACCGCCGGTCCGGAGCAGCTCGCCGAGCTGCGCACCCTCCGCGACATCATCGGCATCATGGCCGGCTCCACCGCGGCGGCTCCGGCTGCCGCTCCCGCTCCGGCTGCGGCCTCCGGCCCGGACGCCGGCGCCGTCCAGGCGGTCCTCCTCTCCGTGGTCTCGGAGAAGACGGGCTACCCCGCGGACATGCTCGACCTGGACATGGACATCGAAGCCGACCTCGGCATCGACTCCATCAAGCGCGTCGAAATCATGGGCGTCCTCCAGGAGCGGGCCGGCGCCACCGTCACCGCAGGACCCGAGCAGCTCGCCGAACTCCGCACGCTGCGCGACATCGTGGGCATCATCGCCGGTTCCGCGGCCCCCACCGCGGCAGCGGCCCCGGGCGCTGCTCCGGCTGCCTCGGGTCCCGACGCAGGCGCCGTCCAGGCCGTGCTCCTCTCCGTCGTCTCGGAGAAGACCGGCTACCCGGCCGACATGCTCGACCTCGACATGGACATCGAAGCCGACCTCGGCATCGACTCCATCAAGCGCGTCGAAATCATGGGCGTCCTGCAAGAGCGCGCCGACGCCACCGTCACGGCGGGTCCGGAGCAGCTCGCCGAACTCCGCACCCTGCGCGACATCGTCCAGCTGATCGCCGGCTCCGCGGCCCCCACCGCTCCGGCCGCCGCTCCGGCCGCCGCTCCGGCTGCCTCGGGTCCCGACGCAGGCGCCGTCCAGGCCGTGCTCCTCTCCGTCGTCTCGGAGAAGACCGGCTACCCGGCCGACATGCTCGACCTCGACATGGACATCGAAGCCGACCTCGGCATCGACTCCATCAAGCGCGTCGAAATCATGGGCGTCCTCCAGGAACGCGCCGACGCCACCGTCACCGCAGGACCCGAGCAGCTCGCCGAACTCCGCACCCTGCGCGACATCGTCCGGCTGATCGCCGGAGGCTCCGCCCCCACCGGAGCCCAGGCCGCCCAGTCCGCCCCCGCCGCCGCGGGCGGCGCCCCGCAGCCCAAGGCGGGCATCGGCCGGGCGCAGGCCGCGCTGACGGTCCTGCCCACGCCGGACCTGCTGGTGGGCGCGTACGAGGAGGGCAGCGCCGCCCTCGTCGTCGACGACGGCTCCGAGCTGGCCGCGGCCGTCGCCGCCCGGCTCACCGGCTCCGGCCGCCGCGTGCACGTGCTGCGGCTCCCCGGGGTCGCCGAGCGGATCACCGGCGTGAGCGACCACGCCCTGTCCGGCTGGGGCGTCACGGAGCTCGCCGAGCGGATCGAGCCGGTCCTGGCCGACCGGGTCAGCCTCGTCGTCGACGTGACCGCCGCCGACGGGGGCGACTGGTCGGACGGGGTGCGCCGGCTGGCGCACACCCTCCTCGTCGCCAAGCACGCGGTCGAGCCGCTCGGCACCGCCGCCGCCTCCGGGCGGGCCGCGTTCGTCACCGCCACCCGGCTCGACGGCCGCTTCGGCCTCGGCGGGGTGGCCGAGGAGAAGGTCCCTGCGGGCGGTGTCGCCGGCCTGGTGAAGACCCTCGCCGTGGAGGCCCCGGCGGTGTTCTGCAGGGCCGTGGACCTGGCGCCGGCGCTCGACGCGCAGGCGGCCGCCGCTCTCGTCGTGGACGAGGCGTCCGACGCCGTCGCCGACACCGTGCAGGTCGGCCACGACGGCACCCGCCGCGTCGGCCTCACCCTCGCCGAGCAGCCCCTGCGGGCCGCCGGCACCGACGTCCCGCAGCTCGGCCCGGACGACCTGCTGGTGGTCACCGGCGGCGGCCGCGGCATCACCGCCGCCTGCGTCGTCGAACTGGCCCGGCAGTACCGGCCGGGACTGCTCCTGCTGGGCCGCACCCCGCTGGCCGACGAGCCGGAGTGGGCGCGCGGCGTGGCGGAGTCCGCGCTGAAGGGCGCGGCGGCCGCGCACCTGAAGGCGACCGGTGAGAAGCCGACCCCGAAGCGGGTGGAGCAGCTCAGCGGTGCGGTCGTGGGCGCCCGCGAGATCCGGGCGACGCTGGAGGAGGTGCGGGCCGCGGGCAGCGAGGTCGAGTACCTCGCGGCGGACATCACCGACGCGGCCGCGACGGCCGCCGCGCTGGCCCCGTACCGGGAGCGCGTCACGGGCCTGGTCCACGGTGCGGGCGTCCTGGCCGACCAGCTCATCGCGAACAAGAAGGCCTCCGAGATCGAGCGGGTCTTCGCACCGAAGCTGGCCGGGCTGCGCTCGGTGGCCGCGGCCCTGCCCGCGGGGGCGCTGCGCCACGCGGTGCTGTTCTCCTCGGTGGCCGGGTTCTTCGGCAACCAGGGCCAGTCGGACTACGCGATGGCCAACGAGGTCCTGAACGCCTGGGCGTCGTCGTTCAAGCAGCGCAACCCGCAGGCCCACATCACCTCCCTGAACTGGGGCGCCTGGGAGAGCGGCATGGTCTCCCCGCAGGTCAAGGCGATCTTCGAGGAGCGGGGCATCGTCCTGATCCCCGTGGAGACCGGGGCGAAGATGTTCGCCGAGCAGTTCTCGGCGGGCCGTGCGGACGACGTCGTCACCGTCCTCGGGCCGACGACGCCGCTGTCCGAGCCGGAGCGGCCCGCGAGCGGCGCGCCGGTGACGGTGGAGCGGTCGCTGGAGGCGCTGGCCGGGGACCCGATCATCGGGGACCACGTGATCGGTGACGCGGCGGTCCTGCCGGCGGCGGTCGCCCTCGGCTGGGCGATCGGCGCGGCGGAGCGGACGACGGGCGAGGAGGTGCGCCGGGTCCGGGACTTCACCGTCCAGAAGGGCATCGTCTTCGACGGCACCGAGCCGGCCCGGATCTCGCTGACCCTCACTCCGTCCGGTGACACGCTGGGCGCGGCGATCCGCTCGACCGGCGCCGACGGCGGCCCGCGGCCGCACTACGGCGCGGTGGTCGAGACGGGCGCCGCGGCCGACGCGCCGGCGGTGGCCGGGCTGCCGGCGGCGGGCACCGGCCGGGACGCCGGGTTCCTGTACGCCGACGGCACGCTCTTCCACGGCCCGTCCCTGCGCGGGGTGCGCCGGATCCTCGCCGAGGCGGAGTCCCGGCTGGTGCTGGAGGCCTCGCTGGCCGAGCACCGGCCCGACGGCGGCGCCTACGGCGGCGCCCGGTACGCGCCCGGCACGGCCGACCTGCTGCTCCAGGCGGGCCTGGTGTGGGTGAAGCTCTTCCGCGGGACGTCGGGGCTGCCGCTCTCGGTGGGCCGCGCCGACCTGCACCACCCGCTGCCGGACGGCGAGCCGTTCCTGATCGTGGTGGAGCCGACCGCGGCGAGCAACGGCACCAGCTCCTCGCTCACCATCACGGCCTGCGCGCCCGACGGACGCGTCCTGACCCGCTTCGACAACGTGTCGGTGGTCTCCGCCCCGCAGCTGGCGGCGAAGTTCGCCACCCGGAACGGCACCAGCGGCTGATTCCGCTCCGTATCCGACGCAAGCGGTCGTGTCGGCCCGGACGGTACCCGCACCGTGCGCCCGTCCGGGCCGGCCGCCCCTCAGAAGGGACCCCACAGCTCTCATGAGCAAGTACGCGATCGTCGGCCTCTCCTGCCTGTTCCCCGGAGCGGGGACGCCTGCCGAGTTCTGGCAGAACCTCAGCTCCGGCACGGACAGCCGCAGGGAGGGCGGGGAGGAGGTCTTCGGCCCCGCCCTCGACCCCCGGGACACCGACCCCCAGCACGAGATCTACTGCCGCCGGGGCGGCTTCATCACCGACTTCGCCTTCGACCCGACCGGCTACCGCCTCGACGCCGGGCAGCTCGCCGGCCTCGACCGGATCTTCCACTGGTCGCTGCACGTGGCGCGGGAGGCGCTGCGCGACAGCGGCCACGCCGACCGGCCGGAGGTCCTCGCCCGCACCGGTCTGATCCTGGGCAACTACTCCTTCCCGACCCTCGCCTCGGCCGAGGTCAGCGTGCCGCTCGTGCAGGAGGCCGTCCTCCAGGGCCTGCGCGACGCCGGCCACCCGGCGCTCGGCGCGCTCGTCGACAAGGCCCTGCAGATCGACGCTGCGTCCCTGAAACCGCAGGACCTGCGGGTCAGCGGCTCCCCCGTCGGGGTGGCGGCGGCCGCGCTCGGTCTGGGCGGTCCCCGCTACGCCCTCGACGCGGCCTGCTCCTCCGCCCTGTACGCGCTCAAGCTGGCCTGCGACCACCTGGCGGCCGGACAGGCCGACCTGGTGCTCGCGGGCGGCGTGTGCGCCCCCGACCCCACCCTCATCCACCTGTCGTTCTCCGACCTGCAGGCGTATCCGCGGGACGGGTTCAGCCAGCCGTTCGACGACCGCTCGGGCGGCATCCTGACCGGCCAGGGCGCCGGCATGGTCGCCGTGAAGCGGCTCGCGGACGCGCTGCGCGACGGCGACACCATCCACGCGGTGGTCGACGGGATCGGCCTGACCAACGACGGTGCGGGCCGCCACCTCCTCGTCCCCCAGTCCGGCGGCCAGCTCCAGTCGTACGAACTGGCGTACGCCCAGGCGGGCGTGGACCCGGCGGCGATCGACTACCTGGAGTGCCACGCCACGGGGACGCCGATCGGCGACGCCACCGAGGCGGGCTCGGTCGCCGAGTTCTTCGGCGAGGCCGGCCGGACCCCGCTGATCGGCTCGGTCAAGGGCAACATCGGGCACCTGCTGACCGTCGCCGGCCTCAGCAGCATGCTGAAGGTCGTCCTGGCGATGGGCAACGGGCACATCCCGCCGACGATCGGCGTGGAGCAGCCGGTGTCGTCCAAGGACGGCCGGGTCGGCTCCGCGAACCTGGTGCGCGCCGGCCGCGACTGGCCGTCCGGTCCGGGCCCGCGCCGCGGCGCGGTGTCCGCGTTCGGCTTCGGCGGGACGAACGCCCACGTGGTGCTCTCGCAGCACACCGGCGGCGAGGCCCCCGCGGAGGAGCCGGCGGCGGCGCTGCCCGCCCTCGACGTGGTGGGCCTCGGCGCGCACTTCGGCGCGCTGGACGGCGTCGGCTCCTTCGAGCGGGCCGTGTACGGCGGCGAGGACGCGCTCGTCCCGCTGCCCGAGCGGCGCTGGCGCGGCCTGGACGGCACCCGCGGCGGCTCCCTGGAGACCGCGGCCGGGGTGTCGCCGGACGCCCTCCCGCACGGCGCGTTCGTCGACGGCGTCGGCATCGACCCGATCGACCAGAAGATCCCGCCGTCGGACCTGCGCACGTACAACCTCCAGCACGCGCTGGCGACGAAGGTCGCCGACGAGGCGCTGCTGGACGCCGGCTACAGCCGGGCGGTGCCGGCCGGGCGGACCGCGCCCGAGCCGCGCCGGATCGCGGTGGTCGTGGCGATGGAGATGGAGCCGGCCACCCACCTGCGGCTGACCCGCTACCGGCTCGGGCAGTTCCTGCGCGCCGAGTTCGAGCGGGCCGGGGTGCCCGTCGACGAGGAGGTGCTGTCCGCGCTGACGGCGGTCGGCCGGGACGCGGTCGTCGACCCGATCGTCGCGAACGAGGTCCTCAGCTACATCGGCAACGTCATGGCGAGCCGCATCTCCTCGCTGTGGAACCTGACGGGCCCGTCGTTCACGGTCTCCGCGGACGGCTCCGGCACCGCCGAGGCGCTGGAGGTGGCGCGGCTGCTGCTGCTCGACCCGAGCATCGAGGCCGTCCTGGTCGGTGCGGTCGACCTGGCGGGCTCGGCGGAGAACATGCTGCTGACGCCGGAGGCGGTGGCCGAGGCCGGCCTGACCTTCGGCGAGGGCGGGCGGGGCCTCCGCATCGGCGAGGGCGCCGGCGCGGTCGTCGTCACCCGCCCCGGCGGGGCGGGTCCGGGTGCGCGGGTGTACGCGCGGCTCGAATCGCTCGCGATCCGGTACGCGGACCCCGTCGACGGGGTGCTGCCGGAGGCGGACGCGGACGCGTTCGAGGCGGCGGCCTCGGCCGCCCTGGCGGAGGCGGGCGTCACGGCCGCCGACATCGGCTGCATCGAGGCCCACGCGGGCGGCACCGCCGCCCAGGACCGGGCGGAGATCGCGGCGCTGGCCGCGGTGTACCCGGCGGGCACGGCGAGCGCCGCCCTGGGCAGCGCCAAGGCGCAGGTCGGCGACGCCGGCTGCGCGGCGGGCATGGCGGGGCTGATCCGCTCCGTGCTGGGCCTGCACCACGGCTACGTGCCGGGCACGCGCGGCTGGCAGCGTCCGGCCGGCGACCTCGCGGAGGACTTCGCGGCGTCCGGGCTGTACGTGCCGACCGCCTCCCAACCGTGGCTGCGTACGCGGAAGGACAGCCGCCGGTACGCGGCGGTCAGCTTCCTCGGCGGCAGCGGCGCCCACGGCCACATGGTGCTGTCCTCCGACACCACGCGCGGCGCGGTCAGCGCCGCGGACTGGCGGCGCGCGGACGGGCCGGTGCTGCTGCCGCTCGCCGCGGACTCGGCGGACGACCTGCTGACGCTGGCCGCCCTGCACCGGGACCTGGTGGCCGAGGGCCGCGACCCGTACGAGCTCGCCCGCGCGGCCGCCGCAACGCTCGCCGGGAAGCCGGTGCGCGCGGTGCTCGTCGGGCGGGACCGCGAGGAGCTCCTGGCCCAACTGGAGCTCGCCGTAAGGGACCTGCCGGGCGTGCACGCCGGGGGCGGGGAGTGGGCGACGCCGGCGGGGAGCTTCTCCACGGCCGCGCCGATCGGCCCCGACGGCCGGGTCGCGCTGGTCTATCCGGGGGCGTTCAACTCCTACCCGGGCCTGGGCCAGGACTTCTTCCGGGCGTTCCCGGGACTGCTGGACCGGTTCGAGGGGCAGGCGGACGAGCCGGCCCGGCTGATGCGGGCCGCGGCCCTGTACCCGCGGACGCAGGCGGCGCCCGGGCGGCGGGAGCTGATGGAGCTGGAGGCCTCGCTCGGTGAGGACATCCCCTTCATGCTGGCGACCGGCACGAGCTTCGCGATGCTGTACACGGACCTGGTCCGCGGTGTCCTCGGGATCACCGCGCACGGCGGCTTCGGCTACAGCCTCGGCGAGTCGAGCATGCTGTTCGCGACGGAGTGCTGGCTGCCGGAGGGCCGCCGCGACGACCTGATCAGCAACACGCCGCTCTTCCACGACCGGCTGTGCGGGCCGCGGCGCACCGTGCGCGAGCTGTGGGGCCTGCCCGAGGGCACCCCCGACGCGGACGTGTGGGCGAGCCACGTGCTGCTGACCGACGCGGACACCGTCCGGGCGGCGCTGGCCCGCGGCTACGACCGGGTGTACCTGACGCACGTCAACACCCCGAAGGAGCTGGTGGTCGCGGGCGATCCGGCGCAGTGCCGGGCGCTGATCGCGGAACTGGGCTGCCCTGCGGCCCGGTCGCCCGTCAACGCGGTGATGCACTGCCCGGCGGTGGACGCCGAACTGGACGGGCTGGCCGGCCTGAACGACTACCCGACCGGCTCGACGGGCGGCCTGGAGCTGTTCAGCGCGTACGACTACGAGGCGATCCGGGACCTGGACCGCACGGAGGTCAGCCGCCGGATCGCGCACACGCTGCGGTCCACGATCGACTTCCCGCGGCTGGTGCAGGGGGCCTACGACCGGGGCTTCCGCTACTTCCTGGAGGTCGGGCCGAGCTCGACCTGCTCTCGGTGGGTCAAGGACACCCTGGGCGGGGCGGCGCACGTCGCCGTGCCGGTGGACCGGCGCGGCGTGCCGGCCGCACGGTCGGTGGCGCAGCTGGTCGCCCGGCTGGTGGGGCACGGCCTCGCCGTCGACCTGGAACCGCTGCTGGCGCCCGCCGCCGAACCCGCACCGGTGCTGGCGGCCCGCAACTCCCGCTTCCGGGTGGGCGGCGGCACCCCGGTCCCCTCCCGCGTCGCCGCGGGCGTCACCGCGGCCGGCGCCGCCGGCCCCCTCGCCGCATCCACGGCGCCCCTGCCCGACGGCACGCGCGCCGCCACGGCCGCCGGCAACCCCGGCCGACCGGGCTCCGCGGGCACCGGTCCGACCGGGCCGGGAACCGCGGCGCGCGGGTCCGCCCAGGCCGGCGCCGGACGCACCGCCGCGGCGCCCGGGTCCGGTCCGTCCGGCTCGCCCGGCGGTGGACGTGCCGTCCCGCCTCCCGCCGACGGCCCCGCCGGGGAGTCGGCCGCGGACTCCGCGCCGTCTGCCTCCGCTGCGGCCGCCGGCGGTGGTTCCGCCGGTCCGGCCACCGGGAGCGCCGGTCGACCTGGCGCCGCAGGCGCCGGCCCGGCCGGCTCCGGCTCCGCGCCCGCCGGGCCGCTTTCCACCGGCACGGCCGCCCCGGCCGCCGGAAGACCCGCCCGCCCGGGCGCCCCCGCTCCGGCCGCGGCGTCGGCCGCGGCAACACCCGCACCCGTCCCGTCCGTACCGCCGGAGGACCCACGCCTCATGCCTGCCGACCCGACCCTGGCCGATCCGGAGGTCATCGCCTTCGACGGCGAGCCGATCTCCTTCCTCCCGTGGGCGCCCCCGGTGCCCGCGGCCGTGCAGCCCGCCGCCGCCGAGCCGGCCGCCCCCGCCGCGCCCGCGGCCCCGGGCGCCCCGGCCGGGCAGGGCTCCCCGCTGCCGGCGACGGCGCCCGCCCGGGCCGCCGCCCGCCGTACGCCGTCCCGGTCCGCCCAGGCCGCCCCGGCCCCCGCCGCCTCCGGCGACGCGGCCGCGGCCGCCGCCGACCTGGTGCGCGACATCCGCCGCCAGATGGTCTCCACCCACGCGGTGGTGATGGAGACCCAGCGCATCCTGCAGGAGTCCGCGCTCAGCCGCGCGGAATCCCTGCTGGAGGGCGGTCCGGCCACCGCCGGGGGCGTCCCCCCGGTGAGCGCCGCGCCCGCCGCCCCCGCCGTACCCGCCGCGCCGGTCCAGGCGGCGCTGCCCGCCGCGCCGCCGGCGCCGGCCGCCCTGCCGCAGCCGCCCGCCCCGCCGCGCGTCGTCGAGGCGAGCGCCGTCCTGCCGCCGGCCGCCCCCTCCCCGAAGCCCGACGGGGTGATCTGGGACGAGGCGGACCTGATGGAGTTCGCCGTCGGCAGCGTCGCCAAGGTGTTCGGCCCGGAGTTCGGCGTCATCGACGGCTACGCCCAGCGCGTCCGGCTGCCCGCCGAGCCGTACCACTTCGTCAGCCGGGTCACCGCCCTGTCCGGCACCACGCACGAGTTCAAGCCGGCGAAGATCACCACGGAGTACGACGTCCCCGAGGACGCCTGGTACGCCGTCGACGGGGGCGTGCCCCCGGCCGTCACCGTCGAGGCCGGCCAGTGCGACCTGCTGCTGGTCAGCTACCTCGGCATCGACTTCCGCAACAAGGGCGAGCGGGTCTACCGCCTCCTCGACAGCACGCTGGTCTTCCGCGGGAACCTGCCGCGCGTCGGCCAGACCCTCAAGTACGACATCTCCATCGACCGCTTCGTGCACAACGGCGACACCACGCTGTTCTTCTTCAGCTACAAGTGCTACGCCGACGGCGAGCTCATCCTGGAGCTGCACGACGCCTGCGCCGGCTTCTTCAGCGCCGCCGAGCTGGAGACCCCGATCGGCGTGGTGATGACCGACAAGGAGAAGGCCGAGCGGGCCGCCCTGCCGAAGGGGTACTTCAAGCCGCTCGCCTACACCGACAAGAACCACCTGACCGCCGGCGACCTGGAGCTGCTCGCCCAGGGCCGCCCCGGCGACGTGTTCGGCCCCGACCACGCCCAGGACCCGGGCATCAACCCTGCGCTGCGCCTGCCGGTCGAGAAGCTCCGCATGGTCGACGAGGTCACCATCGACCGCAAGGGCGGCCCCCGCGGCCTCGGCACCCTCAGCGCCGTGAAGAACCTGCAGCCGGACGCCTGGTACTTCGAGTGCCACTTCCCGGACGACCCGGTGCTCGCCGGCTCCCTCGTCGCCGAGGGCGCCGTCCAGCTCCTGCAGATCTACCTGCTGCACCAGGGCATGCACCTGACCCTCCCGGACGCCGCGTTCCAGTGCGTCACGGACACCCCGATCGAGGTGCAGGTCCGCGGGCAGATCACGCAGAAGCACACGCAGATCCGCTACGAGGTCGAGGTCATGGAGCTGACGCTCCTGCCGCGCGCCACCGTCATCGCGGACGTGCTGATCTACATAGGGGACCTGCCGGTCATCCGGATGAAGAACCTCGGCCTCCAGGTCCGCGAGAAGCCGGGCACCCCCTACCGCCCGGAGGCCGGCGGCATCCCGCAGTTCCTGGGCCGCCGCAACCGCAGCGGCGAGCCCGCCATGATCAACGAGATGCACCTGGCGCACGCCGCGAAGGGCGACCTGGACATCGCGATGGGCCCCGAGTTCGAGGTCTACCGCACCAGCCGGGCCCCGTACATCCCCAACGGCGCGTTCCAGTTCGTCGACCGCGTCATGTCCCTCAAGGGCACCCGCGGCGACCTGGGCCCCGGCTCGGAGATGGTGACCGAGTACGACTCCCCGGCGGACGCCTGGTACTACGAGGAGAACGCGTACCCGCACATGCCGAACGCCGTCTACATGGAGAGCTCCCTCCAGGCGGCGATCTTCCTCGGCTACTACCTCGGCGCCACCCTGAAGAACACCGACGAGCAGTACGCCATCCGCAACCTGGACGGCCGCGCCACCCTGGTCAAGGACGTCGACCTGCGGGGCAAGACCATCCGGCACCACTCCAAGCTCCTGATGACCAGCGCCGTCACCGGCGCCGTCCTGCAGAACTTCTCCTACGAGCTGTCGGCCGACGGCGAGGTCTTCTACACGGGCGAGTCCCTGTTCGGGTACTTCAGCGACGCGGCCCTGGCCAACCAGGTGGGCCTGGACAACGGCAAGTACGTCGCCCCCTGGATCGAGACGAACGAGGTCGACCCGGCGAAGGTACGCCGCATCGAGCTCCCCGAGGGGGCGCCCGCCTTCACCGACCCGTCCGGCGGCCACCTGCACCTGCCCGGCGGCCGGTACGCGCTCGTCGACCGGGTGGACCTGGTGGAGGGCGGCGGCCGGCACGGCCGCGGCTACCTGCACGGCCACCGGGCGATCCGCCCCGACGAGTGGTACTTCGACTGCCACTTCCACCGCGACCCCGTGATGCCCGGCTCGCTCGGCGTCGAGGCGATCCTCCAGGCGATGCGCCTGTACGTGATCGAGGAGAACCTCGCCGAGGGCTTCGAGCGGCCGCGCTTCGCGATGGCCACCGGGGTGGAGATGTCCTGGAAGTACCGCGGCCAGATCCTGCGCCACGACAAGGAGCTCTCCTTCGACGTGCACATCAAGGAGGTGCGCCGCGAGGAGGGCCGCCTGCTGATCGTCGCCGACGCCGAGCTGTCGAAGCCGGGACTGCGCATCTACGAACTCACCGACGTGGCCATCGAGGTCCGTTCCACCGAGGCCTGACGGCCCGACAGCTGAGCCCAAGGAGCTTCGTTTCCCCATGGACACTCTCGAGACCCCTCTCCGGTGGTACGGAGAGCGCAACCCGAGCATCGACCCCGCCGGGATCTACCAGGTGCTGGCCGATCTGGACCACCCGTGTTTCATCACCGTCACCCGTGAGGGCATCGGCGCCGCGGCCGGCGGTTTCGCGACCGCCGACGGCGACGGCCTGCCCCTGCTGGCCGCCGCACAGCCGCTCCCGCCGGAGCGGCTGGGCTCGGCCGCCTTCCGCGCGGCGCACGGGGTGAAGTACGCGTACATGGCGGGCGCCATGGCGGGCGGGATCGCCTCCGCCGACATGGTGGTCGCCCTCGCCCGGGAGGGGTTCCTGGCCTCCTTCGGCGCGGCCGGCCTGCTGCCCGAGCACATCGAGGCGGCGCTGGCCCGGTTCGCCGCGGAGATCCCGGGGCTGCCGTTCGCGGTGAACCTGATCCACAGCCCGAGCGAGGACCGGCTGGAGCGGGAGGCCGTCGAGCTGTTCCTGCGGCACGGGGTGCGCTGCGTCGAGGCGTCGGCGTACATGGACCTCACCCCGCACGTGGTGCGCTACCGGCTGGCGGGGCTGCGCCGGGACGAGGACGGCCGCATCGCCGCCGACAACCGGCTGATCGCCAAGATCAGCCGGCCGGAGACCGCCGAGCGGTTCATGCGGCCGGCGCCGGCCGCGCTGGTCTCGGCCCTGCTGGAGCAGGGGCTGGTGACGGCGGAGCAGGCCGAGCTGGCCCGCCATCTGCCGCTGGCCGACGACATCACCGTCGAGGCCGACTCGGGCGGCCACACCGACCGCCGGCCGCTGCCCGCGCTGCTGCCGTCGATCCTGCGGCTGCGCGACAACGTGCAGCGCGAGTACCGGTACGCCGTCCCGATCCGGGTCGGCGCCGGCGGCGGCCTGGGCACCCCGGTCGCGGTGGCGGCCGCCTTCGCGATGGGCGCCGCGTACGCGGTGACCGGCTCGGTGAACCAGTCGTGCCTGGAGTCGGGCGCCTCCACCGCCGCGAAGGCGATGCTCGCGGAGGCGGGCATCGCGGACTGCGAGATGGCCCCGGCTGCCGACATGTTCGAGATGGGCGTGGACCTCCAGGTCCTGAAGAAGGGCACGTTCTTCCCGATGCGCGCCCGCCGCCTGTACGAGCTGTACCAGGCGTACGACGGGCTGGAGGACATCCCGGCCGCCGACCGGGCGAAGCTGGAGTCGCAGGTGTTCCGGCGGCCGCTGGAGGACGTCTGGCAGGAGTGCGTGCGCTACTTCACCCGCCGCGACCCCGAGCAGCTGGCCCGCGCGGCCGACAGCCCGAAGCGGAAGATGGCGCTGGTGTTCCGCTGGTACCTCGGCATGGCCTCGCGCTGGGCGGTCGTCGGCGACGCGGACCGCGCCATGGACTACCAGGTGTGGTGCGGGCCGGCGATGGGCAGCTTCAACGACTGGGTGACCGGCAGCTACCTCAAGACGCCCGGCAACCGCCGGGTCGCCGAGGTGGCCCACCACCTGATGCGGGGCGCCGCCTTCCACACCCGGCTGAACCAGCTGCGCAACGCGGGCGTGCACGTGCCGGCGTCCGCCGCGGACTACCGTCCGGTGCCGCTGGAGACCTCGGCGGGGATGCCGTGAGCGTGCGCGACGTGGAGGAGCTGGAGGCGCTGCTCGGCGACCCGGCGGACGACGCGAACCCGTACGGGTTCGCGGCGGCCGTCGGCCGCGACGAGCGGGACGAGTTCCCGGCGGAGTTCTGCGCCGAGCTGGCGCGGGCCGGGTTCCACCTGAACTACCTGCCCAAGGAGTGGGGCGGCACGTTCGAGGCCTTCGACCGCAGCCTGACGCTGGTGCGGTCGGCGGCCCGCCGGGACGTCAACATCATGCCCGGCACGATGTTCAGCATCATCGCGGCGACCTGCCTGCAGCTGCACGGCAACGTGGAGCAGCAGCAGCTCGCCGCGGAGGTCCTGCGCGGCGGCGGCGCGGTGGGCTTCGCGCTCACCGAGTCGGCGCACGGCAGCGACCTGCTGGCCAACGAGGTCGCGCTCAGCGCGGACGGCGTGCTGGACGGCGAGAAGTGGATGGTCGGGCTGGGCCTGCGGTGCGAGGCGGTGTACGTGGTCGCCCGCACCGGGGCCCGCGGTCCCGGCGCGTTCTCGGCGGTCCTGCTGGACCTGCGGGACGTGCCGGCGGGTCAGCTGGAGCGGCTGCCGGCGGCCGCCACGAACGGGATGCGCGGGATCGACCTGGCCCGGCTGCGGTTCACGGGCCTGCGGGTGCCGGACGGGGCGCGCGTGGGCCGGGAGGGCGAGGGCCTGGAGGCGGCCGTCAAGGCGCAGCAGGCGGTCCGCCTGATGAGCATGGCCGGCAGCCTGGGCATCGCGGACAGCGCCGTCCGCATCGCCCTGGACTTCGCGGCCGTCCGGAAGGTCGGCAGGGCGGTGCTGGCGTCGTCGCCGTGGCCGCGGCGCGAGCTGTCGGTCGCGGCGGCGGCCCTCCTCGCGGCGGACGTGTCGGCGCTGACCGCGGCCCGCGGCGTGCACGTGGTGCCGGAGGCGTTCTCGGTGTGGGCGCCGGCGGCCAAGCACGTGGTCGCGGAGTCCTGCGAGGAGCTGGTCCGGCGTGCGGGCGCGGTGCTGGCCACCCGCTCGGTGCTGCGGGAGGGCGAGCGCGGCGCGGGGCTGTTCCAGAAGCTCCAGCGGGACACGGCGGTGGTCCGGGTGATCGACGCGAGCACCCTGGCGAACCTGAAGTCGTACGCCGGCCAGGTGCCCACCCTCACCGAGGGCGGCGCCGCGGCGGCCGATCCGGAGGCGCTGTCCGCGGTGTTCGCCCTGGACGCCGGGCTGCCCGCGTACGAGCCGGAGCGGCTCGACATGTTCGCGCGGGGCGCGGACCCGGTCCTGGCGGCCCTGCCGGACGCGGCCGCGGAGGTGTCCGCGGCCTTGGCGGCGGACACGTCCGCCGCGCCGGTCGCCGCGCTGGTGGAGGAGCTGGCGGCCGCGGTGGCGGGGCTCGGCGGGCTGACCCGCGCGGCCCGCGGGCCGGGCGCCGACCCGAACGCGCTGGTGGACGCGGCCGAGCGGTACGCGTGGCTGCACGCGGCGGGCTGCGCGGTCCACCTGTGGCGGGCCAACCGGGACCGCCCGCTGTACGGGACGGAGCCCGGCTCGGCCGGCTGGCTGGGCGCGGTCCTCGGCTATCTGCTGGCCCGCGCCGACGGCACCGACCCGCGGCGGCGGGGCGCGGTGCTGGAGCCGGCGCTCGACGCGGCGCTGGCGCTGAGGGAGTCCGGCCTGCTGTTCACCGCGCTGCCGGTGCGGCTGGCCACGAACCGACGGGAAGAGTCCTGATGTCCAAGTCCGATCTGACCGCGCTGGCCGCGGAGCTCGAGGAGTACCTCGGCGACCCGCACGACCCGGACAGCCGGATGCCGTTCACCGGGGTCCTGGAGTTCGACGAGAGCGGCGCCTACCCGGTGCACTACGTGAACCTGCTGCGCCGGTGGGGCGCGCACCTGCGGGGCCTGCCGGCCGAGCAGGGGGGCCTCGCGGGCAACGTGGAGACCGGGGTCAACCTGATGCGCCTGGTGGCGCGCCGCGACCCGTCGACCGCGGTCGGCACGGCGCTGAACAACCTCAGCTTCATGCCGGCGTGGATCACGGGCACGGAGGAGCAGAAGCGGTCGCTGATCGCGGACATGCGGCGGGGCAGCTCGATGTCCTGGGGCCTGTCGGAGCGGGTGCACGGCAGCGACCTGGTGGCGAACGAGGTGCGGGCCGAACGCGTGGAGGGCGGCTGGCGGCTGTACGGCGAGAAGTGGCCGATCGGCAATGCGACGGTCGCCGACAAGATGGTCGTCTTCGCCCGGACCGGGGAGCGGCCGGGCCCGGCCGCGTACTCGCTGTTCGTGGTCGACAAGTGGCTGGCGGAGCCGGGCACGATCGAGGACACGCCGTTCGAGAACCTGTACGGGGTGCGGGCGCTGGACCTCAGCGGGGTCCGCTTCGACGGGACGTTCGTCCCGGACTCGGCGATGCTGGGGCGCCGCGGCGAGGGCCTGGAGATCGCGCTGAAGGCGAGCCAGACGGCCCGCGTGGTGCTGATGCACCTGGCGCTGGCGGCCGTGGACACGAGCCTGCGCCTGGCGATGGACTTCGCGGAGAGCCGGGTGCTGCTGGGCGACACCGTCGCGGACGTCCCGTACACGCGGCGGCAGCTGGCGGAGGCCTTCGCGGACCTGATGCTGGCGGACGCGGTGTTCCTGGGCGCGACGCGCAGCCTGCAGGCGGCCCCCGAGCAGGTCAGCGTGTGGTCGTCGGTGGTGAAGTACCTCGTGCCGACGAAGCTCCAGCGGACGCTGTCGCAGCTGACGGTGGTGCTGGGCGCGCGGACGTTCGTCCGCGACCACCCGCACTACGGCATGCACCAGAAGATGGTCCGCGACATCCTGATCACCGACATCGCCGACGGCAACACGGTGGTGAACCTGCGCAACCTGGGCCACCAGCTGGGCAGCCTGCTGGCGTCGGCGGCCGACCCGGATCCGGCGGCCGTGGCGGTGGCCGAGGAGCGCGCCGCGACGCTGTTCGGGATGGACGCGGAGCTGCCGCCGTACGCGCCGTGGAAGCAGGAGCTGTTCAGCCGGGGCGGCCTGGACGACGCGGTGCTGGCCGCGCCGGACGGGATCCGCCGGCTGCGGGAGCTCGCGGACGCGGCCGCGGGCACGGACCGGGAGCGGCTGCTGGCCGCGGCGGACACCGCGGAGGAGCTGGTGGGGCGCGCGGGCGCGCTGCACGGGCGGGCGCGGGAGCTGAAGGCGCGGCTGGGCCGGGCGTACGCGCAGTCGCCGGAGCTGTTCGACCTGGCCAAGGAGTACTGCCTGGTGCACGCGGCGGCTGCGGTCGTGCTGTCGTACGTTCACTCGCAGGGGGTACTCGAGGCCCCCCTCCCCAATCCCGCTCTACTGCTGCTCCAGTTGGAGCGCGTACGCAGGGAGTTGTACCCGCACGAAGCGGTCACGGACCAGTCCGTGGTCGACGACGTGATGCAGGTGCTGCGGCATCTGCACCGGGAGGACCGGCTGTTCTCGCTCTGGCAGTTCCCGCTCGCCAAGCGGACCTCCGACTCCTCCGCCGCCCGCATCTGACATCGCCGCAACGACTGTGAAGGACGTTTCCATGTCGCAGAATCCCACTCCCCGCGTCGCGATCGTCGGCGCCGGCGTCGCCGGGATCTCCGCTGCCTACCACCTGCGCGAGCACGCGCAGATCACCGTGTTCGAGCGGGAGGACCGGCTCGGCGGGCACGCCAACACCGTCGAGGTGGAGGACGACGGCCGCATCCTCGGCATCGACACCGCTTTCGTCGTCTTCAACCGGCCCGCCTACCCGAACCTGTTCGGCTTCTTCGAGGAGCTGGGCGTGGAGGCGGTGGAGCACCTGGGCGGCTTCAACTTCTTCGACCTGGACAGCGGGCTGGAGTACGGCACGCGGGAGCTGGACCTGTCGGAGGAGGAGGTCGTCGGCCGCTACTCGGAGGAGTTCGTCACGATCTGGCGGGAGGCGCGCCGCTTCCACGAGGAGGGCCGCCGCGACTTCCTGCGCAAGAAGGCGGACATCCCGCTGGGCGAGTACCTCGACCGGGGCGGGTACAGCGAGGCGTTCCGCTACTCGTACGTGATCCTGCTGTGCTCGGCGGTGTGGTCGGTTCCGGCGGAGCTGATCTGGGAGATCCCCGCCTCGACGGTGATCGCCTTCTACCTGGGGCACGACGAGGGCGGTCTCGGCGGCCGCAAGGTGGACTGGCGGACGGTCGGCGGCGGCTCGATCTCGTACGTGCGCAAGGCGATCGCCGCGATCGGCGGCGACCTGCGCGTGGCGGAGCCGGCGGTGTCGATCCGGCAGGACGCGGACGGCGTCACGGTGACGACGGCGAAGGGCAGCGAGACGTTCGACTACGTCGTCGTGGGCACCCACGCGGACGAGGCGCTGGCGCTGCTGGAGAACCCGTCGGCCCGCCAGAAGGAGGTGCTGGGGCCGGTGCGCTACAGCTCCTCGCGGGTGGTGCTGCACACCGACGCGTCGGTGATGCCGGCGACGAAGGAGCGCTGGGAGGCCTGGAACTACGGGCAGGTCGTGGCGGGCGGCGAGGCGAAGCAGTACGTGGCGTACTACATGAACAAGCTGCACGGCTTCACCGCGGAGAAGGACTACTTCGTGACGCTGGACTACCCGCTGGAGGTGGACCCGGAGTCGGTGATCGCGGAGTTCCCGTACACGCACCCGATCATCGACATCAACGTCCGCAACCTCCAGGCGGACATATACAACGTCAACGAGGGGACGCGGCTGAAGCTGGCGGGCTCCTACTTCCACTCCCGGAAGCTGGGCTGGGACCAGATCGGCTCGCACGAGGCGGGCTTCTCCTCGGGCGCCGAGGCCGCGGCCCAGCTCCTGAAGGAGCTCAGGGAGCAGGCGAAGGGCTGACGCCGCCCGCGGGCGCGCCGGGAGCGTCCGGGCCCTCGGGCCCGGCACCCCGGCGGGCCGCGGACTGGTGCTCCTGGGCGAGTCGGCGCAGCGCCATCAGGGCCGGCTCCAGCAGGACCGTCAGCACCAGGGCCCGCTCGGCCATTTCGAGCGGGTCCCGGATCCCCTCGATCCCGTCGAGGTCGACGGCGGCGATCCGCGCGGCGAGTTCGCCGTAGGGGACCAGCCGCTTCCAGTCGTAGTCCGTGCCGAGCTCGGCGAGGGTGTCGAGGGTCCGGGCGACGACCGCCTTGCCGGGGGCCCCGTCGGACACCTGCCAGCCGAGGGCGTCCAGCAGGGCGTCGACCTCGGGCATGCGGGGGCTCTCCGCGTCCTCGGCCGCGTCCCCGGTGTCCGCCGCGTCCGCGGTGGCGCCGAGGACGAGGCCGAGGACGCGGTGGGGGTCGCCCTCCCGCTCGTACACGCCGCCGAGGACCTCCTTGGCGGCGCCCACGCTCAGCCCGCGCACCCCGACCAGGGCCCGGACCAGCCGGAGCCGCCGTACGTGCGACTCGTCGTACTCGGCCTGGTTCGGGGCGGTCGCACGTCCGGCATGCAGCAGTCCCTCGCGGAGGTAGTACTTGATGGTGGTGATCGGCACCCCGCTGCGGCGGCTCAGCTCCGAGATACGCATCGCTCTTCCTTCTCCCCGGCTCTTTCCCACTTCTTGATTAGCTAGTGGACAGTGCCACTATCTATCATGGATACTGCCACTCACCAATACTGAAGGCGAGACCCACGGTGCCCAAACTCACCTGGAAGAGCAGCAAGCCGGTCCCCGCTGACACCCGGACCCACATCATGGCCTCCCGCTTCGAGGTCAAGTCGCTCGCCGACGTCCCCCGCTTCTTCGTCCGCGCCCTCGCGGCCTGGGCCCAGCTGAAGACGTCGCGCGGAGCCGTCGAGGCCTCCCTGATCGCCGAACCCCTCAAGCGCACGTTCTGGACGCTGTCCGCCTGGGAGAGCCGCGAGGCGATCCACGGCTACGCCAGGGCCGAACCGCACCGCGGCATCATGCGCGAACTGCGGTCCACGATGCGCACGTCCGTCTTCACCTTCTGGGAGCTGCCCGCCGGCGAGCTCCCGCTGGACTGGGACGACGCCCGCGCCCGCCTCGCCGCGCAGCTGCGCGCGGACGCCGAGAACGCCTGACGGCGCCCTCCGGGCGCGCCGCACACCGCCCGGACCCCCATTCTCCCGACCCGGGACACCCCCGCCCCGGGTCGGGGCCCCTCCCCTGCACGACCGTCTTCCGTCCCCCGCCTTCGTACTGGAGACCCCCGGATGAGCACGAACCAGACCAAGACCCCGAGCACGGGCCCCGGCGGCCCGGGCGCCTTAGGAGCGGACGACGGCGCGGGGCGCCGCCGCCCGGCCCTGTGGCTGCTGATCACCGCGACGAGCGTCCCGATGTTCATGGTCGCCCTGAACAACCTCGTCGTCTCCACGGCCCTGCCGACCCTGGCCAAGGACCTGAGCGCGGACACACAGGACCTCCAGTGGTTCGTCAACGCGTACGTCCTGGCGTTCGCCTGCCTGCTCCTCACGGGCGCGGCCCTCGGCGACCGGTTCGGCCGGCGCAGGGTCTTCCTCCTGGGCATCGGCCTCTTCACCGCCGCCTCGGTCTACTGCGGCCTGTGCGACACCACCGCCGAGCTGATCGCCGGCCGCACCGCGCAGGGCGTGGGCGCGGCGGCCGTGATGCCGCTGTCGATGACCCTGCTGGCGCAGGCCGTACCGGCGAACAGGCGCAACCTCGCGCTCGGCCTGTGGTCGGCGTTCAGCGGCCTGGCCGTGGCCTTCGGACCGCTGGTCGGCGGCGCCGTCGTCGACGGCATCGACTGGCAGTGGATCTTCTGGATCAACGTCCCCGTCTGCCTGATCGCGGTCCCGCTGGTGCTGAAGGTCCTCGACGAGAGCCGTCTGGCCGGCACGCGCCTCGACCTGTTCGGCATGGTCCTGGCCACCGGCGGGCTCGTCGCCCTGGTCTGGGGCATCGTCAACGGCTCCGAGGACGGCTGGACCGACGCCACCATCATCGGCGCGTTCGTCGCCGGCGCGGTGCTGCTCGCCGGGTTCGTCGCCTGGGAGGCGCGGGCCGCGGAGCCGATGCTGCCGCTGTCGCTGTACCGGGTGCGCGCCTTCGTGCTCTGCAACGCGGTCTCCGCGGCGATGTACTTCGGCGTCTTCGGGTCGATCTTCCTGCTCTCCCAGTACCTCCAGATCGCCCCGGTCCGCACCCCGCTGGAGGCGGGCGTGCTGACCCTGGCGTGGACCCTGATGCCGATGTTCATCGCGCCGCTGGCCGGCATCCTGACCGACCGCGTCGGCGGCGGCCGCCTGATGGCGCTGGGCCTCTTCCTCCAGGCGGTCGGCCTGGGCTGGATCGCCGTGGTGGCGACGGACGACACCCCGTACTCCCACCTCGTCGGCGGCATGGTCATCGGCGGCACGGGCATGGGCTTCGCCTTCGCCCCGACCGCGGCGGTCGTCCTCGCCTCGGTCTCGCAGAAGCTGTACGGCACGGCGTCGGGCGCGAACACCACGGCCCGCGAGGTCGGCGGCGCCCTCGGCATCGCCGTCCTGGCCACGGTGTTCATCCGCAACGGCTCCGCGGCGAACGCCCAGCAGTTCGTGGACGGCATGAAGCCGGCGATCTGGGTCGGCGTGGCGGTGGTCCTCGTGGGCGCCGCGGCCGCCCTGGCGATCCCCCGTACGACGACCCGCCCGGCGGCGGACCCGACGACGCCGGACGAGGCGACACCCCAGGCCCAGCCGGCGACGGTGACGGCGACGGCCTGACACCCCGCCACCCCTCCCAGGAGCCCGGCCGGTTGAACCGGCCGGGCCCTGTCACGTCGGGCGGCAGTGCGGACTTCCCCTCAGGCACCTACTTGCTAAAGTGGAAAGTAGATGCCGGACGGCAAAGGGGAACCGTCCGGCGCGCAACGACGAACGGGGGACGCATGACGAACGAAACGGACGCAATCACAGCACTGAAAGGCATAGCCCGGATCGAGGCAGCAGCCCGGACAGGCAAGGGCTGGTACGGCCGCTACCTGTGGCTGTTCGCCGCGTGGCAGCTCGTGCTCGTCCCCGCGGTACTGCTGTGGCGCGGCCCGGCGGCGCTCGCCGTCACAATGCCGGCCAACCTGCTGGCGGTCACCGCCCTCTCCGTGTTCGCCGTACGCCGGCCGGTGGTGCCGCGGGGCCTGACCCGCAGGCACCTGACGGTGATCGGCGCCTGGGCCGCGGCCTACTGCGCGAGCCTCGCGCTGGGCCTGACCGCGTTCACGGACAGCGTCCCCTTCGCGGCCGCGGCGGCCCTGGCCTGCGCCGCCCCGGCGGCGGTCGCCGCCCTCCGCGAATCGCGCCCGGCATGACGACCAGGCCGGCCCCTACGGCGGGGCACCCACGCCACGAACTCGAACCCCTCCTGAACTCGGCGGTCCGCCTGTCGGTCGTGGCGGCGCTCGCGGGCGTCGACAAGGCCGAGTTCGCCTACATCCGCGACCTGGTGGAAATCACGGACTCGGCCCTCTCGAAGCAGGCGACGCGCCTGGAGGAGGCGGGCTGGCTGGGCATCGAGAAGGGCCAGGCAGGCCGCCGCCCCCGCACCTGGCTCTACCTGACCGACGCCGGCCGCACCGCCTACACCCGCCACCTGACCGCCCTCCGAGCCATCGCGGGCCCCCTGCACTGATTCCGCGGAGGCATCAGTCCTGCGGATTGCCGTTGGCGGCGAGACCGGCGCTCATGGCCCGGTAGGCGTGCTCCCCCTGCGCGTTCCCCCGGTCGTGCACCCGCAGCAAGTACTGGTAGAGGGCAGCGGTACACCGGTCCCGACTCGTATAGGACGCGTCGTCCACCAACTGCAAGTCGGAAGCCACCTCCCGCAGGGTCCCGTCGGGCAGCGTGTACAGCGGATGCCAGTGCAGTGTCACGTTGGGATTCATCGCCTGAATCGCCCGCAACTGCGGCACCTCCTGCAACAAGAGCACGCTCTCCGGTTCGTAGGCCCGCAAGAAGATGTGCACGGGCCCGGTGGCCCGGCTCACGAACGCCTGGGACACCACGCGCCACATCGGCAACTTCAGGTCCCAGTCCGGCGTGATCACCAGCCTGTCGAGCACCCGCCCGAACCGGGTTTCCTCCAACGGCGTGTGCCCCCTGGCCGCGGCATACCGACTGACCGCCTCGCCGCCGGACCACAGGGCCAGCGTGGGCGTGTTGATCTCCAGGTGGTTCCCGACGAGCTTCACCAGATCCGAGAACCACGTGTTCGCCATGGCGCGATCGCGCCGCTCCTGCACGTCCTGGATGCTCTCGGCCTCGGTGTTGAGCGTCCCCTGATCGGCGAGCCCGCCCAACACCAACTGCCAGGCATCGTCGACGACATCATCGGCGACTCCGGCTTCCCTCATCATCGTGCAGAAGCCGCGCCACTCCCCGTGCGCGGTAGGCGCCATCGCGTACTCCCGCTCCCGCCCCGCCTGCGGCGGCTCGGCAGCACGCTGGATCCACCGGGTGACGGCGGCGTTCCCCGCGGCCCGCTGCAGGGCGGCGATCCCGTGCAGCGGCGCCTGCCCACCACCCCGCTCACCCTCCCGACCCGCCCGGGCAGCACCCCCGGCCACCGTCACCTCACGCACACCGCACCCCTCCCACCACGGAAGACCCCGACGCTAGCCGCGCTCCCCCGCCACACCCAGGTACGGAAGGGCACCCCGCGGGGCAGCCCCACGGGCGCTCCGGCCTCTACGCACGCGGGCGGCGCGAACGCGACCGGCGGTCACCGGCGGGCCGTAAGCTCGGCGAATGCCCTCATCCCCCCTCACCCACGCCCTGACCACGTCCGTCGACCCGCCCCTACGCCCCCTCCCGGCCCCCGTACCGGACCTCCTCACCACCCTGGGCGCCGCCCCGCGCCTGGCCGCACACCTGCGCGCGGTCCACGACGTGGCGTACGCACTGACAACCTGGATCACCACCGCCTACCCCACCCTGCCGCTCGACCGCGAGGCAGTACTGTTCGGCGCGGCCACTCACGACATAGGCAAGGTCCTCCACCCCGCCGAACTCACCGGCCCCGGCTCCGCCCACGAACCGGCCGGCCGCACACTCCTCCTCGACCACGGCTTCCCGCCCCACCTGGCCCGCTTCGCGTACACCCACGCCCGCTGGACGGACCCGACCGCCACGGTGGAGGACCTCCTGGTCAGCACGGCGGACAAGGTGTGGAAGGGCAAACGCGTCCCCGACCTGGAGGACCTCCTGACCGCCCACCTGGCCAGGGCCACAGGCACGCAGCACTGGGAGGCCTTCCTGACCCTGGACGACACCCTGACCACCCTGGCCGACTCGGCCGAGTCCCGCCTGTCCTTCCAGAACGCGTTTCCGGTGATGTGAGGCCGGCTCGTCCGCTGCAGCCAGTCCCGAACGTCGCCTACTGACAGGAGGATTGGCACACGCAGCCGACCCCGCGTCCTACGCTGTCCGGTGTCGAGCTGCACAGAGAAGGGGCAAGGCCGTGTCATTCGATGCTCCCCCCGGCCCGCACGACAATCCCATCGCGTTCGGGCAACGTGTCCAGATCCACCGCACCCGCCGCGGCATGACCCGCGAGCAGCTGGCCGGTCTCCTCGGCCACCACCCGTCATGGGTGAAGAAGATCGAGACGGGCAGCATGCGCATGCCGCGGCTGCCGGAAATCCTGCGCATCGCGCAGGCCCTGCGGATCCGCCGCCTGGACGACCTCGTCGGCGACATGGGCGCCGAGCCGCACACCGACCTCTTCCTCGGCCCCGGCCACGACAGACTGGCGGCCGTCCGCACGGCCCTCGCCTCCTACCCTCCGCCCGGGACGCGCGAAGCCCCGTCACCGGAGTTCCTGCGCGCCGCCCTCGATGCCGCGTGGCGCGCACGCCACGGGGCATCCGACCACCGCGAGGTGATCGGCTCACTCCTGCCGGGGCTGATCCGCGACACGCAGCTGGCAGTCCGTCAGGCCGACACGGCAGCAGAGCGGCGCGCCGCCCTGGCCCTCCAGGCGGAGGCGTTCCACCTGGCCCAGTTCTTCGTCGCCTACCAGCCCGACCCGTCGGTCCTGTGGCGGGTCGCCGAGCGCGGGACGGCCGCGGCCCACGAGTCCGAGGACCCGCACGCCATCGGCGTGGCCGCATGGCTGTCCGCCCAGGCCCACCGCGACTCGGGTCCCGGCCGCTACGACGAGGCGGACGAAGTCGTCCGGCAAGCCCTGCACCTACTCGAACCGAACCTTGACCGGGCACCCCAGCACGTCCAAGCCCTCGTAGGCGCACTGCGCGCGGAGGCCGGCCTCACGGCCGCGAAGCGGCGCGAGACGGGCGCGGCGTGGGGATGGTGGGAACGCGCCGACCAGATCGCACAGCGCCTGCCCGCCGACTACTTCCACCCCATCACGTCCTTCGGGCGCGCGGTGATGGGCGCGCACGGCGTGAGCGTGGCCGTGGAGCTGCACTCCGGCGGCGAGGCCGCCCGCCAGGCCGCCCGTGCGGAGGCGGCCACCATCCCGTCGCGCCCGCGGCGCGCCCGGCACCGTATCGAGCAGGCCCGCGCGTACCACTTGGACGGCCAGGCCGAAGCAGCGCTGACGACCCTGCAACAAGCCCACGCCACCGCCCCGGACACGACGCGCTACAGCGGCTTCGCCCGCGTCATCGTCCTGGAGGAGACGACCACCCGGGCTCCGGAACGCCGCCGCCTGGCCAGCCGCCTGGCGGTCGACCTCGGCCTGCTGGCCGCCTGACATAGGGGGCCGAAACCGGGCCCCTCCCCCACTCCACAGCCCCCTACCGTCGTCGCCACACCGAGCCGACGACGGTAGGGAAGGCCCCTTGCACCACAACACATCACCCACGGACTGGTACGCCCGGGCACTGCACAACCCGGCGGAGGCGCACGCGGCATGGCGGACGTGCGGGGTGGCGGTACTCCCGCTCGGGGAGTGCTTCGAGGCGATCCGCTTCCCGCAGGCTCTCGCAGCCGCAGCAGTCGGCTGCACCACGGCCACGGTGGTGAACCTGGCCTTCGCGGACGCCCTGGAGGGCCCGATCATCCACGACCCCCGCGGCGGCAACTACTACCTCCTGGTCGCCCCCGGCACCCGGACCCGCTGGAACCGGACCCACCAACGCCACGCCGAATGCCTCGGCACCGACACCCACCTCGGCGTCCCGCACCCCGCCCACCACCACCCGACCCGGACCCGCCCGCTCTACTGGGCCAACCCACCCACCCCGCACGCACCTTTCTGCCGCACGGCCGCAGCCAACCTCCTGCTCCGCATCGCAACGGCCCGCCTGACGGAGTCGGCAGCAGTCACCCCCTAACCACGGCGCCGCCGCGTCGAAACGGCGAAGAGCACCCCCATTTCGAACGCCAGGCCCCTCACAAGGGACGGCCGAGACCGGACCCCAGCCCCCGCCCCCCTGTCCTGCAGGTTGGCTTGAACACCAACTCCGCACCCTCCACCATCCGCCCACGAGGCCCAGCCCCCCACTCACCCACGCGCCCCACCGACGCGCCGGCAGCGGCACCTACGCCGGCGACGCAGACCCGGACCCGGACCCGGACCCCACGATGCGCTCGACCGCAGCAGCGACCAACTCATCCCGCTCCTCCTCCCCGAAAACCTCGGGCAGGGTCAACTGCTCAACGATCAGCCAGTTCAAAGCCAGCATCAGCAACTTCACGGCAGTCGCATCACCAGGCAGCCCAGAGGCCTCGTGGTAGGCGACGTTCGCATCGACATCGGCCCGGACCCGCTCGGTCAGGACCTTCCGGAGCTCAGGCCGTCGCGTCGCCTCAAGCCGCAGTTCGAGCAGCGCCAGGTACCCGGTGCGGAAGGACGCGACCCGCCCGACGAGCTCCCTCATCAGCTCGACGTACGTCTCCCGATCACGCCCGGCTGCCCGCTGCCGCTCGATCACCTCCTCCTCAGGCTGCAGCCGCTCGTACACGCGAGCACCGGCCTGCGTAAGAAGGTCATCGCGATTCGCGAAGTAATTCGAGGCGGTTCCCGCCGGCACACCCGCCTCGACGTCAACGGCGCGGAAGGTCAGCCCCCGGGCCCCCTCCCTCGCCAGCACCTCGATCGCAGCATCGACCAAGGCCCCCCGCCGCTCGTCGTTCCGCCTCGCCATTGACACCACTCCATCCGTAGTACTACATTCAAACCACTACACACACAGTACTACAAACGGAAGAACATCTTGCGCAAGCTCGTGTACTACGTGGGAGTCTCGATCGACGGCCGCATCGCCGGCCCGGGCGGCGAGTACGACTTCTTCCCGACCGGCGACGAGCAGCAGACCGCCGCGTACACCGCATGGACCAACACGCTCTACCCGGAGACCGTCCCGACGGCCTTCCGCACCGCCTCCGGCGTCGCCGACGCCCCGAACCGACGCTTCGACACCGTCCTCATGGGCCTCGGCACCTACCGCCCGGCCTACGACGCGGGCATCACCAGCCCGTACGCACACCTGCGCCAGTACGTCATCTCGACCACCCTCACCCCGAACCCGGACCCGGCGGTCACGGTCGTCCCGGGAGACCCCCTCCCCCTCGTCCGCGACCTCAAGAAGGAAGCCGGCAACGGCCTGGACATCTGGCTCTGCGGCGGCGGCAAACTGGCAGGCACCCTCCTGCCGGAAATCGACGAACTGGTGGTCAAGAGCTACCCGGTGGTCGCCGGCGCCGGCATCCCGGCCTTCGACGGCACCTTCGACCCCACGGCCTTCACCGTCACCGAACGCACCGCCTTCCCCAGCGGCACCACCCTCACCCGCTTCGCCCGCACCGCATAGCGACGCTGAGACCGACGATAACTAGGAAGCCTCGGCCACGCTGAGGTCGCGGCCGCATATCCCGGCTACGAGCCACCGCTCCAAAACGGCATGGCGCCCACCACAGGGGCGGCGTCATCCCCGCACATGCGGGGAGCAGCCGAACTCCGCGTCGGTGGGCTTGGGTCGTCCCCGCGCGTGCGGGGAGCAGTCCACCGCGCAGACGACCACTCCGGACTCCGGGGGGCATCCCCGCGCGTTGCGGGGAGCATGCCGGGTGCACGAGCGACGAGGGGCCGTCGCCGGGGTCATCCCGCGCATGCTGGGAGCATCGCCACGACCTCCACACCGGTGGTGTGGGGCGCGGGGTCATCCCCGCGTGTGCGGGGAGCAGCTGCGGGGGCGCAGACCGAGGCCGAGAACGCGGGGGTCATCCCCGCGCGTGCGGGGAGCAGGCGGCGGCCGATTGGCTGGACCGGCTGTGGGCGGGGTCATCCCCGCGCGTGCGGGGAGCAGCGGCTGATCTGGTGCCTGCGCCAAGCCTCCGAGGGGTCATCCCCGCGCGTGCGGGGAGCAGGTCAGACCACTTCCCGGAACCCGGGAACTGGCGGGGTCATCCCCGCGCGTGCGGAGAGCAGCCCACGAAAGCATTTCGCCGGCCTTGCGTACCGGGGGCATCCCCGCGCGTGCGGGGAGCAGCCAGGGGCAGCCGGTGACGGGCTGGTGGTGGTGGGGTCATCCCCGCGCGTGCGGGGAGCAGCGGGACACGCAGGACCCGCAGTCCCTTGCTCCGGGGACATCCCCGCGCGTGCGGGGAGCAGCACCCGCTTGTGTCCGTCTCGACGCCGGAGACGGGGACATCCCCGCGCGTGCGGGGAGCAGCTGATCCCCGCAATCTCCTTGATGCGGCTCCGGGGGACATCCCCGCGCGTGCGGGGAGCAGCGACGATTCCCTTTGTGCCGACCAGGTCTCGGGGGGACATCCCCGCGCGTGCGGGGAGCAGAGGGCCGCTGGTCGGGATGCCGACGAGGCCGGGGGGACATCCCCGCGCGTGCGGGGAGCAGCCCTCTCGCGGCCGAGGAGGAACCGCAGGCGGGGGGACATCCCCGCGCGTGCGGGGAGCAGTACGTGCAGGGCGTGAACCCGGCCTTCAGCCTGGGGACATCCCCGCGCGTGCGGGGAGCAGAGTGACGGCTTCGGGGGTGCACGGCATGGCGGGGGGACATCCCCGCGCGTGCGGGGAGCAGGCCGCGGCCGGCGTCACCATGTTCGGCGGCAAGGGGACATCCCCGCGCGTGCGGGGAGCAGGGCGGCGGCGGGGTCGGTGGACCGGGCCGCTGGGGGACATCCCCGCGCGTGCGGGGAGCAGCGGATCGCGGAGGACTTCATCGCGAGCATGGGGGGGACATCCCCGCGCGTGCGGGGAGCAGCCGGCATCTCTGCGGGGAACGCGGGCAACATCGGGGGACATCCCCGCGCGTGCGGGGAGCAGGGCGGTGCCTCGAGCTCGATGTCGGCGGCCGGGGGGACATCCCCGCGCGTGCGGGGAGCAGAGCAACGAGTGCCCGACCGCGGCCGCGCCCCCGGGGACATCCCCGCGCGTGCGGGGAGCAGCCGAAGGTGTGACCTTGACCTGCTCACATGCGGGGGACATCCCCGCGCGTGCGGGGAGCAGGTCACAGTCGACATGGGGATTCAATGGAAATTGGGGACATCCCCGCGCGTGCGGGGAGCAGATTGCCTCCCGGAAAACGCGGCGAAGCGTCTCGGGGACATCCCCGCGCGTGCGGGGAGCAGGTGAGGCCTCCTAAGGGGTTCCTGGGGAGGGTGGGGACATCCCCGCGCGTGCGGGGAGCAGGGCCGCGCCCGGTCCGCGGCCGCGCAGGCCGCCGGGGACATCCCCGCGCGTGCGGGGAGCAGGCTACGTGAGCTGCGGGTTTTCGGAGGGTCTGGGGTCCTTTCGCTTACTTGCAGAGGTTTCGGCATACCCGACATGCCGGACCTACCGACCACCGAAGCGGCGGCGCTTCGAGGCCTTGCTCCAGCCTGGCTGCGGCTGGGGCTGCCGTGTGGTGCGGTCCTTCGGGCGGTGGATCAGGGTCACTCCCTCCACATCAACCGGGTGCCACTTGTGGTCGTGCGTCTCGAAGGCGAACCCCTGCTCGTTGTCCGTGTTGTAGGCGAGCAGGGCCCGGCCGATGCCCGCGTACTGCTTCACCTCCGCCCACAGCGCCGCCCGGATCCGGGCGGACGGCCCTCCGATGAAGACGCCAGGGGAGATCTCCAACAGCCACCGCGTCAAGAAGCCGCGGAGGCCGACCGGGCATTGTGTCAGCACGATCACCGTCACCAGGTCACCTCGTCGGCGTGGTTCCGGCCGGAGGCGACCATGAGGTCGCGGTCGGACTGGAGCATGACCTCGTCGGCATGCTCCCGTCCGTCCACCGCTGCGGCGTCCGGCCCCTCGGGGAGGAGCAGCCGCTTGATGTCCATGACGCAGCGGTCGAGCAGGCGGGTCTTGTTGATGGTGTCGCGTAGTGCGCGGCGGGTGCGGGGGCCGACGTCCTGATCGCCTTCTGCCGCCACGTCGAAGGCAACCGGGATGCCGATCTCAGTCTTGTAGAAGTCGGCGACGTCCAGCACGAACGACAACTCGTGCCCCGAGTGCACGAATCCCAGCCCCGGTGCACAGCCGAGCGCGGCCACGACGGCGTGGGAGACGCCGTACATGCACTGCGCGGCGGCGGTGACGGCCTGGTTGGGGGCGTCGCTCGCGGCGAAGTCGCCCGGGACGTAGTTGCGTCCGTGCCAGGGGACTCCGGTGCGCTCGGCCTGGTCGCGGCAGCAGTCCCTGAGTCGGCGTCCCTCCCGGCCCAGCAGCTCCTGCCTGTTGAGGCCGGCAGGGTCTTCATCGGGAACCGCAGCCGGTACATCGCCCGTGCGACGTCCAGGCGCGTGCGGCGGTTGGCCCACCGGGTGGCCTGGGCCTCCACGAGCGCCGAGGAGCGGTTCAGCGAGCGCCCGCCGGCGTAGTAGCGCACGCCGTGTTCCCCCACCCATGCGACGGCCGTGCCGCTGTCGGCGAGCACGGTGATCGCCTGGTCGGTGATGCGCGTGCCCGGGCCGAGAAGCAGGGTGCCGATGGTGGCGGAGGGAATGTGCGTGGTGCCGTCGGCGTCCTCGGCCGTGATGGCGTTCTGGTCGCGGTGGACGATGCACCGCTCAAGGTAGACGAAGGAGATGCGCTCGGCGACGCGTGCCAGGTCGCGTGGCGACGAGGCACGGCGCCGGGCCACGGTCGTCACCGTGTGCCCCCCGCCCCGGCCGTGGCGAGGGTCATCAAGCCGCACCCGTACGCCTTCGCCTTGCCCAGCCCGAGGGTCAGGGTCCGCCGCAGCAGCTCGGGGTCGGTGACTTCGAGCCGGCCGTCGAAGGTCACCGCCACCAGCGGTACACGGTTCGCCACACCCGTGTCAGCGTCCGTTTTTCCGAATCGGTGCCGTTGCTCGTCGCGGACGGTGAGCTGGTGCTCGTCCCCCTGCGCGAGGCGCCGCCGCTCGGCAGGGGTTTCGAGCACCCGGAAGCCGGCCCGCTCCTGCCGGTCCAGCAGCCAGCCCATCTGGTGGCGCGGCGTGCGGTGGGCGGTGCGCTTGCGGATTTCGTCCGCACTGCGGCGCATGTGGTGGACGGGGTTCGCCGTCAGCCGGAAGTCCCAGATGCCTCCCTGCGCGAGGCCGTCCAGGAAGGTCTTGTAGTCGTACGTCCGCCAGGCGGCCGTGGTCGGCCAGCCGGCCTGTTCGACGAGGTGGGTGAGGTCCGGGCGCTGCTCGCTGACGATGAAGAGCAGGGCCTCGGCGCGCGAGTTGCGGTCGACCCGCCAGAGCACGCGCGGCGCGTGGGGGTCGCCGGGCAGTACGTCGGCGAACGACGACATCACGGCGGCGTGCATGCGCTGCGGTGAGGCGAGCAGGTGGCGGGAGCCGGCGCGGGCGGAGTTGAGTCGGAATCGGGTCAGGTACATCAGTGGCCGTCCAGCGGGGGCTGCAAGGGCAGCTGCGTCAGGTGGGCTTCGGGGGTGTGACGGGGCACGGGTACGCGCCGCGCGGCTGCCGTGGAATGCCGTCGGCCGTCGGGCCGGAAGCGCGGGTTCGGTACGTCGACAGAGGTCTCCACGACAGTGCGCAGCGCGTAGCGGCGGTGTGTCGGCGCGAAGCTGAGCGGCTGGTCGCGGAGGGCGGTGCCGCGCGGGTCGTCGGGGGCCGCTTCGGCCAGGAGGGTCAGACGGACGGAGGGCCGGTTCCGCTGCCGTTCCTGGTGCCAGGCGGCGGCCTGCCACGGCTCCTCTCGGAGCACCGCTGCCAGGTCGTCTCCGTCGCGGACGCCCAGATCGACGGGCCCCTGGGGCGGGCAGGAACGCCGCCCCAGGTAGGGCAGGTGAACGGGGGCCCGCACGGCAGCGCACAGGCCCCGCACGAAGGCGTCCTCGCCGGCGACGGCCGCGACGAAGACGGCGTCGGCCAGGTAGAAGCGTTCGGAGACGGGCATCGCCTTGCCCGTGTCGGCGTGGTGGGCCGTCTGGAAGTCCCGTATGCGTGTCCCGGCCTGGTCGATCCGTACGGCGAAGGAGAGGGCGGCCAGGTCGGCGAGGTCCGCTTCGCGCGGGCGGCCGAGGGCGGCGGCCAGCAGGCCGATGACGCCGCTCTTCGTGGGGGCGGTCTCGGTCGTACGGCGGGCGAAGCGGGCGGAGGACCCCCATGCCTGCAGAGGGCCCGCCAACCGCAGGATGAGGACGCTCATCCCCGCTTCCCCAGCCGTTCCGTGACGGCGTCCCCCACCTTGCTGACGAGTTCGCGCAGGCTGACCTGCTCGCCGAGCGGCGCCAGGGCGTCGGTCCGCTCGCCGACGCGGACGATCCACGTGTGGTCCGCGGCGGCGCCGAAGGCCTCTTCGACCGCCGGAACGTGTGCGGCGAGGGCCTCGCAGGCCGCTCGGACGTGGCCCTCGCCCGTGCCTTCCCGGGTCACCGGGCGTTCGAAGGCGCCGACGAAGCTCACGGGGCGGGCGGAGCGCAGTTTGACGACGACGGCGTCCGGGAGGGTGTGGTTCCCGAAGGTGTTGATCTTCCCGCTGGGCATGGACAGAGCGAAGGCTTCGACGAAGGCCTCGACCGCACGGCGCACGGGCTCCGGCGCCGGCGCCATCTCGGCCCCCGCCTCGGCAGCGCCTTCGCCGCCGTTCAGGCCGGCGTCGAGGTTGGCGGCGAGCAGATCGACGTCGACCGCGGCGTAGCGGTAGAGGGTGGCGGAGTTGAAGTCGACCGTTCCGATCATCCCGGCCCCGGGCTCGGCGCCGCCGTTCTCGTCGTCCACGGCGGTGAAGTAGTCGGATTCCAGGTCCACGGGGTGCACGCTGAGGGCGTGGGCGACCTGGGCGGCGGCGTCGACGTTGAGGTCGGTGTTGTCCGCCACCATCCGGCCGAAGAGGGCGATGTCCACGGAGTGGCGGGTGGTGGCCGCCTTCTTCGCCCGGCTTTTCACCTCGGGGTCCTTGAGGTGGACCTTCGGGTCGGCTTTCTTCGCGATGCCTTCGAGGGCCAGGTCCGCGAGGAGGTCGAGCTGGCGGGCGCTGAGGAACAGCAGGTACGAGGACTGGGGGGCTTGCGGCTCGGGGGCCTCCTCGCCCGGGTCGCCCTTGCCGCCCTTCGCACCGGCCTTGCGCGTCGGGGCCTCGATCTTGGCCCCGGTGGCGACCTGCACGATCTCGGCGGCCATCGGCCACACCTGGTCGACGGTCAGGGACGCCTCGCGCGCAGTGATGCGCCGGGTGAGGGCGTCCACGACCTTCTTCGTCCTGACGCCCAGCTCCGCCGGGTCCAGGAGTTCCCCGAACGCGTTGCGCGTCGCCTTCTTCCAGGCCTGACTGGACACCCTGGAGCGGCGGACTCCGCCGTAGACGGCACTTTTCGGGGCGCCGGTGTCGTCCCTGTTGACGTTGCTCGGCGGGACGGTCTGGAGGATGTGCACGTCGAGGATGGTGCGGCTCATGTCTCGTCCTTCGTATCGTTCGGGCCGACGCCGGTCTGGTCCGGCACGCCGGGTGCGTCGTCCTGCTGCGTGCCGGAGCCGGCGGTGGGCCTGTGGGCGTGGAATCCGCGGCCCCACGCCTGGCGGACCCTGCCGGGGCCTCCGGGCCGCTGCCACTGCTCGAGGTGTTCGGCGAGCAGGCCGTAGTCGAGGGGAATCTCGGCCGCCCGCAGGAGCACGACCAGTTCCCGCAGCCGCTGTGCGAGCACGTCGAACGTCGTTGCCGTGCCCGCGCGGACGAGCCGCTTGCGGACCGGCTCGTCGGCGTCGGAGTCGGTGCCCGACATGAGGCGCCGTACGGCCGTTCCCAGGGAGGCTCCGTCGTCCACGTGCATCCGCTTGGTCCGGTTGGACTGCTGGTGGAGGGCCCACAGGGTCACGGCGACGTGTGCGGCGCGTTCGGTGCGCAATGCCTCGGCCTCGTCCATCCGGCGGCCCTGCGCGGTCCGCGCGGCGTAGAACTGCTCCATGCCGACGAGGCCCCACAGGTCGGGCGTCTCGGTCGCCTGCCGGCCGATGCCCCTCCGGAGGCGTGCGAGGGCTTGCACGGCGTGGGATCCGTCGTTGCGGTAGTCGTGTTGGAGGGTGCGGATGCGCTGGGCGACGGCTTGACGGAGCGGCCCGTGCTCCGTTCCTGCACCTGTGCTGCGTTCCGGTTTCCATTCCGGAGCTTGGGCGGGCGCCGGACTCTTCGGCGCGGTCTCCGTCATCGGTCTGCCTCCTTGCTGGGGTCGGCTCCTGGTGCGGATGCAGACGCGGAAGCGGCTGCGTCCGGGTCGGCCGGAGCGGTGGCCTTGTGCAGCGCGAGGGCCTTGGTGAGCCGGGCGTGGAAGATGCGTTCGGAGCGGGCGTGGTCGAGCCAGCCGGTGTCGCCGGCGTCCGCGAGCAGGTTTCCGGCGGCGTCGCGGATGATCCGATACGCCGTGCGCTGCCAGGCGGCGCGCGCGTCGGCGGGGTCCTCGGCGTCGCCGAGGCCGGCGAGCCACTGGCGGTACGGTCCGTCGAGCAGGCCGAAGCCGAGGTCTCGGGCGGTGTCCCGGGGGGCTTCGGGAGGCCGTCGGGAGGCTGCGGCGAGGTCGGCGGCCAGGTCTCCGAGGGCGTTGACGGCCTTGGTGCTGTCCTCGACCGCGGCGACGGCCTGCTGCGCGTAGCGCCCGTCCTGCTCGTGCAGGAGGACCACGGGCATGGCGAACGCGTCGTCGACGACCTCGTCGATGACCGACTGCTGTGTGCCGTAGACGGCGCCGATCAGGCGCGGCCGGATCAGCAGGTCCCGCGGAATGAGGCGTTCATGGGTCAGTTCGGCGATCCACTTGAGTACACCGGCCCGCAGGTACGGGGCCGGCTCGCCCCGCTGTCCGGGCTGCTCCTCGCCCGCGGAGGCGAGGAGGGAGGCGAGGTTGCGCCAGGCGGAGCGGGCGGGGTCGTGCTGGCGGGGCATGTAGACGGGGGCACGGCGGAGTTTCTTCTCCTGCGGGACGCTGCGGCGCCAGCCGCTCATGGGTTCGTGCCGGTGGGCGTCGGCCACGGGGAGCGGGTCGCCATAGGAGAGGACCACCCCGTGGACGGCCGTGCCGTCGTGGTGCAGGCGGATGCGCCGGGACTGCCAGGTGTAGAGGTCGCGGGGCCCGGTGGGCCGGGTGGCGAGGTCGTCCTGCACGTCGGGCCCGCACGGTTCCCGGCGCCAGGCGGGGCTGTCGTCCTTGGCCGTGGCGACGGCCGTGCTGTCGGCGGGGATGAGGTTGAGCAGCAGGGTCTGCTGAAGGTTGTCGCCTTCGGCGAACAGCCCTCCGGTGTTGCCCGCCCAGGCCACTCCCTGCGGGTAGCCCTTGCCGCCCTTCACGCGGGGGTCGCCCACGGCCCCGGACTTGATGCCGGAGGTGTCGAAGGCCTGGGCGTGGACGAGCCACCTGGCGGCCTCGGCGAAGGTGAGCCGTTCGACGCCGGGCCGGCGCATGGTGAAGAACGCCTCGCCGTTGGGGACGTCGGCCACGATCCGGTTCAGGGAGAACACTTCGCCCTTCTGCGTGCGCAGGTCCCCGACCTGGAAGAACGGCAGCGTGGGATGCAGGAGGTCGAACCGCTCCCGGTGCCGGTCGAGGTAGGGGCCGACCGCGGCGAGGGGTTGCGGGCTTTCGCTGAGCTCCTGCCAGGCGTCGATGTCCGGCGGGCCGTCGACCGCATCGTGGAGGACGGCAAGCAGGAGGCGCATGAGGGCGAATTCCTGTGTGGGGAGGTCGCCGACGAGGCGCCGGATCCCGGCGGCACGGGCGAAGACCTCCTTGAGCGAGAGCTCCGCCGTGGAGCCGTCGCACCACTGGACGCCCAGCCAGGGGCGGGAGACCAGGTCGAATCCGGGAATGCCTTTCACCAGCTTCACATCCTTGGTGCCGGCCGGAGTGACTTCCAAGCCGTCGGTCTCGCTGTAGTGGAGGTCGAAACCTGCAAGGCGGGTCCGGCAGTTCTCGTCGAGCACGAGGAACAGTTCTCCGGCGAGCATGTGGCTCTCCTTGGCCTGCCATGCGGCGGGGCAGAACTGCTCGAGTTCGCCGATGACCCGGTCGATGAGCCACGGCTTGCCGAAGTGGTACGGCAGCCGCAGCGCGCTGGCGACGGCCGCGCGGGCGGCGCGGGGCGGCGGCACGGCGTCCAGCGGCAGCTCGAGGCCGCCCATGCCCCGGTCCAGCCAGGGCAGGGTGGTGTACGTGCCGTCGCGGCGGCGCTGGACGACGAGTACCTCCAGGGTTTCCTCGCTGTCCCTGACCTGGGCGCGACCGGCGCGGGTGTCGTCCGCGTCACCGACCCCTGCGTCGATCCAGCCGATCAGGGAGCGGCCGGGCCTGCGCACCTCGTCGAGGAGGAAGGTCTGTGCCTTGCGGCGCTTCTCCGCGGTGCTCCGGTCGTGTTCGTCCCGGGCGCTGTCCATGGCCGCGGCCCAGGACTCGGGGACGGGCGGCGTCGTATCACCGTAGGCGCTTTGCACGAGAGGGCTGATGTCGTCGGGGAGGTCGAGGCGCCGGCCATTGAGGTGCGGATGGAGGACGGCGAGCGAGCGCATGAGGGTGTGCCGTCCGTAGACGGCGGCCGATCCTTCGGCAGGGCGGGGCGGTCCGGCCTCCCAGTCGACGCCGGTGATGAGGCACCTTGCGAGGCGCAGCCGCTCCGGGCGGTCGGCTTGACGTCCGCCGCGCTGGTGGCGGTGCAGCCGTCCGATGCGCTGGAGCACGAGGTCGACGGGGGCGAGGTCGGTGATCAGGATGTCGAAGTCGATGTCGAGCGACTGCTCCGCGACCTGGCTCGCGACCACGATGTGCGGCCCTGCGGGGCGCGTGCCCGCTGGGCCGAACCGGGCGACGAGGTCGTCGTCCTTGCGGGCCCGGTCCAGGTCGGTGAACCGCGAGTGTGCGACGGTCACCGCGTCGGGTCCGAAGCGCTCCCGCAGTACGTCGGCTGTCTGGAGGACGCGGTCGACGGTGTTGCGGACGACGAGGACGCAGCCGCCCCCGGCGAGCTCGGTCGCCAGTCGGTCCGCCAAGGCGGCGGGGCTGTCGTCCAGCTTCTCAACGGTGACCGAGTGCTGGCGGCCCGCGGCAGGCGGAGGTGTCGCGACGACCGTCTCCCGGCCCTCCGCGATCACGCTGATCAGCGGATAGGCACTGTTGGCGGCGAGCGCCCCGGCTTCGTCGGCCTTCTCGGAGTAGGCCGCGGCCAGGGCTCGGCGCCGATCGGCGGGCAGCGTCGCCGACAGCATCACGACGGGGACCTTGTAGCGTCCCAGCCAGGACAGGGCGCGTTCCAGGTACTCGTTCATGTACGTGTCGTAGGCGTGGACCTCGTCGATGACGACGACCTTGCCTGCCAGGGCCAGGTGCCGCAGCACCAGGTGCCGGCTCTTCAGACCGGCGAACAGCAACTGGTCGATGGTGCCGACGACGAATGGTGCGAGCATCCCCTTCTTCCGGCCGCGCAGCCACTGGTGCGCAACCAGGCTGGACGCTGCGGCACACCGGTCGTCCCGGACGGACCGCACCGAGGTTGGATCCCCATCGAGGTCGACGGCTGCGATCGTGCGGCCGCCTGCGCGGAGATCCGCGGCGAAGGCGTCGTCGAGGAAGCCCTTGGAGTGGGCAAGGTAGACGGTGCGCACTCCGTCGCCCGGGAGGCGGTCGAGCCACGTGCGGAAGCGGCGGTACATGGCGTTGGCCGTGGCCCTGGTCGGCAGTGCGACGAAGCAGCCGCCGGCCCGCGTACGGGAGGCGAACACCTCGGCCACGGCGAGGGCCGCCTCGGTCTTCCCCTCCCCCATCGGCGCCTCGATGATCATCAGGCCGGGGGCGGGGGTCGCCCGAGCCAACCGGACGGCCTCCGCCTGCAGCGGCCGGACGGTGGAAAGCCCGAAGCGGGATACAAACAGTCCCCGCGAACTGCCCCCTACAGCCGGCGCGGTCCAGGGCGGCGGCAGCTCGATGCCGCGCCATGCGGCCTCGATGCGGTCGGTGTCGCCGCGGTGTCGTTCCTCGGGGTAAAGGAGAAAGAGGTCGGAGTTGCTGGCGATCCAATCGGCGAGGATCACGAGGCCCGACAGCACGACCTGGACGGGCTGGGGCAGCTTGACGACCTTCCATTCGTGCAGGCGTTCCTGCACGCCGTAGGCCGTGGTGGCCGCGTCGAGCAACTCGGTCTGCACGGCTCGCCACAGGCCTTCGGAGGGGCCGGGGGTGCGCAGCAGCTCGGGGTGCTGGTGCAGGGCGTGGAAGTGCTCGTGGCCGGGCAGCACCCCATGGTGCCCGCCGACGGCCCCGGCGAACGCCATCGCCGCCCGCGGCGACCACCCGCGCCCCTCCAGCCACTCCTCCACGATGACCTGGCCAGCCAAGCCGTGCGGGGCCCGCCTGCGGGCATCGCCGAACTGCCGGGCCGTCGGCATGTCCAGCCCGGCCGACCGCATGCGGTCGGCGAGCTGGTCGACCTGACAGGCGAAGGCGGGCGTTGCCTTTCCGATGTCATGAACGGCCGCCAACCACACGGCGAGCCGCCTCGCATCGTTCTCACCACCAGGGAGGCTCTCCGCCACGAGGCGCCGGACGTGGTGCGGTAGCCACACGTCCCACAACCGCTCCGCCATCGCGGCGGAGTCGGCCATGTGCCGCCACAGCGGCAGCCACTTCGCGGTCGACGCCTCGTGCTTGGCCCATACGGTGCGCGCCGCAGGAGACAGCGAAGCGCTCCAGTGCGGTGCGTCGTTGCACATCTCGATCCCCCAGGCCCCCGGTACGCGCGCCCGGGCGGGAATCCCCATTCCCGCCCCGGAAGCGGACTCCCAGACTGACCGCGCGAGCGAAACGGGAGCTCGTTCATGATCTGGGCAGGAGGCGCATTCCGAACGCCACTTCCCAGACATCACCCATATGGGTGAACGACGCGTGCCGGCGACGACCCACGCAAAGGCCTGCCGAAAACCAGGCGGCGGGCGGTCCCCGATCACACACTTGACCTCAACCACAGTCGAGCTTTTAGCGTCGAGCCGACTGGCAGTACGAGGGGCGGGAGGACTCCAAGGTGACGACGCTGGTGACGGGGGCCACGGGAAACACAGGGCGGCACGTGGTGGCGGAACTGCTGCGCAGGGGCGAGGCGGTACGGGCTCTCACCCGCGACCCGGCTGCGGCCGCGGCGCTGCTCCCGCAGGGAGCCGAGCTGGTCCAAGGCACGCACACACAGCCGGATCAGCTGACGGACGCCGCGTTCCGCGGCGTAAGCCGCCTGCACGTCACGGTGACGGCCGGCCTCGCCGAGGTCGGCCCGCAGCTGGTCCGCAGAGCGGTGGACGCTGGGATCGAACGGATCACCGTCCTGTGGGGCGGCTGGATCGGGCCGGTCGAAAGGGCGGTGGAGGAGTCCGGGGTGGAGTGGACGCGCCTGGAGCCGCAGGAGTTCATGTCCAACACGCTGACGTGGGCGGACTCGGTGCGGCAGGAGGGCGTGGTGCGCGAGCCGTACGATTTCCCGAGCGCCCTGGTGCACGAAGCCGACATCGCGGCGGTGGCGGCCACCGCCCTGCTGGAGGACGGCCACACGGGCAAGGCCTACAACCTGACGGGCCCCGAGGCGCTCACCCCAAGCGAGCGGATCACGATCCTGTCGCGGTCGATTGGGCGCGACATCAACCTGGTCCGCATCACACACGAACAGGCGATCGAGCGCCTGATGGCGACGGGCGTATCGCGGGCGGACGCGGAGTACGTGGTGGGCTGGTACGCGAAGCCGACCGAGGACTCCACGACGGTGGTCAACACGGTCGAGCAGGTGACGCACCACCCGGCCCGCACCTTCACCCAGTGGGCCGAGGAACACGCGGCCGACTTCCGCCACCGGGCGTGACGCCGAGGCGCCGAACGAAGCCCGATCCCCCGCTTGCAGGCGGAGACGACCTCTGGCCAGGCTTCCAGGGGCGCGCCCGCCTGCGCGGGGAGCAGTCGACGCCGAGGGTGCGGGCCCACTCCTCGTCGGGGTCATCCCCGCGTGCACAGGGATCAGATGGGGGTGCACAGCGGCAGCCATCCGGCCCGGGGGTCATCCCCGCATGTGCGGAGCATGACGTCGAGGTCGTGAGGTACGGCCGGGACGAGGGGTCATCCCCGCGTGTGCGGGGAGCAGGCATAGGGGTCTCGGCGGTGCAGGATGGGCAGGGGGTCATCCCCGCGTATGCGGGGAGCAGCGGGTGCCGGCGCGGGGGATCGCGCGGCGCTGGGGGGCATCCCCGGGTGTGCGGGGAGCAGCGCAGGGTCGCGGCTGTTCGCAGCGGCCGCGGGGTCATCCCCGCGTGTGCGGGGAGCAGAGCGGCAGGTAGCCGTGGTGGTCCTTGGCGTGGGGGTCATCCCCGCGTGTGCGGGGAGCAGATGAGCCTGCCGAATCGCCGTCGCACCGTCTCGGGGTCATCCCCGCGTGTGCGGGGAGCAGTTGGCGATCTCCTTACGGGCGGCGCGGCGGCGGGGGTCGTCCCCGCCTGTGCGGGGAGCAGCACCCTGGGCCACGCCCCGGAAGAAAGGGCCCGGGGTCATCCCCGCGTGTGCGGGGAGCAGTGCCCCTGCGTGGCCTCGGGCGGCAGCAGCCCGGGGTCATCCCCGCGTGTGCGGGGAGCAGGGCCCCGCCTACGAGGTTAAGTGAACCGTCACGGGGTCATCCCCGCGTGTGCGGGGAGCAGGCCACGACCTCCACACCGGTCGTGTTGGCCGCGGGGTCATCCCCGCGTGTGCGGGGAGCAGACCTTCAGCGTCCAGACCACGACCGTCGGCCCGGGGTCATCCCCGCGTGTGCGGGGAGCAGATCCGTGCCAAGGGTGGCGACGTACAGATCGTGGGGTCATCCCCGCGTGTGCGGGGAGCAGCGCTGCGGTGGTTGCCGCGGGCTCGGGCGTAGGGGGTCATCCCCGCGTGTGCGGGGAGCAGGCGTGGGTGCAGCACCTCCCCGTCGCGCCGCCGGGGTCATCCCCGCGTGTGCGGGGAGCAGGGCGGCGCGGGCGTTGGTGACCGGGTCGAAAAGGGGTCATCCCCGCGTGTGCGGGGAGCAGTGCAGCGCGCTGTACTGCGCCACGACGGGGCTGGGGTCATCCCCGCGTGTGCGGGGAGCAGAGGCCGCACCCTTCAAGGGTGCGGCCTCCTCTGGGGTCATCCCCGCGTGTGCGGGGAGCAGATGGCCGGCCTGTCGGAGGCCCAAAGGCAGCGGGGGGTCATCCCCGCGTGTGCGGGGAGCAGCGCCCGAGGTAGCGGCCCAGGATCATCGCGACGGGGTCATCCCCGCGTGTGCGGGGAGCAGACTACGTGAGCTGCGATGTTATGCGACAAGGGACGCGGTTCCGAGTACTTTCGCAGTATCCGGCATTTCGTGTTTACGACTCAAATCAGGTTTTTCGTTTGCGAGGAACAGCAGGGTCGGCGCGCGTGCGCCGCGGTGGCCGGCAAACGGCAGGGGCGACCGTCACCCCGTCGTCAGGGCGTCCTCCACCGCCGCCATGAACGCCGGGTCCAGCATCGTGTGCACCGCCGTGTCGCGGGCCGGGTCCAGGCCCGTGTCGTGGCATGCCGTGCTCAGCAGGTAGCGGTCGGCCAGGACCGGGTGGGTCGCGAACGCCCATTCCCCGCCGCCCGCCGGCGTGCCGTCCGGGGCGATCAGGCCGCCGCTGCGCAGGCCGAAGCCGAACTCGGTGAAGCCGAGCTGGAGGCCCTGCCCGAGGGCCTTGGTATAGGCCTCCTTCAGCGTCCACAGCCGCAGCAGCTCCGCGGTCTGCCGCTCCCCCGACATGCGGGCGAGTTCGGCGTGTTCGGCCGGCGTGCACATGTGGCCGCGGAGCAGCTCGAAGGACATGCGGCGGTCGGCCGGTTCGACGTCGACCCCGATGCGGCCGGTGCGGCAGACTCCGACCGCGATGAGGTCGTCGGTGTGGCTGAGGCTGATGTCGATCTGGTCGAGGCCGCGGATGAACGGGCGCCCGCCCAGCTTGTACGCGAGGTCGAACTCGGCGGGGCCGGTGCGCAGCGCGGCCGCCGCCGTGTACTTGATGATCATGCGGGAGGTCAGGAAGCGGTAGCGGATCGCCGCGTCGGCGGTGCCGCGGTAGCGCTGCCAGTCGTGGCCGAGCAGCGGGCGCAGGCCCGGTTCGGCGAGCGCGGCGGGCAGCCATTCGCCCCAGGTCGCGTACACGACGGCGCTGCCGAACCGGTCCAGTCCGCGGTGGACCTCGTCCCACGGCCCCTGCGGGCCGGGGACGTGGACGGGCGGCGCGATGCGCGTCGGCGCGGTGCGCGGTGCGTCCGTGGCGGTGCGCGGTGCGTACGGGGCGTACGCGTCCGGTGCAGTACGCGGCTGGTCCGGCATGGGCGGGCTCCTCCTGTGGGCGGTTCTGGGGCCGGTGCGGGGCGGGGGCTTCGCCGGACGTCACCGCGCGAGCGGGAGCCCGTCGAGGTCGCAGCTGCGGCCGTCGCGGTAGCGCGCGGACAGTTCGGCGAGCATCCGGTCGAGGACGCCGTCGGGGAGTTCCGGCACCGGGATGCCCATGCGGCGGCCGAGGCGCGTCAGGGCGAGTACGGCCCAGGCCGGGTCGGCGAGGAACGGGTCGCGGCCGTCCTGCGACCGGGACTCCCACACCCCGAGGACGCTCGCCGCGGCGAGGACCAGGGCGTACCGGTCGGAGAGGGTGACGACGGCCGGGTCGGTCAGCGCCTCCCGCGTCTCGGGGATGCGCAGGCAGCGGGCGCGGAGCCCGCGCAGCTCGTTGACGAACGTCTCGGCGAGCTCCGCGAGCACGGCGAGGTCGGTCACGGGGCCGCCGTCGGCGCGGTGCGGTGCGAGGCGTTCGGCGGCGCCGGCGAGGGTGGCGGAGAGGAAGTCGTCGCCGCTGGCGATGCCGAGCAGCCGGTAGTCCAGTACGGGCAGGGGCGCGCCGGCGCGGAACAGCGCGGGCGGCGGCTCCTCGGCGCTGAACCAGGAGCGTTCGGCGAGGCTGCGCAGCTGCGGGACGATGACGGCCTGGCAGGCGGCCGTGCCGGTGTGGCCGAGGCCGGCGACGGGCAGGTCGCGCACCAGCTTGTCGAGGGAGCCGTACTGGGGGCTGCGGTGCTCGTACCCGTGCGAGCCGAGGACGGACGCGAGGGCTTCGAGGTCCTCGCGCAGCAGGTCCGGTACGACGTACTTGACGGCGGCGGCCAGGACGTGGCTGCGCTCGGGCAGCAGGCTGAGCGCGCGCAGCGCGGTCGTCGCCATGCTGTCGCAGGCCAGCAGGTCGGCGAAGACGCCGGTGAGCGGCTTGTACCAGCGGCGTACGGTGCGCCCGCCGCGGCCGGGGGTGACGGCGCGGACGGCGGAGTGCAGGACGGTGTCGGCGGCCGCGACGGCCAGGGCGGGGATCAGGCAGCGGTTGACCTGGAAGGTGCGCAGGGCGAGGGCGACGCCTTCGCCGGGCCGGCCGACGAGCGCGGACGACGGCACGGGCGCGCCGGTGAACTCCAGGCCGGAGAACAGCCCGCCGCGCATGCCGGGGGTGGGGACGCGGGGCAGGCGGGTGACCGTGCCGGCGGGGAGGTCGGCGGGGTCGAGGAGGAGGACGGAGTGGCTGCGGGGGCCGCGTTCGGGCGCGGTGCGGGCCCAGACGACCCAGGCGGCGGAGCGGGACGCGTTCATGATGACGTCCTTGCGCCCGCTGAGGGTGAAGCCGGAGCGGCCGGGGGTGGCGGTGAACTCGTCGCGGAGGATGGCGTTGGCGTGGGCGACCTCGTGGTGGACGATCGAGGCGCGGCCGCCGCGCAGGAGCAGCCCGGCGGTGTCGGCGCGCTGCCGCTCGGTCCCGGCGGCCCAGACGGCGGCGGTGCCGAAGAGGGACGTGATGCCGTAGCCGAAGCCGAGGGCGACGTCGCGGCGGAAGACGGGGCGGAGCACCTTGGCGAGGAGGTCGGCGCGGGTGAGGCGGCCGCCGAACTCGGCGGGCACGAACTCGGCGCCCAGCCGGGCATCGGTGAGCAACTGTTCGGTGGCGACGGGGGGTTCGCCCCGGGTGTCGGCGGCGAGGAGCTCGGCGAGGCCGTGCGGGTTGGCGGGGTCGAGCGGATCGCCGAGCAGCGCGTCGAGCCGCGCGGCCCGGGCGAGGGCGGCGGCCTCTTCGGGCGCGACGGCGGGCGGCCCGGCGGGGACGGCCCGGCCGTGGGCTGTGCCGACGGGGCCGGGGACGGCGGCAGCGGTCCCGGCGGTGGTCTCGGTCGTCGTGGCCATGGCGGCGTGGATCAGCTCCTTCGTCACAGGGCTCGGGGGCTCGGGCCTCACGGAGCCGCGGGGCCGGGCTGTTCCGTAGCCGGTCCGTAGCTGGTCCGTACGGACGACCAGCGTCGCGACGCCCACTCGACATCCACTCGAACCCCCGTCCAGTCCCGGCGGCGCTCCCCTCCACCGCCGCGGGCGGTGGGCGGCCCTGTCGGCAGGCGCGGTGCGGTTCCCGCCCGCCGCGCGGCGATACGCCGCTCAAGGGAGGTTCGAAGGGAACACGATGCGGGCTGGGGAGATTGGCCCGTGCCAGTGGATGCGTACGGGAGGTGCCATGAGCGCGAGGAGCGCGGGCCGCGGGACGTGGGTGCGCCGGTTCCATCCGGCGCCGGATGCGGCGGTGCGGCTGGTGTGCCTGCCGCATTCCGGGGGGTCGGCCAGCTACTTCTTCCCGTTCTCGCGGGCGCTCTCCCCCGCCCTCGAGGTGCTCACCGTCCAGTACCCGGGGCGGGGTGACCGGCGGGCGGAGCCGTTCGTGACGGACGTGCGGGAGATGGCGGACCAGGTGTACGCCGAGCTGCTGTCCTGGTCGGACCGGCCGCTCGCGTTCTTCGGGCACAGCATCGGCGCGACCGTCGGCTTCGAGGTGGCGCTGCGGCTGGAGGCGGCCGGCATCGAGCCGCTCGTGCTGTTCGCGTCGAGTCGCCGGGCGCCGTCGACGCACCGGGAGGGCGAGTACGACAACATCGCCGATGACGAGTGGGTGCTGTCCACCGTGAAGGACCTCGGCGGCACCCCGGACGAGTTGCTCACCGACGACCGGCTGCTGCGGCTGAGCCTGCCCGTGCTGCGCGCCGACTACGAGGCCGCGCGCTCCTACCGGTACCGGCCCGGGCCGCCGCTGCGCTGCCCGATCGTGGCTCTGGTCGGTCAGCGCGACACGAAGGTGTCGCTGCGGGAGGCGGCGGCCTGGCGCGGGCACACGGACGCGGAGACGGAGTTCCACTGGTTCGACGGCGGGCACTTCTACCTCAACGACCACGTCGAGGACGTCGTGGGGATCGTCAGGGAGCAGTTGCTGCCCGCCGCCGTCTGAGTGGTCGTCAGCCGCCGTCGGAGGGCGGTGCCGCCGTGCGCAGGGTGCGGGCGAGGCCGCGGGCGGATGCGGCGACGGCCACGGGCGGCGGGCGCCAGCCGTGTGCGCCGATGCGCCGGGCGACCTCGTACGCGAGCTGCCCGGCGCCGGAGTAGCCGCCGAGCAGCAGCGGTTCCCCGGCGGCGAGTGCGGGCCGCAGGGCGCGCAGGCAGGCTGCGGCGTCCGCGGGCGGTGCGACGGTGGCGAGGGCCTGAGGGCCGCGGTGGGCGTCGGCGACGCCGGCGTAGCAGTCGGCGGTCGCGCCGGGCGGCGGGACGAGCAGGACCGTCCCGGCGCCGGGATGCGCGGCTGGCCGCAGCTCGACCAGGCCGGTGCCGCGGACCGCGGGCGGGCCGGTGGGGGCGGCCGGCCCGGCGGCCTCCGCGAGGAGGCGCAGGAACTCCCTCGCGGGCGTGGTGCCGTCGGCGTCGGCCGGCAGTTCGCGCAGCAGCAGCGCGGTCTGCGCGAGCGCCGCCTCGGCCTCCCGGTCGGGGATGCGGGTGCGGTCGTTCACGGCGGTCAGCACCAGCCCGCCCTCGCAGTCGTGGTGCGCGCGGATGGCGATCGGCAGCGCCGTGTACGCGTCGACGGCCTGGGGCCGCCCCAGCTGTACGCCTTCCTCGGCGAGCTCGGCCTCGACCGCGGCCGGCGGCCCCGGGTGGAAGGGCGGCCCTTCAGGCGGGTCGAACGCGAGGAGCGAGGCGGTCAGTTCGCTGTCGGTGCTGCGGCCGCTCCAGGTGTGGATCTGCCCGTGCGAGACCCATTCGTACGAGGACGCCCCGAGCGCCGCCCCGGCCAGGTCTGCCAGCAGCCGGGTGACGGGCGCCGACGGGTCGACGCGGACGTGCAGCGGCAGCGGCCCCTGGAGAGGGGCGGGCAGGCCGGCGGCGCCGCGGAGGGTGATGCCGCGCCCGGACGCGGCGACGGCGAACGCGACGGGTGCCGGCCGGAACCCGGAGCCGGTCCCGCGGTGGAGCAGCAGCGCCCAGGCGGCGCCGAGCGCGGTGGACTCGGCGGCGCCGTGCCGTGCGGCCCATTCACGCAGCCGGACGGCCTCGCCGGGAGTCAGCCGGATCCGGGCGCGGCCGTGCCCCGTGCGGGCGGGTCGGTCGTCGCGGGCTGCGGCGGCCGTGGCGGCCGTGGCGGCGGGCAGGGTGCGGGAGTCGGGCGGGGGGACGGCGCGGGCCCAGTAGGCGCGGGGGGCGGTGTCGTCCTGGCGGGCGAGCCAGTCGAGGTGGTCGCGCACGTCGGGGCGGCGTTCGCCGCCGCGGGTGCGGCCGGCGGCGAGGTAGGCGCGGTAGAAGGAGCGCAGCAGCAGCCGGACGCTCCACCCGTCGAGCAGGGCGTGGTGGAAGGTGAGGATGACGCGGGTGGGGCCGGCGGGGCCGGCCTGCTCGTCGAGCAGCGCGATGCGCAGCGGGCCGGGGTGGTGCAGGTCGAAGGGGCGGAGGCGTTCCCCGACGAGCAGCGAGTGCCAGTCGGCGGAGCCGTACGGGTGGCGTACGGGGTCGGGGGCCGCGTCCGGGTGTACGACGACGCACGGCCCGGCGGCGGCCGAGTCGGCGGCGTGTTCGGCGAACGCGGCCCGCAGTACGGGCTCCTGCGCGGACACCGCCCGCCATGCGTCGCGGAAGCGGCGGGTGTCCAGGGGCCCGTACCAGCGCCAGTGCAGCTGCTCGACGTGCAGCGGCGCGGCCCCGGACCGTGCGGTGAGCGCATCGAGCAGCACTTCCCGCTGCCGGGCGGATGCGGGCATCCCGAGTGGCGGGACGGCCACGGCCCGGCCGGTCCCGGCGCGAGCGGCCGCACCGCCGGCGCCGGCCGCGTCGGCCGTACCTGTGGCTCCTGCCGCGCCGGCGACATCGGCCGTCCCGGTGGCAGGGGTCGCGGTCGCGCCGGCGACATCGGCGGCACCCGTGGCATGGGGCACATCGGCCGCAACCGCACCGGCGGCACCGACGGCAGTCGCCGCGCCGGCGGTACGGGCCGTCCTGGCTGTGCCGCCCGCATCGGGCGCACCTGCGGCACCGGCTGAACCAGCCGAACCAGCCGAACCATCCACCCCTTCGGCGCCGACAGTGCCTCTGGCACCAGGAGCACCGGCCGTACCAGTGGCGCCCGGACCGCCCGCACCGATGAGCCGGCCCGCAACAGCCACGCCGGCCCCACCACCCGCACCTGCCACCCGCGTCCCCGCTTCCTGCGGTGCGGCGCGGTGGGCGGGCAGCGCGTGCCCCGTCGGCCCTTCCGTGTCCTCGCGTGCGGCAGTGTCCGGCGCCGCGGCGTCCGCATCAGCGGTAGCCCGCGGCGCTCCGGCGGTCAGCAGGTCGGCGAGGGCGCCCGGCGGGCAGTGGCCCGGCTCCAGGTGCAGGGTGTGGTGGGTCGCGGAGTGCCGGTGCAGGGTGTGGGTGCTCGGCGGGAGTGCCGCCAGCGCGGCCTGCAGGGCGCCCGGGTCGAGTGGGCCGCGCAGGTCCAGGGCCGGTGCGGAACCTGGGGCGATGACCACGGTCAGGGCGGCTGCCATGCGTCCCCCTCCTCGGCGTCGGCCTGCAAAGGGGACCATGATGCATGCCCATGCCACGTATCGCTGACACGGCCTGACGTGCCACCGGGGTGACGGCGGAGCCCCGCCGGAGGGGGCGTGGGTGGAAGGGTTCCGGCGGGGCCCTGCCGTGCCGCGGTCGCAGGCACCGCGGGTCTGGGGCCGGCCTGCCGCACGGAGCAGCGGGCCGGGTTGGCGGCCGGCCCGCCGCGGGCGGTCGGCCTCGTTCGAGGGCCTGCCCTCGGGACGGTGGACCGGGTCGGCGCACCGGCTCACCGGGCGGCAGGCCGAAGGCGGCGACCGACCCGTGGCACGGGGTGGGCGGTCGGGACCGACCCGCTGGGCGGCGGGCCGGAGGTGCGGTCGGTGATCCGCGGGAAGCGACCGGCCGGGGTCGGAGCCGACCCACCGGCCGGCGGATCGGGGCCGCGGCTGACCCACCGGCCGGCGGATCGGGGCCCGGCTGACCCGCAGGCGGCTCACCGGCAGGCGGCCCACCCGCCGGATGCGGCTGCCCGCAGCGGCAGCGTGCCGGGTCGGAGGCGACCCACCCGTCGGCGGGGCGCGGCCGCCTGCCCGGTGTAGGCGCCCGGCTCCGGACGAGTTGCTCCGAGCGGGCCGGCCGCCGACTCCGGCCCGCTGCAGCCCGTCGGCAGGCAGGCCACCGACTGGGCCGACTGCTGCCTGTGGGCCGGCTTCCCGCACGCGGACGCCCAGGTCGGTGGTGGCCCGGCGGAGGTGGCGGCTGCCGCGGCAGACCCGACGCATGCCCCGCGGCCCCCGCTACAGCGTCCGCACCGCCGTCTCCGCGTGCTGCTTCGCCAGGGTCAGCGTCGCCGTGCTGTTGCGGCCCAGCGCCTCGCGGACGTACGCGCGGGCCTGCGCAAGCGACGTTCCGGGGCCCAGGACCCGCTCCACCGCCTCCTCACGCAGCAGGACGCTGTGCTGCGAGACCGCGGTGACGCCCGTCTCGTCCGGGATGACCGACCACTCCCCCGTGTGCGCGGCCATCAGCGCGGGCCTGGTCGTCTGCTTGTAGACGATGCGGCCGGCGTGTGGGAAGCAGACCCGTACCGACTCGGTGGTGTGCACCGAGCCGTCCGCGGTCAGGGTGTCCATCGCCATCAGCTGCACCCCGGGCTCGTCCTCCCTGACGTCGAGCCGGGAGACGTGCGGCAGCAGCCGCGGCCAGTCGGCGACGTCGTACAGGAAGGCGTACACGAGTTCCGCGGGGCCGTCGATGCGGACGGAGTCCTCGAAGGTGAGGAGCAGGTCGTCCAGGCGGCTCCACTGCTCGGCGGTCTCCTTCAGCTGCTCGAGCTCCGCGCGGCTGTTGGTGTCGGTTGCCCGCCGGACCCATGCGGCGTCCGCGGCCCGGTCCCCGTCGACGGTGAAGTCGTGTTCGAGGAGCAGGCGGCAGCGGCCCGGCCCGCGCGGTTCGACCGTCCAGCTGCCGCCCATGGCCGTGGTGGGGGCCGCGGGCAGCTCGTGGCGGAAGTCGATGCGGTGCCGGGTGGCGTCGAGGGTTCGGCGGGAGAGCCAGGACCGGACGGTTCCGTTCGCCGTGGCCCACATGTGGAACCGGTCGTGGACGCCGTCGAAGTCCAGGCGCTCCACGTGGATGCTCGCGGGGACGAACAACGGCCACTGGGTCGTGTCCGCCACCAGCCCGTAGACCACGCCGGCCGGCGCGGCGACGTCCATGGTGTAGGACGCGCGGTGCACTCGCTGGACAGCCATCACACACCTCTCTCACGCTTGATGCAGAGTCTGTCGGAGTCCGCTGGAGCCCCCGTGGAGCCGTCTTGGAGCCGCCGGGCGCAGACGTGCCTCACGCCGCGCGGGCCACCGGAACCGCTGCCGCCGCCGCGCGCGCCGCGGCCTCCGCGTCCCGCTTCGCGTGCGTCATCGTCACCGTGCTGTTGCGTCCCAGCGCGTCGCGTACGTAGCGCCGGGCCGCCGCCAGGTCGGCGGTCGGGCCCAGGACGCGCGTCACGGCGTCCGGCCGCAGGACGACGCCGTGGCGGGAGGTGACCGTCGACCCGCGGGCGTCGCCGGCGACCGTCCAGGCGCCGGTGTGCGCGGACATGAGGGCCGGCGGCCGGGTCTGCTTGTAGACGATGCGGCCCGCGTCGGGGAAGCACACCCGCACCGACTCGGTGGTGTGCGACGACCCGTCCGCGGTCAGGGTGTCCATCGCCAGCAGCTGCACCCCGGGCAGGGCCGGGTCCTCGGTGAGGTCGAGGCGCGCGACGTGCGGCAGGAGGACGGGCCACCGGTCGGCCCGCTCCAGGAAGGCGTACACCCGCTCCGGCGGGGCCTCGACCCGGACGGTGTCCTCGAAGGTCATCACGAGCTGGTCCATCAGCGCCCACCCGCCGGCGATGCGGGCGAGGCTGTCGAGTTCGGCGCGGCTGTTGGCGTCGGTGGCGCGCTCGACCCAGGCGATGTCCTCGGGGCTGTCGCCGGTGACCCGGAAGTCGTGCAGCAGCGTCAGCCGGCACCGGTCGCCGCCCAGCGGCTGCACCTCCCACGTGCCGGTCATCTCGCTGAGCGGCGGCGCGGCGGCGTCCTGCCGGAACTCGATGCGGCGGTTCCCGGCGTCGAGGACGCGGCGCGAGGTCCACGTCTTGACCTGGCCGTTCGCGGTGGCCCACATCCGCAGGTGCTCGTTGGTCCCGTCGTGCGCGAGGCGCTCCACGTACACGTTGGGCGGGAAGAGCAGCGGCCACTGCACGGGGTCGGCGATGAGCCCGTAGACGACGCCGGCCGGCGCGTCGACCTCGATGTCGTGCACCGTCCGGTGCATCTCCCCCACTGCCTCGGCGATCTTCGTCACGGTCGTTTCCGCCCCTCTCTGCGCCATCAGAAGTTCCCCAGTCCGCCGCAGACGTTGAGCGCCTGCGCCGTCACCGATGCCGCCAGGTCCGTGGTCAGGTAGCCGACCATCGCCGCGACCTCCTCGGGTGTCGCGTACCGGCCGAGCGGGATCTTCGCCTCGAACTGCTCCTGCACGTCCTCGACGGTCGTCCCCCACGCCGCCGCGTAGCCGGCGCGGACCCGCTCCGCCATGGGCGTCTCCACGTACCCGGGGCAGACGGCGTTCACCGTGACCCCCGTCGGCGCGAGCTCCTTGCCGAGGGCCTTGGTGAAGCCGACGACGGCGTGCTTGGAGGCCGAGTAGGGGGCGCCGAGCAGGACGCCCTGCTTGCCGGCGGTGGAGGCGATGTTGATGATCCGGCCGTTCGCGGCGTCGGCGAGGCCGCCGTTCCTCAGCACCTCCCTCGTCAGCAGGAAGACGCCGTTGAGGTTGGTGTCGATGACGTCGTACCAGAGCTCGTCGCTGATCTGGGCGGTCGGTCCGCCGCCGCTGCGTCCCGCGTTGTTGACGAGGACGCCGATCGGCCCGAACCGTGCGACGCAGGCCGCGACGAGCGCGGCGACCGATTCGCCGGAGCGGATGTCGGCCGCGGTGCCGTCGACGTCGAGGCCTTCGGCGCGCAGTTCGGCGACGGTCTTCTCGACGGCTTCGGCGGTACGGGCGCACAGGAAGACGCGGTGGCCGCGCCGGCCGAGGTCGCGGGCCACGGCGAGGCCGATGCCGCTCGTGCCGCCGGTGACCAGGGCGACCGGCCGGTGGGGTGCCGGAGCCGGTGTCGGTGCTGTCATCGCTGACCCTCCAGGACTCGTGGTGTGGACTCGACCGTGTCGCGGACCGCTGGAGATCCGCCGGACACCTGCTGGAGGACCTGTCGGCGCTGCTGCTCCGCCAGTGCCTCCGCGCGTGCTTCCGCGCGCGCCTCGGCGTACGGCCGCAGCTCGTGGACCTCGGCGAGCCGGCCGAGCGGGGCGAGCGCCCGCTCCAGGGCCCGCCAGCCGAGGACGGTCCCGCCCGCGGCGGCGTAGCCGTCGGGCCGGATGAGGAGCCAGCCGCCCGGTCCGAGGGCGAGGGTGCGGCGCAGCAGGCCGTCGGGGTCGGGCAGGGGGGAGGGGCCGCGGCCGGTGGTGTCGCCGACGGTGCGCACGGAGAGCCAGTCGCCGTGCTCGGCGGCGGTGGCGCGGGCGACGCGCAGGGCTTCGCCGGGTCCGGCGGCGGCCCACAGCAGGGTCCAGCGGGGGTCGCGGAGTTCGGCGGTGAGGGCCTGCGCGCCGGGGGCGTCGGGGTGCCGGGCGGCGGCGGCCGCGGCGCGGGACCCGGCGGGCAGGCCGGGGCCGGCGGCGGGCGTGGACAGGGGGCTGTCGGGGTAGGCGAGGCGCAGCCCGGACATGCCGCCGAGGACCTTGCGCTGGATGGCGCGGCGCAGGGGGGTGATGTTGCGGACGAAGGTGAAGACGACGGGCAGGGCGACGCCGGCGAGCCGGTTCTTGAACTGGACGAGGAAGGTGGCCTTGCGGGTGGAGCCGAGCAGCGCCCGCCCGACGGGGACGCGCTCCATGCCGTACGTGGCGAGGAGCTCGGGTCCGGCCTGTCCGCGGTCTGCCATGGCGAGCTTCCAGCCGAGGTTGTAGGCCTCCTGGATGCCGGTGTTCATGCCCTGCCCGGAGGCGGGGCTGTGGACGTGGGCGGCGTCGCCGGCGACGAAGCAGCGGCCTTCCCGCATCCGCGGGACCATGCGCTGCTGGAAGGTGAAGACGGAGCTCCAGGAGGGTTCGCCGACGGTGACGGGGCGGCCGAGGCCGGCGCTGAGCTTGCGGGAGAAGCGTGCGGCGACGTCGGCGGCGTCGTAGGGGTCGCCGGGGCGGCGTACGGGCGCGGTGTCGAGGAGGCGCCACCGCCCGGCCTGCTGGTAAGGGACCATCATCAGGGCCTGGCCGCCGGTGTGCGCCCAGTAGATGGTGTCGGGCGGGAGGTCGGTCTCGACGGCGGCGTCGGCGAGTTCCCAGGTGTCGCGGGATTCGCCGATCAGGGGCAGGCCGAGCTGTTTGCGGACGGTGCTGTGGCCGCCGTCGCAGCCGACGAGCCAGGGGACCTCGTACTCCTCGCGGGTGCCGTCGGCGTGTTCGAGGGTGGCGCGGACGGCGCTGTCGTCCTGGTCGAGGGCGGTGAGCCGGACGCCCCATTCGATGGTGACGCCGAGCCGGGAGACCGCCTCGCGCAGCAGTTCCTCGGTGCGGGTCTGCTCGATGACGAGGCTGTACGGGTGCCGGGTCGGCATCGTCTCGTAGTCGGCTTCGAGGCGGACGAGGCGCCGGCCGGCGGCGTACATGGTGAAGGCCTGGTTGCGGCGGCCTGAGGCGAGGAAGGAGTCGACCAGGCCCATCTGGTCGAAGGTCTCCAGGGTGCGGGGGTGGACGGCGACGGCGCGGCTGGTCGCGGCGGGGCCGGGGGCGGCGTCGACGAGCCGTACGGGCAGGCCGCGGCGGGCGAGTTCGTGGGCGGCGGTGAGGCCGACGGGGCCCGCGCCGACGACGAGGACGCGGGCGGCCCGGCCGGCGGGCGGCGCGGTGGGCGTGCCGGTGGCTGCCCGCAGGGCGGTGGTGGGCCGCGGGGGCGTGGTGGTCCGGGTCCGCATGGAGGTGGCTCCTCTGGTCGGGCGGTTCGGGCGGTTCGGGCGGGTCACAGGACGGCCTCGGCGGGAGCCGGAGCGGCACCCCCGGCAGCTGCTTCGGCGGCGGCGCGGGCCCGGATGTCCTTGCGGAGGCCGGCGCGTTCGGGCTTTCCGGCGTGGTTGCGGGGGACGGCGTCGAGGACGTCGACGCGGCGGATCTGCTCGAAGCCGGCGAGGCGCTCGTTGGCGGCCTCGACGACCGCGTCGGCGAGGTCGAGCCGGCGGGCGGCGGGCGCGGCCGCGTCGCGCAGGACGAGCCCGAGCCAGACGACGGCCCCGTGCACGGGGTCGGGCCAGCCCGCGGCGACGCAGTCGGCGACGCGCGGGTCGGCGGCGACGATCCGCTCGACGGCGGTGGGCGAGACGAGCTCGTTGTCGTACTTGAAGACGTCGCCGAGCCGGTCGACGAGGAACAGCGAGCCGTCCTCGGTGCGGTAGCCGACGTCCCCGGTGGAGAACCATCCGTCGGGGGCGAGGGCGGGGCAGGGCCGGTCGAGGTAGCCGGCCGTCACCTGCGGTCCGCGGACCTGCACCTCGCCGGTGGAGTACACGTCCAGCGGGGTGCGCGTCTCCAGGTGGACGATCCGGAACTCGGTGCCCGGTACGGCCTTCCCCACGGACCCCGGCTTCGGGTCGTGCGGGTCCTGGCAGTGCGAGAGCGGCGACAGCTCGGCCATCCCGTACCCCTGCACGACGGGCACGCCGAGCCGCTCCTCCAAGGCGCGGGCGGCGCTCGGCGCGAGCGCGCTGCCCCCGGACAGGACGGCGGTCAGGCCCGTCCCGGCGGGGAACGGGCCGGCGACCCGGTCGTCGGCGGCGAGGGCGTGCAGGCGGGCGGGGAGCCCGTAGTAGTGCGTGGCGGACACCTCGGCCGCCAGCGCGAGCGAGGCGACCGGGTCGGGGTCGGGGCACAGCACCTGGAAGGCGCCCGCGAAGACGGCCGAGTTGAGGTGCATCACGTGGTACAGCGGCAGGTGGTTGAGGGTGACGGAGTCGCTGCCGAGCCGGTGCGCGGCGGCGATCTGCGCGGCGTTCGCGACGAGGTTGCGGTGGCTGAGGCGGACGCCCTTGGGGCGGCCGGTGGTGCCGGTGGTGAACTGGATGCACGCGTCGGCGTCGAGGTCGGCCCGCCCGGGCGGCAGGCAGGCCCGCTCGGCGGGGCAGTCCAGCACGGCGGCCAGCGGCACGGCGTCGCCGGGGACGACCCCGTCCGGCGCGTCGGTGACGACGACGGTGCGCAGCGCGGGCAGCCGGTCGGCGAGCTTCAGCAGCGTCTCGGCGGTCGCGGTGGGCACGAACGCGATCTCGACGGCGGCGGCGGTGCACACGTGCAGCAGGCCCGCCTCCTTGAGCAGCGGGTTGACCAGGACGGCCGTGTTGCCGCTGCGCACGGCCCCGTAGTAGGCGGCGGCGAAGCCGGCGTCGAGGGTGTTGGCGACGCCGATGCGGGCGCCGCGGCGGCCGCACGCCTCCTCCAGCCAGGCGGCGACCCGGTCGGTGCGGGCGTCGAGCTCGGCGAACGTGACGGTCCCGGCCCCGCCGGCCCGGCCGTGGCCGGCGCGGATCGCCCAGCCGGCGGGGTCGCGGACGGCGGCGCGGCGCAGCAGGCCGTCCAAGGGGAGTTGCGGGTACACGAGTGTCGGCATGGTGCGTCCTCCTGCTGGCTCCCGATGGGGCGGTCGCGGCTGCGGCACGCTCACCACCCTGGGGAGGAGTGCTTGAGGAGGCTTCGAAGGGTGCTCGACCTGGGCCGCAAAGACTGTGGTGACCCGACGGAGGGAGTCCCATGAGCACCGGCACCGAAACCGGCATCCGCCCCGAAACCGCACCGGCCACGTCCGAGTTCGGCCCGCTGTACGCGGAGGTCCAGCAGTTCTACGCCCGCCAGATGCAGCTGTTCGACTCGTTCGAGGCGGAGGCCTGGGCGGCGACGTTCACCGCGGACGCGGTCTTCGACGTGCCGACGCTGCCGGAGCCCGTACGGGGCCGGGCCGGCCTGCAGGCGAACGTACGCCGCAACCGGCAGGCGGAGGAGGCGACCGGGGACCGGCTGCGGCACTGGATCGGCATGCTGGACGTCCGTCCCGCCCCGGACGGCACGCTCCGCACCCGCGCCTACGCGCAGGTCCACCTGACGCCGCGGGGCGGGGAGCCGCGGCTGTACCGGATGTGCGTGATGGAGGACACGCTGGTCCGCGCGGAGTCGGGCTGGCAGGTGGCGCGGCGCCTGGTGACCCGCGACGACCTGCGCTGACCGCCCCGGGGGGGATCCCCGGCGGGTGGCCGTCGTACGGCGAAGAGCCACCGCCGGACCGGACCGGGTGGGCACCCGGCGGTCTGGCGGTGGCTCTCGCGCCCGTCGTCGTCTTGGTACGGGGGGCGCCGGAGGCGGCGCCGGCCGCTCAGACGGGGGCCCGTTCCGAGAGGACCCGGTTGACCATGTCGAGGTAGCGGCGGGGCGTGTCGGCCTCGTCGAAGTCCTCGCCGTCGAGGACGATGCCGAACTCCCGCTCGATGTAGCCGGTGGTCTGGAGCACGGCGAGGGAGTCGTAGCCGAGCTCGAACCAGTACTGGTCGAGGACGTCGCCGTCCAGGTCGACGCCCTCCTCCTCTCCGGCGCACTCCCGCAGGATGCGGGTCAGACTGCTGAGCTCCAGGCGGTTCATGCAACACCTCTGTTCGGTGGTCGAGGGGGTGTGGGGAAGGGGGTGACGACGTACGAAGGGGCGGCCGGGGGTTTCAGGCCGCCGGGGCGCGGACGACGACGGCCGAGTTGAAGCCGCCGCGCCCGCGGGCCAGGACCAGCGCGGTGCGCAGCCGCAGCCCGGTGCGGGGGGTGCCCGTGACGAGGTCGACGGGGCAGTCGTCGGCGGGGGCGGAGGTTCCGGTGGTCGGCGGGACGACCTGCTCGTGCAGGGCCATCAGCGCTGCGGCGAGGTCGAGGGCGGAGCCGCCGGCGGCGAGCCGCCCGGTCATCGACTTCGGGGCGGTGACGGGCACGGCCCTCGGCCCGAACAGCTCCGCGAGGGCCTCGGCTTCCAGGCGGTCGGCGGCGCGTTCTCCGGCGGCGTCGGCGAAGACGACGTCCACGTCGCCGGGCCCGATGCCGGCGTCGGCGAGCGCGGCCCCGGCCGCGGCGCCCAGCCGACAGCCGCCCCCGGCCCCGCCCGCGGGTCCGTCGAACGCGGCCCCGTGCCCGGCGACCAGCCCGTAGATGCGCGCTCCGCGCTCCCGCGCCCGGGCGGCGTCCTCCAGGACCAGGTGCGCCCCGCCTTCGCCGACCACGTACCCGCTCGCGTCCGGGTCGAAGGGCAGGTAGGCGCGCGCCGGGTCGGGCTCGGTGCTCAGCCCGCCGCCCGCGAGGTGCGCGGCCCACCCCCAGGGGCACAGGGAGGAGTCGATGCCGCCGGTGACGACGAGGTGGGCGCCCTTGCGGATCTGCCGGCGGGCGTGAGCGGTCGCGTCCAGCCCGCCGGCCTGCTCGGTGACGATGACGCCGCTGGCGCCGCGCAGCCCGTGCCGGATGGAGATCTGGCCGCTGTTGACTGCGTAGAACCAGGCGAAGGACTGGTACGCGCTGACGTGCCGGCCGCCGCGGCTCCACAGCGCCTCCAGCTCGCGCTGCCCGAACTCGAACCCGCCGGCGGAGTTGGCGGTGACGACGCCTGCCGCGTAGTCGGGCAGGTCGGCGGGGTCGGCGCCGGCGTCGTCGAGGGCTTCCTTGGCGGCGGCGAGCGACAGGCGGGTGACCCGGTCGGTCTGCTGGAGGAGCCGGCTCGGGACGTGGTCCTCGTCGACGAACCCGGGCACCTCGCCCGCGAGCCGCACCGGGTAGGGGGAGGCGTCGAAGCGGGTCAGCGGGCGGATGCCGCTCTCGCCGCGCAGGACGGCGGCCCACCAGGCCTTCAGGCCGAGCCCGTTGGGGGCGGCGACGCCGATCCCGGTGACGGCGGGGGCGGTGGCTGCGGTGGTGCTCATCGGTCAGTCCTCGGCCTTCGGGGTGAGTCCGGGGTCGGTCAGGATCATCGCGCTCTGGAAGCCGCCGAAGCCGCTGCCGACGGTCAGGACGGCGTCGGTGCGCCGGGAGCGGGCGGTGAGCGGGGTGTAGTCGAGGTCGCAGGCGGGGTCCGGCTCGTGCAGGTTCGCGGTCGGCGGGACGGTGTCGTGCTCGATGGCGAGGGCGCAGGCGGCGACCTCCAGTGCGCCGATCGCACCGAGGGAGTGGCCGATCATCGACTTGATGGAGCTGACGGGCACCTCGTACGCGTGCTGCCCGAGGGCCCGTTTGAAGGCCTCGGTCTCGTGCTTGTCGTTCTGCTTGGTGCCGGAGCCGTGCGCGTTGACGTAGTCGATCCGGTCGGGTGCGAGGCGCGCCTCGTCGAGGGCGGCGGTGATGGCGGCGGCCATCTCGACGCCGTCGGGGCGCAGTCCTGTCATGTGGTACGCGTTGCTGCGCGAGGCGAAACCGGCGATCTCGGCGTAGATGTGCGCGCCGCGGCGGCGGGCGTGCCCGTACTCCTCCAGGACGAGGACGGCGCAGCCCTCGCCGAGGACGAAGCCGTTGCGGGTGGCGTCGAAGGGGCGGGAGGCGGTCGCCGGGTCGTCGTTGCGGGTGGAAGTGGCGCGGATCGCGTCGAAGCAGGCCGCGGTGATCGGGGTGATGGGCGCTTCGGTCGCGCCGGCGAGCATGACGTCGGCGCTGCCCTCGCGGACGAGGTCGACGGCGTGCCCGATCGCGTCGAGGCCGGAGGTGCAGCCGGTGGAGACGAGCGCGACTGGCCCCTGGGCTCCGGCGGCGCGGGCCACCTCGGCGGCCATGGAGCTGGGAACGAGGTAGTCGTGCAGGTGGGCGACGGCCTTGGTGTGGTCGACGAGGCGGCGCGTGCCGCGCTCGCTGACGACGCCGTACTCGGCGTCGAGCCCGGTGGTGCAGCCGAGGGCGCTGCCGAGGGTGACGCCGGTGCGGACGGGGTCGAGGGCGGCGCCCGCGTCGGCGACGGCCTCGCGGGCGGCGGTGAGGGCGAACAGGGCGGCCCGGTCGAGGCGCGCGGACTCCTCGGCGGTGAAGCCGTGGGCGAGGGGGTCGAAGTCGGCCTCGGCGGCGACGCGGGAGCGGAAGGAGGAGGCGTCGAAGAGGCTGACCGCGCGGGTGGCGGTACGCCCCTCGGTCAGCAGCGACCAGAACTCCCGGGTGCCGGGCCGGCCGGGGGCGACGACTCCGATGCCGGTGATGACGACGCGTCTCATCGCGTCCCTCCCTGTTCCCGATCCTGCTGCTGCTGTTGCTGTTGTTGCTGTTGCTGTTGCTGTTGTGTGCGGGCGCGCCGGACGACGCGGGCGGCCCGGCCGAGGAGGCGCGGCAGCTCGCGGTCGCGGACGAAGAAGTGGCCGCCGGGCAGGGTCCGCTGCACGAACCGGCCGGTGGTCCAGTCCCCCCACGCGGCGAGCGCGTCCGCATCGGCGAGGCGGTCGTCGGCGCCGCCCACGGCGAGCAGCGGTACGTCGACGGGCCCGTCGGCGGCGGCGCGCAGCGACAGGGCGAGGCGCAGGTCGTCGCGGAGGACGGGCATGACGTGCCGGTGCCACACGTCGCCGGGGCGGGTGTCGGGCGGTGCGGCGCCGTATCGGTCGAGGACGGCGAGGAGTTCGGCGTCCGGCAGTTCGGCGGCGGCCGCGAGCACGGCGGGCGTGCCGGGCGGCGGGCAGGCCCCGACGGCGAGCAGCGCGGGCTGCGGAAGCCCGGTCTGCCGGAGGGCGCGGGCGACGGTGTAGGCGATTGTCGCGCCGAGGCTGTGCCCGTACAGGACGTACGGGACACCGGGCTCGTCGGCGATGTGCTCGAACAGCGGCCCCAGGTCGGCGAGGAGCGCCTCTCGGGTGGTGACGCGCGGCTCGCGGCGACGCCTGTCACGGCCGGGCAGCGGCCAGGCGATGGTGTCGACGCCGCTGCCCGTGCTCCGGCTCCAGCGCCGGAACGCGGAGTCCCCGGCCCCTGCGTGCGCGAAGCAGTGCAGTCGTACCGCCATCTCCACCCTCCCCGTTCCGCGATGTCGTCCCGACCCTCGCGGAAGCCGCTGGAGACCTGCTCGAACCCCGCTGCGCGCCTGCTGGACCGGCACCGCGCGGCCCGGTACGGCGGCACGGCAGGGGCAGGCGCAGGGGGAAGGCAGCGGCTGCGGGCGCCGGGCCCCTAGGCGGCGTACAGGTCGAAGGTGGACACCCGGCGCGGTCCGGCGACCACGTCGAGGGCCGGGTCGACGGTCAGCATCGCCTGGTGCAGCCGCTGCAGCTGCGGCGACGGCTCCACGCCCAGCTCGTCGATCAGCCGGGCGCGCAGCCTGCGGTAGACGTCGAGCCCGGTGGCCTGGCGGCCCGAGCGGTACAGCGCGACCATCGCCTGCGAGTGCAGGCCCTCGTGCTGCGGGTGCCGGGCGATCAGCTCGGCGAGCTCGGCGAGGAGTTCGGTGTGCCGGCCGAGCCGCAGGTCGGCGTCGATGCGCCGCTCGACGGTGACGAGGCGGCTCTCCTCCAACCGCATGACCTCGATCTCCAGGATCGGGCCGACCCGCACGTCGACGAGGGCCGGGCCCTGCCATATGGCGAGGGCCCTGCGCAGCATGTCGGCCGCCTGCTCGTCGTCGCCCGCCTCGAAGGCGCTCTGGCCGCCCGAGACGAGCGTCTCGTACTCGTGGACGTCCACGGACTGCGGCTGCACCTGGAGCAGGTACCCGCCGTGCCGGGTCGCGAGGACGTCCTTGGCGCTGCCGGGAGTGCCGGGGCCCATGGCGGTGCCCAGCCGCCTGCGCAGCTGGAGGATGTACGTCTGGAGGGTCGTGAGCGCGCTCTGGGGCAGGTTGGTCCCCCAGATCTCCTCCATCAGGGTGGGCACGGGCATCACGCGGCCCGGGTACAGGGCGAGCAGCGCCAGGATCTGCCGCGGCTTGCCGGCCGTCGGAACAATCGACGCCCCGTTGACTTCGGCACTCAACGGACCCAGAACCTGAATCTTCATGGATTCCTCCGCCTGTTTGTCGAGTCCCATCGATTTTCAGACTCCGAACGGGAACGGTAGCCCGGCCCCGGACAATGTCCCGGAATTCTTGAGCAGGCATCGAGCGGGCCTCCGACGGCGGTGCTTGCAGCGCCCGTTCGAGCTGCTAGATTCCGAACCGGGGTCGGTTTTTGCGCGCATCCCACCGGATCTCCGGGAGGAGGCAGCATGGAATTCGGCGCGTACAGCGGCAGCGGGGTGGAGTTCCGCATCCTGGGCCCGGTGGAGGTCCACGACGGCCGGACCGGGGCGCGGGTCGTGCCGTCGGGCCCGAAGCAGCGGACGCTGCTCGCCGCGCTCGTCGTTCGGGCCGGGGAGGTGCTGGCCGCGGACCGGCTCATCGACGAGCTGTGGGGCGACCGGCCCCCGGCGTCCGCCGCGAACGCCCTGCAGGCGCACGTGGCGCGGCTGCGCCGGCTGCTGCCGCAGGGTCCGGCCGGCCCGGACGGCGACGCGGCGGAGTGGATCAGCACGCATCCGCTGGGCTACCTGCTGCGGCCGGACGGCGCGTCGAGCGACGCGCAGCGCTTCCAGCTGCTGTCCGCGGAGGGCCGCGCGCTCCTCGCCGAGGACCCGGACCGGGCGACCGGCCTGCTGCGGTCGGCGCTCGCGCTGTGGCGGGGGCCGGCCCTGGACGGCGGGGCGCGGGGGCCGATCTGCGCGGGCGAGGCGGACCGGCTGGAGGAGCTGCGGCTGACGACGCTGGAGACGCTGTACGAGGCGCGGCTGCGCTGCGGCCGGCACGCCGATGCGGTGCGCGAGCTGGAGCGGCTGACGGCCCGTCATCCGCTGCGGGAGCGGTTCTACGACCTGCTGATGCTGGCCTTGTACCGGTGCGGCCGGCAGGGCGAGGCGCTCGGCGTGTACGAGCGCGCCCGCCGGCGGCTGGTCGACGGGCTCGGCGTGGAGCCGGGGCCGGCGCTGCACGGCCGGATGGAGGAGATCCTGCGGCACGCCCCCTCGCTGGCGGCCCCGGGCCCGGCCGCGGCGGCGTACGCGGGCCCGGATCCGGCGGCGTACGCGGATGCGGAGGCGGAGCTGCCGGCGCTGCGGCGGGAGATCGCACTGCTGGGCGACCGGATCGCGGTGCTGGGCCGACAGCAGCAGGTCCTGCTGCGGCGGCTCCAGGAGCTGTCCGGCGCGACGGCCCGCCCGCGCCTGCCGCAGCGGGTTCCGGATGTCGGCAGGCGGGCAGCGAAGGCGCTCGCCGATCCGTCGTGGGGACTTTCCCCGACCGTCAATTCGGACAGGCCCTGAGCACCCCTCGGATAATCGTGCGGTATTTCCCGTCCGATTCTCTACCGGCAAGCCACACGGCGGAGCAGCCCGACACCCCGGAAGAGTTATCCGGTTCGGGAACCGGAAAAAGACCGGACGACGCCCGGAAGGCCCGCGGAAGGCGACTCGAGGGCGGTTCGCCATCGAGTACGGGAAAAACAGGGCGCGGTCCGGCCCGGTCCGGTCCGCCGCCCCGCGGCGGGTGTTCGGCACGGGCCGCGCCCGTGGGTGCTACCGGGTGGGGCCGCCGCCGAGCCAGTGGGTGCTGCGCAGGAACGCCGACGGCGGCAGCGGGACGACCACCGCCCCCGCGCCGGACCGGCCCTGCTCCAGAGCGGCCCAGTCCACGTCGACGCCGGCCAGCCACAGGTCGCGGAGCTGGTCCAGGCGGCGGCCCGCCCACAGGGCGGCAAGGTAGGCGCGGGTCTCGGGCACGGCGCCCAGGCGCAGCGGGTCGGCGCCGCCGTGGCGCAGGTCCGTCGCGTCCTCGGGGGCGAGGCCGGCGAGCCGCCGGGCCAGCCGGTCGGTGTCGGTGGCGAGTGCGGCGTACCGGCAGGGCATGGCGGCGCGGCCGGTGCGGAGGCTGCGGGCGAGGGCGGCCAGCCCGGGCCGCGGGCCGGGGGCGGTGAGGAAGGCGGCGAAACGGTGGGCGGTGGCGGCCAGATGGGCCGGGGTGGGTGCGGAGAGCAGCACCAGCTCGGCCTCCTGCCCGCCCGGTTCCCCGGCCCGCTCGCGGGTCCGTACCCGTACGGTCTCGGCGGCCTGCGGCAGCGGTGCGGCCCGCTCGGGGGCGTACTCCTCCAGGACCGCGTACGCCTCCACGCCGCCCGCACCCCGTACGAAGACCGCGGCACGCACCGGGCCCGCCGTGCCGGCCGGATCCGGGTCCTCGGCCGGCTCCCGGCCGGGCCGGGGAAGCGGCGTGCCGTGGCGCAGCAGGAGGACGGCCCGGGCGAGCACGGCCATGCCGGTGGCGGCCCCGGCGGCGCCGACGGCGGCGGCCACCGAGGCGGCGTCCTCCACGGGCGGCGCCGCGGCCGTACCGGGCCCGCTCTCGCGGAGGGCGGCCCGGACGAGCCGCTCCGCGGGCCCGCCGGCCGCGCCGGGTCCGGCGGGGACGTGCCCGACGGCGCTGCCGCGGATCAGGCAGTGCACGGTGTCCCCGTCGGCGAGGGCCCGTTCGAGCGGCTTCAGCACGACGGCGCCGACGGCCTCGCCCGCTCCGGGCGGCCGGCCGGAGGGGTGCAGCAGCAGCCGTACGCCGCCGACGAGGGCCGCCCGGCACTCTCCGCGGCGCAGGGCGGCCAGCGCGTGGTGGAGGGCGACGAGGACGGACGACTCGGCGGTGTCGAGGGTGAGGCCGGGGCCGGTCAGGTGGAGCAGCGCGGACACGCGGTTGGCGAGGTTCCAGGTGTCGGGGCGGGGCGCCGGGCGGCCGCCGTCCCGCTCGCCGGCCGCGGCGGCGGCAGCGAGCAGTGCGTACTCGCCGCTTCCGGCGGCCGCGTACACGCCGAGGCTGCGGGGTGTCCCGTCGTCGGTGCGCAGGGCGTCGAGGCGGCTGCCGGTGCAGCCGGCGTCTTCCAGCGCCTCCCAGGCGGTTTCCAGGAAGAGCCGTTCCTGCGGGTCGGTGAGCGCGGCTTCGGCGGGGTCGATGCCGAAGAACTCGGCGTCGAAGTCCTCTACGGCGTCCAGGTAGTGGCCGGTGCCGGTGGCCGTCCGGCCGGGCGGCGGGCCGGAGGCGGTGGAGTGCCCGCGGCGCAGCTGCCGCCACACGGCGGAGGTGTCGGGGGCCTGCGGCTGGCGGAGGGCCATGCCGACGACGGCGACGGGCGCGACGGCGCCGGCCTCCCCGCCGCACGGCACGGCGGGCGCGGCGGGTGTCCGGGCGGCGGTGGCGCGGGCGGGACCGGACGGCGCCGCTGCCGGAACGGCCGGTGCGGCCGCGGCGGCAGGTGCGGCAGGGGCTCCGGCGGCGACCGGCACGGCCGCCGGGACGACCCCGGCGAGGAGGGCCATGGCCTGTCCGCGGTCCAGGGTCCCGTCGCGGAACCGGGTCAGGATCTCCCTCTCGTCCATCCGGACGCGACTTCTGCTAGCCGTGCCGCGACAGCAGGACGAGCGCCTCGTCCACGGTGAGCCGGTCGTCGCGCACGGCGTCGAGGAGGACGTCGAGCTCGCGCGCGCCGAGGGTGGCGGGCGTGCGCGGCGCGGCCCGCAGGGTTGCGGCGACGTGCTCGGACAGGGCGGCCAGGTCGGGGTGGTCGTAGAGGACGACCGCGCGTTCCCGCAGGCCGAAGGTGCGGTTGAGGGTGGCGACGAACTCGGCGCCGAGGACGGAGTCGAGGCCGAGGCCGGTGAAGTCGGCGGCGGGGCCGATCTCCCACACGTCGCAGCCGAGGACGGCGGCGAGCTGCTCGCGCAGCACCTCGGCGACCCCTCCGGCGGGCGGGGACGGCGGCAGGCCTGCTTCCGCGGGGGCCGGCGGCGTGTCCGCCGGGAGGCGGCCGGAGCCGTGGCCGGGGCGGGGGGCGGCCGCCCGGTGAAGCTCCGCGGCGACCTGCGCGGCGAACGACTCCGGGGTGGGGTGGTCGTAGAGGTCGGTCGGCAGGATCGCCGTGCCGTGGCGGGCGTTGACGACCGCGACGAGTTCGACGGTGAGCAGGGAGTCCATGCCGAGGGACTGGAAGGTCTGCCGCGGGTCGATCCGGGCGGCGTCGATCCGCAGGACGTCGCCGAGGACGCCGACGACGTCGGCCAGGACGTCGTCTGGCACGGGCGCGCCGGCCGCCACGGCAGCGGGCATGGCGGCGGCGTCGGGGAGCGGGTGTTCACCGGTCGTCATCGGCGGCACTCCAGGGGTTCGGCGGTACCGGGGCGGCGCGGCGCCGTCGCGGGCACGGACGGCCCGGCCGACTCCTCCCCCGGCGGGTGGACGGCGTACGCGGCGGCGGTGCCGGGGACGAGGCCGGGCAGCAGCAGCTCCCACATGGCGGCGACCCTGCTGCGCAGTTCGTCGTTCGGCATGCCGGCGGCGGCGAGGGCCTCGATGCCGCAGGCGGCCGCGGCGACGAGCGATTCGGCGCTCTCCCAGCCGAGGCCGGGGCGCAGTTCGCCGGCGTCGCGGGCCTGCCGCAGCAGGGTGCGGACGGCGCCGAGCCACGCCCGGTGGAAGTCCGCGGTTCCGGCGGGCCGGCCGGTGCACTCCTTGGTGATGCGGAAGCTCGCCGGGACGGCGGGGTCGTCGTGCAGGGCGCGGGCCAGCCAGTGCGTGGTGGTGACCAGTGCCTGCAGCGGGGAGGCCCCGGCGGCGCGCAGCTCGCGCACGGTGTCGCCGAGCAGGGCTGCGCCGCGCTGCTGGACTGCTTCTGCGAGTTCGTCCTTGGAGCCGAAGTGGAAGTACAGGGCGCCTTTGGTGACGCCGGCGGTGCGGGCGATGTCGCCGAGCGTGGACTGCGCGTAGCCGTTGCGGTGGAACATCTCGGCGCCGGCCCGGACGAGCCGCCGGCGGGTGCGCTCCGACCTCTCCTGCACGGCTCCGCCTCCCCGGACCGCGGTCCTGCCGCCGGCCCTGCCCGCGCTGCCCGCGGCCCCGGCCCTGCCTGCGGTCCCGGCCGCGGTCCTGCCCGCGGTCCCGGCCGCGGCGCCCGTGGCCCCGGCTGTGGTCCTGCGCGCGCCGGCCATGTCAGCCGACGCGTACGAGCCGCTCGCTGGCCGCCTTGGCGGCGCTGTCGAGCTGGTTCTCCGGGGCCGCCATCAGGATGGAGCGCTGCAGTCTGCGCAGGGCCGCGGAGGGTTCGATGCCGAGCTCGCGCACGAGGGTGGCGCGCAGCCGCTGGTAGACGTCGAGGGCTTCGCCGCGGCGGCCGGAGCGGTGCAGGGCCAGCATGAACTGGCCGTGCAGGTTCTCGTGGGTGCGGTAGCGGCTGACGAGGACGGTGAGCTCGGCGAGCAGCTCGCGGTGCCGGCCGAGGCGCATGTCGGCCTCGATGCGCTGGTCGAGGGCGCAGAGCCGGGTCTCCTCCAGCCGCCGCGTCTCCATGTCGAGCTGGACGCCGCCCTGGACGTCGGCGAAGGCCGGGCCGGACCACAGGGACAGCGCCTCGCGGAGCAGCCGGGCCGCGCCGGGGAAGTCGTCCGCGTCCATGGCGCGGTAGCCCATGCCGGCGAGGCGGTCGAACTCGCGGACGTCGCTGGTGCCGCCGCCGCTGTTGAGCAGGTAGCCGCCGGGCAGGGTGACCAGGACGTCCTTGGCGGTGCGCCGGGCTGCGGCCGCGCCGCCCTCCGCGGGGTGCCCGTCGGAGCCGCTCTCGGCGGACCGGGCCGCGGCCTGGTCGAGGGCGGCGGCGATGAGGGCCCGCAGCTGGAGGACGTACGTCTGGAGGGTGGTGCGGGCGCTGCGCGGCGGGGTGCCCGCCCACAGCTCCTCGATGAGGGCCGAGACCGGGACGACCTGGTCGGCATGGAGCGCGAGCAGCGCCAGAACCTGTCGCGGCTTGGGGGCGGTCGGCGTAATGGAGACGCCCTGTTCCCGAACCGCCAGTGTGCCCAGTACTTCGATGTCCACGCCGTACTCCCCTGGTTCGTGGATGAGCCGCACTCAGTAAAAAACAGGTCCGACGGTTTGTCAATACAAAACCGACCGTGCTGTTTTGACCCGTCGTCATGCTTGAGGACCGCTCAACTTGCCTGTTCAGGCGGTCAGTTCACTGGCATACGGCCAGGTGGCGACCTTGTGGACCACACCCGCATCCCACCGGAATCATGCCGCGTCCCGCCTGAAACAGACCGGAGGGTCTCTACAGCGGGCAGCCTCCGGCGACCTCGATCCCCTCGACGACCGCTTCCGGGACGAGGGCCGGCAGCAGCAGCCGCCAGAGCCCGGCGACCGCGGCGGCCGAGAGCCATTCCGCGTCGCGGACGCCGAGGACCTCCAGGCCCGTGGTGGCGGCGGCCACGGCGGCCGCCGCGTCCCGCACCGCCACCCCGGCGCGGAGTTCGCCCGCAGTCTCCGCGCCGCGCACCGCCTCCTCGACCCAGGCGCGCCAGTGCCCGCGCAGGTCGTGCCGCGGCGGGCGGGAGGACTCGCCGGCCAGCTGGAAGCCGGCCCGCAGCACGGGGTCGGTCCGCAGGGCGCCGGCGAGGCGGTGGGTCGTGTCGACGAGGTGCTGCACCCGACCCTTGCCGGGCGGCGGGAGCGGCCCGCCGACCAGATCCGCCAGGCGTGCGAGTGCGGCGGCCTCGACGGCGTCGGCCAGGACGGCCTTGCTCGCGAAGTGGAAGTGCAGGGCCCCGTTGCTCACCCCGGCCAGTGAGCTGATGGCGGCGAGCGAGGCGACCGAGTACCCCTCTCTGCCGAAGACCTCGGCTGCGGACCGGATCAGGGTTCCACGCGTGCGGACGGCGCGCTCCTGCTTGGTCATCGACTGCTCCGTCAGTGCCGGGGGGTGCCGTGCTCGCCGAAGACGGACCGGAGTCGTGCTCGGAAGCCGCGGCGCACGGAAGGGGGCAGGCCAGCAGCCCCAACTGACGACGACTCTAACAAACCGCCCGAGCGGTTTTTACTGCATGGCGGCAGGCAACCGGCCACAAGGGCGCAGTTCGGACAGGCCCGCCCTCCCGTCACGGCAATCTCCATTCGAGGTCCCCTCAAGGGCCACTCAGGGCCGACTCATCCCCCTCCCTCACCCCCACACCACAGCGACCAGCGGAAACGCCGGACGGGGTCCAACTGGCAGGCAAGGAGCGGGCAACTCGGAGTCAACGCCTCCGCCAATTTCGGCAACGCACTCCGACAGCCACTAGAAATTAAACCGGTTGGTATGTAGTTTTCCCGGCCAAGGGCAACCCGTACCCGACTCGCTCTCAAACGGACCCAGGGGGGATCGATGTCTGCGAGCACGTTCCAGGTTGAGCGCACCACGTTCGACGGAGACACGAGGGGGGCCTTCGCGGCGTTCGCCGCCCGGCCCGGCAGCTCCTTCTCCACATCTCTGACGACGACGGTCCCGAAGGAGCTGGTGCACCGCTCGGCCGTCGCCGAGGTGGTGCTCACCGACTGGGCCAGGGTGGACGACACCCATTTCGTGATGGCGGCCCAGTGGCCGCGCGGCCACAGCTTCTTCACCCCCGTCGCCGGCGGATACCACGACCCGCTGATCGCCTGCGAGACCGTCCGCCAGATCGGAATCCTGCTGGGACACGCCGAGTTCGGCGTGCCTTTCGGCCACCACTTCGCCATCCGGGACATCTTCATCGACGTCGAGCCCCGGCACCTGCGGGTCGGCCTCGAACCCGCTGCACTGACGATCGACGTCACGTGCACGGAGGTCAACCGGCGCGGAACCGCTCTGTCAGGTCTGCGCTTCGAGGCGGTGCTGCACCGGGACGGCCACGTCGTCGCCACCGGCGGCGGCTCCTTCTCCTGCATGGCGCCCGCCGTCTACCGCCGCATCCGACGCGGCCACACCCTCGACGGCGACTGGTACCGGCTGCCGCTGATCAGCCCGGCGGCCCCGCAGAGCGTGGGCCGCATGTCGCCCATGGACGTCGTGCTCTCGCCCACCGGCGAGCAGGACCGCTGGCAGCTGCGCGTGGACACGAGCCACCCCGTGTTGTTCGAGCACGCGGTGGACCACGTGCCGGGCATGGTCCTGCTGGAGGCCGCCCGCCAGGCCACGGCCGCCGCGCTCGGCCGCTCCTCCTACCTGCCCCTCGGCCTGGCCAGCGAGTTCACGAAGTACGCGGAGCTGGACGCCCCCTGCATGATCGAGGCGGTGCGCGCCCCGCACACCGGCCCCGAGGGGGAGGAGACCGTGGTGGTGACGGCCCTCCAGGCCGGCGAGGCCGTCTTCACCTCCACGGTCAGGGCGGGCCGCCACGAGTCGTGACGGCCCGGCCGGTCCCGGAGCGGCGCCGCCGCGCCCGCAGCCCCCTCCGCGCCCTCCGCGCCCTCCGCGCCCTCCGCGCCCTCCGTCCGGCCGTCACCCGCCGGCGAAGGCCGCCAGGTGGTCGGCCGCCCACCGGTGGAAGGAACCCGCGGGCCGCCCCAGCAGGCGCGGAACCGTACCGTCCACCCCGGCTTTCGCCCCGGCCCGCTGCCGCTCCGCGCTCTTCAGCAGCGCCTCGACGACCTCCGCGGGGTGGCGTGCGGCGAGCGCGGCACGCGCCCGCTCCGCGCCCAGCTCCTCGAAGCGCAGCGGCCGCCCCAGCAGCCCGGCGAGCACGGCCGTCTGCCCGGCGGCGGTGAGCGCCTCCGGGCCGGTCAGCGTGTGCGCCCCGCCCGGCGGTATCCGCCCGGTGAGCGCCCGAACGGCCACCTCGGCGACGTCCCGGGGGTCGACGCAGGAGTTCGGCGAGCGGCCGTGGAGGGCCCGTACGACCCCCTGTTCGCGGACGGACCCGGCCCAGGAGAGCGCGTTCGACATGAAGGAGCGGGGGCGCAGCAGGGTCCAGGCCGTGCCGCAGGTGCGCAGGAGTTCCTCGTTGCGCCGCTGCCAGCGGGTGACGGCGTCGTCGGCGAGGGGGTCCTCGACCGCGGCGGCGGAGAGCTTGACGACGTGCCGCACGCCGGCCGACCGCGCGGCCTGCAGGAACCGGCCGTCATCCTCCTCCACACGGTTGGTGACGAGGAAGACCGCGTCCGCCCCCGCCAGGGCGGCTTCGACGGAGCGCGGATCGCCGAAGTCTCCGCGGACGACCTCGGCGGCCGCGGGCGCTCCCGCGATGCGTTCCGGCACCCGGGCCATCACGCGAACGCGCACGTCGGAGGGGAGGAGGCGGAGCACTTCGCGGCCGATCGCGCCGCTGCCGCCGGTCACAAGGATCATGGGCGTCCCAACTTGACTGAAAGTTACACCTGTTAGTGGTGCGGGGTCCTCGGAGCCGTTACGCTTTGTAAAATACGAACTGGACGGTTTTTTCTGAGCCTTCATCGGTTCGCCTAACCCGAGGAGGTAGGTGCCACGTGGCTGAGCAGGTCCGTGCCATCCGCACACGCAAGACGATCCTCTCCGCAGCGGCCAAGATCTTCGAAGAGCGCGGTTACCAGGCGGCGACGATCTCCGAGATCCTCACCACCGCAGGGGTGACGAAGGGGGCACTGTACTTCCACTTCCAGTCGAAGGAAGACCTCGCGCAGGGAGTCCTCGCCGAACAGGACCAGCAGCTCTCGGTCCCGCCGCGCGCGTCCAAGATGCAGGAGATCGTGGACGTGGTGATGCTGCAGGCCCACCGCCTCCAGACCGACCCGATGGTGCGCGCCGGCGTCCGCCTGTCGATGGACCAGCTGGCCCAGGGCCTGGACCGCAGCGGTCCGTTCCTGCGGTGGGGCGAGGTCGGCCTGGAGCTGCTCCAGCGGGCGCAGGCCCAGGGCGAGCTGCTGCCGCACGTCGTGCCGTCCGAGACGGCCGACGTCATCGTGGGGTCCTTCGCGGGCATCCAGTCGATGTCGCAGGCGATCTGCGAGTACCAGGACCTGGTGGGCCGGGTGTCGGCGCTGATGCGCCACGTCCTGCCGAGCGTGGTCATCCCGTCGGTGCTCGCCTCGCTGGACCTGTCGGAGCACCGGGGCGCCGCCGTGTACGCGGAGGCCCTGGAGAACCTCACCGCCGCCCGCGAGGCCACGCCCGCCGGCGCCGCCTGACGACCGCCGCCGCCGGGACCGGGGTACGCCGCGGCCCGGCGGGGGCGACCGCGGCCGCTCCGGCCGCCGCGCCCAACTGCCTTCCGCTCGGGCCCTCTCCGGGGCGGCGGGCGACAGTCACCGACCCTTCAGGATCCGGCCACTCCTGAGGGGCTATGGTCACGTCCGGTTAACATTCCACTCAAGGTTGAGGTGCTAGCGTCACCGTCAGGGGGCGGCCACCGCACCCCCGGTCCGCCGTTGTGTGCACCGACTCTTGCCGTGGGAGGAGCCGAGCCGTGACACGATCCCGAACCGGCCGGTTCCTCTTGGCGACACTGGCCGCCACCCTTCTGGCCCTGCTGTTCGCCCGCGGTGACGGGGCACCCGAAAGCCGCCCCCTGCCGGCGCTCGCCGTCGGCACGGAGACCCCGCTGTGCGACGAGGCCGCGCCCGCGGCGAAGTCCGCCCCGAGCCACTGCCGCAACGCCGTCCGCTCCGGATCCACCGGCGTGGACCGGCCCGGCCGGAGCGGCGACCGCCCGGCGGACCGTGAAAGGCCCGCAGCCGCCGCCGACACATCCGGCCCCTGCGTGCCGGCCCGCATGTCGGGGTCGAGACGCCTCGCGGCGATCCAGGCCTTCCGCTGCTGAACAGCGCCGTGCACCGCGCCACGGCGCCCGCCCCCGGCGGCTGACCCCGCCCCGCTCCGCCGTACCCTGCCGCGGCGCGTGCCGCCGTACGCCCGCACCCCGCGCCCCGCTGCCCGTACGCCGGAACGCCGGAACGGGTGCACCGGAACGCGTCGGCGGCCCACCGCCCCGCGCTGCTTCCGCACGCCCCTCGGCACGGCGTTCCGACGCGCTCGGAACGCAACCGACGCGCTCGGAACGCAACCTGCCTGCCACACGTACCGACGTTTTTCGGACTCATTCCATCCTCTAGCGCCCCTTGAGTCACTCCTTACTCACTTCACAGCACACGTCACACCGACGCGCCCTCAGACGCATCAGGAGGCATGACATGCAACACCTCATCGAGCACGCCCGCGCCTTCCCGGAGCTCGCCGTGCAGCCGGAGGAACTGAGCCGGCTCGCCTCCGGCCAGTCCCCGTACGCCCTGTTCATCACCTGCTCCGACTCCCGGGTCGTCCCCTCACTGATCACCGGGGCCCGGCCCGGTGAGCTGTTCGAGCTGCGCACCGCCGGGAACATCGTCCCCCGGTACGACCAGCCGCACCCCGCCGGCGAATCCGCCACCATCGAGTACGCCATCGAGGTGTTAGAGGTCTCCGACGTCATCGTGTGCGGGCACTCCCACTGCGGCGCCGTCGGCGCCATGGCACGCGGGGACGACCTCACGGCCGTGCCCGCGGTCCGCGAGTGGCTGGAGCAGGCCACTCCCCTCCCGGCCGGCGCCGACGCCGCGCCGGCCGACCTCTCCCGCCCGGTCCAGGCGCACGTCCTGGACCAGCTCGACCGGCTGCGTGCCTACCCGAGCGCAGCGGCACGCCTCGCCGACGGCCGACTGCGGCTGCACGGCTGGTTCTACGAGGTCCACACCGGTTCCGTACTGGCCCACCAGCCGGACGCCGACGCCTTCCTCGCCCTGTGAGCGCGCACGACAAGACCGCCGGACGGCGGCTGCCCCACCCGTCGGACCTGGCCCGCGACTTCGGGGCCTCGGTCGTCGTCTTCCTCGTCGCCCTCCCGCTGTGCGTGGGCGTCGCCGTCGCCTCCGGAGTGCCCGCCGAGCTCGGCCTGGTGACCGGGATCGTCGGCGGGCTCGTCGCCGGCGCGATGCGGGGCAGCAGCCTCCAGGTGTCGGGACCGGCCGCGGGCCTGACCGTGCTCGTCTTCGAAGCCGTCCAGGAGTTCGGGGTGGCCGCGCTCGGCGTGCTCGTCCTGTCGGCCGGACTGCTCCAGATGCTGATGGCCGCGCTGCGGCTCGGCCGGTTCTTCCGCGCCATCTCCCTCGCGGTCGTCGAGGGCATGCTCGCCGGCATCGGGCTGGTCCTCATCGCGGGCCAGCTGTACGCGATGGCCGAGGTCAAGGCACCCTCCGGCGGGCTGGAGAAGATCCTCCAGCTGCCGGGCACACTTGCCGGAGCCCTCGGCTCCGCCGCCTCGCCGGCCGCGCTCGCCGTCGGCGCCGGCACCATCGCCGTGCTGGTGCTGTGGAAGCGGCTCCCGAAGGCCGTGCAGACGGTGCCGGGGCCGCTGGCCGCGGTGGGGCTGGCCACTGCGGCCGTGTACCTGCTGGGGCTGCCGGTGGCGAAGGTCGAGGTGCAGGGGCTGCTGGACGCGGTGGACCCGCCGGGCGCGGGCGACTTCGCGCAGCTCGCCGGGATCGGCGCCGTCGGCACCGTCCTCGCCTTCGCCCTGATCGCCTCGGCGGAGAGCCTGTTCTGCGCCGCCGCAGTCGACCGGCTCCACGACGGGCCGCGCACCGAGTACGACAAGGAGCTCATGGCCCAGGGCGCCGGGAACGCCGTCTGCGGGCTGCTCGGGGCCCTGCCGATGACCGCGGTCATCGTCCGCAGCGCCGCCAACGTGCAGGCGGGCGCGCGGACCAAGGCGTCCCGCGTGCTGCACGGCGTGTGGCTGCTGCTGTTCGCGGCGCTGCTGCCGGCCGCCCTCGGGGTCATTCCGGTGGCCGCGCTGGCGGGCGTCCTGGTCCACGCCGGCGGCAAGCTGATCCCCGTACGGGAGATCGGGTCGCTGTGGCGGGAGCACCGCGGGGAGGCCGTCGTCCTGGTGGCCACGGCCGTCGCGATCGTGGCGGTGGGCATGTTCGAGGGGGTCCTCGTCGGGCTCGCACTGGCCGTGGCCAAGACGGCGTGGGAGACCTCCCACGTCCGCGTCGAGGTCGTCGACAAGGGCGCCGGCCCGATCCAGGCCCACCTGACGGGCAACGCCACCTTCCTGCGGCTGCCGAAGATCCTCGACACCCTGGAGTCGCTGCCGCACGACAGGCCCGTCGAACTGCACCTCGGCGGCCTGCGCCACCTGGACCACGCCTGCCGGACGGCGCTGGAGAACTGGGCCGAGCGGCACGCCTCGGAGGTGACGGAACCGGTCGGGGTGCCCTCGCCTGTCTGACCGGGCCCGGTCCGGGCCCGGACCGGGCTCGGACCTGCCGCCCGGAGCCGACGGGGCCCGCCGCGACCGTGCGGCGGGCCCCGTCCGCACACCCTCCGGAAGTTTCAATTCCGGTTCCGCTTCCCATTCCGGTTCCGTATGGCAGGCGCGGGACCGGTCAGGGCAGGACCGCCCGGGCGGGCGCGGCGAAGTGCGCCGACAGCGCAGCCTCCAGCCCCTCCCCACCCGGCGCCCAGGCCACGTACCCGTCCGGCCGCACGAGCAGCGCCTCGTACGGGACCTCGGGCACGGGGCGCGCGCGGACCACGCGTACGACGCCCTCCCAGTCGCGGGCCGTCTCCGGGTGTACGCCGCCCCCGTCCCCGAAGAGCAGCAGCAGTGGCCGGCCCTCCTGGAGCAGCCCGATCACGTCGGTCTCCCCCTGCTCGGTGTGGAGCGCGACGTTCGGCAGGAACGTCCCGCCTCCGGAGGGCGTGCGTCCGGTGCAGCCGGGGAGGACCGTGTCCTGGGCGCTGATCATGTTCCGCAGGAGTCCGGCGTCGCGGTCCGCCGACAGCAGGGCGGCGAAGAGCCCGCGGAGGGCGTCGAGTTCGGGGCCGGGCCGCATCAGGGCGAGCTGGGCCCGGGTGTTGTCGAGGACCCGGCGGGCGGCGGGCCTGCGTTCGCGGTCGTAGCTGTCGAGGAGGCCGGGGCCCGCCTGGCCGTGGACGGCGAGGGCGAGCTTCCAGCCGAGGTTGAGGGCGTCCAGCACTCCGGTGCTCAGGCCCTGGCCGCCGATCGGGAAGTGCACGTGCGCGGCGTCCCCGGCGAGGAAAACGCGGCCCCGGCGGAACTTCCCGGCCAGGCGGGCGAAGTCGCTGAACCGGCCGAGCCAGCGCGGCTCGTCCATCGCGATGCGGCGGCCGGCGATCCAGGCGACCTCCCGCCGCAGCTCGTCGAGGGTGGGCGGCAGGTGGCGCTCGCTGTGGGCGCCCGCGCAGTTGAGGGTGCGGATGTGCGTGTCGCCGGTGTGCGGATCGCTCTTGGCGACGATCCAGCCGTGCGGGGTGCGGTGCCAGCCGTCGGCGAGGGCGCCGTCGCGGAGGCGGACGGTGCCGGTGAGTGCGGAGACGGTCGCGGGGTGCGTCTCGGAGGTGATGCCCGCCTGCTCGCGGACCGTGCTGCGGGCGCCGTCCGCACCGACCGCGTAGCGGGCTGTCAGGGTCAGGGGGCCGTGCGGCCCCTCGGCTCTGACGGTCACCGCTCCCCCGTCCTCGGCGGCGCCCTCCGACCCCGCACACGGCGCCGGCGTCTGGCGGATCTCCGCGACCCGGTGGCCGCGGAGGATCCGCGCGCCGGCCTGGCGGGCCCGGGCCTCGAAGAGCCGCTCCAGCTCTGCCTGCGGCCATTTGAGGATGGGCTCCGGCTCGCCCTCCGGCGCCGTGATCACCAGGCCGGGCAGCCCGGCGAAGTGGAACGGGCAGCCGCAGCCGGCGCCGCCCGCGGACAGCGGCACGTGCTCCGGGAGGTGCCCGCGCCGGGCCAGGCACTGCACGGCCCGCGCGTGGAGGGTCGTCGCCTTGGGCCGCTCGGACACCGCGTCCTGCGCCTCCAGCACCACGGTGTCGACCCCGTACCCGGCCAGTTCGGCCGCGATGAGCAGCCCGACCGGCCCCCCGCCGATGATCACCACTTGTGCCTGCATATCCGATGCGCCCCCCTGCTCGCCTTCGACTGAAGCCGTGCCCGATCGGTGTGCGGGCGCCCGCCGGCCGGCGTCCCCCGCACGACGCGGAACCATACCGGATGGCCGGTTCTTTCGTAACGGCCTGAAGTAGGTGTAACTGCCTTGTAGCACAGGCGAGTTGCGGGGCCGTTTAGCATTTCGGCATGGAAAGCGAACTGCCGGACCACATGGAGGAACTGGTCGACCTCCAATGGGCGTACGACGCGGCACACGACATCGTGAAGCGCCTCCAGGAGGAGCTCGCCGGCGTGGAGGAGTGGACCGACGAGCAGCACGTGGCCTGGCGGGACGCGTGGGAGGACTGGCGCGAGGTCGGAGAGCCCCTGGAGGACATGCTGGAGCACTACGCGGAGACCCTCGGGCTGGACGTGGACGAGCTCCGGGCGGCGGTGGAGCGCGAGGCCGGCCACGACCCGCAGCCGGTCGGCGCCTGAGGGACCGGGCGCGGCGGCGCCGCCGCGGCCGGTCCCTCCTGCTTTCGGTCCCTGCACGGAACCGCAGGTCAAGCCCCTGCACCGGCGCCGGCAGCGACTGAAGCGACTCAAAGTTCCGATAAGTGAAGCGAACTACTGCGACGCGGGCCCGGCCTCGCCGGCGAGCAGCAGCTTCTTCTGCGGCTTGCCCATCGCGTTCCGCGGAAGCGACGCCACGAAGCGGACCTCTCGGGGCCGCTTGTGCACGGACAGGTGGGCGGCGACGAAGTCGGTGAGTTCGGCGCCGGTCACTCCCTCGGCGACGACGAAGGCCACGATCCGCTGACCCAGATCCGCGTCGGGCACCCCGACGACCGCCGCCTCCTGCACCTTCGGGTGGTCCAGCAGGGCGTTTTCGATCTCCCCGGCGCCGATCCGGTACCCACCGGACTTGATCATGTCGATGGAGGCCCGCCCCACGATCCGGTGCACCCCGTCCTCGTCGACGGCGGCGATGTCGCCCGTACGGAACCACCCGTCCCCGGTGTACGCGGCCGCAGTGGCCTCCGGCCGCCCCAGGTATCCGGAGAACAGCGTCGGCCCGGTGAGCTGGAGCTCCCCGATCTCCGCGCCGGGCTCGGCGGCGATCCGGGTGCGGATGCCGGGCAGCGGGGTGCCGACCGTGCCGGGGCGCACCTCCCCGCCGGCCCGACCGCTGACCGTGATCAGGGTTTCCGTCATCCCGTACCGCTCCACGGGCCTCAGCCCCGTCAGCCGCTCCAGGTCCCGGAAGACCGGCGCGGGCAGGGCTGCGCTCCCGGAGACCAGCAGCCGCGCCCCGGACAGGGCGCCCGCGGCCTCCGCGTCGGCGGCGATCCGGGACCACACCGTCGGCACCCCGAAGTACAGGCTGCCACCCGCCCCCGCGTACGCGTCGGGGGTCGGCTTCCCGGTGTGCACGAGCCGGCTTCCGGTGCGCAGCGCCCCGAGGACACCGAGCACCAGGCCGTGCACGTGGAACAGCGGCAGCCCGTGGACGAGGGTGTCGTCGGCGCTCCACTGCCAGGCTTCGGCGAGGGCGTCGAGGTCGGCGGCGATGGCGGCACGGGTGAGGACGACCCCCTTGGGCGCCCCGGTCGTCCCCGAGGTGTACAGCACGAGCGCCGGACCATCCGGTCCCCCGCCCGCACCGGCCGGGGCTGCGGCTGCCCGCCGCGCGAAGTCCACGTCCACGGTGACGGCCCCGGAGTCCTTCAGGATGTGCTCCCGCTCCGCCGGGCCGGCGTCGGGCGGCAGCGGCACGAACGGCACCCCCGCCAGCAGCCCGCCGACCACCGCGGCGACCGTCTCCAGGGACGCCGTCGCGGTCACGGCGAACGCCGGCGCCCCCGCCACGTCGGCCGCGACCGCGCGCGCAGCGGCGAGCAGCTCCTCGTACGAGGCGGCCCGTCCGGCGACGACAACCGCGTCCGCGCGGTCCCCGTACGCCCCGTCCAGTGCGGTCAGCACGCCCAGCCTCCTGCCGGTCGATGCCGGATGCCCTCACCCGGCGCTCCACGGCCAGGCTACGGCCTTTCAGCACGGCGCCCGACCCCAGAACAGGCCCCCGCGCAGCCCACGACAGCACCCGCGCCGCGCCGTTACGATCAGCACCCAAGGGGGATACGGACGTGGAACTCGCAGCACTCGCCTCGCTCATCGCCGCCACCGTCACGACGGGCCTCATGGCGGGCCTGTTCTTCGCCTTCGACGTGTCGGTGATGCCGGCGCTGAAGCGCTGCGACGACCGCACGCTCATCGAGGTGATGCAGCGCATCAACACCGCGATCGTGAACGGCTGGTTCCTCACCGGTTTCCTCGGCGCCCTCCTCTTCACCGGTCTCGCGCTCGCACTGCACCTCGCGGGCGGTGGCGCCGGCCGGGTGACCGCCCCGCTGACGGCCGCACTGATCGCGTACGCCCTCGCCCTCGCCGTGACCGGCCGGACCAACATCCCGCTGAACAACGCCCTGGAACAGGCGGGCCCGGCGGACCGCGTCCCCGACCCGGCGGCCGTCCGCCGGGCCTTCGAGTCCCGCTGGGTCCCCGCGAACCGCCGGCGCACGTTCCTCTGCACGATCGCCCTGGCCTGCCTTGCCTGGACCCTGACGGCCCGCTGACAAGGCTCCCCGCGTACGCGGCGAACCCCTGTCGCAGTGCGCCACCATGACGACCCGTCGCCGTGAACACCCCTACCGGGGGCCCGGATAGGGTGCGCCCATGAGCACTGCCGCACATGCACATCTGCGCTTGGAACCGGTGACCGCCGCCAACTTCGACGCCGTCTGCGCCGTCGAAGTCCGCCCCGACCAGACGCACCTGGTCTCCCCCGTGGTCAAGTCGCTTGCCGAGGCGTACGTCCACGGACCGGCCGCCTGGCCGCGCGCCGTCGTCGACGGCGAGAAGGTCGTCGGCTTCGTGATGGCGTTCCTGGACATTGCGTGGAATCCGGAGAAGGACCCGGCGGACATCCGCTCCGGCATCTGGCGCCTGAACATATCCGCCGCCCACCAGGGCAAGGGCTACGGCCGCTTCGCGGTCGAGGCGGTCACGGCGGAACTGGCCCGCCGTGGTGCGTCCCACGCCTACGTGACGTGGGAACCCGGCCCGGGCACCCCGGAGCCGTTCTACCTCAACCTCGGCTTCCGCCTCACAGGCGAAGCCTCAGGCGGCCAAACGGTCGGCGTCCTCCCCCTCACCCGCCGTTAAGGCGCCGGGCGTCCGCGTGGCCGCCCGGCGGCCCCGACCCCTCCGCGGCCTGGGAGCGGAAGCGGGCTTCCGCTCAGGGGGTTGAGATGGTCACGTCGCCGGAGGTGGCCCTGACAGTGAGCGTGGACGCCGCGGCCGGGTCCGTGGGGACCTTCACCTCGCGCCTGCCGGAGCTGGTGGTCACGTCGGCTTTGTACGGACCGCCCGGGACTTTCAGCGTCACGCTGCCGGACCCGGTGTCCGCTTCGACCGAAGAGGCGTTGGCGAAGTCCAGCCGGGTCGTGCCCGAGTCGGTGCGGACCACGGCGCTCGGGCCGGCCAGCGCGGTGCCCGTGACGGAGCCGGAGGAGGTCTCGACCGCGAGCGGCCCCGCGATTGCCTCGGCCTTCACCTCGCCGGAGCTGGCCCTGATCTCGGCAGCCCTGACACCGGTGACCTCGATCGCTCCGCTGGTGTTCCCCACGGTGACCTTGGCTGCGGCCGGAACCTGCAACTCGTAGTCGACGTAGCAGTTGTCGCAGCCGTTGGTGAAGGTCAGCACTCCCCCGGTGACCCCCTGCCTGGGCTTGGGCTCTGCGGCGTCGCGGTAGTGGACGGTGCGGTGGACGGTCACCCCGGGACCGTCGCCGGCTGTGATCCTGATGGATCCGCGGCGGGCGTCGGCCACCTCGACCGCGCTGACAGCCTCGGAGACCGTGGCGGCGGCGGTGGTCTTCAGCTGGTCGCCGCTGTCGGAACATCCGGTCAGCAGGAGGCTTGCGGCTAAGGCCGCGGTCAGCAGGGCGATCCGTCGGACGGTGGTCACGGCGTTGCTCCCCATAGGGGCAGGATCCCCTCACAGGGCCCTGGGCCTCGGCGCTGTCGTTCGTCACTGCGGTCAGGTCAGGGGCATCCTCGCAGAGCCGGCACAGCCTGTCGGGCCCCCGGAAGGCACGAAGTACCTCCCTGAGGTTCTCTTAGGCGAGCCCGACCAAGAGCCCGCCGCGTAACCCGTCGCGTACATCGCCTGCGTACCACCCCTCCCCCCACCGGGCAGCCAGCTGGCATTAACGCCGTTAACACCCGACACGCCATCCAGCGTCTCAGCGGTGGTCGCCGGTCACCCGGTGGGATCCATATTCCACACCGGCGGCAGGTCGCTGCCACAGAAGACTCAGACGAAGTCGTCCTCGCGCACGATGTTGTGCTCCCGGCAGCGGGTGCACCGTCGGAACACGACCTCATGGGTGAAACCCGACGGCCGCGGGAGCGCTACAGCGTCCAAAGCGCGGGCGACCTCTGCCCAGGAGCGGCCGTCCGGGCAGTAGCCCGTGGACTGGTTGCTGACCTCGCTCACAGCCCACCGACCTGCTTCGCGTACGAAGCCGATCTCCCCGGCGCTCAGAACCCGGTCCCCACCGGCGCAAGCCACATGCTCGCTTCGCCTCGGCGCCAGCCGGAGCACACCGTCCACCCCGACCACGAAGGTGAACGGCTCGGCCAACTCCTCCGCCGGTTGCTCCGCGATCCACCCATCAAAGTCAGCCGCCGAGCCGATCCGGCGCCCGCCCACACCAGACCGGACCGCTGCCATCAGTTCGGCCGGTCCGACGTACCGATAGCTCCGCTCCCACTCACCCACGGCAGCCAACCTAAAACACCCGACACGCCTTCACACGAGTCGCCACCGCGTGGACCGGCACCAGACCATTAACGCCGTTAACACCCCGCCGCGACAGCCCCTCCCCCGCACCACACACCCCACAGCCATTAACGGCGTTAACGCCTGCCCCTTCCCGGGCCACGACAGCCTGGCGCCCTGACCGTTAACGCCGTTAACGCTGAGAGCCGCGCCGCTTCCTCGGAAGCCCGAAGCCGAGCGAGGATTAACGCCGTTAACGCAAGCGCGCACCGGCGCACCTCCCCGCTGCCGCACGCGGCCGGACCGTTAACGCCGTTAACGCCCTGCGGTGCCGGCGCTCCCCCGTACGCCCACACGCCCGCCACCGTTAACGGCGTTAACGCCCGGCTCCGGTGGCTCGGCGAGGTCCGCGATCATTAACGGCGTTAACGCTCCCCCGCGCCGAGCGTTGTCGGCGGGCCCGCGGCGGCAGGGGGCTGGGTGCGGAACTGTCGGGGGCTGAGGCCGCGGACCCGTTTGAATGCCGTCGACAGGGCGAACGCCGAACCGTAGCCCACCCGTCGGGCGACGGTCGCCACGGTGGCGTCCGGTTCGCGGAGGAGGTCTGCGGCCAGAGCCAGCCGCAGCCCCGTCAGGTACGCGATCGGCGGCTCCCCCACGACCTCCGCGAACCGTCTCGCCAGCGCAGCCCGGGACACCCCGGCCTTCCGCGCGAGCTCCGCGACCGTCCAGCCGTGGGCCGGGTTCTCGTGCAGCAGCCGTACCGCCCGCCCGACCACCGGATCGGACTGGGCGCGGTACCAGCCCGGCGCGCCCGACCCCGGATCGGCGAGCCAGGCGCGCAGCACCCCGATCAGCAGCAGGTCGAGCAGCCGGTCGAGGACGAGTTCCTGGCCCGGCTCGTCGCGGGAGACCTCGGAGGCGAGGAGCCCGATCAGCGTGGCGTCGACCTCGGCCGCCGGTCGTACGAGGACGGTCGGCAGGGCTCCCAGCAGTCTCCGCCCGACCTCGCTCGGCTCGGTGTAGGTGCCGCTGAGCATGACGGCCGACCCGGATTCCGGCACCGTGGTGCCCCAGGTCCGGACGCCCAGGTCCATCGTCCCGTTGACGTCGGTGCCGTCCTGAAGGCTGCAGTTCTGCTCGACGTCCACGGTGATCTGCACCGGCGTCCCCGGCTCGTCCGCCAGCGTGTACGGCTCCGGGCCGCGTACGACGGCGACGTCCCCGGGTGCGATCCGGACGGGCGCGCCCCCGTCCGGGAGCAGCCAGCCCTCCCCGCGCACCATCGTCATGACGGTCAGCGGTGCCCGGTCCTCGATGCGGACCGCCCAGGGCGGATCGAAGACGGACTTCAGCAGGACGGCGCCCCGCGCCTTCGGTCCTTCGAGCAGCCCGCTCAACATGTCCATGCTGCCCCGCTCACACGTCCCAGACTCCGGTCGCCGCGGCCTCGCGCACGTACGCGGAGAAGTCCCGCGGCGGCCTGCCGAGCACTTCCTCGACGCCGTGCACGAGGTGGGCGTTGCGCCCGTCCAGCAGCAGCCCGAACAGGTCGGCGAAGTCCTCCGGCTGCCCCTGCTCCCGGAGGACCGCCCGGAAGTCCGCGTCGGAGACGGGCACGTACGTGATCTGCCGCCCGGTCGCCTTCGACAGCTCGGCCGCCACATCGCCGAAGGACAGCAGCCGCGGCCCGGACAGCTCGTAGGTGCGGCCGATGTGCCGGTCGTCCTCCAGTGCCGTGACCACGACGTCGGCGATGTCGTCGGCATCGACGAACGCCTCGACGGCATCGGCGGTCGGCAGCGCGAATTCACCGGCGCGGACGGATTCCAGGAAGAAGTCCTCGTCGAAGTTCTGGTTGAACCAGCTGGCCCGGACGACCGTCCAGTCGGCGCCCGACTCCTTCACCGCCTCCTCGGCCCGCTGCGCGGCCTGCTCCCCTCGCCCGGAGAGCAGCACCAGCCGGCGCGCCCCAGCGGCGACGGCCGCCTCCGCGAAGGCGCCGACCTGCTCGGCAGCGCCGGGGAACGACAGGTCGGGGTGGTACGTCACGTACACCCGGTCGACCCCGTCGAGAACGGCCGCCCAGCCGGCCGGCTCGTGCCAGTCGAAGGCGGGCTGCCCGCTCCGCGACCCGACCCGTACCGGACGGCCCTTGTCGCGGAGCCGGGCGGCCACGCGCCGCCCGGTCTTGCCGCGCCCCCCGATGACGAGGGTCGTACCGGTCGCTGATTGTGTCTGCGTCTCTGTCTGCGTCATGCCCCCAGTCAAGCCCGTCGCCCCGAGACGGAACATGGCCGAGAGGCTCGTCTGCATACGCGTGCGTCTAGCCGATGCGGACTTGTGTGTTCTGGCAGGCCGTCAGCAGCCAGCGGCCGTCGTCGCCGCGCGTCATCACGTACAGCGGCGCGCCTTCGCTCTCCGGGCGCCCTTCCGCGTCGGTGTACAGCTGGCGCACCTTCACGGCGGCGACGTCGGGCCGTAGGAACTGCGTGTGGACCACCTCGTAGGTCACCTCGCCGTCCCAGCTCGCTTCGGGCAGGACGGACCGGGTGAAGTCGGCTATCGCATCGAAGCCGATGAGGACCTTGCCGTGTGCAGTGGTCCACAGGGCGTCGGGGTGGAAGAGGGCGAGGAAGCCCTCCGCGTCCTTGGCTCGCTGGGTGCGCTGCACGTCGGCGACAACCTGCTCGATGGCCTTCAGGGCCGTGTCTTCTCCGCTCATGGCTCCGATCCTCGGCCCTCAACTGTGGTCGAGGTCAAGGAATGTGATCACATGTCGCTATGACCAGCACGAAAACGCTCTATCTGCTCTGCTCCGCCGCACCGCCCGTGTTCGACGTGGCCCACGTGATCGAGGACGCCCAGTCCCGCGGGTGGGACGTCTGCCTGGGACTCACCCCGACGGCCGCGCACTGGCTCTCCGGCAGCACCGACGGGCTGGCCGCCCTCACCGGGCATCCGGTGCGCTGGCAGTACAAGCTTCCCGGCGAGCCCGACGTCTGGCCCGCGGCCGACGCGGTGCTCTTCGCCCCGGCGACGTTCAACTCCGTGAACGCGTGGGCGCTGGGCCTGACCGACCGCTTCGCGATCGGCATCGCCGCCGAGGCGATCGGCAAGGGCACCCCGGTCGTCACCATGCCGTGTACGAACGCCGCCTTGGCCGCGCACCCGCAGTTCGAGCCGTCGCTGGCGACCCTGCGCACAGCCGGCGTGACGGTGCTCTTCGGCGAGAACGGCTTCGTCCCCGGCCCGGCGGGCCAGGACGCCCCGCCGCACTTCCCCTGGCAGACGGCCCTGAACGCCCTGGACGCACCGCCCGCTCCGTAGCCCGGCACCGCGAACGCCGCAGGGCTGTTTCGAGGCTGGACCGTTAACGCCGTTAACGCCCTCGCCCCCGGCGAACGGCGGCAGGGCATTAACGGCGTTAACGCTCGACCGGTCCCGGGCTGAACCAGCCACCTGATGGGGGAGGGGCGTTAACGGCGTTAATGCTCAGCCCGACCCTGGGAAGGCAACCCGGCCACCGGCGGGGGAGAGGCGTTAACGCCGTTAACGCTCGGCCCGCCCGCAGTCGGCCCGGTCGCCCAACGGGGAGAGCGTTAACGCCGTTAACGCCGTCGCACCCCTCCACCCGCTCAAAAAGTACCTGTCGACTGGTATTTTTTGGCGTCCTCCCACTACATTGGCTCCGGTGCAGGCCCGTCCCATGGCCCGTACGAGAACCGCCGCAGCGGCGCAGCCGCTCGGCTGAGAGCGGCAGGAGTGGCGTACGTGGCGAGGGCCCGGCAGGAACGTGCCGAGATCACCCGGCAGGCGATCCTCGACGGCGCCGCGAAGGCCTTCGACAGCAGCGGTTTCGGCGGGACCAGCCTCAGCGATGTCGTCCGGCACGCCGGAGTGACCAAGGGCGCCCTGTACTTCCACTTCCGCTCCAAGGAAGCCCTCGCCCGCACGCTGATGGACGAGCAGTTCCAGGTCTCCCCGGACGTCCCGGCCATCGAGGACCCGGGCCTCCAGACGGTCATCGACCTGTCGCACCAGATGGCGCACGGACTGCGCACGAACGTCCGCATCCGCGCCGGCATCCGGCTCGTCATCGAGTTCGGCTCCTTCACGAACCCCGACCCGGCGCCTTACGACGCGTGGATCGAGACGGTGCGCATGTGCCTGGCGCCGGCCCGGGAGCGGGGGGACCTCCTGCCGTCGCTGGACGTGAACGAGCTCGCGACGTGCCTCGTCGGCTCGTTCACCGGCATCCAGGTCACCTCGCACGTCCGCACCGGGCGCAACGACCTCCACGACCGGGTCAGCGACCTGTGGACGTTCCTGCTTCCCGGGATCCTCCCCGCGGACCGCATACCCCTCTTCGCGGCCGCCGGATCGCCTGCCCTCCGTGCCGAACTCGGGCTGCCGGTCGCAGAGTCGTCGGTGGTCGCGGCCGGCTGAGCCCGCCGGTCCGGCCGAGCCGGCCCGGCCCGATCGCGCCGCCCAGGGCGGCCTCGCATGCGCCGTGGTGAACCACGGGGGTGCTCGCTACGGCGTGTGCGAGGCCGCCCTGTCGGTTCTTCGGACCCTCCGTCACGCGCTCCCGCAGACCCGCGTATCCACACCTGGATCCAATTCGTTAGCAAAACCCAAGCGCGCCGCCCACACACACCGCAGAACGTTAGTAAAGTCCCTCTCATGACTTCTCCCACCCCGAGCGACCGAGAGAAGGTCGTCTCCAAGCTGCCGCCGTGGCTCCGCCAGGAGTTGAAGATCCGCACCGCCCAACTCCGGGTCGACATCCAGGACGCCGTCCACCAGGGCATCGCCCAGTGGAGCGCGCTCGCGTCCGCGCCGTCCTCCGTGGACACCTCCGGCGCCGAGTCGTTCTCCACCTGGCTGCCCGCCGGCCAGTGGGAGTCGTTCCGCGCCGATGCCAGGGACCGCGGCGTCTCCCTCATCCAGGGCCTGGCCCAAGCGGTCAGCCTCTGGCTGGAGATGAACCCGGCGCCCACGGTCCAGCGCCCCTCGGTCGTCCGCCGCATCGTCGTGTGCAACCAGAAGGGCGGCGTCGGCAAGACCGCCATCACCGCCGGCACCGGCGAGGCCCTCGCCGAGGACCCCGACTCCCTCCACCCGGTGCGCGTCGCCCGCCAGTTCGCGGTTCCGCCGGCCGCGGGCTCCGGCAGCTCGCTGGACCTGGAGGACCTGCCGGGTCTCGGGATGCGCGTCCTGCTCGTCGACTTCGACCCGCAGGGCCATCTCACCAAGCAGCTGGGCCAGCAGCCGCTGCCCATCGGCGGCGACAGCCTCACCTGCCACATGGCGGGGGAGGCCAAGGGCCCCCTAGCCGACCTCGTCGTCCCGATCCCGGACGAACGGTTCGGCGACCGCCTGCACCTGCTGCCCGCCTGCACGGACGCCTTCCTCCTCGACGTCCGCCTCTCCACGGTCCGCGCCCGTGAGGCCTCACTCGAACGGGCCCTCACTCCGCTGGAGTCGGACTACGACGTCGTCATCATCGACTGCCCGCCGAGCCTCGGGCTCAGCATGGACGCCGCGATCTACTACGGGCGCCGCCGCGAGAACGAGCAGCCGGGCGCCTCGGGCGCGCTGATCGTCGTCCAGGCGGAGGACTCGTCGGCCGACGCCTACGACCTCCTCACCTCCCAGATCAACGACCTGCGGGACGACCTCAGCCTCGACATCGACTACCTCGGGCTGGTCGTCAACCTGTACGACGGCCGCCGCGGCTTCATCGCGACGTCCTCGCTGCAGGCGTGGATGGACATAAAGGATCCCCGTGTCGTCGCGGTCGTTCCCGACCTGAAGGAACAGCGCGAGGCCGTCCGCGTGAAGCAGCCCCTCTTCGTCTACGCGCCGAAGGGCGACCAGGCGGTCGCGATGCGCGCCCTCGCCAGGGAGATCTCATGAGCAAGGCCGACAAGCTCGGGGTTTCGGCGTCCTTCGCCCGGGCCCAGCCGGTGGGCGTCAGCTCCCGCCGCGCCGCCATCGCGGAGGCTACGGGGGCCCCGACCTCCGGGGTCCAGCCGCCGTCGGAGGTGCCGATCGAGGCCCTCGCCCACAACCCGTTCAACCTCCGCGAGGACCTGACCGAGCTGGACGAGCTGGCCCAGTCCCTGCTCTCGCGCGGCCAGCTCCAGCCCCTCGCGGTCGCCACGCGCATGGCGTTCATGGAGGCGCACCCGGGGCAGACCGACGGCTTGGGCCGGGCCCCGTACGTGGTGATCGACGGCAACCGGCGCCTGGCGGCAGCCCAGCTGGCGGGCCTGAAGTCGATGCACATCCACGTGAACGACTCCCTCGCCGCCTCGGCCGCGGACATCCTCGAGTCGGCGCTCATCGCGAACGTCCACCGGGTCGACGTGGCACCCATGGACCAGGCGCGTGCCCTGCAGGAGCTCGTGGAAGTCCACGGTTCCCAGGCCCAGGTGGCCAAGCGGCTCGGGAAGACGCCGGCGTGGGTGTCGCAGCGGCTGGCGCTGCTGAACCTGACGCCGGAGCTCCAGGAGAAGGTGGACACGGGGGAGCTGAAGGTGGAGCCGGCCCGCCGGATCGGCCGACTGCCGCAGGAACAGCAGGAGGCGGCGGCCGCGGAAGCGGCGACGGTCACCCCGCGCCAGCGCACCCACACCCCGCCGCCCGCGCCGACCCCGGCTCCGGCACCGACTCCGGCCGCCCCGGCGACGGCCGCACCCGCGGCCCGTCCGACTCCGGTCGCACCGACGGGCACCCCGGCCGGCACGGCAACAGGCACGGCGGCCGGCACGGGTCACGCGTTCGGCCAGGGACCGTCGCCCGCTGGCCACCCGCGCATCATGATCGCGACGGACTCGCCGGAGACGATCGCGGACGCCCTGACGGCGCACCTCACGCCGGACGACCTGAAGGCCGTCACGGAGCTGCTCATCACCCGTATCTGAGGCGGCGCGGCGGCCGCCGGCGTTAACGCCGTTAACGGCGTTAACGCCTCGGCGCCCCCGCCGCCGACGACGGGGGAGGGATCGGGGAAGGGACCGAAGGGACTGAAGGGACTGAAATTCGCCATGAGCTTCAGTCGTCTTTCGGCCACTAATTCAGCTGCCACAGCGCCCGCCGCGTCAAGGACAACGACCTGAAACGCACCTGAAAGGGACCGGAACGAGACCCTCGGGCGACCGGTTCAGGCGACGGTCGGCGCGGACAGCCCGCGCTGCGACCGCGCGGTCTTCCTGCCGACCTGCCGCGGCTCGATCGTCCGCGGGTCGACGGCCTCACCCGGCGCGCCTTCCCGGTACAGGCCGTCGGGCTCGGCGTCACGGTCGTGGGGCAGCAGGTAGAAGACGCGCCGCTTCTGCAGGCCGCTGTCCGGGTCCGCCTCCGCGGTGTCGCCGAGCTCGGTGAAGCCGATCATGCGGCCGTCGCGGTGGTAGCGCGGCTTTCCGCGCCGGCGGGGGGTCTTGTCCAGGGCCTGGCGCACGTAATCGAGCTGTTCGGGGTCCTCCAGCCACACCACTTTGTCCTCGTGGGCGAGATCGCTTGCCGTCAGTAGCGAGCTCATGGCCTGGGTCCTTCCTCGTTCACGTCGGCCCTTCCGGGCCCCTTGTTCGTCCACGCCGGGGGCGGCGCCGAAACCGATATGCGGCAGTGCGCTGCGGGCCGCCGCCGCCCGGTGGGTCTGTTCATCTTCCTTGTCCATCGTAGGCGTGCCCGCCCCGGGGAGGCTGCACACGTCCGGCCGGTCACCTGGAACCTGCCCTGTTCGCCTCACGCGGTGGCTGTTCCTCGTCGGTGAGGAGGGCCAGACCGGGGTAGAACTTCTGGCCGTTCGAGCGGAGCATCTCGCTCGGTGACGCGACGCCGACCTCGGCCCGGATGCGTGTGGCGAACGCGCGGGTCGTGGCGGGGCGCAGTCCCTCGCCGTCGAGGCACCATGCACTGTACGCCCGGTAGAGGGCTCCCTGCTCCACTTTCAGATCACGGGGTTCTGCCAGGTCCGCCCCGGTGGTGCAGCATTCCGCGAGGAACCGCCCGATGTGGTCCTCGGTCGTCGCGTAGGCCTGGGTGGCGGTGCGGACGACGCTGGGGCCGGTCAGGGCGGGCTTCGTCGCGAGGTAGGCCTTCGCGCCCTGGATCATCCAGTTCAGGATGCCGGGGCCCTCCTCGGTCACCAGGATGTCCGCCAGGTTGTCGATCTTCCGGTGGTCGGGGACGACCCGCTCGAAGGGGATGAGCCGGATGCGCCGCCAGAAGGCGTGCCCGCCGGTGCCGACCTCGGGGCGGTGGTTGCCGAGGAGCCACAGCTTGTGCGTGGGCTCGAAGCTGAAGAAGTCCTGCCGCATCCGGCGGGCCTTGAGCCGGTCGCCGCCGGTGAGGAGCTTGACGCGGGCTTCGTCGAACTTGTCGTGCGGCTTGAGCTCGCTGCAGACGAACAGGCGGCGCCCGTGCAACTCCGTCAACTCGGTGGAGTGCTCGTTGAACTTGCCGCGCTCCATCAGGAAGCCGGGCGGGGCGACGTCCGCGTAGTCGCCGAGGATCTTGATGACGACGTCGAGGAGCGCGGACTTGCCGTTCGCGCCGACGCCGTAGAGGAAGGGCAGGACCTGGCCGCCGACGTCGCCGGTGACGGAGTAGCCGAGCAGGAGGTGCAAGAAGTTGATCATCTCCTTGCCCTTGTCGTCGTCCCCGAACGTCTGGTGGAGGAAGTCGTGGAACCGGGGCGTCGGCATGGCCTCGGGGGCCAGGTAGGTGGCGCGGGAGTGCAGGTCGCGGGTGGGGTCGGGCTTGCGCAGGTCGCCGGTGCGCAGGTCCACGACCCCGGCGGGGGTGCACAGCGCGTACTTGTCGCCGTCCAGTGTGTCGGGGTCGAGGGCGAGTTCGGGGGAGGCCTTCGCCTGGGTGAGCATGGCCTTCACGCCGGAGGTGGACATGGCGCGCTTGCGGTGCTGGGCCAGCTCCCGGTCGGTGAAGACGCCCCGCGGGTCGTGGGTGGGCAGGTCCTCGGCCATTTCGCCGGCTGCCCAGATGGCGGCCTTCTCCCCGCCGGTCCGCTTCCACCGGTACTCGTCCCACACGTACCAGCCCAGTCCCTCCACGTGCCGGAACCGGTGGTGGTGGAGGTGGGCGAAGAGCTTGGCGTTGCCGCGGTCGGTGAGGTTGCGCAGCAGGCCGCCCGCGATGAAGTCGTTGAGGGGGCCGGGCGCCTGGGCGCCGCCCTGCTGGGCGGGCAGGCGGCGGCCGGCCGCGGCTGCGGCGGCCGGTGCAGCCGGTGCGGGGTCCGGAGTGAACGCAGCGAGCTGTTCCGCCGCGGCCTGGGCGTTGAACCCGGTGCTTTCGGCGCTGCTCATGGGCATTCCTTGGGGTGGATGGGTCGGTCGCTTCCGGCGCGCAGCCCTGCTTCGACGATGAGGCGGTTCCGGCGCTGCTGGTGTGGTCGGGCGTGGTCGGCGGCTTCGAGGAGCAGGAGGCGGCCCTCTCCGTGGTCGAGGTGGCCCGCGGCGGCGAGCCCTCCGGCGGTGAACGCGGCCCGGTTGAGCTTCTCGCTGAAGGCCGTCCCGGCGGGGGCTGCTCCGCAGGCGCGTACGTCGTCGAGGAGCGGGCCGAGGAGGCGCCGCCCGGCCTTGCCGCGGGCCGCGGGCCGCGCGGGGCTCCGCCGGCCTGCCAGGGGGCCTCGAGGGGCCTCTGAGGGGCCTTCAGGGGCGGGCGGGGCCTCGTCCGGGGCGTGCCCGGTGCGGACGAGTTCGGCGGTCAGCCACAGGGGCAGCGCCGCGGGCACCCGGGCGCCGGGCAGCGCCTCGTACACCCCGGCCGCCGTGCGGGTGGTCGGCGCGACGATGTACCCGCCCACCGCACGTACGTCGACCTGCCAGGCGAGGGCCGCCCGTGAGCCCGAGCCGCTGGAGCTGCGGAAGGCCGGACCGTCCTGGGGGACCCGGTACCAGATGTGCATGCCGCCGGAGGGCGTGCGCACGCGCAGGGTCGAAGTGTCCTCACAGGGGTGGGGCCGGGAGCGGTACGCGGCCAGCAGCGCCAGGGTGTCGTAGCCGTTCCGCAGGCCGGTGAGGTCGACCCGGTCGTCGACGGGAATGCCGGGCAGCAGCTTCCGGCGGTCGGGCAGGGGGGCGGGGTGGGCGTCCACGTCGATGACGACGAGCCGGGCCGGGCCGCAGGAGACCCCGATGCCGAACCCGGGTTCGGCGCGCCACCAGCGCCGCAGGGTGCGGAGGTCGGTGGTGGCGGCGTGGAAGCCGTGGCACCAGCGGCCCTCGGAGTGGCAGGGACAGGCGGCGGGGGAGTGGTGGGCGCCGCGGCAGTCGGGGCAGTTGGCGGCGGGCGTCTTCGCCCCCGGGGCGAGCGGGTGGACGGGGTAGCCGCGTCGTGCCAGCCAGGTGGCCACGTCCAGTGCCGACCCGCCACTCACTGCGTGTGGCAGGCTCTCGGAATAGACGGGCACTGGCTCTTCCTTGACGCGGTGTCGGCGACGGTCGTTCCCATCCCTGAGCTGCTCCCCGAGGTGTGCGCTGGCCTGCGCCTCAGGGACCAGAGGGACTCAAGATTCACTATGCCGGAGGTTACCCCAGAGTCCGCGCCGACCTGGGGTGTAACGGCCGCACTATCCGGAATTCAGTCCCTTCAGTCCCTCAGACCCTGACTTTCTCACCTGGTTCGTCCCGAATGGCGCCTTCTCCGGCCAGGTGTGCGTCCGGGCGTGTCGCGACCGCCGCATGGATCGCTCCTCGACTCCTCCCCGAGCCGTGCTCGACAGTTCCTCCCTCGGAGGGGGTCTCCGTCGGCAGGGACCGAACGCCGACCGTCCGCCGGACCGACTGCTGGACCGAACCCGGCCCCGGGCGTTCGGTCCCTCCCCGCCGTAGGCGCCCGATCCGTCTCCGGGGTGGCCGTCAGTGGGGTCCAGGTACTGAAGGGGCTGGACCCTCGTTCAGTCCCTCTTCGTGTGGTCCCTTTGTAAAAGTGCAGGTCAGAGCGCTGGAAGGGACGGAACAGGGACTGAAGGGACTCGGAATCACTACTTCCACTCTTTATGTGCGTGCGTGTATGCGCGGGCGTAAGTATGACTGCATGTCTCTGGGTAGCTCATAACTAGCGATTTCAGTCCCTTCGGTCCCTGGGAAACGAGAGGGAGGCCGCTGACCTGCAGGTTTGCGCAGTGACTGAAGGGACAGGGACCGAAGGGTGCTCACCGGCGTTCAGTCCCCCCGGTGAGGGGAGGGAGTACAGGGGGAGGGGGCCCTCCGGAGAACCGCCGGAGGCTTCAGTCCCTGCCGCCGACCGACAGGGACGCAAGGGGAGGCGAGGGACCGACCGCGGCCGGGGGAGCGCTGCACGGCCCACCGGAGGGCCGGGGCTCCGAGCATGGCCTCCGCCCGGCCCCGTCCCGGGCGACACCGCCGCGAGGGCACCCGTGATTCCGTCCCCCGGCCGAGCCGCGGCCCCGACCGGCCCTTGAGGCCAGTGCCGCTCGGAAGGCCCTCAGGGCGCTCGTGGGGACCGCAGGTACGCCGAGGGCGCGCGCGGAGCCTCCCAGGGCCCGTCACGGTCCTTCAGAGGCCTCCAGAGGCCCCGAGGAGCCTCACCGGGCAGTGCCGCGCCCCCGAAGCGTCCGGCAAGCCGCCAGGGCAGGCAGGAGCCGCCTGGAGCGCCCTCACAAGCTCCGGGCCGCCAGCGACCTCGCAGCGGGCTCTACAGCTCGAACTCGACGTGTTCCAGGTCGGTGTACTCCACCAGCAGGCCCTGCGCGCGCCGCCCCTGGTCCTTGAAGTAGATCTCCTGCAGCCCCTCCGCGGCGATCTGCCGGAGCTGCTGCTCGGTGGCACCGGCCTCCTGGGCGTCGAAGAGGCGGCCCGCGAACTCCGGCGGCAGGGCCACCGTGAGGTGGCGCAGCCGGGCGTCGTCGGTGGTGCCGGGCGCGGCGGTGTAGCCGAACCGCGCCCGCGTGTCGATCATGATTCCGCCGGTGGTGGCGGCGGCCTTCCGGGCCCGCGCCCGGACCTGCGGCTGCCACCGCCTGCGCACCTCACGCTCCAGGCGGGCGGCGAGTTCGGGCCGGGGCCGCTTCAACTGGTCGCGCACGTACCGTTCGACGGTGCGCCGGCTGACGCCGAGGAGCCGCGCGACCTCTCCCGTACGGCCCTTGTACTGCCTCACCAGGTAGCGCATCTGCGCGCCCGCGCTCTTCGGGACGGGACGGGTGAACGCCGCCTGCAGGGCCCCTTCCAGGCCTTCCCCGACCGTGTCCATCGGGCGCCACCTACTCTCCGTCGTCGTGGGCGGTGATCCGGCCGTCCTTGATGTACCGGGCCAGGTTCAGGTCGTCCCCGTGCTCCTCGCGCACGCCCTCGGCCCACAGCACCGTCTGGGTGCCCTCGTGCTTGACCATGCCGGGGGAGACCCCGAGCTGGAAGCCGCCCTTGAGGGGCTTGCCGTCCTCGTAGGGGAGGAAGTCGAGCGGGCTCGGCCCGTCGGAAGCGTACACAGCGCAGTCCGACAGGACGGCGACCGGGAAGCGGCCCGTCGCGGCGGCGAGGTTGCGCATCTTGCGGTGCATGTTGACGCGGGCGCGGGAGATGACGGCCGCCCGGATGTCGGGGCGCCACGTCGGCCGCTGCAGGGCGGGCCAGGGCTGCCCGGGCCGCCAGCCGCCGCCCCTGGGGCGTTCGCGGAGCTTGCCGATGCCGCCCTTGACGGTCGCCTTGATCGCGGTCAGGACCAGCGCCAGCTCCGGGTCGACCTCGCGGTGCCGGGCCATCGCGTCGAGGAACGCCTGCGGCTCCATGCCGGTGGTGACGCCGAGGTCGGCCATCGTGGCGACGTACGCGTCCCGCAGCCGCCCGTACCAGGCGTCCAGGTAGCGGCCGGTCTCGGCACGCAGGTAGCCCTCCAGCGGCTGTACGGACCAGCCGAGCTCCACCGCGTACGCCACCGTCGGCGTCGCGTACCAGGCGGGCCCCTCCGGCCGGACCCCGGTCGGGGTGAACGGCGACGGCAGGCGCGGGTCGAGCTCGACGTGCGAGAGGTCGACGAGCCAGCAGCCGGGCACCTTCGCGTCGAAGGCCGGGCGGGAGACCCTGGTCGGCGCGCCGAGCCCGACGACGGCGCCGTTAGCACCCGCGGCAAACGCCATGTTCACGTCGATGCCCACGACGTACGGCTTCAGGCACTCCTCGTCGGTGAGGGGCCGCGCCCAGTCGTACGCCTCCTCGACCAGCATCTCGGCGGGGCCGCGCTGGTGGAAGCGGGGGAGGTGCGCGAGCAGGGGGTGCCCGTCGGGCGCCTCGGGCGGCGCGCAGTCGACGGGCTGCGTGCCCAGCGAACCGGGGTTGTGCTCGCTGTGGCGGCGCCCGGACGCGTCCGGCTCGCCGGCCCGGGTCGGCGGGTGCAGGGCGGTCATCAGCTCCAGGCCGTTGACCGCGGTCGAGCCCCGCGGAGTGATGACCCGGGTCGCGTACGTGCCCAGCAGCCGGGCCAGTTCGGCCGGCGGCAGGTCGGCGGCCCCGCCCCAGGAGCGGGCGTCGAGGGCGTCCCAGCCGAGGACGCACAGCTGCACGCAGGAGCGCCGGCCGCCCTGCGCGGGCCGGTAGATCCGGGCCCAGGGGCCGAGGCCGCGCCGGGTGAGCTGCCAGTCCGCCTTGGCGAGCTGCTTGACCGCCTTGTGGTCGTCCGGCAGCCGCCCGGAGAGCCGCTCCTGCGGCGAGAGGCGCGCGGGCAGCCCGTAGCGCTCGGCGGCGGCGTCGGTCAGCACCAGCACCGGGTCGGAGTCACGGCCGCTGCGGTGGAGGCGCGGCGCGCCGAGCATCGCCTCGCCGAGCGCCCACTCGACGAGGGCCGGCAGGGAGGCGGCGGGCACGTCCAGGACGATGCCGCCGACGCCGTACGCGACGACCTGCCGGTCGGCGTCGGCGTCGAGGACGACGAGCGGGCCGTTGGAGAACCGCGCCTCCCCGGCCACGGTGGCGGACTGGCGCCCGGGCCCGCCCGCAGCGCGGACGGCGGGCCGGGACCCGGACCGGACGTCAGCGGCGGCAGGAGCGGGGGCGGGGGCGGAAGCGGCGGGGGAGGGGGCAGCCGCAGGCGAGGGGACGGAGGCGGCGGCAGGGCCGGCAGCCGGGACTGAGGCACCCTCAGGCCCCGCGGCCCCGGCTCCGTCGGCCGTCGGGGCGGTCGGTTCGCCCCCAGCCCGGCCGGCAGGCCCGGCCTCTTCCCCTGCTCCGGCATCGGCGGCGGCCGCCTCCTCCTCGGGCGGAGGGAAGCGCTCGGCGAGGCCCTCCAGGAGCCGGGCGTACGCCGCGCGCTTCGGAGGGCGGGGATCCGTACGCCCGGCCTCCCACCCGCTGACCGTCTCGCGCCGGGTCTTCAGGGCGGCCGCGATCTGGTCCTGGCTCAGCCCCGCGGCCTCGCGCAGGCGCCGGCGCTCCGCGGGATGCGGCAGGGGATCCTGCGCGACCTGCTCCAGCAGCGCGTCGACCGCGCTGAACAGCTCGTTCTCAGTGGACACAGCGGTCACCTCCGCCCCCAGCCTAGCCGGAACGCTCGTGAATCCCGCACCCAACGCCACGCGGATCGCACACCGCAGCATGATCATCCGGACCGGATACCGTTCCCGGCAGAACAACCGCAGCAGGCAACGGGGGACACGATGGCGCGCAGGGCCGGCAAAGGCCGCCGACTGGCGGCGGACGACCGGACGTACATCTGGTCGGTACGCCACGCCCACACCCGCCGCGAGGACGGCGGCTCCGAATGCCGCGAGTCCCTGACGCTGACCCACGGCCGCGCCCGGCGCGCCGTGCTCAGGATCGTCTTCCGGGACAGCCCGGGCCGCTGGAAATCCGACGGACTGGCGCTGTCCGGCTTCGTGTTCACGTCCCGGGAGGAGTGGCTGAACCTCAACGAGCCGGGCACGGTCCTCGCCTCCTCGACGCGGCCCTCGTCGCGGGCTGGGACCCCGCCGCCCCGAAGGTGACGGAAGCGGACGGCTGGAACCTCTTCCACGCCGCCGTGGCCGCCCGCCGCCTCCCGCCGCGCCGTCAGGTCCGGCCCGCATCCCAGCAGGTCAGCGCGCGGGCCGTCCCGTGACCGCCTCATTTCCCCGCGGGCTGTGGCGCGCCCCGGGTCCCGCCCCGCAGTCTCGATGGCGAGCCGGCCGGAGCGGTCGGCCCACCCGCACCTCGGAGGGGGAAACAGCATGCGCTTCACCAAGAAGTTCGCCGCCGTCGCCGGAGGCCTCGCGCTCACCGGTGGTCTGCTCGTCGGCGGGGCGGGAGCCGCCAGCGCCGAGCCGCAGGCGGCATCGGACTGCCCGTCGGGGTACTTCTGCGTGTGGTCGGGCTCCAACTACACCGGCCGCAGGCAGCAGGTCGCGCGCACGAACGACGACCTCACCCAGTACCCGGTCTTCCAGAGCTTCAAGTCCTGGTACAACCGCGGCGCGTCCTGCGACTTCAAGTGGTACTCGGAGAAGAACCAGGGCGGATCCAGCGGCATCGTCCCGCGCGGCTTCAAGAAGTCCGACAACGCCACCCACTACATCAAGTCGAACACCTGGGTGAACTGCCGCTGACCCGGCGGCGGACCCGCCCGGGCAGCGGGGCGGCGTCCCACCGGGGCGCCGCCCTCCGGTGTCACTGCGCCGGCGGGTGTGCGGCGAGCCAGTGGCGGGCGATCTGCTCGCGCGTGGCGATCCACGCCCCGCCGAGCTGCGCGACGTGCCGCAGGAACCCGTCGAGCGCCCGGATCCGCCCGGGCCGGCCGATGATCCGGCCGTGCATGCCGACGCTCATCATGCGCGGCCGGTCGGCCCCCTCGGCGTGCAGCGCGTCGTACGTATCCACGAGGTAGGCGAGCATGTCGTCGGCGGTGGTGAAGCCGTGCACGATCAGGAACTTGAAGTCGTTCGCGTCCAGGCTGTACGGCAGGACCAGGTGCGGCCGGCCCGCCGCCTCGACGTAGTACGGCAGGTCGTCCGCGTAGTCGTCGGAGTCGTAGAGGAAGCCGCCCTCCTCGGCGACGAGGCGCCGCGTGGCCGCGCTGGTCCGGCCCGTGTACCAGCCGACGGGCCGGCGGCCGGTGAGCCGCTCGACCGTGCGGACGGTGTCCGCGATGTCGGCACGCTCGGTGTCCTCCGGCACGTCCCGGTAGTCGATCCACCGCCGGCCGTGGCCCGCCACCTCCCAGCCGGCGGCGCCCATCGCCCGCCCGGCGTCTGGGTTGCGCTCCAGCGCCTGCCCGACCGCGTGCACGGTCACCGGCACCCGGTGTGCCGACAGGGTGCGGTGCACGCGCCAGAACCCGGCGCGCGCCCCGTACGCGAACATCGACTCGGCGTTCAGGTCGCGCCCGCCGACCACGGGCGGCGCGCCCACCACCTCGTGCAGGTAGGCCTCCGAGGCGGCGTCGCCCTCCAGGACGCTGCTCTCGCCGCCCTCCTCGTAGTTCAGGACGAGGCTGACGGCGACCCGGGCGCCGCCGGGCCAGGCGGCGTGCGGCGGCTCGGCGCCGTAGCCGGCGAGGTCGGGCAGTGGCTCGGACACGCGCCGCACCCTACCCGTCCACCGCGCCCGGCCCCCGGACCCGCCGGGGCGCCGCGCCGACACCCGGCGCGGCGCCCCGGCGCCCGTACGGGGACCGCCTGGCCGCCGTCAGTACAGGATCCGCTTCAGGAACCCCTCCAACCCCTGGACGATCCGGGCGATCCGCTCGTCCAGGTCGAGCGTCTCGTCCATCTGCCCCATCGGAGCCGCGATCTTCTTCCGCGCGTACGCGGAGCAGGCCAGGTTCCGGCAGGCGTACAGCCCGACCGAGTTCCCCAGCCGGCCCTCCTTGCCGCCCTTGAGGGCGGAGAAGAGGGCCGTCCCGCCGACCGGGTGCGAGGTGTAGCACAGCCCGCAGATGGACTTCCGGCGGAAGTCCGCCGTCCGGCGGGTGGCCCGCAGCTCCACGCCGACCGGCCCGTCCGGCCGCTCGGCGACGAGGTAGGCGCGGCTGAGGTCGCGGCCGTCCGTCCACGCGTAGAAGTCGCGGTCCTCCCAGTCCACCCCGTCCAGGACGGGCACGGTCAGGGCCCGGGAGCGGCTCTTCGACATGTTCACGAACGCGCGGCGGATCTCGTCCTGCGTGACGGGCTTCACCGGTTCCCCCCGGCGGTACGGGCCGTGCGGGCGCGGCGGACGACACGGGGGCCGTCGGCGTCGGCGTCGGCCACAGGGGCGGCGGCGCCCGCTTCGACCGCCCGGGCCAGCCCGGCGACGGTCGGCTCCCGGAAGAACTGCTGGATCGGCAGGGCCACCCCGAACCGCGACCGGATCGCGTTCACGGCCCGCACCACCAGCAGGGAGTGGCCGCCGAGGGCGAAGAAGCCCTCGTCCCGGCCGACCCGCCCGACACCGAGCAGCTCCTCCCAGATCGCGGCCACCGCCCGCTCCGTCTCCGACTCGGGAGCCTCGTAGGGGCGTTCCGCCGCCCGGAGGTCCGGGTCCGGCAGCGCCTTGCGGTCCAGCTTGCCGTTCGGTGTCATCGGCAGCGCGTCCAGCACGCAGAACGCGGCCGGGACCATGTGCTCGGGCAGGGCCGCCGCCGCGTGTGCGCGCAGCAGCCCCTCCACCCCGGCCGCCGGAGAACCCGCCGCGGGGACGGCGTACGCGGCCAGCGCGAGCCCCGCGGACGGCAGGTCGACCGCCAGGACGCGGACCTGCTCGACCGCCGGATGCGCGGAGAGCACCGCTTCGATCTCGCCGAGCTCGATGCGGAACCCGCGGATCTTCACCTGGTCGTCGGTGCGGCCGAGGAAGTCCAGCGTGCCGTCCCGCTGCCACCGCACCAGGTCCCCGGTGCGGTACATGCGGGCCCCCGGCTCCCCGTACGGGCAGGCCGTGAAGCGTTCCGCGGTCAGCGCCGCGCGCCGCAGGTAGCCGCGGGCCAGGCCGGCGCCCGCCAGGTACAGCTCGCCGGCGACTCCGGCGGGCACCGGGTTCAGGTCCCCGTCCAGGACGTACGCGCGGATGTTCTCCATCGGGCGGCCGATCGGCGGGTTGCGGTCCCAGCTGCCCGTGCACTCCATGACGGTGACGGCCACGGTGCTCTCGGTCGGGCCGTAGCTGTTGACGAACCGGCGGTCCGCGGTGGCCCAGGCGGCGACCAGGCCGGCCGGGCAGGCCTCGCCGCCCACCGACACGAGCCGCAGGCAGGTCAGCCGGTCCGGGTCGAGCAGCGGCAGCAGGGCCGGGGGCAGGTCGGCGACCGTGACGCCCGCCTCGCGGATGAACTGCGTCAGCAGCTCCGGGTCCCGGCGCTGGTCGGCGTCGGCGACCGCGAGGGTGGCGCCGGCCAGCAGCGGGCAGAAGATCTCCAGCACGGAGACGTCGAACGTCGGCGTCGCGAAGTGCAGGACGGTGTCGGCGGCGGTCATCGCGTAGTAGTCGTTGGTGGTCTCCAGGAAGTTGACCACCGAGTGGTGCTCCACCACCACGCCCTTCGGGCGTCCCGTCGACCCCGAGGTGTAGATGACGTACGCGGGGTGGGAGGGGGTCAGCGGCCGCACCCGGTCGGCGTCCACCGGGTTCGCGGAGTCCTGCGCGAACCCGGCCGGCTCCGCCCCGTCCAGTACGGCGGCGACGTCCGCGGCGGTCAGGACGACCGCCGGAGCGGCGTCCTCCAGCACGGCGGCGGTCCGCGCCTGCGGGTGCGCGGGGTCCACGGGCAGGTAGGCGGCACCGGCCTTCAGCACGCCGAGCATGGCCGCGACCATCTCCGCGGACCGCGGCAGCACCAGCGCCACCAGGTCCTCCGGTCCGGCGCCCCGCGCGATCAGCCGCCGGGCGATCCGATTGGCCCGCGCGTTCAGCTCCGCGTACGTCAGCACCAGCGGTCCGGTGCGCAGCGCCACGGCATCCGGGGAGGCCGCCGCCCGCTCCTCGAACCGCCGGACGACCGTGTCCGGTTCCGCCGGGTGCCCGCTGCCGCTCCAGCCGGTGAGCAGGAGCTCGCGCTCCTCCGGCCCGAGCAGCCCGACGGCCGCCGTCCGCTGGTCCAGGTCCTCGGCGAAGGCGTCCAGCATGCGCACCAGCCGGTCCGCGAAGGACTGCGCCGTCTCCCGGTCGAAGAGGTCCTCGCCGTACTCGACGTAGCAGTCCATGCCGGCGGGCGCGCCGTCGGCGGCGCGGCTCTCGGTCAGGTCGAAGTGCAGGTCGAACTGGGCGGCGTCGATGTCGACGGGCAGCGGCGAGGCGGCCGCCCCGGGCAGGTCCGGCAGGTCCTCGGTGGTGTTGTGGAGGGCCAGCATCACCTGGAAGAGGGGGTGCCGGGACATCGAGCGGGCCGGGTTGAGGACCTCGACGAGCCGCTCGAAGGGCACGTCCTGGTTCTCGTACGCGGCGAGGTCGGCGGCGCGGACGCGGTGCAGGAGCTCGCGCGCCGTCGGATCGCCCGAGGTGTCCGTGCGCAGGGCCAGCGTGTTGACGAAGAAGCCCACGAGGTCGTCGAGGGCCTCGTCGGTGCGGCCCGCGATCGGGGTGCCGATCACGATGTCGGTGCTGCCGCCGAGCCGGGTCAGCAACGCGGCCAGCGCTGCCTGGACGACCATGAACAGGCTGGAGTCGGTCTGCTCGGCGACCTCCAGCAGCCTCCGGTGCAGCGGCGCCGGCACCCGGAACGGCGCCATCCCGCCCCGGTGGGAGGAGACGGGCGGGCGCGGCCGGTCGGCCGGCAGTACGGTCTCCTCCGCGACCCCGTCCAGGACCTCGCGCCAGTGGGCGAGCTGCCGGGAGACGGTGCTGTCCGGGTCGTCCTCGTCGCCGAGCAGCTCCCGCTGCCACAGGGCGTAGTCCGCGTACTGCACGGGGAGTTCCGGCCCGGTGTACGAGGCGCCGTCCAGACGGGCGGCGTACGCGGCCGACAGGTCCCGCCACAGCGGCCCCATGGACCAGCCGTCGCCGGCGATGTGGTGGACGACGAGCACGAAGACGTACGCGTCGGGGCCGGTCGCGAACAGGTGGGCCCGGACGGGCAGGTCGGCGGTGACGTCGAAGCCCTCCGCAGCCGCGCGGGCCACGGCGGCGGCCGCGTCAGCCTCGGCGACCTCCTCGGTGTGCAGGACCGGCCGGGCGTCCGCCGCGTCCAGCACCCGCTGCAGCGGGCCCTGCGGCGAGTCGGGGTAGACCGTCCGCAGGATCTCGTGCCGGGCGGTGAGGTCGCCGAGCGCGGCTTGGAGGGCCGGCACGTCCAGGGCGCCCGTCAGGCGGATCGCGGAGGGCATGTTGTACGCGGCCCGCTGGCCCTCGAACCGGTTGAGGAACCACAGCCGGCGCTGCCCGGAGGACAGCGGGACGGTCTCGGGGCGCTCGGCCCGGACCAGCGGCCTGCGCACCGCGTCCCCGCCCGCGGCGCCCGCCAGCGCCTCGGCGACGGCCGCCACGGTGGGCGTCTCGAAGACGGTGCGGATGGGGAGTTCGGCGCCGAGCTCGGAGCGGATCCGGCTGATCAGCCGGGTGGCCAGCAGGGAGTGGCCGCCGAAGGCGAAGAAGTTGTCGTCGATGCTGTCCCAGGGACGGTCCAGGACCTCCCCGAACAGGCCGCACAGCGCCCGCTCCAGAGCGGTCCGCGGCGGCCGGCCGGTCAGTTCGGCGTCGAGCGCCGGGGCCGGCAGGGCCCTGCGGTCCAGCTTGCCGTTCGGCGACAGCGGGAAGGCGTCCACGGCCACGAACGCCGTCGGCACCATCGCCTTCAGCAGGAACTCCTCCGCGTACCGGCGCAGCTCCTCCGGATCCCAGCCGTGCCCGGCGGCGGGCACGGCGTACGCGGCCAGGTACTTGCCGCCGGGCCGGTCGTCCCGGGCCACGACCGCGACCTGGGCGACCGAGGGGTGCCGGGACAGGACCGACTCGATCTCGCCCGGCTCGATCCGGATGCCGCGGATCTTCACCTGGTGGTCGGCGCGCCCCAGGAACTCCAGCTCGCCGCCGGGCAGGCGGCGGGCGAGGTCGCCCGACCGGTACACGCGGCTGCCGGGCGGGCCGTACGGGTCGGCGACGAACCGCTCGGCGGTGAGGCCGGGCCGGTCCGCGTAGCCGCGCGCCACGCCCTCGCCGCCGATGTAGATCTCGCCGGCGACGCCCGCGGGCACCGGGCGCAGCCGCTCGTCCAGCAGGTAGACGCGGGTGTTGGCGATGGGGCCGCCGATGGGGGCGGCGTCCGGCCAGTCGGCGCTGTCGCCGGTCAGCGAGTACACGGTCGCGCCGTGGGCCTCGGCCGGGCCGTAGAGGTTGTGCAGCCGGTGCGCGGGGTCGGCGTGGCGGGCGCGGGTCCGGCCGGTCAGGGTGAGCGCCTCGCCGGCCTGCTGGACGTCGGTCAGGGAGGGCAGGGCGAGGCCCAGCTCGTCCGCCGCCTCGTACACCGCGTCGAGGACCGGCGCGGGCGCGTACAGCTCGTTGACCCGGTGGCGGTCGAGCCAGCGGGCGAGCTGTTCGGCGCTGCGCCGGGTGTCCTCGGTGGGCACGACGAGGGTCTTGCCGCAGATGAGGCTGGCGAGGATCTCCTGCACCGACACGTCGAAGCCGACCGACGTGAACTGGGCGGTGCGGGCGCCCTTCATGCCCTGCATGGTGTCCCGCTGCCACAGCACCAGGTTCCGCGGGCCCGCGGCGGGCATCAGCACGCCCTTGGGGCGGCCCGTCGAGCCCGAGGTGTAGATGACGTAGGCCGTGTGCAGGTCGTGCAGGGGAGCGGTGCGGTCGGCGTCGACGGGGTTCGCCGCGGGGTGCGCCGCGATCTCGGCGGCCGTCGCCGTGTCGTCCAGCAGGAGGGTGGTGAGGCGGTCCGGGACCAGTTCCGCGGTCCGCGAGTGCGCGAGGACGAGGGCGGGAGCGGCGTCCTCCAGCAGGTACGTGATGCGGTCGCGCGGGTAGTCCGGGTCGACGGGCACGTAGGCGGCGCCGCTCTTGAACACCGCCAGCAGCCCCACGACCATGTCCGGCGAGCGGGGCACCAGCAGGGCCACCGACCGCTCCGGTCCGGCGCCGCGCGCGATCAGGGCGCGGGCCAGCCGGTTGGCGCGGGCGTTGAGCTCCGCGTACGTCAGCGTCTCGTCCTCGAAGAGGACGGCCGGTGCGTCGGGCGTCCGCTCGACCTGCGCCTCGACCAGTTCGGGCAGCGTGTACGGGGAGACGGGCGCCCCGGTGGCGTTCCAGCCGGCCAGCTCCTGCGCGCGCTCCGCCGGCGAGAGAAGGTCGACGTCGTCCACGCGGGTGTCCGGCTCGGTCAGCACGGCCCGCAGCAGGGCCAGGTAGTGGCCGGCCATCCGCTCGATGCGGTCAGCGTCGTAGAGGTCCCTGCTGTAGACGAAGCGGCAGACGGTGCCCTCCGCCTTCGCCTCGAAGTGCACTTCGAGGTCGAAGCGGGTGACGTCCTCCTCCACCTCCAGGACGCTGGTGGCCAGGCCGGGGGCGGCGGGCTCCTCGGCGAGGTCGAGGTAGTTGCACAGCACCTGGAAGAGCGGGTTCAGCCCGAGGTCGCGGTCCGGGGCGAGCTCCTCCACCACGCGGGCGAACGGCGCCTCCTGGTCGGCGTGCGCGGCGAGCACCGTGTCCCGGGTGGCGCGCAGCACGTCGCCGAGGGGCGCGTCGCCGGACACCCGGCAGCGCAGGGCCACGGTGTTCACGAAGAACCCCATGACGCCCTCGAACTCGGGGCGGGTCCGGTTGGCGACGGGAGCGCCGACGATGACGTCCTCCTCCCGCGTGTACCGGTGCATCAGCGCGTTGAATGCGGTGAGGAGCACGGCGAACGGGGACAGCCCCTCGCGCCGGCACAGCTCCCGCAGGCGCTCCTCCAGGTCCGCGGGCAGGGCGGCCAGGACGGTGCCGCCGGAGAAGGTGGGCCGGGGCGGGCGGGGCCGGTCGGCGGGGAGGCGGGGGGTCGGCAGCTCGCCCGCGAGGCGTTCGAGCCAGTGGTCGAGCCGGCGGCGCAGGTCGCCGCCGGCCAGCGATTCGCGCTCCCAGGCCGCGTAGTCGGCGTAGTGGAGCGGCAGGGCGGGCAGGGCGGCCGGCGTGCCGCAGACGTGGCCCTCGTACAGCTGCCAGAGTTCGCGCGCGAAGACGCCCTCGGACCAGCCGTCGGTGACCGTGTGGTGGAAGTTGATGAAGAGGTAGTGCCGGGTGGCGGCCGTGCGGTAGACGGCCGCCCGGATCAGCGGGCCCTGCGTGAGCGAGAACGGGATGCGGGCCGCCGCGCGGATGGCGCGCAGGACCTCCTCCTCGGCCGCCTGCTCCGTCGGGGCGCTCACCTCGGTGCACGGGACGTCGAGGGGGAGCCGGCCGGCGATGCGCTGGACCAGCTCGCCGTCCTGCTCGGCGAAGGAGGAGCGCAGCACCTCGTGCCGGTCGACGAGGTCCTGGAGGGCGGCGCGCAGGGCGGGGACGCGGAGGGGGCCGTCGATGCGGATGGCGAACGGGACGCTGTACGCGGCGCTGCTGCCGTGCAGCCGGTCGAGGAACCACAGCCGCTGCTGGGCGCTGGAGGCCGGGAGCAGGCCGTCGCGGGGGACCGGGCGGACGGTGTCGGGGGCGAAGAGCTCCTTCTTGTTGCCGAGCAGCATGCCGAGCAGCTCGGCCTGCAGGGCCTTGGCGGCGGCGTCCGCGGTGGCGGCCGCGCCGGTGTGCGCGCCGGTGTCCGGGGCGTCCTGGACGAGGTCGTGGGGAGTCATGTCAGCGGGTCCGGTCCTCGGTGAGTACGTCGCGGACGATGGAGACGGCCTTGTCGATGTCGGCCGCGGACACGCCGTTGTGCGTCACTGCCCGCAGCCTGCCGTGCCCCAGCTCGGCCAGGGAGAGCCCGCGGTAGCCGGCGGCCTCGACGAACGTCTGCCAGGTGAAGCGCGGGTCGGTGACCCGGAACATCACGATGTTGGTCTGCACGGCGGCGGGGTCGGTCTCGATCCCGTCGATTCCGGCCAGGCCCTCGGCCAGCCGGCGGGCGTGGGCGTGGTCCTCCTCCAGCCGGTCCAGGCCGTCCAGGGCGACGAGGCCGGCGGCCGCGATGATCCCGGCCTGCCGCATGCCGCCGCCGAGCATCTTGCGGGCCCGTCGGACCTCGGTGATGAAGTCCTCGCTGCCGGCCACCATCGAGCCGATGGGCGCGCCGAGGCCCTTGGAGAGGCAGAACTGCACCGAGTCGGCGTACTGGGCGATGTCCGCGGCGGGGATCCCGAGGGCGACGGCGGCGTTGAACAGCCGGGCGCCGTCCAGGTGCACGGCGACGTCGTTCTCGTGGGCGAACTCCCAGACCTCCTTCATGTAGGACTGCGGGAGCACGACGCCGCCGCAGCGGTTCTGGGTGTTCTCCAGGCAGATCAGGGAGGGCAGGGCGAACTGCTCGTCCTCGGGATCGTCGGGGAATCCGGCGCGCAGGTCGGACAGCAGGAGCCGGCCGTCGGGCTGGTTGGGGATGCGCTCGTACATCACGCCGCCGCAGACGGTCGCGCCGGCGGCCTCGTAGATGTAGATGTCGCTCTCGGCGCCGACCAGCATCTTCGAGCCGCGGGGCGCGTGCACCAGGATGGAGGCGAGGTTGGCCATGGTGCCGCTCGGCATCAGGCAGGCGGCCTGCTTGCCCAGCAGGTCGGCGGAGCGCTCCTCCAGCAGGCGGACGGTCGGGTCCTCGCCGTAGACGTCGTCGCCCAGCGGGGCGTCGTTCATCGCGCGCATCATCGCCGGGGTGGGCAGGGTGAAGGTGTCGCTGCGCAGTTCGATCATGGTCACGGGTCTTCTTCCCCTACTTCGCGGCGGACGCGTCGGCGTCCAGCCGGACGGTGATGTGCTGCCGGGCCGCACCGAGGGCGGCCGCGACCTGCGCGGCGTCGTCGCCGCGGGCGATGACGTGGCCGAGCCGGTTGTACGCGTTCTGCGGCGGGCGCACGGGCCGCCCCGCGGCCGCGGTGACGGTCACCCGCTCGACCCCTTCGGCGGCCAGCGCCCCGTCGGTGCCGTCGACGGAGACGAGCGTGCCGGGCCGGTCGGCGAGCAGGAAGCGGATGCCGGCGTGCCCGGACCGGCGGGCGGCGAGGTCCACCGGGAGCCCGGCGGCCGCCCGGATCTGCTGCTCCAGCAGGTCCGATCCGGTGGCGAGCCTGATCAGCTCCGGGATCATGCCGCCGGCCAGGCGCGGGTTGATCTCGATGACGGCCGGGCCCTGCGCGGTCAGCTTGACCTCGGTGTGCGTCGGCCCGAAGCGCATGCCGGTCGCCTTCAGCGCCCGGGTGACGGCGTCGGTGAGCGCCGCCCGCTCCACCTCCGGGAGCGCCGCCGGGAAGTCGTGCCCCGACTCCACGAAGTACGGGATGCCGGTGAGGTGCTTGGCGGTGACGCCGACGCAGACGGCGTCGTCACCGTCACTGAACATCTCGACGCTGTACTCGGGGGCGTCGACGTACTCCTCGACGAGCACGGTGCGGGCCGTGGGCAGGCCGCGGACATTGGTCTCGACGGCCAGGATGCGGGCGGCGTGCACGGCGGCCTCGGCGGCCGTGGAGCACAGCAGCACGTCGTTGGAGCCCGAGTCGTCGGCGGGCTTGACGACGCAGGGCAGGCCCACCGAGGCGACGGCCTCCTCGGCACGGGCGGCGTCCGTCACCACCGCGAAGCGCGGCTGGGGGACCCCTGCCGCCTCCAGCGTGCGCCGCAGCTCGGCCTTGTTGCGGCAGCGGTTCGCCGCCGCCTCGTCGTTGCCCGGCAGGCCCAGCCACTCGGCCAGTCCGGCGACGGCCGGCACGTAGAAGTCGCTGGTCGTGGTGATGCCGGCGACCTCCTCCCGCCGGAACCGCTCCTGGATGGTGCGGCGCAGCGCGGAGGCGTCGTTGGTGTCGCAGACCACGATCCGGCAGCCGGTCTCCGCGGCCCCGGCGTACCGGTCCGGGTTGCTCGTCAGCAGGACGGCGGTCAGGCCGAGCCCGGCCGCGGTGCGCAGCGCCTGGACGCCGGTGCCGCTGGTGTTCGCCTCGACGAACAGCAGGTGGCGGGGGCCGGCGGGCCGGCCGCCGAGGTCGGCGCAGGACCAGGAGCGGACCGGCGTGCCGTACTCCACGGGGACCGGGGCGTCGGAGCAGGCGAGCTCCTCCAGCCGGTGCGCCGCCCAGTGCTCGTCGCTGAAGACGGTCTCGGTGTAGCGGTCGCCGCGGTCGGGGAAGATGCCGACGATCCGGCTGCCCGGCTCGGCCGAAAGGGCCAGGTGGCGCAGGACCCGGTAGACGGAGCCGGAGGTGTTCCCGGCGAAGATCTGCTGCTCCCGGGCCAGTTCGCGGGTCGCGGCGAACGCCTCGCGGTCGTTCAGCCAGTGGATCTCGTCGATCGCGGTGCGGTCCAGGTTGTTCGGGTGGAGGCTGTTGCCGAGGCCGCTCTGCAGCCGGCCGGGCACGTCCGGCTGGTCGAACAGCGTGCTGCCCACCGAGTCCACGCCGACCACCCGCAGCCCGGGCAGGCTGCGCCGCAGGGCCCGGCCCGTGCCGCACAGCGAGCCGCCGCTGCCGACCGCCCCGACCAGGGTGTCGAGCGGGCCGAGGTCGGCCAGCAGCTCCGCGGCGAGCACCCGGTAGGCGCCGGGGTTGTCGGGGTTGCTGTACTGCTGGGGCCAGAAGGCGCCCGGCAGCTCGCGCATCAGCTCGGCCAGCCGGTCGAGCCGCGCCCCCTGCCAGCCGCCGTCCGCCATCGCGGCGACCACGTGGACCTCGCAGCCCAGGGCGCGCAGCTTCGCCAGCGTCGTCGGATCGGTCCGCGGGTCGGTGACGATGTGCACCGGGTGCCCGAGCGAGCGCCCGACCAGGGCGACGCCGAGCGCCATCGTGCCCGAGGAGCTCTCCACGATCGGCGCGCCGGGCCGCAGCACGCCCAGTCGGCGGGCCTCGGAGACGATGTTCCGGGCGACCCGGTCCTTCATCCCGAAGGCGTTGGCGAGTTCCAGCTTCGCGTACACCCTGGTGCCCTCGGAGGCGGGCACGTCCAGCCGGACCAGCGGCGTGTGGCCGACCGCGTCGTTCATCGATTCGAAGATCATGTTCATGCCCCCCAGGCAGATTCGGTGCTCGCCCCGCGAGCCGGCACGGGGGTCTCCCGCACCGTCACTTCCATGGAGCTGGCGCTCCAGACGTCTCCGCGGCCCAGCGACCGGTGCACCGTCGTCGTCCCCGGCAGGCCGGCGCAGGCCGCCAGCGCGGACCCGACCTTGACGGCCAGCTCCGGGTCGTCGGCGGCGTAGAGGATGCCGAGCACCGTGCCGCTGTGGGCACAGGCCACCCCGAGCCCGCCGGTCTCCGCGCAGATCCGCTGCAGCTCCGGCAGGCTGCGGCGCGACCGGGCGGCCGCGTTGAGCTCCGCGCTGCGGGTCGCGACCCGGCCCACGGCCGGCAGGTCGCCGGCGCGGACGGCCGCGCACAGCTCGTCCAGCAGGACGGCGTACTCCGCCTTCTCCGCCTCGCCGACCCGGCGGGACTGCCGGTTGTGCGCGATGGTGTCGACCTGGCCGCCCTCGTCGTGCCCGACGATCACCAGCGGCGGCAGCACGCCCAGTTCCTCGCGGAGTTCGGCCTCGCGGTGGTGGTAGGCGACGATCTGGTCGTACATCACCCCGTCCGTCGGCTCGATCCTCCGCATGAAGGACTCGATCTCCGCCGCGCCGAACGCCGTGCCCACCGCCGCGCCCACCGCGCGCACCGTGGCCACCAGGTCCGCGGACGAGCTCGCCATCCCCTTGCCCTCGGGCAGCTCGCTGCTCAGCTCCAGCGAGCCGCCCCCGGTCCGCCCGGCCGCCGCAAGCGCCAGCTCGGCGATCCGCACCGCCTTGCGCTTGTGCGGCGGCCAGACGGTGAAGCCCTCCCGGCCGGGGGAGTGGCGGAAGACCGCCCGGCTCCACCCCGCGACCGGGAACGTCACCATGAAGTGCCGGTCGCCCTCCGGCAGGACACCCTGGAGCAGCTCGCCGAACGTGCCGAACGCCGTACCGGTGCCGCAGATGTCGATCTCAGCCGCCATGGGGCTCGCGTGCGCTTCCATTCCCGTCCTCCCCCGTCGTGCCGGCGGTCGCCGCCGCCCGCTCCGCCCACTCCCGTACGAGCCGCTCGTGCTCCTCCTGCTGCGCCCCGAGCGCCGTGCGCACCGCGTCCGGGTGCGCCGACCCGCTGGACCGCATCCGGCGCAGCGCCTGGCCGACGTCGAAGGCGTCGCCCAGCGTGGCCGCCGGGTCGGCCAGCTCGTGGCCCTGGTCCAGCGCGGCCCGGCGCAGCAGCTCCGGATCGCCCTCGGCGGGCTTCCGGCCCGCCGCGACCGCCGCCACGATGTACCGGCCGGCGATCACCTGCGCCCGCCGCCACGGCACCTCCTCGCGCAGCGTCAGCGAGTTGGCCAGGGCGAAGCCGCCGAGGAACTCCCGCTCGCAGACCTCGGCCATCCGGTCGGTCCGGAAGGACAGGTGCCGCAGCACCTCCGTGAACAGCCGCATGGTGCTGCGCAGCGCCTCGAACGCCTGGTAGACGTGCGCCCCCGCCTCCTTCGACACCTCGACGGTGTTGGAGTACGGCGTGTTGCGCTGCCCCAGCGTCACGTCGATGTGGAAGGACGACAGGTGCGAGCTGCGGCCCCGGATGCGCTCCAGGATCGGGAAGTTCTTCTTCTGCGGCATCGCCGAGGAGATGCCGGACAGCTCGTCGGGCAGGTCGATGAACCCGTACTCGCTGCTGCCCCAGGCGAGCAGGTCCGTAGCGAACCGGCTCAGCGCCACGCCCAGCACCCCGAACTCGGCGGTGATCTCCAGGGCCCAGCCGCGGGAGGCCACCGACATCAGCGCGTTCGGCTGCGCCCGCCGGAACCCCAGCAGCGAGGCCATCCGGTCCCGGTCCCAGGGCAGCTCCTGCCCGGACATGGCGCCCGCGCCCAGCGGGCAGGCGTCGATGCCGTCGTACGTGGCCAGCAGCCGTCGCAGCGTGTGCTGCACGTGCTCGGAGACCGCCGCCAGGTAGAAGCCCGGCGTGATGATCTGGGCGGCCTGGTGGTGGGTGTAGCCCGGCATCGGCAGGTCCACCGTCGCCGCGGCCAGCTCCCGCGCGGCGGCCTGGAAGTCCAGCAGGGAGCGCGCCGCACCGACCAGCCGGTTGCGGGCGAACATCAGCTGGGCGCACGCCTGGAGGTCGTTGCGGCTGCGGTCCAGGTGCCAGGCCGGCACCGGCGCGGACAGGCCGCTCTCCACGTGCCGCTCCAGCGCGAACGCGATGTCGGACATGTTCGCCTGCTGCTGCCCCGTGATGACCTCGCGGGTGGCGCCGCAGAGCAGGCCGTCCAGCTCCCGCGCCTGCTCGGGCGAGATCAGCCGCATCCGCGCGTACTCGGCGACGAGCGTCCGCTCGATCTGCACGTAGTACGGGAGCAGGTGCTCTGCCTCGTAGGCGAACTGCGGGTCGAGCAGCTCGTCCCGGAGGAGGGCGCTGGGGCCGCTGGATATGCGGCCCGAGAGTGTGTTGTCCATGCTGTACCGCCTCACACCGCTACGGGTTCGGCGTCGGGGATCTCCCGCACCGACCGGACACCGGAAAGAAGGATCACGACACCGGAGAGCAGGACGCCGACCGCGCCGAGCACCAGGGTCTGCTGGGTGCCGAGGGCACCGCCGAGGAAGCCGCCGGCCAGGGCGCCGACCGGGGTCACGCCCATCACGGCCATCCGGATGGTCGCGTTCATCCGGCCCTGCAGGTGGTCCGGGGTGACCGCGGACCGCAGGCTGCGCTGGTTGACGTTGTAGATGATGATCATGGCCGAGTCGACGAAGTGCATGACCACGATGAGCAGCGAGGCCTCCGTCTTCGGCAGCTGCGTGGCCAGCGGGATCAGCAGGGCCGCGAGACCCGCGATGCCCAGCGAGACGACCATCGCCCGCCCCAGGCCCAGCAGCCGGCTCGCCCGCTCGGCGACCAGGGCGCCGACCAGGGCGCCGGCCCCGGCCGAGGCGAAGATCAGGCCGATGTAGAAGGGCTCCACGCCCAGCGTGCGCGTGACGAAGATCAGGAATACCGGCTCGATCACCAGCGTGAAGAGGTTGAAGACGAGGGTGGCGGTCACCAGGGTCCGCACCACCGGGTTCCGCAGCACCGGCTGCGCGCCCTCGGCGATCTCCCGCCACATGTTCGGCTTCACCACCGCCCCGCCGTCCGCCTCGGGGAGGGCCGGCGCGGGCTTGGCCTCACGGTGCCGGATCAGCGCCGTGAAAACGGCGGAGACCAAGTACGTCACCGAGTTGACGATCACCGCGAAGGGTGCGGAGATCATCTGGAGCAGGCCGCCGCCCATCGCGTTGCCCGCGATGTCGGACGCCGAACTGCTCAGCTCCAGCTTGCTGTTGCCCTCGACGAGGTCCTTGCGGTCGATCAGCAGCGGCAGGTACGAGGCGCTGCCGATGTCCGACACCACCGTGCAGGCGCCGACGGCCAGCGACACCGCGAGCAGCAGCGGGAAGGAGAGGAAGCCGCCCGCCCATCCGACGGGCAGGAGCAGCAGCAGCGCCGCCCGCACCAGGTCGGTGAGGATCAGGATGGGCCGCTTGGCACTGCGGTCCAGCCACACCCCGGCGAACAGGCTGATGAACAGGTACGGCAGGCCCTCCGCCGCCACCAGGACGCCCATCTCGAACGGCGTGGCCTCCAGGGAGACCGCGGCGATCAGCGGAAGTGCCACGGCGGTGACCTTGGAGCCGAACAGGGACGCGGTCAGCCCGAGCCACAGGTTGCGGAAGTCGGCGTGCCGCCACAGGGTGGTTCTCCTGTCGGTCACGGTCGGGGCCCTTCCCGGTTGTTGTCGTACATGTCTCTCGCTATCTCCTGGGCGTGCGCGCCGCGCACGATCCCGTAGTGGTCGGTGTCGAGGTCGCGTACGGTCAGGCCGGCTCCGGCCGTCCGCCGCCACGCCTCGGTGAATCCCGCCCGGATGCCGTCGGTGCTGCGGTAGAGGCGCACCGCTCCGGGGAAGACGGGTGGCCGGTAGGCCGCCGCGGCCCGCAGGTTCGCCCGGAACACCGCGTGGTGGCGGGCCAGGTCGTCCGGTTGCGGGGCGCCGCCCGGGTCCGCCGCGTGCAGTGCCCCGCGGATCAGCCGCAGGCCCTCGCCGGCCCCGCCGCCCGCGACCGCCGAGGCCAGCGCGGCAGCCGTCTCCGGCGGCACCTCCGCGCCCGCGGAGGAGGCCAGCAGGTCCTCCAGGAAGTGCAGGAGCACCTCCGCCTCCGCGCCCGGCGCACGGCCGCCGTCGGGGTGGCCGCTGTCCACCAGCGCGAGCAGCTCCACCCGCTCGCCCGCGGCGGTCAGCCGGACCGCCATCTCGTGTGCGACGAGCCCGCCGAACGACCAGCCGGCCAGGCGGTACGGGCCCGCGGGCCGGACCTCCCGGACGGCGCGCAGGTACGCCTCGGCCATCTCCTCGACGGTCTGCGCGGGCGCGGACCCGGCGTCGAGCCCCGCCGCGGCGAGCCCGTACACGGGCTGGTCGGCGCCCAGGGCCGCCGCGAGCTCGCGGTAGCACAGCACGCCGCCGCCCGCCGGGTGCACCAGGAAGAGCGGGTTCCGGCTGCCGGCGTCCCGCAGGGGCACCGCCGCCCCGGGCCGGACGGCCTCGCCGCCGCGGACCAGCTCCGCCTGCCGGGCGACCGTCGGGTGCGCGAGCACCGCCGAGACGCCCAGCCGCAGCCCGAACACCGCGTTGATGCGGGAGACGAGCCGCAGCGCGAGCAGCGAATGCCCGCCCGCCGCGAAGAAGTCGTCCTCCACACCCAGGTCGTCCGCGCCGAGCAGCTCGGTCCAGATGTCCAGCAGCCGCGCCTCGTCGCCGTCGCGCGGGCCGACGGCCGCGGCGGAGCGGGCGAGCGCCCCCTCGGCCGGCGCCGGCAGGGCCTTGCGGTCCAGCTTGCCGCTGCCGGTCAGCGGCATCACGGCCAGCTCCGTCCACGACGACGGCACCATGTACGCGGGCAGCGCGTCCGCCGCGTACGCCGAGAGCACCGCCGGATCGGCCGCGCCCGCGGCGCCCGGCCGCATGACCACGTAGGCGGCGAGCCGGTCCCCGCGCAGCAGCACCGCGCACTCGGCGACGTCCGGGTGGCCCGACAGGACCGCCTCGATCTCCCCGAGCTCGATCCGGAACCCGCGCAGCTTGATCTGCGCGTCGGTGCGGCCCCGGTACTCCAGCGCTCCGTCCGGCAGGTGCCGTACGAGGTCCCCGGTCCGGTAGAGCCGGCGCGCCACCCCGGCGCGGTCGGTGTGCCGGACGAAGGCCCGGTCGGTCAGGTCCGGCCGCCGGTGGTAGCCCTCGGCCAGCTGGACGCCTCCCAGGTACAGCTCGCCCGTCACCCCGCGCGGCACCGGCATGCCGTGCCGGTCCAGCACGTACAGCTCGGTGTTGGCGACCGGCCGCCCGATGGGCACCACGCCGCTGCCGTCGTCCGTGCACCGCCAGTAGGTGACGTCCACGGCCGCCTCGGTGGGCCCGTAGAGGTTGTGCAGCTCCGCGGTGAAGCGGGACAGGAAGCGCTGCTGGAGGTCGTGGGGGAGGGCCTCGCCGCTGCACACCACCCGCGTCAGGCTCGTGCACGCCGCGGCGGCCGGCTCCTCGACGAACGCCTGCAGCATCGACGGCACGAAGTGCACCGTGGTGATCCGCTCGGCCCCGATCAGCTCCGCCAGGTACACCGGGTCGCGGTGGCCGCCCGGCGCCGCCAGCACCAGCACGGCACCGGTCAGCAGCGGCCAGAAGAACTCCCACACGGACACGTCGAAGGTCGCCGGGGTCTTCTGCAGCACCGGCTCCCCGGGCCGCAGGCCGTACTCCTCCTGCATCCACAGCAGCCGGTTCACGATGGCCCGGTGGGAGACGACGACGCCCTTCGGCGTGCCCGTCGAACCCGAGGTGAAGATCATGTACGCGGCGTCCCCGGGCCCGGCGGCCCCGGCGCCGGCGGCTCCGGCCTCCGCGCCCGCGCCGGCGGCTCCGGCCTCCGCCGCGTCCGGGTGCAGCACGACGGTGCCCGGAGCGGAGACCTTCGCCTCCCACTCCGGCAGCGTGATCACCAGGGGGATGCCGGCGTCCGCCAGGATCCCGCGCAGCCGCTGCTCCGGGTGGTCCGGGTCGAGCGGGACGTACGCGGCACCCGACTTCAGCACCGCGAGGAGGCAGACCGGCAGCTCCGGCGAGCGCTCCAGCAGCACCGCCACGAATCCGCCCGGCCGGGCCCCGCGCGCCCGCAGCAGATCCGCCAGCCGCTCCGCCCGCTCGTCCAGCTCGCGGTACGTCAGCCCGCCGCCGCCGAAGCGGACCGCCGGGGCGTCCGGCGTGCGCCGGGCCTGCTCCTCGACCAGCGCGTGCAGCACGTGCGTCCGCTCGTAGCGGCGGGCCGTGCCGTTCCACTCCCGGAACAGCCGGTGCTCCTCCGCGGACAGCAGGTCGGCGGTCTCGTAGCGGCCCTCGGGATCGGTGGCCATGGCGGTCAGCGCGGCGGCGTAGTGGCCGTGGAACAGCTCGATCTGCGCGGCGTCGAACCGGGCCGTGTCCCAGCGCAGCCCCAGGCCGAGCCCGCCGTGCACCGCGTCCCGGTAGAACTCCGCCCCGAACGGGAAGTTGGTGTGGGCGACACCCCGCGCGTCGAGGACCTCCACCTCCGACTGGCCGTCCAGCTGCCGCTCGACGTGGAAGTGCGTGTAGTTGAAGAACGACTCGAACGGCTCGGACACCCCCGTGCACCGGATGATCTCCGCCAGCGGGTAGCGGCGGTGCCGCAGGATCTCCAGGTCCAGCGCCGCCGTCTCGCGCACCAGGTCGGACCAGCTGCCGCCGGCCAGCCGGCCGCGCACCGGCAGCGTGTTCAGGAAGACGCCCAGCGCCAGGTCGCCGTCGGCCTCCTCGCCCCGCCCGTTGTAGACGGCACCCGTCACCGGGTCGTCCGTGCCGGTCAGCAGGCCCATCACCCGCAGGTGCGCCGCGAGGAGCACCGTCCGCAGCGGCACGCCCAGGTCCCGGCCGAGCGCGGTCAGCCCTTCCAGCACCGCATCGGGCAGCGCCCGCTCGGTGAACTCCATGACCGCGCCGGCCGCGTCCTCCGGCCGCCCGGCGGCCACTGCGCCCCGCGGCAGCCTGGTCAGGGTGGCGCCCTCCAGCTGCCCGGCCCAGAACCGGCGGCTGTCCTCGTCCTCGACCGCCGCCCGCTCCAGCGCCACGTACGAGGAGAAGCGCGACCGCAGCGGAGCAGCGGACGGCGCTTGCGCGCCTGAAAGCGCGCGGCCGTAGCGCAGCAGCAGCTCGGCGTACAGGGAGCGCTCGCTCCAGCCGTCGAGGATCGCGTGGTGCTCGGTGATGTACAGCTGCACGGTGTCGTCGGGCCGCCGCTGCACGTGGAAGCGGATCAGCGGGGCCGTGCCCCAGTCGAAGCGCTCGGCGTTCTCCCGCACCCAGCGGCGCTCCGCCGCGGCGTCCGCCGCGTCGGGCGTGAGACCGCTCAGGTCCTCGAAGGTGACCGGCGGCGCCACGTCCGCGTGGACCAGCTGCAGCGGCTCCCGGAAGCCGCTCACGTCGAAGGACGTCCGCAGGATCTCGTGCCGGGCCAGCAGCCCCGCCACAGCGTCCCGCCAGGCGTCCTCGCTGTGGCCGGCCCTGATCCGGTACGTCGAGACGTTGTGGTACTCGCTGCCCGCCCCCGACAGGTCGCCGTGGAACAGCATGCCCTGCTGGAGCCGCGTCATCGGGTACGCGTCGTCCAGGCCGTCCGGGAGCTGCGCCCGGTCGGCCGGGTCCAGCAGCGAGAACGGCGGGTGCACGGCCGGCGCGGCGCCGCCCCCGGCGCCCTCCGCGGCGGTGGCCGCCGCGGCCAGCGCACGGACGGTCTGGTGGGCCATCAGGTCCTGGAAGCCGATCCGCAGACCGGCCTCGCCGGCCAGGGCCAGCAGCCGGATGCTGCGGATGGAGTCGCCGCCCAGCGCGAAGTAGTTGTCGTCGACGCCCACCCGCTCCACGTCCAGCACGCGGGCCCACACCTGCGCCAGCAGCTGCTCGGCGGGCGTGGACGGCGCCGCGTACGCGCGGCCCGAACCGGTCCGGGCGGCCTGCGGGGCGGGCAGCCGCTTGCGGTCCACCTTGCCGTTCGCGGTGAGCGGGAACTCCGGCAGCACCGTGAACGCCGCCGGGACCATGTGGACGGGCAGCCGCCGGCCGGCGTGCGCCCGCAGCACCTCGCCGTCCAGCGCCCCGGCGTCCGCTCCGGTCCGCGGGGTGACGTACGCGGCGAGCCGGGCGTGCCCCTCCGCGTCGGTGTGCACCAGCACCACCGCCTCGTGGACCAGCTCGTGGTCGACCAGAGCCGCCTCGACCTCGCCCAGCTCGATCCGGAAGCCGCGCAGCTGGACCTGCGCGTCGGTGCGGCCGCAGTACTCCAGGTCCCCGTCGGGCAGCCGGCGCGCCAGGTCGCCGGTCCGGTAGAGCCGCTCGGCCGGGTCGTCGGAGAACGGGTGCCGGACGAACCGCTCGGCGGTCAGCTCCGGCCGGTTCAGGTACCCGTCCGCCAGGCCGGCGCCGCCCACGTACAGCTCGCCCAGCACACCGGCGGGCACGGGCCGGCCCCGCGGGTCCAGGACGTACAGGTGCAGGTCGGGGATCGGCTCGCCGATGACGCTGCCGCTGCCGGCCTCCAGGTCCTTGAGGGTGATCGGGCGGTGGGTGACGTGCACGGTCGTCTCGGTGATGCCGTACATGTTCACCAGTTGCGGGGAGGCGTCCCCGTGCCGCTCGAACCAGCCGCGCAGCGAAGCCGGTTCGAGGGCCTCGCCGCCGAAGACGACGTAGCGCAGGGCGAGCTCCGACGGGTCGCCGCCGGCGGCCTCGTCGGCCCGCATCAGCTGGTGGAACGCCGACGGCGTCTGGTTGAGCACGGTGACCCGCTGTTCGCGCAGCAGCCGCAGGAAGGCCGCCGGCTCCCGGCTCGTCTCGTACGGGACCACGACCAGCCGGCCGCCGTGCGCGAGGGCGCCCCACAGCTCCCACACGGAGAAGTCGAACGCGTACGAGTGGAACAGCGTCCACACGTCGCCGGGACCGAAGCCGAACCAGTGGTCGGTGGAGGTGAACAGGCGGCTGATGTTGCGGTGCGGGATGAGCACGCCCTTGGGGCGGCCGGTCGAACCGGAGGTGTAGATGACGTACGCGAGGTCGTCCGGGCCCGCACCGCCGTCGACCGGCGTCTCCGGGTACGCCTCCAGCAGCTCCCGGTCGGCGGCCACGTCGACCACCGTGCCCTCGAAGGCTGCGGCGCCCTCCCCGGCCGGACCGGCCCACCAGCGCGGAACCGCACCGCCGGTCACGATCGTCCGCAGCCCGGAGTCCTCGACCATCAGGCGCAGCCGGTCCACCGGGTACGCCGGGTCCAGCGGCACGTACGCCCCGCCGGCCTTCAGCACCGCGAGCAGCGCCACCACCAGGTCCGCGCACCGCTCCATGCTCAGCCCGACCATCACACCGGGGCCCACGCCGAGCCCGCGCAGGTGGTGCGCGAGCCGGTTGGCCCGCCGGTCCAGGTCGCCGTAGCCGATGCGCAGCCCGCCGTCGACCAGCGCCACGGCGTCCGGCGTGCGGGAGGCCCACTCGGCGAACAGCTCGTGCACCGGCCGCAGCCCGGAGGCCGGCGCCGGGGACGCCGCGGGCGCGGGCGCCAGCACGGCGCACTCCTCCTCGGACAGCATCCGCAGCGCCGACACCGGGACGTCCGGCTCCGCGACGACGGCCTCGACCAGCCGGGCGTAGTGGCGGGCCAGGCCGTCCACCACGGACGCCTCGAACAGGTCCCCGCGGTACTCGAAGATCCCCGTCGCACCGTCCGCGGTGTCCGCCACGTCCAGGGACAGGTCGAACTTGGCCGTGCCGGAGTCCGTCGCCAGCGGTTCGCCCTCGATCCCGGCGAAGCGCAGCGCCTGGTCGCCGACCTCGTTCATGCCGAACATCACCTGGAAGACCGGCGACGACTCGGCGTCCCGGTCCGGATTCTTCATCCGGACCAGCTCCTCGAACGGCATGTCCTGGTGCTCCTGCGCCTCGAGGACCCCGTCCCGCACCCGGGCCAGCAGCTCCCGGAACGTCGGGTCCCCCGACAGGTCGGTCCGCAGCACCGTCGTGTTGACGAACAGGCCCACCGCGGACGCGAACTCGGCCCGGTGCCGGTTCGCGATCGGCGTGCCCACCAGGATGTCGTCGAGCCCCGTGTAGCGGTTCAGCAGCAGGTCGAAGACCGCCAGCAGCCCGTGGAAGAACGTCGCGTCCGCGTCACCGCACAGCTCCCGCAGCCGCTCGGCCGCCGCCGGCAGCGGGAAGGCGAGCGACGCCCCGCGCCGCTCGGGCGCCGCCGCACCGCGCGGCCGGGTCACCGGCAGCCGCATGACCGGAAGGTCCCCGGCCAGCCGCTGCTCCCAGTACGCGCGCTGCCGCGCCGCGGCCGGGCTGTCGAGCCACTCCTCCTGCCAGCAGGAGTAGTCCGCGTACTGGAACTCCACCTCCGGCAGCGCGGCGCCCGCCCCCGACACCATGGCCTCGTACACCTCGGACAGCTCGCGGAAGAGGATCTCGCACGACCAGCCGTCGGAGACGATGTGGTGCATGCCCACCAGCAGCACCGACTCCTCCTCCGCCACGCGCAGCAGCCCGACCCGGAAGAGCGGTCCCCGCGCGAGGTCGAACGGCCTGGCCTCCTCCGCCCGGACCCACGCCCGGACGACACCGTCGGTGTCCTCCGGCGCGCGGCCGAACCGGGCGGCCGCGGCCGCCACGTCCGTCTCCGCCCACTCGAAGGCGGCCTCCCGGGCGACGAGCTGGAGCAGCTCGCCGTCCTGGACCACGAACCGGGTCCGCAGCGCCTCGTGCCGCTCGACCAGCACGCGCGCCGCCTCGCGCAGCGCCCCGCCGTCCACGGCGCCGCGCAGCCGGTGGAAGAGCGGCATGTGGTACGTGGGCGCATCGCCCGCGAGCTGCTGCAGGAAGTACATGCGGTGCTGCGCCCGAGAGGCGCGGAACTCGTAGATCTCCTCTGCGAGTCCCTCTTCGGCTGCGCCGGGCAGTCCGGTGTTCACGAAGTCCCCATCCCTTGGTGCGGGGCGGACCGGGGCCGCCGGCCCCCGTCCGCTCTCGTCGTTGTCGTCGCCGTACGGCTCAGCGCAGCAGCGCCAGCAGCGCCTGCATCTCGTCCACGCTCATCCCGCTGATCCGCGACCTGAGGTGCTGGTCCACCTCGTCGGCGAAGTCCCGCAGGCCCGGCGCGGCGAACACCGTCCGCAGCGGCAGCTCCAGCCCGAAGCGGGAGCGGAGCCGGCCGGTCACCTTCGAGGCGATCAGCGAGTGGCCGCCCAGCTCGAAGAAGTTGTCGTCCGGGCCCACCGCGTCGAGATCCAGCACCTCGCACCAGATCTCGGCGACGGCCCGCTGCACGGGCCCCTCCAGCGGCGCGCGCCCGCGCTCGGCGCCGCCGGCCGCCTGTACCGGGTCGGGCAGCCGGTGCCGGTCGATCTTGCCGTTGGCGTTGAGCGGCAGCCGGTCCATCACCAGCAGGAACGGCGGCCGCATGTGCTCGGGCAGCCAGGCCGCCATGTGCCGGCGCAGCACGTCGGTTTCGGGCGCCGCGGCCGGGTCGAGCGGCGTGACGTAGGCCGCCAGCCGGTAGCCGGACGCCCCGCGCGAGGCCACGACCACGGCGTCCCGGACCAGTTCGTGGTCGCGGAGCACCGACTCGATCTCGCCCAGCTCCACCCGCATGCCGCGGATCTTGATCTGGTGGTCGTTGCGGCCGACGAACTTGATCGAGCCGTCCGCCCGCAGGTACCCCTGGTCACCCGTGCGGTACAGCCGCCCACCGGCGCCGAAGGGGCTCGCGACGAACGCCTGCGCCGTCTTCACCGGGTCGTTCAGGTAGCCGCGGGCCAGGCCGAGGCCGCCGATGTACAGGTCTCCGGTGACGCCGACGGGCAGCTCGTTGAACGCGGCGTCCAGCACGTGCACCGTGTTGTTGTCGAACGGCGCCCCGACGCTCACCGCGCCGCTGTCCGCCGCGTCCGCCGCTCCGCAGGTGCGGATGGTGGAGTCGATGGACACCTCCGTCGCCCCCCACGTGTTGTGCAGCGCGCCCGGCATCGTCTCGGCGAAGCGGCGCACCGCCGCCGGGGTGAGCGCCTCACCGCTGGACACCGTGTTGCGCAGCGCCCCGAGCGCGATCCGGTCCTCGGGGGTGACGGACTCCATCAGCAGGTTCAGCATGCTCGGCACGGTCTGCAGCAGCACCGTCCGGTAGCGCTTGGCCGCCTCCAGCACCGCCTGCGGGTCGCGGTGCAGACCCGGCTCGATCAGCGCGATCCGGCCCCCGTACATCAGCGGCCAGAACAGCTCCAGCGCCGAGTCGTCGAAGGTCAGCGTCGTCTTGTGGAGCACCGTCTCGCCGGGCCGCAGGGCGTGCTGCTTCTGCATCCACACCATCCGGTTGACCCAGCCCTCGTGGCTGCTGGCGACGCCCTTCGGGGCGCCGGTCGAGCCGGAGGTGTAGTAGACGGACACCAGGTTCCGCGGGTGCACGGCCACCTCGGGCCGGTCGCCGGGAAGCGCCGCGATCCCCGCCCAGTCGGCGTCGACCCGCACGACGTGCGCCACCTCGGGCGCGGAGTCGACCTGGCGGCCGAGGGTCAGGCAGACCTCGGCGCGCGCGTCGGCCGAGATCTGCGTCAGCCGGTTGCGCGGGGCCTCCGGGTCGAGCGGCAGGTAGCCGGCGCCCGCCTTCAGGACCGCCAGCAGGCCCACCACCAGCTCGGGGGAGCGGTCCATGCACAGGCCGACGACGTCGTCCGGGCGGACGCCCAGGCCGACGAGGTGGCGGGCCAGCCGGTTGGCGCGCCCGTCCAGTTCGGCGTACGTCAGCCGCTCGTCCCCGAAGACCACGGCCTCGGCGTCCGGAGTGGCGTCGACCTGGTCCTCGACCAGCGCGTGCAGGCAGCGGTCGGCCGGGAACTCCGCGGCCGTCGCGTTCCAGGCGTCCAGCTGCGCCAGCTCGGCCGGCGTGCACAGCCGGAACGAGGCGAGGCGGCCGTCCGGGGCGTCCAGGACCTGCCCGAGCAGCCCGAGGAAGTGCTCCACGAGCCGCTCGGCGGTGGCCCGGTCGTACAGGTCGGTGCTGAACTCCAGGTCGCAGTCGAAGGACCCGCCGGGCCGCCGCGTGACGAACAGCGTCGTGTCGAAGCGCGAGGTGGCGCCGTCCACCGGGACCGCCTCGGTCCGCAGCCCTTCCAGGGGCAGGTCCTGCGCCTCGTCGTCCTGGTACGCGAAGACGGTCTGCACGAGCGGCGCGTGGCTGCTGACGCCCTGGAGGCCCAGCCGCTGCACGATCTGCTCGAACGGCACGTCCTGGTGGTCCAGCACCTCCAGGCAGGTCCGGCCGACGGCGCGGACGTACTCCCGGAAGGTGTCCCCGGCGCGGTGGCGGGCCCTGAACGGAACCGTGTTGACGAAGAAGCCGACGAGCCCGTCGAGCCCCGGGTGGTGGCGGCCGGCGACCGGCGTGCCGACCACCAGGTCCTGCTGGCCGGTGTACTTGTGCAGCGTCAGCAGGAACGCGGAGAGCATCGTCACGTAGACGCTCACCCCGTGGTCCCGGCCCGCCTCCGCCACGCGGCCCCCCAGCTCGGGGGAGACCGTGAACCGCACGTGGCCGCCGGCGTAGGAGTGCACGGACGGCCGCGGCCGGTCGGTGGGGAACGCCGTCAGCTCCGGGGCGCCGGCGAGCTCCCGCTCCCAGAACGCCAGCTGGCGCCCGCCCGTCCCGCCGTCGAGCCAGTCGCGCTGCCATGCGGCGAAGTCCGCGTACTGCACGGCCAGGGGCTCGCCCTCCGCGGGCCGGCCCGCGCGGGCCGCCGCGTACCCCGCGCCCAGGTCCGCCAGGATCACCCCGGTGGACCAGCCGTCGGTGACGATGTGGTGGAAGGTGAGCAGCAGGTACGCCTCCCGGTCCCCGGTGCGGAGCAGCGCGGCCCGGAAGAGCGGCCCGGCGGCCAGGTCGAAGGGGGTCGCCACGTCGGCGAGGATCCGCTCGCGGGCCGCGTCCTCCGCGCCGCCCCCGGCATCCCGCAGGTCGGCGACGGCCAGCTCCACGGCCGCCCACTCCGCGGCCCGCTGCACGGGCCGGTCGTCCTCCGACACCATCGAGCTGCGCAGCACGTCGTGGCGGGAGGCCAGGTGGTGCAGGGCGGCCCGCAGCGCCTCGACGTCGAGGTCCCCGTGGATCCGGTACAGCATCGGCTCGTTGTAGGCGGGGGACTGCGGGTCGAGCTGGTGCAGCAGCCACAGCCGCTCCTGGGCGTGCGACAGCGGCCGCGCGGAACCCCCTGCGGCCTCGGACGCCCCGGCGGTCGCGGTGACGGCAGCGGCAGACTCGGCCTCGCCGTGCACGCGGACGCTGCCGTGCAGGGCGGCCGCCAGCCGGGCGGGGCTGCGCTGCTCGAACAGCCAGGCCAGCGGAACCTCGCCCGACACGCCCGCACGGATCCGCATCACGGCCCGGGCCGCGAGGATGGAGTCACCGCCGTGCTCGAAGAAGTCGGCCTCGGGCGCGACTTCCGGCAGACCGAGGGTGTCCGCGAACACCCGCGACAGCCAGGCCGCGGTGTTCTGCAGGGATTCCTGCGGTTCGACCCGCTCCTGTGGGTCCTGCGGAAGCTTGAGGGCAGCGTGAGAAGACAAGGGTGTTCCCCCGACGAAATAGGCACACGGCGCGAACGCGCGAAAAGGACGATCGAGGGCAGGCGGAAGGGGCCTCCCCCCGCTTCCGGGTTCCCTCAGGGCTCCCGGGCAAGGGTGGTCGCCGCTCGGCGGCCCGACGGTGGGTCGGCGGCCGAGCGGCCGGCGGTGCGGGCGCTGCCCGCTGCACGGCTCACCGTGCTGAGGCGGCCGGACCGGCGCGTGGTCTTCGGCGACCCGCCCGGCCGGACTCCGGTGACGGGCCGGGCGGGCGGATCACCGCAGCCGGATGCGGCGAGGCGGCGGGATCCGGCGGGGCCGGGTCAGAGACCCGCCGAGCCCTCCATGGCCTCGACGAGGCTGGTCGGCCGCATGTCGGTCCAGTTCTGCTCGATGTAGGCCAGGCACTCCTCGCGCCGGCCCTCCCCGAAGACCGCGGTCCAGCCCTCGGGCACGGTGACGAACGACGGCCACAGCGAGTGCTGGTTCTCCGAGTTGACCAGCACGAGGTAGGTGCCGTCGGCGTCCTCGAAGGGGTTGCTCATGGTTGCTCCTGATCTCTTCCTGGGGCCCGTCCGGCGGGCGCCGCCTCAGGCGTCGCGCCCGGGCGCTCCCCAGCCGGTGTCGATGCGTGCTGCCAGGTTCTTGGTGCGCGGTGCTCCCCAGCCGGTGTCGGTGCGTGCTGCCAGGTTCTTGGTGCGCGGTGCTCCCCAGCCGGTGTCGGAGACGCCGTCGGCCGCCTGTGCGGCGGTCGGCCGGACGAGGCCGGCGGCCGCCGTACCGGCCGCGCCCATGAGGACGGCAGCGGCGGCGGCGAGCACGCAGGTGTTCCGGACAACGGCGGTGAAGTGCCTCATTGCGTTCCTTAACAGCAGTTCTTCGGGGGAAACCTCACCGGCATCCCCCTGCGCCCCCTGGCACGCCCCTCACTCTTCCAAACCATCACGGCCGAATCTTTGCGAATGGTGGATCATCAACGTGCATGTCCGCATGATGAGCACTGGATGTACCTACGTGAACCCACGCCAAACGGACGCAACTGACGCCCCGCACCCCTCGGACGTCATGCGCGCCGCCTACCGCCACGCACTGCGCCGGCCCTCCGTCACCTCGGAGGACGTCGCGGCCGGCCTGGGCATCTGTCCGGCCGAAGCCGAGCGGGCCTGCACGGAACTGACCACGCTGGGCCTGCTGCGCGAAGACGCCGGGCGGCCGTCCGCCTACGTCGCCGTGGAGCCCGAATCCGCCGCCGAGCGCGTGATCGCCCCGATGGAGCGCGCCATCCGCGCGCAGCGCACGGCCGTCGAGACCCTCCGCGGGCAACTTCTGGAGTACAGCCGCATCTACGAGGAACGGCCCGCCCCCGGCGCAGGCCGCGAGGGTGTGGAGTTCGTCGCCGCACTGAGCGCCACGCGGGCGGCCATCGCCGAACTTGCCGCCCGGTGCGAGACGGAGGTCCTCACCTCCCAGCCCGGCGGCGGGCGCAGGGCCGAGGTCCTCCAGGAGGCCATCGCCCGGGACGAGGCGATGCTGGAGCGGGGCGTCAGCATGCGCACCCTCTACCAGCACACGGCCCGTTTCAGCCAGGGCACGCGCGAGTACGTGGAACGGGTCTCCCAGCGCGGGGCCGAGGTGCGCACGCTCGACGACCGCTTCGTCCGGTTGCTGGTGTTCGACCGCAAAGTGGCCGTCATCGGAGTGGAGGACGATCCGGGCGCCGCGATCATCGTCCGCGAGCCGAACCTGGTCCACTTCATCCTGAGCACCTTCGAACTGTGGTGGGTCAGCGCCACACCGTTCCCGCTGGAGTGGAACAACCGGGACGTCGCGGACATCTCCGAGCAGCTGAAGCAGCGAATCACACTGCTGCTGAGCGAGGGCCTGACCGACCAGTCCATCGCCACCCGCATGGGCATGTCCGTCCGCACCTGCCGCCGCCACATCGCCGAGATCATGGACCGCCTCGGCGTGAAGAGCCGCTTCCAGGCGGGCTACCTCCTCGGCGCCCAACGCGCGGCCGCCCGCCCGGACGCCCCGCCCACGCCGCCCGTCGGGGACTGACACCCGCCGCGAGAAACGGAGGCCGCCCCGTTCACCTGCGCGGTCAGTAGGATTCGGCCATGACTCACTCGGGGGACACAACGCACACCATCACCACGCGCGGCCAACTGACCGCACTCGCCCTCCTGCTGGCAGCCATAGCCGTACTGGCGAAATGGCACGACGGCCCGGCCTTCTGGGGCGGCGCCCTCCTGGGCCTCGCCGGCCTCGGCGGCTACTTCACCCGCTTCGACAGCCCCCGCGGCGCAGCCCAGTGGCTCCTGGCCGCGGTCGGCTTCTGCATGGTCGCCATGTTCACGATCCAACTCCTGATCGGCGTCTTCTCCTGACCCGCAGGAGGCCGGCCGGAAGGCGGCCGGTGTGGAACTGATCGGCTTCTACCGCGAGCTGCAGTCCGCGCCGCGGGACGTCTTCCGCAGCTCGCTGCGGGACCAGGTGAGGAGCGGGACCGCGTACCCGAAGGCGGAGGTCACGGGGTACTTCATGGCGGGCCATCCGGTTTTCGACGTCATGGAGAGCACGCGGGACGTCCTGGAGGGGCGGTTCACGGTGCCCGGAGGGTCCTCGCTGCTGTCCGACGGCCGCTTCGTGTGGCGCGCCGACCTGGCCCGGTACGTGGACGCCTACAACCTGGCGCTCCCGGCGGCGTTCCTCTCCTTCGCCGAGGGCAACGGGTTCTCCGTACCCGCCCCGGACCGCGAGCGGTTGCTGCGCATCTCCGTGGCCGCGGGGCGGGCACTCGGGTTCCGCGAGGCGGAGGGATCCGGCCCGGATCGGCGGGCGAGGGCGCCGCGGAGCGGCCGCGAGGCCGATCGGCCGGAAGGGGAGCAGCAGTGACCGGGGACGCGTTCCCGTGCATCGTCTGCCGGAGCCTGACCGTCGAAGTCCGCGGGCACCACGAGATCTGCCCCGTCTGCGGATGGCAGGACGACGGCGGGGACTACCGGGATCCCGACCGGTACGTCGGCGGCCCCAACCGCGTCACGCTCCGGGAGGCCCGCGAGAATTACCGCGCCTTCGGCGCGAGCGAGCGGCGGCGTGCCGGCCGGGTCAGGCCGCCGCGCCCCGAGGAGGCCCCACCGCCGGAGCCGCCCGCGAGGGAGACCCCCGTGCAGGCCCCCGGCTGGCTCGGCTTCGTCGCCGATCCGGGTCCGGTCCGCGAGGTGTTGGGCGGGCAGCCGGTGCCGGAGCTTGACGGTGTCACCGTGCGGGAGTTCACGTGGCAGGCGGGGCCCGAGCCCGAGCTGCTGATCCGGTTCGACATCCCGGTCCACCCGGCCGGCCCTCCCGGCGTGTGGAGTCCGTCCGGCTTCGACGCCGTCCGGGTGGAGCTCCGGCTCCTCGGCGCGGAAGGCGCGTTCGAAGCGGCCCGTGGCTGCGATCCCGTCGGCCGCATCACGCTGGGCGCGGGCGGCGTCTCCCCGATCGCCGTGTCCGTCGAGGCCGAGCGCTTCCGAGCCAGGGTGAACGCGCGGGCGGCGCACATCCGCCGGGTGACCGCCTACAGGCGGAACTGAGCCGCAACGGTCCTCAGCCACCGCACACCACCCGCAGCCGGCGGCGTCGCCAAGGCGAAAGCACCTCCCGCGGCCAGGACCGCGACGCCCGCGGCGAGCGCCGGGGCCGAGTCCGGGCGGTGCAGGACGAGCGCCCACGGTTCGGCCCCGCCGTCCGCCCGCCCCCCGACGCCGGCGCAGACCAGCGGGTAGGCCGCGGTCAGCGGTGCCGCGACGCGGTGGCCGACGACCGGGGTGAGGAGCAGGGCGATGCCCAGGTAGACGGCGGTGTTGCGGCCGACGGCGCCCGCGATGCCGGTGAAGCCCACGACGTAAGCGAGACCGCTGACGGCGAGGGCCGCCCCGGCGAGCCCGACGGCGAGCACGGCGTCCCACCGGTGCACGGCCCGCACGGCGGTGTGCTCTGCCGGTGATGCGGCGCGGCCGGTGCCGTTGGCCCACAGCACCGCGGGAAGCAGCGCGATCAGCCCCGCCAGCAGGAACGGAATCGACCGTAATGCCGGAATCTTCCACTCCACCGATCGCCGCCCGCAGATGGCCGAAACCCGACCGAGGGCGGCCAACACCGCCCCCGCGGAGGGCCGAGGCCAGGCGGGCTGCAAGGATCACCTCTGCACTCCCGACGGTGGCCGGGAGTGATCCGCCTACGATCCACCTACCCGAAAGACGGGAGGACCGGCCGTGGCCGGCACCGCCTTCCTGGCCTCCTTCATCACGACCGGCCGCCTGCACGGCATCGGCATCGGCTCGACCCTCGCCGAGGTGGACCGGGCCCTGCCGCACCGCCGCGTCGACGTCGTCGGCGAAGGCGGCGCCTCGCTGCGCCGCGACTACGGGTTCGTCGAGCTGTACTTCAACCCGGGGGACGAGTGGGTGGTGTCCGGCGGTTCCCTCGAGCTGCACCGCCTCGCCAACGCCCCCGACCAGGCGGCGCGGTGGGCCGTCGGCACCGGGGTCGCGTTCGACCGGTACACCGCCTGGGCCGACGTACGGGCTGCACTCTCCCGCATCCCGCAGGCCCCGGCGCTCACCCCCACCGGCCAGGGCGGCTTTCGGGAGTACCGGGCGGAGGCGTCCGGCGTCTCCGTGCTCGTCGTGGACGACGCCGACGAGAAGAGGGGCTACCACGCGGGCCACGGGGACGTGTGGAGCGTCAGCCTGTGGCGGCGCCAGAGCGGGCCGGCCGGCGCCGCGCGCTAACGCAACGCGGCCGCGACCAGGCCTTCCAGCGCCTCGCGCCGCACGTCGCCGCCGCTGACCAGCGCGTCGAAGACGAGCCCGTCGAGGCAGGTCAGCAGCGTGTGCGTGCGGTCCTCGACGTCCTCGACGCCCCGCGCGGCGAGAAACTGCCGGACGGCCTCGCGGCCGGCGTTGTCGCGCGGCGTGAGGATCTCGCGCAGCTCCGGATCGCGCACGCTCTCGACGGCGCAGGCGTACCGCGCGAGCGAGCGGCGGCGGCCCTCACCGCTGAGCCGCTGCCGCGCGAGCAGCTCCATGCCGCCCACCAGGTCCTCGACACCGCGCAGCGGCGGCAGTCCCTCGGCCGCCGCCTGCAATTCGGCTTGGTCGAGCCGGACCAGGCGCGTGACGAGCGCCGTGAGCAGGGCGGCCCGGGTCCGGAAGTACGCCGACGTCGTCCCGGGCGGCATCCCCGCCCTGCGGTCGACGGCCCGGTGGGTCAGACCGCGGATCCCCTCCTCGGCGAGTACGCCGATGGCCGAGTCCGCAAGAACAGTGCGCCGATCCGAAACCGTGGAAGCCATACCCCTTTCTACACCTGTAGATGCTCGGATAAGTTTCTCTTCTACAGGTGTAGAAGGCCGGGAGGGTGCGACGTGGTCGGCACGGCAGTGGTGGTCGGAGGAGGCATCGGCGGGCTCGCCGCCGCGATCGGCCTGCGCCGCATCGGATGGGACGTCACCGTCCTCGAACGCGCGGCCACCCTCGAGGACGCCGGCGCCGGCATCTCCCTCGCCGCCAACGGCCTGCGCGCCCTGGACGAGATCGGCCTCGGCCAGGCGGTGCGCGCCGCCTCCCGCGGCCAGTACACCGGCGGCACCCGCACCCCCCGCGGCCGCCGGCTGTCCCGGATGGACGGCGCGGCCCTGGAGAAGGCGGTCGGCTCGCCGATCATGGGCATCCCCCGCTCCACCCTGCACCGCCTGCTGCGCGCCGCCCTGCCCGCCGGGGCGCTGCTGACCGGCGTCCGGGCGGCCTCGGTCGAACAGACCGCCCCCGACCTGGTCCGGGTCGACTGCGGGGACACCACCCTGCACGCCGACCTGGTGATCGCCGCCGACGGCATCGGCAGCAGCATCCGCGGCCGCCTCTTCCCGGACCACCCCGGTCCCGTCCACAGCGGATCGACCGTCCTGCGCGCCATCACCGACCATCCCGTCGGCCTGGCCACGGACTTCGAGCTGACCTGGGGGCGCGGCGCCGAATTCGGGCACATCGCCTTCCCGGACGGGCGGGCCGAGTGGCACGCCGTCCTCGGCCTCCCGCCCGCCACCCGGTTCGCCGACCCCCTGGCCGAACTGCGCCGCCGCTTCCACGACTGGCACGACCCGATCCCCGCCCTCCTCGCCGCGACCCGCCCCGAAGCCGTCCTCCACCACGACGTGGCCGAACTCCTCACCCCCCTCCCGTCGTACGCCGTCGGACGGATCGCCCTCCTCGGCGACGCGGCACACGCCATGACCCCCCACCTCGGACAGGGCGCCTGCCAGGCGCTGGAGGACGCGGTCACCCTGGCCGCCGCACTCGCCGCCACCCCCGACGCCGACGCCGCGCTCACCCGCTACGACGCCGAGCGCCGCCCGCGCAGCCAGGCCGTCGCGCGGGCCGCCCGCCAGGCCGGGAGGATGGGCCGGCAGCTCTCCCACCCCGTGGCGGTAGCCCTGCGGAACACGGCGATGCGCCTGACCCCCTCCCGCGCCTCGACCCGCATGATCCTCCGCCACCACACCTGGACACCGCCCCGCCTGCCGTGACCCCCGGCCCGGCATTAGGCTCGTGACCGGTCACGTCCACCGACGACGGGGGGTTCCGGACATGCGCGGGAGAGTGACGGCGGTCAGCAGCAACGCAACGTACTCGTTCACCAAGCCGAACCGGGACGCCATCACCCTGCTCACCGGCCTCGGCGTGGAGGGCGACGTCCACGCCGGGGTGACGGTCAAGCACCGCTCGCGCCTCGCGCGGGACCCCACCCGGCCGAACCTCCGCCAGGTCCACCTCATCCACGAGGAGCTCTTCGCCGAGCTCGCCGGCGAAGGCCACGAAGTGACCCCCGGCGACCTCGGCGAGAACATCACCACGAGCGGCATCGACCTGCTCGGCCTCCCGGCCGGCACGCTCCTGCGGATCGGCGACTCCGCAGTCCTGCAGGTCACCGGCCTCCGCAACCCCTGCCTGCAGATCGACCACTTCCAGGACGGCCTGCTGAAGCACGTCGTCGGCCGCGACGCGGACGGCACCGTCATCCGCAAAGCCGGAATCATGGGCATCGTGAAGGAAGGCGGCGTCGTCCGCCCCGGCGACCCGATCGAGGCCCAGCTGCCCGCCGGCCCGCACCGCCCCCTCGACCGGGTCTGACCCGTCCGGCCGCCCCGCTACGCCCGCCCCCGCGCCAGCATCGCCGCCGCGGCGAGGCCGGCGAGCCCGATGACGCCCAGGGCCGCCATGGCGGCCGCGTACGCGCTGCTGCTCAGCCCGGCGACGAGGATCGTGCCCGCGATGGCCGTGCCCAGCGACGAACCGAGGTTCGAGACGCTGCGCGAGAGTCCGGAGATCTCGCCCTGCTGCGCCTCGGGGAAGCTGGACTGGACGACGTTCACCGACGGCGTGAGCATCGCGCCGAGCCCCAGGCCGATCAGCAGCAGCCCCGGAGCGAACGCCCACGGGTCGGTGAAGGCACGCGCCAGCAGGATCAGTACGGGGATCCCGGCGATCGTGAGCGCGAACCCGGCCAGGATCAGCGTCCGCTGCGGCCAACGCTTCGCCAGGCGCTCCGCGGCCAGCGACGACACGAGCAGGCCGACGGTGGCCGACGTGAAGATGACGCCGGTCTCGATGGCGTCGTGGCCGCGGACGACCTGGAGGTAGGTCGCCACCACGAACGACGTCCCCATCAGCATCAGCCACTGCACGTTCTGCGTGACCAGGCCGAGGTTGGAGGTGCGGTTGCGGAACAGGCCCAGCGACAGCAGAGGCTCCTCCCCACGCCGCTCCTTCGCCGCCACCGACCGGAAGAACCACAGCAGGACGAGCGCGCCGAGCACCAGCAGGGCGAGCATCAGCCACAGGTTGTCGTCGGCGGCCAGGATCCCCATAACCAGGAGGATCAGGCCGGCCGCGGAGAGGACCGTGCCCCGGACGTCGAAGGGCCGCGTCGGGTCCGGCGGCAGGGGGTCGTCGATCCGGCGGGCCAGCAGCAGGATCACGGCGATGACCAGGGCCTGGAACACGAACGCCGCACGCCAGCTGAGGGCGGTGGTGATGAGCCCGCCGATCAGCGGCCCGGCGGCCGCCCCGACCCCGCCGAGCGCCATGATCACGCCGAACGCCCGGGCGCGGGACGTCAGATCGGGGTGGAGCAGCGTCGTCAGGATGTAGACGGGCGGGATCAGCAGGGCCGTGCCGATGCCTTCGAGGATCGAGTTGCCGAGGATGAGGACGCCCAGCCCGGGCGCGGCCGCGCTCAGCAGCGCGCCGACGGCGTACACGAGCAGGCCCGCCATGAAGCAGCGCTTGCGGCCGTAGCGGTCGGTGAGCTTGCCGCCGGGGATCATCAGCGCGGCCATGACCAGCAGGAACACGGTGATCGCGGTCTGCACGCCCTGGACGGTCGTGTCGAGGTCCTCGCTGATGTCCGTGATCATCACGTTCATGTTGGAGCCGGCGAAGCTGCAGATGAACTGCGCGAGCGCCAGGGCGGTCAGCACGGTCCGCGAGGCGGGTGCGGGCCGGGCGGCGGGGGAGGGCGCCTCAGCCATCGACACCGCCGTGCACGCCCGCACCGGCGCCGGCCCCGCCCGCGCCGGTATCCGAAGCCTGTTGCAGCTGCTCGTCCAACGCCATCGCGGCCGCGACCAGCGCCAAGTGGGTGAAGGCCTGCGGGAAGTTCCCGAGCTGCTCGCCCGACGGGCCGATCTCCTCGGCGAACAGCCCGACGTGGTTCGCGTACGTGAGCATCTTGTCGAACGCATAGCGCGCCTGGTGCAGCTTCCCGGCGCGGGCGAGCGCCTCCACGTACAGGAAGCTGCACAGGTTGAAGGTGCCCTCCGAGCCGCGCAGCCCGTCCGGGGACGCCTCCGGGTCGTAGCGGTAGACCAGGCTGTCGCTGACGAGTTCGCCGTCCATGGCGGCGAGCGTGTGCTCAGCCATGCCGGGTCGCGGGGCGAGAGGAACCCCACCCGGGGCATGAGCAGCAGCGACGCGTCCAGGACGTGGGTGTCGTAGTGCTGGACGAACGCCTGCCGTTCCGTGTTCCAGCCGCGGTCGACGATCTGCCGGAAGACCGTGTCGCGGGCCTCGGTCCAGCGGGCGGTGTCGGCGGGCCGGGAGTGTGCGCGCGCCAGGCGGATGCCCCGGTCGAAGGCGACCCACGTCATGAGCCGGCTGTACGTGAAGTCCTGCCGGCCGCCGCGGGTCTCCCAGATGCCCTCGTCGGGGCGGTCCCAGTGGTCGGCGAGCCAGTCCAGGAGATCGCTGAACGTCTTCCAGCCGCGGATGTTGCCGATGTCCCCGGTCTGCGCCAGCGCGTCCGCGGCCTCGCCGTAGATGTCGAGCTGGATCTGGTCGGCGGCCGCGTTCCCGGCCCGTACGGGCGCCGAACCGCGGTAGCCCTCCAGGTGGTCCAGGACCTCCTCGGTCAGGTGCGGCTCGCCGTCGACCCGGTACATGATCTGCAACGGCTCACCGGACGCGGTGCCGCCCGCCTCCAACCGGTCGCGCAGCCACGCGCGGAAAGCGTGCGCCTCCTCGACGAACCCGAGGTCGATCAGCGCCCCGACCGACAGCGAGGCGTCCCGGACCCACGTGTAGCGGTAGTCCCAATTCCGCTCGCCTCCGACCTGCTCCGGCAGGCCCATGGTGGCCGCCGCGATCGGCGCTCCGGTCGGGGCGTAGGTGAGCAGCTTCAGGGTGATCGCCGACCGGTGGACCATGTCCTGCCAGCGCCCGCGGTACGTGCACTTCCGCAGCCATGACAGCCAGTAGGTGCGGCACGCCTCCAACTCGGCGGCGATGCCGTCCACATTCGGGGCGGCGGACAGTTCGGCGCCCGCCCCCGTGCTGGTCAGCACCACGGCCGCGGTCTGGCCCGCCTCCAGGGTGAACGACGCGGTGACGTCCTGCCCGTCCTCCGCCAGCGCGATGCCTTCGGTGGCCTGCACCTGCAGGTCGGTGCCGGGACCCGCGAGGACCGCCGTACGGTCGTCGACCCGGCGCAGGGTGTGGGCGGCGCGCGCGTAGTCGAAGCGCGGCCGGCAGACGAGCGTGAACGGCAGGCTGCCCCGCACGACCCGGACGACCCGGACGATCCGGTGCCGGTCGGTGGCGGCGGCGGAGTCGAGCGGCAGCATGAAGTCGGCGACTTCCCCGACCCCGCCCGGTGCCATGTACCGGGTCACCAGGACGGCCGTGTCCGACAGGTAGAGCTGCCGGACCGTGACCCCCTCGACGTCCGCGGACAGCCGGCAGTGCCCGCCCCGATCGGCGTCCAGCAGCGAGGCGAACACGCTCGGGGAGTCGAACCGGGGCGTGCACCACCAGTCGATCTCCCCGCGCGACGACACCAGCGCCGCGGTCTGCAGGTCGCCGATCAGACCATGCTCGGCGATGGGCGGGTAACGATCCACCGGCACTCCTCCACCACGACGTCCGGACCCGCACCGCGCCAGGCCCGGATTTCCTCACTCCACCTGATCGACGGCCTTCCCTGCCGGACCGCGCCTCCCAGCGTGCGCCGCGCCACCCCACCCCGCGCGCCGACCCGCCGACACCGCCCCCACGGACCAGCGCTTCGCCGGAACAGGACCGCTCGCCCGCGGCGGCTACTGGGGTGAGGCGGCTTCGCGCTGGTAGATGTCCGGGATGCCGTCGGCGTCGGCGTCGAGCGTCTCCTCCTCGTAGAGGCGCCTGTACACCGTGTTGCGGCGGCGCAGCATCAGTGCGGCGAGGACTGCGGAGAGCGCGGAGCCGATGAGGACGGCGGCCTTGATCTGCTCGGTGACGGCCTGACCGGGGAAGGCCAGTTCGCCGATGAGGAGGGAGACGGTGAAGCCGATCCCGGCGAGGACGGAGAGGCCGAAGACGTCGGCCCAGGCGAGGTCGGGGTTGAGGCGTGCGCGGGTGAAGCGGGCGGCGAGGTAGGTCCCGCCGAACACGCCCAGGATCTTGCCGACGACGAGGCCCACCACGACGCCGAGCGGTTCGGGCCGGGTGAACACGTCCGCGAGAGCCGCCCCCGAAATGCTGACCCCCGCGGCGAACAGCGCGAACAGCGGCACGGCCACACCGGCGGAGAACGGGTGGACGAGGTGGGCCACCCGCGACCCGGGGGAGGCGTCCTCGCCCTTGTCGGTGGTCGTGCGCAGGATCAGGCCCATGGCGACGCCCGCGACGGTGGCGTGGACGCCGCTGTTGTACATCAGGGCCCAGGTCGCGAGCCCGAGCGGGACGTACCACCACCAGCCGCGCACCCGGAACCGCTGGAGCACGTAGAAGACGGCGAGCCCGGCGAAGGCGCCGCCGAGGGCCCAGAAGTTCAGTTCGGCGGTGAAGAAGATCGCGATGACGAGGATGGCGCCGAGGTCGTCGACGACGGCGAGGGTCAGGAGGAACGCCCGCAGCGCGGCGGGCAGGTGCGTGGAGATGACGGCGAGGACGGCCAGCGCGAACGCGATGTCGGTGGCCATGGGCACGGCCCAGCCGTCGAGGCTGCCGCCGCCGAGGCCCGCGGTGAGCGCGTACAGGGCGGCGGGCACGGCCATGCCGCACAGGGCGGCGACGACCGGCAGCGCGGCGGTGGCCGGAGTGCGGAGTTCCCCGACGACGAGTTCCCGCTTGAGCTCGATGCCGGCGACGAGGAAGAAGACGGCGAGGAGGCCGTCGGCGGTCCAGTGCCCGACGGAGAGGTCGAGGCCGAGCGCGGGGATGCCGAAGTGGAAGTCCCGGACCTGCGTGTACAGGTCCCCGAGGGGGCTGTTGGCCCAGACGAGCGCGATGACCGCGGCGGCCAGGAGCACGAGCCCGCCGACGGTCTCGGTGCGCAGGGCCTCGGCGACGGCGCGGCGCTCCGGCCACGGCAGGAGGCCGAGGAACGGGGAGCGCTCGGGCGGCGGGGCAGCGGTCATGGCGGGAGAACCTCCGGGCGTCGGCAGTAGCAGGGCACACGGCCCCGAGGACGCCGACCAGACTTCCCGGCACACCCCGCGTCGGCCCTCGGGCAGGAGGGCGTCTTGACGCGTTCCTCACACCCTATCGGGACGGGCGGGATGTCGCCAGGGGGGCTTTGACGTGCAGCAATGGCAGTGAGGGCAGCGATGGCAGTGAGGGCAGCGAGGGCGGCAGTGGGTGGCGGTCCGGGCAGGGGAGAGGGCCCGTACCCCTCCAAGGCGCGAGGATGGGTACGGGCCCTCGAAGGAGCCGGGCCGCGGGGATGCGGTCAGACGGTGGTCTTCTCCGGCTCCTGGTCGGTGGTAGCGCCGTCCTCGTCCGTGTCGAGGCCGGCGTCGCGGCGGCGGACGAAGTCGAGGAAGGAGTTGAGCTCCCGCTTGACGACGGGGGCCAGCAGGTACAGGCCGATGATGTTGATGACGGCGAGCATGAACAGGACCGCGTCGGCCATGTCGATCAGGGTCTGCAGGGTCAGCAGCGAACCGGCCACCGCGACGAGCGTGTACATGACCTTGAAGGTGAGCTCGCTGGCCTTGCTGCGGCCGAACAGGTGCGTCCAGGCCTTCATGCAGTAGTAGCCCCAGGTCAGCACCGTGGAGATGGCGAACAGCATGACCGCGATGGTCAGGATGTACGGGAACCAGGGCAGGACGGTCGCGAAGGCGTCGGAGGTGATGGTGACGCCGCCGATGGACTCGCCCTTGCGGGCCTCGCCCCAGCTGGCCGGGTTGGCGATCACGATCGTCAGCGCGGTCATCGTGCAGATGATCACGGTGTCGATGAACGGTTCCAGCAGGGCGACCAGGCCCTCGGAGGCGGGGTGCTTGGTCTTGACCGCGGAGTGCGCGATCGGGGCGGAGCCGAGACCGGCCTCGTTGGAGAACGCGGCCCGCTTGAAGCCGATGATCAGCGCACCGAGGACACCGCCGGCGACGCCCTCCGGGTTGAAGGCGCCCTCGATGATCGTGGAGATCGCGGCGGGCACGGCCGTCACGTTGACGGCGATGACGACGAGGCAGGCGGCGATGTAGATGCCGGCCATGGCCGGGACGAGCTTGCTCGTGACCGAGGCGATGGAGCGGATGCCGCCGAGGAGCACGATGCCGACGAGGGCGGCGATCAGGATGCCGAAGAACAGCGCGCCCGCCGAGGAGCCGAGCATGCCGGACTCGCCGCCGGTGACGGAGACCAGCTGCGCGTAGGACTGGTTGACCTGGAACAGGTTGCCGCCGAAGAGGCCGAAGAACAGCACGAACGCGGAGGCGAGGACGGCGAGCACCTTGCCGAAGGTCTTGCCGCGGGCGCCGAAGCGGTCGGCGAGCCCCTTGGGCAGGTAGTGCATCGGGCCGCCGGAGACGGATCCGTCGGCGTGCACCTCGCGGTACTTCACACCGAGGGTCACCTCGACGAACTTCGTCGCCATGCCGAGGAGGCCGCAGAGGATCATCCAGAACGTGGCGCCGGGGCCGCCGATGGAGACGGCGACGGCGACACCGGCGATGTTGCCGAGGCCGACCGTGCCGGACACCGCGGCGGTCAGCGCCTGGAAGTGGTTGACCTCGCCGGCCGACCCCTTCTCGTCGTACTTGCCGCGGACGACGTTCACCGCGAGGCGGAACTTGCGTATCTGCACGCCGCCGAACCAGGCCGTGAAGACGACACCGGCGACGACCAGCCAGGCGACGATCAGCGGCAGCTCCGTGCCGGCGACCGGGACGGAGTAGAAGACGACCTCGCCGAGCCACTTGGCGATGGGCTCGAAGAAACCGCTGACGGCCTCGTCGACGGAGTCGGTGAAGGAGTCGAGTGACATGTGGCAAAACCTCGATGGCGCAGACCGGTCCTGTGCGGGGGACCGGTGTGAAAGTGCGGGCTTTGAGCGAACGCCGTTGTCCGATCGGCGACCCGTGGCGCCGCCGGTCCGCGGAATCGGACCGATGAGGGCGCCTTGGCCGTGCTGATGGAGCAGCGTGGTGCTGCCGCGGCCGGGTGGAGGCCGCCGCTCCGGATCTCCGGCGAGGGGTGGGCCGAAGTGGAGTTGCGAATTCCTAGCACGGTCTTTACGTAACCTTTAGTGATCGATCTCACATTGGCCGAAAATATGTGGTGTTTGCCCAGGTTCGGTGATCTGATCGTTATGCGGATCTGAGGTTCCGCTGAGCGAACGATCAAGAGATCCGTGACCCGGGCAACTCCGCTCCAGCCCTGCATACCCGGGCAAAGCCCCTGACGCGGCCCGATCCGACCCCTCAGCGCCGCCGCCCCGTCCGGTGCACCGGCCGCCGGACGGCCCGCGCAGGCCGCCCCGTCCGGGCCGGAATCCGGCCACCGGCGCGCCCGCGCCCCCCGGCCCCGCGCCCGTACGGAGCGGTGATCTCCGCCCAGCGCGCCGCCTGCTCCGGGGTGAGGGCGCCCCGCAGCGCAGCCAGCTTCAGCAGGTTGGCCTCCGTGCCCGTCGCGAGGGCCTGCGCCTCCGCCCGGTAGTGGTCGTCGACCACCGCGGCCGCCTCCGCCCCGTTCATGGCGGGGGACAGCCGCTCCACGATCCGGTTCATGTTCCGGTAGGAGCCCTGCAGCCGGAACGGCGGCTCCGTCCGGTCCGCGTCGGCCTGCGCCGCCGAGGCGATGTACGCGGCGTTCACGGCGAGCACGGTGCTCCGCGCGGCCGTCAGATGGCCGAGCAGCGCCGTGATCTCCTCCACCTCCGCCGGCGCGTACGGGTGCGACAGCCGGTCCGCGCGCGCATCCGGGTCCCCCTCGGCCAGCCGTACGAGGAGGGCGAGGTCGGCGCGGTCCCGTCCGGCGAGCGGCGCCAGCACCGGGTGCGAGGTCAGGGCGTTCTCGACGAAGCTGAACGCGAAGGCCTCCTCCCGCCCGGTCAGCACGTCCCCGAGGTTCCACACGTCCGCCCGGTTGGCGAGCATGTCGGGAATCCTGAACCGGTCCCCGGACTGCGTGTACGGGTTCCCGGCCATGCACACCGCGAAGCGCTTGCCGCGCAGGTCGCGGCCGTTCAGCGTGCGCGTCGCGTCGCACAGCGGGATGAACTGCTGGAGCAGCTCCGCGGACGTGTGCTGGATGTCGTCCAGGTACAGCAGCACGTTGTTGCCGGCGTCCAGCGCGAAGGCCACCTTCTCCAGCTCCCGCCGGGCCGCCGCGTCCGGCGCCGCCTCCGGGTCGAGGGAGGTGGTGGCGGGCCCGAGCGCCGGCCCGTCCACCTTCACCAGCAGCAGCCCGAGCCGCTGGGCGACGTACTCCACCAGGCTCGTCTTGCCGTAGCCGGGCGGCGACAGGAGCAGCAGCAGGCCGTGCGTGTCGGTGCGCCGTGCGTCGCCGGCCGCGCCGAGCTGCTTGGCGAGGCTGTCGCCGACGAGCGGCAGGTACACCTCGTCGATCAGCCGGTTGCGGACGAACGACGGCATCGGCCGCGGCCGGTACTCGTCGATCCGCAGCCGCTCCCGCTCGGCCGCGAGCAGCCCGGCCCGCTGCCGCTGGTGCGCCCGGAACCCGGGGACGTCTGCGGCCGCGAACGCAGCCGTTCGGGTGAGGAACTCCGCCAGCTGCAGCGGCAGGGCACGGTCCCGCACCCGGGCGTGCGCGCCGAGCAGCCCGGTCACGGTGGCGGCCGTGGCGCCCTCCACCGGGTACCGGGGCAGCGACGGGCACAGCTCGGCGGCCGCCGCCTCCTCCACCGTCCCCGCATCCGCGCGGTGCCCGGTCGCGGCCGCGAACGCGCCGAGCCAGCCCTCCACGAGCTGCCGCCGCTCGGCCAGCCCGGACAGGACCGCCAGGTCCTCGTCGTACGGGGCGCCCCCGCCACCGCCCGCGCCGCGGCGGAACGCATCCAGCAGCCCCCGGGCGGCCGCCGACAGGGCGAAGCCCTCCGGCCCGCAGGTCAGCTCCTCCAGCAGGTACGCGGCAGCCCCCTCCGGGTCGGCCCCGCCCGCCCCGAAAGCCCCGATGGCGCGGGCGAGTTCGTCCTGGAGGTCCCGCAGCGCCGGGGCCGCTCCGAACAGGTCGCGGGCACGCCCGAGCGAGACCGCCCGCCGGCCCAGCGCGTCGCGCTCACGTCCGCCCGGCCCGTGCGCCCAGAACAGCGCGGCTGCGGCCCGCTCCCGAGCCGGGTGCCGCAGCAGCCCCGCCTCCCGGTGCAGCCGCACCAGCACCCGCAGGACGGCGGCGGCGTCGTGGTCGTGGATCCCCCGCTCGTACCCCTCGTCGTACGCCTCCTCGGCCGCCCGCCGCACCAGTGCGTCGAGCCCGTCCCCCGCGGCGGCCAGCGCCTCCGGGCCGTGTCCGGACAGCACCCGCGCGGCCAGGTACTCGGCCCGGTACACCTGCGCCGACTCCGACGGCAGCACCCGGTCCCAGTACGGCCGGCTCTCCGCGAAGCCGGGGTCCGCGACCGGCCGCCGGTAGTCGGTGCCGGTCAGCGCGAACGCCATGCCGTCGCCGCAAGGCACCAGCGTCAGCTCGGCCGCCTGCCGGGTCACCGCGAACCGGTGCCGGCCCAGCCGGACCGTCCCGCCCCCGTCCGCGTACAGCTCGGCGCGGTCCCGCAGCGCCCGTCCCGCCTCCTGCCGGGCGGCGGCCAGGCGCCCCGTCAGCTCCTCCGCCCGCACCGAGTCGCCGAGCGCCCGCAGCCGCTCCACGGTCCGGCGCACCCCGGCCACCACCGGGTCCGAGCTGAAATACGTGTTCACCGCGTCGTCGTCGCCGAGCGTGCAGGCCCGGCGGACCACCGTCTCCAGCACCCGCTGCGCCGACGCCGCGAGGGACTCCGCGCGCCGCGCGCCCGCGTCCTGGAGGGTCTGCCGGCGCGCGGAGAACGCGTCCTGAACCTCGGCGCGCTTCTCCGCGATCCGCGCGGTGAACTCCTCGTTCTCGGCGAAGCGGGCTTCCAGGTTCTCCCACTGCACCAGCAGCCGGGCCAGCTGCGCATCGCACTCCTCGGGCGTGCCGGCCGCGGCCGCCGCACCCGCCGCCAACTGCCCCAGCAGCGCGAACTCCGCGGCGAACTCCGCGCCGCTCTCCTCGTGCAGCAGCTCCCGCCTGCGCGTCTCCAGCCCGGCCCGGGCCCGGTTCAGCGCCCCCAGCACTTCCCCGATCCGCTCCAGGACGCCCGCGCGCCCCGCGGGGTCGCCCGCCTCCAGCCCCGAGGCGACCTCGGTCAGCTCCTGCAGGCCGAGGACGAGGCCCTCCACCTCCCGGCGCAGCGGATCGGCCTCGGCGGCGGTGGTGATCGCCTCCGCGGCGTCGGCGAGCCGGCGGGCCTCGGCGGCGTGGCCGTCGAACGCGTCCGCCCGCCGGAGGAAGGCCATGGCGCGTTCGGCAGTGGAGCCGATGGCCGAGGCCACCTCTGCGGCCAGCGCCTCGACGGCGCCCGTGTCCGCGTACCGCATCCCGGTCAGGGTGACCAGGTGCCCCTGCGCCCGGCGCAGTTCGGTGATGCGCGCGATCCACTCCCCGGCCCCGGCCGGCGCCTCCCCGCGGATCCGGCGCAGCAGGCCCGCCACGGTCCGGCCGGCCTCGGCCAGCGCGTCGGCCGCCCGCGCGGTGAGCGCCCGTACCGCCTCGAACTCCGCCAGCACCTGTTCCGCCGTCGCCCGTACGGCCGCCAGCGCGGCGTGCAGGTCGACCGCGTCCGGCGCCGCGCCGGCGAGCTCCGCCAGCCACGGGAACCGGTCGCCGGCGCGGACGCAGTCCGCGAGCAGCGACTCGTACAGCGCTGGCGTCGCCGCGGAGGCCTCCGTCTCCCCGGCGGCCGCGGCGCGGCGGGCGACGGCCGTGGTGTCGGCGACGGCCCGCACCAGGTCCGGGTTCCCGATCCGGGCGAGCGGCCCCTCCGCCGCGGACGCCCCCTGCGTGTCCGACGTGAACGGCGTGCTCCACTCCTGTACGGCGTGGGACCGGCCGGCGCGCCCGTCCCCCGCCCGCAGCACCACCAGCGTGCCGTCCTCGAACCGGGCCAGCCCCTCGCACGGCAGCGGCGCCGCGACCTCCTGCCGGATCAGGCTGTAGGGGTGCAGCAGCCGGCGGTTCCCCGCCCGCTCCTGGAAGACGTACAGCACGTCCTCGCCGTTCGGGGAGGCCACCGAGTGGTCGAACTCCAGGCCGGCGGTGTCCGTGTCGAACGTCCGGACGGTGCCGTCGGCCAGGCAGTAGCCGCCCGGGAAGACGATGCCGCCGTCGTCCGGGAGCCGGCGGCAGGACAGCCCGATGCCGTCCAGCCGGACCACCGTCCCGGTCACCGCGTTGAAGACGAGGTGGCGCCGGGTCTCCTCCTTGTACGGCAGCACCCGCAGCAGCGTCAGCGGCCCGACGACCGCGTACGCGATCTCGGCGTCCGCGAGGGACTGGAGGGACTCGTCCACCGGCTCGCGGTGCACGAGCCCGGATCCGGTCTCCGTGTCGTCCTCCGTCCTGATGCTCAGCGCCCCGCCGACCGTGGAGACGTAGAGCCGCCCGTCGACCGCCGCATGCGGGTGCCGGCCCGGTACGTGGTCGTCCCGGGTGACCTCCCGCCACCGCACGTCGTGGGCCGCGGGGAAGACGTGGTCGCGCTCGCCCCGCCCGTCCAGGAAGCGCACCGCGCCGGCCGGGCCGGCCTGCCAGCGCAGGACCCGGATGTCCTCGGCCTGCTCGCCGGTGCGGAAGACGGCGAGCAGGGTGTCGTCGACCCGGCGGAGGCGCTGGAGGCGGGCCCCGTGGTAGTAGCGGTGGAGCTCGTCGAACTCCCGTCGGAACGCCGGGTCGTCGAGGAGCCCGGGCACCGCGTCCTCGGGCAGCGGCTCCAGGTTCCTGTCGTACAGCGCCAGCACGTCCCGTACGGACGTTTCGTCACCGCGCGCGGCGGTCCCGCGGTAGCCGAACAGCAGGCAGTCGCCGACGCCCACCAGGTCCGCCGGGATCCGGGCTTCCTCCGTGCGCAGGTGCCCGGAGCCGGCGAGCGCGACCCCGGCCGAGCCGAACGCCGCGACGCGGGCCGCGTTCAGGGCCTCGGCGCCGCGGGCCAGCTCGCCGGCCTGGGCGGCGAGCCGCCCGCGCAGCACTTCGCACGCCCCCGTGTCGGCGCCCGTGGCCGTGTCCCTGCCCGTGCTCATGCGTGCTGCTCCTTCGCGTACGAGATCGTGAGGGGCCGTGGAGCCGCCGCCCCCTCCGCGGCGGCTCCACGGCCGTCGACCGCACCCCCGTGGCGGTCAGTCCCGGGCGGCGCCGTCCACTCCGGCAGCCGCGGATTTCCCGGCGAGCTCGCCCACCGGCATGTCTGCCAGGCCCAACTCCCTGGCCTTGGCCATCAGCGCGTCCAGCTGCCCCGAGCCGGCCGGCATGAGCCGCATCAGCAGGGCCGAGACGGTCAGGTCGCGGACGCCCGCGGCGGACGTGTTCGCCACCGCGCGGGTGAGGTCGTCGGTGAAGGACCCCGAGCCGTCGAGCCAGGAGGCGGCCAGCGCCTGCGCCGTCTGCGAGTTCTCCACGAACCCGTCGACGGCCCGGCCCATCGACATCGCGCCCACGATCCGGTCGAAGAAGGCGGACTCGCCGCCGACGATGCTGATGTCGGCGCTCTCCAGCCCCGTCGCGAGGACCGTGGCCTGAGCCTGGGCAACCTGCCGCTGCGCGTCCAGCCCGGCCAGCCGGATCTCCTTCTCCGCCTCCAACCGCAGCCGGTACTCCTCGTGCGTCCGGGACGCCTCGTCCAGGGCGGCCATCGCCGCCGCCTTCTCGGTCAGACCCGCGGCCTCGGCCTTCAGCTTCTCGCCGACGCCCGCGGCCTGCGCCAGCGCCAGCTCGCGGGCGCCCTCCGCCTCGGCCCGCAGCCGGGCCGCCGTCGCCTCGGCCTCGGCACGGCCGGCCTTCTCGACGACCTCGGCCTCCCTCTCCCGTACGGCCACCCCCGCCAGGCCCGCCGCGGCCGCCTCGGCCTGGATCCCCTCGGCCAGGCGGATCTTGGAGCGCGCCTCCAGATCGGCCGCCTTGTTGCGGGCCTCGGCCAGCGTGAGCTCCTGCGCGGCCCGGTGCACGGCCGCCTGCTCCGCCGCCTCGGCGGCCTTGATGTCCTTGACCAGCCGCTCCTGCGCCTCCGCCTCCGCGGCGATGACGATCGCCTGCCGGCTGCGCTCGGCCTCCTCGACGGCCCGCAGCCGCTTGATGGACTCCTCCTGCTCCGCGACCGTGCGGTCCACGGCGATCCGCTCGCGCACGACCTCCGCGATGTCCCGCCGCTCGTTCTCGACCTCCTTGTCGGCGGCGATCCGCGTCAGCTCCGTCTCCCGCTCCCGCGCGATGACCTCCAGCAGGCGGTCCTTCTCGATGCGCTCGTTCTCCACCGCGATGACCCGCTCCCGGTTCTTCGCGGCGACCGCCACCTCGCGGGCCTGGTTCTCCCGCTGGATGCCGAGCTGCTCCTCCGTCTTGAGGAACGCGCTCTGCGCGCGCAGCCGCTCCTCCTCCACCACCCGCGCCGTCTCGGCCTCCTCCCGGGCCCGCGCGGTCTCCACCTCGCGCCGCTGCCGGATCTCGGCATCGGCCTGTCGGCGCTCCAGTTCGAGGATGGCCTCGCGGGCGTCGACGTTCTGGCGGGTGATCTCCTTCTGCTCGTTCTGCCGGAACTCGTTGGTGCGGACGTTCTCGATGGCGGTCAGCTCGGTGATCTTGCGGATGCCCTGCGCGTCCAGGATGTTCCCGGCGTCGAGCTGCGAGACGGGCGTCTGCTCCAGGTAGTCGATGGCCGCGTCCTCCAGGCTGTAGCCGTTGAGGTCGATGCCGATGATCTCGATGATCTTGAAGCGCAGTTCGTCGCGCTTGGTGTACAGGTCGGCGAAGTCCATCTGCTTGCCGACCGTCTTCAGCGCCTCCGAGAACTTGGCGTTGAACAGCTCCTGCAGGGTCGCCTTGTCGCTGGCCCGCGCGGTGCCGATGGCCTGCGCCACCTTGATGACGTCCCCCACCGTCTTGTTGACCCGGATGAAGAACGAGATGCGGATGTCGGCCCGGATGTTGTCCCGGCAGATCAGGCCGTCGCGGCCGGTGCGGGAGATCTCGATGGCCTTCACCGAGATGTCCATGACCTCGGCCTTGTGCAGCACCGGCAGCACGACCTGGCCGGTGAAGGTGACGTCGACCTTCCGCATCTTCGAGACGATCAGGGCCTTGCCCTGCTCGACCTTCCGGAACAGCCGGGACAGCACGACCACCGCGGCGATCGCGACGGCCAGGACGCTGAGCAGCAACAGGCCGAGGCCCGTCGTGACGACATCCATGAGTTACCCCCTCCACATCAGTGCCGGGCGGCTCAGCCGAACCGCTCCGCGAACCGGCCGACGCCGACCCCACCCGCAACCGGCGGGCAGAGGGCAGCGCCCCCCACGCCGCCCGCGAGGCCCCCATCCTGTTCCGCGGGCGGGCGCCCCCACATTGCCGAATCCCGGCAGTCTTCCCGCCCGTTCACCGCGCCGTCGCGGTGACCAGCCAGGCGTTGCTGCGCAGCCGCACCCCGTCGGCGCCTTCGCGGGGGCGGAGTACGTCGACCAGCCGCCTCCGCGCGTCGGCGGCCGTGGCGGGAGCGGCACCGGCGAGGAGGTGGCGCAGGGGTCCGGAGGACAGCAGGAGGTCGGCCGCGTGCTCGGCGTCGTCCCCCCATGTGCCGAGGGCCGTCACGTGCTCGGCGCGTACGTCGTCCCAGCCCGCCCGCTCCAGCAGCGCGACGGCGGCACCGGGCGCGGAGAGGGAGAACATGCCGGGCCCGCCGGCTCCGCCGAAGCCGTGCGGCGGCAGGAGGCCGGCGAGGGCGGCCAGGGCGGTCAGCCACTCGTTGCCCTCGGGCTCGGCGGCACACAGCAGGGCGGCGCGGCCGCCCGGGCGCACCGCGGAGGCGATGTTGCCGAAGGCGGCGACGGGATCGGTGAAGTACATGACGCCGAAACGGCTGATCACCACGTCGAAGGCGCCGCGGGGGAGGGGGTGGACCTGCGCGTCCCCCTGCTCGAAGCGGACGCCGGCGAGGCCCTCGCTCCCGGCGGCGGCCCGGGCCTGCTCCAGCATCGGGCCGGAGAGGTCCAGCCCCAGGGCGTTGCCGCCGGGTGCCGCGGCGCGGGCGGCCAGGCGGGTCGTGGCGCCGGCGCCGCAGCCGACGTCGAGGACGCGGTCGCCGGGCGCGATGGCCGCGGCGTCCAAGAGGGGCTGGTCGAAACCGGCGTTGACGGCGTCCCAGCGGTCCCGGTGGGCGGCCCAGTGGCTGCCCTCGTAGCCGTTCCAGGCGCGGGACTGGTCGGTGTTCGCGATGCCGTTCATGGGGTGGAACCTCCCGGTGCGCAGACGTGGCGGAGCCAGACAGGAGCCCTAGAATGGGCGCATGCCCAAACAGTATGGGCGCATGCCCATACTCGCAACACCCCTAATCTCCGGAGGACTTGATGTCACCACGCGGCGTCGCCATCCCCGATCTGCGCGCCCGGCTCTTCGAGGCGGCCGAGCGGGTCCTGGCCCGCGACGGGGCCGCCGCCCTGACCAGCAGGGCGGTCACCGCAGAGGCCGGCTGCGCGAAGGGCGTCCTGCACACGCACTTCGCGGGGCTGGACGAGTTCGTGGCCGAGCTGGTGCTGGACCGCTTCGCCCGCACCGCCGAACTCGCCGCGGCCCTGCCCGCGCAGGCGGGCGACGGCACCCCCGCCGGCAACCTCGCCGACGTGGCCTCGGCGGTGCTGGCCCTCGACCCCGGAGTCGTCGGCCTGGCGGTGACCCGCCCGGCGGCGGCCATGCGGGTCCGGGAGGCGTGGGCGGCGGGCGCTCCCGGCTTCGGCGCGATCCAGGCGTCGGTGGAGGCGTACCTGAACGCGGAACGCGCCCTGGGGCGCGTCGCCCCCACCCTGGACACCGTTTCCGCGGCCCTGGCCCTGGTGGGCACCCTGCACCACCTCCTGATGACGGCCCACCCCGCAGCGCCCCGCCCGCACACCCACGTACAACCCCTGCTCCGCACCCTCCTCGGCACCCCCTGACGGGCCCGGTCCGAAGGCGGGCACCGACGAACCGACGGCGCCCGCCTCGCCCGGGACGGCGAGACCCGCGCCGTCCTCCGACACCGGCAAGGCCACGAGCGCCGAGGCCGTCCGCCGCCTCAAGGACCCCGGTCTGACCCCGACCCTCCTCACCGGCGACAACCGGACCGCCGCCGAAGCCTTGTCCGCCGAGGTCGGCACCGAGAAGGCCATCGCCGAAGTCCTGCCCCGGGACGAGGCCGACGTCGTCAAGCAGCTCCAGGCCGAGGGTGCGGCTCGTGCGGCCGCCGGATCCGTGGCAGGCGGATCGCCGGAGGCGAGCACTACCCGGACCACCCGTACCCTGCCGCCGAATCCCCGGCCGTGGTCGTCAGCAGCCCGCACGGCGGCATGCCGACCCGTTGAACACCCGACGGCCGGCCGACCGTGCCCGGGCGGGGCGGTCAGTACGCCCCGATGGACCAGAAGACCCCGACCTCGTCGTCGGACACCGCGATCAGCCCCAGCTCATCGAACAGGTCGATGCCGCCCAGGTACTCGCCGGTGGTGAACCGGTGCGCCCTCGTGCCCCCGAGGCCGGCCCGGACGAAGTCCCGCCGGGGATCCGCGGCCGCGTCCAGGGCGTTCGTCCAGAACCGGGCGTCCGGCCCGAAGCGGTCCAGCAGGAACCGCGCGTCGGCCAGGAGCCCGTCGCGCTCCGGCCGGTCGCGCACGGGCCGTTCCTCCCACCACTCCTCCGCCATGACGGCGAGCGCACCGACGGCCGCACCGCGCTCCAGCTCGTACAGGCGGTCCGGGAACCCGGCTGCAGGCGGGGGCTCGAAGGGGTACGCCGGCACGACGGCGCGGGCACCGCTCGTACGGTCGCCGTAGAGCCGCAGCCAGCCGCGAGGGTCCGGGACCTCCCGGTGCATCACAGCCAGTACGTCCTCGGCCCAGTCCTCGTGCCGGCGCGGGCCGGTGGCGAGGAAGACGTACGGGTCTTCCAGCAGGCGCAGGGCCGCCGCGTTCCAGGGGCTTCGGCGCCGCCGGAGCTCCATGAGCACACTACCGGCACTCCAGGCGAACACGTCCGCCGGCGACCGCGGAATGCGGGCCAGCTCTGCGTACGCCCACCGCAGCAACTCCGCGGCCGCACCGTCCCCCGCGGCCGCAGCCGGCTCCCTCGGCACCTCCGGTACGGCGACCCGGTTGCCGCGCCCGAGCTCGACGGCTGCCAGCCACAGGTCCTCCAGCCGGGCGTCGAGGAGGTCGAGGGCGGCGCGCTGATCGTCCGACGTGCTCATGAGCCGACCCTAAGCCGACCCGGCCCGCCGTGACCCGCGGGCTCCCGGCCCCGGTACGCGGCGAGGGGCGCCGCCCGCGTGAGCACACGCGGGGCGACGCCCCTCCGCCGGTACGGGGATCAGCAGGCGCCCCCGCTCACGTGCGCGGCTCCCACCGGAACCGGCGGGCCGCGACCCACGCGAACAGCGCCGTCCACACGGCCGCGATCACGACCCGGACCACCGACTCACCGAGGCCCAGTTCACCGGTCCAGCCCGACCGGAACAGGTCCACCGTCGGGGACAGCGGCGCCCACAGCAGCGCGTCGGCCACCGGCTCCGGCAGCACCTCGCGCGGGATGTAGATCCCGGAGACCATCGGCAGTACGAAGATCGCGGGCAGCGTCGCGACCATGACGGACTCGGCGGTCCGGCACAGCGCGGCGGTGGCGGCGGCCATGGCGATCATCAGCACGATCCCCGTGACCAGCCCCGCGGCCGCGGCGCCCAACTGCCTCGGGGCCGCGCCGAACATGACGGACAGCGCGACGCCCACCACGACGATCTGCACCACGGCGACGGCGACGTACATGGAGGCGCCCCCGGCGAGGATCACCGCGTCCGAAGCCTCGCCCGTACGGAGCCGCTTCAGCACGAGCTCCTCCCGGCGCGCCACGTACAGCCCGGTCACCGACGAGTAGAGGGAGAAGATCAGCAGGATGCCGGCAGCCGTGGACACCATGAGCGGCCCGGGGTTCAGGCCGTGGCGGGCCAGGTCCATCTGATCCTGCACGTACCGCATCGACAGCAGGATCATCAGGGGAACGAACACGACGAAGACGTAATTCGCCTTCACCCTGTTGAACAGCGTCCACTCGATGCGGAACAAGGTCTTCATGTGCCGGATGGCGGGGCGGCTGTTCATGCCTCCTCCTGCGTTTCTGCCGCGTCGTCCGTGTCGTACGCGTCGTCGTCGGTGTCCGTCACCCGGGCGATGGAGATGAACGCCTCCTCCAGGGAGGCCGGCCGTGCCGTGAACCGGTCCAGCTCCACGTCGTGGTCCTCGGCCCAGGCCAGGATCCGGGCGGCGTCCTTCTGCAACTGCCCCGTGGTGACGGTGATGCGCCCGCCCCGCTCCTCGACCGCCCCGCCGACGGGGAGGTCCTGCGCGCTCCACTGTCCCGACAGGCCGAAGGTCAGCGTCGCAGGATGGCCGGAAACGATCTCCGAGACCGTTCCCGACGCCGCGATGCGCCCACGGTGCATGATGGCCAGCTCGTCGGCCAGCGACTCCGCCTCCTCCAGGTAGTGCGTGGTCAGCAGGATCGTCGAGCCGCGCTCGCGCAGCTCCTTGACCAGCCGCCAGGTCGCGTGCCTGCCCTCGGCGTCCATGCCCGCGGTCGGCTCGTCGAGGAACAGCACCTCCGGGCTGCCGAGCGTGGCGACGGCCAGGTCGAGGCGCCGCTTCTCCCCGCCGGACAGGTTCTTGACGAGCACGTCCGCCCGGTGCGACAACCCGGCGAGTTCCAACGCCTGCGCGACCGGCCGCGGCCGCGACGTCAGCCCGGCCCACATCTCGACGCTCTCCCGCGCCGTCAGATGCGCGGTGAAACCGCCCTCCTGCAGCATCGCGCCCGTACGGGGGCGGATCCGCGCGCGGTCGGCGACCGGGTCCAGGTCCCCGAACAGGCGTATCCGCCCGCGGTGCGGGGCGGCGAGGCCTTCCAGCATTTCGACGGTGGAGGTCTTGCCGGCGCCGTTGGTTCCCAGCAGGGCGAACAGTGAGCCGGGTCTGACGGTGAAACTGACACCGCGCACGGCCATGAAGCCGCTCTTGCCGCGTCCGTAACGACGCCAAACGTCATCGGCATGGATATGGCTGGATTCCGCTACTGCCATGGGGCCTTCCTCAAAGTGGGCGCGCCGGTGGCGATCCTCAAATCTTCCTCAGGCTCTTACCTGCACTGACCCAAGATTGAACCATGTGTGTTTAAAGTGATCTTGCCGCAGAGCGTCTGACCACCGCTCAAACGCCGCAGACAAAAGCCGCTGTCGCCTTCACTGTGGGCAGCGGCCGAGGGGGAGAACTGCTGTGCCCGACTATGCCATTGCACTGAGCCGCCCGGACTTGGACGCGTTGCTGCGTGACGTGATACCGCTGCTCCGGCGCCAGGCGTCGCGACTGCTCGGCGAGGACGCCGACGACGCCGTCCAGACCGCCTGCCTGAAGCTGCTGAAGGCTGCGGACGCCTGGCTCGCGCACCCCAACCCGACCGCGTACGCGATCCGCGCGGTCACCACGGCTGCCTACGACCTGAAGAGACGCCAGTCCCAGGACATGCCGGTCGGCCAAGTGCCCGACCGGCCGCAGGCCGGCGACGCCCTGGCCCTGCGCGAAGCGCGCTGGGAGGTCGAGCGCCTGCTGGCCGAGGTACCGCGCAAGCAGGCGGCCGCCATCTTCCTCGTCGACGTGCAGGACTACACGATCGACGATGCCGCAGCCGTGCTCGGCGTCCACCGGGGCACGGTCTCCCGCGCCAGGCAGCACGGCCTCCTCGCCATGCGGAAGAGGGCCCTCTGCCGGGGCGTCCGCCGGGCCTCCTGAACCCGCCGGAAAAAGTTTCCAGGGGCAGTCATACGAAGGGCGCCCCGCTGCGGTTGATCAGATGGAAGGGCCGCGGGGGCGGGCTCGATGGGCCGGAAGTCCCCGCGCTCGCGAACGGGAGGCCCTCGAGACGCGTACGAACGACCCACCCGCGCATGGAGGGAGTCCCATGTCCGACCAAGAATCCCGGAGTGCTCTCATGCTCTTGCACAAGGTGAACCAGAACGCCTCGCTCACCGGCCCGCTCTCGCAGCGGACCCTGGAGGGCGCTGTCTCGCCCGTCATGGCCACGCCGTCGCTGGTCTTCACCCCGTGCGCCGGAAAGGCGGCGGTCCTCGTCACCGCCGCGGCCGTCGGTTACGCCACCGCGAAGGTCAAGTAACCCGCCGTCGGCTCACCGCCGGCGCACACACCGCACATTCGGCATGCCACCGCGCCGCGCCCGAAAGGGCCGCCGGCCGCGCCGCGCGCCGCACAGCGCCTTTCCCGTGTCCGAACGTCCATGCCGCGTACCCGCATTTCCGCGGCACAGGGACACGGCCGGCCTTCAAGGCACGCGCGTCCGCGCACATCCCCACCCGCCCACCCCGAAACGGGAATTCGAAGCGGGACGGGTTCCACAAAGACTTCCCGCTGCCCGCTTCAGGCGGACAGCGGGATGATCCGCAATCCACAAAACAAGCCAGTAAAGGAAAAGCACCGTGCTGATCCAGAAGGTCAACCTGAACTCCGCCGTCAGCGGCGAGCTGCACGCCGGCTCCCCCGCGGGTGCCGCGGCGCCCGTCATGGCCACCCCGGCCATCATCGCCACCCCGGTCATCGCCAAGACGGCCGGCTACGTCGTCGGCGGCGCCGTCGTGACCGGCGCCGCCGCGGTGGCCTACAAGACCGCCACCGGCTGATCGAGGCGGCCCCGGCCGGTTCCGGCTTCCGGTCCCCGACACGGACCGCGCCCCGTATCCGGCCCGCATACGTGTGACCGGTGCCGGCAGACAGTCCACATGTCTGCCGACACCGGACGCACTCTTCCCCGTATTACCAGACAAGTGGAGGAACAGCCATGTCCGTGCTGATCGAGAAGGTCAACGCCGGTGCCGCCCGCGCCGCCGAGAGCCCGGTCGCGCCCGTGATGGCCACCCCGGCCGCGTTCACCGTCGGCTTCGTCGGCGGGGCCAAGGCCACCGCCATCATCGTCGCCGCCGCCGGCGTCGGTGCGGCCGTCAAGGCCTGCCAGAAGTAAGCGGACCAGGGGCGGCGAGCCTTCAGCGGTTCCCCCGCTCTCCGCCCCTGCACCCCTCCGGCCCTCCACCCACCCATGCTGCGATCAGGAACAGATCATGCTGTCACGTCTCCGCCGAGTCGCTGAAGCGGCGTGTGCGCACCCGCTCGCCACAGCGGAACGGCTGTCCGCCGCCACGCACCTGCTGTCCAGCCTCGAATACCTCGTCCGCCGGACCGACCGGCAGCCGGGCGGCCTGAACGACTGGAACCACACCAGGTCCCAGGTGCCCGGCCGCACGAAGGCCACCCAGGCGGTCAAGGACTTCGTCGCCCGCGAGCCGGTCACCCAGGCCGTCCACGCCTCGCGGGTCCTGGCCGCAGCCGTCCTGATCTCGCCGGTGCGGAACAACTCCGTACGCATGGCCGCCAACGCCTACCTGGTCGGCAGCCAGCTCCTCATCTACCCGCGGCACCTGTTCGGCACCGACGGATCGGACCAGGTGTCCTTCCTCGTGCAGACGGCCGCCGCCCTCGGCCGCGCGGGCGGCACAGACGCCACCCGCAACGCCGCCGTCCAGTTCATCGGCGCCCAGACCGTCCTGTCGTACGGCGCATCCGGCTGGGCCAAACTCCCCGGCGACGCCTGGCGTTCCGGCGACGCCCTCGCCAAGATCATGCGCACGCAGACCTACGGCGACGAGTGGTTCTTCAACAAGCTGGAGAAGTACCCCGCCGCGTCCCGCGCCATCTGCCACGCCGTGCTGGCCCTGGAGTGCGGCTTCCCCCTCCTGCTGCTGAAGAAGGGCAAGTACGTGGACGCCGGGCTGGCGGCCATGGGCGCCTTCCACCTGGCCAACGCCCGCTTCATGGGACTCTCCCGCTTCGCCTGGGCGTTCGTCTCCACCTACCCGTCCGTCCGCGCACTCGCCAAGGGCACCAAGGAGGCGGCGTGAAGCCCCTGACCTTCCCCCGCCTCACGGGCGCCGGCCTGGCGGCATGCCTCGCCGCCGGCGTCGCCCACCAGGCCTACGCCGAACTCGTGACCCGCACCCGCCGCCACGCCGGCTTCGAACGCCGCCGCGTCCGCTGCGACAGCGGCAACATCATCACGTACCACGTACGCCGCGGCACCCCGGGCGGCCCCACCCTCGTGTGCGAGGCCGGGCTGATGAACACCGCCACCTCCTGGCTGCTCCTCGCCGACTTCCTCGACCCGTCGATCTCCGTGCTCGTCTACGACCGGGCGGGCTACGGCAGCTCGCTGCGCCGCTGCCCCGAGGACTACTCCCTGAAGGAGTCCGTCGGCGACCTCCTCCAGGTCATCGCCGACGGAGTCGACACCGACGGCCCCTGCATCCTGGCAGGCCACTCGCTCGGCGGCTACATCGCCCACCGGGCGGCCGCCGAGGCCCCCGACCGCGTGGACGGCGTCGTCCTGGTCGACCCCAACCACCCGCGCGAGCTCATCCACTCCCGCAAGCAGCGCGAGGGCGCCCGCGCCGCCAACCTGACCATGAAGCTGGGCCCCTGGTCCGCGACCCTCGGCGCCGGACTGCTCATGGACAAGAAGGGCATGTTCGCCTTCGCGGCCGGCAGCCCCCACCACCGGGCGCTGCGCCTGGAGGGCTCCGCCCCCTCCACCTGGCGCGCCGCCCTGCGGGAGTGGAACTACTCGTACGCCTTCATGCTCGACGGCGGCCGCCCCCTCGACCGCCTCAGCACGCCGGTCTGGGTCATCGCCGCGGAGTCGACCGTCCGGGACATCCCGGAACACCACGACCTCTACGAGGAGTACGTCGCATCCGGCCACGGCGGCAGCATCATCACCGTCCCCGGATCCACGCACGTCTCCGTCACCGGCGGAATGGAACACGCCCCGCACACCGCCAAGGCGATCGAGCAGGCGGTCGCAGACGCCGCCGCCCGCCGCGGCGAGGACGACCCGAACCGGAGGGAAGCGGCATGAGCAAGGCGAAGACCGTGATGCAGCAGGCCGTGCCGGCCGTCCTCGCCGGATGGTTCGTCGCCTCCGTCCTCAGCCAGCACCCCGACCGCAGCTACGACAAGCTCCGCAAGGCCGACAAGACCGGGACCGGCATCCTCATCCCGAACTGGCGCTTCTTCGCCCCCAACCCGGCCGTCGACGACCAGCACTTCCTGTACCGGCTGGCCACCGCCGACAAGTCGGAGCACACCGAGTGGCGCGAGGTGTACTCCATCGCCCCGCGCAAGCTCGTCCACGCCTTCTGGTTCCCCGGCCGCCGCATCGAGAAGGCCATCTTCGACGTGGCGTCCACCCTCCTCCACAACCCCGGCGCGATGACACCCCTGCACCAGGAGGCGAAGGAGGGGGCCTACCACCTCATCAACGAGTTCGTGCGGCAGCGCCTCACCCCCGAACCGGGCTACCCCCTCTTCCAGGTGATGCTCGTCCGCTACTCCGGCTACGACCACAGCGAGGACCCCAAGTACGACATGGTCTTCGACTACGAAGAGGTGAACCGGTGACCCGGGACGTCCAGTACGGCACCGCCGTGGCATCCGTGTACGACACGCTGATCGCCCCCGCCATGCCCACCGGGGACGCAGTGGACCGGCTCCGGCCCCACGTCGCCGGCGGCCGCGTCCTCGAGATCGGCGTGGGCACCGGCCGCATCGCCGCCCCCGTCGCATCGATCGCCGCCCACGTGGTCGGCGTCGACAACTCGGAGCCGATGCTGGAGCAGTTCCGCGCCAAGGGCCTCCCCGGCAACGTCGAGCTGGTCCGCGCCGACTTCCGCCGCCCGCTCCCGGTCGCCGGCACCTTCACCGCCGCGTACTCCACCATGGGATCCCTGGCGTGCGTGTCCTCGCGCGACGAACTGACCCGCGCCCTGGCCCACGTACGCCAGGCCCTGGAGCCGGGCGCCACCCTCTCGCTCGAGTACTACTCCACCGCCACCTACCGCCCCCTCGTGGCCCTGCACACCCTGACCGTGCCGACCCCCGACCGCCCCGGCACCACCACCTTCACGGTGACCCTCGACGACGCGGACGTCCTCACCATGGACACCCGCATCGACGAGGACGGCAAGGCACCGGTGCTCTTCGGCGAGCAGGTCCTCCTCATCGAACGGGACGACGTCGAGGCCTGCCTCGCGCGCGCCGGCTTCACCGTCGAGGACGTCGCCCCGGCCGGCGAACACGAGCCCTACGACTGGTACACCGCCCGCGCCGACGGGTGACGGGCGCCGGGGCCGGCTCCGAGGCAAGGCAACGCAACTCTTCCGAATGAGGGCTGACGAGTGAACATATCCAAGATCGTCCGAGGGCACCGGCTGCTCCTGGCCGCCGGCGTCGTCCTCGGCCTGGCGGGCACCGCGGCCACCCTCCTCCAGCCGCTGCTCATCGGCCGGCTCATCGAAGCCGTCGCCACGGACAAGCCCACGACCTGGCCCATCGTCAGCATCGCGGCCCTCTTCCTCGCCGACGCGGCCCTGGCCGCCGCACACTTCTACCTGATCGGCCGCGCCGGCGAGAACATCGTCCTCGACATGCGGACCACGCTCACCGGCCGGCTGCTCCACTCCCGCATCCCGGCCTTCGACCGCCTGGAACACGGCGACGTGTTCACCCGCACCGTCGCGGACACCTCACTCGCCCGCGTCGCCCTCTCCTCCTCCGCCGCCCAGATCGTCACCTCCGGGTTCACCGCCCTCGGCTGCGTCGCCGTCATGGCATGGATCGACTGGAAGATGCTCCTCGTCACGGTCGGCTGCCTCGGCGCCGCCAGTGCGATCGCCCTCACCGTGGCCCGCGCAGTCCGCAAGGCCGCCGTCACCAACCGCGAGGACACCAGCGCCTACGGCTCCGGCCTCCTGCGCGTCCTGGGCGCCCTGACCACCGTCAAGGCCTCGCGGGCCGAGCAGCGCGAAGCCGAGCACCTGGGCGGCCTCGCCGAAGCCGCCCGCACCAGCGGCATCCGCGTCACCCGCCTGTCGGCGCTGCTCATGCCCGCCATGAACGTCGGCACCCAGGTCTCCCTCGCCGTGGTCATCACCTGGGGCATGGCGCGCACCGCCACCGGCAGCCTCCCGCCCCAGGACCTCACCGCGTTCATCATGTACCTCTTCTACCTGGTCGCCCCGCTGGTCACGTTCTTCATGTCGCTCGGGGAGTTCCAGCAGGGCCGGGCCGCCATCGACCGCGTACGGGAACTGGCCGCCATCGAACAGGAGCCGGACGGCACGGCAGCGCCCCGCACTCCCGCCCCCGGCCGGCCCGCGGTCGAGTTCGAGGACGTCACCTTCACCTACGAGGGCGGCGCCGCCCCCGCGACGAACGGCGTCTCCTTCTCCCTCCCCGCCACCGGCGTCACCGCCGTCGTCGGCCCCTCCGGCGCGGGCAAGACCACCCTCTTCCAGCTCATCGAACGCTTCCACACCCCGGACCGGGGCACCATCCGCCTCTCCGGCACCCCCACCGCGGCCATGCCCCTGGACGTCCTGCGCTCCCGCATCGGCCTCGTCGAGCAGGACGCCCCCCTGCTCCGCGGCACCGTCCGCGAGAACCTCACGTACGCCTGCCCGGACGCCGGCGAGGACGACATCGCCCGGGCCGTGGCCGCCGCCCACCTGACGGACGTCATCGACGCCCTGCCCGACGGCCTCGACACCCGCCTCGGCGAGGGCGGCAGCGGCCTCTCCGGCGGCCAGCGCCAGCGCCTGGCCATCGCCCGCGCCCTGCTCACCCGCCCCGACGTCCTCCTGCTGGACGAGGCCACCTCCCACCTGGACTCCGACTCCGAGCGGGCCCTGCGCGACGCCATCACCGAGATCAGCACCCGCTGCCAGGTCCTCGCCATCGCGCACCGCCTGTCGACCACCATCGGCGCCGACCGCATCCTCGTCATCGAGGACGGCCGCCTGCGCGCCAGCGGCACCCACGCCGAGCTGATGGAGCACGACTCCACCTACCGGCGCCTCGCCGAGGCCCAGCTCGCCCCCGTGGGAGCCGCCGCATGACCGACGCAGCAATCGTCGGCACCGGCCCGAACGGCCTGGCCGCCGCCGTGACCCTCGCCCGGGCGGGCCTGAAGGTGGCCCTGTTCGAGAAGGCCGACAGGCCCGGCGGCGGCCTGCGCAGCGTGCCGCTGTTCGACTCCGGCGTCGTGCACGACATCTGCTCCGCCGTGCACCCGATGGCCGCAGCCTCCGCCTTCTTCCGCCGGTTCGACCTCCAGGGCCGCGGCGTCCGCCTGCTCCAGCCCGACATCCCCTACGCCCACCCGCTGCCGCACGGAGGCGCGGCCGCCGCCTGGCGCAGCGTCACCCGCACCGCCGCACACCTGGGCGCGGACGCAGCCCGCTGGACCCGCCTCATGGGACCGCTGGTCGCGCACTCCCGGTCGGTCGTCGACCTGGTCCTCTCCGACCAGCGCACCCTCCCGCGCGATCCCGCCGCCGCGGTGCGGTTCGCCACACGGGTCCTGGAGCATGCGATGGGCCTCACCGCCTTCCGGACCGAGGAGGCCAAGGCACTCCTCACCGGCGTGGCCGCCCACGCCGTGGGCCGGCTGCCCTCCCTGGCCTCGGCGGCGGTCGCGATGCTCCTCGGCCACACTGCGCACAGCAGCGGCTGGCCGCTGCCCGAGGGCGGCAGCGCCCGCATCGCCGACGCCCTGACGGCCGACATCACCGCGCACGGCGGCTCCTTCCACACCGGGTGGCACGTCCGCGACCTGTCGGAGCTCGGCGACGTCCCGCTGGTCCTGCTCGACGTCGGCCCCAAGGAATTCCTGGCGCTCGCCGGCTCCCGCCTCCCCGCCCGCTACCGGCGCGCGCTCACCCGGTTCCGCTACGGCCCCGGCGCGGCCAAGGCGGACTTCCTGGTCGACGGCCCCATCCCCTGGGCGAACCCCCTCGTGGGCCGCGCCGGCACCGTGCACCTGGGCGGCACGCACGCCGACATCGTCCGGCAGGAGAACGCCACCGCGGCCGGCCGGAGCATCCCCGACCCCTTCGTCCTCGTCGTCGACCCCGCGGTCACCGACCCCGGCCGCGCCGCCGGAGCCAAGCGGCCCGTATGGGCGTACGCGCACGTCCCCCACGGCGACACCCGCGACCCCGTCGACCTGATCCGCCGCCGCATCGAGGCGTACGCCCCCGGCTTCACCGACACCGTCCTCGCCTCCCGGGGCATGTCGGCCGCCGCGTACGAGACGTACAACCCGAACTACGTGGGCGGCGACATCGCCGCCGGCGCGATGACCCTGCGGCAGTCCCTCGCCCGCCCCACCGCCCGCCTCGACCCCTACACCACCCCGCTCCCCGGGGTGTACCTCTGCTCGGCGTCCACCCCGCCGGGCCCCTCCGTGCACGGCATGTGCGGCCACCTCGCCGCCCTTTCCGCGCTCCGCCGCCACCACGGCGTCACCGTCCCGCCCTCTCTGGGCCCGAAAGAAAAGGCACTGCTCTGATGCGCATCCGCTCCTGGGCCACAGCGATCACCGCTGCGGCGTGCTGCACACTCCCCCTCGCCGCCCCGGCGGCCGCCGCCGACGAGAAGCCGGCCCGCGGCGTCGCATGGTCGGCCTCCCACGAGACGGCGACCGCCTCCGGCGGCCGCTGGGTGGAACGGTCCTCCACGGGGCTGCACCAGCTGGTCGCCGAAGGACGCCTGGCCAACACCGGCGACGGCTGCTACTCGGTGTGGGCGCGCTTCCAGTTCGACTTCGTGCCGACTCCGCCGCGCAAGCAGGCCACCGTGTGCGGCAACGACACCGTCGACGTCCGGGTGACCCAGTCGTACATGCCCACCACGACCGGCTCCATCGCCGTCTGCAAGGGTTCGGAGAACGCCCGGGACTGCGGCCCCTGGCAGAGCCTCACCTCCTGGCCCGTCACCCGCCCGTAAACCCCGTCCCGAAAGGAAGGAAGCCATGAACGGCATCGACAAGCAGGACCTGGACCAGCTCATCACCCACACCTACGCCGAGATCAAGACGGCGATCACCTCGCACAGCGAGAAGAGCCTCCTGATGTACAGCCAGGCGCTGAGCACCCTCCTGGAACTCCGCCGCCAGCTCACGGAGAACCCCCCGACCACCTGACCCACCCCCGACCGGCAGGGCCTGGCGGCTCCAGGCCCGGCCCTGCCGGCGGGTGGGATACAACAGCTGCATGACGGTCTTCCACTGCGCGAAGTGCGGTACGGCGCTCACCCCGGACCTGCGGGAACTCCGGGCAGTCCCGGACGCCGCGGCACCCGCCGCGAGACGGGGCCGCACGACGGAAAGCACCGCACCGTCGACGGTCCCGCGAGGCGCGTACGCGATCGACCCCGACCCCTGGGGCGCCCCCTTCACGACCCCGGACACGCAGCCGGCATCCCCCCACCCGGCCCGTGCCCTCCTCATGCCGCCCGGCATGACCGGCATGGTGCCCGCCGGCCCGAGGAACTCGGTGATCGTCCACCCGGAGGACGCTGCAACCCTGCAACTCGCCGACTCCCTCGGCATCCACCACGGCTGCTGCGGCCCGCTGGGCACCGGCGGCCCCAACATGACGTGCCCGTGCGGCGCGAAAGCGGCCACGCTCGCCGCGGACTGCATGGGCCCGCACGAACTCCACCTGGATCCCCTGCGCACGTACGCCGTCCCATCGGCATGAGGGCCGGCGCGCGCCCGGCTCAGCCGGTGGGCGCCCACCGCCGTCCCAGCGTGTCGTACTCGTACCGGGGCAGCCCCGCGATGGCGCTGGTGCGGAACGGCCGGCCTTCGTCATCGATCCGTACGGTGCCCTTGCGGCCCTGTGAGGACCAGTCCAGCTCCAGGTACCAGCGGCAGTCGCACGCCTTGGTCCCAGCGGTGACCAGCAGCACCTCGGGCTCCTTCGCCGACACCCGGTACGGCATGCTCACGGCGGGGATCGGCGTACCGGAGTCGTTCCCGGCGACCGCACGGGCGAGGGGCCGGTCCTTGTCCAGGTCCACGGCGAAGTACCGGGGCGTGATCGCCCCGCCGCAGCCCTGGCCCATGGCGTACGCGTTCCCCCGGACCGGCCCGGCCCGCCCGACCACCCGCACGCGCAGCGCCTCCAGCACCACGGCCGTGTCGCTGCGCCCCTGCACCGACAGCCGCACCGACGTCTCGCCGCCGTGCACCGCACCCTGCGCCGCCGCCCAGGGCATCCCGTCCTGCGGGGCCGGCGGCGGCGGAACCCGCCCCGGCGCCTCGGTGATGACGTAGTGGTGTCCGCAGTCGAACTCCCACCCGTGCGAGTCGACGACCCAGGTGAACGGCAGCGCCTCGGACGGCGGGGCAGAAGGAACCCCGGCCGGGCGCGAGGCGCCCGCCTCCCCTTGGGGCTCCCCGGGGCCCGCAGCCGACTCGGCGGCCTCGGCCGGCTCGGAGGCGGGGCCGCCGTCCGGCCCGGGCGAGGCACCCAGCCCCTTCGACCCCTCCACCACCGGGCCGCCGACCTGCGACGCGGAGGCATCGGCGGGCACCCGCCGCCCCTCCGGCAGCACGGACAGCGCCGCGAGCGCCCCGAGCGTCGCGAACACGGTGAAGACGGCGGCCAACCCGGCCACGGGACCCCGGCGGCGGTACCAGGGGCGGCGCCGCTGAACCGGAACCACGACGGCGGCCTCGCCGCCCGCAGGGCCCGTCCCGACGACCGGTTCGCCGTCAGGCTCCGCTGCCGCAGTATCCGGTCGGAGGGCCGGCCGCGACCGCTGCCGGGCAGCCACGGCCAGCAGCCACCGCCGGTGGAGCTCCAGACGCTGCTCCGACGTCGCCCCGCACAGCACCGCGAACCGCTCCAGCGGTGCGAAGTCGACCGGCACCGCATCGCCCGCGCAGTACCGGTGCAACGTCGAGGTGTTCATGCCCAGCCGGCGGGCCAACGAGGCGTAACTGCGGTCCGTCCGCTCCTTCAGCTCCCGCAGCAGCGCCGCGCACTCCGCCACCTCACCGCCGCCGTCGCCCTGTGCCGACACCGGTCCCCCCGTCCTCGTACGACCCCGCCCCGCCCGGGACGGCATCCCAGGCATCCCGTATACCTGCACGTCAGACGGCCTGGGATGGTTCCACCCCGCCGGACCGGCCGGAGGTCGTTGCGCCCGGCCGCCGCGATCACCGATGCTCTTGGTGTCGCACCGGCCGGGCCCGCGCCGACCAGCCGGCCCCGCCGCGGCAACCACATCTATGCAGCCACCCACGGGGGACACCCATGTCCATGCGCATCCGCACCAGCGCCCTCACCGCCGTCACCGCGACCGCGGTCGCGGCCGGCACGCTCCTCACCGCACCGGCCGCCGTCGCCGCGCCGAAGCCCGCCGCACCGAAGTTCCTGTCGGCGTCCCAGCTGCCGCCGCACCCTTCCTCGTCCTGGACCGCCGGCCCGGTCACCGAGGGCTTCCCGGAGACCCTCGGCCTCTGCGTGAGCACGGAGGGCGTGCCCTCCTACGACTACCGCTACCGCGAGTTCCGGACCGACCTGGACACCACCGCCGTGCAGCTGACCGTCGTGGCGGACACCCCGGCCCTCGCCAAGGCCCTGGCCAAGCACTACGACGACCTGATCCGCACCTGCGCCGCCCGCATCGAGAAGTCCACGCCCGACGTCGAGGCCGAGGGCCGCGACTACGGCAAGCTGCCGGTCGAGGAGGGCGCCCGCGTCCGCGGCCTGCACACCGAGACGTCCTGGGGCGCCAACGACATCGCCCTCTTCTCGGTGGGCCGGGACGACAAGACCGTCACGGTCGTCCGCTGGGCCCAGATGGGATCCTTCAAGGACGCCCCCGTCCCCGCCTTCAAGAAGACCACCACCACGGCAGTCGCCAAGCTCCACTGACCACCACCGACGCCGCCCTCCCGCACTCTGCCCGCGCAGAGTGCGGGAGGGCATGCGACCACCGCGGAAGCACCCTGGCGCAGATGACTGAGGAGTGCACGGTGCCTCACCTCGTTCGTCATGTCCGACTGGTCCCGGGTGAGTGCGACGAACCAGCGGGGTATCCGCCCTGGTCGTGCTCGGCGAGTATGAAGACCTCCGGTCGGTCGAAGGAGGAGTTCAACACCTTCGTGCCCAGGCGCCTGGCCACGTCGACGGCCGCGAGACTCGCCTTCAGCAGTTCTCGTGTCTCCACAGCCGTGAGCTCGGAGGCATCACCCCGGTTCGAGGAGGCTCTAACAGCTGAAGACCGCCGCAGCGTCGTCACTGCCGATCACCATGGGCACCGGACTCCGCCGGTCTCGTGACCGCCTCCCCCCGACATCCCCCTCCCGCGACGCCGCGCCACGACCGCGCCCGTACCCCGGTGGTGTGACCGTGGGACGGGCTCGGTCGCCGGTGAACGGCGTTCTACTTGGTCGTGGTGGCGGTGAGGTCGATCGGGCTGGTGAGGGTGCCGGGGACGGCACGCCAGTCGGTCCAGGTGCCCAGCGTGGTGTCGAGGGTGATGTTCTGGACCTTGCCGTCCGCGCCGGTGGCGTACACGAGGACGTTGTTGGCTGCGGCGGCGCTCGTGACGCGGGTCAGGCCGCTGCCGCCGATCTTGGTCCAAGCCGGCTTCCACCCGCGGGCCAGGTAGTCTCCGGTCTGCGTGTTGAGCGCGCCGTCGGAGCCGATGGCCTGGACATGGACGGTGTGGCCGGTGAGGGAGACCGCGATGTCGGTGGCGTCGGTGAGGTTGCCCGGCAGCTCGCCCCAGGCGGTCCAGTTGCCGGTGCGGCTGTCGAAGTCGCGACCGTAAACCCTGCCGCCGTTGATGCCGTAGAGGCGGACGAAGGGGCCGGCCTTGACACTGGCGATGCCGGTCAGGCCCTTTGCTCCGGCGACGGGGGTCCAGGTGTCGTTCCAGCGGCCGGCGTTGTAGTCGCCGGTCTGCGAGAACAGGTCACCGTTCGAGCCGATGATCTGGACGTGCAGAACGTTGTTGATCATGGCGGCGGAGACGTCCTTGACACCGGTGGCGCCACCGGGGACGGAGGTCCAGTTGCCCCAGGCGCGGGTGCGGGGGTCGTATGTGCGGTCGTAGACCCTGCCATCGGCGATGCCGACGTAGCGGACGACGCCGCCGTGGTCCACTGCGGTGAGGTTCGAGACGGTGGCACCGCCGACGTTGGCCCACTCGGCGCCGAAAGCACCGGTGTCCAGCCTGCCGCTCTGGCTGAACAGGGTGCTGCCGGCGGCTGCGGCGAGGGTCACCTTCGAAGGAGTGACGGAGACCGCGGCTCCGATGTCGGAAGCCCCCGAGAGACCGCCCTGGAGCTCGGTGAAGGCGCTCCACGAACCGGTGGTGGTGTTCATGGAAGCCTTGCTGACCCTGCCGTCGCCGACGGCGTAGAGCTCGACGCGGTTCCCGGACGGGATGCTGCTGATGCGGGTGAGGCCGGTGCCGCCGACCTTGGTCCAGGCGTCGTTCCAGCGGCCGGCGTCGTAGTTGCCGACCTGTGTCCAGATGCCGCCGTCGGAGCCGATGATCTGTACGTGGACGGTGTTGCCGATGGTGCTGGAGGCGATGTCGACGGCACCACTGACGCCACCGGGGACAGCGCCCCAGGCGGACCACTTGCCGGTGTGGGTGTCGTAGTCGCGGCCGTAGACACCGCCCCCGCCGATACCCTGGACGTGGACGGTGGTGCCGGTCACGGCGCTGGTGACATGCGAGAGCCCGACTGCGCCGACCGCGGTCCACTGCGTGTTCCAGCGGCCAGCCCTGTAGTCGGCGGCCTGCTGGTACAGGTTGCCGTCCGAGCCGACGATGAGCACGTGGACCGTGTCACCGACCAGGGCGGCGGAGATGTCCTTGGCTCCGGCGGCGTCGCCGGGGGGCTGGTTCCAGCCGGACCACTTGCCGGTCGAAAGGTCGAGGTCCTGGCCGTAGACGCGCCCGCCCGCGATGGCATAGGCACGGACGGAATCCCCGTGGCGCACGGTGCTCACCCGGGAGACGTCCTGACCGTCGACCTTCCCCCACGACGCGCCGTACTCGCCGTACCCGAGGTCGCCGACTTGTGACCACATGGTGCCGCCGCCGGCTGCGAGCAGTGAGACCTGGTCGCCGTTGCGGGGGGCGACGACTTGGGCGATCCAGGCACCCAGGTCGTCGACACGCGCGGATACGGCGCCGGTGCGGGTCTCGGCCGGGTTCGTGCCCAGACATCCACCCTGCCAGGAACGGCTATTGACGGCCACGATTTCCCCGGCCGCGTCCAGTAGCGGGCCGCCCGTGTCGCCCTTGCAGAGGGCGTCGGCACCCTGGCCGGATATCGCCAGCGTTGTGGCGTCGGAGCCGTTGACGGTGAAGGCGCCGGTGTGGAGCTTGCCGGGGACCCACTCGGTCTTCGTCCGACCGAAGCCCGCTGCGGTTACGGGGGCACCGGCCGCCGGAGCCCTGTCGGCGCGCTTGGCCGGGGTGATGCCGGCGGCCGGGGTGGCGAGTCGAGCCAGGACCACGTCCCGGTCGGAGGCGCTCCCGGAGACCTCGACGATGTCACGAGTCTGACTGTTGCTCAGCACGGCGGTCGACCTGAAGGCCGGCGTGCCTGCCGGGACCGGCTTGTCGGGCGTGGTCGCGAAGCAGCTGGCGGCGGTGAGGACCCAGCGCGGGTCTATCAGCGTGCCGGTGCAGGACCGGCTGTCGGCCTCGTCACCGATGGCAAGCTTCACGGTGTGGGCGTACTGGTCCGCAGCGGCTTCCGGCCCGGTGACCGCCTGAGCGGGACCGGCCGATACGAGAGCCGCGGCGACCGCGGTGGCGGACACCAGGAGACCGTTCATCCGCGCGGAGCGCAGATGGGGTGCAGACATGGTTCTCCCTAGAAAACAGGGCGCCGGCACACGGGTTGGTGCCGAGCGGGCCGAGGCGTCCGCAGGACATCGGCCATGCGGTTGCTCGGACACGGGAAAGTGCATTGGACTTCAGTTCAGGCTCTTGACCTGATGCACGCCAGGGCCTGAGGTGCTGAGGGCCGCGAATGGTGGAAGAAATCCAACGGCCGTGGTGATTACTTGGCCGTCCGAATTTCCATGAGCATGAAGTCGCGGCCCTGGGCGTCAGCACTCTCGCCGACCGGAGTCCACACGTTCTTCTTCACCTCGAACGTCTTCTCTTCTGTGCCGGCCGACATCTCCACCTGAGTGTTGTAGCTGTTACCCATGACGAAGTAAACCGCGGGGATTTCCAGGGCCAGGTAGCCACTGGGGCCGCTGACGCTGAAGCAGGTCTTTCCGTTCTTCCGGTCCCAGACCTCAAGCAGGTCGGTCGCGCTCCCGCAGTCGGCGAGGAGGATGTTGCCATCACCGCGCTTGAGCGTTATGCGCCGCTCCGCGAGGATCTTGTCGGCGTTCGGGTAGGCGAAGTCTTCAATCGCGTAACCAGGGCTTTCGTCGGCGATCGCCTTCATCGCGGTCGCTTCCGAGGCGGTTCCGCCCTCAACTCCGCTCGCCATCGCGGCCCACGCCAAGACGCCGGCCGCCGCAGCCGCGCCACCGGTTCGCACCATTGCCTTACGTGCCTTCATCGCTGTCCTAGTCGTCGGTTTCGAAGAATGTCTAAAGGTGCTTCAACGCTGGAGGTGAAGGCCGTTGGTCGGCCGACGGGAAACGGTGCGTGTACGGACCATCTCTCCCTGGAATCCTCCACCCCAGTCGGATCGTAACTGCTCGAACACGGTCCCCCTAATCGGAGGAATAAGTTCCGGGTCTGTCTTTGGCTCAAAGCGTGTCGTCCACTCCAGGTCGCAGGTGTTGAATACGCCGGGGGCCGCATATGGTCACCTGTCGTGGCCCGCCCGACTTCCGCGCGAACATGGGGCACCTGAGCGCGGCCAAGGCAATTCCCCGTCTGGCGACGCGCCGCCGTGCGCATGTCCCTCGACCCCAGACGCTGATCCCGAAGGACTTTTTTTGGACACCATTTACTGGAGCAGGCGGCGTGTCCTCACAGCTGCCGCTGCCACCACGGCTGTCGTCACGACCTCCAGCCTCGTGCTCAACCCCACAGCGGCATGGGCCGATACACCGCGGCCGACTCCGGATGGCGACGGCGGTGACCCTTTCAGGCTGCCCGACACCCCCCGGGCCAAGGCCGTCAAGGCCTGGCTGCTGGGTGGCAAGGGGGTCCGCGCCGCCGCGGAGGCGGCACTGGCGGGGACGGACGCCGATGTCCAGACCTTCCTGACCGTCACCCTTCCCGCGGAGACCGCGGTGGACAACCGCGTCGCCGTCGTCAGCTCCCTCGCGCGGGGCGGCAAGGGCACCCGGCGCGACGCCATCGCGGCGCTCCAAGCGGGCGACGCCGCCATAGCCGCCTACCTTGCGGGCGGATACAAGTCGGCCATCACCGAAGACCTCCGCGTGGCCACCGGCATCGTGATGGCCAACGGCGGCAAGGGCGTGAACCGCGCAGGGAACGACGCCGTGAACGCCGGCACCCAGGCCGCGCTGGAGGAGTTCCTCAACGAGGGCCAGTACACCGCCCGCGAACAGGACATGCGCGTCGAGGTCGGCCGGCTCTCCTTCCTTGGCGGTCCGGAGGTGCAGAAGTACGCCTCCCGTGCCATGTCCGGCACCGCCGCCGACATCGAATGGTTCCTTGAGACCGGCCAGCACATCGCACGCGCCCGCGACCAGGAGGCCTCCAAGATCGAGGAACTCGTCGCAGTCGTCGAACGCGAAGGCAAGAAGGCCGACGCGATGACGAAGCAGGCCGAGGAAGCCTCGGCCCGCGCCATCAAGGCCGCGGACCAGGCCAAGCAGGCGGCGGAGAAGGCCGCGTACGAAGCCCAGCAGGCTCAGGCCGATGTGGTTAGGTCCGGCAGGGCGGCCCGCAGTGCCGCCGACGCCGCGAAGGACGCGGCCGACTCGGCGCGCGTCGCGACCAGTGCCTCCCACGCCGCCGTTCAGGCATCCCGGCGCGCCGCTTACGCCGCCGCCGCGGCGAGCCAGGCGGCGGCCACTGCCGGCTCCGCCGCCGCCCGTGCGTACGGCGCCGCCATAGCCGCGTCCAAGGACGCGTCCCAGGCAGCCGCAGCCAAGGACGCCGCCATGGGCGCCCGCAACGCCGCGGCCCGGGCCCGCAGTGCGGCGTCAGCGGCCGACTACGCCGCCAACGCCGCATCCCAGGCTGCAGGCGCTGGAGCCGCCGCCGCGTCGGCCGCTCGCAACGCTGCCGCCGCCGCGCGGTCGTCGGCGGCGGCAGCCGAAGCCGCAGGTGTCGCCCAGTCCGAGGCCGCGACGGCCAAGCGTGAAGCCCAGATCGCCAGCACGAACGCCCAGATCGCCACCAACGCCGCCGGCATGGCCCAGACCCTCGCGAACAAGGCGGCGACAGCCGCCCGCACCGCCCGCGACGCGGCGAACAGCGCGGCCGACCACGCCGAGAAAGCCGCGACTGCAGCGGAATGGGCGGTCCAGTACGCCGGCCAGGCAGTGGAGTACGCGAAGAAGTCGACTGAGTTCGCCAACGAGGCCAGCCAGGCGGCGAAGGTCGCCACCGACGCCGTCGCCGAAGCGGTCAAGGTGGAGCGGGCCGCGCGGGAGGCCGAGTGGCAGCGCCTAGAGCAGGAAACGCAACAGGCCATCGAGGAGACCCGCCTGCTCAAGCGTATCGAGGACCTGGAACGCGCGGAACTCGCCGAGAAGCGCACCCAGGCCGAGCAGGCCGAGCAGGCACAGAAGGACCTCATCGCCCAAGCCGAGTCAGCGCTCAAGGCCGGAGAGCTGGACCGGGCTGCCACCCTCGGGCGCAAAGCCGCCGTCGCCATGCTGCGTTCCAAGGGTACGTGGTCCCTCGAGGCGGCGAGGTTCGCCCTGGCCGGCACCGACTCCGACGTCCACGTCTGGATCGACACCGCCCGGCGCCTTGCCCAGCGGCAGGATGACAGGGAGACCAGCCTCTACCTCGCCCGGACCTGTGCCCCGGACATCGCCGAAGCCGCGACCAGAGCGCTGGCAAGCACCGACGGGGAAGCCGCCACGAAGTTCCTCGCAGGTGGTGCCATCGAGGCCGCCGCGACGGAGAACCGCGTCATGGTCGGCCGCATCCTGGCCGGCAACCCCGGCAAGGCGGTGACGAAGGCGGCGCAGGAGGCACTGAACGCCGGAACCGCCCAGGCCCTGCACGACTTCGTCAACATCAAGCACGAGGTGGCGCAGCAGGAGGACGACTCGGTCGCCACCGCAACCCTCATCGGCACGGGGGGCCCGTACACCCAGGCCCATGCCAAGGCCGCGTTGGAAGGCCCGGCGTGGATGCGCCGCAACTTCATCGCCTCGGTCCAGTACAAGACCGCTCTCCTCGACTACGACTCCGCGACCCACATCGCTGCCATGCAGGGAGCGATCGCCGCCGCCACGAAGATCGCGTACGCGGCCCAGGAGAGCGCCCACCGCGCCCAGGAGGCGGCAGCCAAGGCCCGTGACGCCGCTGCCGAGGCTGTCCAGTGGGCGGACAAGGCGAAGCAGTCGGCAGTACAGGCCGCCACCTACGCACAGCAGGCGAACACGCACGCGAACAACGCCGAGCAGTCGGCGGCGTCTGCGCAGGCTTCGGCCGACCGGGCGAAGAAGGCGGCGGCCACTGCGCGTACCGCCGCGCGCGCGGCGAACTACTCCGCCAACCGCGCCTTGGACGCCGCCCGCAGCGCGGTCGCCTCCGCCAACGCCGCTCAGGCGTCGGCTGCTTCTGCCCACGCCTCCGCCGTCCAGGCCGGTAAGGACGCGAAGACGGCGGCGTCGGCAGCGAGCGAAGCGCACCAGATCGCCACGGACAAGCGGACGGCCGAGATCGCAAAGGCCGCCAGGAAGGCGGCCGAGGAGGCGCGCGCGGACAAGGAAGCCGGGAGGAACCCGGCGGACACCCCCGACAACGACTCCGTCAAGAACGACCTTCCCTGGTGGAAGGACGTGAAGTGGTGGGCAAATGCCGCGAACTGGGCGAGCATCGGCACCGGATTCCTCGCCGCCGGCTTCGGTGTCGCCGGCATCTTCTTCCCGCCGTTGGAGTTGGTCGCCGGTGGCCTGGCATGGACCTCCCTCGGTCTGTCCGCCGTCAGCACTGTGCTCACCGGCATCGGCTACGGATGGACGAGCGGCGAGTTCAAGACGTCCCTCGGGGGTACCGCTCTGGGACTCCTCACCTTCGGCCAGTCCAAGTGGATCGGCGCGCTCAGCAAGGTCGACGGCAAGGTGGTGGCCCCCGTGGCCACCAAGATCACACAGTTCGGACACGACCTGATCTCTCCGGTCACCGGCCTGTTGGGCACACTCGGCTTCTGAGGCAGCCGAGGCAGGTGCGCGGTCCTGGGCCGGCGGAGTTTGGCGCTGCCGGCCGTACCGCATCCCGCTCGGCTCGGGCATCGCGGTCCGCAGTTCGAGCACCCCCGGTTGGTGAGGGACACCGGTTCCACCCGCCACGATGTGCGTCCCCTCGCTTTCGCGCCATTCTCAGCGTGGCCGCCACGAAGCGGATTTCATGTGATCGAATGGACGCATGGCGGATGCACGTACAGCCCTGGGGCCGCTGGAACGGGTTGAAGACCTCTGGGTGGTGGGAGACTCACGCCGCGTCGGCGGATCGTGGCTCGAGTTCCGGACGGAGGGGCTGTACCGGCAAGCGCCCGAGGGCGGCGAGCTGATCCCCTGGTTCAGAATCATGCTGGGCGTCGGCGTCTACCTCGGACGCGGCTACCCGCGTTCAGGCCAGTACACGATGGCGGGCATGCTCGGCAACATGCCCGGCCCCTTCAGAGGGCATGGTGGCGGCCACCTCGACATGACGCTCCGCCACCCCTACGAGGACCGCAAGCTGACCTTCCACCGGCACGCACGTGCCTACCGGATCATTGACACGTTCCTCTTGGAACAACTCCTGTCGCAGCTCGTGACCGCAAACGAGGCACACCGCCTCGGTGACCCGGACTGGCTGAGCCGCGTGGTCGCCCGTCTGACACCGCTGAGCCCCTGGCTGACGCGCAGCCGGCTCACCCGAGCGGTGGAGGAGGCTTGGCAGGGCTGATACACGTGGTAGCCGGGCCGTGCGCACCAAGGGTGCCTGCGAATAGGGGTTGTCCTGGAGGTAGGAGGGAGGTATCCCGCCGGATCCTGCGGTGGCGGGACCGCGGTGTTCAGCGCGTAGGCCTCGCCGCCCAGCGGGCCGGCGGGCGCCCGCCTTACCACCAACTGGCGGGATCGCGAGTGTCCTTCGTCGACGACGAATCTGGTCATCTTACCGGTCGGCGCCGAAGGGGCGATCAGCGTCTCTGACGGAGCCTGGTCTGACAGGGACGTCGTGGCTACGTCGTCGGTCACTACACGAAGGACGGGAAGGCGGCCTTCCCACCGCACGGTCCCTACCGCTGCTTCCCCCCGTCTGCCCTCTCCTGCTCCAACGGAGTGGGGCGCCATTCAGCCCCGTCCGGCCGGGGAGGCAAGGTAGGCTGCTTCTGCCCGCGCCGTTGCCGAGCGCGGAACAAGCGGGGGTACGGGTTACTCCTCACAGCCGCCTCCACACCGCCCACCGCACGGATCTCCACGAGATCCGCGGTGCCCGGGTGTACGGGCATCGATAGGATCGGCACTTACTTCGCAGTAACAACGGTGTCGCTGACACCGCCGACTCCCCGAGGTTTCATGTCCGACCGGCCTGTCCTTGCCGGGGATCGCGGCCCGGCGCTCGCCGAGGCAGCACCCCTCCCTGCCCAGCTCTCCAGGAAGCCTTGGTTGGGCGGTGGGAGAGCCTGGCGGTCGACCCGTGAGCGCGGGTCTGACCGTGCGCCGCGAATACTCGTCCTGGACGGGCTCCGGCTGCTTGCCGCCCTGTCGGTGGTCCTGTTCCACTACCTGGCAGGCTCCGGGACCATCCCATGGCAGAGGACAGCGGTCGAGCTCTTCCCCACCCTGCACCAGGTCGCGGAGTTCGGCTGGCTCGGCGTCGTCTTCTTCTTCATGATCAGCGGCTTCGTGATCTGCATGTCCGGCTGGGGCAAGTCGCTCCAGCAGTTCTGGCAGGGCCGGATCCTGCGCCTCTTCCCGCTCTACTGGGTCGCCGTCGTCCTCTCGTCGGCCGCTGCCCGCCTCGGGCCCCAGACTCCGGGAGAGCCGCGGGTCACCGTCGGCCAGATGTTCACGAACCTCACGATGCTCCACGAGCCGCTGGGCGTGGCGAGCATCGACAACGTCTACTGGACGCTCTGGATCGAGCTGCGCTTCTACCTCGTCTTCTCACTCGTGGTGTTGCTGGGCACCACCCACCGCCGCATCGCGAACTTCTGCTGGCTCTGGGCCCTCGGCTCGGTCCTGGCCCCCGCATCCGGCATCGCGCTGCTGGACCAGCTCCTCGTCCCCCGCTGGGCGCCCTTCTTCATCGCCGGCATCGCCTTCTATCTGATACGCCGCGCGGGCCGCGTCGAAGGCGAGACGTTGGGCATCCTCGCCCTTTCATGGCTGCTGATGCAGCACCACCTCCGGGCGATCATGGAAGGGGAGGGGCACGGCATCAACTGGAAGGTCTGCCTGACCGCGATCACCGCCATGTACCTCCTCATGGGCCTCGTCGCACTCGGCAAGCTCGACTGGGTCCAGTGGCGCTGGCTTCCCGTCGCGGGAGCCATCTCGTACCCCCTGTACCTCGTGCACCAGTCCCTCGGCGTCCGGGTCATCTGGCGGTGGAACGAGCAGTGGGGCGCATGGCCCACCCTGCTCGGCGTCATCGGCGGCGTCGTACTGGCCGCCTGGCTCCTGCACCGCTTGGTGGAGCGCCCGCTGACCCGACTCCTGCGCCGAATGATGAAGCCGACCACGCCTGCATCCGCATAACCGGGAGAAGGACCTCCAACGGGGCAGCCCACAGCGCCCCCGAAGCGCAGCCCGGCATCCCGGCCCCACCTGCCCACGGGGGCATGCCCCCGTGGGCTTTTTCGCGCCCGCCGACTGGTCGGCCCGACACGCCGGTGCCAAGCCCAAAGCAGTCGGATCCGAAACGTTTCCGCCACACAAGCACTTTCCAGCCGGAGAGACAACGACCTTGTCGGTTTCGCGCAATGCGCGGAGCCAACCGGAGAAAGGGGTCATGGCCGGAGGGTGGTCGATTGTCGGTCATGAATTTTCGCAAAACAGCTGCAACCATGCCCAACTGTGCTGTAACTCACGCATGGTGAGCTGGATTTCTGCAGCAACACCCCATTTGCCCTCTTGGGTACCGCAAGGCTTCCTGATTTGATGCGGATGATCGTTTAGGTCGACCGCGGGGGTTCGGCGTTTCGTCGGATGTGGATTCCTTTCTCTCAATTTTTGGATCCGCAGCATGAATGAGGGGGTTTTCGCTACTGCCCAGAACGGGCTCCGGTTCGCTTGACGCATGTGTTTGCGCAGTTCTTGAATCGGCTAAGAGGGCGAAAATCAAGGCGGGCGGCACGCACCTTCGGCAGCTCGTCCGCCCGGCCGTCGACCAGGGGCTGCGATACCTGCCGAGCCGAGCTCGACATGGCAGTCGGCAACGTCCGCACCGATCCGTTCGACGCCCCCCTCGACCCGATACCCGGAAGACCGCCGGCTACCAGCACCCGTTTCGAAGGAAGAAGCATGCTCGCGCTCCGTCCGCGCTCGGCGCGGATCACCGGCCTCCTGGCCGCGACCGCCGTGTCGTCGCTCGCCCTGGTCACCACCACTCCTGCCATGGCCGTCACCGGCCCCGAGACACCCGCTGACGCGCATCCCTACGCCGTGCAGCTCCACCTCGGCGATGACGCCAGTGCCCGCGCCTGCACGGGCACCCTGGTCGACCGCTTCTGGATCATGACCGCTGCCAGCTGCTTCGCCACGACGCCCGGCAGCCCCGTCTCCTCCGGCAAGCCGGTCCTCAAGGCCAGCGCCGCTCTCGGCAACGGCAAGGCTGTCGACCTCATCGAGATCGTCGTACGCGCCGAGCGCGACGCTGCCCTCCTGCGCCTGGCCAAACCCGTCGTCGACCTCAAGACCGCCAAGGTCGCCGCCTCCGCCCCGGCTCCCGGCCCCGACCTGACGGCTGTGGGGTTCGGCCGCACCAAGACCCAGTGGGTACCGGGAAAGCCCCACACCGGAACCTTCACGGTCAAGTCGACCGATGCCACCACCCTGGCCCTTGCCGGCAAGGGCACCGACGCCCTCTGCAAGGGCGATACAGGCGGCCCGCTGGTGAATGCAGCCGGCGAGCTGGTAGGGGTGAACAGCCGCTCCGGGCAGGGCGGCTGCCTCGGCACTCCCGCCACCGAAACCCGTACCGAAGCCGTCTCTACCCGCGTGGACGGCCTCGGTGAATGGGTACAGCAGGTCCGCCTCACGACCGCCTCCGTCCAGAACGCCAACAGTCAGCGCTGCCTGTTCGTCGGCTGGCGCACCCCCGAGAACAACGCCCCGGCACTGCAAGCCGACTGCGACCCGCAGTTCGCCGACCAGCTGTGGAAGTTCGAACCGGTCGCCGGTGGCGGCTACCAGGTCCGCAACGCCTACAACAACCGCTGTCTTCTGGTGTCGTGGCGCACCCCTGAGGAGGGCGCTCCGGTCACCCAGTACGACTGCCACCCGAACTACAGCGACCAGGTCTGGAAGCTGGAGCCGGTTGACGGCGGCGGCTACCAGATCCGCAATGCCCTGAGCAACCGGTGCATGTACGTGTCATGGCGTACCCCCGAGGTCGGTGCGCCTGTGGTTCAGGTGGACTGTGACCCGCGGTACGCCGACCAGGTCTGGAAGGTCTGACGTTCCTGCGGAGGCCGCTCTGCTCGACCGGGGTGACCTCCGCTCCCACCCTCGGCCTACCCCTCCCGGGCGGTGCGGTCCGGGTGAGCCGTGTCGTTCCGTTGGGTGGTGGTGGTGTGCTGCCGGAGGTGAGTGGGAAGTGCCCGGGCCACCTCGGCCGGAGGTGTGTCCGGGGTCCAGACGTGGGTGCCGAAGCGCGGGCCGACAGCATCGCGAGGCAGCGGTCGAGCTGGCGCCCCTCCCGGCTCAGCTCCGCCACTCGTCCGCCTCCTCCCCACCGCGGGGCCACCAAGAAGGTAAGGGAGGCGATTCCGTGTGAGAAAACCACCGACGTGCAGTTCTCGCTGACGGGCACACCCAACAACACGCCTGCCCGCTGAAGCACGCCGTGAGCGCTGCAGTCCCGGCCAACAGCGCGCAGCTCTGCCGACATGTCCCGCCCGACCGCCCCTGCACGGTGCCTCACGTTCCGCCATCGCGCGAGAACGACTGAGGGTCCCGCCAGTGATCGGTCGGGACCCCCAGGCCATGCGTCGGCGGATCAGTAGGCCTCGTAGGCCCCGAAAGTGTCGACGATCAGGTCGACGTCCTTCCAGCCCTGGTTCCAGAAGTTCAGGATGCCGTGCTCACCGCCGCTTGCCTGCACGAGGTTGGCAACGGTCTTGCCGGCCGTCCAGTTCAGCGTGGAGGCGTCCGGACTAGGCGGTACCGGGGCGCCCGGCTGGTCGTTGTGCAACCACGGGAACGGGCTGGGAGCGACGGAGAGGAAGCCGGCCTCCGCCGCATTGGTCACGGTCGTGTTCAGTACGTATGCCTCACCGCCCCTGGCCTCGGGGTCTCCCCACATGGAAACGTACCCTTGGGCCGGCAGGCGCCCGCCGTACCACCAGCTGGCGGGATCGCGGGTGTCGAACCACCGGCGGGGTTCGTACGGACGGTAGGCCGCCTTGCCGTCCTTCGCGTAGTGACCGACGACGTCGACCACGACATCCGTTTCAGCCCAGGCTCCGTTGAAGACGCTGATCGTCCCGTCGGGGCCGACGGGCACGATGACTGCGTTGGCCACCGTCTCCCCGGCGGCGAAGTTCAGGCTGGAGGTCGTCGGAGGCTGGCCGCCTCCCGGGTAGACCGACAGGTGTCCGGCCTGCCTGGGGCCGGTCACCGTCACGTTGAGCGCCACCGCCGTGACATCCGCAGGCACCCCCTTCAACCCGCCGATCCGCGTGGAGAACGCGCTCCGCGAGGCGAGCCCGCCCTTGGTGGTGCCGACACCCGTGCGGGTGTCGACGAATCGGGTCGGGGCCATGGGCGTGTAACCGCTGGACGAGGAGCGGGTGAAGTAGCCCGTGACGTCGGCGAGGAGGTCGACCGCGCCCCAACCACCGTTGAACAGCTCCACGTAGCCGTCGGTGCCGACCGGCACGATGACCAGATTCGGGACGGACTGACCGGCCGCGTAGTTGAGGTTCGACGTGTTGGGCCGCGTGGAGCCCTTGCCCGGGAACACCGTGACGTGCCCGTCGGTGGTGGTGTTGGTAACCGTGACGTTGAGGACGACCGCGCGGACATCGGCGGGGATCCTGGCGTTTCCGGCGATCTTCACCCGGGTCGTGCCGCGGGCGGCGACCTTCCCCGCCTGCACACCGGTGCCGTCACGCGTGTCCAGCAGCCGGGTCGGAGCGTGCGGGGTGAAGTCTGAGCCCGGGGTCAGGTACGCGAACCCGTTCTCGGCGACGACGCCGTTGACGGCGTCCGTCACCTTCACCGACACCTGGTACTGGCCGACCTCGGCGTAGCTGTGCGCGAAGTCCGGTTCGGCGGAACCCTTGACGGTCTGCTTCTCCGTCTTGCCGTCACCCCAGTCGACGACGACCTCCAGCGCGTCGTCCACGCTGGTGATCTTGGTGCGGAGGTGGAGCCCGAGCGCTGTGTAGCCGGCCCCGTCCAACTGGACGGCCAGGTCCGGGTTGCCCTTTCCGACACCCGCCACCTGCGGCGCGACGGCCTTGCCCTCAGCCGCACCTCGCACCGTGCGGACGGTCCGCTCGGCAGGACTGTGCCACGTCTGCGCGGCGGCCCGTTCGCCCTTGCCTGCACCGGCCCCGGCAGCAGACTTGGTCAGGCCCTGTCCGACGGCCGTGCCCGGCCTCTCGGCGGCCGAGGCCATACCCGGGACGAGCCCGAGCCCCGCCGCCACGAGGGCAGCGGTCATTACGAGTCGGTGATTGCGCACCGGCCCCCCATTTTGTTCGTACTTAAAGACAAACTGATCAGTCATCACCAGACTACCCGGGCGAAGGCAACTCGCGACGCACCTCGCAGGCGACGTGGGCCGGGGCGATCTGCAGTTCGAGGCCGCTCATGACCTCGGCGCCGGCTCCCTGCTGGAGGGTGAGGCATGCCCTTGGGCAGCAGCTCTCGACGGCGGCGAAGGTGCGGTGGCCGGGGAAGCGCGCGGTCCTGGGCGTCGACGGTGCGGTAGTTGTCGCGGACCCGGCTGCCGAAGTACCAGATCAGCGGTGCGCACGAGTCCTCGCAGAGGTCGAAGCCGACCGTCGAGCAGGCGCGGACCGATGGGCGCCCGTTCGACGCCGGGATCGGCGTCCGGGAGCGGGCCGTCGATCGGATGTAGATCGGCGGCGGGCCGCCGGGTGGCAGAGTGCGCAGCGTTCTCCCCGCACCCGGGACGGAAGGCCCCTTCATGAACCACCGACGCACGTCCACCCGCCGCCCGAAGAGCGTGTCGGCCCTGGCCGCCCTCTGCCTGACGGCCGTCGCGGCCGCCGGGGCGGTGCTGTGGGCGGACCGGCCCGCGCCGCGTCCGTCCACGGTGGCCGAGGGCATCGAGCCCGCGTGGAACAACACCGGCAACGAGGTGCACCCGCGGATCCACTGACCGCGCCCATGCCCCGGACGGGCGGAAGGGGAGGGCGCCGTCCGCACGGGACGGCATCCCTCGCCTCCGTTCCGGGCCTGCGGCCCGGACCCCCGGTCAGGCGGGGCCGGTCAGGGACTCCAGCAGCTCCTCCGCGTCGCGGCGTTCGGGAAGCCCCAGCCCGTCGAAGACGTGCAGGGCCTGCCGGAGGTACACCTGCGCCCCCTCCGCGTCGGAGCGATCCGCGAGGACCCTTCCGCACACCAGCAGTGCCTGCCCCTCGCCGGGTTCGTCGCCCCGCCGGCGCGCCAGCGCGACGGCCTCGCGGGCCGTGGACTCCGCCGCGGAGAGACGTCCGAGCAGGCGCAGTGCGTCGGCCAGCCGGTAGCGGGCGTGGACCTCGCGGCCGTCGTCACCGGCGCGGCGGCAGGCGTCGAGGGCCTCGGTGAGCGCCTGGACCGCTTCCTCGTACCGTCCGGCGCCGGTCAGCGCCACGCCCCGGACGTACAGGGCGTACGCCAGCGCGGAGTCGTCCTCCAGTTCGCGGACGGCGTCGACCGCCTCCTGCGCCGTGCGCAGCGCGGTGTCCGTACGGCCCAGCCGCACGTGCGCGAGGGCACAGTTGAGGCTGATGGCGATCTCGCCCGAGCGGTGTCCGAGCCGGCGGGCCAGGGCGAGCGCCTCCTCGTAGTGCGCGATGGCCGCGTCGAAGTCCCGGAGGGTCACGGCGATCAGCCCGAGGTCGTTCAGCGCCTGGCGCAGGATCGCCACGTCGTCCGCCGCGCGGGCGGCCCGCACGGCGTGTCCGGCGTGGGCGCGGGCGGCCGACAGCCGTCCGGCCCGCAGCGCGAACGAGCAGCTCAGCCACTGGGCGCGGCCGAACGAACGCCGGTCGCCGCGGCGTCCGGCCGCATCGCAGACGCGGAGCGCGGCCGGGGCCAGCTGCTCGTGGCGCAGGTCGCCGACGAACGGGCTCAGGGCGACCAGCAGGTCCGTCGCGGCGGGCAGCAGCCTGCCGAAGGGCTCGTCGTCGGCGTGGTCGGCGCAGGCCTGGACGGCCAGCACGGCGGCCTCGAAGTGCTCGGCGGCCCACCGGCGGGCGCCTTGGGCGTCGGCGAACTCCGAGCCGCGGGCGCCGAGCGAGGCCATCGAGTCGACGACGGAGTCCCCGGGGACGATCTGCGCGAAGGCGTTGCAGGCCGTGGCGAGGAGGTGGCCGAGCAGGTTCTCGACGGCGAGGTCGGCCTCGGCCCTGTCGTGGGCGCGGGCCCGGGCCCGCCCGAAGACCCGGAGCAGGTCGTGGACGCGGTACCGGCCCGGCGCGGGCGATTCCACCATGGAGGCGCTCACCAGGGCCTCCAGGAGCTCCTCGGTCTCGCGCTCGCCGGTCTGCAGGATCGCCGCGGCGGCCTGCGGCCCCACGTCGGCCGCGGTGGCGACCGCGATCAACCGGAACGCCCGCGCCTGGGCGTCGGGCAGGTGGTGGTAGCTGAGGTCGAAGGCCGCCTCGACGGCGAGGTCCCCCACCTTCAGCTCGCTCACCCTGCGCGTCTCGTCCGTGAGCCGGGCCGCCAGGGCCGCGATCGGCCAGCCGGGACGGGCGGCGAGCCTCGCGGACACGATCCGGGTGGCCAGCGGCAGCTGCCCGCACGCCCCGACCAGGGCCCGGACGTCGGCCCGTTCGGCGGCGAGCCGGTCGGTGCCGATGATGCGGCCGACCAGGGTGACGGCGTCCTCGTGCAGCAGCCGGCTCAGACCGAGCTGGACGGCGCCTTCGAGGTCGGGCAGTTGGGCGCGGCTGGTGACGAGCACGGCGCAGCCGGGCGCCCCGGGGACGAGATGCCGCACCTGGGCGGCGTCGGCGGCGTTGTCCAGGACGATCAGGACGCGCCGGCCGTCGAGGACGGTCCGCAGCAGCCGGGCCCGGGCGTCGACGGTGTCCGGAAGCAGGTGGAGCGGGCATCCCAGCCCGTCCAGGAACGCCCCGAGCACGATGGCCGGGTCCTCGGGGTCCGGGTCGAGGCCGCGGAGGTCGGCGTAGAGCTGTCCGTCGGGGTAGTGGTCGCGGACCTGGTGGGCGACGTGCAGGACCAGGGAGGTCTTGCCGATGCCGCCCATCCCGGAGACGGCGGCGAGCGGCAGGCTGTGCCGGTCCGGCACCGGAGCGGTCAGGAGGGTGCGCAGGGTCTCCACTTCGGTGCTGCGGCCGACGAAGTCGGGTACGGAGCGCAGGAGCTGGGCGGGGACGACCCGTGCGAACCCGCCGCCGGATGCGGTCCCCGACGGCGCGGCCGGGCCGGAGCCGGGGGAGGGCGACGCGGCGGCCGCCGGGGAGCCGGGGCCGGCGCCGACCGCCCGCGCACCGGCTCCCGTACGGTCGCCCGTGCCGCCACCCGCCCGCGGGCCGTCGGCGTCCGGGCGGGCACCGGAGCCGGCGCGGGTCCCGCCATCGCCCGCGGCGGTGTCCCCCGCCCCGTCCCGGCGGTCCTCGGTGTCCTCCAGGATGCGCCGGTGGACGGCCGCGAGTTCGCGGCCCGGCTCCATCCCCTGCTCTTCGACGAGTGTGCGGCGCACCCGCTGGAAGAGGCCGAGGGCCTCCGATGTGCGGCCCGTGGCGTGCAGGGCCCGCATCAGCAGGCCGTGGAGCCTTTCGCGGCCGGGGTGTTCGGCGGCCAGGGCGGTCAGCTCGGGGATGACCGCCCTGGAGCGGCCCCGTGCCAGCTCCAGGTCGTACCTCTCCTCCAGGAGCGTGGTCCGCAGTTCGTTCCACCGCTCCCGCTGGCGTTCGGCGAACGGCCCCGGCACCTTCGCCAGGGGCTCGCCGCGCCACAGCCCGAGGGCGTCCGCGACGAGCTCGCCGGCCCGGTCGGGGTGCCCGCCCTCCCGCGCGGCCGCGGCCCGGTCGGCCAGCTCCACCGCCCGGAGCGCGTCGACGGAGCAGCCCGGCGCGTCGAGCCGGTAGCCGTCGCCGACGGACACCAGGAGTCGCGGCGCGGCCGGATCCGGTTCCAGCAGCCGGCGCAGCCGCCAGGCGTACGTACGCAGGTTGGAGACCGCGCAGTCCGGCGGGTCGTCGCCCCAGACCCCGCTCACCAGATCCCACATCGGAACGGCGAGGCCCGGGCGCAGCAGCAGCTGGGCGAGGACCGCCTGCTGCTGCGGCGCGCCGGGCCGCAGTTCCCGCTCACCGCTCCTCATCCTCAAGGGGCCCAGAATCCGGAACCCCAGTACCTCGTCGTCCTCACCGTGCGCGGCTTCCGGCACGGGCATCGCCCCCTGTACACCACCGACCAGCAGGACCGTTTCCCCTGGTCGTACGTCCGTGGTCGAGCAGACGCCACCCGGCTGGTCGGACCGGGTGCGTCGCCGCGGCGGGGGAGGGGCGCGCCACGGCTCGGCCCTGCTCCTGCACGGAACGCCCTGCCGCGCTCCCGCGGGCAGGGGCCGGGCATCGCCACGGGCCCACCATGCTATAGAACGGATGATCACATTCCACCCGGCTCGGGCACACGCGGGCCCGGGCGGCGTGAACCCGCACGCTCCCCGCGCGCCGCCCGGCCCCCCACCGGCCCCGCCCTCCCGAAAAGACGGCCGGTTTCCCTTGCTGCGCCGTGACGGCGGCACGATCCGCGTCACGCGGCGCCACGGCGTCAGAGGGCTTCGACCACCACCAGGCAGGTGTCGTCCTCCAGCCGGTCCTCGGCGTACCGGGCGACCACCGCGTCGAGGGTCTGGCGGGCGTCGCCCCCGGCGCAGTCGGCGAGGTGGTCGAGCAGCGAGTTCACACCGGCCTCGATGTCCTCACCGCGCCGCTCGACCAGCCCGTCGGTGTAGAGCAGCAGCAGGTCGCCCGGTTCCAGCGGCAGGGAGGCCGTCGCGTACGCCTCGCCCGGGAGCAGCCCCAGGAGCGGCCCCCGGTGCCGGGTGTCCAGCGCGGCGGCCGTACCGTCGTGCAGCAGGAGCGGCGGCGGGTGCCCGGCGCAGGCCCACACCAGGCGGCGGTCGTCGCCGAGGTGCCCGATGACCGCGGTGGCGGTCTCCGCCGAGGTGTCCGCGCACACGAGTTCGTTGAGCCAGGTGGTCAGCTGCCCGGCGTCACTGCCCGGCGTGTGCGCCAGGCCCGCCAGGGCGTGCCGCTGCTGCGCCATGCGCGCGACCGCGTCGAGCCCGTGGCCGCAGGCGTCCCCGATGGCCAGGAGGATGCGCCCGTCGGGCAGCGCCCGGCACTTGTACCAGTCGCCGCCGACCGCGGCGTCCTCCTCGACCGGCAGGTACGCGGCCGCCACGGCGTACCCGAGCCGGGCGATCTCCGAGGAGTGCGTCGGGAGCAGCGCCTCGCGCAGCGCGGCCGCGACCCGGTGTTCTGCCGCCGCCTCCTCGCGGAACCACTCGGTCTGCCGACGGGTGGCCGCGAGCCGCTGCCTGCTGCGGATGACGGGCGTGAGGTCGCGTGCGATGAGGTGCAGGGCCCACGCCAGGCCGTCCGTCGAGATGACCGGCCGGCCGATGACGTGGAGCGTCCGGACATCGCCGTACACGGTGAACCGGATGTCGGAGCCCGGGGGCTCCTCCCCGTCGAACAGCGCGCGCAGCAGCCGCGCCCAGCGCGGCACGTCCTCCAGCAGCACCGCGTCGCACAGGTCCAGCAGGCCCATGGGCCGGCCCGGAGCGGTCCTGAAGATCGTGCCGAGCCCCTCGGACCAGGTGGTCTCGCCGGAAAGGAGGTCGAAGTGGGCCCACCCCATGGAGGCGATGTACTGGGCCTCCAGCGACATCAGCTCGGCCGGGTTGTGGGCCGGGCGCCAGGTGGCGAGCACCTGTCCGGAGCAGGACGCGGCGTCGTACAGGAGCTTGGTGCGGTGCAGGCCGTCAGGCCGCCGCTCGGTGTAGTCCACCGGGAAGTTCCGCAGCGCGCGGCCGGTGTGCAGGACCTCCTTGAGGGAGTCCAGGAGCCCGCTGCCGTCCACCCCGGGCCGCACCTCCCGGAGCCGCTTGCCGACCTGCCGGTCGGGGGAGTCGAGCCATTCGACGGACCGGATGTGGTTCCCGGCCCGGATGACGAAGTCCTCGGTCTTCCCGTCGCCGTCCGCGACGGGCGCCAGCAGCGCCGCGGAGGCCGGAATGGCGGGGAGGGCCGCGCAGACGCAGGCCCACGGGTCGTGGTCCCCGCCGCCCTCCGCGCACGAGTGGCCGTGGCGGGAGACGGCCCCGCAGGAGCAGGCGGACAGCGCTTCGGACTCCGCGATCTCGGCCGGGGTGGCGGGGCTCGGCCGCACCCCCGCCGAACGGCCGGCGGCTGCGCGCAGCAGGGCCACCTCGCGGGTGATGAGCTGCTTGAGGGCCTCGGGATCCCGGGGAACGGCCGGACTCATGGTCATCTCCCTCCGCCGCGGCGACGGCCCGGACCACCGGCACCTGCCCCCCGCACACGGGTTCACTCGTCACGGTGCGAAGGCGTACGTCGCCGTACGTGCACGCGCCGTCGGCCGCGCCGCGGCTCGAAACCGTCCGTCCGCCGTGGCGCCCTCCGGGGCTGAGTGGTTGTCATACCGGCGCGCTACAGTGTGCGCCGCGGTCGAGACGGCTGACCACCGTGCTCCTCGGGCAGGGCCCACCGCAGACCCCCGGCATTCCGCCGGGGGCGGGGGAGGGGCCGGCCGCCCGGCTGTTGCGGCACGTCCCCGTTCGAAACCGAGAAACAGCCAGGAGACCCATGAGAAAGAGAGCGCGGAGAGCGAGCATGCTTGCCGCCGCCACCGCCGTCGCGGCCACGGGCATGTTCATGGCCGCACCGAACGCGAGCGCGGGCCCGTCCGATGTGGCGAACCCGGGCTTCGAGAGCGGCAACGCGTCCTGGCACGAGAAGGTGACCCCGTTCGCCGGGCATCCCGTCAACAACTCCTCGGCGTGGCCGGCACGCACGGGCACCGGCAAGGCCGAGCTGGGCGGCCAGGGCCTGACCGGCATGAGCCGCATCTCGCAGCAGGTCACCGTACCGGCGTCCCGGGTACCGGTCCTGTCGTTCTGGGTGCGCAGCGACGTGGTCCACAGCGGGGCGAGCGGCTTCGGCTTCCGCCAGCTGGTCGTGGAGGCCACCGCGGAGGACGGAACGCCCTACGAGCTGCACGACCGCATGAACAAGGGCGGGACCAACGGCTCCTACGAGCAGGTGACGGTCACCCTCCCCGACGCCTTCTACCGGTCCGCCCCGCAGAAGGTGAACATCAGCTTCACGGTGATCGAGGACGCCGCGAACCGCATGCCGTTCCTGATCGACGACGTGGCCATGGAGTACCGCTTCAAGCGGATCGACCGCCCGGTGACCATCCCCGGCGGCATCTTCCGGCCCGTCGGCGGCTGACCCCTCCCCGCCGGCGCGGTCCGGGCCCGCCCCACGGCCGCGCCGGCCCGGCGGCGGGGAACCCGCCGGCCGGTCCCCCGCCTCGCCCCGAGCGCTCCCGTCCCGCGGGCGAATGCCACACCGGCCCCGAAGGCGGCCAAGGGCCCTGGTCCACGACCCTAAGCACGCGCTTTGGTCGCACACCTTTGCGGACGCTAGGGTCTGACGCCGTCAACCGGAAGGGTGGGAATGGGGCTCATGGACGCGGACCACGCGGGCCTGGTCGTCGCGGCTCAGGCCGGGGACGACCGGGCGCGCGAAGAGCTGATCGCCGCCTACCTGCCGCTGGTCTACAACATCGTCCGGCGGGCGCTGAGCGCACATGCCGACGTCGACGACGTCGTCCAGGAGACGCTGTTGCGCGTGGTGCGCGACCTTCCTGCCCTGCGCGCTCCCGACAGCTTCCGCTCCTGGCTGGTGTCGATCACGCTCCGCCAGATACAGACCCACTGGCAGCGGCAGCGCGCGGTCGCCAACCGGACCGCCGTCATCGACGAGGCGCTCGACCTGCCGGATGCCGGCTTCGAACCCGAGGACGCGACGATCCTGCGCCTCCGTGTGTCGGACGAGCGCCGTCGGATCGCCGAAGCCGGCCGGTGGCTCGACCCGGACCACCGCGCCCTGCTGTCCCTCTGGTGGCAGGAGCACGCCGGGCTGCTGACCCGGGAGGACATCGCGGCCGCGACGGGCCTCACCGCCGCCCACGCCGGAGTGCGCCTGCAGCGCATGCGCGAGCAGCTGGACCTGAGCCGGACGATCGTCGCCGCCCTGGAGGCCCACCCGCGATGCCCGCAGCTGGGCGAGACCGTCGCCGGCTGGGACGGCCTGCGTACCTCGGTGTGGCGGAAGCGGATCGCGCGGCACACCCGCGACTGCCCGGTCTGCACGGCGACGACGGCGAACCGGGTCCCTGCCGAGCAGCTGCTGCTCGGCCTCGCGCCGCTGGCCGTCCCCGCCGGACTCCTCGCCACGCTGACCGCCAAGGGCCTGCTGTCGGGTTCGGCCGCGGGCGCCGCCGCGCCTGCCATGGCGCCGGTCGCGGCCGGCGCGGCGGTGAAGGCAGGCGGTCTGCACGGCGCGGCGACCGGCAAACTCCACGCGGTGACCGCTCACCCGCTGGCAAGCATCGCCGCCGGTGCGGTGCTCATCACCGGAGCCGCGACGTACGCAGCCTGGCCGGAGCCGACGCCCCGGGCGCCCGGCGTCACCGCCGCCCCCACCGTCGCGCCCACGGCCGCCGCTCCCGCGCCGGTCCCGTCGGGCACCCCCACGCCGGCCGCACCGCCACCGGCGAGTCCGTCCGCCGTCCCCGCGGGCACGGTTCCGCTGGGCGCGCACACACTGGAGTCCGTCGACCAGCCCGACCTCTACCTGACGTACGCCGGCGACTTCGCGACGCTCGGCCGGGCCGCCGACTCCGGCAGCACGCAGGCACGGCAGCGCGTCACGTTCACGGTGGTCCGGGGGCTGGCCGACGGGCGGTGCGTCACCTTCCGCGCGGCCGACGGCCGTTACCTGCGGCACCACTACCTGCGGCTGCGGCTGAGCACCGACGACGGCAGCGAACTCTTCCGGAAGGACGCGACCTTCTGCCCCCGCCCCGGAGCGGTCGCGGGGTCGGTGACCCTGTACTCCCACAACTACCCGGGATCGGTCGTCCGCCACCGCGACGGCGGCATCTGGCTCGACGGCTCCGACGGCACCCGGGCCTTCGCCGGCCAGGCCTCCTTCGTCGTCCGCAAGGCCCGGCCCTGACCACCGTTCGCTGACCACCGATCGCCGGGCACCGCCCGCCGACCACCGCGGACGGTGCCGCGCAGCGACGGCCGGCGGGCCCGCCCCCGGCTCCGGCACTGCGCACTCCCCCTCCGGGCCGACCGGCCCGCGTCGACGCACGACCGGACCGCGGGGCTCGGCGTAACACTTTTCTCCTGCGAGATGGATCACGGGGCGATCACCGGGGTGACGCGGCTTTTCCGTTACGCGGCCACGCGTTCGCAAGCCTCCACTTCGTGGGGTTCTTCCCGCCGCTCACCATGCGAGCCGGCGCCGGAGGCCCCCCACCCATCGGCACATCCCCGGAAGAAAGCGCACCATGACGCGAGATACCCGTGAACGCCGCACGCCCCGTACGCAGGAGCGGCCCCTCTCCGAGGCGCCCCGCAACAACGGAGGAGCGGCATGAAGGGCCTGCACCGGCGCGGCCGGCGCCGCCGGACACTGGTCGTCGGACTGGCGGCCGCGGCGCTGGTCGGGGGTGCCGTGACGCTCCTGCCCAGTTCCGCCGGAGCCGCGACACCCCTCGGCACGCAGGCGGCGCCCTCCGGCAGGTACTTCGGTACCGCGGTGGCCGCCGGCAGGCTCGGCGACGCGAAGTACGCCGCCATCCTGGACCGGGAGTTCAACATGGTCACCCCGGAGAACGAGATGAAGTGGGACGCCGTCGAACCGTCCCGCGGCAGGTTCACCTTCGGCCCGGCCGACCAGATCGTCGACCGTGCCGCGGCGCACGGCCAGCGCCTGCGCGGCCACACCGCGGTCTGGCACTCGCAGCTCCCGTCCTGGGTCGACTCCATCCGCGACGCGAACACGCTGCGCGGCGTGATGAACAACCACATCACCACCCTCATGACCCGCTACAAGGGCCGGATCCACTCCTGGGACGTGGTCAACGAGGCGTTCGCCGACGGCTCCACCCAGCACCGCAGCTCGGTCTTCCAGAACGTGCTGGGCAACGGCTTCATCGAGGAGGCGTTCCGCACCGCCCGGGCGGCCGACCCCTCCGCCAAGCTCTGCTACAACGACTACAACATCGAGAACTGGTCGGACGCCAAGACCCAGGGCGTCTACAGCATGGTCAAGGACTTCACGTCCCGTGGCGTGCCGATCGACTGCGTCGGGTTCCAGAGCCACTTCGGCACCGGCGGCCCCCCGGCGAGCTTCCGGACCACCCTGGCCAACTTCGCCGCCCTGGGCGTCGACGTCCAGATCACCGAGCTGGACATCGCCCAGGCGTCGCCGACCCACTACGCCGACACGGTGAAGGCCTGCCTGTCGGTCGCCCGGTGCACCGGCATCACGGTCTGGGGCATCCGCGACAGCGACTCCTGGCGCAAGGGCGAGAACGCCCTGCTGTTCGACGGAAACGGCAACCCCAAGGCCGCCTACACCGCCGTCGTGAACGCCTTCAAGGCAGCCACCGGCACCAGCTCCGGCACCGGAACGATCAAGGGCGCCGCCTCCGGCCGCTGCATCGACATCAAGGGCTCCACCAGGGCCAACGGAACCCAGGCGCAGCTGTGGGACTGCCACGGACGGCCCAACCAGCGCTGGACCCACACCTCCGGCAAGCAGCTGACCGTCTACGGCGACAAGTGCCTTGCCGCCAAGGGCAACGGCACGGCCAACGGCACCGCGGTGGTCATCGAGGACTGCAACGGCAGCACCGGCCAGCAGTGGAACGTCAACGCCGACGGCACGATCTCCGGGGTCCACTCCGGGCTGTGCCTCGACGCCATCGGCGCGGCCACCGCCAACCGCACCGGGATCCAGCTGCACTCCTGCTGGTCCGGCGGCAACCAGAAGTGGACCGGCCCGTCCGGGACGCCGGCCACGGCAATGCCCGCCCCGACGGGCACCTGTGCCCTCCCGTCGCGGTACCGGTGGACGTCGACGGGCGCGCTGGCGCAGCCGGCGAACGGGTGGGCCTCGCTGAAGGACTTCACCCACGTGACGCACAACGGCAAGCACCTGGTCTACGGGTCGAACTTCTCGGGATCCTCGTACGGCTCCATGATGTCCGGGCCGTTCACGAACTGGTCGGACATGGCGTCGGCCCGCCAGACCGGCATGAGCCAGGCCGCGGTGGCCCCCACGCTGTTCTACTTCGCGCCCAAGAAGATCTGGGTGCTGGCGTACCAGTGGGGCCCGTGGCCCTTCATCTACCGCACGTCGAGCGACCCGGCCAACCCCGACGGCTGGTCCGCGCCGCAGCCGCTGTTCACCGGCAGCATCCCCCGCTCCGAATCGCCCACCGGCCCGATCGACCAGACCCTGATCGCCGACGACCGGAACATGTACCTGTTCTTCGCCGGTGACAACGGCAAGATCTACCGGGCGAGCATGCCGATCGGGAACTTCCCCGGCAACTTCGGCTCCTCGTACACGACCGTCATGAGCGACACGGCCGACAACCTGTTCGAGGCGCCGCAGGTCTACAAGGTCCAGGGGCAGAACCAGTACCTCATGATCGTCGAAGCGAGGGGCGCGAACCAGGCCCGCTACTTCCGCTCGTTCACGGCGCCAAGCCCGAACGGCCCGTGGACCCCCCAGGCCGCCGACGAGAAGAACCCCTTCGCCGGCAAGGCGAACAGCGGCGCCACCTGGACCGACGACATCAGCCACGGCGACCTGGTCCGCGACAACCCGGACCAGACCATGACCGTCGACCCCTGCAACCTGCGGTTCCTCTACCAGGGCAAGGCCCCCGCGGCAGGCGGCCCCTACGACCGGCTGCCGTACCGGCCCGGTCTCCTCACCCTGCAGCGCTGACCCGCCCCGATCCACCGCACCACGCAAGGAGAACAACCCCCATGAAGAACCCCCCGCACGGCGGGCGCCGCGGACGCCACCGCCGCCGCTGGACCGGGACCGGCCTGCTGCTCGGTGTTCCCGCCGTCCTCGTGCCCTACCTCCTGTACGTACAGGACGACTCGCAGGCCGCGACCGTCGACGGCAGCGCCTCCTACCGGCTGGTCTCCGTACGCAGCGGCAAAGCGCTGGACGTCAACGCCTTCTCCACCGCCGACGGCACCCGCATCCAGCAGTGGACGGACCAGAACACCGCCAACCAGCAGTGGCAGCTGCGCCCCACCGGGGACGGCTACCACGAGCTGGTCAACCGCAACAGCGGCAAGGTGCTGGGCATCACCGGCGACTCGACCGCCCAGGCGGCCGCCGCCGAGCAGCAGACCGACAGCTCCTCCGCCTCGCAGGAATGGCGGATCGACCCCGTGAGCGGGTCGGACGCCGTCGTCCTCACCTCCCGCAGGAGCGGCCAGGTCCTGGACGTCTCCGGCGGGTCCACGGCCGACGGCGCGGCAGTCATCCAGTACCGCGGCCACGGCGGTACCAACCAGCAGTGGAAGCTGGTCAGGACGGCCGGGCCCAAGGCGCCCGGATCCGGACCGTACCGGTGGCGGAACGCCCAGGTGGTCGGCGGCGGCTACGTCACCGGACTGGTGTTCAACCCCAAGGAGAAGGGCCTGCTGTACGCGCGCACCGACATGGGCGGCGCCTACCGCTGGGACACCGCGGCCGAACAGTGGATCCCGCTGACCGACTGGATCGGCGAGAAGGACTGGAACCTGCTGGGCATCGACGCCCTGGCCACCGACCCCGTCGACCCCGGCAGGCTCTACCTGGCCACCGGCACCTACACCAACAACTGGGCGGGCAACGGCGCAATCCTCCGCTCCAGGGACCGCGGCCGCACCTTCCAGCGCACCGACCTGCCCTTCAAACTGGGCGGCAACGAGGACGGCCGCGGGGCGGGCGAACGGCTGGCGGTCGACCCCGCGGCCAACGGCACCCTCCTGCTGGGCACGCGCAAGAACGGCCTGTGGCGCAGCACCGACCACGGGGCGACCTGGAGCCAGGTCCCCTCGTTCCCCGTCAAGGACGGGGCGGGCAGCGGCGCGGGCATCTCCTTCGTGACGTACGGCCCGGCCGGCAGCAAGACGGTGTACGTCGGCGTCGCCGACAGGACCACCTCCCTCTACCGCTCCACCGACGGCGGCAGCACCTGGCAGGCCGTCCCCGGGCAGCCCACCGGACAGCTGCCCCAGCACGGCGTGCTCTCCGGCGACGGCTCGCTGTACCTGACGTACACCAACGCCCTCGGCCCCAACGGCGTGACGGGCGGCTCGGTGTGGAAGCACACGCCGGCCGGCGGCACGTGGCGGAACGTTTCCCCCTCCCAGGGCGACTACGGGTTCTCCGGTCTGGCCGTCGACCCGCGCAAGCCCTCCACGGTGATGGTCACCACCCTCGGCCGCTGGTGGCCGGAGGACGAGGTCTACCGGACCACCGACGGCGGCACGACCTGGAAGGCCCTGGCCGACAAGTCGGTACGGGACGCCTCCGCCGCCCCGTACGTGGGCACCGGCACCGGGCACTGGATGACCGCCCTGGCCATCGATCCCTTCGACTCCGGGCACGTCCTGTACGGCACCGGCAGCGGCATCCTGCGCAGCAAGGACGCCCACGCCACCGACAGCGGCGGCACCAGCCACTGGAGCGTGGGCGCCCGCGGACTGGAGGAGACCGCCCTGCTGGACGCGATCGCCCCGCCCGGCGGCGCCCACGTCATCACCGCCATGGGAGACCTGGGCGGGTTCCGCCACGACTCCCTGACCGAGGTGCCCGCCGGGCGGCTGAAGAACCCGATGATGACGAACAGCACATCCATCGACTTCGCCCAGTCCAACCCCTCGATGATGGTCCGCGTCGGCCGGGGCGGCGCGCAGGACGGCGCCTACTCCACCGACGGCGGCCGCAGCTGGAACGGCTTCGCCTCCGAACCGGTTGCCGGCGCCGACAGCGGCCGGGTGGCGCTCTCCGCCGACGGCTCGGCCATCGTCTGGACACAGGCCGGCCAGGCCCCGTACCGCTCGACCGACAGGGGAGCGAGCTGGTCGAAGGTCAGCGGCCTGGGCACGGATGCCGCCGTCGTCGCCGACCGCTCCTCGGCCGGGACGTTCTACTCCCTCGCCGGCGGCACGCTGTACGCCAGCACCGACGGCGGAGCGACCTTCACCGCCCGCGCGGCCGACCTGCCGGCCGGCGGCCGGCTCAAGGCGCTCCCCGGAGCCGCAGGCGACCTGTGGATCGCCGGCGGCTCCCACGGCCTGCTCCACTCCACCGACGGCGGCCGCACCTTCACCCGGGTCGCCCCGGTGAAGTCGGCCTCCGCCATCGGCTTCGGCAAGGCCGCACCGGGCGCCTCCTACCAGGCCCTGTACCTGATCGGCACCGTCAAGGACACCACCGGCGTCTTCCGCTCCACCGACAAGGGCGCCACCTGGCTGCGCGTCAACGACGACGCCCACCAGTGGGGCGGCATCGGCGGCACCGGCGTCATCACCGGCGACCCCGACGCCTTCGGCCGCGTGTACGTCGGCACCAACGGCCGCGGCCTCCAGTACGGCGACCCTTCCTGACCCGGCACCCGACGGGGCCGCAGACCCACCGGCCTGCGGCCCCGTCCGCGCCGGGACACCCGACGGCTACAGCCGGGAGCCCGGCGACAGCCAGCGGTACGCGGTCCGGGCCTCCGCCTCCAGCCAGCCGTTCACGCTCGCCAGGCCGCGCTCGTTGATCTGTGCGTCGTGGATGCCGACCGCACGCTCCGGCCCCACCCCGCGCACGAACTCGATGGCATCGCCCACCCGCATCCAGGGGGCGTGCAACGGCACCAGCAGGGTCTCCACCGGGACCGCGGGCACGTGCAGGGAGTCCCCGGGGTGGTAGAGGCGGTCCTCGACCACATAGCCGAGGTTCGTGCAGTCCGGCAGGTCTCCGTAGATCGTCGCGTGCCTGCCCCCGTGCGCCGTGATCCGGTAGCCGGCGGCGGTGAACTCCTGCCCGGCGCTCACCCCGACGGTGTCGAGCCCGGGCAGGACCACCCCCTCGGGGGCGTACACGGGCACGCCCAGCCCGGCCAGCCGCAGCACGTCGACGTGGTCGGCGTGTTCATGGGTCACCACGACCGCGTCCGCACCGCGCAGCGCGTCGGGCTCGCTCCAGACGCCCGGATCGATGACCAGGACGCCGTGGCCCTCACTCTCCAACCGGACACAGGAATGGGTGTACTTGACGAGGCGCATGAGCCTGACGCTACGTCCGGGAACCCGCGCTCGACAACGGTCCACCCGCCCGAGCCTGAAAGCGGAACGGAGAGCACGAGCGCCGCTCCCGGAAGGAGGCGCCGATACCCTCCGGAACCCGGACCGCGCAACCCACGTGACGCCCGTTCCCGCCCGGGACCAGGCTCCCGGTCCTCCTCCCAGCGGCCGATGAGGCAAACCCCCGGCCCGGTCGGGGGGCGCAGCGGATGGTCCGGCGCGCCCCCGCACGGCGAAGGTGGGGCCCATGAACACGCACAAGGCCCTGCTCGCCGCCCTCCTCGTCCCGCTCGGCGCCGCCCTGGCCGTCGCCCCGGCCGCCTCCGCGGCCGTCCCGCCCGTCCCGCCCGCCGCGTCGGCCTCCGCCGGCGCTTCCGCGCCCGCCGCCCCGGAGGAGGCCGCGGCCGCCGCGTTCCGCTCCCCCGAGGCGGCCCTCGGCCGGGTGGCCCACCCGCTGCACACCACCGAGCCCCGCGGCGGCCTGGCCGACCTGCGCCCGTTCGGCCGGATGGTCGGCGACGCCCGGGTGGTGGGCCTCGGCGAGGCCACCCACAACTCGCACGAGTTCTTCACCGTGAAGCACCGGGTCTTCCGGTACCTGGTCGAGGAGAAGGGCTTCCGGGCCTTCGCCCTCGAAGCCCCGTGGAGCACGGGACTGCGGCTCGACGCCTACCTCCTGCGCGGCGAGGGCGACCTGAAGCAGATCATGGACGAGGAGTTCCAGGGCACCTACCACTGGTGGAACAACGCCGAATACCGTGACCTGCTCCAGTGGATGCGCGCGTACAACGTCAAGCACCCGAAGGACCCGGTCCGCTTCGTCGGCGACGACGCCGGTTTCGCCGGTGCCGAGCTGTACGACAAGGTGGGCGCCTATGCGGCCGAGGCCCGTCCCGACCTCGCCCCGCGCCTCACCGAGCTGTACCGGGGCCTGCGTCCGACCACCGACGCCACGACGTACGTCAACGCCTACCTGTCGAAGCCGATCACCGAACGCAAGGAGCTCGCCGAGCGGACCGGCCGGGCGGTGGACCTGCTCAAGCAGCGGCCCGGCACGGGCGCCGACGCCGACGCGCACGCCTGGGCCGTCCAGCACGCCACAGCGATCCACCAGATGACCACCCTGCACGCCTTCGATTGGGACGACCCCCGGCAGATCGGCGACGCCATGCTCTACCGCGACCGCACCATGGCGGAGAACGTCGCCTGGTGGCAGCAGCGGACCGGCCTCAAGACCGCCCTCGCCGCACACAACGGCCACATCGCCCTCAGGAGCTACGTCCCCGGGCCCTACCCGAAGGTCCAGGGCGAATTCCTCCGCGAGCAGCTGGGCGACGGCTACCTGAGCGTCGGCCTCACCTTCGACCGGGGCTCGTTCAACGCCTTCGACCCGGACGGCGCCGCCCGCCGCTTCACCGTCGGCCCGGCCGCACCCGGCACCGCCGAGCACACCCTCGACCGGGTACGGTTCCGCGACTTCGTGGTGGACCTGCGCAACGCCCCGACCGCGGCCCGCACCTGGCTCGCCGCGCCGCACACCGTCAAGAACATCGGCGCGACCTACCCCGGAATCGCGGACGCCCCGCAGATCCGTCTCGCGGAGGCGCACGACGTCGTGATCCACCTCCACCAGGTGGAGGCGGCCCGCATGCTCAGGTAACACCAGGGCCTGCGTGCTGCCGGTGCCCTCGGGCACCGCGATCGGCGGACCGCCGGCAGCCGGCCGAGGGGACGGATGCGGAGGCAGGAGTCCGGTCGCAACCCGTGTCCTCCCGGCATCCGGAGTGCGGCGAAGATCACTCGCGGATATCGCCGGTCCGGGCCATGCCGGGCGTGGCTCTGCTTGGCTGGTGGCTCTGACGATCACAGGAGGTCGAGACGCATGGCGCTCACGCACTGGGGTTTCGTCTACACGGCGGACGGCAGCACGGCGGGCGGCGATGTCAAGGTCGTGGACACGGGCAAGTGCCGCAGTGTCTTCGTCGGGGTGGAGACGCCCGAGGAGGGCATCGAGGTCGCGCGCCGCCTGGTGGGGGAGGGGGTGCAGCTGATCGAACTGTGCGGCGGTTTCGGTCCGGTGTGGGCCGGCCGTGTCATCGAGGCGATCGACGGCGCGGTTCCCGTCGGCACGGTCGGCTACGGGCCCGAAGCGGTCGATCAGGTGCACGCGATCTTCTCCTGACGTGCGCTGCCCCCTTCTCCTGAAGGGGGCAGCCCCGTGCCCCGGGGAGGGCAGGTACCGGCGGACTCGGCCTGCCCGGACCGTCCCGGCGGGTTTGCGGCGGGCGATCGGGAGCAGGAGAGCGGTCACGACCAATCCGGTACAGCAACGAGGAGGTCCCCGATGTCGGGCACGGAGAAGGGCAAGGCGCACGCCGAGCAGGCCAAGGGCAAGGTCAAGGAGGCCGTGGGCCGGGCCGTCGGCAACGAGCGCATGACCGCCGAGGGCCAGGCCGACCAGGCGAAGGGCAACGCCCGCCACGCCAAGGAAGACGTCAAGGACACGTTCCGCCACTGACCGGCAACTCCGCCCGGGCCCCGACCCCTTCCCCCCGGGTCGGGGCCCGGCCGCGTCCTCGCCCCATCAGGTTCGAGCGGCTGCGCCGTGACGGGGGCGGACCGGTCAGCCGGGGGCGATACGGCTCAGGTGCTCCCAGGAGCGGTACAGATCCGCTCGGGCCCGGCCCATTTCCATGACGTGGTCGAAGGATTCGCTGCCGACGATCAGCCGTCGCGGCGGATCCGGCAGCGCGGCCAGCTCCATGATGACCGGGGCAGCCGTGTCCGCCTCCGGGGCGACGGCGTCGCCCCACATCGCTTCCATTTCGGTGCGCAGGGACTGGTACGGCGCCAAGGGCTGGGTGGCCGTGGTGCCCGTGGTGAACAGGCCGGTGTTGTAGCCGCCCATCTGCACGATGGTGACCTTGATGCCGAACCCTTCGACCTCCCTCGCCAGCGCCTCGCTGACCGAGTCCAGTGCGGCCTTGCCCGCCCCGTAGAAGCCGACGGTGGCCATGCCGCCGCCGCTGCCCATCGAGGTGACCTGGAGAAGCCGTCCTCCGCCTTGGGCGCGCAGGTGCGGAAGGACCGCCTGGGCCACCCACACGGCACCGAAGAAGTTCACATCCATGTGCGCCCGGATCTGCTCCTCCGTGGCTTCCTCCACCATTCCGTAGAGCATGCCGCCGGCGTTGTTGACGACGACGTCCAGCCTGCCGAATGCGGCTGCCCCCCGTTCCACGGCATCGAACACGGCCCGGCGGTCGGTGACGTCCAGCGCCAGCGGTACGAGGTGGCCGAGGTACTTCTCGGCCAGTTCGCCCAAGGGCTCGACGTTGCGGGCGGCAGCCACGACGCGGTCGCCGGCCGCCAAGGCGGCCTCGGCGAAAGCCCTGCCCAGGCCGCGGGACGCGCCGGTGATGAGCCAGACTCGCGGGTGCGTCACGATGCCCCTCACTAGACGAAACGGTTCGTATCGAATCGTCGCGAGCCTAAGGCATTCCTCCGGTTACGCAATACGGACCGTCTCGTTTCGTGTAGGCCGGCAGTGGGTGCACGCTCGCGGTGAGCGTCCCGGACGGCAAGACGGCCGGGGAGCACGCCACCGACCTGTTGGGGCCCGCTCCGGCTTCGCATCCGCAGGCTGTGAACGGGCGCAGAGCCGAGGGCGACGCCTCTGCCTCGCACCGGACCCCGGACGGTCGCACCCGCACCGCTCCTACCCGATTGGGCGACTGTGCCGCGGCTCGGTCCAGGCCATGATCATCGGGTGAGTTCCTCTCTGATGCGCCGTGCGTGCGCCGCCGCCCTGCTGCTGACCTCGACCCTGGCCCCCGCCGTGGCCGCCGCCGCCCAACCCGACGCCCCGGGGCAGCAGTTGGGCCGCGCTGTACAGGCCCGCCTGCTCGGTGAGAAGACCGTCCCGCACAAGCTCGTATTCCAGGACACCACGGTCGGCGGCCTCTCCGGCATCGACCGCAACCCGTGCACCGGCGAGTACGTGTTCATCAGCGACGACCGCTCGTACCTCCAGCCCGCCCGTTTCTACACGGCGAAACTGAACGTGGACGCCGGCGGGGTGCACGCGGTCGACTTCACCGGCACCCACCCCTTCCTCCAGCCCGACGGCGCGGTCTACCCGTCCCCGACCGCCGGCGACGGCAAGGCCGTCGACCCGGAGGAGATCCGGGTCGACCCGCGCAGCTGCGACTACTGGTGGGCCCAGGAGGGCGACCGGCCCAAGGTGGCGGGCCCGCCGGTGGTCCAGCCGTCCATCCAGTACGCCTCCCCCGTCGGTGACCACTTCGGCCGGTTGCGGCTGCCGGCGAACTACGAGGTCACGATGGAGGAGCGCGGCCCGCGCCGGAACCAGGCGATCGAGGCGTTCACCTTCGGTTCCAAGGGCAAGGTCGTGACCAGCGCGGTCGAAGGCCCGCTCCTCCAGGACGGCCCGGAGCCGGACGTGAACAACGGCGCGCTGGTCCGCGTCACGCAGCAGGACCGCAACGGCCGCGTGCTCGGGCAGTTCGCGTACCCGCTGGAGAAGATCTTCGCCGAGAACGACCCCGACAGCCCGTGGGGCCCGGACACCGGAGTCCCGTCCATCCTCGCCTTCCCCGACCAGCCCCACCGCTACCTCGTGCTCGAACGCACCTGGGTCGCCGGCGCCGGCTACAAGATCCGCCTCTTCGACGCCACCACGCGCGGGGCGACCGACGTCCGGGCGACGGAGTCGCTGGCCGGGCAGACCATCGTGCCGATGCGCAAGGAGCTCGTCGCGGACTTCGACACCCTGGGCCTCTCCGCCGTCGACAACACCGAGGGCATGACGTGGGGCCCGGACCTGCCCTCCGGCGAGCGGCTGCTGATCCTCGTCAGCGACGACAACTTCGCCGAGGAGGCGATCACCCAGATCGTCGCCCTCGGCATCCGCTGACCCACCCGGGTGAAGCCTCCGATCGCCTGCCGGACGAGGGGGTTTGCGGCGGGCGATCGGGAGCAGGAGAGCGGTCACGACCAATCCGGTACAGCAACGAGGAGGTCCCCGATGTCGGGCACGGAGAAGGGCAAGGCGCACGCCGAGCAGGCCAAGGGCAAGGCCAAGGAGGCCGTGGGTCGGGCCGTCGGCAACGAGCGCATGACCGCCGAGGGCCAGGCCGACCAGGTGAAGGGCAACGCCCGCCACGCCAAGGAAGACGTCAAGGACACCTTCCGCCACTGACCGGCAACTCCGCCCGGGCCCCGACCCCTTCCCCCGGGTCGGGGCCCGGCCGTGCGTCCTCCTCTACTCCCACCCTCCCCGAGAGCGGGACGACTCCGCGCACTCGGCACGCCGGCGCACCCGCACGGCTCAGGCCGAGGCAGGCGTGCGGGACAGGGCCGTGCGCAGGGCGAAGAAGCCGAGCAAACCGCCTGCCGCGAACCGCTGAGCGGTCATCACCCGGGGCCGGGATGCCAGAAAACCGGACATCCTTGCCGCGCCCAGCATGATCAGCGCGTTCACGGAGAGCCCCACGAAGATCTGCACGCCACCGAGCTGCAGCAGCTGCGCCCAGGCCGGACCCGCCTGCGGATCCATGAACTGCGGCAGAAGAGCGGCGTACATGAGAGCGATCTTGGGGTTGAGCAGATTGGTCAGGAGTCCCATCGAGAACAGGCGCGCATCGGAGACGGGGGGCAGGTCCCGAGCCGGAGCGAAGGGTGAGCGGCCACCGGGCTTGAGCATGTCCCACGCCAGGTAGGCCAGGTAGGCGGCTCCGGCAAGCTTGACCACCGTGAACGCCAGCGGTACGGCGGCGAACAACGCGGACAGGCCGGCGGCGGCGGCCACCAGATAGCACAGGAAACCCACGGCGGTCCCGCTCAGGCTCACCAGGCCCGCCCTGCGGCCCTGGGCAATCGCCCGAGAGGCGAGATGGATCATGTTCGGTCCCGGAGTCAGAGCCATGCCCAATTCGACCAGGGCCACTCCTCCCACTGCGGCAAGGCTGATCACTGGCCAACTCCCCTTCATCCGACGGGTACCCGGTAGGCCCGGCGTGGGCGGCGCCCGAGGACAACGCAGGGCTGCGACGCACCGACAGCACCTGCGTCGCTCTCAAGATACGGCCCTGCCCTTCGCCGACTGCGAGCCCCTGCCCCCAGCCGAGACCACGACCGCCCTCGCCCCGGACAACGCGGGCAGCGGGCGCCGCCGCGCCGCCTTCACCATCGGCGCCGATCCGCCAGGCGTACCGTCGTGCGGCCTCCAGCCGCGGAACCGGCGACCCCGACTGCGGCCATTGCCTCCGCGGCCGGGACGCAGCCGTGCACTGCGGCAGGGAGAGCCGAGGACGGCCTCGCCGTGGTGCTGGTCCGCCAGGACACGGGCGGGTTGCTGCGGTGGGGTGAGCGGTGTCATGGCTGGTCCTCGCTGTCGGGGGTCTTCCTGGAGAAGGGGTGCAGGCTCAGGAGGTCTTTGGCTGCCTTACCCCTGCCGCTGTCGGGGCTGATCAGCACGATCAGCACGAGCAGCACGTAGGAGGCCGCAAGAGGGCAGGCAAGGATCAGAGCGGCGCTGGCATCGGCGTGGAGGAATTCGTGGATAGACATACGTTTGGCGAGCAGCCCCTGTCGGGGGTGCTCGGGTAGGCGTCAGGGGGGAGGGGAGCGGCCGTCGGCCGTCTGGCCGGTGATCGTGGTGGTGAAGGCGAAAAGAGGTCGGTTCATGGTGCCGGTCATGCCGGGGGTCCTTCCGGTGTGCGAGTCGTGGCCGGCGGGCAGTGTGCCCGCGGCCTGTGTCCATTACCTCCCGGCAGCAGGTCCCGGGTCGCGTCACGGACGTTCGGGACTTGACAGCCGGCGAAATGCCTGTTCAAGCCGCGTGCCCGGGGCATCGCGCGGCCGGGGCCCCGCTTCGCGGAACCTCGGAGCGCAGCCCTCGCGGGCGCTTCATGCACAGGGGTGCCTGGGGTGGGTGCGCCCGGTGGCCGACCCGGCCCGGCGCCGCAGCTCAGGGCGAGCGGCAGGGGCTCTGCCCTGTGTCTCCGGCTTCTGGCGTCCTCGACGTGCGGCGAAGGTGGTCCCGCCCACGCCGTAGCGGGGCGCCGGAGGGCGGCACGGGGCGGTCCCCCGAGCACCTGGGCGCGCACGGCCGCCGGAGAAGCGCCCCTCTCGGGGTGGTGCCCGAGCGCCTGCGGGCTGCGGACATCCCGGACCACCTGGCGGCATGGACCGGGGAGGACGTCGATGCCTCCCCTCACCCGGGCGGGAAACGCACAGCTGTCGGGGCCGGGGCTCGACGCTCCGCTGACGACGTAGGCGGCGGCGGGCCTACTGCCTGCGGTTCTTCGGCACGGCGGATGTCCGCTCGAAAGCCGGCCTAGCCGCCTTCGGCAAGACAAGGCCTGCGTGGAGTGGCACGACGCGGCCTCCGACTCGAAGGGCAGGGACGTCTACCACGCACGTCGATCTCGGACGCCGCCGCAGCCCGAAGCATCCCCCGGTCCAGCACACCCGTGCGAGACTGCATGATCGGGTCACCGGTACAGAAGGGCAGGCCGCTCGCCATGTCGGACGCCATACCGCTGCCGCGGCATCTGGACGAGGTGGTGGACGGGCTGGCGAGAAACCCCGCTTTGCCGCCCGAGCTCGTGCGCCGCCTCCTGGGCTGCCGCAAGGGCCTCGGCCCGGTGGCCAAGCGGCCGGACTTGAGCGATGACCTGATTGCCGGGATCCTCGCCACAGACGACCACTGGCTCACCCACTCTCTCGCCCTGAACCACAGCCTCCCGCAGGCCTTCCGGATGGCGCTCGCCGAGCACCCGGATCCCGCGATCCGCACGGCTGTGGTCGTTGCGGCGGACGGCGCACCGCGAGAGCTGTTCGAGCGGCTCTTCGACGACCCCGCCCCGCAGGTCCGTGAGCACCTGGCCGAAAGCGACCACGTGCCGGCAGATCTGCGGGCCCGGCTGGCGACGGACCCGAGCCCGCACGTCCGCGCAACTCTCGCCCGGTGGTGGACGACCGCACCGGAACCGGTGCGCCGACTGCTGCTGACGGACCCCGACGACTCCGTACGGGCAGGTGCCTGCGCGACCTACTTCTGCCGGACTCCCCACCCAGTCCCGCCGCCGGACCTCCTCCCACAGCTGCTGGCCGACCCGGTCACCCGCGCCGGCGCGGTGCGCCACTGCACACTGGACGCTGCCACCGCCCACCGCCTGGCCGCCGACCCGGACGACGACGTCCGCCGGGAGCTCGCGAAACACCCTGACCTTCCCCCGGCACTGCGCGACGAGCTCGCCGAGGACCCCAACCCGAGCGTCGCGCTCCGCATCTTCGCCCGCCAGGACACTCCGGAAGCGACTCGAGCCGCGATCCACACACGGCTCGTGTCCGACAAGCACCCACTGCACTGGCTTGCGCACGACCACGACCTGGACGACGACTCGCTCGAACGGGAAATCACGGGCGAGCTGGCCCGCGCGGAACTCCGAGCACTGCACCTGCCATGGGTGACGACCGACCCCCTGCCGCACGTGGACTCGCCCTACGCCTGCTTCCGCGCCTCGGCAGCCGCGTCCGGCCGTCTCCCGCCACCGCTCGTCGCCCGACTGCTCGCCGACGAGGAAAGCAACGTCCGCACCACGATGGCCCTCAACGCCCGAGACCAGGTCGATCCCGACACCGCCGAGCGCATCGACCGTACGTACCGCCCGGACAAGCGGACCGGATGGCGCCCGGCCGACTCCTTCCCCCTGCCCACGACCGTGCTTCGACGCCTGGCCACGGATCCAGACCCGAGAATGCGGCAGCTGGCGCCGCGCGACCCCGACCTGCCGGTGGAGTCCGCACGCCGTCTGGCAGCCGACCCCGACCACACAGTGCGCCGTGCCATCGCAGCCCATCCCCGGCTCCCTGCCGAGGATCTGACGCGCCTGCTGGCCGACCCTTCGGAATCCGTCGCGGCCACCGCAGCCGCCAACCCCAACCTGCCCACCACAGCGATGCACCAGCTCCTCGCCCACGCAGGCCTGTGACGCGAGAACCGGTCGCCGACACCGGATCACGACGCTGAGCCCTGTCGAAGCCGCGTGCCGGGGCCGGCTTGCGAATCGGCATGCCGGGCCTCCAGCGGGCAGGGGGTGCCGCTGCGCGGCCTGCCGGCGCAGGCGGTGGCGCGCGGCTCCGCGGTGTCGTGCCGCGCTGGGAGCAGCCCATCGACGCGGTCTGGGGAGCCGGACGGCTCCCCCTGGTCCAGGGCGGGGAGCGCCGGCTGCGGGCGGTGAAAGCCACCGACCGGCTCAACGCCGGACTCGGCTCCGACACATCGGGGCGACAGCCGGCCACCGGCAGGCCGCCTGCGTTCCCGTGTCAGGGCCCGGCTGCCGTGACGGCTGCGGTCGCGCCGTCCCGCGCGCCACCGCGCACCCGGCCCGGCCCGGCCCCCCGCCAGGGCGACATCGCTCGCCCGGGCGAGGCTTCAAGCCCCCTGTCAGAGCCGCCGCCTAGGCTCGTCTCAGGACTTGATCAAGGAGCAGGGCAGTGCGAATAGAGCGTCACCAGGTGGACGAAGCGGTCGTGCGGGCAGCGCGCGAGGACTTCACGAACCGCATCGAGGGCCAGGTTTGGTCGATGTCGAGGGCCGGTCGGATGGCCACCTACGAGTGGCAGGCGATAGCCGGCGAGTTCCTCGACTACCTGGGCGCGCTCTCCGTCGAAACGCCCGACCTCGACACCGCGGAGGCCAAAGCCGCCCTGAAGGACGCCTCCGAGGCCGCGGTCGGCGCCGTCGCCTACGCCGCCTACCACCCGCACTGCACCTTCCAGGTTTTTCTCGACTACGTGAACTTCGGCAGGGGCTACGACCCGGGGGAGGACGCCCCCGCGGAGAGCGTCACGCCGTCGGAGTGGATCGACGCGTTCTGCCTGGCCGTCCTCAGGGACAAGGCCGAGTGGCACGGCGAGGCCTTCCACTTCGCCCGGCAGAAGTTCGCCGAGCAGGCGAAGGGGACACCCGCCGGAGAACTCGCCACGGCGCTGACGGCCGTGGTCCTGCACCACACCGGCGACGACGAGGACTACCCGCCGAGCGCGCAGGCCAAGCTCACCGCCGTCGACGCGGCCCTGAACCGCATCCGGATCCGCGCCGAGGAGACCGGCGAGCCGCCGGTGGACCGGCCGGACAGCACGGCACTGCGCACACTGCGCGCCCTGGCCGCCGAGGACCGGGAGGCCTTCAACGCCGGGCTGGCCGATCTCCTGGCCGGGCACGCGGCCCCGCAGGGCCCCAAGGCCTCCCCGAGCAGCCTCCTCCCGCTCGTCCCCATCGCCCTTGCCGCGCTCGCGTACCGGACCATGGGCTGGGCGCCCGCCGTCCACACCGACTACCTCCCGCACGCCCTGGTCACCGGCTTCGAGACCCGCGGCCCCCGGGTCGCAGGGTTCGGCCGGGGCCGGCGGCCCGACGCGGTCGCCGCGCTCGCCGCCGGCCCGCTCGTGGTGGAGCGGCCCGCCTGTCGGCGCGAGGAGATCTCCCAGGTCGAGGCCATGTACGAGGAACACCTCGAGGAGGCGTTCACCCCCGTCGACGGAGCACCTCTGGCCGTCTGGCGGCTCGCGAGCGTCCTGGAGGATCAGGGGCGTCTCTTCAAGTGGCGTGCGGGAGGCGCCGGCGACGATACGGACGCCCAGCTTGCAACCCTTCGCACGGCCTCCCAGACGGGGGCGGCCCTGTTCCGCATCGCCATGGCGGAACCGGGAACCGAGGTCGAAGTGGAGGTGGACGGTCGCGTACTGCGCTACCCCGCCTCCCGGGGCAGGGAAGCAGGCGCCGGCTACTGGCAGATGGCGACCGCCTTCGCCCTGATCACCGGCGCACGGGAGGACCTCGCCCCGCTTGTCCTCACCGGCCCCACCTTCGCCAGGCCGGACGGCTCCGCGTTCACCGCGTACCGGGAGGCCCTGCACGCCTACCTGAAGGGCGCCGAACCCGAAGCAGCCGCGCAGCGGGCGCTTCAAGAGGCGGAGAAGGCCGAGGACTGGGGTTTCGCCATGCCGCCGGCCGTGCTGCTGTCGCAGCTGGTGGACGGCGACGAGGAGAGCTTCAACCTGGCCCTGGCCGACGCGCTCGAAACCCACCGCGCGTACTACCAGGTCGCCGACCGCGCCGACCATCCGGACGTCTCCGTCAACCTCGACGTCCTCGCCCTGGCCTGCCACGCCCGCCGCCGCGGTTGGGCCATCCGTGTCGAATCGCCCTACCTCCCGCAGCGCCTCCTGCAGACCGCCGAACCCTTCTAGGGCCTGTCGTCAACTCCCGCCTGCCCCGCGACGCCCGGCACGCGCTCTCGCCGCACCGGGCGAAAGCCCGTCCGGTACGCGGGCTTCCGCCCGGCACTCCGAGAGCACGCACCAAACGCCGCGGGGCCGCCCTCCGGGCGACGACTGGAGTTTGACGACAGGTCCTAGCCTGATCGCGGCAGACGCCCCGGCGGCGGTACTCCCTGCGTCCCGAGGGGAAGGCCGCCGAGAGCTGGCCGCATGCTGGTCCGGGGGCTCCTCGTCTCGGGGATGCGGAGCGCCTCGCCGCACCTGAGGCCGATGCCCGCTCCGCGCGGTACCCGTGCGAAACGCTGTGCGACGGCAACGACATGCCACCCCGCCTGCCGGACGTTCGTCGTGCCGCCGCAGGCGGCCCGCCAGACGTTCCCGGTACGCGCCCCCCGCTCCCGGAGGCGAACGGGCACCCGGCTGCGGCCGGCCCCCGGCGTCCGAAAACGCGAATGCGGCTGGTCGGGTGGTCTGGGATCATTCGCGGATGCCCCACCCTCTCGAAGCCCTGGTCATCCGGCACACCCACCGCCTCCCCGCCCCCTCCGGGCCGGCCGGGCAAGGCGGCACTGCAGCGCGGCAGTTCGACGCAGCGCTGATGTCCGTGGGCTTCAAACTCTCGGGGGAACTGCTGGAGCGCCTCTCGGGGCTGGCCGAGGAGACCGTCCTCGACACCGCCTCACGCACGCTCGACACCGTTCGCGCGATGGTCGGCGACCACGTCCGGCACAACGTCCGCTTCGTCGACTTCCCCGCCAACGTGCCGGACACGCTCGACTTCTGGATGCAGTGCATCCGCGAGGCCCTCGACGACGACGCCTCCCGTCCCGGCACCCTCGACCAGCTCCGGTCCGGTGTCGTCGACCTGCTGACCCTTCCGACGTACGGGACCTACCGGCACACGTACGAAGAGATGCTCTCCGCCCACGACGAGCTGATCGCCGCCGCCGGCGACCGCATGACGGTCCTGCACGCGGGCGGCGCACCCGAAGCCGAGGCCACCGCCCTGTACCTGGCGCTGGCAGGAAGTGCCGCGCCGCTGGGCGAGGAGGACTTGCGCGACCTCGCGGTGCTCGCCGGGCACTGCGCCGACGGCCCGCAGCCCGCGCAGATCCCGGTCCGGGAGAACCGCGCCGTCGTCAACCGTGCCCGCCTCGACCGCGGCGCGGACCTCCTGCTGGACACCGTCACCGACGCCTTGCGCCTGGCCTGCGCCCTGTCGGACGGCGACGTGACCCTCGCCGAACCGACCCGCTTCCGGTCGCTGCCCCGGCCGGTCCGCCGCGCCCTCCTCGCCGGGCTCGACGCTGTCGTCGCCGCGTCGCCCGCCAAGCTCGCCGACGTCACCGCGCACCGCGAGGCGTTCAAGCGCCTCGGCGAGCGCCTCCACCCGCACGAGTACCCGCACTGGCCGCACGCCGCCGACGTCTTCGCCGTCGCCCGCGGCGAGAAGGAGGCCCGGACCCTCGACAGCCGCGTCGAGGAACTGCTCGGCGCCGACGACGTCACGGGCGCGGCACTGCTTCTGGCGTCCGCCGCCCCTGGCAAGCTGCTGCGCTCCCTGGACCGGCTGCTGCGCGCCTGCCCCGGGCAGGTGGAACGCGACGCGGTCACGGCCGCCGCCGAGGCGGCGGCCCCGCAGGTCTCCGGCCGGGTCCTGCTGTCGGTACGCGAACACTTCCACAACCGCACCCTGGAGCGGGTACCGCGCCCGCGCCGCTTCTTCGTCAACCGCGGCGGCCGCGCCTGGGTCACCACGGACACCCGCCCGCCCGTTCCGGAACCCGAGACCAAGCGCCTCGTCGCAGCCCTGGACGCCGAGACGCGGCGCCGGCTCCCGGAGCCGGGGCACCTGCTGGTCGACCCCGCCGTCCTCGACGTCGCACTGCCGCTCAGCGGCAAGGCGACGGCCGCCGGGCTCGGCGTACTGCCCCGCGGCTCCGTCTCGCCCGTCGACGGGGAGCTGCTGCGGTTCTTCGTCCACTGGCGGCAGGCGCAGCGCAGCACCGACTTCGACCTGTCCGCCCTCATGCTGGACGGGTCGTACGAAACGGTGACCTGGCTGTCGTACACGGCCCTGCAGGACCTCGAAGGCGAACACTCCGGGGACATCACCGACGCGCCGGCGCCCGACGGCGCCTCGGAGTTCATCAACCTGCGCCTGGACGCCGTACGCGGCGACTTCATCGTCCCGCAGGTCAACATCTTCTCCGGGGAGGGCTTCGAGGAGGTCGCCGAGTCGTTCTTCGGGTTCATGCTGCGCGACGCCGATCAGCAGGGCCGCCCCTTCGAGCCGCGAACGGTCCGCATGAAGTCGCAGATGCGGGGGACGGGCAGGGTCGCCCTGCCACTGGTGTTCCTGCGCGGCGACGACGGCAGGTGGCGAGCCAAGTGGCTGCACCTGTACCTGAAGGGCAGCCCGAGCGCCAACCGGGTCGAGGGGAACAGGGTGTCGGTCGCCACCCTGGTGCGCGGCATCGTCGAACGCGACCAGCTGACGGTCCGGCACCTGATCGGCCTGATGGCCGACCGGGCCGCGGCCACCACGTGGTGGGACGGCACGCGGCTCCCGAACGGCCCGGTCACGTACATCGGCCTGGAGCGCCCGGAAGGACTCCACCCGCAGTCAGTGGTGATCACCCCGGAAAACCTGCGCGCACTGATCCCGGCCTGACTGCTACCGTTGGCCGCGGCGAGGCCATGGGCGGACTTCCTTCTCACCACTCCACTGAACTAGTCCCCCCGCTTTCCTCGCCGCCGACGGCGAAGCCGGGATGCCTACGGGCACCCCGGCTTCGCCGCTTCCCGCCCGATGCTCGACGGCGTCGGCAAGGCCGTGGCCTCTGGGGTCCCAGTGCGCCCGGCAGCCTCTCAGACACCGAAGGCGGTCGCCCTGTGCGGGGCGAATTGCCTTCGCCCGTGAGCCGCAGAAGCGCAACCTCCGGAACCCGCGCCGGCGCCCGCCGTGTCGGCAGTAGCGTGCCGGGAATGACCACTTTGATCATCGGCGGCAGCGGCTTCCTGGGTGCCGAGCTCATCCGGCAGGCGACCGCCGCCGGGCACACCACGGCCGCCACCTACGCGACCCGGCCCGGCACCACGGCTGCCACTGTGTGGCACCCCTCGACCTGCGGGACGCAGACGGCATCGACGCCCTGCTCACGCGGGTGCGCCCCGACACCCTCGTCAACGCATCGAGTGGCGGGGCGGACTGGCGGGTCACCGCGGAGGGCCCGGTCCGGCTGGCCATCGCCGCGGCGAAACACGGCACCCGCATGGTCCACGTCTCCAGCGACGCCGTCTTCTCCGGCACCCGCGTCCACTACGACGAATCCAGCCTCCCCGACCCCACCACCCCCTACGGAGCAGCCAAGGCAGCGGCCGAGACCGGCATCCTCGCCATCCACCCCGAGGCCGCCGTCGTCCGCACCTCGCTGATCATCGGCCACGGACGCTCCACCCACGAAAAGCTCGTACACGACCTCGCCACCGGCACCCGCGACGGCGTCCTCTTCACCGACGACTTCCGCTGTCCCGTGCACGTCTCCGACCTGGCCGCCGCCCTCTTGGAACTCGCGGCCGGCGAGACGTCCGGCATTCACCACGCCCGCCGGCGCCGACGCCGTCAGCCGCCACGAACTCGGCACCCTCATCGCCCAACGCGACGGCCTCGACCCGTCCCGGCTCCCCACCGCCCTACGCGCCCACAGCCCCCACCCCGGCCCCCTCGACGTACGCCTCGACAGCCGCGCGACCCAGCGGATCCTGCGCACCACCCTGCGAGGCGTGCGGCGGTTCACCGACCGGGCAGAGCGGACGGCCCCACGGCTCCGCCACTGTTGACCGGCCAGTGATCGGCGAACCCGGTCCGCGGCATGACGCGATGTCAGTGCTCCGCGCCACACTGGCCCCGTCGCCGACCAGCAGGAGGCAGCGTGGCGTTCAGGGCCGTACACGCCGAGTGGGGAACCGTCTTCGCGCACCTGTCCGACCTCGGGTGCGGACGCGGCTGGGAAGCGGTGTGGAAGACCCGACCACCCGCCCCACTGACCTGCGACGAGTGCCGTCATCCGATGTACGCGAAGACCTCCCGCGGCGGCTTGCGGTTCTTCGCCCACGCTCCCGGAGCCCCCACGTGCGCGCTCGGCCTGGAGTCCGTCGCCCACCACCTGCTGAAGCTGGAGCTGGCGAACGCGGCGCGGGACGCCGGCGCCCACGCCGAACTCGAAGTCCCCGGCCCCGAAGGCACCTGGCGGGCCGACGTCCTGGCCACCGATCCCGCCGGGAACTGGGCGACCGCCCTGGAAGCCCAGCTCGCGCCGATCACCGGCGTCGACATCACTGCCCGCACCGACAGGATGCGTGCCGACGGCGTCACCTCGATCTGGTTCAGCGACCGGCCCCGCCCTCCCTGGCTCGGCATCGTCCCCTCCGTCCGCCTGGAACGGTCCGAGGCAGCCGGGCACCTGGCCGTCGCCGAAGGCCTGATGAAGTTCGAGAGCCGCAGCTGGAAGCCAGTGCCCGCCTCCCTCATCCAGTTCCTCACTTGGGCGTTCACCCAGCGGATCGTCCCGCACACCCCGCGAACCCCGACGCAGTACCCCCAGCGGCCTCTCCCCACGGTGTGGACTGCACCGCAGTACGTCTCCGCCGAGGACACCCACCTCGTCGAGGAGGAGCGCCGACAGCGCGCGTACGAGACCCGCATGGCCGCGCTACGGGCAGCCCAGGAGAGGAAGCGGGAGGAGATCCGCGCCCAGAACGCCATCTCCCGCGCGAAGGCTGTGGACGAAGCGACCACTGCCGAACGAGCCGCCCGCGCCGCCCGGACCGGCAGACTGCGGGAGATTGCCATCCGCTTCCGCCCCGGCATCGACCTGGCACTGGCCAAACTCGCCGACGAGCGCGGCGTCACGGCGACCGTGGGTTTCAGCACCGGCGACCCCCGCTACGCCGGCGGCGTACCCCTCGTCGACGAGAACGGCGTCACCGCCGCCGTCTTCGACCCCGACCCCGGGCGGGTACGGGGCCACGCCTTCCGGCTCCTGGCCGGCCTCCTCCTGATCTTTCCCAGCCAGACCAGCCAACGGCGCTTCGAGAAGGCGACGAAGCGCACGAAACACAAGCCGATCGACGGCTACCGGACCGACTTCGTCGACGCCCCGCCCTCCGGCCCCGCCGGATCCCCCCGGCGCATCGTGTCGAACGCGCACACCTGCATCTGCACTGCACCGCAGCTCGTCGCGAGAATCCGGAACGCCGAGTACCCCGCCGAGCCCAGCGATCAGATGGACCCCGCTGCCACCCTCTTCCGGTGCCGGTGCCGAGTGTGCGGCGGCACGTACGAGAAGCCGTGGCGCCGGACCGGCAGCACACCCGCCCACCGGACAACCCGCGCGGGGGAGTGAGGGGGGCCGGAGCGGAAGGGTCCGTACCGATATCGGTGCTCACTCCGAGTTATGCTCTGGCCTGCGAGTTCGCGGCGCGCGGACGCCGCACCGCACCGAGGGCGACGAGTTCAGGAGACACCAGTTGATCGGTCGTCAGAGGGAGCGGGCGGTCATCGCCGAAGCGCTCGCGCCGAGCGCCCCCGTCGCGTCACTGCTGCTCCTCGGGGAGCCCGGGGTGGGCAAGACGACCCTGCTCGACTCGGCGGTCGACACGGCCTCGGCGGCAGGCGCCACCGTGCTCAGGGTGCGCGGCAGCGCCGCCGAGACCGAACTCGCCTTCGCCGGACTGCACCAGCTGCTGTTCCCCGTCCTCGACCGCGCGGAGGGCCTGCCCCTCCGCCAGCGCGCCGCCCTGCTGAGCGCCTTCGGCCTCGGCGACGACCCGGCGCCGCCCGACCTGATGATGATGAGCCTCGCCGTGCTGACCCTGGCCTCCCAGCTCGCTTCGGCGAGGAGGCTGCTGCTCGTGGTGGACGACGTCCAGTGGCTCGACCACGGGACCTGCCAGGTGCTGGGCTTCCTCGCCCGGCGCCTCGCGGGCGAGCCCATCGGGCTGCTCCTCGCCGCCCGGGGCACGCGCCGCCCCGACTGGCTGGACCGGTCCGTGCCGGAGCTGCCGGTCCCGGCCCTCCCGCCGGCCGACGCCGAAGAACTCCTGAGCACCCAGCCGGACGCCCCCGCCGGGCCCGCCCGGCGCAGGATCCTCGACACGGCAGCCGGCAATCCGCTCGCCCTGGTCGAGCTCGCCCGGCAGGCGGCGCGCGACGGCGGACTGCCGGCGACGGGCCACGTGCCGGTGACCGACCTGCTGGAGCGCACCTTCGCCGCCCAGGTGGACGAGCTGCCCGCGGCGTCCCGCGGGGCGCTGCTGCTCGCCGCGGCGGCGGAAGGCGCGGGCCTCGCCGACGTCATGGCCGCGCTGCCGCCCGGTACGGACGTCGAGGTGTGGCGGCCGGCGGAACAGGCGGGCCTGATCCGCCTCCACCCGGACCGCATCGACTTCCGCCACCCGCTGGTCCGGTCCGCCATCTACGGTGCGGCTCCCTTCGCCGAACGCCGGAGCGCGCACCTGGCGCTGGCCGCCGCCCTCCGGGGCGATCCGGACCGGCGGGCCTGGCAGCTGTCGGCGGCCACCGTGGCGCCCGACGCGTCGGTCGCCGGCGCCCTGGAGGAGACCGCACTGCGCGCGGTGGCACGGGGGGCGATGGCCGAGGCGGTCGCCGGTCTGGAGCGGGCCGCACAGCTCGGCACCGACCCCGCCGACCGGGTCCGCCGACTGGCCACCGCGGCGTACGCCTCGGTGCTGGTCGGCGACCTCGGCCAGGCGGAGGCCTTCGCCGCACTGGCCCTCGAAGCGAACCGCGACCCGATGACCGCGGGATGGATCTCCGGCCTCAGCGGCCTCGTCGCCATGCTCACCCTGCGGTTGGAGAGGGCGTTCGCCCTCGTCGACTCGGACGGGCTGATGCACCCGGCGGCGATCGGCGCCGGCGTGTCGACCATCGCGACCGGCATCGCCTACCATTCGGGCGCCCCCGCCCAGCGCGCCCGCCTGCGCGCCCTGCTGGACCGGCGCGAGGCACAGGACATCGCCTCCCACCCGTTCCACCTCTGGGACCTCGGGGTGACGGACCCGTTCGTGCACGGCGCCTCGATCCGCGAGGTGCTGCCCGCCGTCGCCGCGGCGCCCGGCCGGCTCCCCACCGAACTGCACACCCTCGGCGTGCTCTGCCTGGTACTGGACGAGACCGAGACCGCAGTGAGCCTGCTCGGCGAGCTGGTGAACCCGCAGTGGGAGGACGCGGACGCCTTCCACGCCGGAATGACCGCCGCCGACCTGGCGTGGGCGAACGTGGACGGCGGCCGGTGGGCCGACGCGCGGCTCGGCGTCGAGCGCCTGGCCGCGCGGTTCCTGGACGGTGAGCACACCCTCGGCTCCGTACGGGCCGTGACCGTCCTGGCCACCCTGCACGCCCTCACCGGCGAGCCCGAGCCGGCGCTCCGGCACGCGGCGGCCGCACTGGCCGTGACCGAGCCGGCCGGCGCGCTCGGGACCGTGGTGCGCGCCCGCCGCGCCGCCGGCCTGGCGGCCACGGCCCTGGGCGACCACGCCTCCGCCCACCGGCACCTCCGCGAGGTCTTCGACGCCGCAGGCCACCCGCTGCACCACCACCTCTCCTGCTACGCGGTCGCCGACCTCGCGGCCGCCGCCGTGCTCACCGGGCAGGCCGACGAGGCCCGCACCGTGCTGGCGCGGGTGACCGCCGAGGTCGGCGACGGGGCCTCCGCCCGGCTGCGGCAGACCCTGGACCGGGCCGCGGCCCTGCTGGCCGACCCGGCGGACGCCGGGCCGCTGTTCCTGGCCGCGCTGGCCGACCCGACCGGGCAGCGGTGGCCCTTCGAGCGGGCGCAGGTATGGCTGGAGTACGGCGAATGGCTGCGCCGGCAGCGCCGGATCGCGGACGCCAGGGAGGCCCTCACCAAGGCCCGGGAGATCTTCGACGGCCTCGGCGCCGTGCACTGGAGCGCCCGGGCCGAGGCGGAGCTCAGGGCGGCAGGCGTCACCGTCGCGCAGGGCCGGCCCAGCGCCCTGCGGTCCCTGACGCCGCAGCGGCAGCGCATCGTCCGGCTCGCCGCCCAGGGCCTGACGAACCGTGAGATCGGCGAACGGCTGTTCCTGTCCCCGCGCACTGTGGGCACCCACCTCTACCAGGCCTTCCCCGCACTGGGCGTCTCCTCGCGCAGCCAGCTGCGGGACGTGGTGGAGCAGGACGCGGCGGCCGGCCCCTGAACGGCAGGAGCGGCGGCGCGGCCGGCGCCGCACCCCGCGGTGCGACGTACACGGGGCAAGTCATGTGACGGATGGCTGCGGCGGCCGGTGGTCCGAGAGTGGTTGCAGAAGCACCCCCCAACCCACCCGGAGATCATGTTGTCCCTGGTCAGCACCACCGCAGCCCTCCCCGTCACCGAACGAGCCGACTACTGGCACAGCCTGGTCTCCGGCACCTTCATCCCACTGGACGTCGCCCTCCACGAACCGGAGCCGGCGGTCGGCACGATCGTCAGCCGGCACGTCGGCGCCCTGCAGATCTCCGACGTCGAAGCCGGACCGCAGGCCGTCATCCGCAGCCGGCGCCGCATCGCACAGGGCGGCGGGCAGTACGTGACCGTCACGCTCCAGCACCGGGGAACGGCGCGGCTGACCCAGCACGGGCGGCAGGCAGTGGCCGTCCCGGGGACGTTCACCTGCTCGGACGCCGGCCGGCCGTACCGCCGGGAGCAGCCGGACGAATTCCGGTTCACCGCGTTCCGCGTTCCGAAGAAGGACATCGGCGTCTCCGACGACGACCTCGGCGCGGTGACCGCCACCGTGTTCGACGGCCGGTCCGGGACCGCCGGGCTGCTGGCCGGCTACCTCACCCGGCTCGCCGAGCAGGCGCCCGGCTTCGACGCCGACACCGGCCACCGGCTCGCCCTGACCGCCGCCGACCTGCTCGCGGTGCTGGTCCGCGAACGGCAGGGCCGGCCGGACCCGCACGCGCCGGAGGCCGCCCGGGGCATTCTGGCCCGGATCAAGGAGTACGTCCGGCGGCACCTGGCGGACCCCGGGCTGACCCCGGAGCGGATCGCGGCCGCGCACCACATCTCGGTGCGCCACCTGCACCGGCTCTTCGAGGCGGAGGGCACGTCCGTGGGCCGGTGGATCCACGCCGAACGCCTGGACCGCTGCCGCCGCGACCTGGCCCGCCGCGCCGGGACCGGGCCGACGGTATCGGCGGTCGCGCAGAGCTGGGGCTTCGTCAGCCCCTCGCACTTCAGCCGGTCCTTCCGCGCCGCGTACGGCATGACGCCGCGCGAGTGGCAGGCGGCGTCCCGGGGGCCGGCCGGCACCGGCTGAGCGGGCCGCGCCCGGCCGCCGCCGGGCCGGCACGACTCAGCACCTCACCCGGGGCCGGCCCGCAGCGCCGCGAGCTGCTCCTCGACGCGGGCGGCGGAAAGCCGGCGGCCGGGTGGTGGGCGATGTCGACGGCCAAGGGCCGCAGTTCGACCACCGTGGTGTCCACGGACGCGGCGGAATCCCCACCAGGCGCTCCACGGCGGCGGCGGGCCGGTCGGCCAGTGCCGGAGCGGGCGGGACGCGGGCGCCGGGCCGGTTCACAGGGTGCGGCGGACGCCGGCCTGCCGTTCCAGGTTGCGCAGCTGCACCGCGAGGTCCCCCTCGACGGCGTGGTGGGCTGGCCCGCTCCGGCCGATGGGGAGGACCTCCTCGCTGCGCATGTCCTCCAGCATCAGGGCGAACGCCGCGTAGGCGGCCGCGAGTGCCACGGCCAGGCCGAGGGCGCCGGCGGTCCGGGTGAGGGCCTCGGAGCCCGTCAGTCCGCCGAGGCCGGTGGCGGCCCACCGGGGCAGGGAGGCCACGATGACGATCCAGAGCGCGCGTTTGGGCCGGGTGACCGCGGCCATGAGCGCCCCGAGGACGAGGAAGGCCAGGTTGAACACGCCGAGCACCCTGGGCCCGCCCGCCGCGCCGGTTCCCATGACCAGCGCGTACGCCAGCCAGCTGCCGGCGAAGACGCCCATGAGGGTGGCCGCGACGACGTCCCGGGCGCTGAAGGCGAGGATGCTCACCAGGAACTGCAGCGCGAACGCGGGAAGCACGCACAGGGCGACGGCCCGCCGCTCCGACTCGTCGAACACACCGAGTTGCAGGCAGCCGGTCATGACGGAGGCGATCGCCACGGTGAAGAAGCCCAGCGGCATCGGGGAGGCCATCGGGCGCAGGTTGATGCGGGTCATCGCGCGCAGGTCGGGTTCGAAGCGGCGCCCCGATCCGCTGCCGGAGGCGTTGTCTGTACTCATGTGCGGGTCACTCTCGGTCAGGGGGCGAAGCAGGGGTCGACGGCGGCGGGCCCGGGCTGCGCCGGGGGCAGGGCGCCGCGCGCCGCACGCCACCGGCGGTGCTCCTCGGACTCGGCGACCGCCTCGGCCATGGCCTCGGCCTGGCGGGCGCCGGCCGGCCGGTAGCCGCCGAAGCGGGCGACGGGGCTCCAGTCGGGGCGGACCGGCGGCAGGGGCTCGTCGAGGCCGGCGTACTCGGCGCCTGCGTGGACGATGCGCCCTCCGACCACGGTGAGGACGGACTCGATGTCCGGGATCGCGGCCTCGGGCACGGTGAAGTAGTCCGCGGACAGCACCGCGAGGTCGGCGAGGAAGCCCTCGCGCAGCATGCCCTTGGTGTCGTCCTCGCCGGTCAGGCGGGCGCCGCCGAGGGTGTACAGCTCCAGCGCGGTCTGCCGGTCGAGCAGGTGCGCGGCGGGGCGGAGGGCGGTGCCGCCCACGGTTCGGCCGGTCACCAGCCAGTGCAGGGAGACCCACGGGTTGTACGAGGAGACACGGGTGGCGTCGGTGCCGGCGGCGACGGTCAGCCCGCGCCCCAGCATGGCCCGGACGGGCGGGGTGCGGGCGGCGGCCTCGGCCCCGTAGCGCTCCAGGAACGCGGTGCCCTGGAAGGACATCCGGTTCTGCACGGACAGGGCGCCGCCGAGGGCGGCGATCCGGTCGAGGCTGTCGTCGGAGGCGGTCTCGGCGTGGTCGAAGAGCCACCGGCTGCCGGCGGGGAAGAGTCCCTCGGCGGCGAGCTTCTCGAAGACCGCGAGGTCGCGGCGGATGGTCTCGTCATAGGTGGCGTGGAGGCGGAAGCCCCACCCGTGCTCGGCCAGCAGCCGGACGGCCTGCTCGAACTCGACCTCGTAGCCGGGGGTGAGCTCCGGCCGCGGTTCGGAGAAGTTCTCGAAGTCGGCGGCCGCCCACGTCAGGTTCTCTCCGGCGCCGCCCAGGCGCAGCCACTCGTCGCCGTCGCCGGGCCGCACGGTCTGCGTCCAGCGCCGCAGGTCCGCGAGTTCCTGCCCGGCGGTCTGCGGGAACAGGTGGTAGGTGATGCGCAGTGACAGCTCGCCCGAGCCGGCCAGGTCGACGACGGCGGCGTAGTCGTCGGGGAAGTTCTGGAACCCGCCGGCGGCGTCGACGGCCGAGGTGAGCCCGAAGCGGTTGAGTTCGCGCAGGAAGTGGCGGGTGGAGGCCCGCTTGTCGGCGGCGTCCAGGACGGGAGCCTTCGCGAGGGTGGAGTAGAGGAGCAGCGCGCTCGGCGCCGCCAGCAGCACCCCGGTCGGCTCGCCGTCCCGGCCGCGGACGATCTGCCCGCCGCGCGGATCGGGGGTCTCGCGGGTGTAGCCGGCGGCCCGTACGGCGGCCCGGTTCATCAGCGCCGACTGGTACAGGTGCAGGACGAAGACCGGGGTGTCGGGCGCTGCGGCGTTCAGTTCGGCGACGGTGGGCATCCGGCGCTCGGCGAACTGCTCGGCGGTCCAGCCGCCGACGACGCGGATCCACTGCCCCTTGGGGGTGCGGCCCGCCTGCTCGCGGAGCATCGCCAGGGCCTCGCGGAGGCTGGGCACGCCGTCCCACCGCAGTTCCAGTACGTAGTTGAGGCCGCCGCGGATGACGTGGAGGTGGGAGTCGTTCAGTCCGGGGACGACCCGGCGGCCGAGGGCGTCGACGACCCTGGTCGCCGGCCCGACGTGGGGGGCCAGGTCGTGGTCGTCGCCGAGGGCGAGGATCCGGCCGTCGCGGACGGCCAGCGCCGTGGCGGCGGGCCGGGCCGGGTCGCCGGTGTGGATCCTCGCGTTGCGCAGCAGGAGGTCGGCGGTGGCGGGGCCGCCGTGGTGGGCCGCCGGGACGACTCCGGCCACTGGCATGCTCGGGCCGGGCGTGCCGGTCGCGGGGGCGCCGGTCATGCCAGGGCCTCGCGCAGGGTGTCGACGGCGAGCCGGATCGCCAGGCCGGCGGCCCGCGTCTCGCGCAGGGCGTTCAGCATGACGAAGTCGTGGATGGTGCCGAGGACGCGCACCGCGGTGACGGGCACGCCGGCGGCGCGCAGTGCCGCCGCGTACGCCTCGCCCTCGTCGCGCAGGACGTCGGCTTCGGCGGTGATCACCAGGGCCGGGGGCAGGCCGGCGAGCTGCTCGGTGGTCGCGCGCAGTGGCGAGGCGGTGATCCGGGCCCGGTCGGCGGTGTCTGCCGTGTACTGGTCCCAGAACCACCGCATGGCGTCGCGGCGCAGGAAGTAGCCCTCGGCGAAGGCCTCGTAGGAGGGGGTGTCGAAGGAGGCGTCGGTGACCGGGTAGAAGAGCACCTGCTGCCGCAGGACGACATCCCCGCGCTCCTTGGCCATCAGGGTGAGCGCTGCGCTCATGTTGCCGCCGACGGAGTCCCCGGCGACGGCCATCCGGCCGGCGTCGAGCCCCTTCGCGGCGCCCTCGCGGACGATCCAGCGGGCGACTGCGTAGTTCTGCTCGATCGCGACGGGGTAGCGGGCCTCGGGCGACAGGTCGTACTCGGGGAAGACGACGGCCGCGCCGGTGCCGGCGGCCAGTTCACGCACCAGCCGGTCGTGGGTGCGGGCGTTGCCGAACACCCAGCCGGCGCCGTGGAGGTAGAGGACGACGGGGAGGGGGCCGGCTGCACCGCGGGGGCGGACGATGCGGGCGCGGACGGAGCCGGTGGGCCCGCCCTCCACGGTGATCCACTCCTCGTCCGTCCCGGGCAGGGACACGCCCTCGCCGTTCTGGACGTCGCCGACGGCCTTGCGGCCGTCGGCGACGGGGATCTCGTAGAGGAAGGGCGGCAGGGCCGTGGCGTCGGCGAAGGCCTGGGCGGCGGGCTCCAGCACGGGGTCGTGCGGCATGGGGAACTCCTTCGGCGGAAGGCGGGTGGGGTCGGCGGCGGGGAAGCGCACGGGATGGCGAGCGCGCCGGGGCGGGCGCGGGTCCGGCGGCGGGGCGCGCCGGCGGCCGCTCCCGGTGCGGGAGCCGGCCTCCGGCGCGCCCCGGGCGGCGTCCGCTCAGTCCAGGAAGGCGAGCAGGGCGGCGTTCACCTCGTCCGCGTGGGTCCACAGCAGGCCGTGCGGGCCGCCGGGCACGATGGTCAGCTGGGCGCCCCCGATGAGCTGCGCGAGCGGGACGGCGGTGGCGTCGACGGGCAGGATGCGGTCGGCGTCGCCGTGGACGATCAGGGTGGGGACGTCGATGCGCGGCAGGTCGTCGCGGAAGTCGGTCAGCCAGGCCTGGACGCAGTCGAGGGTGCCCTTGGCGGAGGCGCCGACGGCGACGTTCCAACTGGCCTGGACGGCCTGCTCGCTGATGCGCTCGCCGCCCAGCACGTCGGTGTTGTAGAAGTCCGCGAGGAACGAGGTCATGAACGCGAACCGGTCGGCCGCGATGGCCTGCTCGATCCCCGAGAAGACACTGCCGTCGACGCCGCCCGGGTTGTCGTCGGTCTTGAGCAGGAACGGCGGGACGACGCCGATCACGACGGCCTTGGCGACCCGCTCCGAGCCGTAAGCCCCGAGGTAGCGGGTCACTTCGCCGCTGCCCATGGAGAAGCCGACGAGCACGGCGTCGCGCAGGTCGAGCGTGGTGAGCAGGGTGTGCAGGTCGGCGGCGAACGTGTCGTAGTCGTAGCCGTCCGCCGGCTGGTCGGAGCGGCCGAAGCCGCGCCGGTCGTACGTGATCACGCGGTGGCCGGCGGCGAGCAGCGCGGCGGTCTGCTTCTCCCAGGAGGCCCCGTTGAGGGGCCAGCCGTGGATCAGCACGACCGGGCGGCCGGCGCCGTGGTCCTCGTAGTACAGGCGGACGGGGGCGCTGTTGCCTTCGGCGACGTCGATAAAGGGCATGGGTCAGTCCTTCGGTGCGTTTCCGGCCGCCGCGGCGGGCGGGCGGACGGTGGGTGTCGGGTGGGAGGGCCGGTGGGCCGGCGGAGGAAGCGGTCGGGAACGGGAGGGGCTGCGGGGCCCTGCTCCGCGCACCTCTGTCAGGGCCTCGGCGCCGGGGTGTCCGCGAGAGTGGCGGCCGCGAACCAGACCTGTGCCTCGCCGGTGCGGACGACGCCGGACACCAGGAGGTCGGCGGTCCCCTCGTCGCCCTCGGCGGCGATCCGGGCCGCGGCGTCGCGGGCGTCGACGAGGATGCGCTCGTGGGCGTCGAGGAGGCGCGCCAGCATGGCGGGCACCGGCTCGACGCCGTCCGGCGGGCGGGGTACGGAGGTCAGCTCCGCCACGTGCCGCGGGTCGCCGACCGCGACGCCGCCGAGGGTCTGTACCCGCTCGGCCAGGGCGTCGACGAGGGCGAGCTGCTCGTCCGCGTGCCGGTCGAGCATCAGGTGCAGCGAGTGGAAGGTCGGCCCGTGCACCAGCCAGTGGTGCTTCTTGTAGAGGGAGTGGAGGACCTGGGTGTCCGCGAGGAGGCGGTTCAGGCGCCGGCAGGCGTACGCCCGGGTGTCGGGGGCCAGGCCGAGCGGCAGCGGCCTGAGCGTGCCGAAGGCCTGGAGCTGGACGCCCTCGGCGTCGAGGTGCGCCGGGCCGCCGCCGGGGACGAGGGCCTCTGCGGGTGAGGGGTGCATCGGGGGATCGCTCCGAACGGGAAAGGAATGGGGCGCGCGCACGCGCGCGGGCGGGGCCGGTCCGGCGGGGTGCGGCCGGTCCGGCCGGTACGGGGGGCCAGGTGCGGCGGGTCCGGCCGCCCGCCCTGGTCGGGGAGGCGGGCGGCCGGCCCTGTCCGGGCGCGGCCGCGGTCCCGGGCCGTCCCTAGGCGGCGGGCCGGTGCAGGACGAGCCGGGTGAGCAGGCCGCCGGCGACACCCGCGGCGAGCACGGGGACGGTCCACCACAGCGGGTAGGGCGCCAGGCCGAGCAGCCGGTCGAGGGACCAGGCTCCGGGGCCCGTGGCGGCCAGCGCGGCGGCGGCGCCGATGAGGACGAGGGGGTATTCGTAGCCGTCGTTCTGCACCCACAGCCCGTTGGGCCGCTTCACGGTGAGGGCGACGGTCATCACCCCGATGGCCCCCGTCGCGGCGAGCGGCGTCAGCAGTCCGGCGGCGAGCAGCAGCCCCGAGCCGATTTGGCCGCCGCCCGCCGCGAGTGCGGTGAGGGCGCCGCCGCGGAACCCGTCGGCACGGAACTCCTCGGCTCCGCCCGCCAGGCCCCGGCCGCCGAGGTGCGTGCTGACCTTCTGCACCCCGTGGCCCGCGATGAGCAGGCCGACGAGCAGCCGCAGGACCAGGAGGCCGGTGTCCACGGGGTCAGCCGGCGGCGTGCGCGCCGAGGATGCTCTGCGCGTACACGACGCCCAGGCCGTAGGCCCCCGCGTGTTCCTTGACGACCTCCATGACGGCGCCGTAGGTCTCCTGGCGGGCCCAGTCGCGCTGGAGCTCCAGCAGCACCTGCACCCACGTCACCGGAACGGCGCCGGCGGCCGCCATGCGGGCGATCGCGTGCTCGTGGGCGGCCGGGGTGACGCCGCCGGAGGCGTCGGTGACCACGTACACCTCGTAGCCCTGCGCGAGAGCGGACAGCGCCGGCAGCACCAGGCAGACCTCGGTCCACAGGCCGGACAGGACGATCTTCTTGCGGCCGGTGGCCTTGACCGCCTCGACCAGGGCCTCGTCCTCCCAGGCGTTCATGCTCGTACGGTCGATCGGCTTCTCGTCGGGGAAGACGGCGGCCAGCTGCGGCAGCAGGGGGCCGGAGAAGGACTCGGCGGCCACGGTCGTCAGGATTGCCGGAACGCCGAAGGCGCGCGCCGCCTTGGCCAGCCCGACCGTGCTGTTGATGATGGCGGCACGGTCGCCGCTGCCGGTTCCGAAGAACATCTGCGGCTGGTGGTCGACGAACAGCATCAGGGCGTTGTCGGGGGTGAGGAGGTCTGCGCTCGGGGCGGCGTGGACCTGGGTGACGTCGAACATGGGGGTCCCCTCTGCTGTGTGCAGGGTCGGCTGGCGTGGTCGGGTGCCCGCCGCGCGGTTCCCCGCGCCGGGCACCACCCGAACGTACGGCCGTACCGGCGGGGGGAGTTGACCCTCCGTGCCCGGCGACTGTCCCGGGAGCGCAGAGCGTTTCCGTCCTGGCTCGGTCTGGCGGTCAGGCCGTGTCGGCTTCCGCGCGCCGGCGGAGACGTCCGGTTCGTTCGAGCCGGGACAGCCGCCGGTGTTCCCGGGAGGCCCAGCGCCGGACACGGTCGGGTTCGAGGGGGGTGCCGTGCCCGACGTGGAGCCGGGCGGGGTCCAGGGCGAGCATCTTCCGCAGGCTGGCGAGGTTGAGCAGCGGGTCGTCGTGGAAGGGAGGGTTTGCCGGCCGGCCCCGGACGAGACCGAAGAAGGAGTTGGCGATCAGGTCGCCGGCGACGAGGTCTCCTTCTCCGGTGAGGACCGAGACCGATCCGGCGGTGTGTCCGGGGGTCGGCATGATGCGTGCCGTGACGCCGAAGTCCTCCAGATCGGTTTCGCCGGTCACGAGCACCTCGGGTTCGAACGGTTCGACCTTCAGGTGCAGGTTCCTGTGCCGGGCCATGAGGCGGCCCATCGGACCGGTGGGCAGGTAGGGTTCGCGGGCCCGTCCGGCGCGGAAGGGACCGAGGTCGGCGGTGTGCCCCGCCACCGGCGCCCCGGTCAGGCGGTGCAGCTCGGCGGCGGCGCCGAAGTGGTCGATGTGGCCGTGCGTGACGACGATCAGGGACACGTCGGCGGGGTCCACCCCGTGTGCGGCGACCTGGTCGTGGATCCTGCGGCCGCTGCCGGGCGTCCCCGCGTCCACGATCACGGGCCGGCGGCCCAGCAGCAGGTACGCGTTGACGGTGTGCCGGCCCATGACCGGTATCGGGATGACCTTGGTGCGGGACACGCTGTTCTCCTTCGGGCATGGCGGTCGCCCGCCGCGCGGTGATCCGCGGGCGGTCGGGGGGTGCGGGGTCTAGCGGAAGCGGCGCCGGTATTCGGCGGGGGTGGTGCCGAGGCGGCGCCGGAAGGAACGGTGCAGGCTCTCCACGGAGCCGAGGCCGCTGAGGGCGGCGACCTCGGCCAGGCCGTGGCTGCTGTCCTGGAGCAGCCGGCGGGCTGCCTCCAGCCGGACGGATTCGACGTAGGCGGCCGGGGTGACGCCGGTGCGCCGGAGGAACAGCCGGGAGAAGTGGCGCACGCTCACGTGCAGCCGCCCGGCCAGGGCCTGGGCGGAAAGGTCCTCGGTGAGGTGTTCGCCGATCCAGACGCGCAGGCCGTCGATCGGGTCGCCGGGGTCGGCCGGAACCGTGAGCGGCACACTGAACTGGCTCTGGCCACCGGCGCGTTTGACGTACATGACCATCGTGCGGGCGGTGGCCAGCGCGAGTCCGGGTCCGTGGTCCTCGGTGACCATGGCCAGTGCCATGTCCATTCCCGAGGCGATGCCTGCGCAGGTCCACAGACGGCCTTCCCGGATGAAGATCGGGTCGGAATCGACCGTGACACGCGGGTGGTCGGCGGCCAGCCTCGCGGCGGTACGCCAGTGGGTGGTGGCGGACAGCCCGTCCAGCAGGCCCGCCGCGGCCAGCAGGTGCGCGCCCGAGCAGACGGAGGCCACCCGGTGGGTACGGGGCGCCGCCTCACGCAGCCAGTCGATGATCCCGCCGTCGAGCACCGGCTCCACTCCGTGGCCGTCCACGCGGACGGCTCCGGACACGAGGAGGGTGTCCACGTCGCCGTGGACCTCGTCCAGCGTCAGGTCGGCCATCAGCCGGATCCCGCTCGCGGTGGCCACCGGTTCGCCGGCGGCGGTCGCGATGCGGACGGTGTACCCGGGCCGGGCCGTGCCGGCGACCCGGGTGGCTATCGAGAACACCTCGGCCGGACCGGTGACGTTGAGCAGTTCGACGCCGGGGAAGGCGGCGATGACGACCCTGTGCGGTGGGAGCATGTGCCGATCATTTCGCCCTGCTGCGGCGGCCGCAATGACCATGTTCTGTCACATCCGGACACGGTCGTGTGGCCGGCCTGCCGCCGGGCTGCTGCCCCCGGGCCGCCCGACCGCCGGCGCCGGTCGGCCGCCGCCCGCTCGGCCCGGTGCCGCAGGCGGTCAGGCGGGCCGCGGGACGTACGCCAGGCCGTGGGCCCCGGGTTCGCCGAGCTTGGCGATGTCCAGCCGGGCCAGGCGCTCCAGCGTCTCCAGGTCGACGACGTCGACGGTGGAGGAGACGACACAGGCCACGTAGCCGAGTCGCCCGTCGGGCGAGGACGTGATGGTCAGCGGGAAGAGGCCGACCCCGACCTCGCCCAGCCGCTTGCGGGTGTCGGCGCAGAACACGGTGAGGCGGCCCGGTGCGTGGCGTCCCAGTTGCGCTCCCGGGGCGGCCGTCATGCGCAACTCGCCCGCGAGCAGCTTGCCCGTCGACGTCAGGTGCACCGGCAGGACGACGTTCTGCGTCGGCAGGGTGTCGACGACGGACGCCGTCCGGGGGTCGATGACGCGGATGCCGGTGGCCGGCCGCTCGCCGGCGCTGCCGGCGAAGTTGCCGTACGGCGCGGCGACGAAGGCGTGAGTGCCGTCGGCGGAGACGGCGAGCCCCTCACTGCCCGGGACGTCGACCTTCGCGGTGAGGGTGCCCCGTTCGAGGTCCACGACGGACACGAACGGCGCTTCCTTGTTGGTGGCGCACCCCGTCCGGCCCGCCGGGTCGATCGCGAACCAGTGCGGGCCGGGAGCGCCCGTGTCGATCCGGCCCAGGGGCCGGCGGGTCCCCGTGTCGATCACCACGACGCCTCCGGGCCGGTCCCGGGCGCCTTCCACGCTGACGTAGAGCAGCCCGCGCGCCGTGTCCAGCGCCAGACCGTGCGGCCCGTGTTCCGGGGCGAGGTCGACGACCTCGACGACGCGGCGGCTGTCGGGGTCGATGACCGCCAGCTCGGTGCGTCGGCCGCCGTTCGCGTGGTAGTAGCCCGAGTGGTACGTCAGCGTGCACCACAGCAACCGCTGCGCCGGGTCGTAGCACAGCTCGTGCGGCTCGGCGGGGACGTGCACGTCGCCGAGGCGGCGGTCGGAGGCGGCGTCGAAGAACGAGACCGTCGGTCCGCTCTGACTGACGACGGCGAGTACGTCGCCCTCTCGACCGGTACGGGCGGACTGCTGCACAGCGGCTCCTTCAGTGGGGCGAAGCGGGAATGCCGCGCGTTTTTCGCGGCCGCCTCCACTCTCCGGTTTCGGTGGGAGCGGCAGCAATGCAAAGATTGACACTCAGTCATTGCCCCAAACGCAAAAATGCAGTTCAGGAAAGTACTTCAATGGACCTCAACCTGCTGCGCGTGTTGGACGCCCTGCTCCAGGAGCACAGCGTGACCCGCGCCGCGGAGCGGCTGGGCAGCTCGCAGGCGGCGGTCAGCCGGGCCCTGGCGCGGCTGCGCCGCACCGTCGGCGACCCGCTGCTCGTCCGGGCCGGCCAGGGGCTGGTCCCGACCCCGCGCGCCGTGGAGCTGCGGGAGGAGGTCGGCGCGCTGCTGCGCAGCTGTGACCGCGTGCTGCGGCCCGGTGCCGGGTTCGACTCCGCGCACCTCCGGCGCACGTTCACGGTGCAGGCCGCCGACCTGATGCTGGTGGGCGTGGCCGGGAGCCTGACCGAGCGGATCCACGCGGAGGCCCCGCAGGTGGACGTCGTCTTCCTGCCGGAGGCGGTGGAGGGCGGCCCGGGGCTGCGGCAGGGCTGGGTGGACGTCGAACTGGGCGTCCTCGGACACCTGGACCCGGAGATCCAGACCCGGCCCCTCACCCGGATGCCGCTGGTCGGCATCGCCCGCAGCGGGCACCCCCTCTTCGACGGGCCGATCGACGCCCGCCGCTTCGCCGCGGCCGACCACATCGGCATCTCCCGACTCGGCAAACGCCTCGGGCCCATCGACAGCGCCCTCGCGGCACTCGGACTGCGCCGCCGGACCGCAGTCGTCGTACCCAGCCACACCAGCGCGATGATGCTGGCCCGGGACACCGACCTCGTCGCGCTCAGCCCGGCCGGCTGGCTCCCCGACACCGTCGCGGCCCTGGGCCTGCGGACGTTCCCCGTCCCCCTCGACCTGGAACCCCTGCACCTCGGAATGGCCTGGCATCCCCGCAACGCGACGGACCCCGGTCACCGCTGGTTCCGCGAGCACGTCGCCTCTGCCGTCCTGGCCCCGCCCGGAGCGGGGCCGGCCGCCGCCCGCCTTCCCGGCTGACCGCACCGGCCTACGGGGCGCCGAAGGGCCGGGACCGCAGGATCACCGGCCGCAGCTGTACGGCCACCCGGAGGCGGTCCCGCAGGTCCTGCGGACCGTGCCGTCAGCCACCGCACGCCCGCTCTGCCGGCCGGACAGCGGACTCGGCCCCCGCGACCCACTTCCCCGGCATGTGCCGCTACAGTCGCCGTGCGCCGTGGCGTCCCGAGCCGGGCCGGGCCTGCCGGGCACGTGTCTTCGACGCCGGGCCCGGAAGGAGCAGGATGACCAGCACGGAGCGCATACCCGCGCCCGCGGACGGCGGGCAACGCGGCGGAAATGCCGGTGACCGGGCCGCGCGGCTGCGGCGGCGGCTGGAACGCCTGATCGGCATCGCGGCGACCGAGGGGAACGCGCTGGTCGCGCTGCGCAACGGCGACGAGATCTTCCCCGCCATGCTGGACGCCATCCGGTCCGCCGAGTACACGGTCGACATGATGACGTTCGTGTACTGGCAGGGCGACATCGCCCGCCAGTTCGCCCACGCCCTGTCCGAGCGGGCCCGGGCCGGACTGCGGGTACGGCTGCTGCTGGACGGCTTCGGCAGCCGGCTGATCGAAAAGGACCTGCTGGACGACATGGACCGGGCCGGTGTCCAGGTCGCGTGGTTCCGCAAACCGCTGCATCTGTCGCCGCTCAAGCAGAACCACCGCTGCCACCGCAAGGTCCTCGTCGTCGACGAACAGACCGGCTTCACCGGAGGCGTCGGCATCGCCGAGGAGTGGTGCGGCGACGCCCGCAACCCGCACGAGTGGCGGGACACCCACGTCCAGGTCCGCGGGCCGGCCGTGGACGGCATCGCCGCGGCCTTCGCGCAGAACTGGGCCGAGTGCCACGACGAGCTCTTCGACGAACACGACCGCTTCACCGACCACCGGCCTCAGGGCGACGCGGTCGTGCAGGTGGTGCGCGGCTCGGCCAGCTTCGGCTGGCAGGACATGCAGACCCTGATACGCGTCATGATCGAGTCCGCGGAGGAGCGGTTCCGGCTGGCCACCGCCTACTTCTCCCCGGACGCCTACTTCATCGACCTGCTGTGCGCCGCCGCACGACGCGGAGTCGAGGTGGAGATCCTGCTGCCGGGCCCGCACACCGACAAGCGGGTCTGCCAGCTGGCCGGACAGCACTTCTACGAGGATCTCCTCGCCTGCGGGGTGAAGATCCACCAGTACCAGCCGACCATGATGCACGCCAAGGTCATCACCGTGGACCGCACCGCCGCCCTCGTCGGCTCGACCAACTTCAACCGGCGCTCCCTCGACCATGACGAGGAGGTCATGCTCGCCGTCCTCGACGAGGAGTTCACCGCCACTCTGGACGCCCACTTCGACGCCGACATCACGGCCAGCACGCGCATCCGGGCGGGCCGCTGGAAGAGACGCTCCCTCCTGCAGCGGACCCGCGAGGCCGCCGTCCAGCCCATCCGCCGGTTCCTGTGAACCAGAGGACACGGGCGCGAAAGGGGCGCGCCTCCGGCCGGCTACACCTCGTTGAAGCCACGCGCCGCGTCGTAGATGTCGAGTTCGATGACGACGACGTAGAAGCTGGTGACGACGTAGTGGACCATGACGTGGTCCTCCCAGACTGAGCGAGTCACTGTGTCGGTCGTGTAGGCGAGGTGGCTGCCGGCACCTTCGGGGTCGGCTGCGATCCTGTCGACCAGACGCAAAAACGCCTTGCGATCTTCGGCCGGCATGTAGTCGCGGAACCGCACAACCTGCTCGGTGAACTGCACTCGTCTCTCCATCGAGGCAGGACTCTACGGACACGGCGGACGCCCCCGCCATGGAGTTTCGGCCTGCCCGCAGGGCAGCGCAGGCGGCAGCTTCCTCCCGAGTGCCGGAGACCAGGCCGGCCGCGCTCACCGCCTGGCAACGGGACCGCCGCGCCACGTCGGGACTGCGGTGTCTCGCCAACCAGCACGGCAACACGGTCGTCGTCCCGGCCCGTGACTGCGGCCGTTGGCGGGTGCCTCCGCCGCCCGCACCCGGCTCGCCGCCTCGGACCGCCTGCTCTCAACGCAGGACTCAGTCGCCGTCGGCGCCGTGGCCGCCGTTCTTCCGGGACAGCCGGTGGAGACGGAGGGCGAGCTGGAGCTCCAGGGCGCTGTCGGGGGTGTTCCAGTGGGGGCCGAGGAGTTGGGCGACGCGGTCGAGGCGCTGCACGACCGTGTTGACGTGGACGTGGAGGGCGTCCTTGGCGCGGGCGAGGCTCGCGCCCTGGGCGTAGTACGCGTGCAGGGTGCGGACGAGTTCGGTGCCGCGTTCGGCGTCGTAGGCGAGGACGGGGCCGAGGACGCGGTCCACGTACGCGGCGGTGTCCGCGCGGTCGCCGAGCAGGACGCCGATGAAGCCGAGGGCGGCGGCATCGGCGCCCTCCCCGGTGCGGCCCAGGGCGTGGAGCGCGGTGAGGCACCGGAGCGCCTCGGCGTGGAGGGCCGCGTGGCGGTCCGGGGCGGTGCCGGGCCCACCGGTGCCCACGGTGACCGGTGCGCCGATGCTCCGCGCAAGGCCGGCGGCGAGGTCGCGGGCGAGGATTCCGGGGCTGTCGCAGGGGACGAGCAGGACGGTGCGGCCCTGGCGTGTGCCCGCCAGTCCGCCGAGGCCCCGCGCCACACGGGCGGCCTCCGCCACGAGCTGGGCGCGCAGGGCGGGTTCACAGTCGGCGACGGCGACGGCGTGGGGGCGGGCGAGGTCGACGCCGAGGCGCCGGGCGCGCAGGGTGAGGCTGCCCGGGTCCCAGTGGGCCGAGGCGGCGGCGCCCGCGAGCAGGTCGTCGAGGAGTTCGCCGCGTACCCGGTCCTCGGTCTCGGCGACCGAGCGGCGGACCAGCAGCAGCATCGCCGTGACGAGCGCCGACCGTTCGAACAGCCGGCGGTCCGCCTCCGGCAGGTCCTCGCGCCCGGTCAGCACGATGCTGCCCAGCCGCTCCGCGCCGGCGAGGACGGCGCAGGTCCAGAAGCCGTCGGTCCGGACCGCCCGGCCCTCGGCGTGCGAGGCCGCCAGGCTTGCCGCCGAGGGCGTGACGGGTCCGGTGCCGACCCGGGCGAGTTCGCTGCCGTCGGTGTCGTGGACGGCCACTCCGCCGCCGAGCAGGGCCGCGATCTCGGCCGCGACCTCGTCGGTGCCGGCGCCGCGCAGCACCAGCTTCGAGAGCCGGTCGTGGGCGTCGGATGCCTGGTGCAGCGCTTCGCTGTGGGCGCGGGCGGTCGCGTTGGCGGCTTCGAGCCGGGTGAGGGCGGTCTGTGCGGCCTCCAGGCGGCGCGCGCTGTCGATGGCGACGGCGGCGTGGTCGGCGAGCGAGGCGAGGAGGGCGATCGCGTCGGGGGTGAAGTCGCGCGGCGTGCGGTTCGCCGCGAAGAGCACGCCGATGACCTCCTCGCCCAGGCGCAGCGGGACACCGAGGATGCCGCGGAGCCCTTCCTCGGCCACGCCGTCGTCGATGGGGCCGGTGTGCCGGAAGCGGCGGTCGGTGCGGTAGTCCGTGCTGGCGTACGGGCGGGCGGTCTGCGCGACGAGGCCGCCCAGGCCCTCGCCCATGCCGAGCCGCAGCTGCTGGAAGGCGGCGGAGACGGACCCTTCGGTGACCCGCATGAACGTGTCCTGTGCGTCGGGGTCGTTGAGGGTGAGGTAGGCGACGTCCGAGCCGAGGAGGGTCCGGGCGCGCCGGACGATGGCGCGCAGGACGGCGTCGAGGTCCCGCAGTCCGGCCAGGTCCCCGGCGGTGTCGTACAGCGCGACCAGCTCCGCCTCCCGGCGCCGGTACTGGTCGAGCACCCGCCGCACCGCCAGCGCGGCCCCGCAGGTCTCCTCGATCCAGGCGACCTCGTCCGGAGCGGCTCCGCCCGCCCGGGCCTTGGCGGGCTGTGCGGCGAGTTCCTCACCGGGCGCGCCGGAGGCCAGGAGGTCGAGCATGCGTCGCGCGGCGGCCTCGGTGGGCGACGGCGTCCGGGCGTCGGTTCGACGGCCGGCGGTCATGGGGCCTCCTCGAGGGCGGACGAACGGACAGGCAGGCGGACAGGCGGGCGGAGGTGCTGCGGGGGTGCGCCCGGCCCGCCGTCACGACTCCCATCATGACGGCGGGGTACGAGCCCGCTGCCGGGCGGTCTCAACGGTCTGCCGCGGCTGCGGCAGGGACCTCGTCGCGGCTGTTGCGGCTGAGGTCGCGGCCGAGGGTCTCGCGGGTGACGGCGACCGTGACGGTGGTGACGACGGCCGCCGCGCAGAGGTAGATGCTGATCGGCGTCGAGCTGCCGTGGTCCTTCAGGAGCTCCACCGCGATGATCGGGGCGAGTGCGCCGGCGAGGATGGAGGCCAGCTGGGAGCCCATGGAGGCGCCGGAGTAGCGAACCTTGGTGTCGAACATCTCCGAGATGAACGCGGCCTGCGGCCCGTACATCGCGCCGTGCAGCAGCAGACCGGCCGTGACCGCCAAGGTGATCACCACGAACGACTTCGAGTCGACGAGCCCGAAGAAGACGAAGGCCCACACCGCCATGCCCGCCGAGCCGATCAGCGTGACCGGGCGGCGGCCTATCCGGTCGGAGAGCGCACCCCACAGCGGAATGGCCACGAAATGGATCGCGGAGCCGATCAGGACGGCGTTCAGCGCGGTGCTCTTCGGCAGTTCCAGGTGGACGGTGACGTACACGAGGAGGAAGGAGGTGAGGATGTAGTACGAGATGTTCTCGCCGAAGCGGGTGCCGATGGCCGAAAGCACCTCGCGCCAACTGCGCCGGAAGACCTCGACGACCGGTGCCTTCTCCTTGGCGCCCGCGGCAGCCGCGGCCTCGGCCTTCGCCTGGGCCTGAAGGAACACCGGGGACTCGGAGACGGAGACGCGGATCCACAGGCCGATCACCACGAGCAGGCCCGACAGCAGGAACGGGATGCGCCAGCCCCACGCCTGGAAGTCGGACTCCGACTGGACTGCGGCCAGCAGCGCCAGGACGCCGGTGGCGAGCAGGTTGCCTCCGGGCGCGCCGGCCTGCGGCCAGGACGCCCAGAAGCCGCGGTGCCTGTCGCCGCCGTGCTCGGAGACGATGAGGACGGCCCCGCCCCACTCACCGCCCAGCGCGAAGCCCTGGACGAGGCGCAGCACCGTCAGCAGGATCGGCGCCCACACGCCGATGGTGTCGTACGTGGGCAGCAGGCCCATCGCGAAAGTGGCGCCGCCCATCATCAGGAGGCTGAGGACGAGCAGCTTCTTGCGGCCCGTCTTGTCGCCGTAGTGTCCGAAGACGATGCCGCCGAGCGGGCGCGCGGCGAACCCGATGGCGTACGTGATGAAGGCGATCAGCGTGCCCACCAGGGGGTCGGCGCTGGGGAAGAACAGCGTGTTGAAGACGAGCGCGGCGGCCGAGCCGTAGAGGAAGAAGTCGTACCACTCGATGGTGGTGCCGATCAGGCTCGCTCCGACGATTCTCCGGATGCCGGATGGCGCCGGTGCGGCGGCCGTTGCGGGGGAGGTCATGTGCACCACTTCCGGGGGTCTGCGGGGACGTCCGTGTGGCCACACCATAGGAACACGCAGGTCAGCGGCGTATGTGGCGGACCACCACAGTTACGGGCCGCGACATGCCCCCGACCACCACAAGGGACCCTGCTCGGCCTGTGGCGCGTGTGTCTGGCGGCTCCGGCAGAGCCCGCCGGATATGCCCAGTGCGGCCCGGTTTGACAAACGCCGGTGCTCCTCTGAACCGGATGTGCGGCTGCCTTGAGGCATCGCGGCGACGGCAGGCAACGGACCGGGGCGCGGTCGGGCCCACCGCACCCGGACGGATGTCTTCCGTATCGCGTGCGCCGTCCCGACGGCCAGACCCCTGCCGACAGGCCCTGCCGGCAGTCATCACGCCACCCGCTCGCCCCGCACGCAGACGGCTGCGCCCGCCCCGGCGGTCTGCCGGCCCGGAATCCGGGAAACACCTCACGGGCGGCTGTCCGGCTCGAATATGGTGCGATCGTCAAGCCGGCGTGAGGAGGGGCGTGTGATCGATGGCTGAGATCCCCGCACAGGCAGTACAACGGGCCGCATTGGCAGCCGTGGAACGCGTCGGCGGCAGCGACAGCCTGCGCGCGGACGTCCTGGCCCGCCTACACTCCCCCGACGGCGGCGCGCAGAGCTACCTCGACCTCGTCGAACTCGCCTCACTCATCGTCACCGTTGCCAGTTCGGGCTGGATCGTCGTCCAAGACCTGCGCAAGCGGGGAGCCGACCTGCGCCGCGAAGTCCTGACACGGCGCATCCGCATCGAGCTGGACAGCGACGGGACCGTGTCCGCCGCGGAGCGGGACGCGGTCATCGAGGCAGTCGTGGAGCAGATCGTGCGCGAGGGCACCAGCCGGCAGGAGCACGGCCAGGAGCAGAGTGGCACAGGTCAGCTTCCCTGAACCCGGACGGGCCGTCGTCCTCCCTGCCGAGGACGACCTTGCGTTCCTCGGCGACACGGGGCCGGCCGACCTGCGCTGGTATCTGGAGGACTATCCGCGTGCCCCGTTCGGCGAGTACGCCGAACGGGGCAAACGGATCGCGGCCGGGCTGACCGACTGGGGCCGGTCGATGTTCACCGGCGTCTTCGGCAGTGCCTCCGACCGCTACCACACGTGGCGCACCTCGCCGGCTCCCCTGCTGGAACTGCGCTCCAGCAGCCCGGCGTGGCTGGGCCTGCCCTGGGAGCTGATGGCCGACCCTGCGCGCCCCACCCCGCTCGCGCTGGACGGCGTGCGCTTCACCCGGATGCTGGACACATCCGACAGCATCCCCGGCTTCGGTGTGACCGGACCACGGCTGCGGGTGCTGATGGTGATCTCCCGTCCGTCCGGAGCACGCGATGTGGCCTTCCGTACGATCGCCCGGCCCGTGCTCGCGGCTGTCGACGGCGGCACGGTCGAGGTCGTCGTCGTCCGGCCCCCGACGCTGGACGGCCTCGCCGACGCCCTGGCCGCCGCTGCGGACGAAGGACGGCCCTTCCAGGTCGTCCACCTGGACTGCCACGGCGAACTCGCCGACGAGGCCGTGCTCCTGTTCGAGAAGCCGGGTGCGGGTGCAGAGCGCGTCCGTACCTCGCAGGTGGCGCGGGTGCTCGCCGACGCCAGAGTCCCCGTCGTCGTGCTCAACGCGTGCCAGTCGGGTGCGGTGGGCTCCGCCCTGGAGACGGCAATCGCGACCAGGCTCGTCTCCGACGGCGTCCTCGCCGTCGTGGCCATGGCGTACACCGTGTACGCGGTCGCCGCAGCGCAGTTCATGACAGGCTTCTACGCGAACCTCTTCGCTGGCGGCAGCGTGTCCGATGCGGTCGTCGCCGGACGCGCCAGAATGGCCCGCCACCCGGACCGCCCCGCCCCCATGGGACGCATCCCCTTGCAGGACTGGCTCATACCCGTGCACTACGCCCGCTCCGAAGTGCGCTTCCCCCGCTTCGGCGTCCCCGCCCCCGGGACACCGGGCAGGGACCCCCTTGAAGGGGTCGGAACGTTCGTCGGACGCGACCACGAGTTCCACGAGCTGGAGGCATCGGCCGCCGCCCGCTCCGCAATCCTGCTCCACGGTACGGCGGGCACAGGGAAAACGGAGCTGGCAAAGGCATTCGGCCGCTGGTGGCGCGACACGGGCGGGGTTCGGGAGCCCGGACACGTCGTGTGGCACACCTTCGAACCCGGGCTTCCCGCCCTCGGCGCCTCTGCGGTGGCGACGGGCATCGGGATGCGCATCCTCGGTGCACCCTTCGCCGCCGCGGATGAAACCCGGCGGCACACCATGGTCCGGGAACTGCTGCGCCGTGAACGGCTGCTGCTCATCTGGGACAACGTCGAGGCACTGGAGGACGAGCACCTCACCGGGATCAGGGAGTTCCTCGACGACCTCGGCTCCAGCGTCGTACTGATGACAAGCCGCACGCCAGAAGGCCGCCTCGGCGAGCTGCGCCGGATCGAACTCACCGGACTGTCCGCCGAGGAGAGCTCCGCCTACATCGACGAACTCCTCGCCCCGTACCCCGATGCCCTCCCGCGGCGTGCCGCTCCGGCCTTCGCCGAACTCCTCACATGGCTCGGCGGGCACCCCCTGACGATGCGTATCGTCCTGCCCTACCTGGACACCACCAACGCTGACGTCCTCCTCGCCGGGCTACGCGGCACCACCGCGCTGCCGACGGGATACGGCACGGGCCGCACCGGATCACTGACCGCAAGCCTCACCTACTCCACCGCCCGGCTGACCCCCCGTACGCGCAGCCTCCTCGCCTCGTCCGCCCTGTGCCACGCTGTCATCGACACGGACGTCCTTGCCCTGTTGTCCGCCTCCAGCGCCTCCGGACGTTTCCACCGCATCACACACGAACAGTGGACCGCCGCCCTGGCCGAGGCCGCCCACGCCGGGCTGCTCGTCGCACTCGGCGGTGGCATGTACCGGTTGCACCCCGCACTGCCCGCACACTTCCACGACCAGTGGCGAGCCGAAGCCGCAGGCGAAGGCGCGGACTTCGACACGGAACTGCGCGCCGCGAAGCACTCCTTCGTCTGCGCCATGGCGAACTTGGCCGGCTGGGCGTACACACAGATCCAGTCGGGCAACGCAGCGACCGGGCACACCATCGCGGTGCTCCACGCAGCCAACCTCGTGCACGCGCTCCGCGAAGCGCTCAACCAGCAGCGGTGGCCTGCCGCACAGCAGCTCGGCCGGCTGCTGCACACCGAATGGGTCCGCACCGGCCGCACCGGAGAACTGCGGCACTGGGCCGACAGGGTCCGGCTGGCCGTCGAGGACGACGAGGGCAACCCGCCCCGGACTCCTGAGGAGGGCATCGGACTCTGGCTGATGTTCGTCATTGCCGAGCTGACCGTCTTGCCGCTTTCGGACTTCGCCGCCGCCGAGGGCCTCTACCACCGGGCATACGCCCTGCTGCTCACCCAGAGCGACGACGAACCACGTCGGCGCCTCATGGCCGTCATCTCCTACGAACTCGGCAGGATCTACATCCAGGCGGGACGCCTCGACGAGGCCGGACAGTGGCTGGACCGGGCGCTCACCACCGCACGCGAGGTCGGACACCAGCAGAGCACCGCCACCATCCAGCTGTCGTTGGGAGACATCGCGGTCGCCGAAGGCCGCTGGAACGACGCCGACAGCTGGTACGAGCGCGCCCGGGTCCTGAGCGAAGCCGGCCAGAACCAGGACGGCACCGCAACCGCGCGGCAGAAACTCGGGTGGGTGGCATGGATGCGCCGGCGCTGGGACGAGGCCGAACAGCACTACCGCGCAGCGCTGGCGATGCGCCAGGCCCTGCAGGACCGGCCTGGCCAGGCGGCCGCGACACTGGCGCTCGGCGAGGCCGCCCACTACCGGGGCGACCTTGACACCGCCGAGCAGCTGTACCGCGACGCCCTCGTGATCCGGGAGGAACTGGGCGACACCGAGGGCACTGCCCGCGTCGACTACATCCTCGGTGAACTGGCCCACCAGCGGGAGCGCTGGGATGAGGCTGAAGGGTGGTTCCGCCGCAGCATTCCCGCGTTCAGCGCCACCGCCAACCGCTCCTCACTCGGAACGACACACCACGCCCTGGGGCGGCTCGCCGAGGCACGCTCCCGGTACGCCGAAGCTGAATCCTGGTACCGGAAGGCCCTCGCCGACTTCGAAGAGACGGACAACAGGCCCGGCACTGCGACCAGCCACGGGGCGCTCGGGGCACTGGCCGAGAAACAGGGCGACCTTCCGGCAGCACTGGAACACGTCGTACGGTGCGTGACGCAGTTCGACGACTTCCCCAGCCCGGGTGCGGGGCCGGGAGCGGAACACCTCCGCCGCCTCACCGCCGCTCTCGGTCTCGACGCCCTGTCCCGTGCGTGGACCGCCGTGACGGGCGCAGAGCTCCCGGCTTCCGTCCACACGTACGTCATGGCCGGCTGAACCCCGCGCAGTTCGGCCGCGTGCGGGTGCGCCGGCCCGTGCGGTGCATCCGCGCGCGGGAAGGAGGGGGCGTCAGCCGGCGGTCCAGCCGCCGTCCAGCGGCAGGGACGTCCCCGTGAGGCAGCCCGAGTGGGGCCCGCACAGCCACAGCACCGCGGCAGCGACCTCCTCGGTCTCCAGAAGCCGCTTGACGGGCGAGCGGGCCAGCATGACGTCCGTGAGGACGTCGCCCTCGCTGATGCCGTGCGCGGCGGCCTGGTCGCGGACCTGGCCCTCGACCAGCCGGGTGCGGACGTACCCGGGATTCACGCAGTTGCTGGTCACCCCGTGGGGAGCGCCCTCGAGTGCGGCGACCTTGCTCAGGCCCTCCAGGGCGTGCTTGGCGGCGACGTAGGCGGACTTGTAGGCGCTGGCCCGCAGCCCGTGGACGCTGGAGACGTTCACGATCCGGCCCCAGCCGCGGGCGTACATGTGCGGCAGCGTCCTGCGCATCAGCAGGAACGGGGCGGTGACCATCACCTTCTGGATCAGCTCGAACCGGTCCGGCGGGAACTCCGTGAGCGGCGCCACGTGCTGGAGGCCGGCGTTGTTGACGAGGACGTCGACCTCGGCGGGCAGCAGGTCGATCGCGCCCGCGTCGGCGAGGTCGGCCACCTGCGCCCGGCCCCCGACGGTCTCGGCGACGGCCCGTGCCGCATCGGCGTCCCGGTCCACCACGTGGACGAAGGCCCCCGCCCGGGCCAGCGCCAGCGCACAGGACCGGCCGATGCCGCTGCCGCCACCGGTCACCAGGGCCGTGCGGCCGGTGAGGTCGGTGCCGGCGCCGGGTGGTGGCAGAGGGTTCGGGGTGGGAAAAGTCTTCGTCATGGCGGGAACAGTAGAGAGAGCCGCCCGCTCGGCCCATGGACGCGTCCACCACAGTGTGCAGTGGTGCAATGGCGCGCAACACCACAGGTGCAGGGCAGCGTGCGCAGGACGGAGCGCCGCGTTCTCGGATGGGTGGCTGTCGTTGCGGCGGTGCTCCGGCTGCGGCGCCCGGCGCGGCCGGGTCAGTCCCAGACCATCGACGTGCCGCCGGCCAGGCAGAGGGACGTCTCGCCGGTGCGCTCCAGCCAGTGGGTGACGAGGGCGACGAGCACCTCCGTCAGCCGGGCCTGCAGTGCGGCCACCACCGTTTCCGCGAGGCGGCGAGGGGCAAGCGGACGGGGGAGGTGGGCATGAACACTCGTACGCTTTCGTTCCCTTGGCGCGCCAAGGCGCGTGGTGCGGCGAACAGTTCGGCGGTCGGCATCGCGGCACGGTGGGGCTTCGCCGCCAGGGGCGTCCTGTACGTGCTCGTCGGGCTGATCGCCCTGCGGATCGCCTTCGGTGATTCGGGCGGGGAGGCCGACCGGGGCGGTGCGCTGGCCGTGCTGTCGGCTCAGCCGCTGGGGTCGGTCCTGCTGTGGGCCCTGGGGGCGGGTCTTGCCGGGATGGCCGTATGGCGCCTGTCGGAAGCCCTGTTCGGTGCCGCCGGCGAGGGCGGGCACAAGGCGGGCAAACGCCTGGCGTCGGCGGCGCGCTGCGTCTTCTACGCGTTCGTCGCGTACTCGGTGCTGATGTTCGCCGCCGGCGAGAGCGGCTCCGGCTCCGGCTCCGGCGACCAGCAGTCCAAGGACGTCACCGCACGGGCACTGGACCTGACAGGCGGCCGGTGGCTGGTGGGCCTCGCCGGAGCCGGCATCGTCGTCGCCGGCGTGTGGATCGCCGGCCGGGCCGCGCTGCGCAAGTACCACAAGCACCTGAAGCTCGGCGCGATGTCCCGGAAGGAACGGCGGTTCACGGACGTCACGGGTGTCGTCGGGGGAGTGGCGCGCGGCGCCGTCTTCGCGGTCGCCGGCGTCTTCGTCACGCGCGCCGCCCTGACCTACGAGCCGAACGAGGCCAAGGGCCTCGACGACGCCCTGCGCTCCTTCGCCGAGACGCCGACGGGCCCGTGGCTGCTGGCTCTCGTCGCCGCGGGCCTGGCGTTCTTCGGGCTCTTCTCCTTCGCGATGGCACGGTGGCGCCGGGTGTGACCGGCTCTCCGCCGTGCCGGGAGATCAGGCAGGACTCGTCAAGAGGTCGACAGTGCCCTTTGCGCCTTCTCCGCTCACATGGGTTGGTCAGTCGGCGGGTCACGGCCATGCGGCGCGCCCCGTAGTGCCTTGTGGTAGGCGAGGCGGCCGAGGGTGGAGGCGGAGAGCGGATCCTACCTCGCGCCGGCAGCCTTGCTGCCACTGGTCGAGTCGGCCGATTCGTCCCCCCGCGACCTCCGCGACCCCACGACCAGGGGGTTCGTGGTCCAGCCCCGCCGCGGGTCGTCGAGCGAACGTTCGGCCGGCTCATGAACCACCGCCGCCTCGCCCGCGGCTACGAAGCCCTCCCGGCCCGTTCGGAAGCCATGATCCACGTCGCAAGACCCACCCGGGTTTACGGTAGAGGAGTGGAAAGGTTGCCACGCTCCCACGGTCCGGACCGGGTGCCGGCCATCTCGCCGGATGCCTTCCTCGAAGCCGCCTTCGCGCGCCCGCCCTCTCCGGCGGCGTCGCCCCGCAGCCTGGCCTGTCGCTGCCGTGCTCGGCCGGGCCCGTGCCTCAGGAGGTGAGGGCTGTCGTGCATGCCCGCGATCTGGCTGAGCCGTATCCGTTCGTCACGACGGACGACGACGCGGTGGCCGCGGCCCGGCTGCTCGCGCAGGAGTCGCTGCCCGCTCTGCTCGTGTTGGACTCCGACGGCCAGCCCTACGCGATCGTTCCCGGATCCCAGGTGCTGCGCCAGGCACTGCCCGAGTACGTGGTCGACGACCCCCTGCTGGGGTCCGGGCTGCACGGCAACGCGGACCGCGAGGTCGCACAGCGGCTGGACGGCCTCACCGTGGCCGAGTGGCTGCCGCGCCGCCTCTTCCCGCCCCTGTACGTCGGGCCCGACGCCCTGCCCATGGAAGTCGCCGCGCTCATGGCCCGCACCCACAGCCCCCTGGTCGCCGTGATCCGGCGAGACGGCGACCAGGTGCACCTCCTCGGCTCGGTGACCGCCGCCCGCCTGATGAGCTTCTTCCTGACGGGCACGGGCACGGGCACCACACCTCCTCCCGAATGACCTGCGCTCCGTCGAGGAGATCCGCTTCCCCATGGCGGAGGCACGAGGGCTGTCCGGGCGGCCGGCCGGTTAGGAGGCCGGGGTGGACGTCCGCTTCCCGGGGTAGGTTGGTGGTAGCCATTGGTGTGACCCGCGCTGCCGCATCCCCCTGAGCACGGTGGGGTGCTTCCGGTACGGACCTCCTCGATTTCGTGGCCCCGGATGGTCGCGTGCTTCCTTCCCGTTCGCGGAAGGGGAGGGCTTTTCCTTCTACGGAACGGGCAGCCATGAACCGGCACACCCCGCAGTCCCCCCATGACCTGTCGCGTGCCCCTGCCCGGGTTGGAACCCGATGCCGGCAAGGGCCGCCGGAAGCGGTACGGGCCTGCAGCCCCCCTCTGGCCGGCCTGCTTCCTCCTCCGGCAGGGGCCGCGTCGTGAACGCGGCTGAGGGCTCCGGCCCGGGCCGTGGGCCTGCCGCTCCTGCTTCGGGGATGTGGGCTCAGGTGTCGGCCTTGGCGGCCGAGGCGGGGCAGCTGGTGCAGGACGGGGCGTGGGAGGTGGCGCCGGAGGATGCGGAGCTGGCCTGTCGGGCGGCGGAGGACCTGGCCGCGGCCGTCGGCCCGCCGGCACGGCAGCAGGAGCTGTCCGGTCTCGAGCGGCTGGAGCACCTGCGCGAGGCCTTGGCCGTCCTGGCCCTCACCACCGCCCGCACCCACGGATACCTGGCATGGTTCCTGGCCGGGACCAGCACTGCGCTTGTCCCGGTGCTGCGCTGGCGTGCCCTGACGGCGGAGCCGGGCCGCTCCTTCGGCACGGTCCTGCCCTCTGCTGCGGAACTGACCGACGCCGAGGAAGCGGTCCGCCACCTCCGCTCTGCCCTCGCCGGGATAGCCGGCATGGCGGACGGCGGGAACACCGCGGCGGCCAGGAACCCCGACCCCCTGCCCTGACGACGGCCCGCTCCGCGCCGGCAAGGCCGGAGCCCCAGCTCAGCAGCTGTTGCCGCCTCGGGCAGCGTGGGCCTGCCCCCTTGGTGGTCGCGCTGCTGGTGTCCGAGGCGTCTCCGGATCCGGCAGTCAGGGCGCCCGCCGAGCCATCCGACTCTCCTTCGCGCCCAGCGACCCCGTGCTGCTCGATGCCGCCCGGGACGTGCGGCCTGTCCGGCTCGCTCGGCCTCTCGTCGGCCAGTGGTTCGCCGACGCAGGGATGGGCAGGTGTCGGGTGGAGCATGGAAGCGACGGATACGGCTGTGCGGGTGGTGGCTGCGGCCCAGTATTGTGCTGTGGCCCCAGGTCACGTCGGCGTTTCGGAAGGGGGTCGGGGTGAGATCGGTGCGGGCTTTGGCGACGCTGGACGAAGTCGAGCTCGGTGACCACGTCTGCTGGCGCATGGACCCGGCCGACGCGTTCGCCGGTGCGCGTTCCTACGTGGCCGATGGAGCTCTGTACGGGGACAAGGTCGTGGTCATCGGCTCGCTCGGCACCGATGCTGTGCGACGGGACCGCCTCCCGACAACCTCCGTGATCCTTGATTTTCCGAACCCGGCCGATACCGACGTGATGCTGGCCGCGGTACGGCGGGAAGCAAGCGCGGCGGTGCGCGAAGGCTTCCGATCCGTACGTGTCCTCGCCGAGCAGACCCCGCTGGCGGAGCCCCGCGACACGGAGGCCCTGCTGGCTCGGGAGCTGAAGCTCGAGGAGTTCGCCTCCGAGAGCGGGGCGATCGTGGTGTGCGCGTTCAGGGCCGCGCAGTGGGAGACGTCCACGCTGGAGCAGGCGGCGTGTGTGCATCCGCAGGAGACGGGCACACGTGCTGCGCGTCCGGCGTTCCGGATGTTCAGCACAGGCACCGACAGCTGGGGTGTGGACGGAGTGGTCGATTCGGAGTGCGCGACCGCGTTCAACGCCGCGGTCCGCGCGGTGATACGCCGCACCCCCACGGTGAAGCTGAGGTTCGACGCCGTGGAGATGATCGATGCCGCCGGCATGCACGCCCTCGTCGATGCGGCCCGTCACCTCCCGGACCGCCGGATCGTCGTGGAAGGCGCCAACGAGATCGTGCGCCTGTGCTGGGACCTCGCGGGCTACGCCACCGAGAGCGTGCCGGTGGTGATGGCGGCATGACCGCGACCATGCCCTCGACGCCGGACCGTCCCGACGGCGCCCCGTTCCGCCACGAGCTGTACCCCTACCGCGGGGAGGACCAGTTCCTGACCGGGACCCTGAGCTACATCCACGAGGCACTGGAAGCCGACGAGGCCGTCGTCGTCGCGGTCCCCGAGGACAAGACCTCGCTCCTGCGTGGTGAACTCGCAGACGAACCGGCCGTCACCTTCGTCGACAGCACGACGGCGGGCCCGAACCCCGGCCGGCACATCGCCGCCTGGTCCGCGTGGATGAACCAGCGCGGTGAAGGCGGCAGGCCCGTACGGGGAATCGGGGAAACCGCCTGGCGGCAAGCGCGGAGCGCCGCGCACCTCTCCGAGCTCCGCTACCACGAATGGCTGCTGAACCGGGCCTTCGCACGCAGCTCCGCCTGGTCGATGATGTGCCCCTACGACGCGGCCGACGAGGACCAGGACGCGCTGCGGTCGCTGTCCCGCTGCCACCCGCAGATCCGCCGCGACGGCCAGTACGCGCCCAACGAGGACTACCTCTCCGGCAAGGAGTACAGCTTCGCTGCCCTGGCCGACCCGTGCGATCCGTTCCAGGAGCTGAGCTACACGCACGGCGACCTGGCCGCGATCCGCTCGAAGGTCTCCCAGTGCGCCTTGGACGCGGGCGTCCCCGAGGACCGGATGCCGAAGCTCGCCGTCGCCGTCACCGAGATCGCCACGAACAGCATCCGTCACGGCGGCGGCCGCGGAACCCTGCGCACCTGGGCCCAGGACGAGACGTTCCTCTGTGAATTCCGCGACTCCGGCTACATCCCCGACGCGATGATCGGCCGCAGCCGCCCCGAAGCAAGCCAGATCGGCGGCCGCGGCCTGTGGCTGGCACACCAGCTGTGCGACCTCGTCGAAATCCGCTCCACGCCCGACCTGGGAACGACCATCCGCCTGCACATGGACGCCGGACAGCGGTAGAAGCCGCCATCCTGCCCCGGCATGCACCGGGCCGCCTCGTCGACGGCGCCCGGGCGCGCGCCCGGCCTCACGGCCCCCGCGCCCCGACCAGTTCCGGCATCGCCGATCGGGCTCGCTCCGGCCGCTCGGGGCACCGCTTCGAGGGGCTGCGGTTTACCACGCCGAGTGTGCCGCGCGAGCTCGAACGTTCGTTCTGGGGGAGTCGCGGGCGAGTGGCCGGATCGAGTGGCCGCCGCCCGCCGCGAGCTCGCCGAACACGGGCCACCGTGGAGTCCCGAAGGCCGTCCGGACTTCGCCACCGTCCCGCTGCCGGAGCGTGACCGTGATCAGGTACGTGACGTCCTGGTGGAAGAGCGAGTCGGCACGGTCGTCGAGATCGGGCTCGCCTATGCCGGCTCGGCGCTGGCGATCGGCGAGGCGCTGCTGCGCACCGGTTCCGAAACCCGCGGCATGTGGTGACCGACCCGTTCCGGTACACGGCGTACGGCCGGCGGGCGTTGTCGGGTGACATCAGCTCGGGCAGTCGGGCGGGTTCGACGAAGTCGACCGCCTCGATCTCGCCTGCGCGGGGCCGGATGGCGGCGATCTGCTGGTCGTCCCACGTCCCGCCGTCGAAGACGTGCAGGACCTCGCCGGGAAACCGCGTGGCGGGGCGCGCGTTGGCGCCGGCGGCGGAGACCCAGTCCACGGCAGTCAGGCGAGAAGCCGGGACGGATCGCCCGCGACGGGGCCGGGGGTGAGCCTGGTGAAGGACTCGGTTCCGATGATCTCGTTGCGTTCGGATTCGGGCAGGCGGGCGAGGATGCCGGGCAGGGGCCGTTCGCGTGCGACCTCCCCCTGGTGGGCAAGGACGGCCGCCCACTTCACCCCGGCCCACGGGCTGACGTCGACGGTCGTGGTCACATACGCGTCAGGGACGGTGAGCACGCTCTTCCCGACCCTCTCCAGCAGGGTCCCGAGCCGGCCCACGCCAGCCTCCGAATGCGTGGCCGCGTACAGCGCCGACGGTTGCCAGGGGGCGCCCGCCTCGGGGTAGAGGGGCTCGAGACCGGCGGCCCCGACGGCGAGCAGGGTGATCTGGTGGGTGCGCACGTGGTCGGGGTGGCCGGTCAGCTGGCCGACCGCGTCGTGAGTGACGACGACCTCGGGGCGGAAGTCGCGGATGTGGGCGACGAGACGGCTGACGGCCTCGTCGAGGGGAGCGTCGACGAGGCGGGACTCACCGGGGGCGGACTCGGGGTTGCGGGCATCGCCGTAGCCGAGCAGCCGCGGGGGACCGGCGCCCAGGACAGCGAGGGCCGCGGCGAGTTCGGGCGCGCGCCTGCTGGCCGACGCCCAGGTGGCGGTGACGACACCGGTGCGCGCCCCGCCGGAGTGGTGCTGTGCGAGTACGCCGCCGGCCAGGAGGCTCTCGTCGTCCGGGTGCGCGAACACCCCCAGCAGCGAGGGCAAGGGCGGGCTGTTCATGACGACGGGGTCTCCTCGAAGCGGTGGACGGGGCAAAGGGGTCAGATGACCGGCGGCCGCCCGGCGGCAGTGAGCCGGTACACGGTGCGCCGGTTCATCGGGCGCCGCGTCTGCGTACGCCGGGTCGCCCAGCCCTCGCGCATCCCGCGCAGCGTCTGGGGCAGTCCGCCGCCGCGTACGGCCCGGGCCAGGGTGATCACGGTCCACGTGCCCAGGTAGAGGGGAATGAGCGGGGCGGGGAGGTTGCGGTGGGCGATCCAGATCCGGTTGCGGGCGGCGAGCCGGTGGTACAGCGCGTGGCGGGCCGGTGTGGTGAGCGGGTGGTGCATACGGATGTCGGCCGCGTACCAGCCGCTCCAGCCCGCCGCGTACAGCCGCCAGGCCAGGTCGGAGCCCTCGTGGTACAGGAACAGGCTGCCTTCCCAGCCGCCGACCTCGTCGAAGGCCTCCCGCCGGATCAGGACGACGCCCTCGGTCATCGAGGTGACCCTCCCCGGCCGGCCCGGGTTCGCCGCCCGCAGCCGGGGGACCCAGCGGCGCGGGGTGGTCACATCGTCCGGGCCCGTCAGCCGGGGTTGCACCCAGGCGGCCTCGGGATGCCGCTCGGCCTCGGCGACCAGCCGGGCGAGGACGTCGGGGCGGGGGAAGGCGGCGTCGTTGTCGAGGAAGTACAGCCAGTCGGCCGGATCGCCCGCCTCGTGCAGCGCGTCGGCCCCGGCGTTGCGACCGCCGGGGATGCCGATGTTCTCGGGCAGGCACACGGTGAGCGCACCAGGTGGCACGACCTCGGGCTTGCAGCCGTTGCCGACGACCACCACCCGCACGTCGACGCCGCTCTGGGCGAGGAGTGTCGCCTGCGCAGCTGCTTCCTCCACAGGGCGATCGTTCATGGTCAGAACGACGACGTCGACGCGTGGGCGGGCCACGGGTTCCTCCAGGCTGTCGGGTCCGGTCAGGGCGTGGGACGGGGGGTGCCGGTGAGGTGCTCGGCCTGGCGGGCGACGAGCGGGGCGAGGTGAGGGCGGACGCCCCGGAAGCACGCCTGGAGAAGTTGTCCGAGGGCGATGAGCTCTCCGGTCCGGCCGGCGTCGGTGTCCAGGGCGTGGCCGAACGCGCGACGGATCCGGGCGGCGGTCGCCGGCGCGGCCGGCGAGTACGCGTGGAGCAGGCCGAGGCCGTAGCCCGCGGGCACCATGCCCCCGTTCTCCCAGTCCAACAGGACCAGGGGCGCACGCGTCAGGTTCGCCCGGTGCAGATCGGCGTGCCCGGTCGTCGTCTCACCGATTCGGATGGGGTCGATGCCGAGGAAGCGGCGGAAGTTCCGGTCGACCCGGTTCTGCCGTACCGATTCCCGGTCGGTGGGCACCGCCGCGAGCGTCCCGAGCGCGGACTTCAGCTCCGACCACCACGAGTCGGGCAGAGCGATGTCCTGGTCGAGCGCGGGAGCGCCACTGGTGACCGGCTGGCCGGAGACATGCTCGGTGAGCTCCGCCCGGTAGGCGACGTCCGGTGAGGTCCAGTCGGGAACGCCGCGAAGCCGCGGACGCGGTACCGACCGCGGCACATGCGTGTCAGCGATCGCCGTCCCCTCCCACAGCCGTCCGCCCGCCTTGCCGACCCCGGCGCAGACTATGCGCAGCCGGCAGTCCCCGGCCCGCCGCCCCAGGGTGCGGCCCTGCCACCCCCACACCTCCGGCCCCGACGCGGACACCCAGAACCGCTTCGCGGCGGCCGCGTGCGCGCGACGCATCCGGTCGAGCTCGCCCCGCTCTGCCGGGGCGGCGAACACCGTCTGACGCACGGCCCGTTCCACCGTCACACCCCCTCCGCCACGACGTCGGCCTCAGGACGGTCAACGGGGCCGGGCAGCACCGCGTCACGCCCCGGCCACCGGAAGACCAAGCGGCAGTGCAGCTTGTCCAGGACGTCGCCGGCGGGCAACGCATCGTCGGGCGTGCCGGCCGGGTGGACCGTCAGGACGGGATCGGCATGCTGGTCGTTGTCGTCGGCGCGGATGTGGCGGGCCCAGGCACGGACCGTGGCCACCAGCCGCTCGGCGAGCTCGGGCCCCTGCTCGCCGAAGGCGCGCACGACCCACTCCCACTCCTTGCCCTGCGGGCTGTCGCCGCCCTTGGTCTGGACGTGGAGCAGGTAGGCCAGCGACGCCTCGCCGACGATCGCGGGGGCGTCGCGGTTCTTCGCGATGCCGGTCATCCCCTCCTCCGGGCCCTGGTGGGCCACCAGGCGGCAGAAGCCCGACAGGGTGGTGGCCGCGTACAGCTGAAGGGAGCCGAAGTAGGAGTTCGCGCCCATGGTCACGCCGGTCGCGACCTCGTGCCGCCGCCCGCGCAGCGCCTCCTCCAGGCCCTCCGTGCCGGCGGCGGAACCGTCGTCGAAGCGCAGCGCCAGCGCTCCGCCGAGCAGGGAGACGACCAGGGCCGGGCGGGCCTGCTGCCCCTGGTCGCGGACGAAGCCGCAGTTGGTGAAGCGGCGGGCGTGCAACACCTCGCCACGCCGCTCGAACGCGATCGCCCGGGTGTAACCGCCCATCTCCAGCGGCATGACCAGACGCCCGCCTTCGGCCAGCTGCTCGCGCCAAGCCGGGGCGATGTCCCAGCAGTTGTAGGTGATCACGCTGCCGTCGAAGCCGCCGCGGGGCACGAGGTCGGCGGGTGCGCCAAGTGGGGCGTCGGCTTCGACGGCGGTGACGCGCCCGCTGCCGGCCTCCGTGAGGAAGGCGCGGGTGCGGCGTACGACCCACGGGTCGATGTCGACGCTGACCACGCGGCCTTCCGGCCCGGCGGCGTGGGCGATCAGCTCGGCGTTGTAGCCACCGGACCCCGCTTCGAACACGATCGCACCCGGCCCGAGACGCAGGCTCTCGAGCATGTCGGCCTGCAGCCACGCCGCGGACACCGAGCTGATCGCCGTCCCGGTCTCGTCGCGTCGGGTGATGACCGCCCGGTCGCCGCCGTCGTACGCGGCCGCCAGGTTCACCTCCGGGGCGAAACGATGGCGGGGCACCGTGCGCAGCGCGTCGCGGACGGGCTCGGACGGGGCCCAGCCGCCGTCGATCACCGTCTGGGCCATTGCTTGGCGCAGCCGGACGGCCTCACCCGGCTCACCCGGCACGGGCGGCCGATCGGCGGCGAGCGGGTAGGAGACCACAGGCGGCAGATCCGGGATGACGCCGGGCCACACGCTGTCGATCGCGAGGGCGGCCGGGACGAAGACGTCCCCGACGCAGGCGAGAGCGTGCAGGTCGAAGAACTCCCAGCGGACGGACTTGTCCGCCTCCGCATTGGTCAGCGTTCCCGTCCACGCGGTGATCCGGACGACGGCCGTGAGCCGCGGGATGCCGTGGCTGTCGTCCACCAGCATCGTCACCGTGTGTGCATCCGCCGGGTCGGCGACCAGGCCCGTCTCCTCGGCGAGCTCGCGGACCGCCGCGGCGGCGAAGTCCTCCGGGCCGGAGGACTTGCCGCCGGGAAGCTCGAGCATGCCGCGGCGGGACCGGCCGAGCAGGACCCGGCCGGCGTCGTCGGTGACGACCGCGAGGGCGCCGGTCAGGGCATGGGCGGTGGCCGGCCGCTTCTCGACGGCCCTCGTGTCGGCGTGGCAGGGGCCGCGCAGGACCAGGACGGCCAGGCCGTCCGCGTCCAGCCGCTCCACCGTCTCCCAGCCGGCGGCGAGCACGGCGATCTCGTCCTCGTCCAAGGCGATCCCGCGCCGCTCCTCAGGCGTGTTCGCCGCCACCGGCGTGATCACGACGAGAGCGCCGCCGTCCCGCAGCCGCTCACCCAGCCCGTGGACGACGCGCCCCCTGTCCTGCACGAACGGGTACATCAGGCGGAGCGTGACCAGGTCATACCCCTCTTCACGCAGCTGGGTTGGGTCGCCGCGCTCGATGTCCAGGTGCAGCCAGCGCACGCCCTCGACGCCGGCGTGCTCCTCCCGGGCCCGTGCGAGCGCGCTGTCCGCGAAGTCGCACGCGTCCACGGTGTAGCCGAGGGCGGCGAGGTAGGCGGCCAGCTCGCCGGTGCCACATCCCACATCGAGCGCCAGGCCGCCGCCGTTCGGGACGGGGGTGTGCTCGGCGAGGAGCTCCCGCTCCCGCTCACCGACCTGCCGGAAGTTCCGGCCGTCGCTGTAGTGCTGCTCCCACTCGTCGCGGGCGGTGTGCGTCAACGTGCTGCTCCTCGTGCGTGGGTGTGGTGACGGTCAGGGGCGCCGTGCGGCGCGGAGCCGGGCCAGCGTGCGCAGGCCGCGCTCGACGAGCTCGGGGTCGCCGTGGGCAGCGCCGTGGGAGATGCCGGAGACGGAGTCCAGGACGGACAGGACCGCGAGCTGGGTTTCTTCCTCCGGGGTGAAGGGGCGGCCGTAGCCGTCCATCACGGCTTGCAGGAGGTCGGGGCGGCCGTGCCAGGAGTCGGAGAGCCGTACGAAGTCCCGCACGGCAGGGCCCCGTTCGGCGCGCTCGAAGTCGAACACGTACAGGGAGCCGGCGGCCGTGTCCCACCTCAGATTGCGGGGCTGGAAATCGCCGTGGGTGGGCACCGTGTCCGGGGCCGGAAGGGTGGCGGCCTTCTTGGCGGTGGCACGGATGAACTCCTCGTCCCCGGGGGCGAGGCGGGGCCGGGCTCCGGCCAGGTGCCGTTCCAGCTTCCCCAGGGGCAGGGTGCCGGCGGCCGGACGCGGTGGGGCGCTGGTGTGGATGGCGGCGGCGAGCTGCCCGATGTGGCGGAAAATGAGGCGCTGCTGCTCCGGCGAGTGGACGGCGCCGTGCAGGGATCGTCCTCCCACTGCGGTGAGCACCACGGCCCGCAGCGTCGGGTCGGCAGCCACCAGCCGGGGCGCCGCCGGGCCGAGGCCGGGGACCCAGCCGCGGAGCGCCGTCACTTCACGCCGGTGGAAGCGGTCGTTCTGGTGGATCTTGACGTACCAGGTGCCGCCCTCGGCGCCGTCCGCCCTCCACACACGGCTCTCCGCCCGCGCCCAGGACACGTCCGTCCATGCGGTGATCCGGCCGACCGCCTGCTCGGCGAAGGCGCGCACCTCCTGATCCGGGACCACGCCGCGGTCGGCGGGTTCCGGGACCAGGACCAGCCGGTCAACGGTCGGGTCGTAGGCGATCGGATCGCCCGGCTCCTGGAAGTGCACGGCCATCCGCGCACCGGCCCGGTAGGCATCCAGCCCCGCCCGGCAGTACGCGACCATCGGCTCCGGCAGCCTGTCGAACGCGAACCACTCTATGGCGTCGCACACCCGGTGCTCCATGACCTCCGGGATGCCGTCCCAGCACCTCACCTCGAAAAACACCCCCAGTCGGGCACCGCCCGCGGGGGAGCGGTGGTGCACGGTGACAGCCGCACGGACATCGGCCGGATCGACGACGATGCCGGCCTCCTCGCGGGTTTCGCGCACCAGGGCCGTCACCGCGTCCTCCCACGGACCGTCCAGATGCCCGCTGACCAGATGCCAGCACCCGGCCGCGTACACGTCGCCGGCCCGGCGGGACAGCAGCACCTCGGGCCCGGCCGGGCCGTCGCGCAGGGCGATGAGGTGGACGTCGAGCGGCTCGGTGTGCCGCCGGGCGCCGGTCACGCGTCATCGCCGGGGCGGCGAGCGAGCAGCAACGTGAACTCTGTGTCCTCCGTCAGCACGCCACCGCGCGCATGGCCCTGGAGGAGGCGGAGCGCCTCGTCCTCGAACTCGTGGTGGGCGGGGTGGGCGAAGCTCGTGGTGCGCAGGTATCCGATGACGTTCTCGGGCCTCCGGGCGCGGGCGACGGGGAAGCGGTGCTCGGCCACGTCGCTGAACGCCGAGTCGGCGAGGCCCTCTTCGTAGGAGCGGCCCCGCCCGGCGTGCGCTCCGCGGGTGCCCGCGCGCCGGTCCTTGCCGGGGCAGGTCTGGATCAGCCCCCGAAGGGCGGCGGTCCAGTCCGTTTCGTGGGTCCACAGGCTGCCGTCTCCCATGATCGCCACGACGGCGTTCGGCGCGGCCACCCTGGCCGCCTCACCCAGGGCCGGCGCCTGCCGCTCTGCCTCCACATCGGTCCCACGGGGGTAGGCCTTCACGAACCACCGTCGGCCCGTGCGGTCCTCGGCGACGTGGTTGCGGGTCGCCGTCCCCGCCGGGCCCTCGCTGAGCGCGGCCTGCGTGATCCGGTACAGCAGCGCCAGGATCCCGGCCGCGACCGTGACGTCGGACTCGGCGCTCACCCCGGCACCCCCAGCGGCGCCGGCGTGCGGACGGCCCGAGCCCGCCGCCCGCTCCCGGTGGGCGTGCTCACGCCGGTCACCGTCCCAACTGGGAGTAGAAGCGGCCTTCGGCGATGCCGACCATAGCCGTCCGGGTGTAGGAGACGAGCCGTTCCGGGAGCTCGTGGGGCGGCCACCACTTCCAGGCCAGGCACTTGTCGGCCTCCAGCACCTTCGGCTCTCCCTTCCAGCGGCGGGCACGGAACACGAGCTGCATCAACGGCGGCCCGCCCGGGGCGTCGACGACGTGGACAACGTGCGCGAGTTCCACGTCCGCGGGGTCGATGACCAGCCCCGCTTCCTCCCGCGCCTCCCGTACCAGCGACGCGACAGCGGACTCGCGTTCGCACTTGCCGGCCAGGTAGTGCCAGGTGTTCCCCGCGAAAGCCGAGTCGGGGTGGCGCAGGCCCAGGAGCACCCGCCCTTCGTCGTCCTCCAGATGGAGGTGGACGCCGATGCCGTTGAGCACGGGCCGCCTGCCTCCCTCGTGCAACGGAGTGGCGGCGCCGGGTGCACCGCCCGGAGGGCTCTCGGCCGCATGCCGGCGGATGAGGTCTCGCGTCGCGGGACTCAGGCGGAGCCGGTCCAGTATGTCGGGGGTGAACCAGCGCAGCAGCACGCCCTCGTGAAGCCGGTGCCGGTCGGGGTCGCCGCGCCAGATGCCGGTGAACACCTGGATCGGGACGCTGAGGCCGTCGAGGCTGGTGGCCGTCTCCACGGCGTACGGCCGCAGGTCCGCCGGGAGGAGGTCGGGGACCTGCTCGGACAGCTCCCGCAGCAGCGTGCCTTCAAGGTCCCGGTCGTCGTGCGTGCGGCCGCCGCCGAGCAGGGCGAACGCCCCCGGCTGCCAGATGCCGGGCTTGTGGTCGCGCAGGTGGAGCAGGTAGCGGCCCTGCCCGTCGTGAATGAGTGCGGATGCGTTCACCGGCTCCGGCTGCCCGTCCAGCCGGGCCCGGAGGAGCTTCTCGCGCAGCGTCGGCGAGGTGACCTCCGACTTGTCGCTGCCTGGTTCGACCAGCGTCAATGTGTTCCCCCTTCGTGGACGCGGTGGTGCGTCGACGTGCTCAACGACGCCGCACGATTTCGAGCACCTGTTCCTTTCGGACGGGTTGCGCACCCTGTGATTCAGCGGGTTTCCGAAGGTGTGCGGTGCACCGACCCTTGCCGCACATGGACACGCGGCTCGGGGGCGGTTGGCCGAAACGCCGAGGCTCGGCCGTTGGGGCCGGGAGGCCGGCAGGAGGCCCGCCCACCTCCGCCTCCTGCCGCACCCGCCCGCAGGCCTCCATTGAGGCGTCGGCGATGTGCGCCGGCCTCGACGGCGTGGTCGTCAGACTGAAGGACACCGCCGAGCAGCGCTCGGCGGGTGTGCGGACGCGCTTCCCGCACCGGGCGATCGCCGTCAAGCTGCCCGCGGTGGAACGGCAGACGGTGCTGGAGGCGGCGGAGTGGGAAGTCGGCCGGACGGGGTGCCCGCACCGACCGCGGTCCGAGCGGAACCCGGGGCGGAAGACACATCCCCGCAGGGCCCCGACTCGCAGCCACCGTGCAGCGTCAACTTGCCTCCGCTTCGATCACCCTCGCCAGTGCATGTGCCGGGCCGGTTCGGGTTTCGTTCCGGCCGTGCGGCATGGGGCGGCTGGTGGTGGCCGGGCATGAGGTTCCCGGCGGCCCCGGGGAATCGATCGACGGGGGCGGTGACGCGCCGTGGTTGTCCCGGAATATGCCCGGCAAACGTGCTTCACGGGTTTGGCCGGGAGGGAATCGCGGTCTCTTCCCGCCCACCGCTGCGTGCGGTGTGCTTTCGGCGTCTCGGCGGCCGCTCCCTCTGCACGGGTGCGGCCCCGGTCGGACGGCACACCCAGGCACGCAGGACGAAGGGGAGGATCGTGAGCACACCCATTCCGCTACGAGTAGCGCTGGTCAACGGCAGCTTCGAAGAGCCCGTCGTGACCGATGTCGAAATCTTGCCGGACTCCACGCAGACCCAGACAGCCAAACGGGTTCCCGGCTGGCGTACGACAGCAGCCGATCACCGGATCGAGCTGTGGCGCTCGGGTTTCCAGGGCGTCCCGGCGGCTGAGGGAACGCAGTTCGCCGAGCTCAACGCCAACGAGGTCTCCACTCTCTACCAGGACCTGGCGACGACGCCCGGCACGAAGCTGTACTGGCGCCTGCACCACAGGGGCCGCCTCGGCCAGGACACCATGGCGCTGGACATCGGCGCGCCGGGCGCGGCCGTGGAGCAGGGCCGGTTCACCGACGGCACCACCGCCTGGGGTTACCACACCGGAACGTACACCGTGCCGGCGGGCCAGACCACGACCCGGTTCGCCTTCCGCTCGGTGGCCGCCGCCGGCGGGGCCCCCACGGTCGGCAACTTTCTGGACGGCGTGTTCTTCGGCACCGCGCCCCTGGTCGTACTCACGAAGGTCGCCACCCCGCAGGGCCCGCTGCAGGTGGGCGACGTCATCACCTACCGCATCACCGCCAAGAACGAAGGCGGAGGCGCGGCTGAAGCGCTGACGCTGAGCGACGCCATTCCCGCCGGCACGACCTACCTCCCCGGGTCCCTCCGCATCGTCGAAGGCCCCAACGCCGGAGTCAAGAGCGACCACAGCGGAGACGACCAGGCGCACTTCGACGCCCAGGGCAACCAGGTCGTGTTCCGTCTGGGCATCGGCGCCACCGGCGGGCAGCCGGGCAGCCTGCCCAGCACCGTCACCATGGCGGCGGGTACCACGGTGGAGTACCGCGTCACCATCGACGAGGCCGGCGCCGGCGGGCAGGTCACCAACACGGCCACCGCCACCTACGAAAACCGTCTCGGTCCCACCCCCGAGCCGCTGACCGCCACCTCCGACGCGGCCGTCACCGACGTACTGCCGGCCGTGGACCTGAACGTCGTGAAGTCCGCCGACGCCACCACCGTCACCGTCGGCCAGACGGTGACCTACCGCATCACCGTCTCCAACACCGGTCCGAACGACGCCACCGGCGTCACCGTCACCGACCGGCTCCCCGGCCCGCTCGTCTTCCTGTCCGCCGGCGCCTCCGCGGGCACCTACGACTCCGACACCGGCCTCTGGACGGTCGGCGACCTCGCCAACGGTGCCACCGCCGCGCTCACCCTGCGCGCCAAGGCCACCACGGCCGGCTCGGTCACCAACACCGCCACCGCCCGTGCCGACGAAAAGGACCTCGACCCCTCCGGCAACACCGACGCCGTCACCATCTGCGTCGAACGCGCCCCTTCCTGCTGCACCCCCTGCGCCTGACTCCCTCCACCACCGGCGGGAGCGCCGTGACCCGGCCCCACGGGGCGGGGCCACGGCGCAAGGGCCGCCGCCCCGGGTCGGGGCGGCGGCCCTTTGCTGCGCCCGAAGGGCCCGTGGGGGCCGCCACGGGCGCCCGCGCGGCTGCGCTGCATCCTCGCTGAGAGCGGTCGGCCGTGTCGTGACGGGGATGGCTGCCAGGGTGGGGTCACCGTAGTCGCGGGTGAAAGGCGGTTGCAGTGGAGATCACGGTGCAGTGGATCAGGACGTCATGGACGAAGCTTTCCCGGGGCGGGGACGCTGCTGCCCGCAGGAACGCGGTGCCGGCTGGCTTCCCGGTATCGCAGGTGCCGCCTTCCTTCGCGCACTTCGTTGAGATGTCGGAGTGGGACGGGTTCGTCCCCCATGAGTCGGTGAAGGATCTCGGCGAAGTCGGGGTCGGCTTGCGCGACGAGGGCGACCGCTTGCGGGTGCTGGCGTGCGAGGAGCGCGTGTACGGTATGCCGCCCCGGTCGCGCAGGCCACCAGCAGTGCGCCTGAGTCCATGCCAGTGGGTCCGCTGGCAGTTGAACTACCGGTTCAGTGGCATCGGACACGGAGACTGGTCATACTGGCTCGACACGTTCAACGTTGCTTACGGACCCGTTGAGCCGGACGTGTTCCTGTCGCAGCCGACCGTGTTGGTCGACGAGTGCGGTCCGGTTCGATAGAGCGCGGCCAGCGCTCAAGGCGGCGCCCCTGGGGTCCGCCCTGGTTGCGCCAGGCCGCTGCTCGAACACCGCCGCACCGCGGCTTCCGTATGGGGCAGCCTTGCTGCGGCGAGGCTCCCGTCCAGGAGATCGGCGTCCGGGCCCCGGCCTCCATGAGAGCCGACCTCCAGGGCGCCCGGGCCGTCAACCACCTCCGCCAACGGGTCTGCCAGCCGTGCAGCCGCCCACCGACCCCTGCATCGCCCACGCCGGGAACCTCGCCAACGGTGGTCACCGCGTGGGTGTCAGGGCGGCGATCCGGGTCAGGTGCCGGCCGAACAACAGGAGGATCGCCCCGGCTCCGCGAACGTCGTGCGGCAGGTCGGCGTCGGTCAGGCACTGGGTGGAGGAGATCCCACCGGGAGTCCTCGTCCGATGGCCGATACCCGACTGAAACGCAACTGCGGGCCCCTCGAAGGGGCCTCCTGACGCCCTGGAAGCGCGCCTCACCGACGCTGTGCCGGTACCGGATCACCGGCTTACGAGATACCGGAAGGCAAATGCCGTGCTGAGCACTCCGTACCGTTCCCAGGCCAGCAGGAAAGCGGAGCAGCCCGCCCCGCCTCCGCCTCCGCCGCCGTCCGCCAACCGCCGCCGCGTACCCCTGCCCACCGGCCGTGGCCGCGGATCACTGATCGCCGCCGCCGCGGTGTGTGCGGCGCTGATGATGGCCCTGCACACCAGAATCCCGAACGGGGCCGCCAACTTCGGCAGCCTGTTCCAGACCTTCCTGCCCTGGGTCGGCCTGACCGTCCCCGTCCTCCTCGTGGCGGCGGCGGTACGCCGCTCCCGGCTCGCCGCCGTCGCCGTCCTGGCCCCCCTGACCGTCTGGGGCTGCCTTTTCGGAGAGACCCTCACCGACAGGCGATCCGAGCGGCCCGGCAGCGGGAACTTCACGGTGGTCAGCCACAACGTGGACGAGGAGAATCCCGATCCGGCGCGGACCGCGCGAGCGCTCGCCGCATCGGGTGCGGACGTGCTGGCCCTGGAGGAGATCTCCTCGAAAGCCACGCCCGCCTACGAGCGCGAGCTCGCCGCCGGCTATCCGTACCGCTCCGACACCCTCGGCGTCAGACTGTGGAGCAAGCACCCGCTGAACGGCGTGGAAGCGGTGCCGATCATGCCGTGGACGCGTGCCGTACGGGCCACCGTCGAGACCCCCCACGGCCCTGTCGCGGTCTTCGCCGCCCACCTCGCTTCGGTACGCCTGACCCCGGACGCCGGATTCACCGCCGACCGCCGCAACGACGCCGCCCGGAAGCTGGCCGCGGCCGTGCGGGCGGAGCCGCTGGCCCGGGTCGTCGTGATGGGTGACTTCAACGGGACGGCCGATGACACGGCCTTGCGACCGGTGACCTCCCAGCTGACCTCCGCACAGCGCGAGGCGGGCGCCGGTTTCGGTTTCACCTGGCCCGCTCCGTTCCCCGTGGTCCGCATCGACCAGATCCTGGTGAAGGGGATGAGCGCGACCTCCTCGTGGACCCTGCCCGCTACCGGCAGCGACCACCTCCCCGTCGCGGCCTCCCTCCGGCTGTGACCGCACCGCAGGCCCCACTGACTAGGATGGACTATGCAAATGTCCGTTTCTGAGCAGGTAGGTGGCGTGTCGGCACCCCGGGTCCCGGACCCCGTCAGCGTCCTCGTCGTCGAGGACGACGCCACCATCCGCCGCGCCGTACAGCTGTCCCTCGAACGGTACGGCTATCGGGTCGCGGTGGCCGTGAACGGACTCGACGGCCTGGAGGCGTTCCGGGCCGGCAGCCACGACCTGCTGATCCTGGACGTGATGCTGCCCGAACTCGACGGCATCGGGCTGTGCCGCCGGATCCGCGAGCAGAGCCTGGTCCCGGTCCTGATGATGTCCGCGCGCGGAGACGCCCTCGACGTGGTCTCAGGGCTGGAGGCGGGTGCCGATGATTACGTCGTCAAACCCGTCGACACCCCCGTCCTCGTCGCCCGCATCCGGACGCTGCTGCGCCGTGCCACCTTCCGGCCCGCCCAACCGGAGACGACTCCGGCGCGCGGGGCCGCACCGACCAACCCCGCAGCCGCCTCCGCGGACACCGGGATACCACCTGCGGAGCTGGTCTTCGGGGACCTGTCCGTGAACACCCTCGGCCTGGAGGTACACCGGGGCGGACAGCCCGTTGCGCTGACCCCCACCGAGCTGCGGCTGCTGCTGGAGTTCGCGGCAGCCCCCGGCGCCGTACTCGACCGCCGCCGCCTCCTGCGGGACGTGTGGGACTACGGCTGGGAGGGCGACACCCGCGTCGTGGACCTGTGCGTGCTGAGACTGCGCAAGAAGATCGGAGCCGAGCGGATCGAGACCGTCCGGGGCTTCGGCTACAAACTCGTCCGCGACTGAGGGGCCGTCCCCACCCATGCCACTCCTCAACCCGCGCGCCCTGCGCTGGAAGATAGCCGCCCTGACCGCGGCCGCCTGCTGCGCCGTGGCCGCCGTGATCGGCGTCCTCGTCCACCAGGCGATGGCCGAACGAAGTGAACACACAGGCAACGAACGCCTCTCCGCGCGCCTGGCAGCCGCGGAGCGCGAGTACACCCGCACGGGCAGCGCGCCGCTCGAAGTCGAAGTCCTCACTCCCGAGCAGCTCGACGCACCGCTCGCCCGGGCGCTGGCCACCAAGGATCCGGCCGCTCTGTACGCGACCTGGAACGACCGCAAACCCCCCAACTGGTACTGGATGTGGGCGGCCATGCCCGTCGACGGCGGCCGGGTACTCGTCGCCCGGACGGACATGAGCTCCGAGGTACGCGGCCTCCAACTCCTGGACCGCAGCATCGTCAAAGCCGTGTTCGCCGCCCTCCTGGTCGTCGTACCGCTCGCCGCCCTCGCCACCGAACCGATGAACCGCAGGCTGCGCCGGGGATCCCGCACGGCCCGGGCCATCGCCGACGGCGACCTCGGCGCCCGGATCGGACCGGGCGGCCGGGCCCGGGACGAGATCACCGAGATGTCGGCGGCCGTGGACGAGATGGCTGCGGCCCTGCAGCACAAGCTGGAGGGCGAGCGCCGCTTCACCGCGGACGTCGCACACGAACTGCGCACCCCGCTGATGGGGCTGTCCACCGCAGCCGGCCTCCTCCCGGAGGGCGACGAGGCGGCCGAACTCGTCCGGGACCGTGCCCGGGCCCTGAACGGGCTGGTCGAGGACCTCCTGGAAATCTCCCGGCTCGACGCCGGAGCCGAACAAGCCCGGACCGACGCGGTGCCGCTGGCCGAACTGGTCACCGACATCGTCCGCCGCACCGGGACGCCGACCGCCGTGGCGATCCGTGCCACCCCGATCGTGGAGACCGACCCGCGCCGGGTGGAACGGATCGTGGTCAACCTCGTCACCAACGCACACCGGCACGGAGCCGACCCCGTCCGAGTCGCCGTGGAGGCCACCGCCACGGGCGCGCGGATCCTCGTACGGGACCAAGGGCCCGGCTATCCCGCTGCGCTGCTCACGGAAGGCCCGCAACGCTTTCGGACGGGAACCCCCGAGCGAGGGCGGGGGCACGGGCTCGGGCTGACCATCGCGCTTGGGCAGGCGAAGGTCCTCGGCGCCAGGCTGGCCTTCGCGAACGCTCCGGAGGGGGGCGCGGTCGCCACCCTCGACCTGGACGGCGGACGCGGTTCCGTCCCTGCCGGCGCTCGGTGACCCGGCAGACCGCGCCGCGGCTTCGTGCGCCAGTACGCCGTGACCAGCAGAGCCCGGGCCTCCAGCGGAAGGCTCCACGGCCGGCCCCTGCGGACCGCGTCCCCACCCCCGTGAACCGTCACGCGCCTGCCGAACTGTCGCGGGCAGCCCGGTGAACGGGGCTGTCCAGGAGGATCTCGCTGCGGGGCCCGCCTCTCTCTGGCTGGAGACATCTCAGTCGCCCGGGCGGATTCGGCATGAGAGCCTCACGCCCGTGGCTACTGAAACCGAGGTGGGAGAGCTGTTGCACCAGCGCGGCTGGCGGACGGCATTCAGGGTCGCTGAAATGGTGAACGCATGGGCCGCGCTGGTGAGCGCCGTCGAGCGCGGCTACGGCGACGACATCTACGAGTACACCAACGACCTCTACTGCCGAAACTGGCTGCACGAGGCGTGGCTCCTGCTGGACGACCACATCGTCCAGCTCTGGACCCCGCAGATAAAAGCTCTGGACGACCAGTACAAGGCCGCCACCGTCGACGACGACGGCATGGCACTCGACCAGTTCCACGGACTTCCCGGTCCCGACCTGTGGTGGTGGCGGCGACACCCCCGCATCCTCACCGGAGACCTCGGGCGTTCGCTTCGCTCGGCCGGGGCCATCGGCGCCGACCCGGACACAGCTTGACCCTCAGCGTCACGTGATTCGCGGGACAGCACTTGGGTGCAGTGGCGTCCCGAAGAATCCGTGGAACTCCCTGCGCCCCGCCCGGCCTCGGGTGCCGCTCACGTCAGCGATGTGGGCGGCCACACAGTACGAGTAATACGTGAAATTGCGGGCCGAGGCGGAGAGGATCTTGCTCGGGAAACTCATCGGCGACGGCTACCGAAATGCCGAAGGGTTCGACGCGGAAGGGGAACGCCGGTATTTCGGCGACAAGGCTGGCGCGTATCATTGGGGCGATAAGCTCGGAGAGGGCGGCCGGGTTCTTGGCATGGTGCGGATAATGGGACGGGGACCTCCCCCACCTCCAAGTCCACACTTTTCCGAAATCTCCGTGTGGTGGCGAAATCATCCGAATATTCCGGGGAGAGGGGCAGTGAATGCGGATGCAGGCGGCAAATCGCCTTACCATGACAAAGGCAGGCATCACGGCCCGTATTGCGGCGCACGAGCCGGGGCGAGTCGCCTGGGTTGCCGTGTATCCCGTGGACGGCGGGTTCATGGTTTTCACGGTGGAGATTCCCGAACACCTGGCGGATGACAGCGTGTGCTTCGGCCAGGAATCCATCTCGCGGCGCAACGTGGGCACGTTCCCGACGATCGAAGAAGTCGACGAAGCCGTCGCCAACCTTGGCATCAACCCTGACGAACTGGATTCCCCCTGGCGCAACGACTATCCGCTGTAGCTGCGCTGGCTTGTTCCGAAGGGCGGCCAGTAGTGCGCCACGGGCGCGACGAGCTATCGACTCCGCACCCGACGCTGTTCAGCAGCGCACACTGCGACCATATGTGTAGCGCCACAGCCTTCCGCGCGCCCGGTATTTCGGCGCGGCCTCCCGCGATGAACTCCTCCTTCACCGTGCAGATCCCGAAGGTCACGCCCCCGGCGGAGACGACGACTACGGCTACGAAACAACCGCCTACCCGCCCGGCTGGTGGCCGCCGCCCGGGCCGCGATCACCGCAGATGCGCCCGCACTGCTGCCCCTCCTCGGCGCCCCGCCCCCGCCGGTCGCCTTGACGCCGCCTACGTCCTGGCGACCGCGACCACATCGTCCGGACCGTCGAGGCTGGCAGGCCGAGGATCGGTCCGATGCCGGCGGGGTGAAGCTTGCGGTCGGTCCGCAGGCGGCAGACCCGTGCCTCGAGTCCGGCCGGGGTGCGGTGGGGTGTCGTGACCGGCCTGCTGGGACGGTCGTGCAGGCCAGCCTCGCCCCCGGCCCGCCAGCGGCTGATCCACGTGTGTGCGGTCGGGCAGGATATGCCCATCTCGGCCGCCACGTGCGCGACCGGACATCCTGCGAGGACGCGTTGGACCAGGATCCGCCTGCCGTGAACGGTCAGCCGGGCATTACGGTGGGACACGAAGACTTCCGTGTGCGGTGCAGCCTAGACACGTCCACCACACCGGGGGGCTTCGTCATGATCAAGCCCCGGGCCCTGTCGACGACACTCGTGGTCAATACACCTAGCTGCCGGCCGCGGCGACTGTGATCACCGTGACTGCGACCATCGCCGCCTGCATGTCGCGGATGGCGGCGCGGACGCTCTCGGCCGCCCATTGCCCTGTAGCGACCTCCTCCATCCGCGAGGCAACCTGCTTGCGGTGGCCGTCGGGGAAGGACAGACGGTGCAACTTGGCCGAGTGGATCAGCGCGATGAGGCCAGCTGTCCGCGTGTCCGGCTCGGCGCCGTCCAGTACCACGGCCCGGAGCCGCTCACGCAGTTCCCGTTCCACCGCGCCGTCGGCCTCGGGGTAGCGGCGCATCGGGAACAAGCCCAGTGCCCTGTGTTTCTCCTCCACGACCACCCCACGCTTGCACAGGCTTTCGAGAGCCGCAGCGACGGCCTTGGGCTGGTCCTTCGTCAGCCACTCCGTCATCCGGCGCTTGCCGCGACCCCGCATCCAGGTCTCGATCAGCGCCGTCCGACTGTCGAGCAGCGAGTCTCCGGTCGGAGTCGTGTCCACCAGCTCGAAGTGCTTACCTACGACCGAAACCCTCCCGGCCAACACCAGTTCGAGCAGGATCCCGCCCGCCACCGCCCACCCGGCGGCTTGCCGCTGCTTTGCCGATCCGGACTCGTCGTCCAGGGACAGCAGCATGATCTCCTCGGCCAGTGTGACTGCCACAGTCGCTACCCCCCGTACACCCAGTGATCACTTCCCCACTGGTCAGACGCCCGGTTCCCCAGAGAAGTTCCCGAAGGGCGAGGGTCTTCAGCGGATCGGCCTGGGTTCTGGCTCTTTGGTCAGCGTCGGGTCCAGATGAGGATGCCGGCGAGGTTGAGTGCGGCCTGGTAGACGCCGGCGAGCTTGTCGGTTCGTATGGCCCTGCCGCGCCACTGCTTGAGCAGGTCGATGCACCGCTCGACGGTGTTCCGCTGCTTGTAGACCTCGCGGTCGAAGCCGCGCGGACGGCCGCGTTGGCGGCCCCGCTGCAGGGTGTGGCCGACGCGCAGGCGGGACACCGCGCTCTCGAAGGCAGACGCGTCACTAGCCTGATCTGCGGTGACAGCGAATGCGAGAGGTCGCGCCCCGCCATCCGCAGCCAGGTGGACCTTGGCGCTCAGCCCGCCGCGCGAGTGTCCGAGGGCGTGATCGACGGGCTCACCGGATCGAGCCCCCCTTTGGGCCTCGTTTCACTTGGTGAGCCGCCGGTAGTTGATGAGGCCGATGGCTGTGAAGGCGAGGAAGTGCTCGGGCTTGCGCTCGTAGCGGCGGTGGAGCCGACGGCAGCCGGCCAGCCAGGACATGGTCCGTTCCACGACCCATCGATGACGCCCCAGTCGCTGTGATGTGCCGATCCCCCGACGGGCGATCCGGGGCGCGATGCCCCGACCGCGGAGCCATCGCCGCAGGTGAGGGTAGTCGTAGCCTTTGTCTCCGTGGAGCTTGCCGGGTCGCCTGCGGCGGGGACCGCGACGGCTGCGGACCGGCGGTATCGACGCGACGAGCGGCTGCAGAGCGAGACTGTCCTGGGTGTTGGCCGAGGAGACGGCGACCGCGACCGGCAGACCGGACCGGTCGGTGACGAGGTGGATCTTCGATCCGTTCTTGCCGCGATCGGTCGGATTCGGTCCGGTCAGGAGCCCCCTTTGAGGGCCCGGACACTCACCGAGTCGATGGCGAAACGCGACCAGGCCAACTCTCCCCGGGCGCCGAGTGCATCGAGGATGACCCGGTGCAGACGGGCCCGGACCCTGTCCTTGCTCCAGCGGGCGAACCTCCGGTAGACCGTCGGCCAGGCCGGCCCGAACAACGGCGGCACCTGCCGCCACGTGCACCCCGACGTTGCCACGAACACGATCGCGGCCAGATACTCACGATCGCCGGCCCGTCGAAGGCCACCTCCTTGCGGGCGGATCACCACCGTCTCCGGCACCACCCTGCGGAACAACTCCCACAACTCGTCTGCAGAAGCTGCGCGGCTACGTGGACGAGCGGCTGGTGATGGCAGCGCCCGCGATGACGTTCCGCGAGCCCCGCCAGCGGTACGAGGCCCAGTGGCCGCACCACGCCGTCCTGGGTGGTGGCGTCTACACCCCGCCGACGCCGTAGCGGTCGCCCCGCCGCTCGGTCTGCCGGGCCCCTCGCGGGACCCTGCGGATGACGGTGCTCCCCGCCGACGCGACCGACCTTGCGCTGCTCCTGTTCGACGAGGGTCTCCCGGTACCCGAAGCAGACGGTCCGGGCGGCATTCACTGCGGCGGTGGACACCCTCACCATCCCCGGCGACGACGAACCGGACACCGACCCGGAACAACGGCTCGACGACCTCGCCGGGCACAACGCCGACACCGGCCTGACCGTGACCTTGGTCCCGGCCCGGGCCCGGCGGATCGACGACGGCATCGCCCGTCTCGCCCCCGCCGGCGGACACGCCTGGCCCCCGCCCGAGCTCGCCGCCGTCTACGAGAACCCCGGTCCGCCGACTGCCACACCCAGGGACGCTGCGCTGTCCGCGGGCGCCGCGGCCCTCAACGGGACGATGTCCCGGAGGACATCGGCGGTCTGCTGCGCGCGATGAACCCCACCGCCACGGCCAACCCGATCGCGTCCCTCGTCGTTAGCGGTGTTCGCCTGCTTGAGCACGTCCAGTGGGCGGGCGGGGGTGCGGCGGCCATCACCGTTGATGGCGGCGCTTCCCCGGCCTCGGACGAGGCGTCAGACTGTGCCCGGGCGGGCGTCGCGGGAGGTGGCCTGGTCCTGGAGGGTCCGCAGCAGGTCGAAGGCTGGGGCGTCCACGGGGCGCTGGGTGTTGCTCAGGACGATCGCGGCCGTGCCGGTCTCGGGATCGAACCCGACGAAGGACGCGAAGCCTCCGGTTCCGCCGTTGTGCCAGATCTGCAGGTGGGCACCCTGCCGGGGGTGCAGGCGGTGGGCCCGCCAGCCGAGGTGCATCCAGGAGAAGCGGTTGTCGCGGTGCTCGACCTGCCGGGTGAGGCGGACCGCCTCCGCCAGCTCGGTACCGCCGCAGTCCAACTGGGCGCGTACGTAGGCCACGAGGTCGGTCGCGGACGACCGCAGGCCTCCCGCCCCGGCCAGATCAGCCAAGTGCCACGGCCGGGTGGGGCGGCGCCTGCTGTCGTGGCCCTGGGCGAGTCGGCCGGGTCGGCTGGCGTCACCCGCCACCCCGGTCGCGGACATGCCGAGCGGGGCGCACACCTGGGTGGTGACCAGCTGCTCGTAGGTGGTGCCCGCGCGGCGGGCGAGGGCCAGCCCGAGGAGGCCGGCACCGAGGTTGGAGTAGCGCACCCGTCGGCCCGGGGTGGAGCGGAGGCGGGTGCGGGCCAGCCCGGACAGCAGTACGTCCGCGGTGCAGCCTGCGTACGGATCGGGGGTGCGGGGGCGCAGCAGGGCCCGCAGCATCATGCCCTTGGGCAGCCGGGGCAGACCGGAGGTGTGGGTGGACAGGTGCCGCAGGGTGATCTCCTGTCCGCCCCGCGAGGGTACGGCCGCGCCCTCGGGCAGGAGCCGGGCCAGCGGCTCGTCGAGCTCCACCGTGCCGGCGACCGCCATCCGCGCCAGACACAGCGCGGTGAACGTCTTCGTCACCGAGCCGATCTCGAAGAGCGTGTCGGCGCTCGGTGTCCCGCCGTCGGCCCCTCCGGTGGTTCCCGCCGCCGCATGCGCGACCTGTCCGCCGGCTACGACGGCGACGGCGACGCCGACGTGCCGTCGGGCGAGCCGCTCCGCGGTCGCCAGGGCGAGCACGTCGAGGTCTTGAGCTTTGTCCATGCCCGGATCATGCAGGAGTGCGCACACCCGCCGACAGCGTCCGGAGACTGATTCCCGAACCGTCGCAGCGCGCCCTGAGGAGGAGAACGCCCGAGACCAAAGGGTGTTGCAGAAGGCTCAGTGCTGGGCATTTTGCCTGTATGGGTGGGGCGTTGCGGGCTGAGTCGTTGTGGGTCGAGACGTTCACGGGCTTGCGCATGGACAGGTTTGAATCTGGTGAAGGTGGTCCGTGAACGGGGTGGGAACGGGCCCGGCGGCGGCCGGCCGTGGTGCCTGCCGCTGGCTGATCGGGTGTTACTGGTAGCCGTTACTACCGTACCAACCTCACGATGCGGCAGCTTGCCCCGCTCTTCGGGATCTCTTCGGCGACCGTCTGCCGGGTCATCCAGCGCCTGCGTCCGATGCTGGCACTGGAGCCGGCCCCGCGGCCGGTCGCTGACGTGGACCGGCTGTGGATCGTGGACGGCACCTTGATCCCTGTCCGCGATCGCACGGTCGGCGCCTCGTCGAGGAACTACCGGTTCTCGGCGAACGTGCAGGTCATCATTGATGCCGACAGTCGCCTGGTCGTGGCCTCCGCCCGGCCGGCGCCGGGCAACAAAGCCGATGCCCACGTCTGGCGGGAGCCGCAGCCGCGTATCGAGCACATCCTCCGGCGTCTGCCCATACAGTATCGTCGCGTTCCCCGCGACCGCCGCCCGCGCCCGAAGTCACCGACCGCACCCTGCTGCCCTTCCTCGTTGACCAGGCCGAAAAGCCTGTGATCGACCACCGCATCCAATTCGTGCGGCACCACTACGACAGCCACTTTGACCTCTCTCGGCGTCCTAGGATCCTGCCCTCCGCGATGGCGGCTTGCCCAGGGCCTTCGGTTACAAGTCTCCCCGTCCCAGCGCAGCGCGTCGGCGTATACCCGGGCACCAACACCAGGCTCGCCGGGACCCGGCGAACTGTGCCCATTCCCAAAGCCGACCACCGATCCTCCAGCGCGGCCCTGAAGGCCCGGACGGAGTCCTCGTCCCCGACGGTGGTGCCCAGCACCACCAGGTCGGGCTCCGATGTGCTGCTCGTCGATCGGTGCACGTTCCGGCTGATGAGGTCCTGGAGAAGCTCGCGGATGGGCGGCGGCATCAGGCCCTCGGTGGCAAGGAGGTGCCACTGTCAGCCGGGAACGGAGAGCGTTCGTAGACGAGTTACAGGAGCAGTCGTTTGCCCCTGGTGCCGGGAATGCTGATGAGATTCGGTTCTGGCTCGCTTTCCGTGATGCGCGCACACTGAGTGACGGCTGACGCTCCAGTCAGGCTCGGGGAAGTTGCCTGAAAATGACCAGGGCCGATCTTGGTGTGGTCGACAGTGCGGCGTCGTGGAAGAGATGTCGCCCCGTCTGGAGGGCCTGCTGTTACCGTCCATCGCGGACGTGTCCGTGCTGTCGTTAGACGTGAGTCACGAGGCGATACGCGTCGACGTTTGCAGTACGGCGGCCGGGGCGGCATGCCCGGACTGTGGGAGCGAGTCGTCCCGGGTGCACAGCTCTTACCTGCGGTTTCCTGCGGACGTGCCGAGTGGGGGACGTCTGGTGGTTCTACAACTTCGAGTTCGGTGTCCGGAGTCTTCGTGTGCTCGGCGGACGTTCGCTGAGCAGATGCCGGGACTGACCCGGCGGCACAGCAGGTGGACGGAGCGGTTGCGGTCGACTCTCGCCGCGGTAGGTCTCGCCCTCGCCGGCCGGGCTGGCGCCCGGATGGCACGGGCCTTCGGGGTGTCCATCAGCCGCAGCGCGGTGTTGCGGCTGCTCGATGCATTGCCCGAACCCGAAGTCCCGGCCCCGCGGGTGGTTGGTGTTGATGAGTACGCCACACGCAAAGGACGGGTCTACGGCACGGTGCTCGTCGACGTCGAAACCCGTCGGCCGGTGGATCTGCTGCCTGACCGGGAGGCGTCCAGCCTGGCCGCATGGCTGGAGAAGCGACCAGGGATCGAGATCGTCTGCCGGGACCGTGCGCCGTTCTTCGCGGAAGGTGCCACAGCCGGGGCACCCCAGGCGACGCAGGTCGCCGACCGCTGGCATCTGTGGCACAACCTCGGGGAGGCCGCTGAGCGGGCTGTCGCCCGCCACCGCCATTGCCTTCGCGTCCTGGTCCCCGATCGCGAGGGGAAGGCCGACGAACCGGCGCCGCCAGGGGAGAAGGCGGACTCTCCATGGCGGAGCGAGCGGTTCGCCAACCGTGTCCGAGCCAGGCACGCCACGGTCCACGCGCTGCTGGAAGCCGGCCACAGCCGCCGTTCCATCGGGCGTCAGCTCCAGATGACCCACCGCACCGTCAAAAGCCTCGCCGACGCTGCGAAGCCGGAAGACCTCTTTCGCGGCCAGTGGCAGCACAACAGGACCTCCGTTCTCGACGAGTACAAGCCCTACCTGGACGAACGTTGGGACGAGGGCTGCACCAACGCCTGGAAGCTCTGGGAGGAGATCGTTCCCTTGGGCTATCGGGGCAGCTACGGCCGGGTCAGCGCCTACCTGCGAGAGAAGCGCACCTCGCCACGGCCGGTCACCGCGCAACCGCCGGCACCCCGCGTGGTGACGAGATGGATCCTCAGCCGACCCGAGACGCTGACCGAGATCGAGCAGCTCCGGCTCAAGGCCGTCCTGGCCAACTGCCCTGAACTCGACGCCCTGACCGGTCACGTCCGGTCCTTCGCCCACATGCTCACCGAGCGGCAGGGGGAACGACTTCCGCAGTGGCTCGACGCCGTCCGCCAGGACGACCTTCCCAGCCTCCACACTCTCGCGGCTGGCATCGACCGAGACCGCAACGCAGTCATCGCCGGCCTGACCCTGCCCTGGAACTCCGGCATCGTCGAAGGACACGTCAACCGGATCAAGATGCTCAAGCGACAGATGTTCGGTCGCGCCGGCTTCGCACTGCTCCGCAAGCGGGTTCTCCTCGCACCGTGACCGATGTCAGTGGCTCCTGGAACCATGTCTTCGTCCGAGACAGCCATATCAGGAGCCATGCATGGGAACGTGGGGAACCGGCCCGTTCGACAGCGACCTCGCCGCAGACTTCGTCGATGGACTTGAGGGGCTCACCAACCAGCAGGTCATTGACGTGCTGGAGCGGGCATTCCACCGAGTCACCGACTCGGGAGAACGCGTCGATGGCGGAGACGGGGCCGAAGCCATTGCCGCTGGCGCCCTCGTCGCCAGCACCCTCCCGGACAGCCCCATCGTGATTGACCCCGATGACGGCCCCAGGCAACCGCTGCCCGCACTCCCGGCCTCCCTTCGGGCGTCGGCGAGACTCGCACTGCATCGGGTTCTCCAGGACGGATCTGAAATGGCAACCGGCTGGGTGGACAGCGCCGACGCCGACCAGTGGCGCCAGGAAGTGCGACAGATCCTCCAAGCACTCGAAACTCCCTCTGATCACTAGTCGTGACCGCTTCACGGAAGTCGTGCCAGAACCACAACCCGTGAATAAAGCCAGCTCGGCAGCTGCACGGGGGGCGTCCGCGTCTCCGGCCGCGTGGTGGGCCAGGAACACCTGCCGGTGCAGAAGCTCGTTGTCCTCGGCGGCGAGGAGCCCCGATGCGCGGCCCAGAGCGCGCCGGTGTAATCGGCGGCCTCTCGACGGCGGGTGGACAGCGCGCTGGCGACATCGGTGATGGCCGACACCATCTCCTGGATGGGCGGCTCGGCCCAGGCGTAGCGGCTTCCGTCAGCATGTGCCCGCCCACCGTCCGAGGCCGGCCGCTCCGTGTCCACGTGGTCCTCTCGCCTGATGACGGAGGCTCATCTGGCCCCTACCCCCGCGGTCATCGGGCGGCAGCGTTACGGGTCCGGTACCTTGTTCGCTCGCTCGAGCACGGCATCAGCCAGCTTGTGCGAGGGCAGTTCACCATCCAAAAAGATGGTGTCCTGCGAGAGTGTGGCGGCAGTCGCCAGGCATGCCGGGATCTGTGCTTTGCACCATGCGCGGACCTGCTCGTCCCGAGAAGGATCGTCTGGCGTGAAGCTCCGCCCGTCGATGCGCTCGACCAGAACCTCCGGGGGAACCTTCAGGAAGAAGTGGAGCACTTCCACGCCCGACTCCCTGAGGGCACTGAAGATTTCGTCGACGTGTGCCGGGTCGATCAGGGTCATGGGCACCAGCACCGGCTGTCGGTACTCCTCGACAAGACCAATTGCCATGGTGGCCACTTGGCGGCGCCACAGCGTCAGGTCTTGGAAGTTTCCGGTCGGCACGTCCACGATCCGCCGAAGCACGAAACCGATCATCTCAGGGTCGAACACCAGTGCATCCGGCCAGCGTGACCGCAACTCCTCCACGAGTGTGGTCTTCCCGCTGCCGAACGCGCCATTTATCCAGACGAGCACAGTTCCCCCTTCAGAACGCAACAACAGGCGTGTGCCAGGCCGACAGCGGCCGAACCCCCACACTCTTAATGATCTTCACGCAGCGCACGATCCGCGGGTTCCACGACGGGGCGGTTTGGGGACGCTGTAGGCCTGCCCGTGGCCTCTCCCCGTCCGGGGTGGGACGTACCTGCACCACGTGGTGCAACGACCAGTGGAATGCCCCCTGCCCGGGCGCTGGGAGCCCACCCCTTCCACGCCCACCCCGCCTGGATCTGCTGACCCGGTTGCTTCGTCAGGACGCGCTCCTCCCGGTTGCGCCAGTGGGCGACCGCGGTCATCGCCCGTCATCCGGCCGTCAGCGCACGCAGTTCATGCCCGGGGTCGGACACGCCCTGTGGAACGGCCTGGACGGCAATGACGAGCGAGCCGCCGCCGTCGTCAGCGCGGTCTTCCAAGACCGGCCGGCCCCCTGCGCGCGCGAGGCGATCCCGGCTTCCTGGCCGACCGCAGATGAGGAGCGCGGCCGGTCCGCGGTCGGCAGCGGCGGATGGGCCTTCGAGGCCGTCCTGCCGTTGTCCCGGGCGTGGTGGCGAGGGCGGGAGGCCACGGCTCGCGTGCTGGTGTGGCCTCTCGTGGCACCGGAGCGGGAGCCGGTGGCGGCCTCTGGGCAGGCGTGCTCCGGCACGCAGTTTTCAGACGGGGTCCCGGTCACCCCTGTGCTGTTCTTCCGGGCCGCTGTCGCGGGCTGGCGGTTTGCCGGTCGCGGGGGTCGCCGGAGCGGTGCCTGGGGGAAGGAGGGCTGCGGTGCACTGCTCGGCGAGGTCTTCTGCGTGCGGGGGGAGTTCCGCGCCCGCGCGGAGATGGCGGCGGACGATGGACAGCGGGAGGTCGATCAGGGCGAGCGTGATGCGCTCGCGTGCCTGTTCGCCGTTGGCGCCGAGGGCCTCGCCGAGGTCGTGGACGGCGGTGAATGTCCGGCGGTTGCCGGCGTCGGCGCGTGCGGTGTGCTCCGGCGACCAGTGGGCGCGGTCGAAGTCGGCGGCGCCGTAGAGGAGCAGGGCGGCCTCCTCGGGGTGGTGGCGGCTCCAGGCGATCACGTGCCGGGATGCCGCGCGCGCCGCGAGAGGTGGGTCGTCGTGGCTGCGCAGCACAGCCGTGTAGCTCTCCTGGAAGCGCTCTACCGTGCGCAGCCACACCTCGGCGAGCAGGGCGGGGCGGCCGCTGAAGCGGTGGTAGACGGATCCGCTTGGCGCCCCGACGGCCTGGGCGACCGCCGACATCGTCACACTGGCCGGTCCGCCGCTCGCGGCGAGGCGGACGGCGGCGTCGAGGAGCTGCTCTGTGTCGAAGCGGGGTGGTCTCGCCATGAAACAGAGAGTACCCTCCAATTTATTAGAGGCATGTCTCCAATACCGTCTGGAGGAGAGAGCATGGGTGTCTACAACGTCCACGAGCGCCTGCTGGCCGCAAAAGCCTACGAGGTGGGCGCACTCATCGACACGCTGGCCGGCGGGGAAGACGACCGGCTCTGGCCCGGCCGCCACTGGTCGCCGATGGAGTTCGACCGCCCGCTGGGCCCCGGCGTCGCGGGTGGTCACGGACCGGTCCGCTATACCGTGGCCGGATACGTGCCGGGGCAGTGGATCCGCTTCGAGTTCACCGGCCCCAGCGGTTTCCACGGCTTCCACGAACTGGCCGTCCTGCCCGCCGGCCCGGACCACACCCGCCTGCACCACACCCTGACCATGTCCCCCCGCGGCCAGGCCCGGATCACCTGGCCGCTGGTCTTCCGCCCCATGCACGACGCCTGCATGGAGGACGCCTTCGACCGCGCCGAACTCGCCTGCACCGGCACCGTCTCCCGCCCCGCCCGCTGGTCGCCCTACGTCCGCTTCCTCCACGCCCTGGCCTCCCGCGCCCTGCGCCGCAGCGCGGAACCCGTCCCCCACCCCTGAGAAGGCATGCTCGGCACGAGGAGCGAAGCGCCAATGGAAAAAGCGTCTCAGGGAGCCGGCTGTCTGGCACCGTGGACCTCGAACCGGGAGATGGTGCGGCCGTCGACGTCCATTTCCCGGTAGCCCGCGAGCCGGTGCTCCCCGGCGTTCCAGGCGAGAGCGTAGGTACGTCGGCCGATCGCGGGGAAGTCGCCGACGTCGACGGGTGTGGTGAGGATCAGCCCGTCCTCGCAGACGAGCCGTCCGGTACGGGCGTTCGAACCGGGGGCTGCCCAGCCAGACCGTGAGGCCGGGTACGCCTAGTCTCACGGGCGGTCAGCAGGGCCCCCAGCGGCTGCCGTCGCCGTGGTCGGCCTCCAGCAGGGGGTAGCGAGCCGGCGGGTACGGCGTGCTGCCGCGAAGGACGGCCCACCGCATCGTGCCAGGCAGCCAGTACCGCACAGTGCGGCCCAGTTCCGGGGCTTCCTGCACGCGTGCCAGGTCCCCAAGACTGCACATCCGGCGTGGGAGGAAGCCAGGAGCCGGGCATGGCGCCACGAGAAGCTCGACACATCCCTCAGCGAGATCACGGGCGGGCACCACGGTCCGTTCCGCATGGGCGATGGTCTCAACACGCACTCGCCCTCGTCTTCCGCCATCACCTGGGGCAAGGCGGTAACCCTGCCGGACCTTTCAAGGCCGCTGAGCGGAATCCGTTCCCGACGCAACATCGGCGCCGCCTCCACTGCCCGGAGCGCACCGGAAGGCTGTCCGTGTGGTCCGCCGAGGCGGCCCGGATCCGGATCCCGGATCAGCCCGCCGGGAAAACGTGTTTTGTCCCGTCCGGGAGCCTTCCGGCCGCGTACGAGGCCGGGAAGCTCCCTGATTACGAGCTGATCGGTGATCGCGACGTCCGATCCCCCTCAGCAGTGGTTGGGGGGCGGGTTGGAACTCGACGTACTTCGTGGTCGTTACGACCTTCTTGAGGACCTTGCCCTGATGGTTCTTGGTGGTCTTGGTTGCCGTCTTGGTGGTGGTGACCATGACCCGCCCGTCATTCAGGGTGGTCTTGACCTCCTTGTACGTGGTGCTCGTGGTCGTCTTGTTGTCGATCTGGCGCCCCTCCGAATCCCCCTGGTCGTCTGGACGGCCGCTGTCTGCGGCGTGGCGGGCGCGGGCCGAGGCGGTGGAGGGGAGGACCGCTCCGCCGGCGGCGAGGGCTCTGCAGGCACCGGGGAGGGCGAGACGCTGGGTGAGGTTGGTACGGGTCATGGGTGTCTCCTGGAGGGGTAAGCAGCCGGTGCACACGCCCGGCCGATCCGATGCGCCCCCTCCCGAGGCCTTGCTTCCATTGGGCCTGGCGGTCGGCGCCAGTGCCAGGCCCCTGGATGTCGGGGCCCCACACCCTCCTCCTCGCGGTACCCGGTCCGCTCCGCTGCACTCGGCTGGACGGGTCGGCTCCCGACGCGGTCGCAGGACCGACCGCCCCGCCACACCTGCGGTGCATCCGCACCACCTGACCGCCCGTCCTCGCCTGGCACCATCCGCGGCGGCCCGGCCGGGGCAATCGCGGCCAGGTGGCGGAGGTCAGCCGTGGCTGCCGGTTCCCGCGCCGCCCTCGTGGCCCGTGAACGGGCACGCCACCATGCCAACGGCCTGGAACAGGTACCGGGGCGCGCCGCGGCGGGGCCGCGGTCGGACCGTTTCCGGAGTGGCATTCCGGTGATGGCGTCGCGTCGGACAAGGCCGGCTGCGAGGCAGGCGCGGACCACGACTGCCGCCGCGCCGCGCCGCGCTGCGCCGTTCGTCCGGCGCCGGGCGAGCCGTCTCTGACGGCGGTCCGGCCCCGTTGAGGGGTCAGGCCGCGAGGTCGGCGCGGCGGGCGTACCGCAGTCCGGCGAGGTCGGCGTGGTAGAGCTCGCCGTCGTCGTTGTCGGTGACGGTTCCACGGGCGGGCCCGCCGCCACCCAGGCCGCGGAAGAAGGCCCGCAGGCCGTAGTACGGCTGGAGGGGCAGCCAGCACAGGCCGCACAGCCATCGGTACGCGGCGTGCCAGAAGCCGGGGCGCCGCCCGTCGGCGGCGCGGATCACGCGGATTCCGGTGAGGAGTTTGCCCGTGCTGGCCCCGAACAGGGCGGTCAGGATCACCTGGTTGAAGAAGGAGGCGGCGGCGAGCACGGCGAGGGCCGTGAGCGGGCGGCCTTCCTCACCGCCGGCCAGGACGTAGGGGACGCTGATGGCGAGGGCGAGGTCCAGCGTGGTGGCGAGGAGCCGCCGCGTCTGGCCGGCGGGGTGCGGCACGCGCCGCGGCCGGGGGGCGTGGGGCGGCAGGCCGCCGTACGGCTGCCACGGCGGGCCCTGGTGGGGCGGGTACGGCTGGTACGGCTGGTTCGCCGGTGACGTGCTCATGCCCATATTCTTGCCGCATTCACACGGGGCCGGGCCCCCTCGCCCGCCACCCGCGGCCACCGCGGCACGGATGGCCGAACCCGGCCCCTGGCCGCGCCCCGCCGGCTTCTGCGCTTTCGCTGTCTCCTGTCAGGGCCATCACGGAGTAACGCTTCCCGAATTGAATCCCATAACGCTGATGGGCCGGGCTCCCGATCTCCAGAAACCCGACCCATCAAGGCGTTCCCGGACCAGTGGTGGTGTCCTCAGAAGGTTGTGTCGCCGGGAATTTTGTTACTGGTGGCCGCGAAGGTGATCAGCCGACGGCACCATACAGGATCATGAAAGGGGCGAGCTGCTGCCTGTTGTGATCGGCATTTCGGAAATGGTGAAGGTTTTCGTACCATGTACCGCCGATGTTCACTGCATCTTGAGGTCGGAGTGTGCCATTGAGTTCGCGGGCGGCGAGATGGGAAAGTCGCCCCCAGTTGTTTTCCAGGGCCACCCCGAACCCGCCCAGGGTGGTCTGCCTGCCCTGGCCGTCATCATGAGCGCCATGTCGGATGACCATCGTAATGCGGAGTCGGATCCAGTCTATCCGGGCCGCTTCCGAAGTGGCAGCGATGATATTGGCCATTGCTCGCCTGCGCGTCGCGTCCCAGACATTGCCGTCCCTCGTGGCGATCATCGAATCGATGTACGAGGTGACGTTGTAGGAGTGCCACTCAGCTGCTCCGCGGACGGCTGCGGTTGCCCCCAGATCGACGTATCCCCCGTTGTACGGAAGGGTCTGCCACAGGTAGCCGCCCGGAGCTCCGTAATAGTTCTGGAATTCGGTCACCAGGTCTTGGTTGGGATCCGTGAAGCGATAATTGCGGCCGTTTGTGGTGAATCCCTCCAGGTAGAGATTCTCCACGCGGAAGTAAAGGCTCAGCTGGTGGGGGACTGCGTTGTTGTTGTTGTTGATGACCCGCATTTCGATGAAGCGCGGAGTCGCGTCGCGCATCCATTCCAGGGTTGATCCTGGGTCGTGGATTGATGCACGCTCAGCAGCTGTGTTCCCGCGAGCGCTTCGGTCTGCTCGTCTCGGCAGCGGGGTCCGCTGGGCCTGTGCCGCCACTCGCCCCCCACTGCCGGCTTCGCCCCCGGAGCGCAGCGGAGGGGGTGTGCTCGAATCCGGGATTCTATACAGCACCGCAGGTGATGCACCGGGTTGAGCCGCCGGGGCCGGTTGAGCGCAGCCGGCTGCCCGCGCAGCGGGCCCCGGGCGCGGCACGCGCCCGGCCCTCCGGGTGGAGCGCAGCGGAACCCGGTTCCGGTCCGGCGCAGCCGGACCGGAACGCCCCCGCGCAGCGGGGGCGGTGACGCTCCGTCACTTGCCCCCGGCGAAGCGGGGGCCGTCCCTGCCTAGCGCGCAGCGCTAGGGGTCCCGCTCCGCGGG
>NZ_BMTY01000004.1:357958-371184 GCF_014649915.1 Streptomyces toxytricini | reverse complement strand
CCGCCCCACGGGCTGCCCACACGAAGGCCCACCCGACCGGACCGGACCCCGACCACCGCCCCGCCACCGGCAGCCGCAGCCGCGCGAGGCGGCCGCTCAGGCCGGCGCGCTGCGCAGCCGCAGCCGCCTGCTGCCCACGAGCCACCCGCAGCGACCGGACCGAGCCCGACAGCCCGGCCACCGGCAGCCGCAGCCGCCCGGTGCATCCGCGCACCCCGGCCGACGCACAGTCCCGCCGCCAGCAGCCAGCAGCCAGCCGCCGACCGCCGCCCCGCGGGACGCCCGCACGAAGGCCCCCGACCGGACCGGGCCCCGACCACCGCCCCGCCGGCAGCCGCGGCCGCCCGGCGTATCCGCGCACCCCGGCCGACGCACGGTCCCGCCGTCAGCCGCCTCTCCCCAGCGGGACGCCCGGACGGGGGCGGCGCCGAAGAGACCGGGCCGGGACCCGGCCGCCGCCCGGGCACCGGCCGCCGCCCGAGAGCGGCTCGAACCGGCCGCCCCCGCGGCCGCGTCGCGCCCTAGGGTGGCCCCGTGACCACGACCCGCCTCTCGGCCCGCGCGGCCCTCGCCTCCGTGACCGACCCCGGCAGCTTCGCCGAACTCCCCTCCCCGGCGCGGACGTCCGCGCCGGACGGGCCGCTGGGCTGGACCGGCTACGACGACTCCCGCGCCCGCGCCGCCGACCGCACCGGCGAGGAGGAGTCCGTGGTGGTCGGGGCCGCCTCGATCGGCGGGAGCCGGGCCGTCCTGATCGCCTTCGAGTTCGGCTTCCTCGGCGGCTCCCTCGGCGAACGCACCGGGGACCGGCTCGAAGCCGCGTACGAGCACGCCCGCGCGCACCGCCTGCCGCTGGTGTCCCTGATCGCGACCGGCGGCTCCCGGATGCAGGAGGGCATGCTCGCGCTGGCGCAGCTCCAGCGCGTGGCCCGCCAGTCGGTCCTCACCCGGGCCGCGGGCCTCCCGCAGATCGCCGTGCTCCGAGATCCCACCACCGGCGGCGGCTGGGCCACCCTCGGTGCCGGAGCGGATGTCGTCCTCGCGCTGCCGGGCGCCCAGGTCGGCTTCGCCGGCTCCCGGGTGCGGCCCGCCGACGCGGACCCGGCGGCCTACACGGCGGAGGCCCAGTACGCCGCCGGGCACGTCGACGCGGTCGTGCCGCCCGCCGAGCTGCCCGGCGTCCTCGCCGACTGGCTGCGCGTCCTCGCCGCGCGCCGCTCCGCCGAGCCGGTCGAGCCGCCGGCCGCGCTGTCCGACGCACCGCCCCCGGCCTGCGGCTGGGACGCCGTACGGCAGGCCCGCCGCCCGGACCGGCCGCACGCAGCCGCCTACCTGGACGCGTACTTCGCGCTGCGGCTGCCGCTGTCCGGGGACCGGGCCGGGGGCGCCGACCCGGGCATGCTGTGCGGGATCGGGCTGCACGCCGGCCGGGCCGTCGCGTACGCCGCCCAGTGCGGCACGGCGACCCGCCCGGCCGGATACCGCACGGCGGCCCGCGTGATCCGCCTCGCGGACCGGCTGGGCATCCCCGTCCTGACCCTGGTCGACACCCCGGGGGCCGCCAACGACGCGGCCGCCGAGCGGGAGGGCGCCGGCGCGGCCATCGCGGACACGTTCGCGGCGGTCGCGGAGGTTTCCGTCCCCGTGACCACCCTCCTCATCGGCGAGGGCGGCTCGGGCGGGGCGCTGGCGCTGGCCGCGCCGGGCAACACGTGGGTGACGCCGGACGCCTACTTCTCGGTGATCGCACCCGAGCTGGCCGCGGCCATCCTCAAGCGCCCGGCGGCGCAGGCCCCGGCCACGGCGGACCAGCTGCGCATCCGCCCGCAGGACCTCGTCGCGCTCGGCGTGGCCCGCGGCGTCGTCGCCCCGCGGCCGCGCCCCTGACCACGGACCCGCGGCCCGCCCGGCTCAGGGCTGCGGCGACCGGGCGTCGTAGCGGGCGAAGCCGGGCCAGCACACGGCCAGCACGGCCACGACGAGCACGCAGGCGAGGCCGCCGCCGGTGACGGCCACGGCCGGGGAGGCGGCGTCGGCGACGGTCCCGGCGAGGAAGTCGCCGAGCCGCGGCCCGCCCGCGACGACCACGATGAACACGCCCTGGAGCCGGCCGCGCATTTCGTCCGGGGTGGCGGCCTGCATCATCGTCGACCGGAACACCATGGAGACGGTGTCCGCCCAGCCGGCCAGCGCCAGGAACACGATGCCGAGCCACAGGTTCCGCGTCAGCCCGAACACGGCGATCGCCAGCCCCCACGCGGCGACGGCCAGCAGGATCGCCAGCCCGTGCCGGCGGATCCTGCCCTGCCAGCCGGAGAACAGCCCGCCGAGCAGCGCCCCCACGGCCGGGGCGGCCACCAGCAGGCCGGTGGTCTTCGCGTCGCCGGCGAACCAGACGACGGCGACGGCCGGGAACAGCGCCTTCGGCTGCGCCAGCACCATCGCCGCCAGGTCGGAGAAGAACGTCATCCGGATGTTCGGGCGCGTCCCGAGGAAACGCAGCCCGTCCAGGACGGACGCCCGGCCCCGCCCGCCGCCCTCCCGGTCGGGCAGCATCGCCGGGAGCCGCCACATCGCGTACAGGGCGGCGCAGAAGGTGACGGCATCAATCAAATAGGCGGCCTGGAAGCCGAAAAGGCCGACGACGAAACCGCCCAGCATCGGGCCGACCATCGTGCCGGACGTCATGGTGACGGAGTTCAGCGCGTTCGCGGCGGGCAGTTGCTCGGGAGGCAGCAGCCTCGGGATCATCGCGGAGCGGGCCGGCCCCGCGAGGGCGCCGCAGACGGCCTGCAGGGCGACGACGGCGTACAGCAGCCACACCCGGTGGTACCCGAGCAGCGCGGCGCCGGCCAGGGCCACCGACAGGACGGCCATGCCGAGCGAGCTGTACAGGCCGAGTCTGCGGCGGTCCACGGTGTCGGCGACGGCGCCGCCGTAGAGGCCGAAGACGACGAGCGGGACGAGGGAGAACAGCCCGACGAGCCCGACGGAGAAGCTGGATCCGGTGATGTCGTACACCTGGAGCGAGATCGCGAGGGCCGTCATCGTCTGGCCCGTCCAGGAGACGGTGTTGCCGATCCACAGCCGCCGGTAGTCGGGCGAGGTCCGCAGCGGGGTGAGGTCGGCGAACACGCGCGGCGGACGGCCCGCGGGGGCGGGGGCGGGGGTGCTCGTACCGGTCACACGGGATGCTAACCGGCGGCCCGCGCCGCGCCGCCGGGCCGTGGCCGGTTTCACGCAGCCGCAACAGTCGCCCCACCCGGATCCGCGGCCCCACCGCCTGCGGGCGCTTGCCGCTAACGCGCCATGCCGGAGGGACATTTGACCGAATCGGCGCGCGCTCGCCGCCTGTCGCCCGCTCATGATGAAAAGACTCGTAATGTCCAGGGAGGCGTAGTGATCGAACCTGGCACCAGCACGACGAGCACCGACAAGGCGGGCGACGGCGTCCCCGCAGTCTCCACCGTTCCCGCCCCCGTTCCCGGCACGGCACCGCTCACGGTCGGCGTGGAGGAGGAGTTCCTCCTCGTCGACGCCCGCACCTTCAAGGTGGTCCCGGCCGCCCCCCGCGTCCTGGAGACCGCCGCGGGCCTGCCCCACCAGGTGCACCCCGAGGGCACGCGCTACCAGGTGGAGATATCCACCCCGGTCTCCGAGTCCGCCACCGAACTGCGCAGGGAGCTGGCCGCCCTGCGCCGCACCCTCTCCCGCGCCGCCCGCGCCCACGGCTGCCGGCTGCTGGCCGCGCCCTCGCCGGTCGTGGCCGTGGACACGCCGCTGCACCTGACGGACGACGAGCCGCGCCAGCGCGAGCAGCACCGCCGCTTCGGCGCGCTCACCGACACCCTGGTCAGCTGCGGCCGCCACATCCACGTCGGCACCCTCGACGTGGACACGGCGGTCGCGGTGTCGAACCGGGTCCGGCCGTGGCTGCCGACGCTGATCGCGCTGGCCGCCAACTCGCCCTTCTGGGGCGGACGGGACACCGGTCACGCCAGCTGGCGGGCGATGGCCTGGTCGGGCTGGCCCTCGGCGGGTCTGCCCCCGCACTTCACGTCCACCGCCCACTTCCGGAGCTCGGTGCAGACCCTGCTCGGCTCCGGCGCCGCCCTCGACACCAAGATGGTCTACTGGGACCTCCGCCCGTCCGGACACTGGCCGACGCTCGAGATCCGGGCGCCCGACATGTCCTCGGACATCGACACGGCCATCCTCCAGGCCGAACTCGTCCGCGCCCTCGTGGCGACCGCCCTGCGGGAGATCGCCGAGGACCGCCCCGAGCCGGCCCTCCGCGACGACGTCCTGCGCCTGGCCCGCTGGCGGGCCGCCCACGACGGCCTGGAGGGCTTCGGCCTCGACCCGTACACCGGAGCCGAACTCCCCGCGGCGGACCTGGCGGAGGCCCTCCTCGAACTGGTCGCCCCGGAACTGGCGGCCGCGGACGAACTCGACCACGCCGCCAAGACCCTGGGCGGCCTCCTCCGCGACGGCTCGGGCGCCCAGCGCCAGCGCACGGCGTACACCCGCCGCGGCAACCTGACGGACGTCCTGCGCCACTTGGCGGACGAAACGGAGAACGTCTGACCGCACAGCCGCGGGTGACGGCCACCACACCGCCCCGGCCCACACGGCCGTCCGCACCCCGGAAACGCCGAAGCCGCAGGCGCGATCGTTTCTGCACCTGCGGCTTGCGGTGGGGCGGGTGGGACTCGAACCCACGGCCGACGGATTATGAGTCCGCTGCTCTAACCGGCTGAGCTACCGCCCCTTCTCGGCGTGGCGCGTACATGTGTGCGCGCCGTCTGCCGCAGCATAGCCGCTCATACGATCTCCTGCTCCGGATGCCCCGCGTGATCGGCTTCACCTGACGTGGGAGACCGCTTCCCGGGCCGTTCGGTTCCCTCCGCAGGGCAAAAAAAGAAGAGGGCCCCGACCGGGGCCCTCTTCCCTCTGCTCCCCCGGCTGGACTCGAACCAGCAACCCTCCGGTTAACAGCCGAATGCTCTGCCAATTGAGCTACAGGGGACCGCGCTCCCCCGACTGGACTCGAACCAGTAACCTGCCGGTTAACAGCCGGCTGCTCTGCCAATTGAGCTACAGGGGATTGCTGCGTTGCGCCGAACGGCCCACCTCCGGCCGAGCCGGGGGGCGGGCGCCCGTTGCGAGACATAGATTAGCGCAAGCAGGGGGGTGCTCCGCCAATCGGTATCGAGCGCCGGCCGGGCACCACACGACGAGAGGTGGCAGGCATGCGGTACAAGGTCGCGTTCGCGGTCGGACTGGGCCTCGGATACGTCCTCGGCTCCCGGGCCGGGCGCGAGCGCTACGAGCAGCTGAAGAAGTCCGCGCGCGAGGTCGCGCAGAACCCGGCCGTGCGGAACGCGGCCGAAACCGCCGGCCAGACCGGCCGGCAGTACGCGGGGAAGGCCGTCACGGTGCTGGGCGACAAGGTGGGCGGCGTCCTGCCCGCCGCGCTGGCCGAGCGGGTGCGCGCCCTGCGCGGCCGCAGCAACGGCTACGACGACGAGTGGGGCACCAGCAACACCTGAGACGCCCGGCTCCCTGCGGGATCCGCTGCCTCCCGGGGCGGCGGATCCCGCACCGCCGTGCGGCAGAATTCTCCGCATGGGGATAGTCGCCGGGCTGGACAGCTCTTCCGCCTTCACTCGCATCGTCGTCTGCGACACCGACACGGGTGCCGTACTGCGCCAGGGCTACGCGCCCCATCCCCAGCCCGCGGGTGATCCGGAAGGCTTCCACCCGCACGAGGCCGATCCGCAGGCCTGGCTGCTGTCCCTCGGCGAGGCGGCCGGCGGGGGGCTCCTCGAAGGGGTCCAGGCCATCGGCGTCTCCGCCCAGCAGCACGGGCTGCTGCCGCTGGACGCGCAGGGCGCGCTCGTCCGCCCGGCCCTCGTCGGCAACGACAAGCGGGGGCAGGTCGCCGCGGCGGACCTCACCGAGGCGCTGGGCGGTTGGCACGCCTGGGCCGAGGCCGTGGGCTGCGTCCCGCACTCGGCCCAGCCCGTCGCGAAGCTCGCCTGGCTGGCCCGCACGGAGCCGGACGCGGCACGCCGCACGGCAGTGGTCATGTCGCCGCACGACTGGCTGGTCTGGCAGCTGCTGGGCCGACCCGCCCGGCGCACCACCGACCGGGGCGGCGCCTCCGGCACCGGCTACTGGTCCGCCCGGACCGGCTCCTACCGCCCCGACCTGGTCGAGCTCGCCCTCGGGCACATGGCGCTGCTGCCGGAGGTCCTCGCGCCGGCCGAGGCCGCCGGGATGACCCCGGAGGGGCTGCTGATCTCGGCCGGCACCGGCGAGACCATGGCCGCGGCGCTCGGCCTCGGCCTGGGTCCCGGCGACGCGGTGGTCTCCCTGGGCGCGTCGGGTTCGGTGATGGCCGTCCACCACGAGGCGCTGACCGAGCCGAACGGGCTGATCACCTCCCTCGCCGACGCGGGCGGGATGCACCTGCCGGTCGTGAACACCTCCAATGCCGTGCGGGCCCTGCGGGGCACGGCCGAGCTGCTCGGCACCGATCTCGACGGGCTGTCCGACCTGGCGCTGAAGTCGACGCCCGGTGCGCACGGCCTGGTCCTCCTGCCGTACCTGGAGGGCGAGCGGACCCCGAACCTGCCGCACACGGCGGGCACCCTGTCCGGGCTGCGGCGCGACTCCATGAAGCCCGAGCACCTGGCGCGGGCCGCGTTCGAGGGCATGCTGTGCGGGCTGGCCGACGCCATCGACGTGCTGCGGATGCGGGGCGTCGACATCCGGCGGGTGTTCCTCTTGGGCGCCGCGGCCGGGCTGCCTGCCGTGCAGGCGGCCGCGCCCGGGCTGTTCGGGACGCAGATCGTCGTACCGGCGCCCGCGGACTACGCGGCGCTGGGCGCGGCGCGGCAGGCGGCGTGGGCGCTGGGGGTGCAGCAGGGGACGCTGGCCCCGCACACGCCCCCCGTGTGGCCGGGGCCGGCGGCGCAGGTCTTCGAGCCGGGCGAGGACTACCCGGCCTGGCAGGCGGTGCGCCAGCAGTACATCGCGACGCGCGAGCAGATCCACCCGGGCGCGTTCCAGGCGTAGGGCGGGGCGCGGACGCGGGCGGTCTGCTCCCTTTGACCGCCCTTTGCAAAAACGGGTGGGTCCGGGCGCGGGGTTGGCCGAAGATGGGGTGACCCCCCTCGATCCCCGACCGGAGCCTGCGCGTGCTCATACGACTTCTGCGGACCCATCTGGGTCCGTATCGGAAACCGATCGCCCTGCTGGTGCTGCTGCAACTGCTGCAGACCAGCGCGAGCCTCTATCTGCCCACGCTGAACGCCGACATCATCGACAAGGGCGTCGTGACGGGCGACACCGGCTACATCCTGCGCTTCGGCGCGCTGATGCTGGCCGTCTCCCTCGTCCAGCTGGGCTGCAACATCGGCGCCGTGTACTACGGCGCCCGCACTTCCGCGGCGCTGGGCCGCGACGTCCGCGCCGCCGTCTTCGACCGGGTGCAGAGCTTCTCCGCGCGCGAGCTGGGCCAGTTCGGGGCGCCGTCGCTGATCACCCGCACGACGAACGACGTGCAGCAGATCCAGATGCTGGTGCTGATGACCTTCACGCTGATGGTCTCGGCTCCGATCATGTGCGTCGGCGGCATCGCGATGGCGTTGTCGCTGGACGTGGCGCTGTCCGGGGTGCTGCTGGCCGTGGTGCCGGTGCTCGGCCTGTCCGTCGGCGCGATCGTGTGGCGGACGCGACCGCTGTTCCGGCAGATGCAGGAGCGGCTGGACGTGGTGAACCGGGTTCTGCGCGAGCAGATCACCGGCAACCGGGTGATCCGCGCGTTCGTCCGCGACGGATACGAGAAGGAGCGCTTCCGCGGGGCGAACACCTCGCTGACCGACGTGTCGCTGGCCTCGGGGCGGCTCCTGGCGCTGATGTTCCCCACGGTCATCGTGGTCGTGAACATCTCCAGCGTCGCCGTCATCTGGTTCGGCGCGATGCGCATCGACAGCGGCGGCATGGAGATCGGCCAGCTGACGGCGTTCCTCGCCTACCTGATGCAGATCGTCATGGCCGTGATGATGGCCACGTTCATGTTCATGATGGTGCCGCGCGCCGAGGTGTGCGCGGAGCGCGTGCAGGAGGTGCTGGACACGGAGTCCAGCGTCGTCCCGCCCGCTGACCCGGTGCGCGAGCTGTCCCGGCGCGGTGTGCTGGAGCTGCGCGGCGCCGACTTCCGCTACCCGGGCGCGGAGGCGCCGGTGTTGCGCGGGGTGGACCTGGTGGCCCGCCCCGGGGAGACGACGGCGGTCATCGGCTCGACGGGCAGCGGCAAGTCGACGCTGCTGGGGCTCGTGCCGCGGTTGTTCGACGCGACCGGCGGCGAGGTCCTCGTCGACGGCGAGGACGTGCGCCGCCTCGACCCGAAGCTGCTGGCCCGCACGGTGGGCCTGGTGCCGCAGAAGCCGTACCTGTTCTCCGGAACGGTGGCCTCCAACCTGCGCTACGGGCGCCCGGACGCCACCGACGAGGAGCTGTGGCACGCCTTGGAGGTGGCGCAGGCGCGGGAGTTCGTCGCCGCGCTCGAAGGCGGCCTGGATGCGCCGATCACCCAGGGCGGGACGAACGTCTCCGGCGGTCAGCGCCAGCGCCTGGCCATCGCCCGCACGCTGGTGCAGCGCCCGGAGATCTACCTGTTCGACGACTCCTTCTCGGCCCTGGACTACGCGACGGACGCGGCGCTGCGCGCGGCGCTGGGCCGGGAGACCGAGGACGCGACGGTGGTCATCGTCGCGCAGCGGGTCGCGACGATCCGCGATGCCGACCGGATCATCGTGCTCGACGAGGGACAGGTCGTCGGCGAGGGCCGCCACCACGAGCTGATGGCCGGGAACGAGACCTACCGGGAGATCGTGCTCTCCCAGCTGACGGAGGCGGAGGCCGCATGAGCGGGCCCGGAGGACGGATGATGACGGGACCCGGGCAGCGGTCCCTGGACTTCAAGGGCTCGGGGAAGCGGCTGCTGCGGCAGATCGCCCACGACCGGGTGAAGCTGTGGGGGATGGTCGCCGCCGTGTTCGGCAGCGTCGTCTGCACGGTGATCGGCCCGAAGATCCTCGGGCACGCGACGGACCTGGTCTTCGCGGGGATCGTCGGCCGGGAGATGCCGGCGGGCCTCACCAAGGAGCAGGCGCTCGACGCGATGCGCGCCCGCGGCGAGGACGGCACCGCCGACATGCTGTCGGGCACGGACTTCACTCCGGGCGAGGGCATCGACTTCGGCGCGGTCGGCGTCGTCGCGGTGTGGGCGCTGGTGGTGTTCGTGCTGGCCGGGCTGCTGATGCTGGTCGCGACGCGGCTGTCGAACCACATCATGAACGGCACCGTGTACCGGATGCGCGAGGAGCTGCAGGACAAGCTGTCGCGGCTGCCGCTGTCGTACTTCGACCGGCAGAAGCGGGGCGAGGTCCTCAGCCGGGCGACGAACGACATCGACAACATCGGGCAGACGCTGCAGCAGACGATGGGGCAGCTGCTGAACTCGCTGCTGACCATCGTCGGCGTGCTGGCGATGATGTTCTGGATCTCGCCGCTGCTGGCGCTGGTCGCGCTGGTGACGATCCCGGTGTCGGTGGTCGTCGCGGCGAAGATCGGCAAGAAGTCCCAGCCGCAGTTCGTGGCGCAGTGGAAGTCGACCGGCTCGCTGAACGCGCACGTCGAGGAGATGTACTCGGGGCACGCGCTGGTGAAGGTGTTCGGCCGGCAGGAGGAGTCCGCGGCGGTCTTCGCCGAGCAGAACGAGGCGCTGTTCCGGGCCTCGTTCAAGGCGCAGCTGGTCAGCGGCATCATGCAGCCGGTGATGTTCTTCATCTCGAACATCAACTACGTGCTGGTGGCGGTGGTCGGCGGTCTGCGGGTGGCCTCGGGCAGCCTGTCGATCGGCGATGTGCAGGCGTTCATCCAGTACTCGCGGCAGTTCTCGATGCCGCTGACGCAGGTCGCGTCGATGGCGAACCTGGTGCAGTCGGGTGTCGCGTCGGCGGAGCGCGTGTACGAGGTGCTGGACGCGGAGGAGCAGGAGCCGGACGCGGCGGTGCCGGAGCGTCCGCAGGAGGTCCGCGGCCGGGTCGTGCTGGAGAAGGTGTCCTTCCGGTACGAGCCGGACAAGCCGCTGATCGAGGACCTGTCGCTGGCGGTGGAGCCGGGCCAGACGGTCGCGATCGTCGGCCCCACGGGCGCGGGCAAGACGACCCTGGTGAACCTGCTGATGCGGTTCTACGAGGTCACCGGCGGCCGGATCGCCCTGGACGGGGCGGACATCGCGAAGATGACCCGCGAGGACCTGCGCGGCGGCATCGGCATGGTGCTGCAGGACACGTGGCTGTTCGGCGGGACGATCGCGGAGAACATCGCGTACGGCGCCTCCCGGGAGGCCACGCGCGCCGAGATCGAGGAGGCCGCGCGGGCCGCGCACGCCGACCGGTTCGTGCGCACCCTGCCGGACGGCTACGACACGGTGCTGGACGACGAGGGCTCGGGCGTCAGCGCCGGCGAGAAGCAGCTGATCACGATCGCCCGGGCGTTCCTGTCGGACCCGGTGATCCTGGTCCTCGACGAGGCGACGAGCTCGGTCGACACCCGTACGGAGGTGCTGATCCAGAAGGCGATGGCGCGGCTGGCGCACGGCCGCACCTCGTTCGTGATCGCTCACCGGCTCTCCACCATCCGGGACGCGGACGTGATCCTCGTGATGGAGAACGGCTCGATCGTCGAGCAGGGCACGCACGAGGACCTGCTCGCGGCGGGCGGCGCGTACGCGCGGCTGTACGCGGCGCAGTTCGCGCAGGCGGTGGCCGAGGTCGACTAGCAGCGGCCGGCCGTCGAGGGGGCGGGGGGCGTACGCGGCCGCGTGCGCCCCCCGCCGCCGTCAGTCGAGGTAGCCGCGCAGCTGGTCGGCGAAGGCGTGGTCGCGGAGCTTGCAGAGGGTCTTGGACTCGATCTGCCGGATGCGCTCGCGGGTCACGCCGAAGATGCGCCCTATCTCCTCCAGGGTGCGCGGCCGCCCGTCGGCGAGGCCGTACCGCAACTGGACGACCTTGCGCTCGCGTTCGCCGAGGGTCGACAGGACGGCTTCCAGGTGCTCGCGCAGCAGGAAGAACGCCGCGGACTCCATCGGCGAGGCGGCGTCGCCGTCCTCGATGAGGTCGCCGAGGGCGACGTCGTCCTCCTCGCCGACCGGGGAGTGCAGGGACACGGGCTCCTGGGCGAGCCGCAGCACCTCCACGACCCGCTCGGGCGTCAGCTCCAGGTGGACGGCGACCTCTTCGGCTGTGGGCTCGTAGCCGCGCTCCTGGAGCATGCGCCGCTGCACGCGGACGACGCGGTTGATCAGCTCCACGACGTGGACGGGCACGCGGATGGTGCGCGCCTGGTCGGCGAGGGCGCGCGACATGGCCTGCCGGATCCACCACGTGGCGTAGGTGGAGAACTTGTAGCCGCGGGTGTAGTCGAATTTCTCGACGGCCCGGATCAGGCCGAGGTTCCCCTCCTGGACGAGGTCCAGCATGGTGAGTCCGCGGCCGACGTAGCGCTTGGCGACGGAGACGACGAGCCTCAGGTTCGACTCGATGAGGCGGCGCTTGGCCATGCGCCCCATGACGACGAGCTTGTCCAGGTCGAGGGCGAGCCGGAGGTCCAGGTCGGGGTCGCCGGCGAGCTTCTCCTCGGCGAACAGGCCGGCTTCGACGCGCCGGGCCAGCTCGACCTCCTCGGCCGCGGTGAGCAGCGGGATCCTGCCGATCTCGCGGAGGTACTGGCGGAACAGGTCCGCGGAGGGCCCGGTCGTGGCGCTTTCGGCGCGCCGCTGGTCCGGGATGTGCTCGATGAGTTCCGGGGCCTCGGGCTCGTCGTCCGCCTCCTCGAACCCGGTGCCGGGCCCGGCTGCCGGCTCCTTGTCGGGCTCCTCGGCCGCGGGGGCCCCGGTCTCTCCGGCGGGCGGGCTCGCGTTGACGGTCGGGATCCGGGTCTGCACGGGGGCGACCTCCAGGGCTCCGAGGACGGTGGCACCGCACCTCAGTGTGGGGTACGGCACAGCGCCGCCACGAGGGGCGTGCGGGCACTTTCTGAGTCCGGTGCGTGACCGGATGGTTACCCGCTGCGGGGATTGCCGATGCGGATCGGACGGATGTCCGACGGATCGCCCGCTTGCCCCTGCGCTGCCCCGGGTCAGCCGAGCGGCTCGACGCGGACCGCGCACACCTTGAACTCCGGCATCCGGGAGGTCGGATCGAGCGCCGGGTTGGTCAGCGTGTTGGCGCGGCCCTCTCCCGGCCAGTGGAACGGCATGAAGACGGTGTCGGCGCGGATGGCGTCCGTGATGCGCGCGGGGGCGACGGCCCGGCCGCGGCGGGAGGTGACGGCGAGCGGGGTGCCCTCGACGGCGCCCAGGCGGGCCGCGAGCCGCGGGTGCAGCTCCACGAACGGGCCGGGGGCTGCGGCGTTCAGCTCGTCGACGCGGCGGGTCTGCGCACCGGACTGGTACTGGGCGACGACGCGGCCGGTCGTCAGCAGGATCGGGTAGTCGGCGTCGGGGAGTTCGGCGGCGTCCCGGTGGGAGACGGGGGCGAAGCGGGCGCGCCCGTCCTCGGTGGCGAACCGGTCGAGGAACAGCCGGGGCTGCCCCTGGGAGCCCTCCGGGCAGGGCCAGAAGACGCCCTGCTCGGCCTCGATGCGGGTGTAGGAGATGCCGGAGTAGTCGGCGGGCCCCCCGGCGGAGGCGCGCCGGAGCTCCTCGAAGACCTCCTCGGCGGCGGTGGGGAAGCCCTTCTCAAGGCCGAGGCGGGCGGCGAGTCCGTGCAGCACCTCCAGGTCGCTGCGCACGCCCGGCGGCGGGGTCAGGGCGCGGCGGCGCAGCAGGACGCGGCCTTCGAGGTTGGTGGTGGTCCCGGTCTCCTCTGCCCACTGGGTGACGGGGAGGACGACGTCGGCGAGGGCGGCCGTCTCGGAGAGGACGACGTCCGCGACGGCGAGGAAGTCCAGGGAGCGGATGCGGTCCTCGACGTGGGCGGCGCGGGGCGCGGAGACGACCGGGTTGGAGCCCATGAGGAGCAGGGCCCGCACGTCGGTGCCGAGGGCGTCGAGGAGTTCGTAGGCGCTGCGGCCGGGGCCGGGCAGGGTGTCGGGGTCGACGCCCCACACGGAGGCGACGTGGGCGCGGGCGGCCGGGTCGGTGAGTT
>NZ_BMTY01000004.1:61623-357926 GCF_014649915.1 Streptomyces toxytricini | reverse complement strand
TAGCCGGGGAGCTGGTCGGCCTTCTGGCCGTGCTCGCGGCCGCCCTGGCCGTTGCCCTGGCCGGTGAGGCAGCCGTAGCCGGAGTGGGGCCGGCCGGCCCGGCCGGTGGCCAGGCACAGGTTGATCCAGGCGCCGACGGTGTCGGTCCCCTTCGACTGCTGCTCGGGGCCGCGGGCGGTGAGGACCATCGCCGAGGACGGGGCGCAGAACAGGGACACCGCCTCGCGGAGCTTCGGCACGGGGACGCCGGTGATCCGCTCCACCAGCTCCGGCCAGTGCGCCATGGCCGCGGCCCGCGCCTCCTCCCAGCCGGTGGTGCGCTCCGCGATGAACGCCTCGTCGGTGCGGCCCTCGGCGACGACCAGGTGCAGCAGGCCGAGCGCGAGGGCCAGGTCGGTGCCGGGGCGGGGGGCCAGGTGCAGGTCGGCCTGTTCGGCGGTGCGGGTGCGGCGCGGGTCGACGACGATCAGGGTGCCGCCGTTGGCCTTGAGCTCGGTGAAGTAGCGCAGGGCCGGCGGCATGGTCTCGGCCGGGTTGGAGCCGACGAGGATCACACAGCCGGTGCGCGGGATGTCCTCCAGCGGGAAGGGCAGCCCCCGGTCCAGCCCGAAGGCCCGCTGGTGGGCGGCCGCGGCCGAGGACATGCAGAACCGGCCGTTGTAGTCGATCTGCGAGGTGCGCAGGGCGATGCGGGCGAACTTGCCGAGCGCGTACGCCTTCTCGTTGGTGAGCCCGCCCCCGCCGAACACCCCGACGGCGTCGGCCCCGTGGGCGTCCCGGGTCCGGGCGAGACCTTCGGCGACGGCGTCGAGGGCCTCCTCCCAGGTGGCCGGCTCCAGCCGCCCGGCGCGGGTGCGGACGAGCGGCTCGGTCAGGCGCACCCGGGAGGAGAGCACGGCGGGCGCCGTGCGGCCCTTGCCGCACAGCGCCCCCCGGTTCACGGGGAACTCCGTCCGTTCCTCCACCGCCGCACTCGCCCCGTCCGGCGCGGGGCGCAGGTTCATCCCGCACTGGAGGGCGCAGTAGGGGCAGTGCGTGGCGGTGGCGGCGTCGGGCGTGTGCATGCGGCCAGCGTGCGGCGGCGGTGTTACACGGGCCGCCGCCTCCGGTTACACCTCCCGTACGGGCACCTCAGCGCCCCCGCCGCGCCCCGGTGAGGACCACCGGCGGGCCCCGGCCGATGGCGGCCTGCCTGCCACGCGGCCGCCGTCGGGCGGCTGCCGCCCGGTCACCGCGGCCGGTCACCGCGGCCGGTCGCCGCCCGGCCGCCCCGGCCGGCCGGGTCAGCCGCCGGTGAGGTGCGCCGTGGTCAGGCCGGCGGTCCAGCCGCCGTCGACGGACAGCTCGGCACCGGTGATGTAGGCGGCGGCGTCGGAGAGCAGGAACGCGACCGCCGCGGCCGTCTCCTCCGGCGTGCCGACGCGGCCCAGCGGGGCGCCGGGGAACCGGCCTTCGCCGGCCTGGATGCCGATCGGGGCGGTCATCGGGGTGAGCGTCATGCCCGGGTGGACGGAGTTGACGCGGATGCCCGACCCGGCGAGCTCCAGGGCGCCTGTCTTCGACAGCCCGCGCACACCCCACTTGGAGGCCCCGTACCCCGCGGTGAGGGCCATGCCGGTGAGCCCGGCCGCGGAGGAGATGTTGACGACGGCCCCGCCGCCGCCGGCCCGCAGCAGCGGGACAGCGGTCCGGATCCCGATGAACACGCCGACCAGGTTGACCTCGACGACCCGGCGGAAGTGTTCGACGCTCTCCTCCTCCAGCGGTTGCCCGGAGGCGATGCCCGCGTTGTTGACGAGCCCGTCGAGGCGGCCGAACTCCGCCACCGCGTGGTCCAGCGCGGCCTGCCAGTCGGCCTCGCTGGTGACGTCGTGCCGCAGGAACCGGGCGGCGCCGCCCAGCTTTCCGGCGGTCTCCGCCCCCTCCTCCTCCAGCACGTCCGTGACCAGCACCCGCCCGCCGCCCTCCACGACGGCCCGTGCGGTGGCGGCCCCTATGCCCCGGGCCCCGCCGGTGACCACCACGACCTTGCCGCTGAGATCCGCCACGGTCACGCTCTCCCCCTGTCGTCCCCGGCGGCCGGCCGTCCCGGCGCCGTGTGCTCCCGCCGGCCGCGGCCGGGCGCGGAGCGCCGCGTCAGTGTCGCAGAGCCCCCAGGGCCTGTGACACCCCGTGCTCCTTGGGGCCCAGGAAGCGCGGCTCCGGCTGCAGTGCCGCGTCCAGCACCGCCTTGCCCGCCGCGAACACCTCGCGCGCGCCGCCGTAGTACCAGGTGAGGTCGTGCTCGTCGGGCACGCCGACTCCGTACGACTCCACCCCCGCCGACTCGCACAGGGCGACGGCCCGGCGTATGTGGAAGCCCTGGCTGATCAGCACGGCCCGCTCCACCCCGAATATCCTCCGGGCCCGGACGCACGAGTCCCATGTGTCGAACCCGGCGTAGTCGCTGACGATCCGCTCCTGGGGGACCCCGTGCGCCGCCAGGTACGTGCGCATCGCGCTCGGCTCGTCGTACTCCGTCCGGCTGTTGTCCCCGGTGACGAGGACGACCCTGACCTTCCCGGTGCGGTACAGCTCTGCCGCCGCATCGAGCCGGCGCGCCAGGTACGGGGTGGGCCGGCCGTTCCACAGCCCCGCCCCGAACACGACCGCGACATCGGCGGACGGGCTGTCCGCCGTACCGTGAAGCCGGTCCGCGGCCACCGCGTGCGTCCACGCCGAGGGCAGGAGCGCCAGCACGCAGCCGGCCATCACCGCCTGCACGGCCCGCCGCCGCCCCCGCACCCCGCGCGGCAGCCCCGCCCGCAGCCGCGCGGCCGCACCCGCCACGCGCGCCGCCGCCCACCTGCCGATCCGCCCCACGCCCCTTCCCACGCCTGCGCCCCGGCCTTTCGTCCTGCCCGATCCCCTGCCCTCGGCCGTTTCCATGGCCCTGCCCCTCCCGATGTCCGCACCCACAGCCCTGCCCCGTCCCATCCCGTCCTGCGCTTGCCCTGGCCTGCCCCGGCCCCTGCCGCCCCGGTGGAGCCGCGGACCGCGCGCCGTTCGCACGGATTGACGAACCGGCCCGCCGCCCGAGTTCCGCCCGCCCCCTCTTTCACTCGTACGAATGACCGAGTGAGTTCCCTCGAAAGCCCCCGTCACGGCGGCGCAACGTCGCCGCAACCTGCGCCCCCCAGGATCGGGGGCACGACGGACCCGGCCGAGCCGGTGCACCCCTCCGGGTCCCCTCCCGCCCGCTCCCCCGCCCCCGCCGCGGGCCCGGCCCCACGGAGCCACGCATGCAGCCCACCCTCGTCGCCGTCGCCCACGGCAGCCGCGACCCGCGCGCCCTCCCCGCCGTGCAGGCCCTCCTCGCCCGTGTCCGCGCCCTGCGCCCCGGCCTCGACGTCCGCCTCGGCCACGTCGAGCTGAACCGGCCCCTCCTCCCCGACACGCTGCAGCGCACCTCCGGCCCGGCCGTGCTCGTCCCCCTGCTCCTCAGCCGGGGCCACCACGTCAAACGCGATCTCCCGGAGGCGGCCGCCGGCCATGCCGACGCCCGCGTGGCCGCCCCGCTCGGCCCGCACCCCCTGCTCGTCGAGGCCCTGTACGACCGCCTCCGCGAGGCCGGCTGGCATCCGGCCCGGCACACCGCAGCCGTCCTCGCCGCCGCCGGTTCCCGCGATCCGGACGCGGCGGCCGACACCCGCCGCACCGCCGCCCTGCTCTCCGAACGCCTCGGCGGCGCCCCGGTCGTCCCCGCCTACGCCTCCGCCGCCCCGCCCTCGGTCACCGACGCGGTCCGCGCACTGACCGCCCGCGGCCACCGCCGGATCGCCGTGGCCTCGTACTTCACCGCGCCCGGCCGGTTCGCCGCACAGAGCGCCGCCGCCGCGACCGGCCCCGCCGCCGCCCCGCTGGGCGACCACCCGGCGCTGGCCCGCCTGGTGCTCCGGCGCTACGACGAGGCGCTCGCCCTGCCGCGGCCCCGGACCGCTCCGGCGCCGCTCCTGGTGCCGGCCCCCGCGTAGGAGACTCGGGTGCGGATTGCTCCGATTGTCGGTGTCTCCGGTTAACGTCTCAGCATGGAAGGCATGGCAGGCACCGCACCCGTCCGTCCGCGCGGCTCCGGCGAGCCGCAGAACACCCCCGGCCCGCAGGATCCGCCCGCCCGGACCGAACCGGCCCCGCCCTACGGGGCGGCCGACACCGAGCGCTGGGTCCCGGAGCCCGACAAGCGCCCCGGCCGGACCGCCTTCCAGCGCGACCGGGCCCGCGTCCTGCACTCCGCCGCGCTGCGGCGCCTCGCCGGGAAGACGCAGGTGGTCACCCCGGGCAGCCGTTCGTACGACTGGGACGCCAGCCCCCGCACCCGCCTGACGCACTCGCTGGAGTGCGCCCAGGTGGGCCGAGAGCTCGGCGCGGCGCTCGGCTGCGACCCGGACCTCGTCGAGGCGGCCTGCCTCTCCCACGACATGGGCCACCCGCCGTTCGGCCACAACGGCGAGGAGGCGCTCAACGAGTTCGCCGCGGACTGCGGCGGCTTCGAGGGCAACGCCCAGTCGCTGCGCCTGCTGACCCGGCTGGAGCCGAAGCGGTTCACCGCCGACCCGGAGACCGGCGCCCCCGTCAGCGTCGGGCTCAACCTGACCCGGGCCAGCCTGGATGCGGCGACCAAGTACCCCTGGCCGCGCGGCGGCCACCCCGCCGACCCCGGCTCGGTGAAGTTCGGGGCGTACGAGGACGACCTGCCCGTCTTCGAGTGGCTGCGGCGCGGGGCACCCGCCGACCGCAAGTGCTTCGAGGCGCAGGTCATGGACTGGTCCGACGACGTCGCCTACTCCGTCCACGACTTCGAGGACGGCCTGCACGCGGGGCACGTCGACCCGAACCTCCTGTTCGCCGAGCCCGAGCGCTCCGCGATCGCCCGGGTCGCCATCGGCCGGTACGTTTCCGCGGACACGGACCCGCAGGAGCTCCTGGAGGCGCTGGACCGCCTGATGGAGCAGGAGTGGTGGCCTCACGGCTACGACGGCTCGGCCGTCGCCCAGGCCCGCCTGAAAGACGCCGCGAGCCAGCTGATCGGCCGGTTCTGCCTGGCCGCCGAGGGCGCGACGAGGCAGGCGTACGGCACCGGCCGGCTGACCCGGTACGCGGCCGAGCTGGTCGTCCCCCGCGAGGCCCGCCACGAGTGCGCGGTCCTCAAATCGGTCGCCGACCTGTACGTGATGCAGCGCGCCGAGCAGGAGCGGCTGCGGGCCGAGCAGCGCATCGTCCTGGCCGAACTCGCCGAGGCGCTCCTGGCCCGCGCCCCCGACGGGCTGGATCCGCAGTTCCGGGCGATCTTCGACGCCGCCCCGGACGACCGGGGGCGCAAACGCGCGGTCATCGACCAGATCGCCTCCCTGACCGACGCCTCCGCGCGCTCCCTGCACGCCAGGCTCACCCTGCGCACGCGCCGCACCGCGGGGTGATCCGATCGGGCCACTCCCCCTTCACGCGGCCCGCTCGGTGCGGGACCCTCGCAGGTGCTCGCATGTGGCGCTGAGGTTATGAGGAGGCATCAGGTGGTCGACGCACACAGGACGTTCGTCATCGTCGGCGCGGGACTGGCCGGGGCCAAGGCGGCGGAGGCGCTGCGGTCCGAGGGGTTCAGGGGGCGGGTGATCCTGATCGGTGACGAGCGCGACCACCCGTACGAGCGGCCCGCGCTCTCCAAGGGCTACCTCCAGGGCAAGGAGGAGCGCGACAGCGTCTTCGTCCACGAGCCGTCCTGGTACGCCCGCGCCGACATCGAGCTGCACCTCGGCCAGCCCGCCGTGCACCTGGACCGGGCCGCCCGCAAGGTGGTCCTCGGCGACGGCACCGCCGTGCACTACGACAAGCTGCTGCTGGCCACGGGCGCCGAGCCGCGCCGCCTCGACGTCCCCGGCACGGGCCTGGCCGGCGTGCACCACCTGCGGCGGCTGTCCCACGCCGAGCGGCTGCGCGGCGTCCTGGCGACCCTGGGCAGGGACAACGGGCACCTGCTGATCGCGGGCGCCGGCTGGATCGGCCTGGAGGTGGCCGCCGCGGCCCGCGGGTACGGGGCCGAGGTGACCGTGGTGGAGCCGCTGGCGACGCCGCTGCACGCAGTGCTCGGCCCGGAGATCGGGCGGCTCTTCGGCGACCTGCACGCCGAGAACGGCGTCCGCTTCCACTTCGGGGCACGGCTCACCGAGATCGTCGGCCAGGACGGGATGGTGCTGGCCGTCCGGACCGACGACGGCGAGGAGCACCCGGCGCACGCGGTGCTCGCCGCTATCGGGGCCGCGCCGCGCACCGCGCTGGCCGAGGCCGCCGGGCTGGCGCTGGTGGACCGGGAGCACGGCGGCGGCATCGCCGTGGACGCCTCGCTGCGCACCTCCGACCCGGACGTCTTCGCCGTCGGCGACGTGGCGGCCGCCCACCACCCGCTGCTGGGGACCCGGCTGCGGGTGGAGCACTGGGCGAACGCCCTCAACGGCGGCCCGGCCGCGGCGCGGGCGATGCTGGGGCAGGAGGTCTCGTACGACAGGGTGCCGTACTTCTTCTCCGACCAGTACGACGTCGGCATGGAGTACTCCGGATACGCCCCGGTGGGCGGCTACGACCAGGTCCTGATCCGCGGCGACGCGGCCCGGCGCGAGTTCATCGCCTTCTGGCTCTCGCAGGGCCGGGTGCTCGCCGGGATGAACGTCAACGTGTGGGACGTCACCGGCCACATCCAGGCCCTGATCAGGTCGAAGGCGCCCGTCGACCGCGAGGCGCTGGCGGACCCGTCCGTGCCGCTGGCGTCGCTGGTTCCGGGCGAGGGCGCCTGAGGGATTCGCGGCGCCCCGCCGTAGACTTCACGGGTGGCAGGACGGATCAACGACGACGACGTGAAGGCGGTACGGGACGCGGTCCCGATCGACGCCGTGGTCTCCGACTACCTCCAACTGCGCAACGCGGGCGGCGGCAACCTCAAGGGCCTGTGCCCCTTCCACGACGAGAAGTCCCCGTCCTTCCAGGTCAGCCCGAGCAAGGGGCTCTACCACTGCTTCGGCTGCCAGGCGGGCGGGGACACCCTCGACTTCATCATGAAGATCGACCACCTGTCGTTCTCGGAGGCGGTCGAGCGGCTCGCGGCCCAGGCGGGCATCACCCTGCGCTACGAGGAGGGCGGCTACACCGCGGGCACCAGCGGCCGCGGCGAGCGGATCCGGCTGGTCGAGGCCCACAAGGCCGCGGCGCAGTTCTACACCGACCAGCTGGGCGGCCCTGAAGCGGAGATCGCCCGCCGCTTCCTGGCCGAGCGCGGCTTCGACCAGGCCGCGGCCGAGCACTTCAGCGTGGGCTACAGCCCGGCCGGCTGGGACCACCTGACGCGCTTCCTGCGCGGCCGCGGCTTCACCGACCGCGAGCTGATCACCTCGGGCCTCGCCCAGGACAGCCGCAGCGGCAAGCCCATCGACCGCTTCCGCGGCCGCCTGATGTGGCCGATCCGCGACATCAGCGGCGAGGTCGTCGGCTTCGGCGCGCGCAAGCTCCGCGACGACGACAACGGCCCGAAGTACCTGAACACGCCGGAGACGCCGATCTACCGGAAGTCCCAGGTCCTGTACGGCATCGACCTGGCCAAGAAGGAGATCGCGAAGACCTCCCGGGCCGTCGTCGTCGAGGGCTACACCGACGTGATGGCCTGCCACCTGGCGGGCGTGACGACCGCCATCGCGACCTGTGGCACCGCGTTCGGCGGCGACCACGTCAAGATCCTGCGGCGGCTGCTGATGGACAACGCCACCGCCGAGGTGATCTTCACCTTCGACGGTGACGCTGCCGGGCAGAAGGCCGCGCTGCGCGCCTTCGAGGACGACCAGAAGTTCGCCGCCGAGACGTCGATCGCGATCACGCCCGGCGGCATGGACCCCTGCGACCTGCGCCTCGCGCAGGGCGACGCGGCGGTGGCGTCGCTGGTGGAGTCGCGGACGCCGCTGTTCGAGTTCGCGCTGCGGCACATCGTCTCCCGGCACAACCTGGAGAACCCGGCCGGCCGGGCGGCCGCCCTCGACGAGGCGGCCCCGGTCGTCGCCAACATCAAGAACATCGCCATCCAGCACGAGTCGGCGGTGCAGTTGGCGGGCATGCTCGGCATCCGCGACGAGCAGTTCGTGGTGAAGCGGGTCGCGCAGCTCGCCCGCTGGGCCCGCGAGCGCGGCGGCCGGCCGAACGGCGCCGGCCCCGGTCCGAAGCCGGCCGGGCACGGGCGCCCGTACGAGGCCGTGCCCGCGCCGGCGGCGCCCGCCGGCGGGCCCGCGCTGAACCTGCGCAGCCCCGCGCACCGCACCGAGCGGGAGCTGCTCAAGCTGGCCCTGCAGCGCCCGGAGCTGGTTTCGCCCGCGTTCGACGCGTACGGGGTGGACGAGTTCACCGCCCCGCCGTACGCGGCGGTGCGGCAGGCCGTCCAGGACGCGGGCGGCGCCTCCGCCGCCGGGGACGGCTACCTGGCCCGGGTCCGGGAGGCCGCGCCGAACGACACGGTCCGCGCCCTCGTCACCGAACTCGCCGTCGAGGCCATCCACTCAAAGACGGTGGACGACGTGTACGCGGGCGTCCAGCTGGTCCAGGTCCGGCTGCGCGCGGTCGACCGCCGGGTCCACGAGATCACGGGCACCATGGCCCGCATGGGTGCGCACGCCCCGCCGGAGCAGTTGGCGGCGGTGCAGGAGGAGCTGTGGGTGCTCCAGCAGTACGCGCAGCGCCTGCGCAACCGCGGCGCCGAAGGCCTGTGAGGCCCGCCCTCAGCGGCTGAGCCAGTCCCCGCCCGGTATCCGGGTGCCCGATTCCCGCAGCCGCCGGGCGAGCGGCGGGGCCGCCAGGTACACCCAGGCCGCGGTGCGGCTGCCGTCGGGGCGGAGGGCGTCGCAGCGGACCCGGTCGTAGAGGTTCCGCGGCAGCCCGGGGCCGTGGTACTCCTCCAGCCGGTCCAGCTCGGCCAGCAGCGCCCCGTATGCGCCCGGCGCCGCCGTGATCAGCTCGCCGACGACGTGGGCCCCGGGGTGCCGGACGGCGTACGGGTAGCCGGGGCCGTCGTACAGCTCGGCGCCGGGCAGCCGGGCGGGCTCCTCCGCCGCGGTGCGGCCGCGCAGGAACGCCGCGTGGTTGGCCTCGCCCGGGCGCAGGGTCCCGTACACGAAGAACGGCAGCTCGGCGGCGGCCGGCGGGCGGACGATGCGCGGGTCCTCGGGCCGGGCGGACGGGCTCACGGGGCCTCCCTCGGGTGCGGCGGGCACGGCGGGGCGCGGCCGGACCGGCCGCGCAGCCGGCGGCGGCCCGGGCGGTCCCGGCTCGCCCGCCTCCACGGTACGCACCGCGGCCCCGGCCCGGAACGGGCTTTGCGGCTCCGCGTCACCCGGACGGCACCCGTCCGGCGTCCGTCGCCCGATCGGCCCAGCCCCCAGGCCTTGACCAGCGCGGACGCCGATGCGCGGACCGCGGCCTGACGCCGCATCAGCAGGCGGAGGGGGCGCGAGCCGGGTTACCACGGGAGCACGCCCCGTGTCCGCGCGCCACCAGGAGCCGCCATGCGACGTCGCACCGCCCGTGTGCTCACCGCCACCGCGCTCACCGCCGCCGCGGTCGCCTGCCAGTCCGCCGGGGCGGCCGGCTTCGCCCCGGGCGACTTCGCCGTGCTGGAGGTGTGGCCGAAGAAGGCCGCGCCGGGTGCCGCGGTCACCGCGAACACGACCGCCTGCGGCTCGGGCGGTCATGCGGACGGCGACGCGACCATGGTCGGCGGCGGCCGCTTCAAGCTGGTCCCGGGCACGCACGAGGAGGTCGTCGTCGGTCAGTTCCGCGTCGCCGGCGGCACCCGCCCGGGCACGTACGCCATCGGCGCCACCTGCGCGAACGGCAAGTACGCCACCGGGAACCTGGAAGTCACCGAACGCGGCCCGCAGGGCCGCGTCCGCACGGGTGTCGGCGGTGGCGCGACCACCGCCGCCGACCCCGCCAAGGTCACGGCGGGAGCGGCCGTCCTGGCCGCGGCCGCCGTCGGCGGTACCTGGCTCCTGCGTCGCCGGGCGAGCGGCACGCAGGGCTGACGGGCGCCCGCCGCGGCCCCGGCCGCGGTCCCGACCGGTACCGTCCCCCGTCGCCCGGCCCCGCGAGGTCCCCCCGTTCGCGGGGTCGGGCGACGGCCCGTCCCACGCAGTGCACACCGATCGCCGAGGGGGTCGTCCATGGGCACCGGCCAGGCCGGCCGCGGCGGGATCGTCGCGCTCACCGCCTGCATCGGCATCTGGCTCGTCGGCAGCGGCTCCGCAGAGCGCGTCGGCCCCCCGCTGCCCTCGCCCGCCGAGGCGCTGGCCGGGGGCGGGCAGCCGGGCCGCCCCGGCGGCATCGACCCGCTCCCCGGCTCCCCGCCCGTCCGCGTCCGGATCCCGTCCATCGGTGTGGACGCCCCGCTGACCGGGCTCGGGCTCGGCGCCGACGGCAGCATCGACGTGCCGCCCCCGGGCCGCCGCGACCTGGCGGGCTGGTACCGCGACGGCACCACGCCCGGCGCGGTGGGCACGGCCGTGGTCGTCGGCCACGTCGACCACGCCTCGGGCCCGGCGGTCTTCTACCGGCTGGGGGCGCTGCGGCGGGGCGCCGCGATCGAGGTGCGGCGGGCCGACGGGCGCACCGCCGTGTTCACGGTGCACGCGGTCGAGGTGTACGACGCCGACCGCTTCCCGGACGCCCGCGTGTACGGGCCGTCGCCCCGCGCCGAGCTGCGGGTGATCACCTGCGGCGGGGACTTCTCGCCGCACACCGGCTACGAGGGCAACGTGGTCGTCTTCGCGCACCTGACGGGCACGTACTGACGGCGTATGCGGTCGGGCGCTGCCGCGGCCGGGGCCGGGCGCCGCGGGCGGCGGGCCTCAGCCCCACTGCTCGAAGCCGAGCTTGACCACCAGGGCGCCGACGACGCTCAGGAGCACGCCGCGGACGAAGCCGCTGCCCTTCTTCAGCGCCATGCGGGCGCCGATCATGCTGCCGGCCAGGTTGAACGCGGCCATCAGCGCGGCCAGCTGCCAGAGCACCATGCCCTGGTAGGCGAACATCGCGAGCGCACCGGCGTTCGTGCACACGTTGACGATCTTCGCGGTGGCGGAGGCGGTGACGAGGTCGAGGTGGAGCAGCGCGGTCAGCGCGAGCACGAGGAAGGTGCCCGTGCCGGGGCCGATGAGCCCGTCGTAGAAGCCGATGCCCAGCCCGGCCAGGCCGATGGTGAGAAGGACGCGCTGCCTGCTCACCGGGGAGGCCGAGGGGGTGGTGCCGAAGGCCGGCCGGAAGGCGACGAACGCGCCGACGACGAGCAGCACCGCCATGATCAGCGGGCGGAGGGCGTCCTTGCTGATCCCGCCGGCCAGGGCGGCGCCGCCGGCGGATCCGGCGATCGCGGCCGCGCCGATCCGGAAGGCGAGCTTCACGTCCACGGGCGCGTTGCGCAGGTACGTCACGGCGGCGCCGGTCGTGCCGACGACGGCGACGGCCTTGTTGGTGCCGAGGACGGTGGCGGGGTGGGCGTGGGGCAGGCCGAGCAGCAGGGCCGGCAGCAGGAGCAGGCCGCCACCGCCCACCACGGCGTCGATCCAGCCCGCTGCGGCGGCCGCCGCACACAGGACGATGAGCATGGTCGTAGATATGTCAGGCACACGGAGACCCTAGGGACGAGGTCGGTGCAGCACCCAACGATCACCGGAAAGTTGCGCAAAGGTTGAGGTTGGGGGCCGTTCCGGCGGCCCGGAGCGGCCTCACGGCGGGTCCGGCGCGGCGCTGAGGTGGGCGTTCCGTTCGGGTAACAAGCGTGATGCCGCGGGGAAACAGCCTCCCCGCACGCTCGTGCCATGACCTCGGAACAGCAGCGCGTGGTGGTGATCGGCGGCGGCCTCGCGGGCCTCAGGCTCGCGGAGCGGCTCGGCGGCTCCCCGGCCGTGCGGGTCGCCGTCCTCGGCGAGGAGCCGCACGCCCCGTACAACCGGGTCCTGCTCGCCGAGGTGCTGGCGGGCCGGTACGCCCCGGAGGTCGCGGCACTCCCCGAGCCCGGCCCGGTGCTGCGGCGGGGGGTGCGGGCGGTGCGGATCGACCGGGCCGACCGGACGGTGCACTGCGACGACGGCAGCACCGAGCCGTACGACACCCTGGTGCTGGCCACCGGCTCGAACGCGGTGCTGCCTCCGCTGCGCGGCCTGTTCGCCCCCGGCGGCGCGCTCGCCGCGTCGGCCCCGGGCCGGGAACTCCCGGACGGGGTCCACGCGTTCCGCACCATGGAGGACTGCCTCGCCCTGTCGGCTGCCGTGGCGGCCGGCCCGGCCGTGCGCGCGGTGGTGATCGGCGGCGGCCTGCTCGGCGTGTCCGCGGCCCGCGCGCTGGCCGAGCGGGGCGCCCAGGTCGTCCTGGCGCAGCAGGGCGAGCGGCTGATGGAGCGCCAGCTGGACGAGGGCGCCGCGGCACTGCTGCACGCCCACCTGGCCGGCCTGGGCATCGAGATCCACACCGAGTGCCGGGTCCGCGGCCTGACCACCACCGCCGCTGCCGTCCCGGCCGGCTCCGAGGCCGGGACCGGGCCGGCGGGCAGGCGCCGGGTCACCGGCGTGGAACTCGCCGACGGCTACCGGCTCGACGCCGACGTCGTCGTCCTGGCCTGCGGCGTACGGCCCCGCGCCGGCCTGGCCCGCGCGGCCGGCCTGGAGGTCCGCACCGGCATCGTCGTGGACGACCTGCTGCGCACCAGCGACCCGGCGATCCACGCCATCGGCGACTGCGCCGAGCACGCCGGCCGCGTGTACGGCCTCGCGGGCGCGGCGCTGGAGCAGGCCGACGCCCTCGCCGCCGTCCTGGCCGGCACCGGGCCCGGCCCCCGCCTGCCCCGGGCCGGCGGCCCGGAGCCCGCATCCGCGCCGGCCCGGTACACCGGGACGCGCGCCCTCACCCGCCTCACCCTCTCCGCGGGCGGCGACGGCCCCCTCGACGTCGCCGCCTTCGGCGAGACCGACCCGCTCCCCGGCGACGACGTGCTCCGGCTCTCCGACGCCACCCGCCGCACCTACCGGAAGGTCGTCGTCCGCGGCGACCGCCTCGTCGGCGGCGTCCTCCTCGGCGAACTCTCCAGCGTCGCGGCCCTCGCCCGCAGCTGGGAGGACGAGGAGGCCCTGACCGACCTGTTCCACCTGATCACCGACGACGGAGGCTCCTGATCATGGCCGCACCCACGCCCACCCCCGCCATCGTGCTCATCGGCCACGGCATGGTCGGCCAGCGCTACCTGGAGGCGCTCGCCGAGCGCGGGGCCACCGCCACGCACCGGATCACCGTGCTGTGCGAGGAGCCCCGGCCGGCGTACGACCGCGTGCACCTCACCTCGTACTTCTCCGGCACCAGCCCGGAGGAGCTGTCCATGGTCCCCGCCGGGTTCATGGAGCAGCACGGCATCGACCTGCGGCTCGGCGACCCCGCCGAGAGCATCGACCGGGAGGCCCGCACCGTCACCTCGCGGTCCGGGAGCGTGATCCCGTACGACGTGCTCGTCCTGGCGACCGGCAGCTACCCCTTCGTGCCGCCCGTGCCCGGCAAGGACGCGCCCGGCTGCTTCGTGTACCGCACCGTGGAGGACCTCCTCGCCATCGAGGAGTACGCCAGGACCCGCACCACCGGCGCCGTCGTCGGCGGCGGGCTCCTCGGCCTGGAGGCGGCCGGCGCCCTCCAGGGCCTCGGCCTCGCCTCCCGCATCGTGGAGTTCGCGCCGCGCCTGATGCCGGTCCAGGTCGACGACGGCGGCGGCGCGGCCCTGCTGCGCACCATCGAGGGGATGGGCCTGACGGTCCACACGGGGGTCGGCACGCAGGAAGTCCTCACCGGGCCGGACGGGCACGTCCGGGGCATGCTCCTGTCCGACGGCTCCACGGTCGACACCGAGCTCGTCGTCTTCTCCGCGGGCGTCCGGCCCCGCGACCAGCTGGCCCGCGAGGCCGGCCTCGCCGTCGGCGAGCGCGGCGGCATCGCCGTGGACGCCCGCTGCCGCACCTCCGACCCGCACGTGTACGCGATCGGCGAGTGCGCGCTGGCCTCCGACGGCCGCGTGTACGGGCTGGTCGCCCCCGGCTACGAGATGGCCGAGACCGCCGCCGAGGACCTGCTGGGCCGCGACAAGGAGTTCACCGGAGCCGACCTGTCGACCAAGCTCAAGCTCCTCGGCGTGGACGTGGCCTCCTTCGGCGACGCCCACGGCACGACCGCCGACTGCCTCGACGTCGTCTACTCCGACTCCCGCTCCGGCGTCTACAAGAAGCTCGTCGTCTCCCCCGACGGCGTCCTGCTCGGCGGCGTCCTCGTCGGCGACGCCGACTCCTACGGCCTGCTGCGCCCGCTGACCGGCAGCGTGCCGCCCGTCAGCCCCGACCAGCTGGTGCTGCCCGCGGGCCTCGGGCCGGCGACGCAGCTGGGCCCCTCCGCGCTGCCCGACTCCGCGGTGATCTGCTCGTGCCACAACGTCACGAAGAAGGAGATCACCGCCTGCACCACCCTCCCCGAGGTCAAGAAGTGCACCAAGGCCGGCACCGGCTGCGGCAGCTGCGTCAAGGTCATCGGCCAGCTGCTGCCCGCCTCCGCCGACAAGGGGCTGTGCGGCTGCTTCCCCTTCACCCGCGCCGAGCTGTACGAGATCGTCCGGACCCGGCGGCTGACCACGTACGAGCAGCTCCTCGACGGGCACGGCCGGGACTCGGCGCGCGGCAGCGACGGCTGCGACGTCTGCAAGCCGGCCGTCGGCTCGATCATCGCCTCCCTCGCGCCGACGCTCGGCGCCAGCGGGTACGTCCTCGACGGCGAGCAGGCCGCCCTGCAGGACACCAACGACCACTTCCTCGCGAACCTCCAGCGCAACGGCTCCTACTCGGTCGTGCCGCGCATCCCGGGCGGGGAGATCAGCCCGGAGAAGCTCATCGTGATCGGCGAGGTCGCCCGGGAGTTCGGGCTGTACACGAAGATCACCGGCGGGCAGCGGATCGACCTGTTCGGGGCGAGCGTGGACCAGCTGCCGCGAATCTGGGCGCGTCTGGTGGACGCCGGCTTCGAGTCCGGGCACGCGTACGGCAAGGCGCTGCGGACGGTGAAGTCCTGCGTGGGGCAGACCTGGTGCCGCTACGGGGTCCAGGACAGCGTGCGGATGGCGATCGACCTGGAGCTGCGCTACCGGGGCCTGCGCGCCCCGCACAAGCTGAAGTCGGCGGTGTCCGGGTGCGCCCGCGAGTGCGCGGAGGCGCAGAGCAAGGACTTCGGGGTGATCGCGACGGCGAACGGCTGGAACCTGTACGTGGGCGGGAACGGCGGGGCGACGCCGCGCCATGCCGACCTTCTCGCCCAGGACCTTTCGGACGCCGAACTGGTCCGCCTCATCGACCGGTTCCTGATGTTCTACATCCGCACCGCGGACCGGCTGGAGCGGACCTCGGCCTGGCTGGACCGGCTGGAGGGCGGCCTGGACCATCTGCGCGACGTGGTGGTGCACGACTCGCTCGGCCTGTGCGCCGAACTGGAGGCGCTGATGGCCGACCACGTCTCGAACTACCGCGACGAATGGGCCGAGACGCTGGAGGACCCCGAGCGGCTGCGCCGGTTCGTCTCGTTCGTCAACGCGCCCGGAGCCCCGGACCCCACGGTCCGGTTCGTGCCCGAGCGCGACCAGGTCAAGCCCGACCTGGCCGTACTGGACCGGCAGCTGCCGCTGGAAGTTGTGGGAGGCACCCGATGATGACCGTGGAACTGAAGGTGGACGAGGGCTGGCTGACGGTGTGCGAGCTCTCCGAGATGACGCCCGGGCGGGGGGTGGCGGTGCTGCTGCCCGACGGGGGCCAGGCCGCGGTGTTCCTCGGCCGCTCGGGGTGGACGTACGCCGTCGACAACCGGGACCCGTTCACGGGGGCGTCGGTGCTCTCCCGGGGGCTGGTCGGCTGCGTGGAGGGCAGGCCGTTCGTGGCCTCGCCGCTGCTGAAGCAGCGCTTCGACCTGGAGACGGGCCGGTGCCTGGACGACGAGGAGGTGGCGGTCCGGACCTACCCGGTGCGGACCGCCGCCACCTCCACCGCCGTCGCCTGAGCGCCGCCTCCCGTCTCACCCCTGGACGGCGGCCGGGTCCATCCACACGATCTCCCAGGTGTGGCCGTCGAGGTCCTCGAAGGCCCGGCCGTACATGAAGCCGTGGTCCTGGGCGGGGCGCGGCTCGGAGGCCCCCGCGGCGAGGGCGGCGCCGACGAGGGCGTCGACCTCGTCGCGGCTGCCGGCGCTCAGGCAGAGCAGCGCCTCGGTGCTGGTGGAGGTGTCCGTGATCGCCTTGTGGGTGAACTCCTTGAAGCGGGCCTCGGTCAGCAGCATGGCGTAGATCGTGTCGCTGATCACCAGACAGGCGCCGCGGTCGTCGCTGAACTGCGGGTTGCAGGAGTAGCCGACCTTCTCCCAGAAGGCCTTGGCCGCGTCGAGGTCCTTGACCGGCAGGTTCACGAAGATCATGGTGGCGGGCATCGCGGTTCCTCTTCCCTCGTGCGGCGCGCGGCCTGTCCGGCGCCGTCGGAAGGTGGACCGGGGGGCCGCGGGAAACTCATCGCCCTCCAGGGGATTTTTTTCCGACCGTCCGCGGGGCCGCCGGCCGGTCACGCACCGCTGCCGGGCGGCGACCGCGCCCCGGCGCGGTGGCGCTGCGGGCCACCGGCCCGAGTGTCCGGAAATCGCCCCCTGGAGACCGGCCGCACGCCGGTATCCGAACGCAGCCCCGCGGAAATCGGTGTCCGGGGGGCGGTAAGGCGCCCCGCCCCGGACCGCGGCGGTCCGCGGCCCGGGCACTCGCGCCCGCTAAGAGGCGACCGCGCCGCCCTTGAGGAGCGCGGCCCCGAGGGGCGTCACCGTGTGCAGCACGGCATTTCCCCGGCGCAGCGTGGTGACCAGCCCGGCCTCCCGCATGACGCACGCGTGCTGGCTCGCCGAAGCAAGGGATACACCGGCCCGGCGGGCGAGTTCGCTGGTGGTCGCCCCGTCGCCTATGGCGCGCAGGACGACGGAACGCGTGTGCCCGACGAGTTTGCCGAGGGTCCGCTGGCGCTGCTCCTCCAGGGGGCGAATCGATTCGCTTCCGGCGGCCGCCGAGACGAGCTGCGCCGCGGCCGGGTAGACCAGCACCGGCGGCAGCTCCGGGTCGTGCAGCGTGACAGCGGTGCGCCGGCAGAAGAACGACGGCTGGAGCAGCAGCCCGCGCCCGCACAGCCGCACGTCGCGGTCGACGGGGTAGTCGCACTCCAGGACGGGCGCCCTCCAGCGCAGCATCGGCGGCAGCGAGGCGAGCAGCTCGTCCGCCCCGCCGTCGAGCAGGGCGCGGCCCCGGGCGGCCCGCTCGGCCTCGATCTGGGCCTGGATGTGCGTCCAGTACGGGGCCACGGCCGCGCGGTGGTAGCCGCGCAGCTCGGCGAGGAGCCGCGGCAGGTGCGCCTCGGTGTCGTCCATGAGCTCCCGCAGCCGCCGCGGTACGGCGCTGTCGGCGCCACCGGAGGCGCCGGCGCCGGGCGGCATGCCGAAGGCGGCTCCCACGCGCGCGCCGGTGCCGAGCAGGGCCAGCTCCCGCCGGATCCGCTCGGGCTCCAGGCCGCGCAGCGCGTCGAGGCCGACGTCCCAGCCGTACTGCCCCTCGGCGGGCGTCAGGAAATCCGGGAAATAGCCGCGACTCGGTATGAGCGCGCCGAGCAAGCGTGTTTCACTATTCAACCTGCTCCGGGTTTCCGTACGCCAATCACCGAAGAGACGTGCATCACGCCGGTCTCTTAAGCGGTGAAAACTCAGAATCGTTTCCCACAACGCATCGGGACGCCCTGCCATCCGTACGCGTGCCAGGTCCACTCCAGTGAAATGGATACGCAGCACCGAACCCCCACCTGTGCAACCGCAATCCCCCCGCCCCATGAGTATGCACGCCGTCACACGACGTCACCACGCCCTTTCGGCCACAGTTGAAACCCCTTTCGGCGAGGGCGTGACAACCGAAATGCTGTACTCCGCCAGGCACACTCCGGCGCGACCGAAACGCTCCGTGAAGGCCGTGGGGGGCTTTGCGGGGCCTGGCGGTCGGTCGCACCGGGAAGCGCCGACGTGCCTGGCGGATTGCCGGCAGGCGGTGGACGGGTGGGGATCCGTCCACCGCCTGCTGGCGTAAGGATTTGTTGAACGCCAAAAGAATTGCCCGCCTGCCCTCGGGGGTCAGGGAACCCGGGGGCAGGCGGACGGTCTTCAGGCGGCCCTTGGGGGGCCGGGCGGGTCAGCGGCTGTCGCTGCCCGCGGACTCGGCGGCCGCGCGGCCTGCCTCCAGGCGCGCCACCGGAATCCGGAACGGCGAGCAGGAGACGTAGTCCAGGCCGACCTCGTGGAAGAAGTGGACCGACTCCGGGTCGCCGCCGTGTTCGCCGCAGACACCGAGCTTCAGGTCGGGGCGGGTGGCCCGGCCGGCCTCGACGGCGCTGCGGACCAGCGAGCCGACGCCGTCCTTGTCGATGGTCTCGAAGGGCGAGACACCGAAGATGCCCTTCTCCAGGTACGCCGTGAAGAAGCTGGCCTCGACGTCGTCGCGGGAGAAGCCCCACACGGTCTGGGTCAGGTCGTTCGTGCCGAAGGAGAAGAACTGCGCGGCTTCGGCGATCTGGGCGGCGGTCAGCGCGGCGCGGGGCAGCTCGATCATCGTGCCGATGGTGAGCTTGAGGCTGGTGCCGGTGGCGGCCTCGACCTCGGCGATGATCGCGTCGGCCTCCTCGCGGACGATCTCCAGCTCCTGGACGGTGCCGACGAGCGGGATCATGATCTCGGCGCGCGGGTCGCCCTTGGCGTCCTTGCGCACGGCCGCGGCCTCGGCGATCGCCCGTACCTGCATGGCGAACAGGCCGGGGATGACCAGGCCGAGGCGGACGCCCCGCAGGCCCAGCATCGGGTTCTGCTCGTGCAGCTTGTGGACGGCCTGGAGCAGGCGCAGGTCGTTCTCGTTGTGGTCCTTGCGGGCCTCGGCGAGGGCGACGCGCACCGACAGCTCGGTGATGTCGGGCAGGAACTCGTGCAGCGGCGGGTCGAGCAGGCGGACGGTGACGGGCAGGCCGTCCATCGCCTCGAACAGCTCGATGAAGTCCTTCTTCTGCAGCGGCAGGAGCTCGGCGAGGGCGGCCTCGCGCTCGCCCTCGGTGTCCGCGAGGATCAGGCGCTCGACCATCTCGCGGCGCTCGCCGAGGAACATGTGCTCGGTGCGGCACAGGCCGATGCCCTGGGCGCCGAAGCGGCGGGCGCGCAGCGCGTCCTCGGCGTTGTCGGCGTTGGCGCGGACGCGCAGGCGGCGTACGCGGTCGGCGTAGGCCATGATCCGGTGGACGGCCTGGACGAGCTCGTCGGCGTCGTCGGCGCCGGCGTGCATGCGCCCCTCGAAGTACTCGACGACCGGCGACGGCACGACGGGCACCTCGCCGAGGTACACCTTGCCGGTGGAGCCGTCGATGGAGACGACGTCGCCCTCCTCGATGACCTGGTCGCCGACCGTCATGCGGCGGCGCTTGGTGTCGACGTCGAGCTCCTCGGCGCCGCAGACGCAGGTCTTGCCCATGCCGCGGGCGACGACGGCGGCGTGGGAGGTCTTGCCGCCGCGCGAGGTGAGGATGCCCTCGGAGGCGATCATGCCGTCGAGGTCGTCCGGGTTGGTCTCGCGGCGGATCAGGATGACCTTCTCGCCGGAGCGGGACCACTTGACGGCCGTGTAGGAGTCGAAGACGGCCTTGCCGACCGCGGCGCCCGGGGAGGCGGCGATGCCGCGGCCGAGGAGCTCGGTCTTCGCGTTCTCGTCGAAGCGCGGGAACATCAGCTGGGCCAGCTGCGCGCCGTTGACGCGCTGGAGGGCCTCGGCCTCGTCGATCAGGCCCTGGTCGACGAGCTGGGTGGCGATGCGGAAGGCGGCGCCGGCGGTGCGCTTGCCGACACGGGTCTGGAGCATCCACAGCTGGCCGCGCTCGATCGTGAACTCGATGTCGCAGAGGTCCTTGTAGTGGGTCTCCAGCGTCTCCATGATCTGCATCAGCTGGTCGTAGGACTTCTTGTCCAGCTGCTCCAGGTCGGAGAGGGGGACGGTGTTGCGGATGCCCGCGACGACGTCCTCGCCCTGCGCGTTCTGCAGGTAGTCGCCGTAGACGCCCTGGTGGCCGCTGGCGGGGTCGCGGGTGAAGGCGACGCCGGTGCCGGAGTCGGGGCCGAGGTTGCCGAAGACCATCGAGCAGACGTTGACGGCGGTGCCGAGGTCGCCCGGGATGCGCTCCTGGCGGCGGTAGAGCTTGGCGCGGTCGGTGTTCCAGGAGTTGAAGACCGCCTCGACGGCGAGGTCGAGCTGCTCGCGGGCGTCCTGCGGGAACTCGCGGCCGGCCTCCTTCGCGACGATCTTCTTGAAGACCTTGACGAGCTTCTTCAGGTCGGCGGCGTCGAGGTCGGTGTCGACGGTGACCTTCTTGGCCTCCTTGGCGGCGTCGAGCGCCTCTTCGAAGAGCTCGCCGTCGACGCCGAGGACGGTCTTGCCGAACATCTGGATGAGGCGGCGGTAGGAGTCCCACGCGAAGCGCTCGTTGTCGGCCTGGGCGGCCAGGCCCACGACGGAGGCGTCGGAGAGGCCGATGTTGAGGACCGTGTCCATCATGCCGGGCATGGAGAACTTGGCGCCCGAGCGGACGGAGACCAGCAGCGGGTCGTCGGACTGGCCGAGCTTCTTGCCCATCTTGGCCTCGAGGGCGGCCAGGTGCGCGCTCACCTCGTCGCGGAGCTCGGCCGGGGCCGCGCCGCTCTCGAGGTAGACCTTGCAGGCCTCGGTCGTGATGGTGAAGCCGGGAGGGACCGGAAGACCCAGGTTGGTCATCTCGGCGAGGTTGGCTCCCTTGCCGCCGAGAAGGTCCTTGAGGTCGCGGTTCCCCTCGGTGAAGTCGTAGACGAGCTTCTGGTTCTTGTTTTCCGACACGGGTCTCGACTCCTCGAGGACTCGGTGGCTGCCCTGACGGCGAGGAACATACCCAGATCGAAGGCTTCTGGGTACGTCCACTTGGCCGTCATGAGCCTGTAACCACCCGCTCGCCACCAGATCGAAAGTAACCGATGGGTAGCCCGAACATACGAAGAGCGTTCACCTCCCGAAGGGGAGGGGCCCCACCGAGGCCTGTTTGCGCTCGGATGAGCGATCATCGATACATTTGCGTTCAAGAGTTGAACAAACAAAGGGTGGCACCCAGTGCCACCCTTTGGAAGTCTTAGCCGTGATTTTTGCGCTCATGTGAGCGCAACCCCACCCATGCGTGGCGTATGTCACGCCGCCGACGGCATAGTTTGTCAGCTGGTTCTCACCCTCCGGACGTGTCCAGTTCGGCGTCCTCGGTCACACCGGCGCAGTCGTACGGGTCCTTCAACCAGCCGTCGGGGAGGACAACCCGGTTGTTTCCGGACGTGCGGCCCCGCGGGCCGTCCGCACCCTCCGGCCACGGCTGGTCCAGGTCGAGCTCGCTCAGATGAGCGTCGAGTTCCGCCAGGGACGAGGCGACGGCGAGCTTCTTGCGCATCTCGGACCCGACCGAGAAGCCCTTCAGGTACCAGGCCACGTGCTTACGGAAGTCGATCACCCCGCGGGACTCGTCGCCGATCCACTCCCCCAGCAGCCGGGCGTGCCGGACCATGGTCGCCGCGACCTCGCGCAGCGCGGGCCGGTGGTAGTCCTCGGGGCGCCCCTCGAAGGCCGCGACGAGGTCGTTGAACAGCCACGGGCGGCCCAGGCAGCCGCGCCCGACGACCACGCCGTCGCAGCCGGTCTCGCGCACCATGCGCAGCGCGTCCTCGGCGCACCAGATGTCGCCGTTGCCGAGGACGGGGATCTCCGGGACGTGCTCCTTCAGCCGCGCGATGGCCTCCCAGTCGGCGGTGCCGCCGTAGTGCTGGGCGGTGGTGCGGCCGTGCAGGGCGATGGCGGTGACGCCCTCCTCCACGGCGATGCGGCCGGCGTCCAGGTAGGTGAGGTGGTCGTCGTCGATGCCCTTGCGCATCTTCATGGTGACCGGCGTGTCACCGGCGCCGGCGACCGCCTCGCGCAGGATGGCGCGCAGCAGGTTCCGCTTGTAGGGGAGGGCGGAGCCGCCGCCCTTGCGGGTGATCTTGGGGACGGGGCAGCCGAAGTTCAGGTCGATGTGGTCGGCGCGGTCCTCTTCGACGATCATTCGGACCGCCTTGCCGACCGTGGCGGGGTCGACCCCGTACAGCTGGATCGAGCGGGGCTTCTCGGACTCGTCGAAGCGGATCAGCTGCATGGTCTTGTCGTTGCGCTCGACCAGCGCCCGCGTGGTGATCATCTCGCTGACGAACAGCCCCTTGCCGCCGCTGAAGTCGCGGCAGAGCGTGCGGAACGGGGCGTTGGTGATGCCGGCCATGGGTGCGAGCACCACGGGGGGCTGCACGGTGTGCGGGCCGATCGCGAGGGGCGGGGGGAGCGTGGTCATGCCCCCCATTGTCGCCCAGCCGGCCCGCACGTCGCCGATACGGGTGACAGATATTGAAATCTGTCACCCGTCATGTCATCTTCGTATGCATGACGACGAACCAGAGCACTTCCACGACCACGACGAGCGCTGGGACCGCGACGAGCGCGGTGAACACGGCGGCGGTTGCCGCGGCTGCCTCGGCCGACGCCTCCGGCCGGCCCGTGCGGTCCCTCGGCTCGACCGGGCCCGCCGTCTTCCCGCTGGGGCTGGGCTGCATGGGGATGTCCGCGCTGTACGGGGAGGCCGACCGCGGCGAGTCGGTGGCGACGATCCACGCCGCGCTCGACGCCGGGGTGACCCTGCTGGACACGGGCGACTTCTACGGCATGGGCCACAACGAGCTGCTGATCGCCGAAGCCCTGCGCACCGCCCCCGCGGCCGCGCGGGAGCGGGCCCTGACCAGCGTGAAGTTCGGCGCGCTGCGGACGGTCGAAGGCGGCTTCACCGGGTACGACGGCCGCCCCGAGGCCGTGCGGAACTTCCTCGCCTACTCGTTGCAGCGGTTGGGCCGGGACCACATCGACATCTACCGGATCGCCCGTGTCGACCCGGCGGTGCCGATCGAGGAAACGGTCGGCGCGATCGCCGAGGCCGTCGACGCGGGACACGTGCGGCACATCGGCCTGTCGGAGGTCGGGGCGGACACCCTGCGCCGGGCCGCGGCCGTGGCACCCGTCGCGGACCTGCAGATCGAGTACTCGCTGATGTCCCGCGGGATCGAGCGGGAGATCCTGCCGACCGCCCGGGAACTCGGCATGGGCGTCACGGCGTACGGGGTCCTCTCCCGCGGCCTGATCAGCGGGCACTTCACGCGCGACCGTGAGCTGGCCCCGGGCGACTTCCGCGGGATGAGCCCCCGCTTCCAGGGCGAGAACCTCGACCGCAACCTGGACCTCGTCGAGGCCCTGCGCAAGGTGGCCGACGGCAAGGGCGTCAGCGTGGCCCAGACCGCCATCGCCTGGGTGCTCTCCCGCGGCGAGGACATCGTGCCGCTGGTGGGGGCCCGCCGCCGCGACCGGCTGACCGAGGCACTGGGTGCCATGGAGGTCGAGCTGTCGGCGGCCGACATCGCGGCGATCGAGGAGGCGATACCGGCGGGAGCCGCCGCGGGCGAGCGCTATCCGGCCGCGCAGATGGCCCACCTGGACAGCGAGCACTGAGTCGGCGGTACGGTCGTACCCATGTCACCCGCTGCCGCCGAGCCCCTGACCCCCGAGCGCATCCTGGAGACCACCGAGGAGGTGCTGCGCCGCTACGGCCCGGCCAAGGCGACCGTGGTCGACGTGGCGCGGGCCCTGGGCGTCAGCCACGGCAGCGTGTACCGGCACTTCCCGTCCAAGGCCGCGCTGCGCGAGGCCGTGACCCAGCGCTGGCTCGGCAAGACGGTCGGGCGCCTGGAGGAGATCGCCTCGGACGGTGCGGGGAGTGCTCCCTCCAAGCTGGAAGCCTGGCTGGAGGCGCTGTTCGACGCCAAGCGCCACAAGGCGGGCGACGATCCGGAGCTGTTCGCGACGTACACGGTGCTGCTCGCCGAGAACAGCGGGGTGGTGGAGTCGCACCTGGCCGAGCTGGTCGAGCAGTTGGGGCGGATCATCGCCGAGGGAGTGGAGGCGGGCTCGCTCGACGTGCCGGACGTGCCGGCCGCGGCCCGCGCCGTGTTCGACGCCACCGGCCGCTTCCACGACCCGCAGTACGCGGCCGAGTGGACCTCCCCGACGATCACGCGCGAGTTCGAGGCGGTCACGTCCCTGGTGATCCGCGGCCTGCGCGCCTGACGCAGCCCCCCGACACAGGCGCCGGCTCCGCCGGGCGGGAACGGCAGCGGCCCGGTGCGCTGGGCGCACCGGGCCGTCGTCGTACCGGCAGGACCTAGCAGCCCAGGAGGCGGGTGGCCAGGTACGTCTGGATCTGGTCCAGGGAGACGCGCTCCTGCTTCATGGTGTCGCGCTCGCGGACGGTCACCGCGTTGTCGTCGAGGGTGTCGAAGTCGACGGTGACGCAGAACGGCGTGCCGATCTCGTCCTGGCGGCGGTAGCGGCGGCCGATGGCGCCCGCGTCGTCGAACTCGATGTTCCAGTTCTTGCGCAGGTCGGCGGCGAGGCCCTTGGCCTTCGGCGACAGCTGCGCGTTGCGGGACAGCGGCAGGACGGCGACCTTGACCGGGGCCAGGCGCGGGTCGAGGCGCATCACGGTGCGCTTCTCCATGACGCCCTTGGCGTTCGGGGCCTCGTCCTCGTTGTACGCGTCGAGCATGAAGGCGAGCATGGCGCGGTTCACGCCGGCCGCGGGCTCGATGACGTACGGGGTGTAGCGCTCACCGGCCTCCTGGTCGAAGAAGGTGAGGTCCTGGCCGGAGGCGGCGGAGTGGGCCTTGAGGTCGTAGTCCGTGCGGTTGGCGATGCCCTCCAGCTCGGAGAACTCGCTGCCGCCGAAGTTGAAGCGGTACTCGATGTCGGCGGTGCGCTTCGAGTAGTGGGACAGCTTCTCCTTCGGGTGCTCGTACCAGCGGATGTTCTCCTCGCGGATGCCGAGGCCGCGGTACCAGTTCCACCGCTCCTGCATCCAGTACTCCTGCCACTGCTCGTCCTCGCCCGGCTTGACGAAGAACTCCATCTCCATCTGCTCGAACTCGCGGGTGCGGAAGATGAAGTTGCCGGGCGTGATCTCGTTGCGGAACGACTTGCCCATCTGCGCGATGCCGAAGGGCGGCTTCTTGCGCGAGGAGGTCTGCACCAGGGCGAAGTTGGTGAAGATGCCCTGGGCGGTCTCGGGGCGCAGGTACGCCTTGGAGCCGGTGTCCTGGGTCGGGCCGAGGTGGGTCTCCAGCATGCCGGAGAACTGCTTCGGCTCGGTGAACTGGCCCTTCACGCCGCAGTGGGGGCAGTTCACGTCGGCCAGGCCGTTCTCCGGGAGGCGGCCGTGCTTGGCCTCGTACGCCTCCTCCAGGTGGTCGGCGCGGTGGCGCTTGTGGCAGGCGGTGCACTCGGTGAGCGGGTCGGAGAACGTCGCGACGTGGCCCGAGGCCACCCAGACCTCGGGAGCCAGGATCACGGACGAGTCGAGGCCGACGATGTCCTCACGCCCGGTCACCATCGCCTTCCACCACTGGCGCTTGATGTTCTCCTTGAGCTCGACACCCAGCGGACCGTAGTCCCAGGCAGCCCGGGAGCCGCCGTAGATCTCACTGCACGGGTAAACGAAGCCACGGCGCTTGCTCAGGCTGACGATGGTTTCGATCTTGTCGGCGGCCACGGTGCTCTCTTCATTACGAGGACGAACGCGAATGCCTCAGGTTACCGGCGCCCGCACCCCCTCCATCAAATCGGTTCCCCTTCCATGGTGCCCCCGCGGGGCCGCGGCCTGGGCTTTTTGACAACGGTTTCCATATTTGATGAAAATGGATGTCATGAACGTACGCCGCCTCATACCCACCGCCGCCCTCGCCGGGGCCCTCGCGCTCGCCGCCCCGGCCCTGACCGCCTGCTCCGGCACCCCCTCCGCCGGCGCCGCGGACGGCCGGCTCGCCGTGACGGCGTCGTTCTACCCCATGCAGTTCCTCGCCGAGCAGATAGGCGGGGACCGCGTCCAGGTCGCCTCCCTCACCAAGCCGGGCGTCGAGCCGCACGACCTGGAGATCACCCCCAAGCAGACCGCGCAGCTCGGGGAGTCGGACGTCGTCCTCTACCTCAAGGGCCTCCAGCCCGCCGTCGACGAGGCCGTCGCCCAGGCCGGCGTGAAGAACACCGTCGACGCCGCGACCCTCACCAAGCTCGACGCCCACGGCCCCGGCGGCCACGACCACGAGGGCGCGCACGGCGAGGAGGCGGGCCACTCCGAGGAGGCGGGCCACTCCGAGGAAGCCGGCCACTCCGAGGGCGACGGCCACAGCCACGGCGAGGCCGGCGGCGACCCGCACGTCTGGCTCGACCCGTCCAAGTACGCCGAGATCGCCAAGGGCGTCGGCGCGGCACTGGAGAAGGCGGACCCCGGCCACGCGGCCGACTACCGCAAGAACACCGACGAGCTGGTCGGCAAACTGACGGCCCTCGACACGGAGTTCAAGGACGGCCTGAAGAACACCGCCACCCGGACCTTCATCACCACCCACGCCGCCTTCGGCTACCTCGCCGAGCGCTACGGCCTCGACCAGGAGGGCATCTCCGGCGTCGACCCCGAGTCCGAGCCCAGCCCGGCCCGGATGAAGGAACTCCAGGAGCGCGCGAAGAAGGAGAACGTCACCACGGTGTTCTTCGAGACCCTCGCCAGCGACAAGACCGCCAAGTCCCTCGCCGCCGACTCCGGCCTGAAGACCGACGTCCTCGACCCGCTCGAGGGAATCACCGACAAGTCCCAGGGCGCTGACTACTTCGAGGTCATGCGGTCCAACCTGAAGAACCTCCAGAAGGCCCTCGGGGCCAAGTGATGACGTCGACGGAGGCGCCCCCCATGGAGTCCAAGCCCGCGGAGCCGGCCGAGCAGCCGGTCATCTCCCTGCGCGGCGCAGTCGCCTCGCTCGGCTCGCGCCCCGTCCTGCGCGGCGTCGACCTGGCGGTGCGCCGCGGCGAGGTCGTCGCCCTGCTCGGCGCCAACGGCTCCGGGAAGTCGACGGCCGTGCGCGCCGTCGTCGGCCAGGTCCCCCTGTCGGGCGGCGAGCTGTCGCTGTTCGGCACGCCCTTCCGGCGCTTCCGCGACTGGTCGCGCATCGGGTACGTGCCCCAGCGCACCACCGCGGCGAGCGGCGTCCCGGCGACGGTGCGCGAGGTCGTCTCCGCGGGCCGGCTCGCCCGCACCCGCTTCGGCGTCCTGCGCAAGGCCGACAAGGCCGCGGTCGGGCGCGCCCTGGCCCTGGTCGACATGGAGGGGTACGCCGACGCGTCCGTGGGCGCCCTCTCCGGCGGCCAGCACCAGCGCGTCCTGATCGCCCGCGCCCTGGCCGCCGAGCCCGAGCTGCTGATCATGGACGAGCCGATGGCCGGCGTGGACCTCGCCAACCAGGAGGTCCTCGCGAACGCCGTCCGCGAGCAGGTCGCCGCCGGCGCGACCGTCCTGCTCGTCCTGCACGAGCTCGGCCCGCTGGAGCCGCTGATCGACCGCGCGGTCGTCCTGCGCGACGGCTGCGTCGTCCACGACGGCGCGCCCCCGGAGGCCGTGGGCCAGCACGCCCTGCCCGGCCACGACCACGTACACCCCCACGCGGCGCACGACGCCGAACCCCTGCGGACCGGACTGCTGAGCTGATGGACCTCCTGAACTACGCCTTCATGCAGCGGGCCCTGCTCGCCGCCGTCCTGGTGGGCCTGACCGCCCCCGCCATCGGCACGTACCTCGTCCAGCGCCGCCAGGCGGTCATGGGCGACGGCATCGGCCACGTGGCACTGACGGGCGTCGCGCTCGGCTTCCTGCTGAACGCCAGCCCGGTCTGGCTCGCGACCCTGGTCGCGGTCCTCGGCGCGGTCGGCATGGAGCTCATCCGCTCGCGCGGCCGGACCAGCGGCGACATCGCCCTGGCGATGCTCTTCTACGGCGGCCTGGCCGGCGGCGTCATGATCATCAACCTGGCGCCGGGCGGCTCCACCAGCAACCTGACCAGCTACCTGTTCGGCTCGATCACCACCGTGTCGGCCGAGGACATCACCGCCGTCGTCGTCCTCGCCGCGTTCGTGCTCGCCGTGACGCTGGGCCTGCGGCGGCAGCTGTTCGCCGTATGCCAGGACGAGGAGTTCGCACGGGTCACCGGCCTGCCCGTGCGCCTGCTCAACCTGCTGCTCGCGGTCACCGCGGCCGTCACGGTGACCGTCGCCATGCGCATCGTCGGCCTGCTGCTCGTCAGCGCCATGATGGTGATCCCCGTCGCCGCGGCCCAGCGCGTCACCCGCGGGTTCGCCGCCACCCTGGCGGTCGCGATGGGCATCGGCGTCCTCGTCTCGCTCTCCGGGACCGTGGCCACGTACTACATCGACGCCCCCTCCGGCGCCACCATCGTGCTCCTGGCCATCGCCGTCTTCACGGTCCTCACGGCGCTGTCGGCGCCGCTGGCCCGCCGCCGGGCCGAGGCGGCCCGCGCCGCGGAAGAGGTCTGTACGCGCGACGACGTGAAGGTCTAGGAACGGCGGCCGCCTGGCACAATTGGGCCGAGGCCGATACGAGGAGGAACCGGTGGCGACTGCGCCTGGCGAGACGAATACCGCGCCAGTACGAGGGCGATCCACCCGGCAGCGGGCAGCGGTGGCGGCCGCGCTGGACGAGGTGGACGAGTTCCGCAGCGCCCAGGAGCTGCACGACATGCTCCGGCACCGCGGCGACTCCGTGGGCCTGACCACCGTCTACCGCACCCTCCAGTCCCTGGCGGACGCCGGCGAGGTCGACGTGCTGCGCACCAGCGACGGCGAGTCCGTCTACCGGCGCTGCTCCACCGGGGACCACCACCACCACCTGGTGTGCCGCGGCTGCGGCAAGGCCGTCGAGGTGGAGGGCCCGGCCGTCGAGAAGTGGGCCGAGTCGATCGCGGCCGAGCACGGCTTCGTGAACGTCGCCCACACCGTCGAGGTCTTCGGCACCTGCGCCGACTGCGCGGCCGCGGCCGCCTCCTGAGCGCAGGCCCGGGCCGCATTCCGGCCGCGGACCGAAGCGATCAGGACGACTTCACGGCACACGGCGGAGGGCCCGCCCCGGGAAACCCGGGCGCGGGCCCTCCGCCGTGTGCGCGGCCCGTCAGCCGGCGGCGCCGCCCGGCTCCACCTGGTTCGGGACGGCCCCGCCGAAGCGGCGGTCGCGCTGGGCGTACTCCAGGCAGGCCTGCCACAGGTTGCGGCGGTCGAAGTCCGGCCACAGCACGTCCTGGAAGACCATCTCGGCGTACGCGCTCTGCCAGAGCAGGTAGTTCGAGGTGCGCTGCTCGCCGCTGGGGCGCAGGAACAGGTCGACGTCCGGCATGTCCGGGTAGTAGATGTACTTCGCGAAGGTCTTCTCGTTGACCTTCGACGGGTCCAGCTTCCCCGCGGCCACGTCCCGCGCTATGGCCTGCGCAGCGTCGGCGATCTCCGCGCGGCCGCCGTAGTTGACGCAGAAGTACAGCGTCATCTTGTCGTTGTCGACGGTCTGCTCCTGGGCCACCTGGAGCTCTTGGACGACGGACTTCCACATCTTCGGCATGCGGCCGACCCAGCGGATGCGGATGCCCAGCTCGTCCATCTCGTCGCGGCGGCGGCGGATGACGTCGCGGTTGAAGTTCATCAGGAAGCGGACCTCGTCCGGGGAGCGCTTCCAGTTCTCCGTCGAGAAGGCGTACAGCGAGAGGTTCTTGACGCCCATCTCGATGCAGCCCTTGAGGACGTCGAGGACGACGCCCTCGCCGACCTTGTGGCCTTCGGTGCGGGGCAGCCCGCGCTCCTTGGCCCAGCGGCCGTTGCCGTCCATGACGATCGCGACGTGGTTGGGGACCAGCTCGCCGGGGATCTTCGGCGGGCGCGCACCGGACGGGTGCGGCTCCGGAACCTTGTACTCGCGGCGAGAGCGTCCCAGAATCCCGCGTCGTGCCATGTGCCCAGCTCCTATTTCTCGACGTAACGCAGCGAGCGTAGCCCGCGCTCCAGATGCCAGTGCAAATAGGCCGAGACGAGCCCGCTGCCCTCCCGCACGTGGCGTGCCTCGCACGCGTCGGCGTACCCCCAGTCGCCCGTCAGCAGTGCACTGAGCAGGGCGATGGCCTCCGATGAGGGTACGACGCTGCCGCCGACCCGGCAGTCGCCGCAGACGACTCCGCCGGCGGCCACGGAGAAGTGCCGGTTCGGGCCGTGGATGCCGCACTTCGCGCAGTCCTCGAAGCTGGGCGCGTAGCCGTTCACGGCGAGGGAGCGCAGCAGGAAGGCGTCGAGGATGAGGTTCGGCTCGTGCTCGCCGCGGGAGAGGGTTCGCAGGGCGCCGATGAGCAGCAGGTACTGCTGGACGGCGGGCTCGCCCTCGTTCTCGGTGAACCGCTCGGCGGTCTCCAGCATCGCGGTGCCGGCGGTGTAGCGGGCGTAGTCGGTGACGATGCCGTTGCCGTACGGGGAGATGATCTCGGTCTGCGTGCAGAGCGGCAGGCTGCGGCCCACGAGATCGCTGCCGCGGGCGAAGAACTGGACGTCGGCGTGGGAGAAGGGCTCCAGCCCGGCGCCGAACTTCGACTTGGTGCGGCGTACACCGCGGGCGACGGCCCGCACCCGTCCGTGGCCGCGGGTCAGCAGCGTGATGATGCGGTCCGCCTCGCCGAGCTTCTGGGTGCGCAGCACGATGCCGTCGTCGCGGAACAGACTCATGCGCCCATTGTCGCCTGTACGGGTGCGGCAGCGGCCCCCCGCCCCGGAGCCGGTCCGGGGGCTGGGGGCCGCTGCGGCCCTGGGTCAGGGGGCGGGGGCCGGCTCGGCGTCGGGGTCGGCGTCGGGTTCCGGGTCGGGCTCGGAGTCCCGGCCGGCCCCGGGAGCGGCTGCGGGGGCCGGGACGGGCACCGGGGCGGCGGCCGGGGCCGCGGCCGGGGCGGGCACCGCGGTCACAGCCCCGGCGGCGTGCGCGCCGTCCTTGCCGAGGCCGTTGAAGACCGCGTTCAGCACGATCGCGGCCGTCGCGCCGAGCGTCACGCCGCTGTTCAGGAGGGAGGACAGGTCGGCGTCCATGTGCTCTTTGAACAGCACCGGGACGGTGGCCGGCAGCAGCGCGAAGGCCAGGGAGACGCCCACGACCAGTGCGTTCTTCTCCTCCTTCAGGTCGACCTTGGCGAGGGTCTGGATGCCGGCGAGGGCGACCATCGCGAACATGACGGTCGCGGCGCCGCCGAGGACGCCGTGCGGCACGGAGGCCACGACGGCGGCGGCCTTCGGCAGCAGACCCAGGATGATCATGAAGACGCCGGCTGCGACGACCACGAAGCGGCTCTTGACCTTCGTCATCCGCACGAGCCCGACGTTCTCGGCGAACGCGACGTACGGGAAGGAGTTGAGGACGCCGCCGAGCGCGGTCGCGGCGCCGTCGGCGCGCAGGGCGCGGGCCACTGTCTCGCTGTCGACGTCCTTGCCGACGATGTCGCCGACCGCGTACGTGTCACCGGTCGTCTCGACCATGGTGATCAGCATGACGATGAGCATCAGCACGATCGGGAACCACTCGAACTTCGGCGCACCGAAGTGGAAGGGCGTCGTCACGCCGATCCAGTCGGCCTTCGAGACGCTGTCGAACCGGGCGTCGCCGAGCAGGAAGGCGACGGCCGTCCCGCCCACCAGGCCGAGCAGGATGGCGATCGAGGAGAGGAAGGGCCGGCCGAGCCTCATCAGCAGCAGGATGAAGAGCATGGTGCCGCCGGCGTACGCGAAGTGCTTCGGGTCGCCGAAGTCGGGGCTGCCGAGGCCGCCCGCGGCGTCGTTGAGGCCGACCGGCAGCAGCACGATGCCCAGCACGGTGATCACGGTGCCGGTGACGACCGGCGGGAAGAGCCGCATGACCGCGCGGAACGCCCGGGCCGGCAGCCAGGCGAACGCGAACGTGGCGAGGCCCGCGGTGATGACGGCGCCGTAGACGACCAGGAGGGCGGCGGTGCCGCCGCCTGCGCCGAGGCCTATCGCGATCATCGGGGAGACGGCGGTGAAGGTGACGCCCTGGATCAGCGGCAGGCGCGCGCCGATCCGGCCGATGCCCCACGCCTGGATGATGGAGGCGATGCCGCAGGTGAAGAGGTCGGCGTTGATCAGGTAGACGAGTTGTTCGGGGGTCAGCCCGAGCGCGCCTCCGACGATGATCGGGACGATCACTGCGCCGGCGTAGAAGGCGAGCACGTGCTGGAAGCCGTACAGCGCGAGCTTGGGGACGGGGAGCACCTCGTCGACCGGGTGGGTGCTCTGCTCTCCGTCGGCGGAGAGCCGGGCGGCGACACGTGCCATCGGGCTTGCCCTTCAGAAGGTGGTGAACGGGGAGGGTCTGGTTGTCCCCGGGCGGAGTGGGCCGCTGTCCCGTTGGTCCGCCGGGGTTGTCAGGTGCGTTCGTTCACGTGGCCGAAGCCCCGCCGGGTCGCGCTCCGGCGGCGTTCGTCGTGTGTCCGGAATTGAACGCCTGTGGAAGGGGTCACAGATATCGTCGACTTCCACAAATTGTTGACCCATGGGGCGGCCCGATCTGTGGGTTCCTCCAGTGGCGCATGGCGGTGCGGCGGGGTAGCCCGGCACCGCTCCCGCCCTCCCGTCGTCCCCGTGCGTACGGGGTCCCCTGCCGCGACGTGCGGCGATGCCCTCCGCGGCCGCCCGAGCGGCTCACGGGCGCGCGGCGGCGCGGCCGTCCGCCTGCTGGGACGGTCCGGCGGCGGGCGGCGCGGTTCCCGGCTCGCTACGGCCGGATTCCGGCCCCGTGAGGCCGGATCGTTACCTCGACCGGGGCCGTTTCGGCCGGATTCGGCCGCCGGCGCCGCCGGTCAGGAGGAGCGCACGGCGGACAGCAGGCGCGCCACGTCGTCCGAGCCGATCCGCAGTGCGGAGCCGACGGTGGCGAGCACCTCGCGCTCGGCCGGGGTGTAGGGGCCGTCGGCGAGCGCGATCCGCGCGCCCTGCAGCAGGATCGACTCCCGCCCGGGGCCGGCCAGGTGCGGGGCGAGCGGTTCCAGCGCCTCGTGGAGCTCGATGGCCAGCGCGGCCCCGCAGCAGTCGGGGGCGTCGTACAGTCCCAGGCGGCCCTGGTCGCTGGCGAGCGCCTGCACGAGGGACTCCAGCTGCTCCCCGGTGCAGTCCTGGAAGCCGGCGGCGCGGACGGCCGACACGGCGGCCTCCAGGACGCCCCGCGCCTCGGTGCCGCCGGCCGCGAGCACGGCCAGGGCGACGGTGTGCACGGCGTCGCGCAGCAGCGCGGAGAAGCGGGTGGTGGTGAGGCGGTCGAGGACGTCGGTGCCGAAGCGCTCGCGACAGCCCTGGCATTCGACGACGGGCCCGGCCTCGCCGCGCGGCAGCAGCGGGACGCCGAGGACCGTGAACCTGCGGCGTCCGGTGCGCCGGCGGTAGTTGCGGTCGCCGCCGCAGCCGGTGCAGAAGAACTCCCCGTCGCCCACCGTGTTCCACGTGGTGCGGATGCCCCAGACCGTCAGCTTCCGGCCGTCCCCACCCCGAACTGGCAGCACGTCGCACCTCCGTCAACTCCCCCGTGGCCCTGCGGGCACGGGCGGGACCCCCAGGCGGCACACCGGGGTTGGCGTGATGTTAGCCACATCGGTGAGGATGCGTCAGTCGTGTGACAAGACAACATCCGCCGCGGGGCGGAGTTGGCCGGTCCGCGCTGCTGCGCCTCCCCTGCCCGCCTGCGGGGCCTGCCCGCGCTCACCGGCGTGCGCGGCGGATCCCGTCTGGTCACGGCCTGCGCACACCGGAGCGGCCCCGCCGCGGCGGGGCTGCCGGCCCGCGGGGGCGCCCGGCCGGCCGCGGCCGACATCGGCGGCTCACGCCCGCCCCGAGCGCGCGGGAACCGGCCGGTAAGGGGGCCGCGGCGACGGCTCGGGGGCGGTGTAGGGCGTTCCCGGTCAACGCGGCGGCACCCGGGACCATCCGTACGGAGCCGGCAGCAGCGCGCCACGCCGCCCCTCCCGGGCGGGAGGGGCGGCGTGGCGCGGCGCGGCGGCGGGCCGGACGGCCCGGCGGGTCAGCGGCCCGCGCGGTTGACGGCGGAGACGACCGCCTTCAGGGAGGCGCGGGTGGTGTTGGCGTCGATGCCGATGCCCCACAGGACACGGCCGTCGATCGCGCACTCGATGTACGAGGCGGCGACGGCGGAGGCGCCCTCGCTCATCGTGTGCTCGGTGTAGTCCAGCAGGCGGGCGTCGACGCCGATGGAGGCCAGGGCGTCGAAGAACGCGGAGATCGGACCGTTGCCGGTGCCGTTCAGGACGGTCTCGACGCCGTCCACGACGGCCTCGACGGTCAGCGTGTCCGTGCCGTCCTTGTCGGTGGCGGTCGAGCCGGCGCGCAGCTGGATGCGGCCCCACGGGTTGTCCGGGTTGGGCAGGTACTCGTCGGAGAAGATGTCCCAGATCGCCTTCGGCGTGACCTCGCCGCCCTCGGCGTCGGTCTTCGCCTGGATGATCTTCGAGAACTCGATCTGCATGCGGCGCGGCAGGTCCAGCTTGTGGTCGTTCTTCAGGACGTACGCGACGCCGCCCTTGCCGGACTGCGAGTTGACGCGGATGACGGCCTCGTACGAGCGGCCGACGTCCTTGGGGTCGATCGGCAGGTACGGGACGGCCCACTCGATCTCGTCGACGGTCTTGCCCTGGGCGGCCGCGTCGGCCTCCATGGCGTCGAAGCCCTTCTTGATGGCGTCCTGGTGGGAGCCGGAGAAGGCCGTGTAGACCAGGTCGCCCGCGTAGGGGTGGCGCGGGTGGACCGGCATCTGGTTGCAGTACTCGCTGGTGCGGCGGATCTCGTCGATCTGGGAGAAGTCGATCTGCGGGTCGATGCCCTGGGAGAACAGGTTCATGCCCAGGGTGATCAGGTCGACGTTGCCGGTGCGCTCGCCCTGCCCGAACAGGCAGCCCTCGATGCGGTCGGCGCCGGCCATCAGGGCCAGCTCGGCGGCGGCGACGGCGGTGCCGCGGTCGTTGTGCGGGTGGACGGAGATGCAGATGTGCTCGCGGCGGGTCAGGTGGCGGGCCATCCACTCGAAGCGGTCCGCGTGGGTGGACGGCGTGGAGCGCTCCACCGTGGCGGGCAGGTTCAGGATGATCTCGCGGCCCGGGCCGGGCTGCCACACGTCGCAGACGGCCTCGCAGACCTCCAGGGCGAAGTCCAGCTCGGTGTCGGTGAAGATCTCCGGGCTGTACTGGTAGCCGAAGACGGTCTCGGGGCCCAGCAGCTTCTCTGCGTACTCCATGACCAGGCGGGTGCCGTCGACGGCGATCTGCTTGATCTGCTCCTTGGAGCCGCGGAAGACGACCCGGCGGAAGGTCGGCGCGGTGGCGTTGTACAGGTGGACGGTGGCGCGCTTGGCGCCGACCAGCGACTCCACGGTCCGTTCGATCAGGTCCTCGCGGGCCTGGGTCAGTACGGAGATGGTCACGTCGTCCGGGACGGCGCCCTCTTCGATGATGGAGCGCACGAACGCGAAGTCGGTCTCGCCGGAGGAGGGGAAACCGACCTCGATCTCCTTGTAGCCCATGCGCACCAGCAGGTCGAACATCTCGCGCTTGCGGGCGGGGGTCATCGGATCGATCAGCGACTGGTTGCCGTCGCGCAGGTCGGTGGACAGCCAGCGGGGCGCCTTGGTCACGCGGGCGTCGGGCCAGGTGCGGTCGGGCAGGTCCACCTGCTCGTAGCGGCCGTACTTGTGGATCGGCATCCCGGACGGCTGCTGCGCGTGGGTCGCGTTCGTGATCGGGGTGGGGCGACCGGCGAAGGTGTGCTGGCTCATGGCGTAGGGCTCCTCGGGTGTCCGCGTGGGGATCGCTGAACGGCCGACGGCGGTCGTAAACCGCAACACCAGACTCCGCGGGGAGGGGGTCGACCTACGACTGCAGACCCTCGCCGCGGCAGCTAAGCAGAAGCAGCCCGAAACGCATGATGGACCGAGCCTAGCCGAGCCGCGCCGTGGCGCGAGGGGCCGTTCCAGTATGCGGGACCCGCCTGTCCGATTTGTACCCTATGTGGCCTACGTCTCTTTCGGTTCGCCGAGGTCGGGGCGATCCGTCAACGCACTGCGACGCCTTTCAGACAACCGAATGAATCATGGTTGCAGCTAGTGACAGGAAGGTGACCCACTGCCACATTGCCTGGATGGATGCCTCCCACACCCACACCGCCGCCCCTGCCCCGTTCTGCACGGTCGTGCCTCCCCACATGCTCGACCGGATCGCCGGCTCCCGGAACGCCGGCCGCGCCGACTCCGCCCTGCGCACCCTGGAGCACGACGCCTCCCTGCGCACCCGGCGCAGCGTCACCACCGCGCGCCCCTTCACCGTGCCGTCCCTGGGCGCGCCCGTCCCGGACGAGCCGCAGCGGACCGTGTACGACGCCGAGCACCGCACCCGGCTGCCGGGGCGGAAGGTACGCGGCGAGGGCGAGGAGGCCTCCCAGGACGCGACCGTCAACCGCGCGTACGCCGGCCTCGGCGCCACGCACGAGCTCTTCCTGAAGGCCTTCGGGCGGCGCTCCATCGACGACGCCGGGCTCGCGCTGGACGCGACCGTCCACTACGGCCGGGACTACAACAACGCCTTCTGGGACGGCAGCCAGATGGTCTTCGGCGACGGCGACGGCGACCTCTTCCTCGACTTCACTGTGGCCGTGGACGTCATCGGCCACGAGCTCGCCCACGGCGTCACCCAGTACACGGCCAACCTCGTCTACCGCGGCCAGTCCGGCGCCCTGAACGAGTCCATGTCCGACGTCTTCGGCTCGCTGATCAAGCAGTACACGCTGGGCCAGACCGCCGACGAGGCCGACTGGCTGATCGGCGCCGGCCTGCTCGGCCCGAACGTGAGCGGCGTGGCCCTGCGCTCGATGAAGGCGCCCGGCACCGCGTACGACGACGACGAGCTCGGCAAGGACCCGCAGCCGGCCAGCATGGACGACTACGTCGACACCCTCCGCGACAACGGCGGCGTCCACATCAACTCCGGCATCCCGAACCGCGCCTTCTACGTGGCCGCGACCGAGCTCGGCGGCAAGGCCTGGGAGCGCGCCGGGCAGATCTGGTACGACACCCTCACCGGCGGCGAGCTCACCGCCAAGGCGACCTTCGCCCAGTTCGCCCGGCTCTCGACCGCGGCCGCCGCCACCCGGTACGGCGAGGGCGGCGAGGAGCACCGGGCGCTGCAGAAGGCCTGGTCGACGGTGGGCGTCGCGTAGCGCGGCCGGCCCCCGGGCAGGAGGACGGTCATGCGGATCGAGGTGGTGCGGACGGGCGGCTTCGCCGGCATCGAGCGGCGGGCCGAGGTCGACACGGCGGGCCGGCCGGACGAGGACGAGTGGCGGGCCCTGGCCCAGCTGGCGCTCCGGCCGGCCCCGGGCGGCCCGGCGGCCGGGGTCCGGGACGGCTTCTCGTACCGGATCACGGTCGACGGGCGGACGGTGCACTGCCACGACCCGCACCTGACGGACGCCCAGCGGGCCCTGATCACCCGCCTCCTCAAAGAAGGTGCCTGAGCGGGGCCTCCCTTGTTTGGATGGCCCGATGACATCGACACCGCCTACACCGCTGTCCCGTATCGAGGCGTACTACGACACCGCGCCGCGCGCCGGGGGTGCGCGGGCCGAGGACTTCGGCCCGCTGACCCTCTTCGTGCGCGAGGGCCCCGGCTGGCCCTACTACGCCCGGCCCGCGCTCGGCAGCACCGGCGCGAGCGCGGCCGACGTCTCGCGCGTCATGGAGCGCCAGCGCGAGCTCGGCGTGCCGCAGGCGTTCGAATGGGTGGCCGAAACCAGTCCCTGGCTGCGCGCCGTCGCGGAGGAGGCCGGGCTGCGGGTCCACGAGCATCCCCTGATGGTGCTGGAGCGGTCCGCTCCGGCCGGGCCGCAGCACCCCGGCGTCCGCCTGATCGGCCCGGACGACGCGCTGCTGCCCGCGGCCGTGACCGTGCCCCTGCTGGCCTTCGCCGACCCGGGCACCGCGGTCGGCACGGCCGGCCGGGCGGAACTCGCCGCCGCGATGGAGCAGCCCCTGGCCGCGGACCGGCGGAGGACGGTCTCCGCGGACCTGGCCTCGGGGCGCACCGCCCTGGCCGTGGCGGTGGACGACGGCGCGGTCCTCGCCTCGGGCCAGTACATCCCGGTCGGCGACACCGCCGAGGTGGTCGGCGTCGCGACCCTGCCGGCGGCCCGGCGCCGCGGGCTCGCGCTCGGCGTCACCGCCGCGCTCGTCGCGGACGCCCTCGCGCGGGGCGCCCGTACGGTGTTCCTGTCGGCCGGCGACGAGGCGGTGGCCCGCGTCTACGCCCGGGCCGGCTTCCGGACGGTGGGGACGGCCCTGATCGCGGAGCCCGCGGACGAGGTCTGACGGCACGCGGGGGCCGCCCCGGCGCGGGACGGCCCCCGCGGCTTGCCGAAACGGCAAAGGTGCTTGGCCCCGGCCCGCCGGGGGGCGCAGCATCGGGCCCACCACAGCCCGTACCCCGAGGAGGACCCCGTGTCCGAGCACACCCACCACGACCAGCACCGGCACGCCGCGGCGGAGGCGGCGGCCGGCTCGCTCTCCGGGGAGGAGTTCTGGGACGCCCGCTACAGCGAGAGCGACCGCATCTGGAGCGGCAACCCGAACGAGGCGCTGGTCCGCGAGGCCGGGGAGCTTCCGCCCGGCCGGGCGCTGGACCTGGGCTGCGGCGAGGGGGCGGACGCCGTGTGGCTGGCCCGCCGCGGCTGGCGGGTGACCGCCACCGACATCTCCGGCGTCGCGCTGGAGCGGGCGGCCGGGCACGCGGCCGAGGCGGGCGTCGCGGACCGCGTCGACTTCCGCCGCCACGACCTCGGCGAGTCCTTCCCGGCCGGGGAGTTCGACCTCGTCTCGGCCTGCTTCCTGCACGCCTACGGGGACTTCCCGCGCGCCCGCATCCTGCGCACCGCCGCGCGGGCCGTGGCGCCGGGCGGGGTGCTGCTGGTCGTCGGCCACGGCGGCTGGGCGTCCTGGCAGGCGGAGGAGGACCGTCCGCCCGTGGACTTCCCCCGGCCGGACGAGGTCCTCGGCCGGCTGGAACTGCCCGAGGGCGACTGGGAGGTCCTGGTCGCCGAGGAGTACGAGAAGGACCAGGCCGCGCCCGACGGCCGGCCGGGGACCCGCACCGACAACACGCTGAAGGTCCGCCGCCTGCGCTAGGCCCGCCGCGGGGCCGCTGTCAGAAGCCGAGCTTGCGCAGCTGCTTGGGGTCGCGCTGCCAGTCCTTGGCGACCTTCACGTGGAGGTCGAGGAAGACGGGGGTGCCGAGCAGCGCCTCGATGTGCTTGCGCGACTTCATCCCGACCTCCTTCAGGCGGGAGCCCTTGGGACCGATGATGATGCCCTTCTGGCTCGGCCGCTCGATGTAGACGTTGGCGTGGATGTCGAGCAGCGGCCGGTCCGCCGGGCGGTTCTCCCGGGGGATCATCTCCTCGACCACGACGGCGATGGAGTGCGGCAGCTCGTCGCGGACGCCCTCCAGGGCGGCCTCGCGGATGAGCTCGGCGACCATCACGGCCTCGGGCTCGTCGGTGAGGTCGCCCTCGGGGTAGAGCGGCGGGCTCTCGGGCAGCATCGGTGCGATCAGGTCGGCCAGCAGCCCGACCTGGTTGTCGCCGACGGCGGAGACGGGGACGATCTCGGCCCACTCGATGCCGAGCTCCTCGCCCAGCCGCTGGATCGCGATGAGCTGCTCGGCCAGCGCCTTGGAGTCGACCAGGTCCGTCTTGGTCACGATGGCGATCTTGGGGGTCTTCCGGATCCCCGCGAGCTCCTTGGCGATGAACTTGTCGCCGGGGCCGAGCTTCTGGTCGGCGGGCAGGCAGAAGCCGATCACGTCGACCTCGGCCCACGTCGTGCGCACGACGTCGTTCAGCCGCTCGCCGAGGAGGGTGCGCGGCTTGTGCAGGCCGGGGGTGTCGACGAGGACGAGCTGCGCGTCGGGGCGGTGCACGATGCCGCGGACGGTGTGGCGGGTGGTCTGCGGCCGGTTGGAGGTGATCGCGACCTTGGTGCCCACGAGTGCGTTGGTCAGGGTCGACTTCCCCGCGTTGGGGCGGCCGACGAAGCAGGCGAAACCCGCACGGTGCGGGGCGGTGGACTCGGGGGAACGATCGCTCATACGGGCCATTCTCCCCGATGCCGCTCCCCGCGCCGACCAGGCCGCCGCCGCGGGGGCCGCCGGGCCGCTCAGGGCGCGGTCGGCGCCGCGGGGGGCGCGCCGCCCGGATCGGCCGCCCGGAAGGTGCGGCGGTACGCGGTGGGGCTGACGCCGAGGGCCGCCTGTACGTGCTTGCGCAGGGACTGCGCCGTCCCGAACCCGGCTTCGCGCGCGACCCGCTCCATCGGCAGGTCCGTCCGCTCCAGGAGCTGCCGGGCCCGCTCCACCCGCTGCCCGGTGATCCACTCCCCGGGGCTGACTCCGGCCTCCTCGCGGAACCGCCGCGTGAAGGTGCGCACCGACATGGACTCCTTGCGGGCCAGGTCGGCGAGGCGTACGGGCTCGTGGAGCCGGTCCAGCACCCAGGCGCGGGCCGCGGCCGTGCTCGCCGCCTGCGGGTTCGGGACGGGGCGGTCGACGAACTGGGCCTGCCCGCCTTCCCGGTGCGGGGGGACGACGGTCCGCCGGGCCACGTCGTTGGCGACGGCCGCGCCGTGGTCGCGGCGGACGATGTGCAGGCACAGGTCGATGCCCGAGGCGACCCCGGCGGAGGTCAGGACGTCCCCGTCGTCGGTGTAGAGGACGTCCGGGTCGACGCGGACGGCCGGGAAGAGCCGCTGGAAGTGCTCGGCGTGCCCCCAGTGGGTGGTGGCGGAGCGCCCGTCGAGGTACCCGGCGGCGGCCAGGACGTACCCGCCCGTGCAGATGGAGACGAGCCGGGTGCCGGGCCGGATGTGCGCGAGCGTGGCGGCGAGTGCGCCGGTGAGCCGGCCCTCCTCGTACACGGGCCCGAGTTCGTACGAGGCGGGGACGACGACCGTGTCGGCGGTGGCGAGCAGTTCGGGGCCGTGCTCGACGTGGACGGCGAAGTCGGCGTCCGTGCGGACCGGGCCGGCGGCGAGGGAGCAGGTCAGGATCTCGTACAGCGGCTCCCCGGCGGCGTCCCGGGCGCGGCCGAAGATCCGGTGCGGGATGCCCAGCTCGAAGGGGAGCAGCCCGGGGAGCGCGAGGACGGCGACGCGGTGGAGGGCCATGGCCCGATCGTATCGAAGGGTGGCATCCGGGCCACTGTCGTGGCGGGCGGGGGTGCCCTGATGCTGTCGGCGTGGAACAGACAGCAATCACCGCCGACCCCGCCGCAGCCGAGCCCGCGGGGCCTCCCCCGGCGGGCCGCGGGCGCGTCCACCGCGCCTGGTGGGTCGCCGCCGTCACCTTCGTCACGATCGTGGGCGCCGCCGCGTTCGCGTCCCTGCCGGGCCTGCTCATCGAGCCGCTGCACGCGGAGTTCGACTGGTCGCGGGGGACGATCGCGTTCGCCGTCGCGGTGAACCTCGCCCTGTACGGGCTCACCGCGCCGTTCGCCGCCGCGCTGATGGACCGCTTCGGCATCCGCCGGATCGTGGCGCTGGCGCTGCTGGTGATCTCGGTCGGCTCGCTGGCGACCGTGTGGATGACCGCGGCCTGGCAGCTGGTGCTGTTCTGGGGCGTGCTGGTGGGGCTGGGCAGCGGCTCGATGGCGCTCGCGTTCGCCGCGACGGTGGTGAACCGCTGGTTCACTGCCCGGCGCGGGCTGGTGACGGGCGTCCTGACGGCGGCCGGGGCCTCGGGGCAGCTCGTCTTCCTGCCGCTGCTGTCGTGGCTGGTCGAGCACAACGGCTGGCGGCCCGCGGCGGTGACGGTCGCGCTGGCGGCCCTGTCGGTGGTCCCGTTCGTGTGGCTGCTGCTGCGCGACCACCCCGCGGACGTGGGGCTCGCCCCGTACGGGGGTCCGTACGGGGCGAAGCCCGCGCCCGTCCCGGGGGCGGCGCGGCGGGCGGTGGCGGTGCTGCTGCGGGCGGCGCGGACCGGGCCGTTCTGGCTGCTGGCCGGCACCTTCGCGATCTGCGGCGCCTCCACTAACGGACTGGTCAAGACGCACTTCGTGCCGGCGGCGCACGACCACGGCATGCCCGTGACGGCCGCGGCCGGGCTGCTGGCGGTGATCGGCGTCTTCGACGTCGTCGGCACGGTGGCGTCCGGCTGGTTCACCGACCGCTTCGAGGTGCGCCGCCTGCTGGCCGTGTACTACGCCCTGCGCGGGGTGTCGCTGCTGTTCCTGCCGATGCTGCTGGCGCCGTCGGTGCACCCGCCGATGGTGTTCTTCATCGTCTTCTACGGGCTGGACTGGGTGGCGACCGTCCCGCCGACGGTGGCGCTGTGCCGGGAGCACTACGGCGACGACAGCGCGATCGTGTTCGGCTGGGTCCTGGCCTCGCACCAGGTCGGCGCCGCGGCGGTGGCCTTCCTCGGCGGCGCGGCCCGGGACGCCTTCGGCTCGTACGACGTGGTCTGGTACGCCTCGGGGGCCCTGTGCGCGCTGGCCGCGCTGATGGCGATGGTCATCCGCCGCCCGGCGCGGCCCGCGCCGGCCGCCGCCTGACGGGCGACGGCCGGGCGGTCCGGTTCAGGCGCCGGCGGGGGTGGTCGAGCGGAGGGTGCCGTCCGGGCCCGCCAGCAGGACCGGGGTGTCGGGGCCGCCGAGGTCGCGGACGGCCGCGCGGTCCGCGGCGGCGACCTCCTCGGCCCGGCTGACCACGGCCGCGGCTTCCAGGGAGCGGGCGCCGCTGGCCACGGCCATGGCGACGGCGGTCTGGAGCGCGCTCAGCCGGAGGGAGTCCAGTTCGACCGTTCCGGCGACGTAGGTGCGGCCCGTCTCGTCGCGGACCGCCGCACCCTCGGGCACCTCGTTGCGGGCCCGGGCGCTGCGCGCCAGCGTGATGATCTTGCTGTCCTCGGGGGTGATCCCGGTGGTCTCGGTCATGGCCGACAGCATAGGGAGCGCCTCGGCGGTGCCGTTCGACGGCCCCGCCGAGGCGCTCTCCCCTCCGTCCCCCGTGCCCCGTGATCCACGCGGTCCCCCCGGGCCGCAGGCGATCACGGCTTGGCCTGGACCAACATAAACGGCGGTCGGGCGGGTTCCTTGCCGCGAGGGGCGGGTGCGGGGAGTGACCTTCGTCCCACGCCCCCGACCGGCCGTCCACCGGTCGTGCCTGTTCAGGGCCTGTTCAGGGTCCGTGCACGGCTGGGTCAGGGCCGGTCGAGCCGGAGCCGCTCGGTCCGCGGCAGGCCGGCGACCACCAGGTCGTAGCTGTCCTCGACGAGCTCGCGGACCAGCGCGTCCGGCACCGCCCCGGGGCCGCCCGCGGTGACCGTGTTCCAGTGCCGCTTGTTCATGTGCCAGCCCGGGACGACGCCCTCGTGCGCGGTGCGCAGCCGCACCGCGTTCTCCGGCTCGCACTTGAGGTTCACCTTCAGCGGCTCCCCGTCGAGCGCCGACAGCGCGAACACCTTGCCGAGCACCTTGAACACGGAGGTCTCGGGCCCGAAGGGGAACTCCTCGACGGCCGCGTTGAAGCCGAGGCAGAGGGCGCGCAGCTCCGCCGGCGTCACCCGGCCTCCCCGTCCTCGTCCGCGGCGGGCTCCACCGGCTCCACCAGCACCGTCACGATCTTGTTCCGGCGCCCGGCCGGGGCCTCCGCCGTCAGCCGCAGCGGCCGCCCGTCGGGCAGCTCGACCGCCGCGGACGCGCCGGCGATCGGAACCCTGCCCAGGGCCTTCGCCAGCAGCCCGCCCACCGTCTCGACGTCCTCGTCGTCGAAGGCGTCGACCTTGAACAGCTCGCCGAGGTCGGTGATGTCCAGGCGCGCGGTGACCCGGTAGCGGTCCCCGCCGAGCTCCTCGACGGGCGGCAGCTCCCGGTCGTACTCGTCGGTGATCTCACCGACGATCTCCTCCAGGATGTCCTCGATGGTGACGATGCCCGCCGTGCCGCCGTACTCGTCGATCACGACGGCGACGTGGTTGCGGACCTGCTGCATCTCGCGCAGCAGGTCGCCGGCGTTCTTCGTGTCCGGGACGAAGGCCGCCGGCCGCATCGCCGCCGAGACGAGGTCGGTCTCGGCGTCCCGGCTGACGTGCGTCCTGCGGACGAGGTCCTTCAGGTACACGATGCCGACGATGTCGTCCTCGTTCTCCCCGGTCACGGGGATGCGGGAGAAGCCCGAGCGCAGCGCGAGCGTCGTCGCCTGGCGGACGGTCTTGTAGCGCTCGATGCACACCAGGTCGGTGCGCGGCACCATCACCTCGCGCACGAGCGTGTCGCCGAGCTCGAAGACCTGGTGCACCATGCGGCGCTCCTCGTCCTCGATGAGCGACTCCCGCTCCGCGAGGTCGACCATGGCCCGCAGTTCGGCCTCGGAGGCGAAGGGGCCCTTGCGGAAGCCCTTGCCGGGGGTGAGGGCGTTGCCGAGGAGGATCAGCAGCTGCGGGACCGGGCCCATGACCCGGGCCAGCGGGACGAGGACGTACGCGGCGGCCGTCGCCGTGCCCAGCGGGTGCTGGCGGCCGATGGTGCGCGGCGAGACGCCGACGGCGACGAACGACACGAGGACCATCACGCCGATCGCGATGAGCAGCGCCGTCCAGTTCTCCCCGAACTCGTCGAGGCAGACGTATGTGACGAGCACGCCCGCGGCCATCTCGCAGGTCACGCGCACCAGCAGGGCGACGTTCAGGTAGCGGGTGGTGTCGGCGGCGACCTGGACGAGCTTCTCGGCGCCGCGCCGGCCCTCGCGTACGGCCTGCTCGGCGCGGAAGGAGGAGACGCGGGCGAGCCCGGACTCGGCGCAGGCCGCGAACCAGGCGACCACGACGAGCAGGACGGCCCCGGTGATCAGTTGGGGGGCGGTCACGAGACGGTGGGGGCCGGGGACGGGCCGGTCAGGCCGCGCTCGGCGCGCCAGCCGTCCACGATCGCCGCCTGGAGGCCGAACATCTCGGCCTTCTCGTCGGGCTCCTCGTGGTCGTAGCCCAGCAGGTGCAGCACCCCGTGGACGGTCAGGAGCTGGAGCTCCTCGTCCATGGAGTGCTGCGTCGGCGCCTCCTGGCCCTGCTTCTTCGCCACCTCGGGGCAGAGCACGATGTCGCCGAGGAGGCCCTGCGGGGGCTCCTCGTCGTCCTTCGACGGCGGGCGCAGCTCGTCCATCGGGAAGGACATGACGTCGGTGGGTCCGGGCAGGTCCATCCACTGGATGTGGAGCTGCTCCATGGCGTCCTCGTCGACGACGATGACGGAGAGCTCGGACAGCGGGTGGATCCGCATCCGGGTGAGCGCGTAGCGGGCGATGTCGAGGATCGCCCGCTCGTCTACGTCGGTCCCGGACTCGTTGTTGACGTCGATCGACATGGTGCGCTGGGTTCTACTTCCGCTGGGTGCCGTTCCGGGCGGGCCGGGGTTCCTGGCCTGCCTGGCTGTCGTCGTACTTCTCGTACGCATCGACGATACGGCCGACCAGCTTGTGCCGGACCACATCCTCCGACGTGAGCCGCGAGAAGTGGATGTCGGGCACCCCGTCGAGGATCGCCTGGACCTGCCGGAGGCCGGACTTGGTGCCGCCCGGGAGGTCGACCTGGGTGATGTCGCCCGTGATGACGATCTTCGAGTCGAAGCCGAGCCGGGTCAGGAACATCTTCATCTGCTCCGGGCTCGTGTTCTGCGCCTCGTCGAGGACGACGAAGGCGTCGTTCAGCGTGCGGCCGCGCATGTACGCGAGCGGGGCGACCTCGATCGTGCCGTTGGCCATCAGCCGCGGGATCTTGTCGGGGTCGATCATGTCGTGCAGCGCGTCGTACAGCGGCCGCAGGTAGGGGTCGATCTTGTCGAAGAGCGTGCCGGGCAGGAAGCCGAGCCGCTCGCCCGCCTCGACCGCCGGGCGGGTCAGGATGATCCGGCTGACCTGCTTGGACTGCAGGGCCTGGACCGCCTTGGCCATGGCGAGGTAGGTCTTGCCGGTGCCCGCGGGGCCGATGCCGAAGACGATCGTGTGCTTGTCGATCGCGTCGACGTACCGCTTCTGGTTGAGCGTCTTGGGGCGGATGGTGCGGCCGCGGTTGGAGAGGATGTTCTGGGTCAGCACCTCGGCGGGCGTCTCCTGCGGGCCGTCCCCGTTGTCGCTCGCCTTGAGCATGGCGATCGAGCGTTCCACTGCGTCCTCCGTCATCGGCTGCCCGGTGCGGAGCACGAGCATCATCTCGTCGAACAGGCGCTGGATCAGTGCGACTTCCGCCGCGTCCCCGACCGCGCTGACCTGGTTTCCCCGGACGTGGATGTCGGCCTTGGGGAAGGCCTTCTCGATCACGCGGAGCAGGACGTCACCGGAGCCGAGCACGGCCACCATCGGATGGCTCGCAGGAACGGTGAAGTGGGCTCGCGCCTGACCCTGCGCCGGGGTGTGGGCTGTGGATGTCTGAGTCATGGGCCGGCACTGTGGCCTGCACATACCTCCCGCTGAGGGGTCGCGCCGATCGACGACCTCCGGAGTACCAAGGGTACGTCGCCGGTCGGGCGGCACCGAGGGGTTTTACCGGCCGCCCGTCCCGTCCCGCCGGGCGGCCGGCCGCCGCGCTCACGCGGAGTGGCGGAAGCCGATCGTCGGGACGGCCCGGCGCCGCGGGGCGTGCGCGCCGGCGGGCGGGACCAGCTCGTCGAGGAAGGCGTACCGCTCCCGCAGCCCTTCCGGGGCGGCCTCCCACCAGTGGGCCACCTCGGCCCAGCCGGGGGCCGAGAGGGAGCCGCCGAACTCGCGGACGGACAGGGCGGCCGTCAGGCCCGCGAAGGCCAGCCGGTCGGCCAGCGGCCAGCCCGCCAGCGAGCCGGTGACGAACCCGGCCACGTACACGTCGCCCGCGCCCGTCGGGTCGAGGGCGTCGACCGCGATCCCGGGCACCTCGGCCGTCTCCCCGGTGCCGGAGTCCACGGCGTACGAGCCCTCCGCGCCCAGGGTCACCACCGCGACCGGGACGCGCTCGGCCAGCGCCCGGGCCGCCGCCCGCGGGCAGTCCGTGCGCGTGTACCGCATGGCCTCGCCCGCGTTCGGCAGGAACGCCTCGCAGTGCTCCAGGTCGGTCAGCCCGGCCAGCTCCCACCGGCCGGTGGTGTCCCAGCCGACGTCCGCGAAGATCCGCGCCCCGCGGCGGGCGGCCTCCCCGATCCAGCCGTCCCCGCGGCCCGGGGTGAGCGAGGCCACGGCGGCCCGCGTGCGGGGCGGGCACTGCGGGAAGACGGCCCCTCCAGGCGCGGCCGCGCCCTCGTGGCCGAAGCCGGGGGGCGCCTCGTGGCCGTGCGAGACCATCGTCCGCTCGCCCTCGTACGCCATGGAGACGGTGACGGGGCTGTGCCAGCCGGGGACGGTCCGGGACATGGACAGGTCGATGCCCTCGCCCTGCTCCAGCGCGTCCCAGCAGTACTCGCCGTAGTGGTCGTCGCCGAACGCGGCGGCGAGCGAGGTGCGCAGGCCGAGCCGGGCCAGCGCGGTGGCCATGTTGGCGACGCCGCCGGGGCTGGAGCCCATGCCGCGCGCCCAGGACTCGGTGCCGCGCACGGGGGCCGAGTCGAGGCCGGTGAAGATGATGTCGAGGAAGACAGTGCCGGTCAGGAAGACGTCGCACCCCGGCTCTTCGGGATCGCGCACCGGACCGAGGGGGTCCACTGCTGTGCTGCGGCTGAAGCGACTGTCCCGGTTGACCACGGTGTTCTCCCCGATCGGCGCGAAGGGTCGTTTCTGCAAGGCGTCACGCGGCGGAACGCGGCGGAAAACCGACAGCCTTGCCCGTCCCCGGCGGGACGGAAACCCAGTGTGGCGCACATCACTACCGCGGGACTCCTCCGCGGCTCGCGATCCCCTCGTGCGGGGCGTGGCGGGGGCGGCGGGCACCCGGCCACCGCCCCCGCGACCCCCGGGTCAGCCGTCGGCGCGCTTGGGGACGGGGATCCGCGCGAGGTCCGCCGCGACGGTCAGCCCGCCCTCGAAGCCGGCCGCGCGCGCCTGGCGCTCGAACTCGCCGGGGTCGCCGTAGCGCTGCGAGAAGTGCGTCAGCACCAGGTGCCGCACTCCGGCCCCGCGGGCGATGCGGGCCGCCTGGCCCGCGGTCAGGTGCCCGTGGTCGGCGGCCAGGCGCTCGTCCGCGTCGAGGAAGGTCGACTCGATGACCAGCAGGTCGCAGCCCTCGGCGAGCTCCTCCGCGCCGGAGCACACCCGGGTGTCCATGACGAACGCGAACCGCTGGCCCGGCCGCGGCACGCTGACGTCGTCGAGGGTGACCGCGCCCAGCCGGCCCTCGCGCTGGATCCGGCCCACGTCGGGGCCCTTGACGCCGTGCCGCGCGAGCAGCTCGGGGACCATGCGCCGCCCGTCGGGCTCGGTGATCCGGTAGCCGAAGGACTCCACCGGGTGGGAGAGCCTGCGCGTCTCCAGGCGGTACGGGGGGCCTTGGGCGAGCACGCCGTCGCCGCCGACGGGCTCCTCGCGGAGCTTGACGGTCTCCCGGTAGGCGGTGGCGTACCGCAGCCGGTCGAAGAAGACCTGTCCGGAGGCCGGGTAGTGCGCGGTGACGGGGTGCGGGACCTGGTCGAGGTTGATGCGCTGGACGACGCCGGCGAGGCCCAGGCTGTGGTCGCCGTGGAAGTGCGTGATGCAGATCCGGTTGATGTCGTGCGCGGCCACCCCGGCGCGCAGCATCTGGCGCTGGGTCCCCTCGCCGGGGTCGAAGAGGATGCCCTCGCCGTCCCAGCGCAGGAGGTAGCCGTTGTGGTTGCGGTGGCGGGTGGGCACCTGGCTGGCGGTGCCCAGCACCACGAATTCGCGTAGGGACACGGGGCTACCCCGGCGGCCACTGGAGGCCGCGCCCGCCGAGGACGTGCGCGTGCGTGTGGAAGACGGTCTGGCCCGCCCCGGCGCCGGTGTTGAAGACGATCCGGTAGCCGTGGTCGTCGACCTTCTCCTGGGCGGCGATCTCACCGGCCTCGCGGAGCACGTCGGCGGCGAGGTCGGGCGCGCCCGCGGCGAGGGAGGCCGCGTCCGCGTAGTGCGCCTTGGGGATGACCAGGACGTGCGTGGGCGCCTGGGGGTTGATGTCCCGGAACGCGACGGTCGTCTCGGTCTCCCGGACCACGGTCGCCGGGACGGTTCCCGCGACGATCTTGCAGAACAGGCAGTCCGCCTGCGGTTCCCCTGCCATGGCTTCGCCTTCCGTGACGGTGGCGCGGGCGCTGCCGCCCGCACGGGTGTTGATCAGTTCGGGCATCGTATCGGGCGGCCCGCCGCCGCCCGCCGGCATTTCAGGACCAGCGGCCGGTCCGCGCCAGCAGGACCGCGGCGGCCGCGGTGCCCGCGGTGGAGGTGCGCAGCACCGAGCGGCCCAGCCGGCAGGTGCGGGCGCCGGCGGCCGTGAAGGCGGCGAGCTCCTCCGGCGAGACGCCGCCCTCGGGGCCCACGACCAGGACGACGGACCCGGCCTTCGGCAGTTCGGCCCCGGCCAGGGCCTCGGAGGGGGCGTCGCGGTCCTCGTGCAGGACGACGGCGAGGTCGGCGCCGGCCAGCAGCGCCGCGACCTGCTTGGTGGACATGGCCTCCGCCACCTCGGGGAAGCGGACGCGCCGGGACTGCTTGCCGGCCTCACGGGCGGTGCTGCGCCACTTGGCGAGGGACTTGGCGCCGCGGTCGCCGCGCCACTGGGTGATGCAGCGGGAAGCCTGCCAGGGCACGATCGCGTCGACGCCGGTCTCCGTCATGGTCTCGACGGCCACCTCGCCGCGGTCGCCCTTGGGCAGGGCCTGGACGACGGTGATCGTCACCTCGGGCTCCGGCTCCTCACCCGTCGCGAGCACCGCGACGACGAGCCGGTCCTTGCCCTCGGCAGCCTCGACGACGGCCTCGGCCCAGCCGCCGCGGCCGTCGGTGAGGACGACCTCCTCGCCCGGGGCCAGCCGCTTGACGGACACCGCGTGGCGGCCTTCGGGGCCGTCCAGGACGAACCGCGGCCCGGCGGGGACCTCCTCCACCACGAACACGGGGGCGGTCATGACGTACTCCTCTTCTGCATGTCGTTCAGTGCGCTCTGCGCCTCGGCGATCTCGGCGGCCAGCACCTCCACCAGCTGCCCCGCGGGCAGCGCCCGCGCCAGCCGGTGCCCTTGGCCCGCCCACAGCGCCATGCCCTGCGGGTCCCCGGCCGCGGCGGCCGCCTTGCGGAGCCCGGCGGTGATGTGGTGGACCTGCGGGTACGCGGCCGGGGCGTACGGCCCGTGCTCGCGCATGAACCGGTTGACCAGGCCGCGGGCGGGACGCCCGGAGAACGCCCTGGTCAGCTCGGTGTGCGGGAACAGCGGGTCGGTGAGCGCCTTCTTGTGCAGCGGGTGCGCCCCGGACTCGGGGCAGGGCAGGAAGGCGGTGCCGAGCTGCCCCGCCTCGGCGCCGGCGGCGAGCAGCGCCACGATCTGCGAGCCGCGCATCAGCCCGCCCGCGGCGATGATCGGCAGGCCGACGGCCTCCCTGACCTGGGCGACGAGGGCGAGCAGCCCGACCCCGGCGGTGGCGTCGGCCTGCGGGTCGTCGCGGTGGGTGCCCTGGTGGCCGCCGGCCTCGACGCCCTGGACGCAGACGGCGTCGGCCCCCGCGGCCTCGGCGGCGCGGGCCTCGTCGACCGAGGTGGCGGTGACGATGGTGTACGTGCCGGCCTTGCGCAGGGCGGCGAGCGTCTGCGGGGCGGGGCAGCCGAAGGTGAACGACACGGCGGGGACCGGGTCCTCCAGCAGGATCGCGAGTTTGGCGTCGTAGCCGTCGTCGCTGGTGCCGGCGGTGTCCTCCTCGGCGAGGGAGACGTCGTACCAGGTGCCCTCGCCGGCGAGCTGCCCGCGGTACGTCTCGATCGCGGCCGGGTCGGCGTGTCCGGTCTGCGGCATGAAGAGGTTGACGCCGAATGGGCGCCGGGTGAGCGCGCGCAGCCGTTTGACCTCCTGGTACATGCCGTCGGCGGTCTTGTAGCCGCCGGCCAGGAAGCCCAGGGCGCCCGCCTCGCACACCGCGGCGGCGAGCGGCGGGCAGGAGGCCCCGCCCGCCATGGGAGCCTGCACGATCGGGTACCGGGCGAGACCGTTCAGTGGCGAGGACATGCACCGCATCGTGCCACGTCCCGCTCACGGGGCCGAATCACCGTACTCGCCTGGCATAGTCCGCCGCGCCGGGCGGCCGCGGCGGTCCCCGGAAGGCGCCGAGCCCGGCCCGGGAAGGTTCCCGGGCCGGGCTCGGCGGCCGTCCGAAGCGGCAGGTCAGCGGCCGTTGAAGGCGTCCTTCAGGCGACTGAAGAGACCCTGCTGGCCGGGGGCGAACTGGCCCATGGGGCGCTCCTCGCCGCGCAGCTTGGCGAGCTGCCGCAGCAGCTCCTCCTGCTGGGCGTCCAGCTTGGCGGGGGTCTGGACCTCGACGTGCACGATGAGGTCGCCGCGCCCGCCGCCGCGCAGGTGGGTGACGCCGCGGCCGTGCAGCGGAATCGACTGGCCGGACTGGGTGCCGGGCCGGATGTCGACCTCCTCCATGCCGTCCAGCGTCTCCAGCGGGCACTTGGTGCCGAGGGCAGCCGCGGTCATCGGGAGGGTGACCGTGCAGTGCAGGTCGTCGCCGCGCCGCTGGAACACCGGGTGGCTCAGCTCGTGGATCTCGACGTACAGGTCGCCGGCGGGGCCGCCGCCGGGGCCGACCTCGCCCTCGCCCGCGAGCTGGATCCGGGTGCCGTTCTCGACGCCGGCGGGGATCTTCACCGTGAGGCTGCGGCGGGAGCGGACCCGGCCGTCGCCCGCGCACTCGGGGCACGGGGTGGGGACGACCGTGCCGAAGCCCTGGCACTGCGGGCAGGGGCGCGAGGTCATGACCTGGCCCAGGAAGGACCGGGTGACCTGCGAGACCTCGCCGCGGCCGCGGCACATGTCGCACGTCTGCGCCGAGGTGCCGGGGGCGGCGCCCTCACCGGAGCAGGTGGTGCAGACGACGGCCGTGTCGACCTGGATCTCCTTGGTCGTGCCGAAGGCGGCCTCGTCCAGCTCCAGGTCCAGGCGGATCATGGCGTCCTGGCCGCGGCGGGTGCGCGAGCGCGGGCCGCGCTGCGCCGCCTGGCCGAAGAAGGCGTCCATGATGTCGGAGAAGTTGCCGAAGCCGCCCGCACCGAAGCCGCCGGCGCCGCCGCCGCCCGAGGAGGACAGCGGGTCGCCGCCGAGGTCGTAGACCTGCTTCTTCTGCGGGTCCGAGAGCACCTCGTACGCGGCGTTGATCTCCTTGAAGCGCTCCTGCGTCTTCGGGTCCGGGTTGACGTCCGGGTGGAGCTCGCGCGCGAGGCGGCGGAAGGCCTTCTTGATCTCGTCCTGCGATGCGTCGCGGCGCACGCCGAGTACGGCGTAGTAGTCCGTGGCCACTTACGACTCCGCCAGGATCTGTCCGACGTAACGTGCCACTGCGCGTACCGCTCCCATCGTTCCGGGGTAGTCCATGCGGGTCGGTCCGACCACGCCGAGTTTGGCGACTGTCTCGCCGCCCGAACCGTAGCCGACCGAGACGACGGACGTGGAGTTCAGTCCCTCGTAGGCATTCTCATGCCCGATTCGTACAGCCATGCCCGATTCATTGGCCTCGCCGAGCAGCTTGAGGAGCACGACCTGCTCCTCCAGAGCCTCCAGCACGGGCCTGATCGTCAGGGGGAAATCGTGCCCGGAGCGCGTCAGATTGGCGGTGCCTGCGATCATCAGGCGCTCCTCGGCCTCCTCGGCCAGGGTCTCCAGCAGCGTCGACAGCACGGTCGACACCGTGCCCCGGTCGTCCGGCTCGAACGACTCGGGCAGGTCCTGCACCAGCGTCGGCACGTCCGTGAACCGGCGGCCGACGACCCGGCTGTTGAGCCGCGCCCGCAGGTCGGCCAGCGCGGCCTCGCCGAAGGGCGCCGGGCAGTCGACGAGCCGCTGCTCGACCCGCCCCGTGTCGGTGATCAGCACGAGCATCAGGCGCGCGGGAGCCAGCGACAGCAGCTCCACGTGCCGGACGGTCGAGCGGGTCAGCGAGGGGTACTGGACGATCGCGACCTGCCGGGTCAGCTGCGCGAGCAGCCGCACGGTGCGGCCGACGACGTCGTCGAGGTCGACGGCCCCGTCGAGGAAGTTCTGGATGGCCCGGCGCTCGGGCGTCGACAGCGGCTTGACCCCCGCCAGCCGGTCCACGAACAGCCGGTAGCCCTTGTCCGTGGGGATGCGGCCCGCGCTGGTGTGCGGCTGGGCGATATAGCCCTCCTCCTCCAGCACGGCCATGTCGTTGCGCACGGTGGCGGGCGAGACGCCGAGCCTGTGCCGCTCCGTGAGCGCCTTGGAGCCGACCGGCTCCTCCGTCCCGACGTAGTCCTGGACGATGGCGCGCAGCACCTCGAGTCTGCGTTCGCTGAGCATCGCGCGCACCTCCAGCTGTGATGCGGGTCGTGGTGGTCGTTCGGTTTGGCACTCGGGTCGTACGAGTGCCAGAGATCCCCCGGTCAGTGTACGGCCGGGGGGTACGCGGCTAGCAAGGGCGGCCCGCCAGGTAGCGTCGCGGTATGGACGTGGCTTGGGAAGAGGCGGGCTGGGAGAGGCTGACCCGGCGGACCGGCCGGAAGCGCCTCCCGGTGTGGGATTGCACGGTGGGACTGGTGGTCGGGGACGATTCCGTACTGATCGTCGACCCCGGTTCGAGCGTCCGGGAGGGGGCCCTGCTGCGGGCCGAGGCGGAGCGCCTGACGGGCCGGCACGTGACCCATATCGCATTCACGCACGGCCATTTCGATCACGTTCTGGGCGGTGCGGCCTTCGCCGGCGCCGAGGTGTACGGCGCCGTCGGCCTCGACGCCGAGCTCTCCGCGGGCCGCGAGGAGCTCCGCGGCGACGCCGTGCGCCACGGCCTGGACCCGGCGGACGCCGCCGAGGCGGCCGACCTGCTGGTGGTCCCGCGGCACCTGGTGTCGGGCGAGTGGACGCTCGACCTGGGCGGGGTGCAGGCGCTGCTCGCGAACGTCTCCCCCGGGCACACCCGCCACGACCTGGCGGTGCTCGTGCCCGGCGAGCGGGAGACGGTCTTCTGCGGCGACCTGGTGGAGGAGTCCGGGGAGCCGCAGGCCGGCCCCGACGCGGTGCCGGCGCAGTGGCCCGCGGCGCTGGACCGGCTGCTGGCGCTGGGCGGCGGGGACGCCCTGTACGTGCCGGGGCACGGGGCGGTCGTCGACGCGGCGTTCGTCCGTGCGCAACGCGCCACACTGGCGGCGCGTTTCGGCGTGTCGGGCGCCTGAGCGCGCCCGCTCTCCTAGGGTCGGCCGGATGCGCGAGTACTCCCCCGACCTGACCCCGCAGTGGAAGCGCCCCAAGCCCGTCCCGGAGGTGCCGGCCGAGCCCGACCTGGTGGTGGAGGAGGCGGGCACCGGCTTCTGCGGGGCCGTCGTCGCCTGTGAGGCGGGCACGGTGACCCTGGAGGACCGCTTCGGCAAGAGGCGGGTGTTCCCGCTGGAGCCGCGCGGGTTCCTGCTGGAAGGCGCCCCCGTCACCCTCGTACGGCCCTCCCGGGCGCCGGCGGGCCCGCGGCGCACCGCGTCGGGCTCGATCGCCGTCCCCGGCGCCAGGGCGCGGGTGGCGCGGGCGGGCCGCATCTACGTGGAGGGCCGGCACGACGCCGAGCTCGTCGAGCGGGTCTGGGGCGACGACCTGCGGATCGAGGGCGTCGTCGTGGAGTACCTGGAGGGCGTCGACGACCTGCCGGCCGTGGTCGCCGAGTTCGCGCCCGGTCCGGACGCCCGCCTGGGCGTGCTGGTGGACCACCTCGTCCCGGGGTCGAAGGAGTCCCGCATCGCCGCGCAGGTGTCCGGCGAGCACGTCCTGGTCGTGGGTCACCCGTACGTGGACGTCTGGCAGGCGGTGAAGCCGTCCTCGCTGGGCATCGCGGCCTGGCCGGTCATCCCGCCCGGCCAGGACTGGAAGACGGGCGTCTGCCGCGCGCTGGGCTGGCCGGAGAACACCGGCGCGGCCTGGCGGCACGTCCTGTCCCGCGTGGCGTCGTACCGCGACCTGGAGCCGTCCCTGCTGGGCCGTGTCGAGGAACTGATCGACTTCGTCACGGCCCCCGCCGGCTGACGGGGCCGGGGCGGGCGGGGGCGGGCCCCGGAGCCGCCCTCAGTCCACCAGGTCGCGGACCACCGCGTCGGCGAGCAGCCTGCCGCGCAGCGTGAGCACGGCCCGCCCCTCGCGGTACGGCCCGGCCTCCAGCAGCCCGTCCGCGAGCGCCCGGCGCGAGGCGGCGAGCCCCTGCTCGGCGAGCAGCTCCAGCGGGGCGCCCTCGGCCAGCCGCAGCTCCAGCAGGATCCGCTCCACGCGGCGGTCCTCCGCCGACAGCAGCTCCCGGCCCGCCCCGGGCGAGCGCCCGGCGGCGAGCGCAGCCGCGTAGGCGCCGGGGTGCTTCACGTTCCACCAGCGCACCCCGCCGACGTGGCTGTGCGCGCCGGGGCCGGCGCCCCACCAGTCGGCGCCGCGCCAGTACAGCTCGTTGTGCAGGCAGCGCCCGGCCTCGGAGGTCGCCCAGTTCGACACCTCGTACCAGTGGAAGCCGGCGCCGGCGAGGACCTCGTCGGCGATCAGGTACCGGTCGGCGTGGACGTCGTCGTCGGTCATGGGGACCTCGCCGCGGCGGATCCGGCGGGCGAGCTGGGTGCCCTCCTCGACGATCAGCGCGTACGCGGAGACGTGGTCGGGCCCGGCGCCGAGCGCGGCGTCGAGGGAGTCGCGCCAGTCGTCGTCGCTCTCACCGGGCGTGCCGTAGATCAGGTCGAGGTTGACGTGGTCGAAGCCGGCCCCGCGGGCCTCGGCGACGCAGGCCTCGGGGCGCCCGGGCGTGTGGGTGCGGTCCAGCACCTGCAGGACGTGCCGCTTGGCGCTCTGCATGCCGAAGGAGATCCGGTTGAAGCCGCCCTCGCGCAGTTCGGCCAGGTAGGCGGCGTCGACCGACTCGGGGTTGGCCTCGGTCGTGACCTCCGCGTCGGGTGCGAGGCCGAATTCGTCCCGGACGGCGGCCAGCATGCGGACGAGGTGCGCGGCCGGCAGCAGGGTCGGGGTGCCGCCGCCGACGAAGACCGTGCGGACCGGCCGGGGGTCGTCGCCGAGGACCTTGCGGGCGAGGCGGACCTCGTCGGCGAGGGTGTCGGCGTAGTTCTCCCGGGAGGCGAGCACGCCTCCGCTGCCGCGCAGCTCGGTGGCGGTGTACGTGTTGAAGTCGCAGTACCCGCAGCGCGTGGCGCAGTACGGGACGTGCAGGTAGAACCCGAGCGGACGGTCCCCGGCGCCCGCCAGGGCGTGCGGCGGCAGCGCGCCGTCTTCGGGCATGGGTTCACCGTCGGGCAGTGCGGAAGGCATGGGCCCATTGTCCCGCACGCCCGCCCGGGCCGGTCCGTGCGCGCGGCGCTCCGCGGGCGGGCGGGGGCGGTCCGGCGGCGGGCCCGGCCCCCTCCGGCGGGGCCGGGGGCCGGGCGGTGCGGGGGCCGCGCGGGTTTTCAGGCCTCGCGGGCGCCCTCGTACATCTCGTCGATCAGGTGCTTGAACTCACGCTCGACGACGGGCCGCTTCAGCTTGAGGCTGGGCGTGAGGTCGCCGTGTTCGACGTCGAGGTCGCGCGGCAGGATCCGGAACTTCTTGACCGTCTGCCAGCGCTGGAGGCCCTCGTTGAGGGTCTGGACGTACGTCTCGACCAGGCGGTTCGTCTCGGGGGCGGCGAGCACCTCGGAGTACGTCTTCCCGGCCAGGCCGTTCTCGGCGGCCCAGCCGAGGATGGCGGCCTCGTCGAGGGCGACCAGGGCGGTGCAGAAGTTCCGGTCGGCGCCGTGGACGACGATGGAGGAGACGTACGGGCAGATGGCCTTGAACTGGCCCTCGATCTCGGCGGGGGCGACGTACTTGCCGCCCGACGTCTTGATCAGGTCCTTCTTGCGGTCGGTGATGCGCAGGTAGCCGTCGGGCGAGAGCTCGCCGATGTCGCCGGTGTGCAGCCAGCCGTCCTCTTCCAGCACTTCGGCGGTCTTCTCGGGCTGGCCGTGGTAGCCCTGCATGATGCCGGGGCCGCGGAGCAGGACCTCGCCGTCGTCGGCGATGCGGACCTCGGTGCCGGGGAGCGGCTTGCCGACGGTGCCGGTGCGGTAGGCCTCGCCGGGGTTGACGAAGGAGGCGGCGCTGGACTCGGTGAGGCCGTAGCCCTCCAGGATGTGGATGCCGGCGCCGGAGAAGAAGTAGCCGATCTCGGGGGCGAGGGCGGAGGCGCCGGAGACGGCGGCGCGCAGCCGGCCGCCGAAGGCGTCGCGGAGCTTGGAGTAGACGAGCGCGTCGGCGATGCGGTGCTTGGCGGTGAGGCCGAGGGGGGCGGTGGCCCGGCCGGTGCGCCGGTAGTTGTCCTGGGTGACCTTGGCGTACTCGCGGGCGACGCCCACCGACCACTGGAAGATCTTGTACTTGGCGCCGCCGCCGGCGCGGGCCTTGGCCGCGACGCCGTTGTAGACCTTCTCGAAGATGCGCGGGACGGCCGCCATGTAGGTCGGCTGGACGACGGGCAGGTTCTCGATGATCTTGTCGATGCGGCCGTCGACGGCGGTGACGTGGCCCACCTCGATCTGGCCGGAGGTGAGGACCTTGCCGAAGACGTGGGCGAGCGGCAGCCACAGGTACTGGACGTCGCCGCCGGTGATCAGGCCCGTGGCGACGGTGGCCTTGGCCATGTACGACCAGTTGTCGTGCGGGAGGCGGACGCCCTTGGGGCGGCCGGTGGTGCCGGAGGTGTAGATCAGCGTGGCGAGCTGGTCGGAGGTGATGGCGCCGATCCGCTCGCGGACCGCGTCGGGGTGCTTGGCGAGGTACTCGCGGCCGCGGGCCTCCAGGTCGGCGAGGGAGAGCACCCAGCCCTCGGGGTCGCCCTCCGCGGCGACGGCGTCGGCGGCCTCCAGGACGACGACGTGGGCCAGCTCGGGCAGCTCGGCACGGCGCTCGCGGGCCTTGGCGAGCTGGGCGGCGTCCTCGGCGATCAGCACGCGGCTGGCGGAGTCGGCCAGGATGAACGCCGACTCGTCGGCGTTGGTGCTGGGGTAGATGGTGGTGACGGCGCCGCCGGCGCACATCACGCCCAGGTCGCCGAGGATCCACTCGACGCGGGTGTTGGAGGCGAGGGCGACGCGCTCCTCGGGCTGCAGGCCCAGGTCGATGAGCCCGGCGGCGATCCCGAAGACCCGCTCGGCGGCCTGGCCCCAGCTGAGCGACTTCCAGTCGTCGGGGCCGCTGCCGGATGCCGCGGGCACCGGGTACCGGTAGGCCTCGGCGTCCGGCGTGGCGGCGACACGCTCAAGGAAGAGGGCCGCCACGGTGGGCGGACGGTTCTCGATCTGGGTCAGTGTGTCGCTCACGGACGTCCTCCGGACCACGCGGCAGGGCTGCCGCCCTAGGGGGTGGGACGGCGGCTTCCAACAGGGTTTGAGACCAGGGTCTGAAACTGGCGAGTAACCAACGGGGCAGTGATCAGACTAGGGGCCCTCCGGCTGACGCGTAAGAGCCCTTGAGCCGCCGATTCATAACGAAACAGGCCCCCGCAGGTGCGTGCGGGGGCCCGTTCCGGCTGTCGGTGCGGCCGGCTGCTACTTCTTCTTGGCGCCGGACTCGTCGCTGGAGAGGACGGCGATGAAGGCCTCCTGCGGGACCTCCACGGAGCCGACCATCTTCATCCGCTTCTTGCCTTCCTTCTGCTTCTCCAGCAGCTTCCGCTTACGGGAGATGTCACCGCCGTAGCACTTGGCGAGGACGTCCTTGCGGATGGCGCGGATGGTCTCGCGGGCGATGACCCGGGAGCCGATGGCGGCCTGGACCGGCACCTCGAACGCCTGCCGCGGGATCAGCTCGCGCAGCTTGGCGACCAGGCGCACGCCGTACGCGTAGGCGGCGTCCTTGTGGGTGATCGCGGAGAACGCGTCCACCTTGTCGCCGTGGAGCAGGATGTCGACCTTGACGAGGCTGGAGGCCTGCTCGCCGGTGGGCTCGTAGTCGAGGGAGGCGTAGCCGCGGGTCTTGGACTTCAGCTGGTCGAAGAAGTCGAAGACGATCTCCGCGAGCGGCAGGGTGTAGCGGATCTCGACGCGGTCCTCGGAGAGGTAGTCCATGCCGAGGAGGGTGCCGCGGCGGTTCTGGCACAGCTCCATGATCGAGCCGATGAACTCGGTGGGCGCGAGGATGGTGGCGCGCACGACCGGCTCGTACACCTCCGAGATCTTCCCCTCGGGGAACTCGCTCGGGTTGGTGACCGTGATCTCGCTCTTGTCCTCCATGACCACGCGGTAGACCACGTTGGGCGCGGTGGCGATCAGGTCGAGGCCGAACTCGCGCTCCAGGCGCTCGCGGATCACGTCGAGGTGGAGCAGGCCGAGGAAGCCGACGCGGAAGCCGAAGCCGAGGGCCGCGGAGGTCTCCGGCTCGTACACCAGGGCGGCGTCGTTGAGCTGGAGCTTGTCCAGGGCGTCGCGCAGCTCCGGGTAGTCGGAGCCGTCGAGCGGGTACAGGCCCGAGAAGACCATGGGCTTCGGGTCCTTGTAGCCGCCGAGGGCCTCGGTGGCACCGCCGCTCTGCTGGGTGATGGTGTCGCCGACCTTGGACTGGCGGACGTCCTTCACACCGGTGATCAGGTAGCCGACCTCGCCGACGGAGAGGCCGTCGGCCGGGAGCATCTCGGGCGAGTTGGTGCCGATCTCCAGCAGCTCGTGGGTGGCGCCGGTGGACATCATGCGGATGCGCTCGCGCTTGTTGAGCGTGCCGTCGACGACGCGGACGTAGGTGACCACGCCGCGGTAGGAGTCGTAGACGGAGTCGAAGATCATCGCGCGGGCGGGGGCGTCCTTGACGCCGACGGGCGCAGGGACGTTCTGCACGACCCGGTCGAGGAGCGCCTCGACGCCGACACCGGTCTTGGCGGACACCCGCAGCACGTCGTCGGGCTCGCAGCCGACGAGGTTCGCCAGCTCCTCGGCGAACTTCTCCGGCTGGGCGGCCGGCAGGTCGATCTTGTTGAGGACCGGGACGATCGTGAGGTCGTTCTCCATCGCCAGGTACAGGTTGGCGAGGGTCTGGGCCTCGATGCCCTGGGCGGCGTCGACCAGCAGGATCGTGCCCTCGCACGCGGCGAGGGAGCGCGACACCTCGTACGTGAAGTCGACGTGCCCCGGGGTGTCGATCATGTTCAGGATGTGCGTCCTGCCCGCGCCGTCGCCCTCGGTGGGCGCCCAGGGGAGGCGGACGGCCTGGGACTTGATCGTGATGCCGCGCTCGCGCTCGATGTCCATGCGGTCGAGGTACTGGGCGCGCATCTGCCGCTGGTCGACGACACCGGTGAGCTGGAGCATCCGGTCGGCGAGCGTCGACTTGCCGTGGTCGATGTGCGCGATGATGCAGAAGTTGCGGATCAGCGCCGGGTCGGTACGGCTCGGCTCGGGCACGTGGCTGGGGATGGCGGGCACGCAGTGTCCTGATTCTCGGGTCGCAGTCGGAAGCCTGGCTGGGTGTCGGTCCGTTCCATGGTCCCATGGACGGGGCAGTGCGCTCGGTTTGGGCCACCCGTGGGCGCCCTGGTAGCCTGGGCAGCTGTGTCTTCCACGCCCTCTCAGCTGGGGGACACGACCGGAAGATCAAACTCTGAACCTGAAAAGGCTCTTTCGTGGCGAACATCAAGTCCCAGATCAAGCGGAACAAGACGAACGAGAAGGCGCGCCTGCGCAACAAGTCCGTCAAGTCCGAGCTCCGCACCTTCATCCGCAAGGCCAACGAGGCCGTCGCCGCCGGCGACGTCGAGAAGGCCACTGCGGCGGCGCGCGTCGCCTCCCGCAAGCTGGACAAGGCTGCTTCGAAGGGTGTCATCCACAAGAACTCGGCCGCCAACAAGAAGTCGGCGCTGGCTTCCAAGGTTGCCTCCCTCCAGGGCTGAGCACTGATGTGATCGCCGGAACGGACCCAGCGGGCCCTCTCTTCCGCTCCTGACCGGCACCTCCCCCGCCCCGGCGGGGAGACCAGCGCCGCACGCGGCCTGCGTTCGCCACGCGGGTGCGGCGCACCAGAGCAGTAAACGAAGGCCCCGGCCGTCGCCCTTCCCCAGGGTGCCGGCCGGGGCCTTCGGCATGCCGTTCCGGATCAGTGGGCGGGGCGGCGGGGTCGGGCCGCACGGGCCACGGCCACGACCGCCTTCTCCAGGGCGTACTCCGGGTCGTCGCCGCCGCCCTTGACTCCGGCGTCGGCGTCGGCGACGGCGAGCAGCGCGTCGGCGACGCCGTCCGCGGACCAGCCGCGCATCTGCTGGCGGACCCGGTCGATCTTCCACGGCGGCATGCCGAGGTCGCGCGCCAGGTCGGCGGGGCGGGCGCCGCGGGGGGCGGACGCCAGCTTTCCGATGGCCCTGACGGCCTGGGCCAGCGCACTGGTGATCAGCACCGGGGCGACGCCCGTCGCGAGGGACCAGCGCAGGGCTTCGAGGGCCTCGGCGGCCCGGCCCTCCACCGCCCGGTCGGCGACGGTGAAGCTGGACGCCTCCGCCCGCCCCGTGTAGTAGCGGCCGACGACTGCCTCGTCGATGGTGCCCTCGACGTCCGCGCACAGCTGTGCGACGGCACTGGCCAGCTCCCGCAGGTCGCTGCCGATCGCGTCGACCAGCGTCTGGCAGGCCTCCGGCGTCGCCGACCGGCCCAGTGTGCGGAACTCGCCCCGGACGAACGCCAGCCGGTCCGCCGCCTTGGCCATCTTCGGGCAGGCGACCTCCCGGGCGCCGGCCTTGCGGGCCGCGTCCAGCAGGCCCTTGCCCTTCGCGCCGCCCGCGTGGAGGAGCACGAGCGCGATGTCCTCGATGGGCGCCCCGACGTACGCCTTGACCTCCTTGACCGTGTCCGCGGACAGGTCCTGGGCGTTGCGCACGACCAGCACCTTGCGCTCGGAGAACAGCGAGGGGCTGGTCAGCTCGGCGAGGGTGCCGGGCTGCAGCTGGTCGGGCGTCAGATCCCGCACGTCCGTGTCGGGGTCGGCGGCGCGGGCAGCCGCCACCACCTCCCGTACGGCGCGGTCGAGCAGCAGGTCCTCCTGCCCCACCGCGAGGGTGAGCGGGGCGAGCGGATCGTCGGTGGTGTTCTTCCTGGTGGCCATCGCCTCCAGGATCCCATGCCGCACCGACAGGCCCCCTCGCCCCGTGCCCGACAATGGTCGCGTGAACGTGCGACATGTACTGGTGCTGCCGGACCGCGACGCCGCCGAAGAGGTGGCCGAGGAGGTCGTCGAGCGGTTCGGGCCGGGCGAGGAGCCGCAGCTGGTCCGGGACGCCCTGGCCGGGGAGGACGACGCCGAGGACGCCCAGTGGCTCGTGGTCGTCGAGGACCCGGAGAGCCGGCTCGACGCCTCGGCGCTGGACGGCCTCGCCGCCGAGTACGAGGGGTGGCTGGAGGCCCCGTAGGCCCCGGGCCGGAGCGCCGGCCGGAGCCCGGGTCGGGGCCCGGGTCAGGCCTTGCGGACGACCTGCACGTCGAGGCCCACGTCGACGGCGGAGCCGATGGCGGCGACCCCGCCCGCCAGCACGGACTGCCAGTCGAGGGCGAAGTCCTCGCGGTGGAGCCCGGCCGTCGCCCGGCAGGCGGCCCTCGGCTCGCCCTCCATCCCCGTCCCCAGCCCCAGGTACTCGGTGTCCAGGGTCACCGACCGGCTCGTGCCCCGCAGGGTGAGGGCTCCTGCGACGGCCCACCGGCTGCCGCTGCGGTGGATGAACCGCTCGCTGTAGAACTCCACCGTCGGGTGTCGGGCGGCGTCCAGGAAATCCGCGGAGCGCAGGTGGTCGTCCCGCATCCGCAGACCGGTGTCGATGCTCGCCGTGTCGATGATCACGTGCATGGAGGAGTCCTCCATGCGGTCGGCGATCCGCACCGCGCCGGCGAAGGTGGTGAACCGGCCCCGGATCCTGGCGAAGCCGATGTGCCGGGCCGTGAACGCGATCGAGGAGTGCCCCGGGTCGATCTCCCAGTGCCCGGGCGCGGGCAGCAGCGGCGGCTCCACCGCATCGAGGATGATCTCCGCGGTGCCGGCCGGCGCCGCGTCCCCGAGCAGCGTCGCCCCGTGGAACGGCGCGTAGCCCTCCGCAGTGACGGTGAGCCGGTACTCGCCCTCCGGGACCGCCGCCGTGAACCCCCCGTACGGGTCGGTCTCCCCGCTGACGACGGGCCGGCCGATGGGGTCGGTCACCTCGAACGCCGCCCGCCGGACCGGCTGGTGCACGGTGTCGAGGACCCGGCAGCTGAGCAGGCGCGCCGTGTGAGGCAGCGTCAGGGTCGCGGATGTGTGCGAGCCGGCGCTCCCGGCCGTCTCGGACCCCCGTCTGCGACCGAACATGGTTGATGCACCCCCGTGCTGTGTGGACTTGTTCCGCTGTGGCGAAAACGCATTCGATCATGCGGCCGGGTTGTGGGCAAACAGAGCGGGCACGCCCGGTATGGGCGTGTCGCCGCGTTCGTCGCGCTGGGAATGCGCGCAGTCGCGGACCGCTTCCGGCCACGGCCACCGACCCGTCGGTGTCGGTCCGCAGAACGGTCGCGCCGAGCGCCCTCAGACGGGCGAGCGTGCCCGGCGCGGGATGCCCGTAGCGGTTCCCGGCGCCGACCGGGATGAGCGCCAGGCGGGGCCTGACCCGGGCGTGCAGCTCGGCGTCCTGGTGGGCGGAGCCGTGGTGCGCGACCTTGAGGACGTCCACCGGGCCGAGGTCCGGCCGGCTGTCCAACAGGGCCTGCTGGGAAGGCGGTTCGAGGTCCCCGAGCAGCAGCAGGGTCAGCCCGGAGGTGCGGACCAGCAGGGCGACGCTCGCGTCGTTGGGGCCCTCGGGCGCGGGGCCGCCGGGCGGCGGCCAGAGCACCTGCCATTCGAGCGGCCCGGCCCGGCGGTGCTCCCCCGCCCAGGCGGGCACGACCGGCACGCCGGCCGCCGCGGCGGTCCTCCGCACGAACGCGGCCTGCCCGGCGGGCTCTTCCAGCACAGTGGTCTGGATCACGCCGACCGACCGGCCGTTCAGCACCCCGCGGAGGCCTCCGACGTGGTCGGCGTGGAAGTGCGTCAGGAGCAGCAGCGGCACGCTCCGCACCCCGAGGGCGCGCAGGCAGGAGTCCACCGGCCCCGGTTCGGGCCCCGCGTCCACGACGACGGCCGTGCCGGGTCCCGCGGCCAGGACGGCGGCGTCGCCCTGCCCGACGGCGCACTGCACATAGCTCCAGTCGGGCGGCGGCCAGCCCGTGAGCGTACGGGTGAGCTGCGGCGGCCGCAGCAGTGCGGCGAGCAGCAGCACCGCCAGCCCGGCGCACGCCCACGGCCGGCGGACCAGCCGCGGCCCGAGCAGTACGGCGGCCCCCGCGGCTGCGGCCAGCAGCAGCCCGCCGCCGAGCCCGCCGGGCCAGGCGAGTTCCGCCCCGGGCAGCCGGGCGCCCGCCCGCGCCACTGCGGCGATCCACCCTGCCGGCCAGGCCGCGCACCGGGCGAGCAGCTGCGCGGCCGGCGGGTACAGCGGGGCGGCCGCCAGCGAGGCGAAACCCAGGACGGTCGCCGGGGCGGCCGCGAACTCCGCGAGAAGGTTGCACGGCACCCCGACGAGGCTGACCCGGGCGGACAGCACCGCGACCACCGGCGCGCACACCGCCTGCGCGGCGGCCGCGGCGGCGAGCGCCTCCGCGGGGCGGGCCGGCATCCCGCGCCGCCGTAGGGCAAGGCTCCACCGCGGGGCGAGGGTCAGCAGTGCGCTGGTGGCGAGGACGGAGAGCAGGAATCCGGGGCTGCGGGCCAGCCACGGGTCGTGGAGGAGGAGCAGCAGCGCGGCCGCGGCCAGCGCCGGCAGCAGCGACCGCCGCCGGCCCGTCGCGACGGCCAGCAGGCCGATCGCCCCGCAGGCCGCGGCCCGGAGGACGCTGGGATCGGGCCGGCAGACGGCGATGAACGCCAGCACCAGCGCCGCCCCGGCGAGGGCGGTCGCCCGCAGGGAGAGCCCGAGGCGGGGCGCGAGTCCGCGCCGTTCGGCGAGCTGGGCCCGTGCGGGCGGCCCGATGAGCAGGAACAGCACCACGGTCAGGTTGGACCCGGAGACGGCCAGCAGGTGCAGCAGGTCGGTGGCCCGGAACGCCTCGTGCAAGTCGGGCGGGACCCGGGAGGTGTCCCCGACGACGAGCGCCGGCAGCAGGGCCCTCGGGTCGGGGGCGAGCCCCCCGGTTGCCGTGCGCAGCCCCTGCCGGAGCCCACCGGCGACCTGCTGGACGGCCGTGGGCGGGCCGGTCACGGCGGGGCCGGTGCCGGTCTGCGGCCGCAGCACGGCGACCGCCCGCTCACCGGCCCGGCCGGGCTCCAGCCGGCCCTCCACGGAGACCCGGGTGGACGGCAGCAGCCGCACCCACCCCGGGTCGGAGGCGAGGAGGCGCACCGGTGTGGCCACCCTGACGTGCCCGCCGCCCGGCGCCCCCACCCGGGTCAGCAGGGCGTCCACCACGACCAGCGGCGGGCCGCTGCCCCCGCGGGCGGTCCGCGGGTCGGCGGTCACGGCCGCCTCGGCGAGCACGCGGGCGTGCTGCCGGGCCAGCGCGGGGACGGGCCCGGCCCGCTCCTCGGCCCGGGTCAGCCCCGCCACGGCCGCGCCGGCCGCGGCGCACAGCAGCGCGAGCGCGGCGGCCGTCCCCGCCCGCCACAGGCGCTCCGGGCTCCGGCACCCGGCGCACAGCAGCAGCCCGGCCCCCGCGAGGGCGGCGCAGACAGCGGCGGCGGTCCACGCGCCGGGCAGGCCGAGCGCGGCCGCGGCCGCCGCCCAGGCAGCCAGCGCGGGCACCACCAGCCGCAGATCCGCGGGCCCCCGCTCGGGGTCGGCGCCCCCGCCGGGCGCGGGGCCGCCCGACGCCTTCCGGACGGCCGGCCCGCGGTTCACGGCCGCACCAGCTTCCGGAGGTCGGCGAAACGCCGCTCGCCGATGCCGTTGACCTGCCGGAGCTCCTCCACCGAGCGGAAGCCGCCGCGGGCGGTGCGGAAGTCGACGATGTGGCGCGCCAGCACCGGCCCCACCCCGGGCAGGGCGTCCAACTGCTCGACGGTAGCCGTCCCGAGGCTGAGCGGCCCGGCGGCAGGCCCGCCCGGGCCGCCTTGGCCGGACGGTGCGGCCGGTGCGGGCACCCCGGCCAGCACCTGCTCCCCGTCGACGAGGACACGGGCCCGGTTGAGCCCGGTGGTGTCGGTCCCCGGCAGCACTCCCCCGGCCGCGGCGAGCGCGTCCTCCACGCGGGAGCCGGCGGGCAGCCGCCGCAGCCCCGGATCGCGGACCTTGCCGCCGACGTCCACCACGACAGGGGAAGCCGGCCCGACAGCGGCCGGCGCGGCGGGAGCCGCGCCCGGCGAGGGGGCGGGCACCCCTGCCGGCGCGACCACCGCGGGCGGCGTCACCGGCCGCGGCCGCGCCGACCAGAACTGCTGCGCCCCGAACGCCACCCCGGCCGCCAGGACCACCGCGACGGCGGCCACCGCACGGGGCCGCACCTCCAGCCGCGCCTGCACCCACACCGGCAGCCGCTCCCGCACCCCCAGCCACCTCATCCCGCGGTGCACGGCGCCCTCCCCGCCCACCGGCGGCCCGACTCCCGGCACCGACTCGGCAGCCCCGCCCCCTCCCCAGGGCCGGCCAGAATCCGCAGCACCGCCGGACTCCGCGCGCCCGACCGCATCCGCGGCCCAGGACCGGCCGGGCATCCCGGGCCGACCCGGCACCGCAGCACCGCCGATCTCCGCGCCCCCGACCACATCCGCAGACCGGCCCGGGACGGCCGGCCACACGCGACCACCAGCGCCGCCGTTCTCCACACCGCCGCGGACGGCATCCTCATTCAGGACAGGAGCGGCCGGCCGGACGGGACCCGGGGGGCTGCCGTTCTCCGCACCGCCGACCGCATCCGCAGGCCGAAGGGCATCCCACGGCCGGGTCGGAAGCGCAGCGCCGCGCGACCCCGCGTGCCCGACCGCATCCGGAGGCCGGACCGGAGCCGCAGACGGGACCGCATCCCCAGCAGCTCCAGGCTCCGCACCGCCGACCGCGTCCTCCGGTCGGCCCGTAACGGCAGGTCGGCCCGGAACCGCAGTACCGCCGGACTCCCCGCGCCCGCCCGCATCCGCGGGCCGACCCGGAACCGCGGCGCCTCCAAGCTCCCCGCCCCCGACCGCGCCCGCAGCCCCGATCGCCTCCGAGGGCCAGAGGGGGATCTCCGACCGGCCCGGGACCGCAGCGCCGCCGGGTCCCGCACGCCCGACCTCATCCGCCGCCCGGTCCGGAACCGCGGGCGGGACGGCGCCCGCGGGACCTCGGGGCCCCGACGCGCCGGGCGGACCGGTCTGCCAGGCCCTGGCCGCCGGCCAAGCCGAAGCGGCCGACTGGGCCGGATCCCCGGGCGGGGCCTCTTCCCCGGGCGGAGCCGCACCCCCGGCGCCGTCGGAGTCCGACAGACCGGGCGGCCCAGCCAACGAGGCCGGATCTGCCGACCAGGGAGGACCCGTCGGCCGAACCGGATACGCTGACTGGGCCGACTCCGCAGGCGGCAGTTCATCCGGAGGCCGTGCCGCAACCCCAGGCGGAACCTCATCCACAGCGCCGCCGGGCTCCCGCGCACCGGGTGGACCGGCCGACCGGATCCGATCCGCCGGTCCGCCCGGGTCTGCCGACCAAGCCGCGTCCGCCGACCCGGCCCGATCCGCCGACCCGGCCCGATCCGCCGACCCGAGCGGATCCACCCAGGCGCCGTCGGGGGCCGCGGAGTCGGGCGGCGGCGGAGGGGGCGGGGGCGGCGGTGGGGCGGTGCCGCCGAGGAGGGCTTCGGCGCGTCGGCGGACGGCCGCCGGGTCTGGGTGTCCGGCATCGCGTCGGCGGGGCCGCCCGCGGCCGTGGCGCAGCCGGTGGTCGGAGTGGGGCGGCCGGCCCGGGCCCGAGGCGGCTCCGGGGCGGCGCGTACGGCGTGTGCGAAGAGTCATGCCACGACGGTAGGGACGTCTCCCCGCGCCCGTCCGGAGTACTCAATTCCGGTGGATGGCCCCGCCGTTGTGGACAACCGGGCCACCCGTTCCGGGGTACACCGCCGGGGTCAGCGCGGGGAGACCACCGCCGCCAGCAGCCCCGGCCCCGTGTGCGCGCCGATGACCGCGCCGACCTCGCTGACGTGCAGTTCCACCAGTCCGGGGATGCGTTCCCGCAGCCGCTGCGCCAGCTTCTCCGCCCGCTCGGGAGCGGCCAGGTGGTGTACGGCCACGTCGACGCTCGCCGCGCCCGCCCGCTCGACCGCCAACTCCTCCAGCCGCGCGATGGCCTTGGACGCGGTGCGCACCTTCTCCAGCATCTGGATCCGGCCGCCGTCCAGGGTGAGCAGCGGTTTGACGGCCAGTGCCGAGCCGAGGAGGGCCTGGGCGGCGCCGATGCGGCCGCCGCGGCGGAGGTAGTCGAGGGTGTCGACGTAGAAGTACGCGGCCATGTCCGCGGCCCGCTTCTCCGCGGCGGCCACGGCCTCGTCGAGGGAGCCGCCCGCCTCGGCGGTCTCGGCCGCCGCCAGGGCGCAGAAGCCGAGGGCCATGGCGACCATGCCGGTGTCGACGACGCGCACCGGAACGGGAGCCGTCTTCGCGGCCAGCACGGCGGCGTCGTACGTGCCGGAGAACTCCGCGGACAGGTGCAGGCTCACGATGGCTTCGGCGCCGCTCTCCGCGACCGTCCGGTAGGCCCGGACGAACTCCTCGGGGCTCGGCCGGGACGTCGTGACGGACCGGCGCTTCTGCAGCGCGAGGGCCAGGCTGCGCGCCGAGATCTCGGTCCCCTCTTCGAGGGCCTCGTCGCCGAGGACAACGGTCAGCGGGACGGAGGTGATTCCGTGCCGCGCCATGGCCGGTTGGGGCAGGTAGGCCGTGGAATCGGTGACGATCGCGACATGGCGGGACATGAGGCGGAGGTTACCGCCAGAGCGGGCGGGCCGGCAGCCCGACCCCTCCCGCCGCGGGGGACGCGGTGCAAGCGCCCGTGCTCGCAGGCCGTCTCCGGGCCGCAGCCCGGGCCCCGTCTCAGGTGGTCGTCTCGGGACGGGCGCTCTTCTGCCACGGGTACTGCGGGGCCGGCGCGGGGGCGTCGAGGGCCGGAGTCTGCGAATCCCCCCGCTGTCCGCGGGCGTCCTGCCGCTGCTCGCCCCGACCGGTTCCCGGCCCGGCCGCCGGGCCCGCCGCCGCGTCCCACGACGCCGCGGCCTCCGCGAGGTCGTCCAGGGGGTCCCGGCGCGAGGCGTAGTCCCGCAGCGCGTCCGATTCGACCTCGATCTGCGCCGACAGGGTCGACAGGTCGTCCTCGGCGAACCGGCGGGCCCGGTCGCGCGCGGCCCACCGCAGGGAGTCCGCGGACTGCGTGATCTTCGCGACCCGTTCCCGCAGGTCGGGCAGGGCCGCGGCGACCCGCGCCCGGTCGGGCTCCTGCTCCAGCCGCTTCAGTTCGTCGTCCAGCGCGTGCCCGTGCGCACTGAGCTGCTCGAACAGGACGAGCGACTCCTTCAGCGAGGCGTCGACGCGGGAGCCCTCCCTGAGGGCCTCCTGCGTGGTCCGCATGGACGTCCGCAGGTCCAGCCGGAGCTGGGCCAGCGAGCCGGGCACCCCGACCTGGCCGATGCTCTTCGCCTTGAGGGCGGTGTCCTCCACGGTCCGCTTGGCCTGGGTGATCGTCCGGTCCACCCCGCGCTTGGCCGCGCCGACCGCCTTCACCGTGGCCCAGGCGCCGAGACCCAGGAGGGCGAACAGCATCACCAAGGTGAACATGATGATCAACGCGCCTGCCTCCACGAGGACCCCTTCCCCTGCCGTTTTCCGTCCCCTCCACCGTAAACGCCACGGGCAGGTCGGGGGTTCCCATCGAACCCCCAACCTGCCCGTACGGGAAGACCCCGAGCCCGGCGGGCCGGCCGGCCTCAGCCGCCGGTCCTGACCGGACGCAGGTCACCGCCGTCAGACGACGATGTTGACCAGCTTGGGCGCGCGGACGATCACCTTGCGGATCTCGGCCCCGCCCACGGCCGCCACGACCGCCGCGTCGGCCAGCGCCAGCTGCTCCAGGTCGGCCTCGGAGATCGCCGGCGGCACCTCCAGGCGGGCCTTGACCTTGCCCTTGACCTGGACGACGCACGTGACGGTCTCGTCCACCACGTACGCCGGGTCGGCCACCGGGAAGGCCTGGTGCACGACCGAGTCGGTGTGGCCCAGGCGGTGCCACAGCTCCTCCGCGATGTGCGGGGCCAGCGGGGCGACCAGCAGGACCAGCGCCTCGGCGACCGGGCGCTCCAGCGGGCGGCCCGCCTTGGTCAGGAAGTTGTTCAGCTCCGTGATCTTGGCGATGGCGGTGTTGAAGCGCAGGCCCGCCATGTCGGCGCCGGCCCCGTCGATCGCCTTGTGCAGGGCGCGCAGGGTGTCCTCGCCCGGCTCGCCGTCGACGACGGTGACGGCGCCCGTCTCCTCGTCCACGATGTTGCGCCACAGGCGCTGCAGCAGCCGGTACTGGCCGACCACGGCGCGGGTGTCCCACGGCCGCGAGACGTCCAAGGGCCCCATGGCCATCTCGTACAGGCGCAGGGTGTCCGCGCCGTACTCCTCGCAGATCTCGTCGGGCGTGACGGCGTTCTTGAGGGACTTGCCCATCTTGCCGTGCTCGCGCTTGACCGGCCGGCCCTCGAAGAAGTAGCCGCCGTCGCGCTCCTCGACCTCGGCCGCCGGGACGTACACGCCGCGCTCGTCGGTGTAGGCGTACGCCTGGATCATGCCCTGGTTGAACAGCTTGTGGAACGGCTCCGCCGAGGAGACGTGGCCCAGGTCGAACAGCACCTTCGACCAGAAGCGGGCGTACAGCAGGTGCAGCACGGCGTGCTCGGCGCCGCCCACGTACAGGTCGACGCCGCCGTGCGGGGCGCCCTCGCGCGGGCCCATCCAGTACCGCTCGATCTCCGGGTCGACCAGGGCCTCGCGGTTGTGCGGGTCCAGGTAGCGCAGCTCGTACCAGCAGGAGCCGGCCCAGTTGGGCATGGTGTTGGTCTCGCGCCGGTAGGAGCGCACGCCGCGGCCGTCGCCCAGGTCCAGCTCGACGTTGACCCAGGCCTCGTTGCGGGACAGGGGGGTCTCGGGCTGGGAGGCGGCGTCGTCGGGCTCGAAGGTGCGCGGCGAGTAGTCCTCGACCTCGGGCAGCTCCAGCGGCAGCATCGACTCGGGCAGGGAGTGCGCGACGCCGTCCTCGTCGTAGACGATCGGGAAGGGCTCGCCCCAGTACCGCTGGCGGCTGAACAGCCAGTCGCGCAGGCGGAAGTTGACCGTGCCCTCGCCGATGCCCCGCTCGGTCAGCCAGGCGGTGACGGCGGCCTTCGCCTCGACGACGCCGAGGCCGTCCAGGGAGATGCCCTCGCCGGTCGAGTTGACGATGGTGCCGTCGTAGGAGGTGAACGCGTCCTCCCACTCGGCGGGGTCGGCGTCGCGGCCGTCGGAGGGCTCGACGACGCAGCGGACCGGCAGCTCGAAGGCCTGCGCGAAGGCGAAGTCGCGGGAGTCGTGCGCCGGGACGGCCATGATCGCGCCGGTGCCGTAGCCCATCAGCACGTAGTCGGCGATGAAGACGGGGACGGGGGCGCCGCTGACCGGGTTGACGGCGTACGCGCCGGTGAAGACGCCGGTCTTGTCCTTGGCCTCGGCCTGCCGCTCGACGTCCGACTTGGCGGCGGCCTGCTTGCGGTAGGAGTCGACGGCCTCGGACGGGGTCGCCGAGCCGCCGGTCCACACCTGGTGGGTGCCCTCGGGCCACTCGGCCGGGACGATCTTCTCCACCAGCGGGTGCTCGGGCGCCAGCACCATGTAGGTGGCGCCGAACAGGGTGTCGGGGCGGGTGGTGAAGACGGTGACGGTGTCGGCGCCGACGGCGAAGTCGACGCGGGCGCCCTCGGAGCGGCCGATCCAGTTCCGCTGCTGCAGCTTGATGGCCTCGGGCCAGTCCAGCGCGTCCAGGTCGTCCAGCAGCCGGTCGGCGTACGCGGTGATCCGCATGTTCCACTGGCTCAGTTTGGCCTTGAACACGGGGAAGTTGCCGCGCTCGGAACGGCCGTCCGCGGTGACCTCCTCGTTGGCCAGGACGGTGCCCAGGCCGGGGCACCAGTTCACGGGGGCGTCCGAGGCGTACGCCAGCCGGAAGTCGTTCAGGACCGCGGACCGCTCGGCGGCGGTCATGTCGGCCCAGGCGCGGCCGCCGGGGACCTCGCGGCTGCCGTCCTCGAAGGCGGCGACCAGCTCGGCGATGGGCCGGGCCTTCTTCGCATCGGCGTCGTACCAGGCGTTGTAGATCTGCAGGAAGATCCACTGGGTCCACTTGTAGTAGTCCGGGTCGATCGTGGCGAAGGAGCGGCGCTTGTCGTGGCCGAGGCCCAGGCGGCGCAGCTGCTTCTTCATGTTCTCGATGTTGGCCTCGGTGGACACGCGCGGGTGCGTGCCGGTCTGCACGGCGTACTGCTCCGCCGGCAGGCCGAAGGCGTCGAAGCCCAGGGTGTGCAGGACGTTGTGGCCGCTCATCCGCTGGTGGCGGGCGTAGACGTCGGTCGCGATGTAGCCCAGCGGGTGGCCGACGTGCAGGCCCGCACCGGAGGGGTACGGGAACATGTCCATGATGAACTTCTTCGGGCGCGCGACGACCTCGGCGTCTCCGGCCAGGTCACCGGTGGGGTTCGGGGCCTCGTAGGTGCCCTGCGCGTCCCAGACGTCCTGCCAGCGTGCCTCGATGTCGGCGGCCATGGCGGCCGTGTAACGGTGCGCCTCGGCCGCCTCGGCGGCCGGGGTGTTCGTCTCGCTCATGTCTTCGGAAGCTCCATCGATCGTCTCTGCCGTCTCTGCCTGCCCAAACGAAAAAACCCCTCGCACAGGAGGGGGAGCCGCGCCGATGCCGACCATCGCGGGTCGGCCCTGATCAGCGCGGCTCGGTAAGCAGAAGGCGTACGGCACGCATGGCGCCAGGGTACCGCAGCGGCCCCGGCGGCCGCTCGACCGTTCCGTACGACGAGAAGCGGGCCACCCGATCCGGGTGGCCCGCTTCCTCACTGTGGAGCTAAGGAGAATTGAACTCCTGACCTCTTGCATGCCATGCAAGCGCTCTACCAACTGAGCTATAGCCCCTTGCTTCTCTGCCGCCGGGCCCCTTCTCGGTTTCCCTTGCCGGTTCCCCCTGGCGACACCCAGAACATTACACGGTTCCGGGCCAGGTCCAAAAACGAGATTCCGATGGGGTCGACATGTCCACCCTTGTCCCGTTTTCGGGTGTCTAGGCTCGGGCGAACTGGTAGAAGCGCTTGAGCGTGCAGTGCTCGTCGAGGAGCCGGCCGTAGATCGGCTCGCCCTCCAGCTCGCGGTACGTCTCGATGGGGTCGCCCTTGATGATCAGCGCCCGGGCGCACTCCTCGCACCAGTACTGGTAGTCGGGGTTGACCGGGTCCATGTCCCGCACGATCGGCGTGCCGTTGTTGCACCAGTCGCACCGGCGCCGGTGTGCACCCATCCGTCAGCGACTCCCTCCCGCGTCGGGCCGTCGACTCCCCCTCCGGCCGTCCGATTCTGCCACGCGGGCGCGCGGCAGGTCAGCAAGCGCAGGCAAAGGGCAAACGCGAGGATCCCGCCCCCTGTTGGGGACGGGATCCTGATTGTGGAGCTAAGGAGAATTGAACTCCTGACCTCTTGCATGCCATGCAAGCGCTCTACCAACTGAGCTATAGCCCCGCTCTCCGCCTCGCTCCCCCGTTTCCGGTGTTCCGCGCTGCGAACAAGAAGAACTTTAGCCGCGACCAGCCGGAAAGTGAAATCCGGGTCGGGGGCGCCTCTGAGGCGGGCTCAGACGGGCCCCCGGCGGAGCTCAGTCGTCGTCGCCGAGCACGGGTTCCGGCAGCGTGCCGGCGTTGTGCTCGAGAAGGCGCCAGCCGCGGGCGCCCTCGCCCAGGACGGACCAGCAGCAGTTGGAGAGCCCGCCGAGGCTCTCCCAGTCGTGCGGCTGGAGGCCGAGCAGCCGGCCGATCGTCGTGCGGATGGTGCCGCCGTGGCTGACCACCACCAGCGTGCCGCCTTCCGGCAGCCGCCCGGCGTGTTCCAGCACCACCGGGGCGGCCCGGTCGGCGACCTCGGTCTCCAGTTCGCCGCCGCCGCGGCGCACGGGCTCGCCGCGCTTCCACGCGGCGTACTGCTCGCCGTGCTTGGCGAGGATCTCGTCGTGGGTCAGGCCCTGCCACTCGCCGGCGTACGTCTCGCGCAGCGCGGCCGTGCGGGCCACGGGCAGCCCCGTGACGGCAGCCAGCTCCGCGGCCGTGTCGGAGGCCCGCTGGAGGTCGGAGGCCACGATGGCGTCCGGCCCCAGGGAGGCCAGCAGGCGGGCGGCGCGACGGGCCTGCGCCATCCCGGTCTCGGTCAGCGGGATGTCCGTGGAGCCCTGGAAGCGGCGCTCCAGGTTCCAGGCCGTCTGGCCGTGCCGCCACAGGACGATCTTCCGGCCGGTCCGGGCCGGCCGCCCGGGGGCCGTGCCGGCGGCGGCCGCCGGCTGCGGGTCCGGGCCCTCGCCCGGCTGCGTGCTCGCGCTCAGAACAGATCACCGTCCAGGTCGTCGTCGCCCTGCGCCTCGCGCAGCTTGGCGTACTCCTCGGCCTTGCCCTTGGTCAGCTTGGCGTCCTCGGGGAGCTCGATCTCGGGGCAGTCCTTCCACAGGCGCTCCAGCGCGTAGAAGACGCGCTCCTCGCTGTGCTGCACGTGGACGACGATGTCGACGTAGTCCAGCAGGATCCAGCGGGCGTCGCGGTCGCCCTCGCGGCGCACCGGCTTGGCGCCGAGCTCCTTGAGGAGGCGCTCCTCGATCTCGTCGACGATGGACTTGACCTGGCGGTCGTTGGGCGCCGAGGCGAGCAGGAAGGCGTCGGTGATCGACAGCACGTCGCTGACGTCGTACGCGATGATGTCGTGCGCGAGCCGGTCGGCCGCCGCCTGGGCGGCGGTGGTGATGAGCTCGATGGAGCGGTCCGTGGCGGTCACTGGCCATGCTTTCGGGTCGGCGGGCAGATCCCTACAAGGGTCTCATGTGCCGCCGACGCCGCCCGCGCCGTGCTTCCGGCGGGGCGGCCGGGCCCAAGCGGGCCCCGTCGGGAGCGCGTCAGGAGGGCTTCCAGTCCCTGCCCAGCGTCACGACGACGTCGGCGTTGACCGTGTTCTCGCCCTTCTTCACTGCCGTCTCCGGCAGCCCCAGCGTCTTGGCGACCTCGACGGCCCGGGGCCGCTGGGCGTCGTCCTGGTAGGTGACCTGCGTCGCGGACTGCGACCGGTCCGCCTTGCCGCCGTCGACGAAGGTGTAGCCGCCGTTGAGGAGGGCGGCCTTGGCCGCGACCTGCGCCTTGGCGTCGCCGCCGGCGTCCCGCAGGCCGACGCGCGGCGCGGCACCGGGTTGTGCGGCGGTGAAGCTGCCGCCGAGCACCTCCTTGACCACGGTCCGGTTGGCCTCGTCGGTGAGCGTGCCGTCGGGCTTCACGCCGAGCACGTCCGTGCGGTACGCGGACTGCCCCTCCTTGGCGTGCTCGCCGAGCCGGGCCAGCATCGCGCCGAGGGTCTCGGCGTTCAGGGAGGGGTCGAGGATCTGGCCCATGCTCTCCACGGTCGTCGTGGCAGACCCCGCATCGCCGGGGATCTTGCGCAGCACCCCGTACAGCACCCGCCCGAGGCGCTCCAGCTGCTCGGCCTCCGGCTCGCCGGGGGCGCGGTGGGTGGCGTACGCGACGGCCATGGCGCCGCTCAGGTGCTGCTTCGCGCCCTGCCCCACGGCGGGCACCTTGGCGGCGTCGTCGGCGGGGATCGCGGTGTCGGTGTCGGCCTCGATGCCGCCGACGAGCTCGACGAGGTTCTCCAGGAACGGGGTGTCCAGGCGCCAGGTGCCGCCGATGCCGGTGCCGAGCACCGAGTCGAGGGACTCGCGCACGCCGAGGCCGCCCTCCTCGACGGCCTTGCCCAGGGGGGCGGGGGTGCCGTCGTCCCTGGTGACGCCGAGGGTGTTGGGCAGCAGGACGGTGGCGCCCCGGCCGGCCGTGACGTTGTCGACGAGCAGGGCGGTGGAGGTGCCGCCCCTCTTCGTGTTGTGGACGTGCACGACGATCATGTCGCGTTTCTGCGGCCCACCGGCGGTGGCCCCGCCCTTGCCGTCGGCCCCGCCGAGGAAGGGCAGCATGCCCGCCCACCAGAGGTAGCCGGCGCCCGCGACGGCGACGAGCGCGAGGACGGCGGTCAGGGCGACGACGCGGTTGCGGCCGCGGCGGCGGGCCTCCTCGCGGCGCTCGGTGCGGCTCTCGGTGAACTTGAGCCAGTCGATGACGTCCTCGGAGTCCTCGTCCGGCTGGTCGATGAACGCGAACTGCTCGGTCCGGTAGCCGGTGGCGTCACCGCCGTCCCCGGCACGGCCTCCGTCCGCGCCGTCTCCGGCCCGGCGCGGCTCGGGGACCTGGGCGGTGCGCGGCTCTGCGGGGGCCGGGGCGGCCGCGGCCTGCGGGGCGGGCTGCTGGTGCGGGATCCACTGCTCGCGCACCTGCTGCTGCGCGTCCTGGCCGTACGCCCCGGCCGCGGGGTACTGCTGGGGGGCGTACTGCGGGGGCGCGTACTCCTGGGGCTGCGCCGGGTAGTGCTGCTGTCCGCCGTACGAGGGGGCGCCGCCGTAGGCCGGGTCCGCGCCGTGGCCGGGGTCCGCGCCGTACGCCGGGCCCGGTCCGTGGCCGGGGTCCGGGTACCCGTGGCCCTGGTCGTGGTGGTGGGCCGGCGGAGCCGCGGACGCGGGGCCGTACACCGGGCGCCCGTACGCGTCGTAGCCGATGAGCTGCTGCTCCCGGGCTCCGTACGGGTCGTACGGCTCCTGTCGGTCGTTCACCGCGGGCCCCTCTCGTCGCCGGGAGCTCAGGCTCCCCGGTACAGCTCACGCTTGTCGATGTAGCGCACCACACCGTCCGGCACCAGATACCAGACCGGGTCGCCCTGGGCCACGCGCGTGCGGCAGTCGGTGGAGGAGATGGCCAGGGCGGGCACCTCGACGAGGGAGACTCCGCCTTCGGGCAGGCCGTCGTCGGAGAGGGCGTGGCCGGGCCGGGTCACCCCGATGAAGTGGGCGAGGGAGAAGAGCTCGTCGGCGTTGCGCCAGGTGAGGATCTGCGCGAGGGCGTCGGCGCCGGTGATGAAGAAGAGGTCGGCGTCCTGGTTGAGCGCGCTGAGGTCGCGCAGGGTGTCGATCGTGTACGTCGGGCCGCCGCGGTCGATGTCGATGCGGCTCACCGAGAACTGGGGGTTCGACGCCGTCGCGATGACGGTCATCAGGTAGCGGTCCTCGGCGGGCGACACGGCCCGGTGCGACTTCTGCCAGGGCTCGCCCGTGGGGACGAAGACCACCTCGTCGAGGTGGAACAGGGCGGCCACTTCACTGGCGGCCACCAGGTGTCCGTGGTGGATCGGGTCGAATGTCCCGCCCATCACGCCGAGCCGGCGCTTGACCGGGCCGGTAGGCGTCTCCTGCTCTCCCATGAGCGCAGAGCCTACTGGCCCGGCCGGCTGCCGCGGACCGGGGTCGGGCGCGTGCGCGCCCGCGGGGCGGTTCAGCGGTCGCGGTTCAGGCGCGTGGTGACCCAGAGCATCAGGAGCAGGATGAGGAGCGCGGCGCCGCCGGTGACGTACGGGTTGAGGCTGTCGTGGTTGCCGCCGTGCTGCTCGGCCCCCTCCGAGGCGAGGAGAACCAGGGAGTGGGCGGTTGAAGTGAGGCTCATCAGGGGGTACCTATCGAGTCGGGGAGCGGGCGGAGATCTCGCTCACATCGTATGCGGGGGCCTGGGCACGCTCACGCCGACTCAGGCGTTGGAGAGGATAGACGCACGTGCATCCAGGTCCGATCGAGGGGGAGGCGTCATGAGCGGGACGGTTTTCGAGAAGGTGCCGGCGCGCGACCGCAGGAGGTTCGAGGGCATTTCGTCGCGGGCGTACGAGCACCCGGCGGACCGGTCCGCCCTGGTGGCGCTCCGGAAGCTGAGCGGCTTCGACACGGTGTTCAAGGCGCTGAGCGGCCTGCTGCCGGAGCGGAGCCTGCGGCTGCTGTTCCTGTCGGACTCGGTGCGGGTGGGCGAGACGCAGTTCCCGCACCTGCACGAGATGCTCCGGGACGCCTGCTACATCCTTGACCTTGAGAAGGTCCCTCAGATGTACGTCCAGCAGGACCCGAAGCCGAACGCCATGTGCATCGGGCTGGACGAGCCGATCATCGTGGTGACGACGGCCCTGGTGGAGCTCCTGGACGAGGAGGAGATGCGGGCGGTCGTGGGCCACGAGGTGGGGCACGCGCTGTCGGGCCACTCGGTGTACCGCACGGTGCTGCTGTTCCTGACGAACCTCGCGCTGAAGGTGGCGTGGATCCCGCTGGGGACGGTGGCGATCTCCGCCATCGTGACGGCGCTGCGGGAGTGGTTCCGCAAGTCGGAGCTGTCGGCGGACCGGGCGGGCCTGCTGGTCGGGCAGGACGTGAACGCCTCGATGCGCGGCCTGATGAAGATCGCGGGCGGCAACCACCTGCACGAGATGAACGTGGACGCCTTCCTCGCCCAGGCGGAGGAGTACGAATCGAGCGGCGACCTGCGGGACTCCGTCCTGAAGATCCTCAACATGCTGCCGCGGACGCACCCCTTCACCACGGTGCGGGCGGCCGAGCTGAAGAAGTGGTCCCAGAGCCGGGACTACCAGCGGATCATGGACGGCCACTACCCGCGGCGCGACGAGGACAAGGACGCCTCGGTGACGGACTCCTTCCGGCAGTCGGCCGCCCACTACGCGGACTCGGTGCGCACGAGCCGGGATCCGCTGATGAAGCTGGTCGGCGACATCGCGGGCGGGACGGCCGACCTGGGCGGCCGGCTGCGGGACAAGTTCACCGGCGCCGCCGGCGGCTCCGGGGCGGCTTCCGGTCCGGCGGGCGCGGCGGGCGGCGAGGCCGGGGGTGCTACGGGGCGGGGCTGACGGGCGGCGCCGCCGGCTCGGCCGGCGCCAGTACGCCGCACAGGCCGGCGGTGCGCCGGGGCCTGCCCGCGGCGTACGGGTCGCTCGCGGCCGGGCCCACCGTGGTGGGTCCGGTGCCGGCCGGGAGCGGGCGGAAGGCGCCGGCCGGGTCGGCGGAGCAGGCCTGCGGTCCGGCCAGCACGTAGGCCGACACCAGTTCCGTCCGCCGGGCGGCGAGGTCCTCCAGGTCGAAGCGGAAGCGCAGTTCGCGGCGGACCGTGAAGAGGGAGGCCTCGCCGGAGGCCGGCTGCCCCGCCGCGGCGGGCCGTACGGCGTACACGAAGGTGTGGTCGGTGGTGACCTCCAGGACGTCCGCGGAGACCTCCTCGAAGGCGAGCGTGCCCTGGACGCGGACCCTCGGGTCGGCGACGGCGGCGGTGCCCCGGTCGAAGCGGACGAGCCAGCCGGTGGCGGCGTGCCGCCCGTCGCCGGAGGGCGAGGCCATGCTGCGGTCGAACTGCTCCAACTGGTCCGGGTCGAGCAGCACCCGTACCGACCGGGTGGCGGTGCCCGCGAGGACGTCCGGGTCGAGGGAGGACTGCACGAGGTAGTCCTTCGCGAGGGACAGGGCGGTGACGACCTGCCCGTCGGTGAAGTGCGCGGTGCGCCGGACGGCCGGCATGGTGATCCCGGCCGCCCCGATGCGGTATTCGGCGGCCGGGCCCTGCCGGAACAGGTCGGCGGGCTGCCCCCCGGGCACCGCGGCCGCCGGGGCCAGCGGGACGACGGTGCTGGTCAGCGGCTCGGTCCTGATCTGTGCCCGGGGCGCGGCGGGGTTGCTCAGGCCCATGTACACGGCTGCGGCGAAGGCCACCGCGATGAGCAGGACAAGCACCATGCCCTGGCGGGCGGCGCGGCCCGGGGTACCGGTCCGGGGCTTGGCCGGACCGCCGCCGGACCAGATGGAGCGGCTGCGGACGGCCCGCGCGTGCTCGCCCATCCGCTCCTGGGCGGAGAACTCCTGGAGGCGGGCAGCGCGGACGAAGTCCTCGTCGAACACCACCGACCGGTACTCGTCCGGGCGGAGCTCGTCGTCGCCCCCGCCGATGCCGTCGGGGGGTCCGTCGGGTGGATCTGCCGGCGCGGCCATTGCTTCTCCCCGCTGTCACCGGTTCAGAGAAGCCCCCTGCCCGCGTGGACGGATCGGGGCCGTACCTTCAGGGTTGGCGGCCGACGGGTTCCATAAACGCCCCGGCGCCGGTGACTTCCCTCAGCGGCGTGCTGGAGGGGGCCGGGGCGGGCTCGGAGCCGCCGGCGGCGCTGCGGTAGACGGCGCTGAAGGCGAGCGCGACCATGCCGAGGCCCATCACGAAGGCGAGGACCCAGGCGACGGGCCGGAGCCACGGGGAGCGGCCCCGGTAGGGGCGGAGGCTGCCGCCGTAGGCGCCATAGGGCCCTTCGGGGTAGCCGTGGGCGTAATGGTGCTCCCAGCCGGGCTCGTCGATGCCGTAGCCGCCGGGGCGGCCGTAGCCGTACCCGTCGTGGTCGTCGTCGGAGGTCCAGCCGCCCGCGACGGCCCGCGCGGCCTCAGCCTCGGCGCGGGCGCGGTCGGCGGCCCGCTGCCGCTCGGCGGCGCTGGGTTCGTGGATCTCCGCGCTCCGGACGAAGTCCTCGTCGAGCACCACGGCGGCGAAGTCGAACTCAACGCCTCCGCGGTCGTCGTCGGGCTCCCCGTCGTCCGGGTACCTGCCCCCCACGTCGTCCGGCACGGGACCAGCGTAGACCTGGGGGGCGGGTTTGGGCAGGGTGTCCGCGGAAATCCGGCCACCCCGTGTCCACCGGACGGTTACCGCACGTGGCCGTCGCCGGTGACGATGTACTTGGTGGAGGTCAGCTCGGGCAGGCCCATCGGGCCCCGTGCGTGCAGCTTCTGGGTGGAGATGCCGATCTCGGCGCCGAAGCCGAACTGGCCGCCGTCCGTAAACCGGGTGGAGGCGTTCACGGCGACGGTGGTGGAGTCGACCAGCTGGGTGAAGCGGCGGGCGGCGGCCTGCGAGGTGGTGACGATCGCCTCGGTGTGCCCGGAGGTCCAGCGGCGGATGTGGTCGACGGCGGCGTCGAGGGAGTCGACGACGCCGGCGGCGATGTCGTAGGAGAGGTACTCGGCAGCCCAGTCTTCGTCGGTGGCGGCCACGGCGGTGACCTTCGAGTCCTCGGCGGCGGCGAGCACCCGCGCGTCGCCGTGGACGGTGACGCCGGCGTCGGCGAGGGCGTCGAGGGCGCGCGGCAGGAAGGCGTCGGCGATGTCGCGGTGGACGAGGAGGGTCTCGGCGGCGTTGCAGACGGAGGGGCGCTGCGCCTTGGAGTTGACGAGGATCTCCACGGCCGTGTCGAGGTCGGCCTGCGCGTCGACGTAGACGTGGCAGTTGCCGGTCCCGGTCTCGATGACCGGGACGGTGGACTCCTCCACGACGGTCTTGATGAGGGAGGCGCCGCCGCGCGGGATGAGGACGTCGACGAGCCCGCGGGCGCGCATCAGCTCGCGGACGGAGTCGCGGGACTCGCCGGGGACGAGCTGGACCGCGTCGGCGGGCAGGCCGGCGGACTCCACGGCGTCGCGGAGGATGGCGACGAGCGCGGTGTTGGAGGCGTAGGCGGAGGAGCTGCCGCGCAGCAGGACGGCGTTGCCGGACTTGAGGCAGAGCGCGGCGGCGTCGACGGTGACGTTGGGGCGGGCCTCGTAGATGATGCCGACGACGCCGAGGGGGACGCGGATCTGCCGCAGGTCGATGCCGTTGGGGAGGGTGGAGCCGCGGACGACCTCACCGACGGGGTCGGGGAGGGCGGCGACGTCGCGGACGTCGGAGGCGATGGCGCGGATCCGCTCCGGGGTGAGGGTGAGGCGGTCGATGACGGTCTCGCTGGTGCCGGCGGCGCGCGCCTTGTCGGTGTCGACGGCGTTCGCGGCGGTGATCTCGGCGGTACGGGCCTCCAGGGCGTCCGCAACGGCCAGGAGCGCGGTGTCCTTGGCGGACCGCGGGAGCGGGGCGACGGCCGCGGCGGCGGTGCGGGCGCGGCGTGCGGCGGCGAGGACGGGCGAGGTCGTGGCATCGAGCGAGGTCATGCCGCCCAGGGTAGTCCCCGGCGCGGCCCGCCCGGCCGGCCTTCCCACCCCGCGAGACGCGGGGCCCAGGAGGCCGGCCCGCCCGCACCCGAAAGCCGTGCACCCGCCGCCGCCCAGGCCCGTGCGGCGGGCGGCGGGCGGGGGCGGCGGGCGGTGGGCTCAGTACGGATGGACGCCCACCGGGTGCGCGGGCGGCGGCCCGTAGCCCTCCGCGACGCGGAGGTGGTAGGTCGCCCGGTCGATGACCTCCAGGCCGACGATCTCCCACGGGGGGAGCCGGGCCGTGGAGCGGTGCTCGCCCCACAGCCGCAGGGCGACGGCCGCCGCGTCGTGGAGGTCGCGGGCCTCCTCCCAGTACCGGATCTCGGCGTGGTCGTCGGCGTATCTGCTGGTCAGCAGGAAGGGGTGGTCGTGGGCCAGCTGCTCCAGGCCGCGCCGCACCTCGGACAGCGGCGCCGGCTTGCCGGAGACGCTCAGGGTGACGTGCCAGAGGCGGGAGGCCTCGGCCGGCTCGTCCCCGCCGCCGTTGATGCTGGTCAGCGCTCGTCTCACCAGCCGCCTCCTGTCTGCACCACGCGTTGTCGGGCCTTTCACAGTTGACCAGCCCGCGGGCCGCCGCGCGGCTGTTTTGCCGAACCTCAGCCCTGCAGCAGGACCAGATCGTCCCTGTGGATGACCTCGCGCTCGTACTCGGGACCGAGTTCCCGGGCAAGTTCGCGGGTCGAGCGGCCGAGGAGCCGCGGCAGTTCCTTCGCGTCGAAGTTGACGAGGCCGCGCGCGACGGCCCGCCCGTCGGGCGCCCGCAGCTCGACCGGGTCGCCTGCGGTGAAGTCGCCCTCGACGGCGGCGATGCCGGCGGGCAGCAGGGAGCTGCCGCGCTCGGTGACGGCGCGTACGGCGCCCTCGTCGAGGACGAGGTGCCCCTGGGGCGTGGAGGCGTGCTGGAGCCAGAGCAGCCGGTCGGCGGAGCGGCGGCCGGTGGCGTGGAAGTGGGTGCCGGTCTCTCGGCCGGCGAGCGCGTCGGCGGCGTGGCTGGCGGAGGTGAGGACGACGGGGATGCCCGCTGCGGCGGCGATCCGCGCGGCCTCGACCTTGGTGACCATGCCGCCGGTGCCCACGCCGGCCTTGCCGGCGCTGCCGATGGAGACGTGCGCGATGTCCTGCGGGCCGCGGACCTCCTCGATGCGGCTGGTGCCGGGCAGCGAGGGGTCGCCGTCGTAGAGGCCGTCGACGTCGGAGAGGAGGACGAGCAGGTCGGCGCGGACGAGGTGGGCGACGAGCGCGGCGAGGCGGTCGTTGTCGCCGAAGCGGATCTCGTCCGTGGCGACGGTGTCGTTCTCGTTGACGACCGGCAGGGCGCCCATCGCGAGGAGCTGGTCGAGCGTGCGGTAGGCGTTGCGGTAGTGCGCGCGCCGGCTGGTGTCGTCGGTGGTGAGCAGGACCTGTCCGACGCGGACGCCGTAGCGGGCGAATGAGGCGGTGTAGCGGGCGACGAGGAGGCCCTGGCCGACGCTGGCGGCGGCCTGCTGCCGGGCGAGGTCGGTGGGGCGGCGGCGCAGGCCGAGCGGGGCGAGGCCGGCGGCGATGGCGCCGCTGGAGACGAGGACGATCTCCTTCTCGCCGCCGCTGCGGGCCTTGGCCAGTACGTCGACCAGTGCGTCCACCCGGTCGGCGTCCAGTCCGCCGGCCGCGGTGGTCAGGGAGGAGGAGCCGACCTTGACCACGATCCTGCGGGCGTCGACGACGCCCTGCCTTGCCGCTGACACGTGTGTCCCCTTGCCCCTCGCCTTGCCGGTACGTCTGTCATCTCAATCTACGGGGTGCCCGGAGGCCGCCGCTCCGGGGTTTCGGAGGGTGGACGGCGGCCTCCGGCCGCGCCGCGGTCCGCGGCGTCAGCGGGGCCCGGGGCAGCTGCCGGCCGGCTCCCGCTGCCCGGCGGCGGCGCTGCCGCCGGGGACGAGGATCTTCCGGGAGAGCAGGAAGGTGAAGGGGATGGCGGCGACGGCCGCGACGAGGGGGGCGATCCGGGTGTCCATCCCCGCCCAGGCCACGAGGGCGTAGAGGCCCGCCGACTGGATCACGTAGTTGGTGACGTTCGTCAGCGGGAAGAGGAGGAACTTCTTCCAGGTCGGCCGGGTCCGGTAGGTGAAGTAGGTGTTCATGAAGAACGAGCCGACCATCGCCAGCAGGAAGGCCAGGGTGTAGGCGAGGAAGTACGGCATCCACGGGTGCAGCAGCAGGTAGATGCCGAAGAAGGTGCCGGTGTTGACGGCGCCGACGAGCGCGAAGCGGAAGACCTGGCCGAGCTGCTCCTTCACGTCCGGGGCACCTCCCCGTCCGCGGTGACGGGCGCCGGTCCGGCCGCCGCGGGTCCGCCGCGCTCGCGCTCGGCGCGCAGCACCGCGGCGGCCGCGGCGGCAGCGGCCGGGCGCGGCCGGACGTCGGCGCCGTGGGACTCCTTCACCAGGAAGTGGGGGCGGCGCTTGGTCTCGTAGTAGATGCGCCCGATGTACTCGCCGATCAGCCCCAGCATGACCATCTGTACGCCGCCGATGCCCACGATGATCGCGACGAGGGTGACGTAGCCGGGCGCGTCCACCCCGCGCGTCATGGCCGCGGCCGCCACCCACAGGGCGTACACGGCGGTCAGCGCCACGAGCGACGCGCCCGCCCAGATGCCGATGCGCAGGGGCCGGTTGTTGAAGGAGATCAGCCCGTCCATGGCGTAGTTCAGCAGGGAGCCGAACTTCCACTTGGTCTCGCCGGCCTCCCGGCGGGCGTTGCGGTAGTCGAAGTGGACGGTGTCGAAGCCGATCCAGGAGAACAGGCCCTTGGAGAAGCGGTTGTACTCCGGCAGCGACAGCAGCGCGTCGACGGCGGACCGCGAGAGCATCCGGAAGTCGCCCACACCGTCCGTGAGTTCGACGTCCACCCAGCGGTTGACGCCGCGGTAGTAGAGGCGGCTGAGGGCGGAGCGGAGCTTCTTGTCGCCCTCGCGTGTGCGGCGGGCGATGATCTGGTCGTGGCCCTGCCGGTGGTAGTCGAGCATGGTGGCGATGAGCTCCGGCGGGTGCTGGAGGTCCGCGTCCATGATCACGACGGCGTCGCCGGAGGCCTCGCGCAGGCCGGCGAGCATGCCGGCCTCCTTGCCGAAGTTCCGGCTGAAGGAGACGTAGCGGGTGCGGTCCGCGTATTCGGCCGCGATCTTGCGGAGTTTGCCGAGGGTGCCGTCGCGGCTGCCGTCGTCGACGTAGCAGACCTCGTACTCGACCGTCAGGGAGTCCAGCACTCTGCGGATCTCCCGGTCGAAGCTGTCGATCACGGCTTCTTCGTTGTAGCAGGGAACCACTACGGACAGCTTCGTCATGAACACTTCCTGCGGGGGTCCGAACGGGTGATGGGACGACCACCGGACCAGCCACTCGCCTTTCCTCAAAAGTATGCACGCCGAGGGTCGGCCTGCCTGAGATCCCTGCGGCACACGGTAGCTTTGACGGGTTAAGCGGAATGGAACGAAGGGATCGAGGTGCACGTGCCTGACGTCTCCGTGGTCGTCATCGTCTACAACGACGAAGAGCGTCTGCCGACAGCCGTCCGGTCGGTTTTGGACCAGACGCTGCACGGGGTCGAAGTCGTGATCGTCGACGACTGCAGCAAGGACCGGTCGTACGCGGTCGCACAGGAGCTCGAAGCCGCCCACCCCGGCCGGGTCCGCGCCTTCCGGCTGCCCGAGAACAGCGGCGGCTGCGGAGCCCCCCGCAACCACGGCATCCGGCAGGCCGCCGGCACGTACGTGATGTTCCTCGACAGCGACGACGTGCTGGAGCGGAACGCCTGCCGCAACATGCTGGACGCGGCCGAGCGGACCGGATCCGACCTGGTCTCCGGCATGTGCGTGCGCGTGCACCTCGACAACCGCTGGGGCAAGACCACCGAGTGGTACCCCTGGATCTACTCCCGCACCCGCACCCTGGAGTCGATCACCGAGTTCCCCGACCTGCTGGTCTACGACACGCTGTCGACGAACAAGTGCTACCGGCGCTCCTTCCTGCTGGAGCAGGGCCTGGAGTTCCCCGTCGGCATCCACTACGAGGACCTGCTGTTCTCCGCGCAGGCGTACGTCGCCGCCCGCCGCATCACCCTGATCCCGAACCAGGTCTACCGCTGGAACGTGGTCGAGAAGGCCGCCTCGAAGTCGATCAGCAACCGGCGCCACGAGATCGCCAACTTCGTGCACCGCATGGAGATCCACCGCCGGGTCGACGAGCTGCTGGCCTCCAAGGGCTACACCGACATCAAGACCGCGAAGGACGCCAAGTTCCTCAAGCACGACCTCGTGCTGCACCTGCGCGACCTGCCGCTGCTCGGCGACGCCTACCGGCAGGAGTTCGCCCGCCTGGCCAACGGCTACCTGGCCACCATCGACCCCGCCGCGTACGAGCACGTCACCCACCTCCAGGCGATCTGCGCCTACCTGCTGGGCAAGGAGGACTGGGACAACCTCCTCCCGGCCGCCGACGCCATGGTCAACAAGGGCCGGCTGACCTCACCCCTCGCCGAGCGCGACGGCCGCGTCTACTGGTGCGCGGACCACATCGACGACCCGGCCGACACCGAGGCCCGCCGGATACTGGACGTCACCGGGCAGGGCTTCCACACCACCCCGCTCACGGGCCTCACCCTCGGCAACCGCCTCACCTCCTACGAGGACGACGGCCGCGGCACCGTCACCCTCTCCGGATCGATCGTGAACCCGCTGCGCCGCATCGGCCCCGACGCGAAGCTCTCCGCGGTGCTGGAGCTGCGCGCCCGCCGGCAGATCGGCGTCCGCTCCTTCAGCTTCCCGGCGGCAACCGTCCGACACGCCGGTGACACGATCGAGTGGACCGCCACCGCCGACATCGCCGGCACCGTGCGCCCCCTCGGCATCGTCGACGCCGTCTGGGACGTCCGCCTGCGCCTCGACGCCGGCGGTGAGCGCATCGTCACCCGCGTCTCCACCGCCGGCCTCGACCTCGACGCGGCGGCCCGCCTGCGGGTCCGCCCCCGCCTGACCCGGCTCGTCTCCGACCGCTTCGAGCCCGAGGTCACCAAGAAGGGCAACCTCTCCTACGTCCTGACCGCCGAGGGCCCCGCCGCCGTCCGCACCCAGGCCCTCATCACCGGCGCCATGCACGGCAAGGCCGCCGGCGTCGTCAAGCGCGGCCTGCGCAAGGCCCTGCGCGCCCGCCGGAACCTCGGCTCGGGCGAGCAGAAGGTCCGCGTCTACCACGAGGTCTTCTCGAAGCTGCCCGTCAAGAAGGGCCTCGTCGTCTTCGAGAGCCACATGGGCAAGCAGTACAGCGACAGCCCCAAGGCGATCTACGAGGAGATGGTCCGCCAGGGCGTCCCCTTCGAGGCGGTCTGGTCCTACGCGGGCGCCAAGCCGACCGGCTTCCCGAAGGAGGCCACCCTGGTCAAGCGCTGGAGCTGGCAGTACCTGCGCGCGCTCGCCCAGGCCGAGTTCTGGATCGACAACCAGGGCTTCCCCCTCGCCCTGGCCAAGCGCGAGGGCACCACCTACATCCAGACCTGGCACGGCTCGGCCCTCAAGCGGATGGGCTTCCACGAGCCGCGCACCAAGGCGCAGGGCCGCGCCGCCCAGGACCGCTTCCAGGCGGCCGTGGACCGCTTCGACCACTTCCTCGTCCGCTCCGAGCACGACGTCCGCACCCTCGCCAAGGGCTTCCGCCTGCGCGACGAGGTCCTGCTGCGCGCCGGCTACCCGCGCAACGACGCCCTCGTGGAGGCGCACCGCGCCGAGGCGCAGAGCGGGGAGCGGGTCCGCGGTCCGCTCGCCGCCGAGCTGGGCATCGACCCGGACAAGCGGGTGCTGCTGTACGCGCCGACCTTCCGGGCCAACGCGGAGGGCGCCGTCGAGGGGTTCGCGTTCCCCTTCGACGTGGAGGAGTTCGCGGACCGCCTCGGCGACCGCTTCACCCTGCTGGTGCGCACGCACTACCTCAACAGCGTCTCCCTGCCGCCGTCGGTCGCGGGCCGCGTCGTCGACGTGTCCCGGCACCACGACATCACCCCGCTGCTGGCCCTCGCGGACGGGCTGATCACCGACTACTCGTCCGTGATGTTCGACTACGCGGTCCTGGACCGGCCGATGCTGTTCTTCGCGTACGACTACGACAGCTACGCGGGCGACATCCGCGGCACGTACTTCGACCTGAAGGAGAAGGCCCCCGGCCCGGTCGTGGCCACGCCCGAGGAGCTCTTCCAGGCCGTCGCCGCCTTCGACGAGGCGGACGCCAAGTACGCGGAGGCGCGCCAGCGCTTCCTCACCGAGTTCGGCGAGTACGACCGCGGCGACGCAGCCCGCCGGATCGTCGAGAAGTTCTTCACCAGGAGCGGAAAGTGAGCCAGCAGACCGCCGGGACCGCAGCGGACCTCGAACAGCGCGGCGGCCGCGACGTCTTCATCGTCTCCAACAGCGTCGACGAGATCGGCGGGGTGACGACCTGGTCGCACCAGATGGCCCGGCTCTTCACCGACCGCGGCCACCGCGTGCACCTCGTCGGCATCGCGCCCGTCGCCGAGGAGCTCCGGCAGAGGCTGCCGCAGGACCTGCCGTACGCGGTGACCACCCTGTACGACGCCCACCCGCCGCAGGCCCGCCGCCTGCGCGGCATCAAGGGCCGGCTGAACGCGCCCGAAAGGCGCCGCCAGGCAGCCCGGCGGGCGCTGATGCAGCAGAAGGCGGAGCAGCTGAGCACCCTGCTGCGGGAGGCCCGCCCCGGCGGCGTCGTGATCGTCACGCAGGTGTGGGCGATGGAGTGGGTCGCGCTCGCCGACACCAAGGGGCTGTCCGTCATCGGCATGAGCCACGAGTCGTTCGAGGCCAGCCAGAAGTCGACCCGCGGCGAGCGGGTCCGCCGCCACTACCGCGACGTCGACCGGCTGCTGGTGCTCACCCCGGAGGACGCGGACCTGTGGATCCGGGCCGGCATGGAGAACGTCTCCAGCATGCCGAACCCGCTGCCGTTCATGCCGGACTCCCCCGCTCCGCGCTCGGAGAAGGTCGTCGTGAGCGTGGGCCGCCTCGCCTTCGAGAAGGGCGTGGACCTGCTGCTCGACGCCTGGGCGGAGGCGGCTCCCCTGCACCCGGACTGGATCCTGCGGATCCACGGCGCGGGCGTCGAGGAGGCGCGGCTGCGGGAGCACGCAGCCTCCCTCGGGGTGTCCGGCTCCGTGGAGTGGGCGGGAAGCACCGACGACGTGCTGGGCGCGCTGCGCGGGGCCTCGGTGTTCGCGCAGGCCTCGCGCGCCGAGGGCTTCCCGATCACCCTGCTGGAGGCGATGGCCGCGGGGCTGCCGGTCGTCGCGTTCGACTGCGCGCCCGGCGTGCGCGAGATCGTCGAGCACGGTGAGGACGGGCTGCTGGCGCGGCTGGGCAACACGATGGAGCTGGCCGGGCACCTGGACGCGCTGATGACGGACCGGGAGCTGCGCGACCGCCTCGGCGACCGGGCCTTCCGGGAGGTGCGGCGCTACTCCGCCGCCGAGATCACCGACCGGTGGGAGCGGCTGTTCGCGTTCCTGGAGCGCTGACCGCGCCCTGCCGGCTGACGGAGCCGCCCGCCCCGGAGGACCGGGGCGGGCGGCTCCGCCGTGTCACGGGCCGGGACGGGTGGTCCCTCAGCGCTCCGACGTGTGCCCGGCCTTGCCGCGGTTGGCCTCCCAGCCCGCCCACGCCGAGGTGATCATGTCGCGGACGTCGTGCTTCGCCTTCCAGCCCAGCTCGGCGTGGATGCGGTCGGCGGAGGCGACGACCTTCGCCGGGTCGCCGGGGCGGCGCGGCACGACGACCGGCTCGTAGGAGTGGCCCGTGCCCTCGTTGAGCAGGGTGGCCATCTCGCGCACGGAGACGCCCTCGCCGCGGCCGATGTTGACCGTCAGGTCGCGGTACTCGCCCGCGTCCGCCCATTCGCGCAGCTTCCGGGCCGCGGCGACGTGCGCCTCGGCCAGGTCCTCGACGTGGATGTAGTCGCGGATGCAGGTGCCGTCCGGGGTGGGGTAGTCGTCACCGAAGATGCGGGCGCCCTCGCCCTTGTCGAAGCGCTCGAAGACCATCGGGACGAGGTTGAACACGCCGGTGTCGGCGAGCTCCGGGGTGGCCGCGCCCGCCACGTTGAAGTAGCGCAGGCAGGCCGTCGCGATGCCGTGCGCCCGGCCGGCCGCGCGGATCAGCCATTCGCCGGCCAGCTTGGTCTCGCCGTACGGGCTCAGCGGCGCGCACGGGGTCTCCTCGGTGACGAGGTCCACGTCCGGCATGCCGTACACGGAGGCGGAGGAGGAGAACAGGACGTTCCGGACGCCGGCCGCGGCGACCGCGCCGAGCAGGACCTGCAGGCCCTCCACGTTCTCGTGGTAGTAGTACAGCGGCTTCTCGACGGACTCGCCGACCTGCTTCTTGCCGGCCAGGTGCACCACGCCGGTGATCTTGTGCTTGCGGATCACCTCGTCGAGGACGAGGCGGTCCAGGACCGAGCCGATCACCAGCGGGACGCCCTCCGGGACGCGGTCCTCGTTGCCGGTGGACAGGTCGTCGAGGACGACGACCTGCTCACCCGCGAGCAGCATCGCGCGGACGACGTGCGAGCCGATGTAGCCGGCGCCGCCGGTGATCAGAAAAGTCATGCGTTTCTCCCGAGTGCATTCCGTGGGTCCGGGCGGCGGCCTTCGGGGCCGCCGCCCGCGTCATCCCGCCGCGCGGCCCGCGCGGGCCCGGTGGAGGCGGTTGCGTACGAAGCTCAGCGCGCCCGCGGCTCCCGGCGCGAGCCGCAGGGCCAGGGAACCCCCGGCGGTGCGGTACGGCTGCGCCAGCAGCACACCGTACCTGCTGCTGAGCAGCGCCCTGCGGCGCAGCAGCGCGTCGAGGGGGCGCGGCGCGGTCGCCAGGACGGTGCCGTCTGCGAAGGCGACGTCGATCTCGACGCCCCAGGCCTGCATGCCGCGGCGGCCCTGCCGGCGCCCGGCGGAGGCGACCGCGGTCAGCGGGAAGGGGACGTCGCAGGTCCAGCCGCCGCCGTCGGCGGTGGGGCGCAGGTCGACCGGCCGGTCGAGGAGGGGCTCGCCGCCGGAGCGCGGCACGAACCGCAGCCGGACGGTGCGCGGCCCGGCCTCGGCGAGCCGCCCGTACAGGTCGTGCACCCGGATCCGCAGCCCGGCGGCGCCGGCGCCGGCGCCCGCCTCGACGGTGACGGGCAGTGCGGCGGGGGGCAGCTCCTCCAGTCCGTTCAGCTCGACGGGGAGGGCGTCGCTCCACACGGGCCGGCCGCCGGGGCCGGTTGCGTACGGGGGCAGCAGCCGCGGCGGTTCGGCGGCGAAGCGGGTCAGCCGCTCCAGGTCGGCGGGCGGGGCGTCGGCGGCGCGCAGGACGCGGACGATCCAGCGGGCGTGCGCCCCGGCGGCCTCGACGGCGGCCTCGTCGAACCCTGCCAGGTAGTCGCGCGTCAGGGCCCACCAGTCGGCCCGGTAACCGGGGTCGCTGCCGAGTTCGCGCAGGTACATGCGCAGGTCGTACTCCAGGAACTTCACCTGGCTGGCGAGGCCGAGCTCCGGGGACGCCTCGGCGAGGATCCGGGCGGCGGTGCGGTGGGCCTCGATGCGGGAGCGCCAGTTGGAGACGTCCTTGCGGTCCAGGGAGATCGACACCTGGGCGGCGCCGCGGCGGACGTGCCACACGTAGACGAGGTCCCCGACGACCGCGATGCGGGGGGCTGCGGCGAGGACGCGGGCGGTGAAGACGAAGTCCTCGTAGGTGAACCGGCCGTCGGGGAAGCGGATGCCGTGCTTCTCCAGGAAGGAGCGCTCGTACAGCTTGTTGACGCAGAGGGTGTCGCGGACCAGCTCGGGCCGGTCGGCCGGCCGGTCGACGACCTCGCCGTGCCGGTACAGGCCCGGCACCCAGGGCGTGTCGTGGTGCTGGGGCAGCTCCCTGCGCACGCAGGCACCGACGGCCACCGGCGCGCGGTGCTCCTCGGCGGCGCTGACGAGGGCCTCGGCCGCGCCGGGCGGCAGGACGTCGTCGCTGTCGAGGAACAGCACGTACGGCGAGGTTGCGGCGGCGATCCCGTCGTTGCGGGGGGTGCCGCAGCCGCCGCTGTTCTCGGTGCGGTGGACGACCTTCAGGCGCGGGTGGACGGCGGCCAGGCCGTCCAGCACCTCCGCGGTGCCGTCGGCCGAGGCGTCGTTGACGGCGATGACCTCGGCCACGACCGGGCCCTGGGCGAGAGCCGAGGTGACGGCTTCGCCCACGAGCCCGGCGTCGTTGTAGGCGATCACGACGACGGAGACACTGGGGGGGTGGGTGCTGCTCACCCCGTGGATCCTAGGCGACCCGGGTAAACATCCCTTCAACTCCGCCGCCCGATGCGCCCGTCGACCGCATGATTCAGGTCAGAACGGACGGAATTCGTCGTATTCGTTCTGCGCGGAGTCGCCACGGCGGGCGTCGCGCTCCTTGCGGCGCTGCGCGGCCGGACGCGGAGCCTCCATGCGGTGGTCCTCACCGCGGCGGCCCAGCATCTCGGCGCCGGCCATCATGGACGGCTCCCAGTCGAAGACGACCGCGTTCTCGTCGGAGCCGATGGCGACGCCGTCGCCGGCGCGGGCGCCGACCTTCAGCAGCTCGTCCTCGACACCGAGGCGGTTGAGGCGGTCGGCGAGGTAGCCGACGGCCTCGTCGTTGTTGAAGTCGGTCTGGCGGACCCAGCGCTCCGGCTTCTCGCCGCGCACCCGGTAGACGCCCTCCGCCTCGTCGAAGGTGACGGTGAAGCCGGTCTCGTCGACGGCCTTCGGACGGATGACGATGCGGGTCGCCTCCTGCTTCGGCTTGCGGGCGCGCGCCTTCGCGACGACCTCCGCAAGGAAGTAGGAGAGCTCCTTCAGGCCGGTGCGGGCGACCGCGGACACCTCGAAGACCTTGTAGCCGCGGGCCTCCAGGTCGGGCCGGATCATGTCGGCCAGGTCCTTGCCGTCCGGGATGTCGACCTTGTTGAGGACGACGAGGCGCGGCCGGTTCTCCAGGCCGCCGCCGTACTGCTTGAGCTCCTCCTCGATGACGTCGAGGTCGGAGACCGGATCGCGGTCGGACTCCAGCGTGGCCGTGTCCAGGACGTGCACCAGGACGGAGCAGCGCTCGACGTGCCGCAGGAACTCAAGGCCCAGGCCCTTGCCCTGGCTGGCGCCCGGGATGAGGCCGGGGACGTCGGCGATCGTGTACACGGTCGAGCCGGCGGTGACGACGCCCAGGTTCGGGACGAGCGTGGTGAACGGGTAGTCGGCGATCTTCGGCTTGGCGGCGGAGAGCACCGAGATCAGCGAGGACTTGCCGGCGCTCGGGAAGCCGACGAGGGCCACGTCCGCGACGGTCTTCAGCTCCAGGACGATGTCGCCGGCGGCGCCGGGCACGCCGAGGAGCGCGAAGCCGGGAGCCTTGCGGCGGGCGGAGGCGAGCGCCGCGTTGCCGAGGCCGCCGCGGCCGCCCTCGGCGGCGACGTACGTGGTGCCCTGGCCGACGAGGTCGGCGAGGACGTTGCCCTGCTTGTCGAGGACGACCGTGCCGTCCGGAACGGGCAGGACGAGGTCCTGGCCGTCCTTGCCGGAGCGGTTGCCGCCCTCGCCGGGCTTGCCGTTGGTGGCCTTGCGGTGCGGGCTGTGGTGGTAGTCCAGCAGCGTCGTCACCGACTGGTCCACGACGAGGACGACGTCGCCGCCGCGCCCGCCGTTGCCGCCGTCGGGGCCGCCGAGCGGCTTGAACTTCTCCCGGTGCACGGAGGCGCAGCCGTGGCCTCCGTTACCCGCGGCGACATGCAGCTCGACGCGGTCCACGAAGGTGGTCATGGTGTTCCTCCAGATACAGACGGGATGTCCCGGACAGGCCTTGCTGTCCCATTAAACGTGTGTACGTGCAAACGCGCCGAGGGCGGACCTCTCTTCCCGGCGCCTGCCGGGAAGAGCTGGGATCCGCCCTCGGTAAGTTACGAACGCTTGATCAGCAGGAGCTGGATCAGGCGGCCGGAACGATGTTCACGACCTTGCGGCCACGGTGGGTGCCGAACTGCACCGCGCCGGCCTGCAGGGCGAACAGCGTGTCGTCGCCACCACGGCCGACACCGGCGCCCGGGTGGAAGTGCGTGCCGCGCTGGCGGACGAGGATCTCACCAGCGGAAACGACCTGACCGCCGAAGCGCTTCACGCCGAGCCGCTGGGCATTGGAGTCGCGACCGTTCCGGGTGGACGATGCGCCCTTCTTGTGTGCCATTGCTCAGTCCCTCTTTACTTCGCGGCCGACGGGATGGACGTGACCTTGATCGCCGTGTACTGCTGACGGTGACCCTGGCGACGGCGGTAGCCGGTCTTGTTCTTGTAGCGCAGGATGTCGATCTTGGCGCCCTTGGTGTGGTCCACGACCTCGGCCTGGACCTTGATGCCCGCCAGGACCCACGGGTCGCTGGTCACGGCGTCGCCGTCGACAACGAGCAGGGTCGAGAGCTCGACCGTGTCGCCAGCCTTGGCAGTGGAAATCTTGTCAACCTCAACGATGTCGCCGACAGCAACCTTGTGCTGGCGACCACCGCTGCGCACGATGGCGTACACGCGGATCTCTCTCTCGCTCGATGGGAACCCCTGAAGCCAGCCGTCTCCCGCAGAACGCGGACCGGCCTCCCCCGGACCGCGCAGCGGCCCGGGAGGTGAGGTGCTCAGTGGCTGGCGCGCACGTAGACACGCCGACGGTCAAGGTTACGGTCCCGGGTTTAAGAGGTCAAACCGGGTCCCGCTGCGGCGGCGGGTGCCCGGCGCAGCTCCCCGGGCACGGCGCCCGCGGGCCGTCTCCTTCCGCGGGTACGGGACCGCCCCGGTCCCGCGGGGTGCGGGGCCGGGGCGGTCCGTTGTTCGTGCGACCCGGGCGGGTCAGGCGTCCGTGTCGGTGGCGAGAGCGGTCTGCTCCGCCGCCGCGGTCTTCTTGGTCGCCTTCTTCGCCGTCGTCTTCTTCGCTGCCGTCGCCGTCTTCTTGGCGGCGGTCTTCTTGGCCGTCGTCGTCTTCTTCGCGGCGGCCTTCTTCGCCGGGGCCTTCTTGGCGGCCGTCTTGCGGGCCGTCTTCTTGGCCGGGGCCGTCTCTTCCGCCGGGGCCTGGGACTCGGGCTCGGCAGCGGCCGCCGGGGCGGGCTCCGACGGGGCCGTCTCGACGACGACCACCGCCGCCTCCGCGCCGGCCGGCGAGCCGGCGGGCGAGGTGGCCTTGCGGACGGCGCGGCGCCGGGGACGGGCCGGTGCGGCCGCGGGGGCCTCGGCCTCGGCCGGAGCGGGCTCCGGCTGCGGCTCGGGCTGCGGCTCCGGCTCTGCTGCGGCGGCCGGCTCGGGCTGCGGCTCCGGCTGCAGCTCGGCGGCCGGCTCGGGCTGCGGCTCGGCGGCCGGCTGCGGGGCCGCGGCCGCCGGGGCGGTCGCCTTGCGGGTGGCGCGGCGGCGCGTCCGGCCGTTCGGCTCGGCCTCGACCGTCTCCGACGCGGCCACGGCCTCGGCGACGGCCTCCGCGGCCGGCTCCAGAACCGTGTCGGCGGGCGCGGTGACCGGCTCGGCCTCCACCTCGACCACCGGCGCCGGCGCGGCCTCGACCGCAGGCGCCGCAGCGGGAGCGGCCGCAGCGCGCGGGGCGCCCGCGGCGGCGGTCGCCTTGCGCGTGGCACGGCGCCGGTTGCGGCGGCTGCTGATGCCGGCCGCGGCCTCCGCCTCGGCGGCGCTGCTGTACAGCTCCTCGTCGGGGGCGAACGCCGGCTCGGGCAGCGCGACCGGCGCGGCCGCCTCGGCGGCCACCTCGGCCTCGGTCTCCGCCTCCGGCTCGGCCACGGCGACCGTACCGGCGGCCTCCACGGCCTCGACCTCGTGGTCGTGCTCGTGGCCCCGGCCGCCGCGCCGCTTGGCACGCTTGCCGCCGTTGCCGCCGGCCGCGGACGCCGCGTCCATGTGGACGATCACGCCGCGCCCGTTGCAGTGGACGCAGGTCTCGGAGAAGGACTCCAGCAGGCCCTGGCCGACCCGCTTGCGGGTCATCTGGACCAGGCCGAGCGAGGTCACCTCGGCGACCTGGTGCTTCGTACGGTCACGGCCCAGGCACTCCAGCATGCGCCGCAGGACCAGGTCGCGGTTCGACTCCAGGACCATGTCGATGAAGTCGATGACGACGATGCCGCCGAGGTCGCGCAGCCGCAGCTGGCGCACGATCTCCTCGGCCGCCTCCAGGTTGTTCCGGGTGACGGTCTCCTCGAGGTTGCCGCCCTGGCCGGTGAACTTGCCGGTGTTGACGTCGATGACGACCATCGCCTCGGTCTTGTCGATCACGAGGGAGCCGCCGGAGGGCAGCCACACCTTGCGGTCGAGCGCCTTGGCGAGCTGCTCGTCGATCCGGTACGTGGCGAAGACGTCGACCTCGGACGTCCAGCGCTGCAGGCGGTCGGCCAGGTCGGGGGCGACGTGCGAGACGTAGCCGTGGATGGTCTCCCAGGCGCTGTCGCCGCTGACGATGACCTTCGAGAAGTCCTCGTTGAAGATGTCGCGGACGACGCGGACGGTCATGTCCGGCTCGCCGTACAGCAGGCTCGGCGACGACGTCGTGATCTGCTTCGACTTCTTCTGGATCTCCTCCCACTGCGCCTGGAGGCGCTCGACGTCGCGGCGCAGCTCGTCCTCGCTCGCGCCTTCGGCGGCCGTGCGCACGATGACGCCGGCGTCCTCGGGGACGATCTTCTTGAGGATGGTCTTCAGGCGGGCGCGCTCGGTGTCGGGCAGCTTGCGGCTGATGCCGGTCATCGAGCCCTCGGGCACGTAGACCAGGTAGCGGCCGGGCAGCGAGACCTGGCTGGTCAGGCGGGCGCCCTTGTGGCCGATCGGGTCCTTGGTGACCTGGACCAGCACGGACTGGCCGGACTTGAGGGCGGTCTCGATGCGGCGCGGCCCGTTGGCCATGCCGAGCGCCTCGAAGTTGACCTCGCCTGCGTACAGGACGGCGTTGCGGCCCTTGCCGATGTCGATGAAGGCGGCCTCCATGGACGGCAGCACGTTCTGGACCTTGCCCAGGTAGACGTTGCCGACGTACGAGGTGGCCTCTTCCTTGTTGACGTAGTGCTCGACGAGCACGTTGTCCTCGAGGACGCCGATCTGCGTGCGGTCGCCGTTCTGGCGGACGACCATGACGCGCTCGACGGCCTCGCGGCGCGCCAGGAACTCGGCCTCCGTGATGATCGGCACGCGGCGGCGGCCCTGCTCGCGGCCCTCGCGGCGGCGCTGCTTCTTGGCCTCCAGGCGGGTCGAGCCCTTGATGGACTGGACCTCGTCGGACTCGGGCTTCTCGCGGGCGGGGCGCGGCTCGCGGACCTTGACGACGGTGCGTACGCCGTCCTCGTCGGCGGCGTCGGCGTCCGCGGCGGCGTCACCGCTGCGGCGGCGGCGACGGCGGCGACGGCGGCTGGAGGTGCTGCCGAGGGCGCCGGCCTCGTCGGCCTCTTCCTCGTCCTCCTCGGTCTCGGCCTCCTGGTCGGCGGCCTCGGCCTCGTCCTCGGCGGCCTCGTCGAGCTCGGAGGCCTCGCCGCGGCGGCGGCGGCGGCCACCGCGGCGGCGGCGGCGGGACGGGCGCTCGTCGGAGTCGTCGGCCTCGTCCTCGTCGAGGTCGGCGGCCTCGGCCTCGGGCTCCTCGTCGGCGGGCTCGGGCGCGGCCGGGGCCTCGGCGGCGGGGACCTCGACGGCACCGCGGCTGCGCCGGCGGCGGCGGCCGGACGGCTGCGCGGCGGGGGCCTGGACGGCCTCGGCCTCGGCCTCGGCCTCCTCCTCGTCCTCTTCGGCTTCCTCGGCCCGGGCCTCGGCGGCGGCAGCGGCGGCCGCGAGGGCGGCGGTCTCCGGGGTCTGGAACATCGGCTCGGTGAAGACCGGCGCCTGGAACACGGGCACGGCGGGGCGCGCGGCCCGGCGGGAGCGCGCCGGGGCGGCGGGCTCCTCGGACGCGGGCTGAGCGGCGGGGGCGGCGGCCGGGCTCTCGGCGGCGGGCGCTGGGGCGGCCGTGGCGGCGGCGCGGGTGGCGCGGCGGCGGCCGCGCTTGGGCGCGTCGACGGCGTCGGCCACGGTGACGGTGGCCTTGGGGGCCTCCTGCGCGACGGGCTCGGCGGCGGGCGCTTCGACGGACGCGGCAGCGGCCTCGGCAGCCGGGGCGGAGGCGGCGCGGGTGGCACGGCGGCGGGTCCGCGGAGCCGGGGCGGCGGCCTCCTCGACGGCGGCGGGCGCCTCGACGGACGCGGCGGGCGCCTCGACGGCGGCGGGCGCCTCGACCGCGGCGGCGGCTTCGGCAGCCGGGGCGGAGGTCGCGCGGGTGGCACGGCGGCGGGTCCGCGGAGCCGGGGCGGCAGCCTCCTCGACCGCGGCAGCGGGCGCCTCGACGGACACGGCGGCGGCCTCGGCAGCCGGGGACACGGCAGCGGCCTCGGCAGCCGGGGCGGAGGTCGCGCGGGTGGCACGGCGGCGGGTCCGCGGAGCGGGAGCGGCAGCCTCCTCGACGGCGGCCGGAGCCTCCACGGCGGCAGCGGGAGTCTCGACCACGGCGGCGGCCTCGGCAGCCGGGGCGGCGGTGGCACGGGTGGCGCGACGGCGCGTCCGCGGAGCCGGAGCGGCAGCGTCCTCGACGGCGGCCGGAGCCTCCACGGCGGCAGCGGCAGGCGCCTCCACGACGGTGGCGGCCTCGGCGGCAGGGGCGGAGGCGGCGCGGGTGGCGCGGCGGCGGGGCCGCGGCGGGGCGGCGGGTGCGGCCTCGGCGGCGGGGGCGGCCGGCGCGGCCTCGACCGCTTCGGCGGCAGGTGCGGAGGCGGCGGCGGTCGCACCGGGCGGGCCGGCGGGACGCGACGCCGCGCGGCGGCGCCTGCGAGGCGGCAGGTTGTCGCTCGGGCTGCCGTTGTCGGTGCCGGCGGCGGTGTTGTTGTTCTCGTTGTCGAGCATGCGGGCGGTTCTCCCGTCACGCTCCCGGGCTCCGCGGCTGACATCCGGTCCGGCTCGGCTCCGCGCGTGTCGGCGCGGAGCCGGCCTCCGGGGCGCGTTCGCCTCACGGGAGCTGTAGTCCATGGCCGCCGGTTCCGTACGCTTTGTCCGTACGGCCTGGCGGAAGTCTTCAGGTCGATGCGCGGCCCGACCCAGGTGGCTCCCGAGTACCAGGGCTGCGCGGCGGCGGCGACGCCCTTACGCGGCGGGACCTTCCGGCGCCTTCGCGTCGGCAGCCACGGCGGCCGTGGGTGGAGCGGCCGTGTCGGCCTCGCGGTCGGGCGCGAGCGGGTCGGTCACCGTGCCGGACTCCTCGTCGAAGAGCCCCTGCGCCAGCCTGGTCACCGCTGCGGGGACCGGCGGCGCCAGGTCGGCCACAGCTCGGAGACCGGACAGGACGTCGTCGGGTCGAACGGCAGGTGTCAGATGCCGAACAACCAGCCGCAGTATCGCACAGGCATTGTCCGCCGTCCTATCAGCCGGAGGAAGAACCTCCAGGGAGGCGACGGCGCCCCGGGTGTCGAAGGTGCGCATGCCGTTCTTGGTGCGGCGCTGCACCTCCACCTGCTCGGCGGCGAGGAAGGCCTCGGCCGCGCGCGCCGCCTCGGCGGAGTCGACCCCGTCGAGCCGCAGCTCCCACACGGAGGCGGTCAGCCGGTCGGCGAGGCCGGAGGTGCGGGCCTCGACGGCGTCGATGATGTCGAGGCCGAGCGGCATCGACTCGTCGAGCAGTTCGCGGAGCTTCTCCGGATCGCGGGGCTCCGTGAGCGCGATCTCCAGGTACTCGGCCTCGCTGCCGGTGCCGGTCGGCGCGGCGTTCGCGTAGGAGACGCGGGGGTGGGGGGTGAAGCCGGCCGAGTACGCCATCGGCACCTCGGCCCGGCGCAGGGCGCGTTCGAACGCGCGCTGGAAGTCTCGGTGGCTGGTGAACCGGAGGCGGCCGCGCTTGGTGTAGCGCAGTCGGATGCGCTGCACCACCGGTGCGGGGGGCGGGCCTTCGGGCTGTCGCTTGCCCAGGGGTTCTTCTCCTTGTGCGGGGCTCCGCGGCTCGCGCGTCGCCCTGAGGTCCGGGGGACTGCCGGCCGTGCCCCGCGCCCCGGCTCGCCCCCGCCTCGGGGGCGGGGGGTGCACGGGGGCGGGCAGGCGGCCTGTGGCTGTCGTACTACCCAGATTACGCGCCCCTGACCTCGCCGGTTCCCGGGGCGGTCACCCGAGGAGCACGCGGCGCACTTCGGCCCGCACCTGCCGGGCGGTGGTGCGCAGGGTGCGCCACGCGTCGCGCAGCAGGTGCCCGACCGGGGTGAGGACGTGGCGGTAGAGCTGCCGGCAGGGCCAGCCGACCAGCGCCCACGCCACCAGGGAGATCCCCCGCCACAGGGCCCGCGCGATCCGGCCGGCCACGTGCCAGGCCCATACGAGCACCTGCCACAGCGGCAGCAGCACCCAGCGGTGGACGCCGCGGGCGACCCGGGCGGCGGCGCTCCCGACGGGGACGAGGACCCACCGCCACACCGCCGCGGCGGTCCAGGCGACCGCCCGCCCCACCGGGACGACCAGGTGGTCCCAGGCGGCGCGCAGCAGCCACAGCACTCCGCGGCCGATCGGGGCGAGCACGTACCGGTACACGGCCGAGGCCAGCCACATCACGCCCCGCCCGACGGGGGCGAGCAGGTACCCGTACACGGCCCGGCCCAGCCATACGAGGCCCTGCCCGGTCGGGGCGATCAGCCAGCGGTGGCCGGCGGAGCCCAGCCACCGCAGCCCGCGCCCGATCGGCGCGAGCAGGTACGCGTACACGGCGCGGCCCGCGGGGGCGAGCAGGTACAGCCACAGCCCGACCCACGGCCAGACGAAGACCAGCCTGAGCAGCACGCCCAGCACCCACCCGGTGCCTCGGAGCACCGGCCCGAGGACGTGGGTCCACAGCGGCCCGAGCACGTGCCGGCACAGGGCCCGCGCACCGGCGGCGAGCAGCTCCCACACCACCCGCACGGGCAGCACGACGAGCACGGCGACGATCTTGACGGGCACCCGGAGCACCCCGGTGAGGCAGCCTTCGCCCTGGCCGGCGGCGGGCCGGTTGACGCGTTCCATGCCCCCAAGGACACAGGAACGCCCCCGTGCCGTTGCAACGGGGGCGCGGATCTTCACCCGGATCCCGCCCGGGCGGCCGGAGCCCCTGCGGATGAAGCAGGTGCTCCGGGCGGATTCCGGGCGGGACGGGGGGTCTCCTACTTGTTGACGACCGACAGCGGCAGCAGCTTCTTGCCGGTCGGCCCGATCTGGATCTGCGTGTCCATCTGAGGACAGACGCCGCAGTCGAAGCAGGGCGTCCAGCGGCAGTCCTCGACCTCCGTCTCGTCGAGGGCGTCCTGCCAGTCCTCCCACAGCCAGTCCTTGTCGAGGCCCGAGTCGAGGTGGTCCCAGGGGAGGACCTCCTCGTAGGTGCGCTCGCGCGTCGTGTACCAGGCCACGTCGACGCCGTACTGCGGGAGGGTCTTCTCGGCGCACTCCATCCAGCGGTCGTAGCTGAAGTGCTCGCGCCAGCCGTCGAAGCGGCCGCCGTCCTCGTACACGGCGCGGATGACGTCGCCGATGCGGCGGTCGCCGCGGGAGAGCAGGCCCTCGACGATGCCCGGCTTGCCGTCGTGGTAGCGGAAGCCGATGGAGCGGCCGTACTTCTTGTCGCCGCGGATCTTGTCGCGGAGCTTCGCCAGGCGGGCGTCCGTCTCCTCCGCCGACAGCTGGGGGGCCCACTGGAAGGGGGTGTGCGGCTTGGGGACGAAGCCGCCGATGGAGACGGTGCAGCGGATGTCGTTCTGGCCGGACACCTCGCGGCCCTTGGCGATCACGTTGACCGCCATGTCGCCGATCTGGAGGACGTCCTCGTCGGTCTCGGTCGGCAGGCCGCACATGAAGTACAGCTTCACCTGGCGCCAGCCGTTGCCGTAGGCGGTGGCAACGGTGCGGATCAGGTCCTCTTCCGAGACCATCTTGTTGATGACCTTGCGCATGCGCTCGGAGCCGCCCTCGGGGGCGAAGGTCAGGCCGGAGCGGCGCCCGTTGCGGGTGAGCTCGTTGGCCAGGTCCACGTTGAAGGCGTCGACGCGGGTCGACGGGAGGGACAGGCCGACCTTGTCGTCCGCGTAGCGGTCGGCGAGGCCCTTGGCGATGTCGGCGATCTCCGTGTGGTCCGCGGAGGACAGCGAGAGCAGGCCGACCTCCTCGAAGCCGGTGGCCTTCAGGCCGCGGTCCACCATCTCGCCGATGCCGGTGATGCTTCGCTCCCGAACGGGGCGCGTGATCATGCCGGCCTGGCAGAAGCGGCAGCCGCGGGTGCAGCCGCGGAAGATCTCGACGGACATCCGCTCGTGGACGGTCTCGGCGAGCGGGACCAGCGGCTGCTTGGGGTAGGGCCATTCGTCGAGGTCCATGACGGTGTGCTTGGACACGCGCCACGGCACGCCGGAGCGGTTGGGGACGACGCGGGCGATGCGGCCGTCGGGCAGGTACTCGACGTCGTAGAAGCCGGGGACGTACACGCCTCCGGTCTTGGCGAGGCGCAGCAGCAGCTCCTCGCGGCCGCCGGGGCGGCCTTCGGCCTTCCAGGCGCGGATGATCTCGGTGATGTCGAGGACGGCCTGCTCGCCGTCGCCGATGACGGCGCAGTCGATGAAGTCGGCGATCGGCTCGGGGTTGAAGGCGGCGTGGCCGCCGGCGAGGACGATCGGGTGGTCGACGGTGCGGTCGCGGGCTTCGAGGGGGATGCCCGCGAGGTCCAGCGCCGTGAGCATGTTGGTGTAGCCCAGCTCGGTGGAGAAGGACAGGCCGAAGACGTCGAAGGCGCCGACCGGGCGGTGGCTGTCGACGGTGAACTGCGGCACCTTGTGCTCGCGCATGAGCTCTTCGAGGTCGGGCCACACGCTGTACGTGCGCTCGGCGAGGACGCCCTCGCGCTCGTTCAGCACCTCGTAGAGGATCATGACGCCCTGGTTGGGGAGCCCGACCTCGTACGCGTCCGGGTACATGAGCGCCCACCGGACGTCACACGAATCCCACGGCTTGACGGTGGAGTTGAGTTCACCGCCGACGTACTGGATGGGCTTCTGCACATGCGGGAGCAGAGCTTCGAGCTGTGGGAAGACCGACTCGGACATCACGCGACTTTCGTGAAGCGGGCAGGGGGTGACTCTCTAGCGTAACCCGAGGGGTCGGGCCCGCCGGACGGTGTGATCACCGGCTACGGGCGGAGGCCCTTCTTGCGTGCCCGGCGCGCGACCTTGTCCCATACGTGCGGAAGGTCGCGTTCGCTTCGGGCGGCCAGGGCGTCCTCGCGGGCGTACAGGACGCCCCAGGTGAAGGCGTTCTCGCCGGCTGCGGCGGCCTGGACGGAGAGGTCGCGCAGGGCTTCGCGGGCGACGACGCCGTCCTGGTGGTCGCCGAGCAGGGTCTGGACGGCCTTGAGGTCCTTGCGCAGGCGCTTGGCCGGCTTGCCGAGCGCCGGTTCGGCCGCCTCTGCGGCGTAGCGGGCCCGTTTGGCCGCCTTGCGGGCGGTGTGGAGGGCGACGTCGCGGTCGTGGCCGGGGTCGAGGGCGAGGGCGTCGGCGATGCGGCCGGCGAGGCGGTCGTACTCGCGGCGGACGGACTTGGCGAGGACGGGCCCGGCGGGCTTGCCGGCGGCGGGGAGCAGCGGCGGGTCGGCGAGCAGGGCGTCGAGGGAGTCGAGGAGGGCGAGGTGGCGGGGGTCGTCGAGGGCGGCGAGGGCGCGGCGGCGGGATTCGGCGCGGCGGCCGTTGTTCCAGGTGCGCAGGCGGCCGCGGACGGGTCCGAGGAGGAGGGGGTGCGGGAGTTCGCCGATGCGGGTGCGGAAGCGTTCGTGGAGGACTTCCTGGTCGCGGTCGACGCCGAGTTCGCGGGCGAGTCGGCGCAGGGCGTCGCCGAGGGGGTCGGTGGCCGTGCGGTCGAGGACCTTGCGGTGGGTTTTGAGGGCGCTGCGCAGGCGGCGGCTTGCGACGCGCATCTGGTGGACGGCGTCGGGGAGGTCGCGGCGGACGGCGGGGTCGTGGGCGACGAGGGAGTCGCGCTGTTCCCGGAGGTAGGCGAGGACGTACGCGCCCGCGGTGCCTTCGCCGGGGTCGGGGCGGGGTGCGGGGGTGGCGGCGGTGCCGGTGTCGGCGAGGGCGCGGGCGAGTTTGGAGGGGCTGTCGGAGGGCCGGATGCCGGCTTTGCGGAATGCCTTCTCGGCGGCGTCGAGGAGGGCGGGGTCGGTGCCGTCGGCGAGTTCCACTTCGATCTCGGTCCAGTCGGCGGTGGCGGCGGCGGTGTCTTCGCCCCGCCGGGATTCGGCGTGGACGGTGTCGGTGGAGAGCTCGGCGAGGAGGGCGCCGTCGGCGTCGAGGAGGTGGCTGATCCGGCGGGTGGAGCGCAGCCGGATCAGCGGGACGAGGTCCGTGTCGCGGACGCGGGAGCGGACGAGGGCGGCGAGGTGGCGGGGGACGGTGTCGGAGAGCGGGGCGCCGATCTCGTCGCGGACACCCGGGGAGACGGGCAGTTTGAGGTGCCAGCCGGCGTCGGGGCCGCCGGTGCGGCGGCGCAGGGTGACGCCGTCCGCCGCGAGCCGCTGGTCGGGGGTGTCGTAGTAGACGGCGTCGAGGTCGGCGGTGCCGCGGTCGTCGACGGCGGCGATCCCTGCGGTGCCGGCCAGGTCGGGGACGCCGCGCCGTTCGGCCTCGTCCGTCGTGAACTCGAATTTGCGTTCGATCTCGCGTTTCGTGTCCGCCATGCACCGAACTTAGACCGGGTGGGCGGGCGCCCGCAGGGCGAACGGGTACCCGGGGGGTGAAATGGAATGAATCCGCCCGTCGAACGCCCCGCCCGGCGCTCCGCGCCTACGCGGACATCGGCCGTTGCACCTTGATCGACTGGAGCAGTCCGATGGCCACCCACACGGCGAACATGGACGACCCGCCGTACGAGACGAACGGGAGCGGCAGGCCGGCGACCGGCATGATCCCGAGCGTCATGCCGATGTTCTCGAAGGACTGGAAGGCGAACCAGGCGATGATGCCGGCGCACACGATGGTCCCGTACAGCTCGGTGGTCTCCCGGGCGATCACGCAGGCGCGCCAGAGGATGACGCCGAGCAGGACGAGGATGAGGCCGGCGCCGATGAAGCCGAGCTCCTCCCCCGCCACGGTGAAGACGAAGTCGGTCTGCTGCTCGGGGACGAACTGGCCGGTGGTCTGCGAGCCCTTGAACAGCCCGGATCCGGTGAGCCCGCCGGAGCCGATGGCGATGCGCGCCTGGTTGGTGTTGTAGCCGACGCCGGCGGGGTCGAGCTCGGGGTTGGCGAACGCCGCGAAGCGGTTGATCTGGTACTCGTCGAGGATGCCGAGCTGCCAGACGAGGACGGCCCCGGCGACGCCGGAGCCGAGGAGGCCGAAGACCCAGCGGTTGGAGGCGCCGGAGGCGAGCAGGACGCCGAGCACGATGACGACCATGACCATGACCGACCCGAGGTCGGGCATGAGCATGATGATGCCCATGGGGGCGGCCGCGAGCAGCAGGGCCTTGACGACCGTGCGGTGGTCGGGGTGGGCGATGTCGCCCGCGTCGACCCTCGCGGCGAGCAGCATCGCCATGACCAGGATGATCGTGATCTTGACGAATTCGGAGGGCTGGAGGGAGAAGCCGCCGCCGATGACGATCCAGGCGTGGGCGCCGTTGATGGTGGCGCCGAGCGGGGTGAGCACCGCGATGATCAGCACCAGTGAGATGCCGTAGAGGACCGGTACGGCGCCCCGCAGCGTGCGGTGGCCGAGCCAGATCGTGCCGATCATCAGGACGAGCCCGATGCCGGTGTTCATGGCGTGGCGGACGAGGAAGTAGTACGGGTCGCCCTGGTTCAGCTGGGTCCGGTTCCTCGTCGCCGACCACACCAGCAGGGTGCCGAGGAGGGACAGGGCGAGCGCCGAGAGGAGTATCGGCCAGTCGAGCCGGCGCAGCACCGAGTCGCGCGAGGTCAGCTTGGCCATCGCGCCGCGCTCGGGCGCGTACCGGGAGACGGAGAACTTGTTGGCGGTCTGCATGGTGGTGGGCTCAGTCCTGCCACGAGGGGGGCGGTGCGGGGGGTCCGGCGAGCGCGGGCGGCGCCAGGTCTTCGGGGGACGGGGGCACGTACGGCTTCACCTCGGGCGCCTCGATGGTGCCGTCGGGGCGGACGGCCGGCAGCTTGGTCTGCGGCTTGGGCAGCAGGGCCCGGGCCGGGTCGAAGCCGCCTTCCATGTCGAGGCCGTACATGGCGTTGTAGATGTTGCGGACGGCGGGGCCGGAGGCGCCGGAGCCGGTGCCGCCCTGGGAGATCGTCATGACGATGGTGAAATCGTCGGTGTAGGTGGCCAGCCAGGAGGTCGTCTGCTTGCCGTAGACCTGGGCGGTGCCGGTCTTGGCGCGCATCGGGATCTTGTCCTGGGGCCAGCCGCCGAAGCGCCAGGCGGCGGTGCCGCCGGGTTCGACGACCATCCGCAGGCCCTTGTCGAGGTCCTTCAGGGTCTCGGCGTCGACGGGCAGCCGGCCGTGCGGCGTCGGCTGGATGACGTCGGTCCGCTTGCCGTCGGGGCTGATGACGGCCTTGCCGACGGTGGGGTTGTAGAGGGTCCCGCCGTTGCTGATCGCGGCGTAGGCGGTCGCCATCTGGATCGGGGTGACGAGGACGTCGCCCTGGCCGATGGCGAAGTTGATGCTGTCGAACGCCTTGAGCTGGTTGCCTTCGAGGCAGCTCTCGTAGGCGATCTGCTCGACGTAGGTGCCGCCCTTCTTGCCCTGCTTGCACCAGGCGTCCTTGTTGGCCTTCCAGAAGCTCTTCTTCCACTGCCGGTCGGGGATGCGGCCGGTGACCTCGTTCGGCAGGTCGACGCCTGTCTCGGAGCCGAGGCCGAACTCGCGGGCGGTCCGGTAGAACCAGTCGTGGGCGTCCTTCTTCGGGGTCAGGCCGCCGTCGCGCTGCCATTCCTTGTGCCCGAGGGCGTAGAAGACGGTGTTGCAGGAGAACTTCAGGGCCTCGCCGAGGGTGATGGGGCCGTGCCCCTTGGACTCGAAGTTGGCGAAGCTGCGGCCGCCGAGGCTGTAGGAGCTGCTGCAGTTGTAGCGGCTGTCGAAGGGGTAGCCGGCGCGCACGGCGGCGCTGGCGGAGACCACCTTGAAGATGGAGCCCGCGGGCGCCTGGCCCTGGATGGCCCGGTTGAGCAGCGGGTAGTTGGAGTTCTTGCTGGTGAGCCGGGCGTAGTCCTTGGCGGAAATGCCGCCGACCCAGGCGTTGGGGTCGTAGTCGGGCTGGGAGGCCATGGCGACGATGCGGCCGGTCTTGGACTCCATGACGACGACGGCGCCGGCGTCGGCCTCGTACTTCCGGCCGGTGATCTTGTCGGTCTCCTGGCGGACGGTCTTCATCGCCTGCTGGAGCTCGAACTCGGCGACGGCCTGGACGCGGGCGTCGATGCTGGTGACGAGGGTGGAGCCGGGGACGCCCGGGTCGGACCTGGTCTGGCCCATCACCCGGCCGAGGTTGTCGACCTCGTAGGAGGTGACGGCCGCCTTGCCTCGCAGCTCCCTGTCGTACGTCCGCTCGATCCCGGAGCGGCCGACCTGGTCGGAGCGCAGGTGCGGGGAGTCGGTGTTCTTGGCCTTCTGGATCTCCTCGTCGGTGACCGGGGAGAGGTAGCCGAGCACCTGCGCGGTGCGGGCGCCGCCGGGCGCGGGGTAGCGGCGTACTGCGGTGGGCTCGGCGGTGATGCCGGGGAACTCCTCGGGGCGCTCGCGGATCTGGAGGGCCTGCTGGGTGGTGGCCTCGGAGGTGACCGGGATCGGCTGGTAGGGGGAGCCGTTCCAGCAGGGGGCGGGGGTCTCGGAGTCGCAGATGCGGACCTTCTCCATGACCTCCTTCGGCGTCATGTCGAGCACGTCGGCGAGCCGGGTGAGGACGCCCTTGCCCTTGTCCTTCATCTTCATCAGCGCGGTGCGGCTCGCGGAGACCACGAGGCGGGTCTCGTTGTCGGCGAGGGCCACGCCGCGGGCGTCGAGGATGGGGCCGCGCACGGCGGGCTGGACGACCCGCTGGACGTGGTTGTGCCGGGCTTCGTAGGAGTACTCGTCGCCGTTGCGGATCTGGATGTACCACAGGCGCCCGCCGAGGGTGGCCAGCATGGAGCAGATGAGCACCTGGACGATGACGAGCCGGATCTGCACGCGGGAGGTGCGGCCGGTCTCGGGGGTGTTGGTCACGGGCCCTGCCCCCTCACAGCTTCTTGACGCTCTTCACGCTCTTGACGCCCTTGACCCCCCTTATCCGGCCGGCCCGGTTGGCCCGGTTGCGCGCGGTGATCAGCCGGAGCCCGCCGCGCTGGCTGCCGATGCGCAGGCCGGTGCCGCCGGCGACCCAGCCGGAGGAGACGTCGGCCGTCTTGGCCTGGCCGGCGTTGGCCTCGACGGCCAGCGGGTCGTTCTCGGCGCGCCGGGCGAGGGCCATGATGAACGGCACGGTGAACGGCGCGAGGAGCAGGTCGTAGACGGTGGCGGTGAGCAGCAGCCCCGTCAGGCCGACGTGGCGGGCGGCGGTGTCGCCGACGAGGGCGCCGACGCCCGCGTACATCAGGGTGGAGGTGATGGCCGCGGCGACGACGGTGAGGAGGGGGCCCCAGGCGGAGCGGAACCGTCCGGAGTCGGGCCGGACGAGGCCGGCGGCGTAGCCGATGACGCACAGGACGAGCGCGTAGCGCCCGGCGGCGTGGTCGGCGGGCGGGGCGAGGTCGGCGACGAGTCCGGCGGCGAAGCCGATGAGGGCGCCGCTGGTGTGCCCGTAGACGAGGGCGAGGGCGACGACGGTCAGCAGGACGAGGTCGGGCACGGCCCCGGGCAGTTGCAGCCGTCCGAGGACGCTGACCTGGATGACGAGGGCGACCACGACGAGCGTGGCGGAGAGCAGGATCCGGTTGAAGCGCATGGGGGGCAGCTCCTACTCGTCGGCCGGCTTGGCGGGGGCACCGGCGGACGCGGACGGGGACGGGGTGACCGTGACCGTGACCGTCGGGGTGGGCTGGACCGCGGGCTTGGGGGGCAGGACGGTGTCGCGCGGGTCCTCGCGCGGGGGTACGACGACGACGCCGACGATGTCGAGGCGGGAGAAGCCGACGAAGGGGCGGACCCAGACGGTGCGGGTGAGGTCGCCGCGGGCGGGGTCGACCTTGACGACCTCTCCGATGGGGACGCCGGGGACGAAGGGCTTGTTGCCGCGGGACCCGAAGGTGACGAGCCGGTCCCCGGGGGCGACCTTGGCCTTGCCGTTGAGCATCTGGACGGACAGGGCGCGGTCGCCCTGGCCGGTGGCGAAGCCGAGTTCGCCGGTCTTCTCCAGGCGGGTGCCGACGGTGAAGTCGGGGTCGTTGGCGAGGACGACGGTGGCGGTGTCGGGGCCGACGGTGGCGACGCGGCCGACGAGGCCGTCGCCGTTGAGGACGGTCATGTCGCGTTCGATGCCGTCGTTGCTGCCGGCGTCGATGGTGACGGTCCAGGAGAAGCCCTGGGCCGCTCCTATGGCGATGACCTCGGCGCCCTTGATGCCGTACTGGCCGGAGCCGGCCCGCTTGAGCATCTCGTCGAGTTCGCGGATGCGGCTGCGGGTGAGGTCCTCGCTGCCCAGCTTGGCCTTCAGGGCGGCGTTCTCGCGTTCGAGGACGGCGATGCGGCTGTGCCGTTCGCCGGAGTCCCGTACGGCGCCTATGGCGTTGGCGACGGGGTCGACGGCCGAGGCGACGCCTTCCTCGACCGGTCCGAAGACCGCCGCGGCGGCCTGCCGGGCGCCGTCGACCGGAGACTCCTCGCCTGCCCTGATGTCCACCGTGATCAATGCGAACGCGATGGCGATCAGGAGCACCAGGAGCAGCCGGCTTTCTCGTGTGTCCCTCACGTGCGGCGGCCGTGCCTTCCTCGTAGTTGCCCGTGCGGCTGAGCCGCTCCGGTCGCGCCCGGCGCTCGGGGGCGCACCGGGCTGTTGCCTGTATATCAACGATCCGCCGCACGGGCGCGGCAGCACCCGTACGGCGGATCCTTGTGTTCCGCGCCGCCCCGCAAGGGGGTTGGCGTCACCGTCGGGGCTGGGCGTCCAGGACCTGCTGGAGCGCCTCGAACTCCTCCACGCACTTGCCGGAGCCGAGCGCGACGGAGTCGAGGGGGTCCTCGGCGATGTGGATCGGCATGCCCGTCTCGCGGCGCAGCCGCTCGTCGAGGCCGCGCAGCAGGGCGCCGCCGCCGGTGAGGACGATGCCGCGGTCCATGATGTCGCCGGAGAGCTCCGGCGGGCACTTGTCGAGGGTCGTCTTGACCGCGTCCACGATCGCGTTCACCGGCTCCTCGATGGCCTTGCGGACCTCGGCGGCCGAGATGACGACCGTCTTGGGCAGGCCCGAGACGAGGTCGCGGCCGCGGATCTCGGTGTGCTCGTCCTTGTCGAGGTCGTACGCCGACCCGATCGTGATCTTGATCTGCTCGGCGGTGCGCTCACCGAGGAGGAGGCTGTACTCCTTCTTGATGTGCTGGATGATCGCGTTGTCCAGCTCGTCGCCGGCGACCCGGATGGACTGGGCCGTGACGATTCCGCCGAGGGAGATGACGGCGACCTCCGTGGTGCCGCCGCCGATGTCCACGACCATGTTGCCGGTGGCCTCGTGGACCGGGAGGCCCGAGCCGATGGCCGCGGCCATGGGCTCCTCGATGATGTGGACCTGACGGGCGCCGGCCTGGGTGGACGCCTCGATGACGGCGCGGCGCTCCACCCCGGTGATGCCGGAGGGGACGCAGACCACGACGCGCGGGCGGGCCAGGTAGCGGCGCTTGTGGATCTTGAGGATGAAGTACCGGAGCATCCGCTCGGTGATCTCGAAGTCGGCGATGACGCCGTCCTTGAGGGGCCTGACGGCGACGATGTTCCCGGGCGTGCGCCCGATCATCTTCTTCGCCTCGGAGCCGACCGCCAGAATGCCACCGGTGTTCGTGTTGATGGCGACCACGGACGGCTCGTTCAGGACGATCCCCCGGCCCCTCACGTACACCAGCGTGTTGGCGGTCCCGAGGTCGATCGCCATGTCACGGCCGATGAACGACATGTTGTTCCCCTTGTTCCCCATGAGGAGCGTCTGGCCTTCCAGTTGATAGCGGCTGCTGTCAGGTCGGCGAGGTGGGTGTGTGGGTGGAGGCCCCATCGTAGTGCCGCGGGTGCGCACATCGCGCGACGGGACTCCGGCAATCCCGCCGGAACGGATACCCGCCCCCTTACTGGTGACGTCGTGTCCTGCCCATGCGTTCCCGCGGGTGCCCCCCTATACCGAAGGGCGACCGAAATTACTTCGGTCGCCCCAGGTGGAGAGCGCTATTCGGCTGATGTCACGTCAGGAGCGACGGGGTCACAGCGCGGGGAAGAACAGCTTCAGCTCGCGCTCCGCGGACTCCTGCGAGTCCGACGCGTGGATCAGGTTCTCGCGGACGATGGTCCCGAAGTCCCCCCGGATGGAGCCGGGCGCCGCGGCGATCGGGTCGGTCGGGCCGGCCAGCTGCCGGACGCCCTCGATGGCCCGCTCGCCCTCGACCACGAGGACGACGACCGGGCCGCTCGCCATGAAGCCCATGAGCGGCTCGTAGAAGACCTTGCCCTTGTGCTCGCCGTAGTGGGCCTCCAGGGTCTCCTGGTCCAGCGTGCGCAGCTCCATGGCGGGAATCGTCCAGCCGGCCTTCCGCTCGATGCGGCCGATGATCTCGCCGACCAGTCCCCTCTTCACCGCGTCGGGCTTGAGGATGACGAGCGTGCGCTGGGACATGTTGCGGCTCCTTGCGGCAAACGGGTGCGGTGGTACGAGGCTACAGGGAGCGCCGGGGGCCGCCGGCACCCGGACCGGGTACCGCTTCCGCCTGCCTCCCGGGGCCCGCCCCCGCCCCCGGCCTCAGGCCTGGGCCTCGCCCTGCGCGGCCCAGCGGGCCTTGGCCTCGTCGATCTTGCGCCCGTAGTGGACCGAGCACCACCACAGGCCGGCGAAGACCGCCCCGAGGAAGAACATCGTCGGCACGACGAAGCCGCTCGCGATCAGCCCGATCTGCAGCGCCCAGCCGATCTGCACCGCGCCGGGGCGCGACAGCATCCCGCACAGCAGCAACGACAGCAGCATCGCGATCCCGCAGACCGTCCAGACCGTGGCCTGCGACAGGTCGCCCTTCATGGCGACCAGCCCGGCGAACCCGATCACGAAGAATTCCGCGATCAGGGTGCTCGCACACAGCGTGCGCATCCGTCAGCCCCTCTTCAGCAGCAGGCGGGCCTCGCCCACCGTGATCACGGAGCCGGTGACCAGGACGCCGGCCCCTCCGTACTCGCCCTCTTCCTCCGCCAGGGTGATGGCGGCCTCCAGGGCGTCGTCCAGCCGCGGCTCGACCTGGACCCGGTCGGGGCCGAACACCTCGACCGCGATGGCCGCCAGCTCGTCCGCCGACATCGCCCGGTGGCTGGTGTTCGCGGTGACCACGACCTCCGCGAAGATCGGCTCGAAGGCCTCGAACACCCCGCGGACGTCCTTGCCCTCGCTGGCGGCGACGACGCCGATGAGCCGGCTGAAGCCGAAGGCCTCGGTGACCGCCTCGGCCGTCACCTGCGCGCCCGCCGGGTTGTGCGCCGCGTCCAGGATGACCGTGGGGCTGCGGCGGACGACCTCCATGCGGCCCGGCGAGGCCACCGACGCGAACGCCCGGCGCACCGTGTCGGCGTCCAGCTCCCGCGCGGCCTCCCGGCCGACGCCGAAGAACGCCTCGACCGCGGCCAGCGCCACCGCCGCGTTGTGCGCCATGTGCGCGCCGTGCAGCGGCAGGAAGATCCCGTCGTACTCGCCGCCCATGCCGCGCAGCGTCAGCATCTGCCCGCCGACCGCGACCTCGCGGGAGACGACGCCGAACTCCATGCCCTCGCGGGCGACCGTCGCGTCGACCTCGACGGCCCTCTTCAGCAGCACCTGCGCCGCGTCCACCGGCTGCTGGGCCAGGATGACGGTGGCGTCCTGCTTGACGACGCCGCCCTTCTCCCCCGCGATCTCGCCCGGGGTCGAGCCGAGCCGGTCGGTGTGGTCCAGGCTGATCGGGGTGATGACCGCGACCGCGGCGTCGATCACGTTCGTCGCGTCCCAGGTGCCGCCCATGCCGACCTCGACGACGGCGACGTCGACCGGGGCGTCCGCGAACGCCGCGTACGCCATTGCGGTGAGCACCTCGAAGAAGGACAGCCGGTACTCCTGCGCGGCGTCGACCATCTCCACGTACGGCTTGATGTCGCGGTAGGTCTCCACGAACCGCTCGGCCGTGATCGGCGCCCCGTCCAGGCTGATCCGCTCGGTGACGGACTGCACGTGCGGGCTGGTGTACCGGCCGGTGCGCAGGTCGAAGGCGTTCAGCAGGGCCTCGATCATGCGGGCCGTGCTGGTCTTGCCGTTGGTGCCGGTGACGTGGATGGTCGGGTAGGCGCGCTGCGGCTCGCCGAGGACGTCCATCAGCGCGGCGATCCGCGACACGGACGGCTCCAGCTTCGTCTCGCCCCAGCGGGTGGAGAGCTCCTGCTCGACCTCCCGCAGGGCCGCGGCCACCTCGGGGTCGAGGGGCTCGGCGGGCACCGCGTCGCCCTGCGGCGGTCCGGCCTGGGCGCGCAGGGTGCGGCTGCCGGCCTCGATCACCGCCAGGTCGGGGTCGCGCTCGGACTCTTCGGCCACGATCCGGTCGAACATGTCGAGGGTGTCGTCGCGGTCGTCGGGGCCGTGGCCCTCGGGCTGCTGCTCACTCACAGGCCCAGTTTACGGACGCGGGCCGGCGCGGCTTCCGACCCGGGCACTTCGGCCGTTCCTGTGGGCGTTCCGACCGTATCGCCCCGGACGTCGGAGGCCTACCCGCGCGGGAAGGTGGCGACGACCTCGTACGCGTCGCCCGTCCGGGTGGCCGTCAGGGTGCCGCCCATGCTGCCGACGCGTTCCGCCATGCTCGCGGTACCCGAGCCCGCCGAGACCGGCGCGCGGGCCGGGAGCCCGGCCGGCAGCGGGTTGCTCACCGAGATCCGCAGCTGTCCGCCGTCCGCCTCGATCCGGACGTCGACGGTCTCGCCCCGGGCGTGCTTGGCCGCGTTGGTCAGGCACTCCTGCACCACCCGGTAGACGGCGGCCTGCCGCAGCGGCGACAGCCCGTGCACCTGCGGGTCCAGCTCCATGCGCACCGGCGAGCCGGCCCGGCCGCTCTCCTCGGCGAGCGCGGCCAGCCCGTCGAGGCCCGGGGTGGCGGAGGGGCCGCCGCGCTGCACGATGATCTCGTTGAGGGCGAGGTGGGCCCGTCGCGCGGTGTCCGCCAGCTCCGCGAAGTCCTTGCCGTACGCCGATCCGCGGGCCCGCAGCGACAGCACCTCGGAGCGGACCGTCAGCAGGGTCAGCTCGCGGCCGACGAAGTCGTGGACGTCCCGGCCGACCGAGGTGCGCTCCTCCTGGACCGCCTGGAGCACGGCCGCCTCCGCCCGCCGGGCCTCCAGCTCGCGCACCAGGTCGTGGCGGGAGGCGGCGACCCCGACGACCGAGGCGAGCACCCCGATCGGCACGACGAGGCTCGCGTACGCGCTGAGGGTCTGGGCCCGCGGCTCGGGCCAGCCGGGCACGCTGAACACGGCGAGCGCGTACGCCACGTACCCGGCGGTGGCGAGCACGGCGGCCCGGCGCCCGCGGAAGCGGCCCACCGAGTACAGGGCGAACTGGACCAGCGTCAGCTCGTGCAGCCAGCCGAGGAACAGCAGGGCCGTCGCGTACGCGATCCACGGCGCGCGGCGCCGCACCAGGAGCGTCGCCGCCCCGGCGGCGAGCACGGCGGCGGCCAGCGGCCCGCTCAGCGAGTTGTCGGCGGCGGCGAGGCCCGGCAGGTCGAGGGCCATCAGGGCCAGGCAGCCGAGGGCGGCGAGCACGTCCTGCGCCCGCTGCGGCCCCGCACACCAGGCGCCGGCGGTACGGCGGCCCGCGGCCGCGGCGGCCGCCGCGGCCCGGTGGAACGCCGGGACGGCGGACTTGACGGGCATGGTGTCCATCTTCCGCGGTCGGGGACGGGGAGGAGGCGGGCGGCGGGCGGCGGCGGGCGTGAGAATCGGCACGCCGCCCGCCGGGAACTCCCCCGTACGGCGCAGGCCCCCGCGCCGCTGGTGCGGTGCGGGGGCCTGCGGTGGCCGTGCGGTGCGGTCCGTCAGGCGGCGGGCAGCGCGGCCAGCTGGGCCTGGATGCGGGCGATGTCCGCCTCGGCCTTGGCCAGACGGCCCTTGATCTTGTCCACGACGTTGTCGGGGGCCTTCGCCAGGAAGGCCTCGTTCCCGAGCTTCGCCTCGGCCTGGGCCTTCTCCTTCTCCGCGGCCCCGAGGTCCTTGGAGAGGCGCTTGCGCTCGGCGTCCACGTCGATGGTGCCCGACAGGTCGAGCGCGACGGTCGCGCCGCCGACCGGCAGGGTGGCGGTGGCGCTGAAGCCCTCGCCCTCCGGCTGGAGGCGCAGCAGCTGGCGGATGGCCGCCTCGTGCGCGGCCAGCGGGGTGCCGGCCAGGTCGAGGCGGGCCGGGACCTTCTGGCCCGGCTGCAGGCCCTGGTCGGCGCGGAAGCGGCGGACCTCGGTGACGACCTGCTGGAGGTTCCCGATCTCGGCCTCGGCGGCCTCGTCGCGGAAACCGCTGTCGCCGGGCCACTCGGCGACCACGAGGGACTCGCGGCCGGTCAGGGTGGTCCACAGGGTCTCGGTGACGAACGGGACGACCGGGTGCAGCAGCCGCATCAGGACGTCCAGGACCTCGCCGAGGACCCGGCCGGAGGCCTTGGCGCCCTCGCCTCCCGCGAAGAACGTCGTCTTCGACAGCTCGACGTACCAGTCGAAGACCTCGTCCCACGCGAAGTGGTACAGCGCCTCGCTGAGCTTCGCGAACTGGAAGTCCTCGTAGTAGGCGTCGACCTGCGCGACCGTCTTGTTGAGGCGGGAGAGGATCCAGCGGTCGGTGGCGGACAGCTTCTCCGCCGGCGGCAGCTCGCCCTCGACGGTGGCGCCGTTCATCAGCGCGAAGCGGGTCGCGTTCCAGATCTTGTTGGCGAAGTTCCGGGACGCCTGGACCCAGTCCTCGCCGATCGGGACGTCGGTGCCGGGGTTGGCGCCCTTGGCCAGGGTGAAGCGGACGGCGTCGGAGCCGTACTTGTCCATCCAGTCCAGGGGGTCGACGACGTTGCCGAAGGACTTCGACATCTTCTTGCCGCGCTCGTCGCGGACCAGTCCGGTCAGGGCGATGGTCTTGAACGGGGCCTCGCCGTCCATCGCGTACAGGCCGAACATCATCATCCGGGCGACCCAGAAGAAGATGATGTCGTGGCCGGTCAGCAGGACGTCGGTGGAGTAGAACTTCACCAGGTCCGGGGTCTTCTCCGGCCAGCCGAGCGTGGAGAACGGCCACAGGCCGGAGGAGAACCACGTGTCGAGGACGTCGGTGTCCTGGTGCCAGCCCTCGCCCGCCGGCGGCTGCTCGTCGGGGCCGACGCAGACGATCTCGCCGTCCGGGCCGTACCAGATCGGGATCCGGTGGCCCCACCACAGCTGGCGCGAGATGCACCAGTCGTTCATGTTGTCGACCCAGTCGAAGTAGCGCTTCGACATGTCCTCGGGGTGGATCTTGACGCGGCCGTCGCGGACGGCGTCGCCGGCGGCCTTGGCCAGCGGCTTGACGTTGACCCACCACTGCATGGACAGGCGCGGCTCGACGGTCGTCTTGCAGCGCGAGCAGTGGCCGACGGAGTGCATGTACGGGCGCTTCTCGGCGACGATCCGGCCCTGCTCGCGCAGGGCGCCGACGACGGCGGAGCGGGCCTCGTAGCGGTCCAGGCCGAGGAAGGGGCCGTGGACGGTGATGACGCCGTGCTCGTCCATGATCGTCATGGAGGGCAGGTCGTGGCGCTGGCCGATCGCGAAGTCGTTCGGGTCGTGCGCCGGGGTCACCTTGACGGCGCCGGTGCCGAACTCGGGGTCGACGTGCGTGTCGGCGACGACCGGGATGGTGCGGTCGGTCAGCGGCAGCTTGATCTGCTTGCCGACGAGGTGCCGGTAGCGCTCGTCGTCCGGGTGGACGGCGACGGCGGTGTCGCCCAGCATCGTCTCGGCGCGGGTCGTCGCGACGACCAGGGAGTCCTCGCCCTCGCCGTACCGGATGGAGACGAGCTCGCCGGCGTCCTCCTGGTACTCCACCTCGATGTCGGAGATGGCGGTCAGGCAGCGCGGGCACCAGTTGATGATGCGCTCGGCGCGGTAGATCAGCTCGTCGTCGTAGAGCTTCTTGAAGATCGTCTGGACGGCCTTGGACAGGCCCTCGTCCATGGTGAACCGCTCGCGCGACCAGTCGACGCCGTCGCCGAGGCGGCGCATCTGGCCGAGGATCTTGCCGCCGTACTCCTCCTTCCACTGCCAGACGCGCTCGACGAACTCCTCGCGGCCCAGGTCGTGGCGGGACTTGCCCTCCTCGGCGAGCTGCTGCTCGACCTTGTTCTGGGTGGCGATGCCGGCGTGGTCCATGCCGGGCAGCCACAGGGCCTCGTAGCCCTGCATGCGCTTGCGGCGCGTCAGGGCGTCCATGAGCGTGTGCTGGAAGGCGTGGCCCAGGTGGAGGGAGCCGGTGACGTTCGGCGGGGGGATGACGATGGTGTACGCGGGCTTCTCGCTCGCCGCGTCGGCGGTGAAGTACCCACGCTCTACCCAGCGCTCGTAGAGCTCCCCCTCTACCTCGGCCGGCGCGTACTGGGTCGGCAGTTCGGAGTTGGGGCTGCTGGGTGTCTGCGTGTTCTCGGTCACGGGCACAGTTTAGAGGCGTAACGGTCCGGTACTGAAACCGGTAATCAGGGGGCCCGGGGGCCTGCGCCCGGCCCGCGTGGGCCAGGATGTGTGGAGCGCATAAACATCCTGAAGGGGGACGAGGGCATGAGCTACAACCAGCCGGGGCCGTACGGGGGCCCGCCGCAGCAGCAGCCGGGACCGTACGGGGCCCCGCCCCCGCCCCCGCCGGGGCAGCCCGGCCCGTACGGCCAGCCGCCGGCCGCGCAGCCGGGCTACGGCTACCCGCAGCAGCCCCCGCAGCCCGCCCCGGGCTACCCCCCGCAGCCGCCGACGGCCCCGATGGGCTTCCCCCAGCAGCAGCCCCCGCCGTACGGCTACCAGCAGCCGGGCATGCCCCCGCAGCCCCCGTACGGCGGCCAGCCGCCGAAGAAGTCGAAGGCCGGCGTGGTCATCGCGGTGGTCGCCGCGGTGGCGGTGATCGCGGGCGGCGGCTGGTACCTCCTGGGCGGCGGCTCGGCCGGCACGATCGACGAGGCGACGAAGGGTCAGAAGCTCGCCTTCCCCGCCTCGGTCGACGCGTACGCGAAGAACGAGAAGGCGGTCGGAACGTCGAGCGGGGACACCCCGATGTCGGCCGACCAGAAGACCAAGGCCGAGGCCATCGGCATCAAGGACCCCCACCAGGCGAGCTCGCAGTACCTGAACGGCGTGAAGGGCAAGGCCAAGCAGCTGACCGCCAACGGCTTCTGGGGCCAGATCGCCGACCCGGAGCGGGCCCTCGACGCCTACTTCGCCCAGATCGGCGCGCCGAACCCGGAGACCGACAAGCTGGGCCTGAAGTACGAAAAGGTGGGCACGCCCAAGTCGTTCACCCCGGACGGCTTCAAGGGCGCCGTCATGAAGTGCGTCGACGTCAAGATGAGCACGACGAAGACGACCAAGCCGGGAGAGCCCAGCTCCCTCGTGGTTCCGACCTGCGTCTGGAGCGACTACTCCACCCTCGGCGCGGTCAACCACATGGACCAGACGACGGTTCTGACCGGCGGCAGCCAGGGCACGCAGGAGGAGCTCAGCAAGCTGGCAGCCAAGCTCTACAACACCTCGCGCACCAAGGCCTGATCCCGCGGCGACGGCCCGCCACCCGAACGAACGAGGAGGGGCGCCCCGGCTGTCCGGGGCGCCCCTCCTCGTTCGTTCGGGTGGCGGTCGTTACGCCGACTTCTCCTGCGGGCCCTGGTCCTTCGGGACGATCCGCGGGACCAGCGTCGGGTTGACGTTGGAGCGGACGACGTCCGCCGTGATGACCACGCGCGCCACGTCCTTGCGGGACGGCACCTCGTACATCACCGACATCAGCACCTCCTCCATGATGGCGCGGAGCCCGCGCGCACCGGTCTGGCGGAGGATCGCCTGGTCCGCGATGGCCTCCAGGGCCTCGCGCTCGAAGTCCAGCTCGACGCCGTCGAGTTCGAACAGCCGCTGGTACTGCTTCACCAGCGCGTTCCGCGGCTCGACGAGGATCTGGAGCAGCGCCTCGCGGTCCAGGTTGTGCACCGAGGTGATGACCGGGAGGCGGCCGATGAACTCGGGGATCATCCCGAACTTCACCAGGTCCTCCGGCATGACCTCCTGGAACTGGTCGCTCGCCTCGATCTCCCGCTTCGAGCGGATCGTCGCGCCGAAGCCGATGCCCTTGGCGCCCGCCCGGGCCTCGATGATCTTCTCCAGGCCGGCGAAGGCACCGCCCACGATGAACAGCACGTTCGTCGTGTCGATTTGGATGAACTCCTGGTGCGGGTGCTTGCGCCCGCCCTGCGGCGGCACCGAGGCGGTGGTGCCCTCCAGGATCTTCAGAAGGGCCTGCTGCACGCCCTCGCCGCTGACGTCGCGCGTGATCGACGGGTTCTCGCTCTTGCGGGCGACCTTGTCGATCTCGTCGATGTAGATGATGCCGGTCTCGGCCTTCTTGACGTCGTAGTCGGCGGCCTGGATCAGCTTCAGGAGGATGTTCTCGACGTCTTCGCCGACGTACCCCGCCTCGGTCAGCGCTGTGGCGTCCGCGATGGCGAACGGGACGTTCAGCATCCGGGCGAGCGTCTGCGCCAGCAGCGTCTTGCCGGAGCCGGTGGGGCCCAGCAGCAGGATGTTGGACTTGGCCAGCTCGATCGCGTCGTCCCGGCCCTGCGCACCGCCGTTCTCGCCGGCCTGGACGCGCTTGTAGTGGTTGTAGACCGCGACGGAGAGCGCCTTCTTCGCCGGCTCCTGGCCGACGACGTAGCTCTCCAGGAACTCGTAGATCTCGCGAGGCTTGGGGAGTTCCTCCCACCGCACCTCGGAGGTCTCGGCGAGCTCCTCCTCGATGATCTCGTTGCAGAGGTCGATGCACTCGTCGCAGATGTAGACACCGGGTCCTGCGATGAGCTTCTTCACCTGCTTCTGGCTCTTTCCGCAGAACGAGCACTTGAGCAGGTCGCCGCCGTCACCGATGCGTGCCACGAGGTGCTTCCCCTTCGCCTGGGAGACGCCTGGTTCAGCGGCTCCTGGTGCCTCATATCCGACGGTACCCTGCCGGGGGCCCCGTTCGGGGCCCCCTTGGCGCGGTTCACATCGCCGAATCGTGCGACGTGTCCGCGCCAAACGGCGGCAGGGGTCAGACCGCGTTCATCTTCCGGGTGGAGATGATCTGGTCGATCAGGCCGTACGCCAGCGCGTCCTCGGCCGTGAGGATCTTGTCGCGCTCGATGTCCTCGCGGATCTTCTCGATCGGCGTGCTCGAGTGCTTGGCCAGCATGGTCTCCAGCTGGTCGCGCATGCGCAGGATCTCGTTGGCCGCGATCTCCAGGTCGGAGAGCTGCTCGCGGCCGGTGCCGCCGGACGGCTGGTGGATCAGCACGCGGGCGTTGGGCAGGGCCATGCGCTTGCCGGGGGTGCCGGCGGCGAGCAGGACCGCGGCGGCGGAGGCCGCCTGGCCCATGCAGACCGTCTGGATGTCCGGCTTCACGAACTGCATCGTGTCGTAGATCGCCGTCAGCGCCGTGAAGGAGCCGCCGGGGCTGTTGATGTAGATCGAGATGTCGCGGTCCGGGTCCATCGACTCCAGGCACAGCAGCTGCGCCATGACGTCGTTGGCCGAGGCGTCGTCGATCTGGACGCCGAGGAAGATCACGCGCTCCTCGAAGAGCTTCGCGTACGGGTCGTACTCGCGGACGCCCTGCGAGGTGCGCTCGACGAAGCGCGGGACGACGTAGCGGTTGTCCACCTGCGGGCCGGTGTAGAGGCCGCCGGCGGGAGAGAGGTTGTTCATGTGCATCGGGTGTTCACCATCCTGGTGGCGTTCTGCGGGCTGGGGCTTGCCTGGTGCGGGGCGGGCGCGCGGCCCGGCGGGGGCCGCTCGCGCGCCGCGGGGCCGGGATCAGGCCCCGGTGCCGCCGCCGCCCGGGACCAGCGACGCGGCGGAGATGATCTCGTCGATGAGGCCGTACTGCTTGGCCTCCTCCGCCGTGAACCAGCGGTCGCGGTCGCCGTCGCGGATGATGGCCTCCACCGTCTGCCCGGAGTGCTGCGCGGTGATCTCCGCCATGCGCTGCTTGGTACGCAGCAGGTACTGCGCCTGGATCTTGATGTCCGAGGCGGTGCCGCCGATGCCGGCGGAGCCCTGGTGCATCAGGATGTCGGTGTTCGGGAGCGCGAAGCGCTTGCCCGGGGCGCCGCCGGTGAGCAGGAACTGGCCCATGGAGGCCGCCATGCCCATGCCGATGGTGACGACGTCGTTCGGGATGTACTGCATGGTGTCGTAGACCGCCATGCCGGCCGTCACCGAGCCGCCGGGGCTGTTGATGTAGAGGTAGATGTCCTTCTCCGGCTCGGCGGCCAGGAGCAGGAGCTGCGCCGTGATCTTGTTCGCGATGTCGTCGTCGACCTGCTGGCCGAGGAAGATGATGCGCTCGCCGAGCAGCCGGTTGTAGACATGGTCGCCGAGGCCGCCACCGATGGACGGCTCACCCGCGGCGTAAGGCTTCAGATTCGTCACGTATCCACCTGCTCGTCTCCGACGGCCGCTTGCCGTCTCAGCGTCTCGTTCTGGGGGCGCGGGCCCGCCTGCGCGGCGCATTCCGCCGTCGTCCGGGTACTCCCGTGCCCTCGTATTCATGGACCCTAACGCGCAGGTCGGACAACGCCATCCCGCTTCCCGAACTGTTCGCTCGGAGCGCAAGGTTCCCAAGGGCCGGGGCCGGTGCGCGGAAGGGCCCGCACGCGGCTGCGTGCGGGCCCTTCCCCGGCTGCTGCTGCCCTGCCGGCAGCCCCTGCGGGCCGCCGGCGCGGGGTCACTTCGCCTCGTCGCCCTCGACGGCCGCCTCGACGGTCTCGGCGGCGGCCTCGGCCGCCTCCTCGTCCTCGTCGGACAGGTCGATGACCTCACCGTTGGTGTCGACGACCTTGGCGGCCTCGACGACGACCGCGAGGGCCTTGCCGCGGGCCACCTCGCCGACGAGCATCGGGACCTGGCCGCCCTCGACGACCGCCTGGGCGAACTGGTCGGGGGACATGCCGGAGGAGGCGGCGCGGCGCATGAGGTGCTCGGTGAGCTCCTCCTGGTTGACGCCCAGCTTCTCCTTGTTGACCAGGGCGTCCAGGACGAACTGGGTCTTGATGCCCTTGACCGCCTGCTCCTTGGTCTCGGCGTCGAACTCCTCGACCGTCTTGCCCTGGAACTCCAGGTACTTCTCGAGGGTCAGGCCCATCTGGCCGAGCTGGTGGTGCTCCAGGTTGTGCTTGCGGGTGTTGATCTCGTCCTCGAGGAGCTTCTCGGGGATCGGCACCTCGACGAGCTCCAGCAGCTTCTCCAGGACGCGCTCCTGGGCCTGCGTGGCCTGGTCGTACTGCTTCATGTTCTCGAGGCGCTTGCGGCTGTCGGCCTTCAGCTCCTCCAGGGTGTCGAACTCGCTCGCCATCTGCGCGAACTCGTCGTCCAGCTCCGGCAGCTCGCGGGCGGAGACCTTGGACACCTTGACGGTGACCTCGGCGTCCTTGCCCTCGGCGGAGCCGCCCTTCAGCTGCGAGGTGAAGGTGGCCTCGCCGCCGGCCTCCAGGCCCTTGACGGCCTCGTCGATGCCGTCGAGGAGCTCGCCCGAGCCGATGGTGTAGGAGACGTCGCTGGCGACGCCGTCGGGCAGCACCTCGCCCTCGACCTTGGCCTCCAGGTCGATGGTGACGACGTCGCCCTCGGCGGCGGCGCGCTCGACGTCCTTGGTGGACGCGAAGCGGCTGCGCAGCTGCTCGACGGACTTCTCGACGTCCTCGTCGGTGACCTCGACGGCGTCGACCTCGACCTCGATGCCGGAGAAGTCCGGGATCTCGATCTCGGGGCGCACGTCCACCTCGGCGGTGAAGGCCAGCAGCTCGCCGTCCTTCAGCTCGGTGATGTCGACCTCGGGCTGGCCCAGCGGGTTGAGCTCGGCCTCGTTGACGGCCTCGGTGTAGAACTTCGGCAGCGCGTCGTTGACGGCCTCCTCCAGCACGGCGCCGCGACCGAAGCGCTGGTCGATCACGCGGGCGGGGATCTTGCCCTTGCGGAAGCCCTTCACCGTGACCTGCTGGTTGATCTTCTTGTACGCCGCGTCGAGGCTGGCCTTGAGCTCCTCGAAGGGCACCTCGACAGTGAGCCGAACCCGAGTCGGGTTCAGGGTCTCCACGGCGCTCTTCACGGTTCGGTCTCCTTGTGGCTGACTGCTGGGGTCTCTGCTGTCGCTGCGAATCAGCGTTCCAGCGGATCGGGCCCGGTACATCAGACACACGGGCACGCAGCTTGCATAGTAACCGCAAGCGGCAATCAGCCCACAACGCGATCACTGCGAGGACGGTGCCGGATGGTGGTGCTGGTCGGGGTGGCCGGATTCGAACCGACGACCTTCCGCTCCCAAAGCGGACGCGCTACCAAGCTGCGCCACACCCCGTCGGTGCGACACGTAGGGTACATGGCCGGAGACCCTCCGACACGCCGCGTTTCACGGAAGATTCCGGCCACCCGGCCCCGGCCCGCCCGCGGCCGCGCGAATGCGGTGTGCACGCGCCCCGCCCGACCCGCTAGGATGCTGTCCGTGCCGCGGTCCCCGGACCTGCGGCGATCGTGTTGCGGGTGTAGCTCAATGGTAGAGCACTAGTCTTCCAAACTAGCTACGCGGGTTCGATTCCCGTCACCCGCTCTCACCTGGTCAGGGCCGGTCGGAGGAGGTTTCCTCCGCCCGGCCCTGATGCGTTTTCCGGGGGCGGGGCGCGGGGTCAGAGCTTGATGCCGGCGATCGTGTCCGCGAGGGAGTTCAGGAAGCGGTTGACGTCCGGGGCGATCGAGCTGGACGCGAGGAAGAAGCCGAAGAGGACCGCGACGATCGCGGGGCCCGCCTTCAGGTGGTTGCCGCGGATCAGCACCACCATGATGATCGCCAACAGAACCACCACCGACAGCGAAATGGCCACTACTGATCACACCTTCGATCGTCCCCGGTCCGGCCGGGAGCGCACGGTCGGCGCACGCCCCCCTGTGGTCCATCCTCCCACCAACGGGGCCCACCTATCCGCCCCCTGACGAATCGGCGCCCGGAGGGGGTCAGGGCGTGGCCAGGCCGAGCAGGGAGCGGACGCGGGCGTACTTCGCGGTCAGCCGCTCCCGGGTGGGCGCGTCCAGTACGGACAGCCGCGCCGGGTCCGCGTTGTGCGCGAGGTCGGCCTCCTTCACCAGGACGGCGCCGGGGGTGGCGAGGATGCGGGCCGTGTACTCCTCCAGCGGCTCGCCGGGGCGCTTGGTGACGGCCAGGACCATGTCCTTCACCGCCTGCGGGAGGGCGGCGGCATCGAGCCACTCCCGGCTGAGCGCGTCGTCCTCGACGGCGTCGTGCAGCCAGGCCGCCGCCTGCTGCTCGGGGCTGCCGCCGCGGGTGCGGACGCCTTCCGCCACGGCCGCCAGGTGTTCGGCGTACGGGCGGCCCGCCTTGTCGGTCTGCCCCTCGTGCGCGGTGCGCGCCAGGGCTTCGACCTCCGCCAGGGTGAGCGGCTGCTGCTGCGTCGTCATGCGGTCCCCTTCACTGCCGTCTGCGCTGCCGCGCCGCGGAGGGCTTCGGCGGCCCGGTGCACGTCCGCCTGCGTGGTGCGCCAGTTGGAGAACGCGGCGCGCAGGGCGGGGGTTCCCGCGTGGACGGTCGGGGTCGTGAACACCTCGCCCGCCGCGGCCTCGCGCACGGCGGTCAGGCGGGCGGCGAGCCGGTCCGGGTCGGGCTCGCCGGCGAGGGTGAAGAGGACGACGTTGAGCCGGACGGGGGCGAGCAGCCGGAAGGCGGGGTCGCGCTCCAGCTCGGCGCCGAGGGCCCGGGCGCAGGCGACGTCCCGCTCGACGATCTCGCGGTGGCCGGCGCGGCCGTACGCGCGCAGCGTGAACCAGGCGGCGAGGGCGCGCAGCCGGTGGGAGTTCTCCGGGGTGAGGTGGACGAGGTCGGGGTCGGCGCCGAGCGGGCCGAGGTAGGCGGCGGCGTTGCGGAAGACGCGGGTCTGGAGGTCGGGCCGGCGCGTGAACTGGACGGCGCTGTCGTAGGGGACGTTCAGCCATTTGTGCAGGTCGACGCAGACGGAGTCCGAGGCGTCGAGGCCGTCGACGAGGTGGGCGTGGTGCGGGGACAGGGCGGCGAACGCGCCGAACGCGGCGTCGGTGTGCAGCCAGAAGTCGTGGCGTTCCTTCAGGGCGGCGACGGCGCGGAGGTCGTCGAAGTCGACGGTGTTGACGGTGCCGGCGTTGGCGACGACCACGGCCGGGCCGGGGGTGTCGGCGAGGGCGCGGTCGAGGGCGGCGGGGTCGACGGCCTCCCGGCCGGGGAGGGTGGGGACGGGGACGAGGGCGCTGCGGCCGAGGCCGAGGAGGGAAAGGGCCTTGGCGATGGAGGAGTGCGGGGCGCCGGAGAGGACGCGTACGGGTCCGAGGGCGGCGGCCCCGTCCTCGGCGGGGGCCACGCCGAGGCGTTCGCCGAGCCATTCGCGGGCGATGGCGAGGCCGGTGGTGTTGGACATGGTGGCGCCGCTGACGAAGGTCCCGGAATGGGCGGGGCCGAGTCCGAACAGGTCGCGGAGCCAGCCGGTGGTCTCGCGCTCCAGGTCCTGGCCGCCCCCGTCGAGGGCGGAGTTGGAGTTCTGGTCGTGGACGGCGGTCAGCCAGTCGCCGGCGAGGGCGGCGGGGGTGGCGCCGCCGGTGACGAAGCCGAGGTAGCGGGGGCCGGCCGACGCCGACAGGCGCGGCTCCCACCGCCGGCGGAAGGCGGTCAGGGCGGCTTCGGCCCCGGCGCCGTGTTCGGGGAGCGGCTCGGGCCGCGGGGGCTGCGCCGGGGGCGGCGGTACGACGGGCCGGGCGTCGAGCCCGTCGAGCGCGTCGGCGGCGGCGCGGCGCACGGCTTCGAGCAGCTCGGGCAGCCGCCCGAGGTCGGCGGCGAGGGTGTGGTCCATGGGCGGCACCGTAGGGCCCGGGGGCGGGCGGCGGGCGGGCCAATCGGCGCCGGGTGGCCGGTCCGTGCCGTCACCCCCGCCGGGATGCCGATGGGGTGGCGGGCGGGCCAATCGGCGCCGGGTGGCCGGTCCGCGCCGTCGCCCCCGCCGGGATGCCGATGGGGCGGCGGGCGGCCCAATCGGCGCCGGGTGGCCGGTCCGCGCCGTCACCCCCGCCGGGATGCCCATGGGGCGGCGGGCGGCCCAATCGGCGCCGGGTGGCCGGTCCGCGCCGTCACCCCCGCCGGGATGCCCATGGGGCTGCTGGAGGGCCAATCGGTGCCAGGTGGCCGGTCCGTGCCGTCACCCCCGCCGGGATGCCCATGGGGCTGCTGGAGGGCCAGTCGGCGCCGGGTGGCCGGTCCGTGCCGTCACCCCCGCCGGGATGCCCATGGGGCTGCTGGAGGGCCAGTCGGCGCCGGGTGGCCGGTCCGTGCCGTCGCCCCCGCCGGGATGCCGGTGGCGACGGCGGCCGTGAGCGGGAGCCGGCAGCCGTCGGGCCGGCGCACCGCCTCGTGCAGGGCGAGCGAGGTCGCCGCAGGCAGGACGGAGCGGAGGACGGTGCCGCGCCGGCGGAGCGACACGACAGCGGCCTGCGAGGCGGAGAGTGCCGGGACCGCCGGCCGTGTGCTTCCGCGGCGGGGCCTCCCCGGGGGCGCGGGCGCCGGCCGGCCGGGCAACGGCCTTGCAGAGGACTGCGGTTGAGGGCGGCCCGGCCCGGCTGTGCCCGGGCACCGCTCCCCCGCCCGCACCCCGCGGCCGGCGGGCCGGCGGGCCGGCGGGCCGGCGGTGAAGGTTCCCGCGTACGGGGGTCAGGGCGAGCGGCGGATGAGGAGGAGGGCGCGGTCGTCGTTGACGTCCTTGGCGACCTTCTCGATGAGGTGCCAGGCGGCGCCCTGCCAGCCGGCGGCGACGTACCGGTCGGCCTCGCCGGTGAGGCGGTCGATGCCCTCGCCGATGTCGCGGTCGGCGGTCTCGACGAGTCCGTCCGTGAAGAGCATCAGGACGTCGCCGGGGCGCAGCCGGCCGCGGGCCGGTTCGAACTCGGCGCCGTCGTAGACGCCGAGGAGCGGTCCTTCGCCGGCCTTCTCCTGCCAGCGGCCGGTTCCGGCGCAGAGCTGGAGGGCGGGCAGGTGGCCGGCGGACAGGAGTTCGTAGTCGCCGGTTTCGAGGTCGAGGACGAGGTGGACGGAGGTGGCGAAGCCCTCGTCCCAGTCCTGGCGCAGCAGGTAGCCGTTGGCGGCGGGCAGGAAGCCGTGCGGGGGGAGGGCGCCGAGGAGGCCGCCGAAGGCGCCGGAGAGGAGCAGGGCGCGGGAGCCGGCTTCCATGCCCTTGCCGGAGACGTCGGTGAGGACGACTTCGAGGGTGCGGCCGCCGTTGGTGCGGGCGGCGACGACGAAGTCGCCGGAGAAGGACTGGCCGCCGGCCGGGCGGAGGGCCATCTCCTGGTGCCAGCCGCGGGGCAGGGCGGGGAGCTTGCTCTGGACGCGGATGCGTTCGCGGAGGTCGAAGAGCATGGTGCCGCCGCGTCTCCAGGGGACGCCGACGCGGCTGCGGAACTGGGCGATGACGAGGCCGAAGAATCCGCAGGCGGCCACGACGAGGACCGTGCCGGGGGTGACCCGGGCGGGGCCCTGGGTGTAGGGGCCGAGGACGAGGGATTCGACGATGAGGGCGGCCGCGGAGGCGGCGTACAGGGCGAGGAGGCTCGCGGGGCGCAGCAGCAGGCCGCCCGCGACGATGGGCAGGACGAGCGCGGCGGGCGAGAACCACACCGGGAGCACGAGGGTGCCGCAGGCGATGGCGGGGACGGTGGCGAACAGCCCGGCGAAGGCGAGCCAGTCGGAGGCGTCGCCGCGGAAGTAGTCGACGGCGGATTTGCGCAGGGCTGTGCGGGCCCGGTGCCACGCCTTGCGCGTCCGGGCCCTGAGCGTCTCCACACGTGCTCCGGCCATGTCCCTCGGGACCCTATCCATCGCGGCTGTGTGCGCGCAGGGGGACCCCCGGACCGGTCCGCTCCGCTCCGCGGCGGCGCCGGGCGGGCCCGGAGGACGCCGACGGCCGCTGTCCCGGCGGGAGTCGGGGCGGACCGGGGCGGCGGAGCGGGCGGGCCCGCGGGCCGGTGGAAAAGCCTTAGCCCGTGATGGACGCCACTGGTAAGGATGAGCACATGACTCTTGAGATGCGCATCTTGCGGTCGGATGAGTGGGATGTCTGGTACGGCCACCTCGAACTGGCCTTCGGCGGGGTGGCGGAGTCCCGGCAGGAGCGGGAGCTGTACCGGGCCCTGACGGAGGTCGAGCGGTCGCTCGGCGTCTGGGACGGGCAGGTGTGCGTGGGCTCGGCGGGCGCGTTCACGTTCCGGCTGTCGGTGCCGGGCGGGGGGCTGGTGCCGGCGGCGGGCGTCACGATGGTGGGCGTCGCGCCGACGCACCGCCGCCGCGGCGTCCTGACCTCGCTGATGCGCCGGCAGCTCGACGACGTCCGCGCGGGCGGCGAGCCGGTCGCGGTGCTGACGGCTTCGGAGCCGGCGATCTACGGGCGCTTCGGCTACGCCGCCGCCGCGTACGAGCTGCGGGTGGCCGTCGACACGTCCCGGGTGACGCTGTCGGTTCCGCCGGGGACGGACGGGGTGCGGCTGCGTTTGGCCGATCCGGAGAAGGCGCTCGACGACTGCGAGCGGGTGTACGCGCAGCTCGTCGCGCGGCGGCCCGGAATGCCTGCCCGGCAGCCGGGCTGGGAGCGGCAGGCGCTGCTGGACCCGCCGGACTCCCGCGGCGGGGCGTCCCCTCTGATGTGCGTGGTGGCGGAGCGGGAGGACGGCTCGGTCGCGGGATACGCCCGCTACCGGGTCAAGACGGAGTGGGACGCGGCCGGGCCGTGCGGCGAGGTCGAGGTGCAGGACCTGGACGCGCTGGATCCGGCGGCGACGGCCGCACTGTGGCGCTACCTGTTCGGGATCGACCTGACGTCGGTGGTGCGGGCCCGCAAGCGGCCGGTGGACGATCCGCTCCTGCACCTGGTCAGCGACCCGCGGCGGGCCCTGCCGTCCGTGCGGGACTCCCTGTACCTGCGGCTGGTGGACCTGCCGCGGGCGCTCGCGGCGCGGGCGTACGGGGCTCCGCTGGACGTGGTGCTGGAGGTGGAGGACGCGTTCTGCCCGTGGAACGCGGGCCGGTGGCGGCTGACCGCCGACGGGCGCGGCCCGGTCCGGTGCGAGCGCACGGAGGACCCGGCGGACCTGGAGCTGTCGGTGCGGGAGCTGGCGGCGGCGTACCTGGGCGGGGTGGCGCTGACCGCGCTGGCGGAGGCGGGGCGGGTGCGCGAGCTGCGCCCGGGGACGCTCGCGGCGGCCTCGCGGGCGTTCGCCGGCGACGTGGCGCCCTGGCTGCCGCACGGCTTCTGACCGGGCCCGGCGGGGCCCCGGCCGAGGCCGCCCGCCCTCAGCGGGTCTGGCAGCCCGGGCACCAGAAGAGGTTGCGCGCGGCGAGGCCGGCGGTGCGGATGGCGCTGCCGCAGACGTGGCAGGGCATGTTCGCGCGGCGGTAGACGTACACCTCGCCGCCGTGGTCGTCGACGCGCGGCGGGCGGCCCATCGCCTCGGGCGTGTGCTCCTCGCGGACGGTGTCGATCCGGTTGTTCCGGACGCCCTCGCGCATGAGCACCGCCAGGTCGGCCCACATGGCGTCCCATTCGGCGCGGCGGACGTCCCTGCCGAGCCGGTACGGGTCCACGCCGTGCCGGAAGAGCACCTCGGCGCGGTAGACGTTGCCGATGCCGGCGACGACCTTCTGGTCCATCAGGAGGGCCGCGATCGTGGTGCGGGAGCGCGTTATCCGCTTCCACGCGCGGTCGGGGTCGTCGTCGGCACGCAGCGGGTCGGGGCCGAGCCGGTCGTGCACCGCCTGCTTCTCGGCGTCGCCGATGAGGGCGCAGGCCGTCGGGCCGCGCAGGTCGGCGACGTGCTCGTCGTTCGCGAGCCGGAGCCGGACGGTGTCGGCGGCGGGCGGTGCGGGGGCGGGTCCGAAGCCGAGCTTGCCGAAGAGGCCGAGGTGGATGTGGATCCAGGCGTCGCCGAGCTCCAGGAAGAGGTGCTTGCCGTGCGCCTCGGCGCTCTCCAGCCGGCGGCCGTCGAGCAGGGCGGCGCTCTCGGCGAACCGGCCCTGCGGGCTGCTCACGCGGACGGGCCGGCCTGCGAACCGCTCGGTGTGGTCCTGGGCGAGGCGGTGGATCGTATGCCCCTCGGGCACTGCTGCTCTCCTCGGGTCTGCCGCCGCGCCCGCCGCGGGAACGGCAGTGCCGCCGGACCCCGCGGATCCGGCGGCACGGCGGCTGCTACTGGTCCTGCGGGTGGTGGGCCGGGATGGGCGGGAGCTCGCCGGTGCGCTCGTACGCGGAGAGCATGTCGATGCGGCGGGTGTGGCGCTCCTCGCCGGAGTACGGGGTCGCCAGGAAGGCCTCGATGAAGGAGGTGGCCTCGTGCTGGGTGTGCATGCGGCCGCCGACGGAGATGACGTTGGCGTTGTTGTGCTCGCGGCCGAGCTTCGCGGTCTCCACGCTCCAGGCGAGGACGGCACGGACGCCCTTGACCTTGTTGGCGGCGATCTGCTCGCCGTTGCCGGAGCCGCCGATCACGATGCCGAGGCTGCCCTCGTCGGCGGCGGTCTTCTCCGCGGCGCGGAGGCAGAACGGCGGGTAGTCGTCCACGGCGTCGTAGATGTGGGGCCCGCAGTCGACGGGCTCGTGGCCGTTGTCCTTGAGCCAGTCCACCAGGTGGTTCTTCAGCTCAAAGCCGGCATGGTCGGATCCGAGGTACACGCGCATGGGACGAGTGTGTCACGAGCGGTCCGCGAGACCCGTACCGGGTGTCGCGTAAGTCACTTCTAAAGCTCAAGTAAACCCAAAGAACGCAGATGAGACACGGTGGGACCAAGGTCCCGGACCTTCGCCCCGTGCAACGATCCGGATGCGGCCCTTCCGGCCGGGGCCTTCTCGGGCTTGAATGCCAGAACTCGCAACCCGAGAACCTAAGGATTCGTCCATGAGCACCACGACGACCCTTCGGAAGGCAGGCGACCCCTCCGGCAACTCCGGTGACGCCACGCCCAACGACGGTCTCAAGGCCGGTCTCAAGAACCGCCACCTTTCCATGATCGCCATCGGCGGCGTCATCGGCGCAGGGCTCTTCGTCGGCTCCGCCGGCGGCATAGCCAAGGCCGGCCCCGCCATCCTGATCTCCTACGCGCTCGTCGGCGCGATGGTCGTCTTCGTGATGCGGATGCTCGGCGAGATGGCCGCGGCCAGCCCGAACTCCGGCTCCTTCTCCGCCTACGCCGACCGGGCGCTGGGCCGCTGGGCCGGCTTCTCCATCGGCTGGCTCTACTGGTTCTTCTGGGTCGTCGTCCTCGCCGTCGAGGCGACCGCCGGCGCCGTCATCCTGGAGAGCTGGATCCCCGCCGTCCCGCAGTGGGCCTGGGCCCTGATCGTGATGGCCGTCCTGACCGCCACCAACCTCGGCTCCGTCGCCTCGTACGGCGAGTTCGAGTTCTGGTTCGCCGGCATCAAGGTCGTCGCGATCGGCGCGTTCGTCGTCATCGGCATGCTCGCCGTCTTCGGCCTGCTGCCGGGCTCGGACAACCCGGGCGCCGGCTTCGCCCACCTCACGGACACCGGCGGCTTCATGCCGAACGGCTGGGGCTCGATCCTGACCGGTGTGCTGATGGTCGTCTTCTCCTTCATGGGCAGCGAGATCGTCACGCTGGCCGCCGGCGAGTCCGAGGACCCGCGCCGCGCCGTCACCAAGGCCACCAACTCGGTCATCTGGCGCATCGCCGTCTTCTACCTCGGCTCGATCTTCGTCGTCCTCACTCTGCTGCCGTGGAACGACAAGTCGATCGTGGAGAAGGGCTCCTACGTCGCCGCCCTGGACTCCATCGGCATCCCGGCCGCCGGCCAGATCATGAACTTCATCGTGCTGACGGCCGTGCTGTCCTGCCTGAACTCGGGCCTGTACACCGCCTCCCGCATGGCGTTCTCCCTCGGCGAGCGCGGCGAGGCCCCGAAGTCCTTCGCCAAGGTCAACGCGAAGGGCGTGCCCACCGCCGCCATCCTGGGCTCCACGGTCTTCGGCTTCGTCGCCGTCGTGTTCAACTACACGAACCCGGACACCGTCTTCAGCTTCCTGCTGAACTCCTCCGGTGCGATCGCGCTGTTCGTGTGGCTGGTCATCTGCCTGACCCAGCTGCGCATGCGCAAGATCCTCGTGGCCGAGGCCCCGGAGAAGCTGACGGTGAAGATGTGGCTCTTCCCGTATCTGACGTACGCCACCGCCGCGATGATCGTCTTCGTCCTGGGCTACATGTTCTACGACGACGGCAACCGCGAGGTCGTGTCGCTGTCGGTGCTCGTCGCCGCGGTCGTCATCGCGATCGGCGTGGTGCGCGACGTCCGCCGCCGCAAGGCCTCCGTGCAGGGCTGACGCCCGGCCCCGCCGGGGCCCCGGACGGCAGCAGCCCCGGACCGCGCACCGCGCTGGTCCGGGGCTGCCCCGTTTGCCGGGCCGCTGCCGGCGGCTCCTGGAATCAGGAGCGGCCGGCCAGCTTCCAGGCGGCCGGCAGCAGGCCCATCGCCAGCACCGCCTTCAGGGCGTCGCCGATCAGGAACGGGGTCAGGCCCGCCGCGACGGCCGCGCCGAAGGACATGCCGGTCGACAGCGCCAGGTACGGGACACCCACCGCGTAGATCAGGGCCGAGCCGAGCGCCATCGCACCGGCCGTGCGCAGCACGGAGCGGTCGGCGCCGCGGCGGGCCAGGGCGCCGACGACGGTGGCGGCGAGCAGCATGCCGAGGACGTAGCCGAAGGAGGCGCCGAACGCGCCGGAGGTGCCGTTCGCGAACCACGGCACGCCGGCGGCCCCGGCCAGCGCGTACACGGCGAGGGAGAGGAAGCCGAGGCGGGCGCCGAGGGCGGTGCCGACGAGCAGCGCCGCGAACGTCTGGCCGGTGACCGGGACCGGGGAACCGGGGACGGGCACGGCGATCTGCGCGGCCAGCCCGGTCAGGGCGGCCCCGCCGACGACGAGCGCGATGTCGCGGACGCGGCTCGCGGGCAGCAGGTCGGCGAGGACGGTGCCGGGGCGGACGGAAACGGATGCAGTGCTCATCGGGAGGCTCCGCGGTGCTGGGGGTGACGGGACGATCACCGACGCTAATGCGCGCCCCCGCGGGACCCCACCGCTGCCCGGAACAAAGCCCCACTCCCCCGTTTGGTCGGGATCGCACAAAGTCCCCGGTTCACACCCGGGGCACCGTGATGCTCATCACGGGTCAGTTCACTCCACACATCCGTTTTGCGCGGATGGGCGCCGAACGGCGAGACTGTAGGGTCCCGCCAATCACCCGTGCGGGGCCCAACCGCCGCTGCCGAGCCGAGAGTACGAGCCTCCCCTCATGCGCGACCGTCTGCCCGACACTCCTCCACGCGCGGGCGAGCTGCCCGCGGAACCCCTGAGCCACAGTCTCAAGCAGCGCCACCTGACCATGCTGGGCCTCGGCGGGGTGATCGGGGCGGGCCTGTTCGTCGGCTCCGGCGCCGGCATCGCCGTCGCGGGCCCGGCGATCATCTGCTCGTACCTGCTCGCGGGCGCGCTGGCCATGCTGGTGATGCGCGCGCTCGGCGAGATGTCCGCGGCGCTGCCCGCCTCCGGTTCGTTCTCCGTGTACGCGGAGCGGGCGCTGGGCCGCTGGGCGGGCTTCTCGGCCGGCTGGCTGTACTGGTTCCTGCTGGTCGTGGTGCTGGCCGTGGAGGCGACCGGCGCCGCGAAGATCGCCAACGGCTGGGTGCCGGCGGTGGACCAGTGGGTGTGGGTGCTCGTCTTCATGGTGGTCTTCACCGTGGCCAACCTCGCCGCGGTGAAGAACTTCGGAGAGTTCGAGTTCTGGTTCGCGGCCCTGAAGGTCGGCGCGATCGTCCTGTTCCTCGTCCTGGGCACCCTCGCGATCTTCGGCCTGCTGCCGGACACCGACCCGGTGGGCCTGGCGAACCTGACGGGCCAGGGCGGGTTCTTCCCGCAGGGGGCCGGCGGCGTGGTCGCGGGCATGCTGGCCGTCATCTTCGCGTTCGGCGGCCTGGAGGTCGTCACCATCGCGGCCGCCGAGTCCGACGACCCGGCCCGCTCGGTGGCCCGCGCGGTGCGCAGCGCGGTGTGGCGCATCCTCTTCTTCTACGTCGGCTCGATGCTGGTCGTGGTGACGCTGCTGCCGTGGGACTCGCTGACGCCGGGCCAGAGCCCGTACGTGGCGGTGCTGGACTCCATCGGCATCCCCGCCGCGGGCCAGATCATGAACATCGTGGTCTTCGTGGCGCTGCTGTCGGCCCTGAACGCCAACCTTTACGGGTCCTCCCGCATGGTGTTCTCGCTGGCAGAGCGGGGCGAGGCGCCGGCGGCGCTGCTGAAGGTGTCGCCGGGCGGGGTGCCGCGCCGGGCCGTCTTCGCCTCGGTGTCCTTCGGTTTCGCCTCGGTGGTGCTGAACCTGCTGTGGCCGGACACGGTGTTCCTGTACATGCTGAACGCGGTCGGTGCGGTGCTGCTGTTCGTGTGGGCGCTGATCGCGGTGTCACAGCTGCGGCTGCGCCGGGAGCTGGAGCGGGACATGCCGGAGCGGCTGACGCTGCCGATGTGGTGCTTCCCGTACCTGACGTGGGCGGCGCTGCTGGGGATGGCGGCGGTGCTGGTGCTGATGCTCTTCGACGACAGCGCCCGGCCGCAGCTGCTGTGGTCCTCCGGTGCGGCGGCCGCGGTGCTGGTCGTGGCCTGGGTGCGGGAACTGCGCGCGCGGCGCGCCGGGGACGCGGCCGGCTGACGGCGGGAGCGCGCCTGCGGCGGTGAGCCGGCGCGGACCTCGCGGGCCCGGGACTTCACGTCCCGGGCCCGCTGCCGTCGGCGGGACGGAAGGGCCGCGACCGGATGATCACAACCCGTGAGCCGCCCGTCCGAATAACGGACGCAAAACGTCCGACTATCGGACGGTCGGCAGACTGGCCGGCATGAGTCAGCGCACCACCGCACCTCCCGCACCGCCGTCCGCCGGGCAGCACCCGCCCGCGGACACCCCCCTCGGCAACGGCCTCAGGCAGCGCCACCTGTCGATGATCGCCCTCGGCGGCGTCATCGGCGCCGGCCTCTTCGTCGGCTCCGGAGCCGGCGTCGCGGCGGCCGGCCCGGCGATCGTGGTGGCGTACGCCCTGTCCGGGCTCCTCGTGATGCTCGTGATGCGGATGCTGGGCGAGATGTCCGCGGCGAACCCCGCCTCCGGCTCCTTCTCGGTGCACGCGGAGCGGGCGATCGGCCCGTGGGCCGGGTTCACGGCCGGCTGGATGTTCTGGACGCTGCTGTGCGTCGGCGTGGCCATCGAGGCGATCGGCGCGGCGCACATCATGACCGGCTGGTTCCCCGGCACCCCGTCCTGGGCGTGGGTGCTGGCCTTCATGGCCCTCTTCTGCGGCGCCAACCTGGCCGCCGTCTCCAGCTTCGGCGAGTTCGAGTTCTGGTTCGCCGCCCTGAAGATCGGCGCGATCGCCCTGTTCCTGGGCCTGGGCGTGCTCGCGGTCCTCGGCCTGCTGCCGGGCACCACCTCCCCCGGCACCGCGAACCTGCTGCCCGAGGGCGGGTTCCTGCCGGGCGGCGTCGACGGCCTGCTCGTCGGCGTGCTGGCCTCGGTCGTCGCCTACGGCGGCCTGGAGACGGTCACCATCGCGGCCGCCGAGTCCGACGACCCGGTGCGCGGCGTGGCGAAGGCGGTGCGGACCACCATGTGGCGGATCGCGGTCGTCTACGTCGGCTCGATGCTGGTGGTGGTCACGCTGCTGCCGTGGAACGACCCGAAGGTGACCGAGCAGGGCCCGTACGCCGCCACCCTCGACCACCTGGGCATCCCCGCCGCCGGCGAGGTCATGAACGCGGTCGTCCTCGTCGCGCTGCTGTCCGCGATGAACGCGAACATCTACGGCTCCTCCCGGATGGCGCACTCCCTCGTCTCCCGCGGCCAGGGGCCCCGCGCCCTCGGCAGGGTCAGCGGACGGGTGCCGCGGCGCGCGGTGCTCGCCTCCTGCGGCTTCGGCTTCGTCACGGTGCTGCTCTCGTACTGGTACCCGGACACCCTGTTCGCCTGGCTGCTGAACATGGTCGGCGGGGTCATCCTCGTCGTCTGGGGCTTCACCGCCGTCTCGCAGCTGGTGCTGCGCCGCCGGACGGAGCGCGAGGATCCGGCGCGGCTCACCGTGCGGATGTGGTGCTTCCCGTATCTGACGTGGGCGGCGCTCGCGGGCGTGGCGGGGGTGCTGGCGCTGATGGCCTGGAACCCCGACACGCGGGTGCAGGTCGCCTTCACCGGCGGGCTGGCCGTCTTCCTCGCAGCCACCGGCTTCCTGATGCAGCGTCGGCGCGCCTCCCGCGGCTGACGCCCCCTCCCACCCCCTTCAGGCGGGCCCCGTGCATGCGCACGGGGCCCGCCTGCGCTTTCACCCAGGCAACCCTTACGTGTGAGCGGGAATAGATACTGCTAGCGTGCAGTTGCGCATTGATTGCAATAGCAGTTGGCACGCTGAGGGGACCGGATCACACGCATGGCCATCTACACGCTTCCCGAGCTTCCGTACGAGTACTCGGCTCTCGAGCCGGTGATCAACCCGCAGATCATCGAGCTGCACCACGACAAGCACCACGCGGCGTACGTCAAGGGGGCCAACGACACGCTGGAGCAGCTGGAGGAGGCACGCGACAAGGAGAACTGGGGCGCGCTGAACGGCCTGGAGAAGAACCTCGCGTTCCACCTCTCCGGCCACATCCTCCACAGCATCTACTGGCACAACATGGCCAGCCCGAAGACCGGTGAGGGCGGCGGCGAGCCCACCGCGGCCGACGGCCTGGGCGACCTGGCGGACGCCATCACCGAGTCCTTCGGCTCCTTCGCCCGGTTCAAGAAGCAGCTGACCTTCGCGTCCTCCGCGACGCAGGGCTCCGGCTGGGGCGTCCTCGCCTACGAGCCCGTCAGCGGCCGGCTGATCGTCGAGCAGGTCTACGACCACCAGGGCAACGTCGGCCAGGGCTCCGTGCCGATCCTGGTCTTCGACGCCTGGGAGCACGCCTTCTACCTGCAGTACAAGAACCAGAAGGTGGACTTCATCGAGGCGATGTGGAACGTCGTCAACTGGCAGGACGTCGCCCGGCGCTACGCCGACGCCAAGGCCAACACCCCGCTGCTGATCCCCGTCAAGGGCTGATCGCGGCCACAGGGCCGCCCGCCTCGTGATCGTCTTCTCAACCTTCGCGACCGGGCGTTTCCAGCGGCAGACCCCCGTGAGGACGTGACTCACGGGGGTCTGCCGTACGCGGTGCCGGGGGCGCGTCAGTCGAAGCGCGGGCCCTCGGTGCGGGTGCGCTTGATCTCGTAGAAGCCCGGGGTGGAGGCGACGAGCAGGGTGCCGTCCCAGAGCCTGGCGGCGGCCTCGCCGCGCGGGGTGGGGGTGACGACCGGGCCGAAGAAGGCGACGTCCGCGCCGTCGGCCCCGGGCACGGAGATCACCGGGGTGCCGACCTCCTGGCCGACGCGCTCGATGCCGTTGTTGTGGGATTCGCGCAGCACCTCGTCGTACTCGTCGGAGTCGGCGAAGCGGATCAGCTCGGCGGGCAGGCCGACCTCGTCCAGCGCGGCGGCGATGACCTCGCGGGTCGCGCCGAGGTCCTGGTTGTGGATCCGGGTGCCGAGCGCGGTGTAGAGCTTGCCGGTGACCTCGTCGCCGTGCTTCTGCTGGGCGGCGATGACGACGCGCACCGGCGCCCAGCCCTTGGGGCCGACGATTTCCCGGTAGCGCTCGGGCAGTTCGTCGAGGCGGTGCTCGTTCAGGACGGCGAGGCTCATCACGTGCCAGCGGACCTCGACGTCGCGGACCTTCTCGACCTCCAGCATCCAGCGGGAGGTCATCCAGGCCCAGGGGCAGAGCGGGTCGAACCAGAAGTCGACCGGGGTCTTCTCGCGCACCTGGGTGTCGGCCATGTCTCTCCTTGGGGCGGATAACGGTTCTCTGGTCATGTTCCTCCTGGCCAACCGGGCTGCGGCCGTGCGCATTCCCGCGTGGGAGGATTCGATCAGGTATCGCGAGCCCGCACGAAGGAGTGCACGTGCCAGGAGAGAATCTGTCCCGCGAGGAAGCCCGCGAGCGGGCGGAGCTGCTGTCCGTCGACGGCTACGAGGTCGCCCTCGACCTCCGGTCCGCCGTGGACGCCGCCGAACCGGCCGAGGGGCCGCGGACCTTCCGCTCGGTGTCGACGATCCGCTTCCGCGCCGCCGTTCCCGGGTCCTCGTCCTTCGCGGACCTGGTCGCGCCGTCGGTGAACTCCGTCACCCTGAACGGGCGCCCGCTGGACCCGGCGGCCGTCTTCGACGGCGCCCGGATCGCGCTCGAGGGACTGGAGTCCGAGAACGTCCTCGTCGTCGACGCGAACTGCGCGTACAGCCGGACGGGCGAGGGCATGCACCGCTTCGTCGACCCGGAGGACGGCGAGGTCTACCTCTACACCCAGTACGAGCCGGCGGACGCCCGGCGGGTGTACGCCAACTTCGAGCAGCCCGACCTGAAGGCGCCGTACCGCTTCGAGGTGACCGCGCCCGAGGGCTGGCACGTGTGGAGCAACGGCGCGGAGGTCTCCCGCGATGGCGCGACCCGCCGGTTCGCCGAGACCAAGCCGATCCCGACGTACATCACCTGCGTCGTCGCCGGCCCCTACCACTACGTGACGGACACCTACACCCGCGGGGACCTGGAGATCCCGCTGGGTGCGATGTGCCGCAAGGGGCTCGCCAAGCACTTCGACGCGGAGGAGGTCTTCCGCGTGACCAAGCAGGGGTTCGACTTCTTCCACGAGCACTTCGACTACCCGTACCCCTTCGGGAAGTACGACCAGGCCTTCGTCCCCGAGTACAACCTCGGCGCGATGGAGAACCCGGGCATGGTCACCTTCCGGGAGGAGTACGTCTTCCGCGGAAAGGTCACCCGCGCGGCGTACGAGCGCCGCTGCAACACGGTGCTGCACGAGATGGCCCACATGTGGTTCGGCGACCTCGTCACCATGAAGTGGTGGGACGACCTGTGGCTGAAGGAGTCCTTCGCGGACTTCATGGGCACCTTCTCGCAGGTGGAGGCGACCCGCTTCGACCAGGCGTGGGTGACCTTCGCCAACAGCCGCAAGGCGTGGGCCTACCGAGCCGACCAGCTGCCGTCCACGCACCCGATCACGGCGGACATCCGCGACCTGGAGGACGCCAAGCTCAACTTCGACGGGATCACGTACGCCAAGGGCGCGGCCGTCCTGAAGCAACTCGTGGCGTACGTGGGCCGGGAGGCGTTCCTGGAGGGCGCCCGCCGCTACTTCAAGGCCAACGCCTACGGCAACACCACCCTGGCCGACCTGCTGTCGGTGCTCGGCGAGGTGTCCGGGCGCGACATGGCCGAGTGGTCCCGGGCCTGGCTGCAGACGGCCGGTGTGAACGTGCTGACGCCGGAGCCGGTCCTCGGGGAGGACGGCCGCCTCGCCGAACTGGCCGTCGTCCAGGAGGGCGGCGAGCTGCGCCCGCACCGGGTCGCGGTGGGCCTGTACCGGCTGGAGGCCGGCTCGCTCGTCCGCTACGCGCAGGCCGAGGCGGACGTCGCGGGCGCCCGGACGGCCGTGCCGGAGCTGGCCGGGCAGGAGCGGCCCGACCTCGTCCTCGTCAACGACGACGACCTGACCTACTGCAAGGTCCGCTTCGACGAGCGCTCCCTGACGACGCTGCGGAACCGGCTCGGCGACATCACGGACCCGCTCGCGCGGGCGCTGTGCTGGTCCGCGGCCTGGAACCTGACCCGGGACGGGCTGATGCCCGCCCGTGAATTCATCGCGCTGGTGACGGCGCACGCGGGCCGGGAAGGCGACGTCGGCGTCGTCCAGATGGTCCACTCCCAGGCGCTGACCGCGCTCACCCACTACGCGGCTCCCGCCTGGCGCGAGCAGGGCGGCCGGGAGCTGGCGGCCGCGGCGCTGCGGGAGCTGCGGCTGGCCGGGCCCGGCTCGGAGCACCAGCTGACGTGGGCCCGGTTCTTCGCGGCCGCCGCGGCGACCGAGGGCGACTTCCAGCTGCTGCTGGGCCTGCTGGACGGGACCGCGCGCATCGACGGGCTGGAGGTGGACCAGGAGCTGCGCTGGGACTTCCTGCTGCCGCTCGCCGCGCACGGCGCGGTGGACGAGGCCGCGGTCAACGCCGAGCTGGCGCGGGACGACACGGCGTCGGGCAAGCGCCACCAGGTGCGCTGCCTCGCGGCGCGCCCGTCGGCGGCGGTCAAGGACCAGGCGTGGGCGGCGGTCGTCGAGTCGGACGCCCTGTCGAACGCGCTCGTGGAGGCGACCATCGACGGGATGCAGCAGCCCTCGCAGCGGGCCCTGCTGGCCGCGTACGCCGACCGCTACTTCGAGGTGATCGAGCGGATCTGGGCCGAGCGCTCGATCCAGATCGGCATGCACGTCGTCCGGGGCATGTACCCCGCGCTCCAGGACGACGCGGCGACGCTGGAGGCCACGGACGCCTGGCTGTCCGCGCACCAGGACGCCGCTCCGGCGCTGCGGCGGCTGGTGCTGGAGTCCCGTGACGACCTGGCCCGGGCGCTGCGCGCGCAGGCCTGCGACGCCGCCGCAGGGTAGCGGACGCCGCGGTCCGGGTCCGGGGGCGCCGCCTCCGGGCCCGGGCCGGGCGGGCCCGGGCCCGCGGGTGCGGGCTATCGGCCATCGAACGGCCGTACTTTAGTGCTGTCTTGTCCGGATTTGTCGACGGGACGGTAACAGCGGTTAGGGGGCCCGCCCGAGGCGGGAATCTCCGCGGCATGAACCACAACGCACCCCTCCCCCTCGCCCGCCTCACCGACAGCCGCCCCCGCGTCCTGACCCTCGCGCAGCTGCGCGAGCACGGCGTCAGCGCCGCGGAGGCCGCGGCCCGGTCCTGGCAGGAGCTCCTGCCGGGGGTGTTCCTGCTGCACCCCGGCGTCGCGACGAGCGAGGAGCGGCTGCACGCCGCCCTGCTGTACGCGGGCCGGCGCGGCGGCGAGGCGATGATCACCGGGCTGGCGGCGCTGGCCCTGTACCGGTTCACCTCGGCCCCCGCCCTGCTCTCCCTGCCGCGGATCGACGTGCTGGTGCCGCACACCCGCCGGCTGCGCTCCGTCGGCAGCGTGCGCGTCGTCCGCACGCACACCCCGCCGCGCCCGCTGGAGGTGACCGGGCTGCCGGTGGCGCCCGTCGCCCGGGCGGTCGCCGACGCGGTGGCCGGACTGTCGGACGCGGGCACGGTCCGCCGGATCCTGAGCGAGGCCGTCCGCGCCGGGCACTGCGAGCCTGCCGCCGTCGTGCGGGAGCTGACGGTGGCCCGGCTGCTGAACCGGCCGCACGTGGTGGACGCGGTGGAGTCGCTGCTCGCGGAGGGCCGGGCCATCGCCGAGGACCGGCTCTACCGGCTGGTGGGCGCATTCGGCCTGCCGGAGCCGCTGTGGAACGTGGACCTGCGCCTGCCCGGCGGCCCGCACCTGGGCGGCGTCGACGCGTACTGGCCGGAGCAGGCGGTCGCCGTGGAGATCGACACGCGGGCGCCCCGGCAGGGCGAGGACGAGGACTTCTCGGAGGCGGTCCGCAAGCGCGACGCGCTGGAGCGGCTCGGCGTGACGGTCCTGCACATCACGCCGCGCAAGCTGCGCGACTGGCCCGAGCAGCAGGCGGCGGTCGTACGGACCGCACTGACCGCGGCCGCAGGGCGGGAGCCCGCCGCCTACCTGGTCGTCCTGCCGCGGTGAGGCGGCGGCGCCGGGTTCGCCGGCGAGAACTCCGGGGCGCTCCACAGCAGCCGCCCCGGGTGCAGGCTCTCCACCGCCTCCTCGATGCGGAACAGGACGCTGCGGCCGCCGTCGGGCTCGTACACGGTTCGCGCCCGTCCGCTGAGCTGGAGCAGTGCGCCGCTCTCCCAGTGCGGGAAGAGCAGCCCGGCCCGCGGGTCGGCGGCCAGGTTCCCCAGGGTGAGGAACATGGAGTTCCCCGGGTAGTCCGGCCAGCGCAGCTCGCTCGGCGACAGCACCTCGACGAAGCCGGGCATGCCTCCGCGGTGGCTGGCGTCGGCGCCCTCCGCGTGGACGGTGGCCGCGAAGAAGGTGTCGGCGCCGCGGACGGCCCGTTCCTGGCGGGCGTCGAGGGCGTGCGCGCGGCGCAGCACGCCGGGCCCGTCCGGGACGGTCCGCAGCGGCTGTCGTTTCTGCAGGTACTTGGGGCAGTTGGAGAAGACCCGCTCGGCCTCGACGGCGAATCCGCCGGGGACGGCCCGCGCGGTGCCGTTCAGCCGCATCCGGCGCCGGGTGCGCGGGTCGAGCGCGATCGTGCCGACCGGGATGCCGCCGGCGGCGAGTACCGCGGCGAGCGGATCGCCCTCCGGCACCCCGCCGGCGACCTCCATGCGGGCGGGTCCGGCGGCCCGGACGAAGCCGGGCCGGCCGGTGAGCAGTGAGGCCCACATCCGGCCCGCCGCGTCGGCGGCGCCGACGACGAGGTGGGGCTGGCGGGCGAGGAATGCCGCGGCGACGTCCTTGATGCCGGGGCCGATGGAGCGGCCCACGTGCTCGGCGGCCGCGCGGACGCCGACCCGCTCCTGTACCGCGATCGAGCCGCGGTGGTACCGCTCCATGACCGTCTCCTGTCGGGCGGGCGGGTTAGAAGAACCCGCAGGTCGGGGCGCCGGGGGTGGGTGCGGGGGCACCGTGGGCGCCGGTGGGCACGGAGATTTCGAGGCGGGTGCCGTCCGGGTCGAGGAAGAAGATCCCGCCGGAGGCGGCGCCCTCGCCGTGGGCGACGACCCCGTCGTGGACGAAGGGGGTGCCGAGCTCGCGCAGCCGGGCCTCGTGGGCGCGCACCTCGTCGATCCCGGAGGCGGTGAAGGCGAGGTGGTGCAGCCCGGCCGCGGCGGGGGCGTATCCGCCTTCCGCCTGCTGCCAGAGGGTGAGGGCGAGTTCGCCGTCGCGCCCGAGGAAGGCGAAGCGGCGGCCGTCTTCCTTGCCCTCGCCGAGCGGCTCGAAGCCGAGTGCGTCGCGGTAGAAGGCGAGCGAGCGGTCGAGGTCGGTGACGTTCAGGCCGATGTGGCCGGTGCGGAGCGTGCTGATGGCAGCCGTCACGGCTGTTCCCCCTTCGACAGGGCCGGCGGACCCCCCGCCGACGTTCTAACCGTCTAAATTGAAGTTAAAGGTTAGAGACGGAGGCGTCAACCGGCCGCGTAGGCTGAAGGGGTCGACCGGCATGCGAGGAGGAGCGGCGAGATGGCCACAGCGGAGGCGGCGGACCCGCGCCCCCTGACCGGCGAGCCGATCGCCCTGGACCTGCTGAACACGCGCTGGGTGCAGGACGGCGCGCCCGCCGACCTGTTCGCCGGCGCGGCCGGACTGACCCGCATGGAGGGGCTGGCCGTCTGGCTGCGCGCCGCCGGCCTGGCCGACCGCTTCCGCGCCGACCCGTCGACCCTCGTCCACCTGCTGACCGCGCGCGAGGCCATCGCCCGCGCCGTGGCCGACCCTGCGGACGCCGGTGCGCGCGCCCTGGTCGACGCCGTGCTGGAGCACGGGCGCATCCGGCCGACCCTGGACGGGGAAGGCCCGGGCGAGCGGCCCGAGTTCGACGACCGGTCGTGGGGGCCGGCGTGGACGGCGGCGTACGGCTACCTGGAGCTGCTGCGCTCCGGTCCGGAGCGGATCCGCAAGTGCGCCTCGGAGAGCTGCGTGCTGCACTTCCACGACACTTCGCGGGGCGGCACCCGCCGCTGGTGCTCGATGGCCGCCTGCGGCAACCGCGCCAAGGCCTCGCGTCACTACGCGCGCACGCGCGAGCGCTGAAACGCCGGAAGTTGTCACACCCGGGCGGGCGCTGACCGCGGCCCGCCGACCCCGCGAAGGTCGGGAAGTCGACAAATCCACTCCCTGGAATCCGCGGTTCGCCGGAGTATGCCCCGGTACGGCCCCGATGGCGGGAAGTCCGAGCTGGCGAGAGTGCGCCATGTCAGGTCTCGGTAAATGACAGGCCTCCCCAAACAGCGGGCAGTTAGGCAAAGCTGACCGGTCATCCGGCACCGAAATCCGGACCGTATCTTTCACTTATCCAGGGATGCTGATGACCTTCGAATCCCCCAGTTCGATATCCGGGGCCCGGCGCGTCGCGCGCGTCGCGGCCGCGGCCGGTCTGGTGGCCGCTCTCGCGGGCGCGGGCGCCATGCCCGCCTTCGCGGCGCCGGCCCCCGGCACCGGTGCGGCGGGCACCGGGCCGGCCGTCAAGTCCGCCGACCAGAAGCTCGGTTCGGCCGACGCCGAACTGCTGCAGGAGGCCAAGGCCAAGGGCGAGGCGACCGTCACGGTCATGGTGGCCACCGCCCCCGGCCAGACCAAGCAGGTCACCGACCAGATCGCGGCCGTCAAGGGCGCCTCGGTCGGCCAGGCCAACGACAAGCTCGGCTACGTGCGCGCCACCCTGCCCACCGGCAAGGCCGAGGCCGCGCTGAAGGCGGCCGCCAAGCTGTCCTCCGTCCACGCCATGGACCTCAAGCACGAGATCCGGCTGCCGGACCCGCGCCCGGACGCGGGCAAGGAGTCCGGTGCGGGCAAGAAGACGGCTGCCGGCAGCTTCGCCGCGCCGGACAAGAACACCCCGGCGAAGAACCCGTACAACCCGTCCTTCGAGACGGGCTCGGTGGACTTCGTCGCGAACAACCCGCAGGCCGACGGCCGCGGGGTGACCATCGGCATCCTGGACTCGGGCGTCGACGTCGCCCACCCCGCCCTGCAGCAGACCACCACCGGCGAGCGCAAGATCGTCGACTGGGTCACCGCGACCGACCCGATCACCGACAACGACGGCACGTGGCGCGCGCAGATCACGCCGGTGACGTCCTCCGGCGGCAGCTTCGCCGCGGGCGGCCAGAGCTGGAAGGCCCCGGAGGGCTCCTTCCAGTGGAGCCGCTTCAGCGAGTCGATCACCGCCAACGGCGACATGAAGGGCGACGTCAACCGGGACGGCGACACCACCGACCGGTTCGGCATGCTCTACGACCCGGCCGCCGGCACCGTCCGCGTCGACACCGACCAGGACGGCGACTTCACGAACAACGAGCCGATGAAGCCGTACAAGGACGGCTTCCAGATCGGCTGGTTCGGGACGGACAACCCGGCGACCGCGGTCGCCGAGCGCATCCCGTTCGTGATCCAGATCCGCAAGGACGTCCCGATGGACCCGCTGGGCGGGGACTGGGTCGGCAAGAAGGCCGACTTCGTCAACATCGGCATCATCGAGTCCGAGCACGGCTCGCACGTCGCCGGCATCACCGCGGCGAACGGCCTGTTCGGCGGCAAGATGAACGGCCAGGCCCCCGGCGCCAAGCTCGTCTCCTCGCGCGCCTGCTCCTGGTCGGGCGGCTGCACCAACATCGCGCTGACCGAGGGCATGATCGACCTCGTCGTCAACCGCGGCGTGGACATCGTCAACATGTCGATCGGCGGCCTGCCGGCGCTGAACGACGGCAACAACGCCCGCGCCGAGCTGTACAAGAACCTCATCGACACCTACGGCGTCCAGCTCGTCATCTCGGCGGGCAACGAGGGCCCCGGCGTCAACACCATCGGCGACCCCGGCCTCGCCGACAAGGTCATCTCCGTGGGCGCGGCGGTCTCCAAGGAGACCTGGGCGGCCAACTACGGCTCCGGCGTCGACAAGAAGTACGCCATGTTCCCGTTCTCCTCGCGCGGCCCGCGTGAGGACGGCGGCTTCACGCCGACCCTCACCGCCCCCGGCGCGGCCATCAACACCATCCAGACCTGGCTGCCCGGCGCGCCGGTGAAGGAGGCGGGCTACGACCTGCCGGCCGGATACGGCATGCTCCAGGGCACGTCGATGTCGTCGCCGCAGGCGGCCGGCGCGGGCGCGCTGCTGCTCTCCGCGGCCAAGCAGCACAACATCAAGCTGACCCCGGCGGCCCTGCGCATCGCGCTCACCAGCACCGCCAAGACGATCAAGGACGTCCCCGCGCACGCGCAGGGCGCCGGCCTGATCGACGTGAACGCCGCCTGGGAGTCCGTCCAGCGCGACGCCAAGGCCAACGACTTCACCGTCAAGGCGCCGGTCGACACCGCGATCGACCAGTTCCTGAAGACGCCGGGCTTCGGCACCGGCATCTACGACCGCGAGGGCGGCCTGAAGGTCGGCCAGAAGAAGGTCTACGACGTCGTCGTCACCCGCACCACGGGCGTGAAGTACGGCACCCGCCACAACCTGAGCTGGCGGAACAACGACGGCACCTTCAAGGTCATCGGCGGCTACGACTACGTCACCCTGCCGCTGAACAAGCCCGTCACGATCAAGGTCGAGGCGAAGGCGACGACGGCCGGCGTGCACAGCGGCATCCTGCAGCTGGACGACGAGACCACCGAGGGCATCGACAAGCAGGTCCTGGCCACGGTCGTCGCCGCGGCCCCGCTGGCGAAGCCGTCGTTCACCTTCTCGGACACCTCGTCCGTGCAGCGCAACAGCCACAAGTCGTACTTCGTCACCGTGCCGCAGGGCGCGAAGTCCCTCGAGGTCGCCCTCGGCGGTCTCGCGGCGGGCAGCCAGACGCGCTTCATCTCGATCCACCCGTACGGCCTGGGCGTCGAGGACAGCGCCACCACGCAGTGCTACCCGAACTACGACAACCCGGCGAACAAGTGCCGCCCCGACCTGCGCTCGTACGAGAACCCGCAGCCGGGCGTCTGGGAGATCGAGGTGGAGTCGCGCCGCACGTCGCCGCTGCTCGACAACCCCTTCAAGCTGGACGTGAGCATCCTCGGCGCGGCCTTCGACCCGGCGGTCAAGGTCCTGCCCGAGGTGAAGCAGGGCACCCCGGCGCCGGTCCAGTGGACGGTCCGGAACGACGCCGCGGCCATCTCCGGCGGCAAGCTCCAGGGCGGTTCGCTCGGCTCCGCGAAGGTCGCCAAGCCGACCATCGCGGGCGGTGAGCAGCAGACCACCACGGTGACCGTCGGCGAGGGCGTCTCCCGCCTCGACGTGGCCATCGGCAAGACCTCGGACACCGGCGCCGACCTCGACCTCGACGTCTTCAAGGACGGCGTGAAGGTCGGCTCCTCCGCCGACGGCGACTCCGAGGAGACCGTGAGCCTGGTGAACCCGGGCGCCGGCACCTACACCATCGTGGTCACCGGCTACGCGGTCCCGGCCGGCTCCACCACGTACGACTACCGCGACGTGTACTTCTCCTCCGCCCTGGGCTCCGTCCAGGTCGACGAGAACGCCGCGGTGAACCTCGCGAACGGCGCCTCGGCGAACGTCTCGGCCAACGTCGTGGCGAACAGCCCGGCCCCCGAGGGCCGGCAGTTCTTCGGCGAGGTCAAGCTGCTGAACGCGCGCGGCACCGCCGCCGGCACCGGCAGCGTCCAGATCGAGAAGGTCGCCTCTTGATCCGGTGGCCCCTCGGCCGCACCACAGCATGACCGCATGACCGCGTGACGAAGGGGCGGGTGCCGACGGCGCCCGCCCCTTCCGCGTGCCCCCCAGCACGCCGGGGCCCGCCCCGACCTGCAAAAACGCCCGCCGCGCCCGGAACATCGTCCGCTCCTCGGACAATGGATTGGACAAGCCTCGTGGGGTCGAACGCATGATGGCACCACGCGCCCGCGTCGTACGCACCAAAAGGAGTCACCGTGAGGGTTGGAATCGTCGGAGCCACCGGCCAGGTCGGCGGAGTCATGCTCAGCATCCTGGCCGAGCGCAAGTTCCCGGTCGACGAGCTGCGCCTGTTCGCCTCCGCCCGCTCCGCGGGCTCCACCCTGGAGTGGCAGGGCCGCGAGATCACCGTCGAGGACGCCGCCGCGGCCGACTACAGCGGCCTGGACATCGTGCTGTTCTCCGCGGGCGGCGCCACCTCCAAGGCCCTCGCCGAGAAGGTCGCCTCCCAGGGCGCCGTCGTGATCGACAACTCCTCCGCCTGGCGCCGTGACCCCGAGGTGCCGCTGGTCGTCTCCGAGGTCAACCCGCACGCGGTCGCGAACCGCCCCAAGGGCATCATCGCCAACCCGAACTGCACCACCATGGCCGCCATGCCGGTGCTGCGCCCCCTCCACGACGAGGCCGGGCTGGAGGCGCTCGTCGCCACCACCTACCAGGCCGTGTCGGGCTCCGGCCTCGCCGGCGTCGCCGAGCTCGACGGCCAGGTGAAGCAGGTCGCCGAGCGGGCCGCCGAGCTGGCGCACGACGGCGGGGCCGTCGACTTCCCGGAGCCGGGCGTCTACAAGCGCCCCATCGCCTTCAACGTGCTCCCGCTGGCCGGCTCGATCGTCGACGACGGCTCCTTCGAGACCGACGAGGAGCAGAAGCTCCGCCACGAGTCCCGCAAGATCCTGGAGATCCCGGAGCTGAAGGTCTCGGGCACCTGCGTGCGCGTCCCTGTCTTCTCGGGCCACTCCCTCCAGGTCAACGCCCGCTTCGCCCGCCCGATCAGCGTGGAGCGCGCCTACGAGCTGCTGAAGGACGCGCCGGGCGTCGAGCTGTCGGAGATCCCGACCCCGCTCCAGGCCGCCGGCAAGGACGCCTCGTACGTGGGCCGCATCCGCGTCGACGAGACCGTGGAACACGGCCTCGCGCTGTTCCTCTCGGGCGACAACCTGCGCAAGGGCGCCGCGCTGAACGCGGTGCAGATCGCGGAGCTCGTCGCCGAGGAGCTCGGCCGGTCCTGACTCCGGCGCGCGGGGGTGGCACCGGGGCCCGGTGCCACCCCTGAGGCGCACCTGGGCCGGAGGCCCTGATTCCGCCAGGTGGAGGCCGCTGCGGCATGCAAGGATGACCGCGAACGTCACCATCGAAGGAGATGAACGCGTGCCTGGCACGAACCTGACCCGTGAAGAAGCGCAGCAGCGGGCGAAGCTGCTCAGCGTCGATTCGTACGAGATCGACCTCGATCTGAGCGGTGCGCAGGAGGGCGGGACGTACCCCTCCGTGACGACCGTGCGGTTCCGGAGCGCCGAGGCGGGCGCCGAGACCTTCATCGACCTGGTCGCCCCGGCCGTGCACGAGGTCGTCCTGAACGGCACGTCGCTGGACGTGGCGGCCGTCTTCCGGGACTCCCGCATCCGGCTGCCGCACCTGCTCCAGGGCGCCAACGAGCTGAAGGTCGTCGCGGACTGCGCGTACACCAACACGGGCGAGGGCCTGCACCGCTTCGTCGACCCCGTCGACCAGCAGGCCTACCTGTACACCCAGTTCGAGGTGCCGGACGCGCGGCGCGTGTTCGCCAGCTTCGAGCAGCCCGACCTGAAGGCGACGTTCCAGTTCACGGTGACGGCCCCCGAGGGCTGGACGGTGGTCTCGAACTCCCCGACTCCGGACGCCGCCGACGTCAAGGACAACGTCTGGCGCTTCGCGCCGACCCCGCGCATCTCGACGTACATCACCGCGCTCATCGTGGGCCCGTACCACGCGGTGCACAGCACGTACGAGGGCAAGGACGGCCAGGTCGTGCCGCTCGGCATCTACTGCCGGCCCTCCCTGGCGGAGTTCCTGGACGCCGACGCGATCTTCGACGTCACGCGGCAGGGCTTCGACTGGTTCCAGGAGAAGTTCGCCTACGACTACCCGTTCGCCAAGTACGACCAGCTGTTCGTGCCGGAGTTCAACGCGGGCGCGATGGAGAACGCGGGCGCGGTCACCATCCGCGACCAGTACGTCTTCCGGTCGAAGGTCACGGACGCCGCGTACGAGGTGCGCGCCGAGACCATCCTCCACGAGCTCGCGCACATGTGGTTCGGCGACCTGGTCACCATGGAGTGGTGGAACGACCTCTGGCTGAACGAGTCGTTCGCGACGTACACCTCGATCGCCTGCCAGGCGTACGCGGAGGGCTCGAAGTGGCCCCACGCGTGGACCACCTTCGCCAACTCGATGAAGACGTGGGCCTACCGGCAGGACCAGCTGCCCTCCACGCACCCGATCATGGCGGACATCCGCGACCTGGACGACGTCCTGGTCAACTTCGACGGGATCACCTACGCCAAGGGCGCGTCGGTCCTCAAGCAGCTCGTCGCCTACGTCGGCATGGAGGCGTTCTTCAAGGGCGTGCAGGCGTACTTCAAGGCGCACGCCTTCGGCAACACGCGCCTGTCGGACCTGCTGGGCGCCCTGGAGGAGACCTCCGGCCGCGACCTGGCCGCCTGGTCGAAGGCGTGGCTGGAGACCGCCGGCATCAACGTCCTGCGCCCGCGCATCGAGACCGGCGCCGACGGCGTCATCACCTCCTTCGCGGTCAGCCAGGAGGCCCCGGCGCTCCCCGCGGGCGCCCAGGGCGAGCCGACGCTGCGCCCGCACCGGATCGCGATCGGCCTGTACGACCTCGACGGCGGCCGCCTCGTGCGCACCGACCGGATCGAGCTGGACGTCGACGGCGCGCTCACGGAGGTGCCGGAGCTGGTGGGCCGTGCCCGCCCGGCCGTCGTGCTGCTGAACGACGACGACCTGTCGTACGCCAAGGTGCGCCTCGACGAGGTGTCCCTGGCGAACGTCACGGCGCACCTGGGCGACTTCACGGACTCGCTGCCGCGGGCCCTGTGCTGGGCGTCGGCGTGGGACATGACCCGCGACGGCGAGCTCGCGACCCGCGACTACCTGTCGCTGGTCCTGTCGGGCATCGGCAAGGAGTCGGACATCGGCGTCGTGCAGTCGCTGCACCGCCAGGTGAAGCTGGCCCTCGACCTGTACGCCGACCCGGCGTGGCGAGAGGAGGGCCTGGCCCGGTGGACCGAGGCCGCGCTGGAGCACCTGCGCGCCGCGGAGCCGGGCGGCGACCACCAGCTGGCGTGGGCGCGGGCGTTCGCGGCGACGGCCCGCACGGAGGACCAGCTGACCTACCTGAAGGCCCTGCTGGACGGTGTGGCCGAGATCGAGGGCCTGGTCGTCGACACCGAGCTGCGCTGGGCGTTCCTGGAGCGGCTGGCGGCGGCCGGCGTCGCCGACGAGGCGGCCATCGCGGCCGAGCTGGAGCGCGACCCCACGGCGGCCGGCGAGCGCCACGCGGCGACCGCGCGGGCGGCCCGCCCGACGGCCGAGGCCAAGGCGGCGGCCTGGGCGTCGGTGGTGGAGTCCGGTGACCTGCCGAACGCGGTGCAGGAGGCCGTGATCGGCGGCTTCGTCCAGGCCGACCAGCGCGAGCTGCTGGCCCCGTACGCGCAGAAGTACTTCGCGGCGGTCAAGGGCGTCTGGGACAGCCGCAGCCACGAGATCGCCCAGCAGGTCGCGGTCGGCCTGTACCCCTCGCTGCAGGTGTCGCAGGAGACCCTGGACGCGACGGACGCCTGGCTGGCCTCGGCCGAGCCGAACGCGGCCCTGCGCCGTCTGGTCTCGGAGTCCCGCTCGGGCGTCGAGCGCGCCCTGAAGGCGCAGGCCGCCGACGCGGCCGCCGGCAGCGCCTGAGCCACGCGCGGCCCGTCCGGTGCCCCGGTCCCGCCCACGGCGGGGCCGGGGCACCGGCGTGTGCGGGCCGGGGCGGCGGTCCGCCTCAGGCGGGCGCGGCGGACGCCCGGCGCGCGGCCGCCTCGCGCAGCGCGTCCAGGGCCCGGGCGACGGCGGGCGAGGCCTCCGCGCCGCGGCGGGCCGCGGCGATGACGTGCCGGGTGGGCCGGTCGCGGGCCAGGACCCGGACGGCGACGCCGGAGGCGCGCCCGGACACCATGCGGGGGACGAGGGCGACGCCCATCCCGGCCTCGACCATGGCGAGGATGGCGGTCCAGCCGGCCGCGGTGTGCGCCTGCTCGGGGACGAAGCCGGCCGCCTCGCAGGCGGTGCGGGCGATCTCCTGCCAGGGCCCGCTGCCGCCGTAGATCCACGGCTCGCCGGAGAGGTCGGCCAGCCGGAGGTCCGGCGCGTCCGCGAGCGGGTGGTCCCGCGGGAGGGCCACGTCGAGCGGGTCCTCCAGCAGCACCATGCGGCTGAAGCGGGTGTCGCGCGCGGTCGGGGCGTGGGCCGCGAGCGAAAGGGCCAGGTCGACCGCGCCGGCGGAGAGCAGCTCGTACGACTCGGCGGCCTCGGTCTCGCGGACCCGCACCTCCAGTCCGGGGCGGGTCTCGCGCAGGATCGCGACGGCCGGGACGACCAGGGCGGGGACGGCGGTGGAGAAGGCCCCGATGCGGACCTCTCCGGTGTCGCCGGCGAGGTATCCGGCGAGGTCGGCGTCGGCCCGTTCGAGCTGGGCGAAGACGGCGTCGGCGTGCCGCAGCACGAGCCGGGCGGCGTCGGTGAGCCGGACCCGGCGGCCGCGGGCCTCCAGCAGCGGGACGCCCAACTGCCGGGCGAGGTTGGTCAGCTGCTGCGAGACGGCCGAGGGCGTCAGGTGCAGCGCCTCGGCCGTCGCGGTCACGGTGCCCTGTTCGGCCAGGGCCCGCAGGATCCGCAGCTTCTTGATGTCCCACTCGGTCATGGGCCCGAACCTACCGCCGGGCCCCCAGCGCCACGCCGCCGAGGATCAGCGCCGTGCACAGCAGCTCGGAGGGGCCGGTGCGCTCTCCGAGGAGCAGCAGGCCGAGCCCTGCGACGCACACGGGCTGGAGGTAGTAGACGACGCCGGCTCGGGCCGCGCCGATCAGCGTGACGGCCTTGTTCCAGGCGAAGAAGGCGACCGCGGAGGACATGACGCCGACGTAGAGGAGCATGCCGGCCGTGCCGGGGGTGGGGGCGAAGCCGCCCTGGAGGTGCAGGGAGACGGCGTAGGCGGGGGCCAGCATCAGCGCGCCCAGGACGAAGGTGGTCAGGAGGAAGGCCGGACCGCCGAGTTCGGCCGGCTTTCGGCGCAGCAGGGCGCTGTAGGTGGCGAAGCACAGGGCGGCGCCGAACATCCACAGGTCTCCGGCGCCGAAGCGCGGGCTGAGGGAGCCGTCGCCGACGAGGAGCAGGACGCCGGCCAGGGCGGTCAGCAGCCCGAGCGTGCGGCGCGGGCCGAGGCGTTCCCCGCCGGCGCGGGCGTAGAGGGTCATGACGACCGGCGAGGCGGCCATGATCATGCCCATGTTGGCGGCGGAGGTGGTCAGTCCGGCCTGGTGGACGAGGGTGTTGTAGAGGGCGACGCCGAAGAAGGAGGCGAGCGCGGTGTACGGCAGGTGCCGGCGGATCAGGTGCCGCTGCCGCCAGGCCTGCCGGGCGGCGAACGGGGCGACGGCCGCGGCGGCGATGATCCACCGCCAGAAGACGGCCTGGACGGGCGGGACGGTGTCGGCCATGCCGCGGGTGGCGACGAAGCTGCCGGACCAGACGACCGTGGCGATCAGGGCGAGGAGCACGCCCGGCCCGGCCGCGCGGGCGGCGGCGTCGCGCGGCCGGCGGACGGGGCGGGCGAGCGGGGGCGGGGTGGTGCGGGTCCGGTCCGTGACGGCCACGGGGCGTCTTCCCTTCCGGGGGTGCGGGGGCGGTGTGCCCCTACCGTCGCACCGGCCGATCCGTCAGGTCCATCGAAAAGTTTCGATCGTTCTTTTCAGCAGAACTGAACGGTTCTGCCGCCGCCCGGGAGGAGGACCGTGCGGCGAAGACCTGCCCGGCGACCGTGGCGCCGAAGGCGAGGGCCATGCCGGCGAGCTGCACGGGGGTGAGGGCCTGCCCGAGGGCGGCCCAGCCGATGGCTGCGGCGGTCAGGGGCGACAGCGGGCCGAGCAGGGTGACGGAGGTGGCGCTGAGCTGCCCCATGCCGCGGAACCAGAGCCAGTACGCGATCCCGGTGTTGATCAGCATCATGTAGCCGTAGCCGAGGAGGGCCCGGCCGTCGAGCGCGGGCGGTGCCCCCTCGGCGAGTGCGGCGAGGGGGACGATGACGAGCCCGCCGGCGGTGAGCTGCCAGCCGGTGGCGGCGAGCGGGCCGACGCCTGCGGGACGCCCCCACCGCTTGGTCATCACGGTGCCGGCGGCCATGGACGCGGAGGAGACGGCTCCGGCGGCGATGCCGAGGGCGTCGAGGCGGGCCTGCGCGGTCAGGACGACCATGCCGACCCCGAACGCCGCGGCGATGGCGGCGAGTACGGTCCGGAGCTCGGCGCGCTCCCCGAGCAGGAGGGCGGCGAGCCCGACGACGAAGAGCGGCCCTGCCGAGCCGAGGACGGCGGCGACGCCGCCGGGGAGGCGGTAGGCCGAGAGGAAGAGCAGCGGGAAGAAGGCCCCGATGTTGAGGGTGCCGAGCACGGCGGACTTCCACCACCAGCTGCCGGCGGGCAGGGTGCGGGAGAGCGCGGTCAGCAGCAGCCCGGCGGGCAGGGCCCGCATGGCCGCGGTGAACAGCGGCCGGTCGGGCGGCAGGAGTTCGGTGGCGACGGCGTAGGTCGAGCCCCATGAGATCGGGGCGAGGGCGGTCAGGGCGAGGGTGGCGAGGCGGTTCACGGCTGCTCCTCGGGAGGTGGAGGGGGCCGGCGGGCTCGGTGCCGCCGGCGCGGTGGTGCGGCGTCCGCGGGTCAGGGCCGGGCGGACAGCGGCCGGCCGGCGTCGGCGGCGGGATCGGCGCTCCGCGGCGCAGGAACCACCGGGGCTGTCGGCGCGGGAAGCCGGGGCGGCTCGGCGTGCACGGCGTCCGCCGGAAGGTGCCGCTCCAGGCGTACGAGCGCGAGCGCGCACCCTGCGGCCGCGGCGGCGAGGACGGCCCAGGGCAGCCGGCCGTCCACCGCCATCAGGGCGGTGAACAGGGACGGGGCGAGCGCCGTGGCCAGCGAGTACGACAGCTGGTAGGTGGCGAGGTAGCGGCCGCGGACGGCTTCGGGCGCGGCCGAGACGGACAGGGCCCCGGCGGAGGGACTGTGCACGAGCTCGCCGAGGGTGTAGACGACGACGATGGCCAGCAGCGCGGCGACGGTCGCGGTCTGCCCGGGCCGGACCGTACCGAGCACGATCTGCCCGGCGAACGCGGCGGCGAAGAGCAGCGCGCCGAGGGCCGCGGAGCGGGTGCGGCGGGCGCCGGAGCGGCGGACCCGGGAGGCGACGAGGATGCCGGCGCCCGCGCACAGGGCGGTGTTGACGGTGAAGGCGGCGCCGGTCAGGGAGTCCGGGCCCCGCAGCCAGGTGGCGATGTACAGCGGGAACAGCACCGACAGGGCGGCGTAGCCGAGCGCGGCCAGGAAGTTCGCGGCGGTCAGCCCGAGGAAGGGCCGGTCGCGCAGCACCATCCGGTACCCGGCCCGCGTCCGGGCTGCCGCGGCGGCCGGGCCCGCTCCGGCGGCGGGGCGGACCCGGGTCACGAGGAGCCCGGCGAAGGCGAAGGCGAGGGCGTTGCCCCAGGCGGTGTGGGAGAAGGCGGCGGTGCCCCACACCCCGAGCACCCCGGAGACGATCAGCGCGCCTGCGCCCATCCCGGCGTTCTGCAGGGCACGCAGGGAGGCCTGGAGGCGGTCGCGGGCGGAGCCGCGGGCCACTTCCCCGATGAGGGACTGCTGGACGACGGGGAAGGACCGGTCGGCCAGCGCGGTCAGGAGGGCGACCGCGGCGAAGGCGGCCGGGGAGTGGGCGAAGGGGTACAGCGCGAAGCCGAGCGCCCTGACCGCGTAGAGGAGGAGGTTGACGCGCTTGGCCCCGAACCGGTCGACGGCCGCGCCGGCCGCCGGCATGAAGGCGAGCCCGGCGAGCCCGGTGGCCGTCAGCACCAGGCCGACGACCGCGAAGGAGAGACCGGTGACGTGGTGGAAGAAGACCAGGGAAAAGGGGACGTACATGCCGATCCCGACGGCGCTGATGCCGATGCCGGCGAGCAGCGGCCGCTCCCCCGGGAGCCGGTCCTGTCGTCTGCGCTGCCGCTGCTGAGCCCGCCCGCCTGCCATGGTTCCCCCCGAAGTAGGTCGATGGAAAGTAGCTTACTGGCAAGCTACTTTCCGTCAAGCAACTTTCTTGCGGGCGATCGGCGTGACGGCCGATACTGCGGACATGAGCGAGGTCAACAGGGACGCCGTCGACGCGATCATCGACCAGTGGGCCGTGGTGCGCCCGGATCTGGAGACGGCCCCCATGGCCCTCTTCGGCCGCATCTTCCGGATCGACAGGGCGATGGGCGACGCCATGGAGCGCGCGTACGCCCGGTACGGACTCACGCGCGGGGAGTTCGACGTCGTGGGGACGCTGCGCCGCTCCGGCGAGCCCTACACGCTGTCGCCGCGACAGCTGGCGGCCACGCTCATGCTGACCTCGGGCGGCATGACGGGCCGCCTGGACAAGCTGGAGAAGGCCGGGCTGCTGTGCCGCAAGCCCGACCCGCACGACCGGCGGGGGCTGCAGGTCACCATCACGGACCGGGGGCTGGCACTCGTCGACGAGGCCGTGGCGGCCGGCCTGGAGGTGCAGCGCGCGGCGCTGTCGGGCCTGGACGAGCAGGAGACCGCCCTGCTGACCGGCCTGCTCCGCAAGCTCCTGGCCGGCATCTGAGGGCGGCGGCCGGAGGGGCGGCGGGGCGCCGTACGGCCGTACGCAGGTACGCCGGAGCGCCGGAGGTCCCACCGCCGCCGGCGACGTGCACCGGCAGCGGGACCTCCGGCGCCCCGGAAGCATGCCGGGCGGTGCCGCCCCCGCAGGGGGCGGTCCGGCCCGGCTGTTTCAGTTCGAGTCCGCTCAGCCCTGCTGCTGCTTGCGGGACTTGTCGCCGACCATCACGAGGCCCGCGATGACCAGGAACAGGACCACCGGCAGCGCCACGAACACGCCGAGGGTCTCGGCGAGGCCGATGCCCGGCCCCGGGTCGTCACCGTCGTCGCGGGTCAGCGCGAGCGCGGGAGACGTCATCAGCAGCATCATCAGCGTCGATCCGGCCGTGACGGCGCCGGCGCGCAGGGCGTTCTTCTTGTCCACGGTGCAAACGTAGCGAACACCTAAACGGGGCGCGCGTCCGGGGGTGCCGTACGGGCGGGCCCGCCCTGCCGCAGGGCGTCCAGCAGGGCGTTCGCCCGCGCCGAGGCGGCCAGTGCCTCCAGCGTGAGGGGCCGCCCGCCCCCGTCGGCGAGCGGCAGCCGCCAGTTGGGGTACTGGTCCCAGGTGCCGGGGAGGTTCTGCGGCCGCCGGTCGCCGACCGCGTCCGGCAGCCATACGCCGACGAGCCGGGCGGGGGTGCGCAGCAGGAACCCGTACAGGGCGGCGACGGCCGCCTCCTCGTCCTTGGTGTCGAAGCCGTCGTCCGCGAGGAGGTCCAGCCACTGCGCGGTGTCGGCGGCGTCGTCCGCGCGCTCGCGCTCCACGGGGCGCGTCAGCAGGCCGAGCCGGTCGCGGAGCTCCACGTGCGCGCCGGCCAGCTTGGCGGCGGTGGGCGGCAGGTCGTGCGTGGTCGCCGTCGCCAGGCAGTCGGCGCGCCAGGCGTCCGCCGGGAGCGGGGCGCCGCCGCCCGCCCAGTCCCGTTCGAACCACAGCACGGAGGTGCCCAGCACCCCGCGCCGGGCCAGCGCCCGGCGGACCTGCGGCTCGACCGTCCCGAGGTCTTCCCCGACGACCGGGGCGCCCGCCCGGTGCGCCTCCAGCACGAGCACGGCGAGCATCGCCTCGCCGTCGTAGGCGACGTACGTGCCGTCTGCGGGCGGTGCGCCCTCGGGGATCCACCACAGCCGGAACAGGCCCATCACGTGGTCGATGCGGAGCGCGCCGGCGTACCGGAGAACCCCGCGCAGCAGGTCCCGGAACGGGGCGTACCCGGTGGCGGCGAGCAGGTCGGGCCGCCACGGCGGGAGGCCCCAGTCCTGGCCGCGGGGGTTGAAGGCGTCGGGCGGTGCGCCGACGCTCGCGCTCCCGGCGTACAGCGGCTGCCCGGCGGCGTCCGAGCCGTCGGGGTGCACGCCGACGGCGAGGTCGTGGACGATGCCGACGGCCATGCCGGCCTCGCGCGCCGCCTGCTGGGCGGCGGTGAGCTGGGTGTCCGTCAGCCAGACGAGCCAGCGGTGGAAGTCGGCCGCGGCGGCGGGCGGGGCGCCTGCCGGGCCGCCGGTGCGGGCGGCGCACCAGGCGGCGTGGCGGTCGAGGGGCTCGCCGTGCTCGGTGCAGAAGTCCCGGTAGGCGGCCTCCCGCTCCGGGGTGCGGGGGACGGCGTACAGCAGCTCCAGGGCGGCGCGCTTCAGCGCCCAGACGGCGTCCCGGTCGATGAGTGCGCCCTTCTCCAGTACGGCCCGGCGCAGTTCGGCGCCGCGGGCGGCGAGCGCGGCGAGGGCCGCGGGGTCGGGGCAGGCCCCGTACTCGGGGAGGTCCTCGATCCGCAGGTGGACGGGGTCGGGGAAGCGGCGCGTGGCCGGCCGGTACGGGGAGGGGTCGGTGGGGCTGCCGGGGACGGCCGCGTGCAGCGGGTTGACCTGGACGAAGCCGGCGCCGTGGGTGCGGCCGGCCCAGCGGGCCAGCGCGGCGAGGTCTCCGAGGTCGCCCATGCCCCAGGAGCGCTCGGAGAGCAGGGAGTACAGCTGGACGAGCAGCCCGTGGGTGCGCTCCGGCACGGCGGGGGCCCGCTCGGGGGCGACGATCAGCACCGCGGCGGCGGTGCGGCCGTCTGGGGCCTCGGCGCGCACCCGGTGGACGCCGAGCGGCGGCAGGACCGCGGGGTCCCAGTCGTACGGGCCGGCGGAGCCGGCCGCGGCCGCCCCGCCCTCCGCGGGGACACCGCCCTCGGCGGCTCCCTCGGGCTCCAGCCGGGTCCGGGTCCCACGGGGCAGCCCCGCCAGCTCACGGGGCGCCGCCGATCCGGCCCACCAGACGAGGACGGGCGGCAGCAGCCGCTCGGCGGCGTCCCGCTCGGCCGCGGCGAGGGCCTCCCGCACCTGCTCGGGGGTTTCGGCGGGCACGCCCAGCAGGCCGAGGACCGCGGCGACCGTCCCGCGCGGCACGTCGACGGTGACGCCCTCCGCGGGCCGGTAGTCGGTGGCGACGCCGTGGAGGGCCGCGAGCCGGGCGAGTTCGTCCATGGAGGTCACCGGTGTCCCTGTGGTCGGCCGCCGGCGGCGGCCGCCGCGGCGGGGGTGGTGGGCCCGCCGGGCGGGGCGGCGGGGGCGGCGCCGGCCGGCGTAGCGGATTCCACGGTTCGGCCTTCCCGTTGCTGCGGGCGGATGGTGAGGGTGGGTCAGCGATCCGTGGCGCGGCGCGGTTCGACACCGCAGCCATACCCACCGGGCGGCCCGGCATTCCTGGCGGTTCCGGGTCAGATCACCCGCTCGCATTGACACTCCGGCCGCACGGGTGGTGGGCTCGGGCTCATTCGTACGAGCGCCGGCGAACTCGGGACGGGGAGGCTTCGTGCAGCTCAGGGGCAGGAAGCGGAACACTGCCGTGGCCATCGCAGTCATCGGCACGCTGCTCGGCGGCGCCGTGGCGGCCGAGCACCAGGGGCTGCTGTCGTCGACCGGCGCGCCCTCCCCCGACCAGGCCGGCAGCGGGGCCAAGGGCGCGCCCGGAGCGGCTGCCGGAGCCCCGGCGGGCAACCAGCCCGGGCCTCTGCTCGACCCGGGCGCCGTCGCACCCCGCACCCCCGCCGAGGGGCCCGGCGTGTGGCCGCGCCCGCAGTCCATGGCCGCCGACGCGGCGCGCGAGGTGCCGCTCGGCGAGCAGGCCGTGCTGGTCTCCGCGCCCGACGCCGACCCGTACGCGGTCGGCGTGGTCCGCACGGCGCTGCGCGCCGCGGGCGTGCGCGTCCTGCACGAGCCCGCGCCCGGTGCGCCGCTCCCGGAGGCAGGCACCGTCGTACGGCTCGACGGGCGCGGCGCCGAGGAGGCGCTGCGCGCGCTCGGCGCGTCCGAGGTCGGGGACCTGCCGAAGGGCGGCTACCGGCTGGCCGTCGGCAAGGCGGGCGGCCGGAGCACGGTCGCCCTGGCCGGCACCGGCGAGGACGGCCTCTTCCACGGGGCGCAGACGCTGCGCCAACTCCTCGCGGCGGGCGGCGGGAAGGTCCCCGGGGTGCTGGTGCGGGACTGGCCGTCCGCCCCGGTGCGCGGGATCACCGAGGGCTTCTACGGGGAGCCCTGGACGCACGGGCAGCGGCTCGCGCAGCTGGACTTCATGGGCCGCACCAAGCAGAACCGGCTCCTCCTCGCCCCCGGCGACGACCCGTACCGCACCACCGAGTGGCGGGCGGAGTACCCGGCGGCGCAGCAGGAGCAGTTCCGGGAGCTGGCCGGCCGGGCCCGCGCCAACCGGGTCGTGCTGGGCTGGGCGGTCTCCCCGGGGCAGTCGATGTGCCTGGCCTCGGCGGAGGACCGGGCCGCGCTGGCCCGCAAGCTGGACGCGATGTGGGAGCTCGGCTTCCGCGCGTTCCAGGTGCAGTTCCAGGACGTCAGCTACTCGGAGTGGGGCTGCCGCGCGGACCGGGTGCGCTACGGCAAGGGCGCCGCGGCGGCCGCGAAGGCGCACGCCGAGGTCGCCGGCGAGCTGGCCGCGCACCTCGCGGCGAAGCACCCGGGGGCGGCGCCGCTGTCGCTGCTGCCGACGGAGTACCACCAGAACGGCGCGACCGCGTACCGGACCGTCCTCGCCGAGCGGCTGGACGAACGGGTGGAGGTGGCCTGGACGGGCGTCGGCGTCGTGCCGCGCACCATCACCGGCCGCGAGCTGTCCGGCGCCCGCGAGGCCTTCGGCGGGCATCCGCTGCTGACGATGGACAACTACCCGGTGAACGACTGGGATCCGGGCCGCATCTTCCTCGGCCCGTACACGGGCCGCGAGCCGGCCGTCGCGGGCGGATCGGCGGGCCTGCTGGCCAATGCGATGCCGCACGCCTCGCTGTCGCGGATCCCGCTGTTCACGGCCGCCGACTTCGCGTGGAACGCGAGCGGCTACCGGCCCGGCGACTCGTGGGCGGCCGCCGTCGCCGACCTGGCCGGGCCCGACGCGCGGGCCCGGCAGTCGCTGGCCGCGCTCGCCGGGAACTCCGCCTCGTCGGGCCTGGCCCAGCCGGAGTCCGCCTATCTGCGGCCGCTGATGGACGAGTTCTGGCAGGGCCGCGCCGCGGCCGACCCGGCGGCCGGGCAGCGGCTTCGGGCCGCGTTCACGGCGATGCGGGAGGCGCCCGAGCGGCTGCCGGGGCTGTCCGCCGAGGGCGGGCCGTGGCTGGCGCGGGTCTCCGCGTACGGCGCGGCCGGCGAGCTGGCCGTGGACCTGCTGCGCGCCCAGACCCGCGGGGACGGCGCGGCGGCCTGGCAGGCGTCGCGGGCGCTTGCGGAGGCCCGGCGGAAGCTGGCGGAGCCGGCGGCGGCGCGCGTCGACAAGGCGGTGCTGGACCCGTTCCTCGCGAAGGCCGTCGAGGAGGCGGACGCCTGGACGGGCGCGGCCCGGGAGACCGGCACCGTCTCCCGCGAGCCGGGCGCCTGGACGGTCCGCCTGGACGGGGTCAGGCCGGTGTCGGCGGTGACGGTGATGACGGACCCGCTGCCGCAGGGTGCGCGGGGCGGCGCGGTCGAGGTGCACGTCCCGGGCGAAGGCTGGCGCAAGGTGGGCGATGCCTCGCCGACCGGCTGGACGCAGGCCGACGCGGGCGGGGTGCGGGCGGACGCGGTCCGGCTGTCCTGGGCCGGGACTGCGCCGGTGGTGCACCGGGTGGTGCCGTGGCTGGCGGACGGGCCGGAGGCCTCGTTCACGCTGCCGGAGTCGGTGGACGTGGAGATCGGCGGGGCGGCGCGGACGGTCACGGCCGAGCTGTCGGCGCTGCGGCCCGGCGAGGTCCGCGGCCCGCTGTCCGCGGCCGCGCCGCAGGGCGTCGAGGTGCGGCTGCCCGCCGAGGTGCGGGCGCCGCGGGGTACGCGCGTCCAGGTCCCGGTGTCGGTGGCGGTCGCGGCGTCCACCCCGGCGGGTGTCCACCGGGTTCCGGTGGTGTTCGCCGGGCAGACCCGGGTCCTGACGGTCCGGGCGGTGCCGAAGACGGGCGGGCCGGACCTGCTCCGCTCCGCGCGGGCCTCCTCGTCGGCGAACGAGACGCCGGCGTTCCCCGCCGCCGCGGTGATCGACGGGTCGGCGGCCACCCGCTGGTCGTCCCCGCCGGTCGACGGGGCGTGGTGGCAGGCGGAGCTGGCGGCTCCGGCGCGGCTGGGGCTGCTGGTGCTGCACTGGCAGGAGGCGTACCCGTCGGCCTACCGGGTGGAGACGTCGGTGGACGGGACGTCCTGGCACCGCGCGGCGACGGTGACGGGCTCGAAGGGCGGCACGGAGTCGGTCCGGCTGGATCCGGCACAGGCCCGGTTCGTCCGCGTGACCTGCGAGAAGCGGGCGACCAAGTACGGGTGCAGCCTGTTCGCGGCCGAGGCGTTCGCGGTGGTCCCCTGACGGATCCGCCCGGACCGGGCCCCCGGGCCCGTACCGGCCGGAATCCGGCCGCAAACTGCCTTCCGCCGGCCTCGCGGCGCCCGCCAGACTGGCGATCATGGACGTGATGCTGCCGGTGCAGGACGGCGAGGTGTGGGCCGAGGACTCGGGCGGCGCGGGCCGCGGCGGCCTGCCGCTGGTGCTGCTGCATCCCGGCGTCGGCGACTCGGCGGTCTGGGACCCCGTCCTGCCGCTGCTCTCCCCCGGGCACCGGGTGATCCGCTACGACGCCCGCGGCCACGGCCGCTCGCCCGCGCCGCAGGCCCCGTACTCGCAGGTGGCGGACCTGGCTGCGGTCCTGGACCGGTTCGGGGTGGGCCGGGCGGTGCTCGTCGGCTCCAGCATGGGCGGCGCGACCGCGCTGAGCCTGGCCCTGGCCGACCCGGAGCGGGTGGCGGGCCTCGCCCTGTTCGTGCCCGGGGTCACGGGCGCCGAGGGCCTGACCCCGCCCGGCTTCTTCGAGGAGGTGGGCCGGCTGGCCGCCGCCGGTGACATGGAGGGCATCGTCCGCCTGGGGCTCCGGATCTGGGGACGGGCCGGGGGCGGCACCCCCGAGTCCGATCCCGTCGCGGCGGCGCAGCTGCGCGGTGCGCTGCCGGCCTGGTTCGCCGCGGCCGGCCGGCTTCGGGAGGACGCCCCGGCCTTCGACCGGCTCGCGGAGGTCCGCGCCCCGGCGGTGCTCGCCCTCGGGGAGCTGGACCAGGCCGAGGTGGTGCGGTGCAACGAGGAGATGGCGGCCCGGATCCCCGGCTGCCGTCTGGTGCGCCTGGCCGGGTGCGACCACTACCCGTCGCTGCGCGCGCCGGAGGCGGTCGCCGGGCTGGTGGACGAGGCCCACGCCGCGGCCGCCTCCGCGTCCTGAGCCGCGCGGCGGCAGCGCCCGCACCCGAGCCGGTGTGTGCACCGGGTCGGGTCCGGTCCTCGGATCCGTGTCAGGAGGCGGCGGCCGCGCCGATGCGGTCGAGGGCGTCGTCGGCCCCGTAGGGCTGGAGGTAGGGCATCCACCGGGGATCCCGGTGCCCCGTTCCGATGATCCGCCAGGCCAGGCCCGACGGCGGGGCGGGCTGGTGGCGCAGCCGCCAGCCGAGGTCGACCAGGTGCCGGTCGGCTTTGACGTGGTTGCACCGGCGGCAGGCGGCGACCACGTTGTCCCACACGTGCTGCCCTCCGCGGCTGCGCGGGATCACGTGGTCGACGCTGGTGGCCACGCCGCCGCAGTACATGCAGCGGCCGCCGTCACGCGCGAACAGCGCACGCCGGGTGAGTGGAACGGGCCCCCGGTAGGGGACCCGCACGAAGCGCTTGAGCCGAACCACGCTGGGCGCGGGGACGACCCGGGTCGCGCTGTGCAGGAAGGCGCCCGATTCCTCCAGGGAGACTGCCTTGTTCTCCAGGACGAGGACGAGCGCGCGGCGGAGCGGTACGACGCCGAGCGGCTCGTACGACGCGTTGAGGACCAGGACGTGCGGCACGGACTGCCTCCTTGTACGCCGGCGGCGCGTGGCTCGCGCCGGGACGATCTGCTATCCAGTCTCTCCTTACGGCTGGTCGAAACGCCACCACGCACCCGTAACGGGTCCGAGGTGTTTTCGACCACACCCCACTTCTCCCCGGGTGAGCCTCGTCTCTCCCCCGAACAAGGCAACAAGGTCACCCGAACGCCCCGATAGTGTGGAAGGCCTGTTCCGCATTCCGTTCCGCGGGCAGACCGTGACACCTGGAGGTTCCCGCCGTGCCCTGGCCCGCAGCCCTTCTGCCGCTGGCAGCCGCCACTCCGGATCCGGCGACGTCGGTGCAGGAAGCCCACGAGAGCGTCACGAACGCGGCGAGCTTCATAGAGGAGAACTGGGCCGGGTGGCTGTACCTGGGCCTGAAGATCCTGCTCATCGTGGTGATCGCGATGGCGCTCCGCTCGGTGGTCCGCAAGTCGCTGACGAAGCTGATCACGCGCATGAACCGGGGCGCCGAGGCCGTCGAGGGGACCGCTCTGGGCGGGCTGCTGGTCAACGCCGAGCGGCGGCGCCAGCGTTCCGAGGCGATCGGCTCGGTCCTCCGCTCGGTGGCCTCGTTCCTGATCCTCGGCACGGCGAGCCTGATGGTGCTCGGCGCGCTGGACATCAACCTGGGCCCGCTGCTCGCCAGCGCCGGTGTGGCCGGTGTGGCGATCGGTTTCGGCGCGCGGAACCTGGTGACGGACTTCCTCTCCGGCGTCTTCATGATCCTGGAGGACCAGTACGGCGTCGGAGACAAGATCGACGCCGGTGTGGCCTCGGGTGAGGTCGTCGAGGTCGGCCTGCGCGTCACCAAGCTGCGCGGCGACAACGGCGAGATCTGGTACGTGCGCAACGGCGAGATCAAGCGGATCGGGAACCTGAGCCAGGGCTGGGCGACGGCGACCGTGGACGTCCAGGTCAAGCCGACGGAGAGCCTCCCGCGGATCCGCGAGGTCGTCGCCGGTGTCGCGGACGCGATGGCGAAGGAGACTCCCTGGGACGAGCGGCTGTGGGGTCCGGTCGAGGTGCTGGGCCTCGACGAGGTGCTGCTGGCGTCGATGACGGTGAAGGTGTCGGCGAAGACGATGCCCGGCCAGCAGTTCTCCGTCGAGCGCGAGCTGCGCTGGCGCATCAAGGAGGCCTTCGACGAGGCCGGCATCGGGATCATCGGCGGCCTGCCGGGAGCCGAGGAGGAGGAGCCCGCAGCCGATCCGGCGGCCTCGGTGGCGCCGCCGTCGGCCCTGGCCAACCCGGCCTCCCCGCAGTCCCAGGCGACCGCGCCGATTCCGCCCGGCGGCGGCGTGCCGTCGTCCGGAGCCCCTCGGATCACGAAGTAGGGTCCAGGCTCCCCCTTTTCCCTGTCGCCTTTCCGCTGTCGCCCCCTCCGCGCCCGCGCCCCCGAGGGGGCGGCGGCGTTTCAGGGCGCGCCCCCGTTGACATGCCGCCGGGTCCGACAGGAAACTTTCCCAACAGTTGTCCGATCGAGGGAGAGAGATCCCCATGGCCGGCCCCGGCCCCGGAACGCCCGGCGTGCTGCGCGCCATGAACGACCGCGCGGCGCTCGACCTGCTGCTGGCGCACGGCCCCCTCTCCCGCACACGGATCGGCAGCCTCACCGGCCTCTCGAAGCCAACCGCCTCCCAGCTGCTGGCGCGCCTGGAAGCCGCCGGGCTCGTCGTGGCCGCCGGCACCACCACCGGCCGGCCCGGGCCCGGCGCCCGCCTGTACGGGGTCAACCCGGCCGCCGCGCGCGTCGCCGGACTGGACGTCACCCCCGACCGCATCACCGCCGCCGTCGCCGACCTGACCGGCGGGGTCGTCGGCAGCAGCGAAGTCCCCTGCACGGGGAGCGGCGGCCCGGCCGGGCAGGCCGCCCGCGCCCTGGACGGCGCGCTGGACGCCGCCGGGCTGGGCCGCGGCGACCTGCGCCGCGCGGTGATCGCCCTGCCGGGCTCCTTCGACCAGCGCACCAGCGTCCTGCGCCACGCGGGCCACCTGCCGGACGGCCATGAGTCCCGCGCCCTGCCGGAGGAACTGGCCGCGGCGCTGTCCGTGCCGGTCGGGTACGAGAACGACGTGAACCTGGCCGCGGTCGCCGAGCAGCGGCTCGGCGCCGCCCGCGGCCACGACGACTTCGTCCTGCTGTGGAACGGTGCGGGTCTCGGCGCCGCGGTGGTGCTGGGCGGGCGGCTGCACCGCGGCCGGACGGGCGGGGCGGGCGAGGTCGGGTTCCTGCCCGTGCCCGGGCGCCCGCTGGTCCGGCAGGCGGCCCGGGTCGGAGCGGGCGGCTTCCAGGAGCTCGCCGGCGCGGGCGCGGTGGTCGCCCTGGCCGCCGGGCTGGGCCTCGCCCCGCCCCCGGCCGACGGGCCCGCCGGGGCGGGGGCCGGGGGCGCGGCGCAGGCCGCCGCGGCCGCCGCGCTGCTGCGGCGCGCCGCCGCCGAACCCGAGGGCGCGCACCTGAGGCTGCTGCGGCGGTACGCCACTGCGCTCGCGACCGGGCTCGCCGCGCTGGTCGCCGTACTGGACCCGGAGCTCGTCATCCTCTCCGGCGCCGTCACCGACGCCGGCGGGGCGGCCCTGCGCGACCTGGTCCAGGCCGAGCTCGCCGACCTCGCCCCCTCCGCGCCCCGCCTGGTTCCCGGGAGCGTGCGCGAGAGGCCCGTGCTGCGCGGCGCCCTGGAGTCCGCCCTGGCCACGGCGCGCGACGAGGTCTTCGACACCTTGCGCCGCTGACCCCGTACCCCTCCACCGGAGTGAAAGGCTGGCGACCGTGACCTTGAAACTGGCAGTGGTGGGCGGCGGGTCCACCTACACGCCCGAGCTGATCGACGGCTTCGCGCGGCTGCGCGACACCCTCCCGATCGCCGAGCTGGTGCTGGTCGACCCCGCCGCCGACCGCCTGGAACTCGTCGGCGGCCTGGCCCGCAGGATCTTCGCGCGGCAGGGCCACCCCGGCCGGATCACCACCACCGCCGACCTCGACGCGGGCGTCGACGGCGCGGACGCGGTCCTGCTCCAGCTGCGCGTCGGCGGCCAGGCGGCCCGGCTCCGCGACGAGACGTGGCCGCTGGAGTGCGGCTGCCTCGGCCAGGAGACCACCGGCGCAGGCGGCCTCGCGAAGGCGCTGCGCACGGTCCCGGTGGTCCTGGACATCGCCGAGCGGGTCCGCCGCACCAGCCCCGGGGCCTGGATCATCGACTTCACCAACCCGGTCGGGATCGTCACGCGCGCCCTGCTGGACGCCGGGCACAAGGCCGTCGGGCTGTGCAACGTCGCCATCGGGCTCCAGCGGAAGTTCGCCGCGATCCTCGGCATGGAGCCGGCGGACCTGCACCTCGACCACGTCGGGCTCAACCACCTCACCTGGGAGCTCGGCGTCCGCAAGGGCGGCCCGGACGGCGAGGACCTGCTGCCCGGCCTGCTCGCCGGCCACGCGGACCGCATCGCCGCGGAGCTGCGGCTGCCGCGGCAGGTCCTGGACCGGCTCGGCACCGTCCCCTCCTACTACCTGCGCTACTTCTACGCACACGACGAAGCGGTCCGGGAACTCGGCGCCAAGCCCTCGCGGGCCGCCGAGGTGGCCGCCATGGAGCAGGAACTGCTCACCCTGTACGCCGATCCGGCCCTCGACGAGAAGCCGGCGCTGCTGGCCTCGCGGGGCGGGGCCTTCTACTCGGAGGCGGCCGTGGACCTGGCGTCGGCGCTGCTCGGCACCGGGGCGGGCCGCGGATCGGTGCAGGTCGTCAACGCCCGCAACCGCGGGACCCTGCCCTTCCTCCCCGACGACGCGGTCGTCGAGGTGCAGGCACGGGTCGACGGATCGGGCCCGGTGCCGCTCCCGGTGCCGCGGCTGGACCCGCTGTACGCGGGGCTGGTGGGACACGTGGCCGCGTACGAGGAGCTGGCGCTGGAGGCGGCGCTGCGCGGCGGGCGCGACCGGGTGTTCCGGGCGCTGCTGGCACACCCCCTGATCGGCCAGTTCGACCGGGCGGAAGGGCTCGCGGACCGGCTGCTCGCGCACAACAGGGAGTACCTGCCGTGGGCGTGAGCCGGCCCGCGGGCGCCGCCGCCCGGGTCGGGGCCGCGGCGGCGGCCGTCCTCGCGGTCGACGCGGGGAACAGCAAGACCGACGCCGCCCTGGTCGCCGCCGACGGCCGCGTCCTCGGCCGGGGCCGCTCCGGCGGGTTCCAGCCGCAGCGGACGGGGACGGACGCGGCGGTGGACGAGCTGGAGCGGGCCGTCGCCGCGGCCGCCGCCGAGGCCGGGCTGAGCGGCGGGCCCCCGTACGCGGACCGCGTCTCGGCCTGCCTGGCGAACGCGGACTTCCCCGTGGAGGAGGAGCGGTTCGCGCGGGCGATCGCCGTCCGCGGCTGGGCCGCGGCCGACCGGGTGCTCGTACGCAACGACACCTTCGCGGTCCTGCGGGCCGGGCTGGCCGACTCGGACGCCCCGGCCGGGGTCGCGGTGGTGTGCGGTGCCGGCATCAACTGCGCGGGCATGTTGCCCGACGGGCGAACGGCCCGCTTCCCGGCGATCGGCAGGATCTCCGGGGACTGGGGCGGCGGCGTGCACCTGGCGCAGGAGGCCCTGTGGTGGGCGGCGCGGGCCGAGGACGGCCGCGGCGGGCCGACCGGGCTGTCGCGGGCCCTGCCGCGGCACTTCGCCCTGGAGTCGGTGGCGGCCCTGGTCGAGGCGCTGCACCTGGGGGAGCTGCCGCGGCGGCGGCTCCACGAGCTCGTACCCGTCCTGTTCGAGAGCGCGGAGGAGGGCGATCCCGTTGCAGCCGCGCTCGTCGACCGGCAGGCGGACGAGGTCGTCGCGATGGCGGCGGTGGCGCTGGCCCGGCTGGACCTGCTGGGGGCGCGGGCGCCGGTGCTGCTCGGCGGCGGTGTGCTCACGGCCGGGCACCGGCGGCTCGACGCCCGGATCGCGGCCGGGCTGGCGGAGCGGGCGCCGCTGGCCCCGGTCCGCGTGGTGGAGGCGCCGCCGGTGCTCGGTGCGGCGCTGCTCGGGCTGGACGCGGCAGGTGCGCCGGTGGCCGCGAGGGCAGAGCTGCGTGCCCATTTCGGGTGAACCCGCCCGGGAAGGGCCCGCGTCTGGAACCGTGTCGGTGGCGCGGACGTATTCACGGTGAAGGCGTGGCGGGGGCGGCGCCGCCCGGGCACGGGGAGGGGACCGTCCGGGATCGGACACCGGGTGCTGTGGCCGGCCGCCGCTCCGGCCATACTGCTGCGGAGCATGGAGGACCGAGGGGGAGGTCACGGTGGCCATCACAACACGCGCGCCCGCGCCGGCCGGCGGCGCCGGCGGCCCGGCCGCAGGGCCGCCCGCCGGTCCTCCCGGGCCCGGCACCGCCTGGGCCGAGGGGGTCGAGCGGCTGCGCGCCGCAGCGACCACCGAGCCGGGCCGGCTGCGGATCATCGGCGCGCTCGTCGCCGGAATCGTCCTGCTGTTCGGGGCGGTGACGGTGTGGGAGGTCGCCGGCCGGGTCGGCTCCGCCGAGGACGTGGTGGGCCGCAGCCAGCCGCTCAGTGCGGACGCGGCGAGCATCTACCGCTCCCTCGCGGACGCCGACACGGCCTCGTCGAGCGGGTTCCTCGCCGGCGCGGACGAGCCGCGCGAGGTGCGGCAGCGGTACGAGAAGGACATGGCGGGCGCCTCCCGGCTGCTCGTCAGCGCCGCGGCGAACGCCGGGGAGGACGCCGAGTCCCGCCGGCAGATAACCCTCCTCGGGGAGCAGCTGCCCCGCTACACCGGCCTGATCGAGCAGGCCCGCGCCAACAACCGGCAGGGCCTGCCGCTGGGCGGCGCCTACCTGCGGTACGCCAACGAGCAGATGAGCACCCAGCTGCTGCCGGCCGCGCAGCGGCTGTACGAGGCGGAGACGGGCCGGCTGTACGCGGACTACGACAACGCCCGCTCGCTGCCGCTGGCCTCGCTCGGCGCCGGGATCCTCGCCCTGGCCGCGCTGGGGTGGGCCCAGCACCGCAACTACCGGCGGACGAACCGGGTCTTCAACCGCGGCCTCGTCGCGGCGACGGCCGCCACCCTGGTGGCGCTGCTGTGGCTGGCCGTGGGGCACGCCGTGGCGCGCTCGTCCCTGGCCGAGGCGCGGACGGAGGGGCAGGAGTCGCTCAAGGTGCTGACCGACGCGCGGATCGCCGCGCTCCAGGCCCGCGCCAACGAGAACCTGACGCTGATCGCGCGCGGTGCCGTCCTCGCCGCCGACAAGAAGTCCGACAAGTACGACGTGGACTTCGCGGCCAACATGAAGGACCTCGACGCGGGCTTGGAGAAGGCGCTGCGCCTCGCCGACGACGACAAGGGCCGCGAGCCGGTCGCGAGCGCCGCGGACGGCGTCCGGCAGTGGAAGCAGCGGCACGCCGCGGCCCGGGAGACGGACCTGCGGGGCGACTACCAGGCGGCCCTGCCGCAGGTCATCGGGGACAGGGACCACAAGGACAGCAGCGGGGCGTCGTTCGACACGGTCGACGCCTCCCTGGAGCGGGCTCTGGCTCACGAGCAGGCGGAGTTCACGCGGGCCGCCCGGTCCGGGCTGGGCGCGTTCGGCGGGTTGGTGACGGGTTCGGCGGCCCTGGCGGTCGCCGGCGCTGCGGCGGTGCTCCTCGGCATCGGGCGCCGGCTTTCGGAGTACAGGTGACAGCGATGCGGACAGGCGTGAGGCGCGAGGACGAAGCCCCCCGCGGCGGCGGCCCGGCGGGCGGGCGGACCCGGCCGCCGCGGATGCGCCGGCTCGCCCGGCGGCTGCGCGGGTGGGGCGGGGTCAGCGCGATGGCCGCGGCCTGCGCGCTGACCGCGGCCGTGCTGCTGCCGCTGGCGCAGGCGGCCCCGGAGGACGGCCCTGCGGCCGCGGTCCGCCCGCCGGGCTCCGTCGCGGCCGTCCCGCAGGCGCCGTGGACGCTGACCGACACCTGCCCGGACCCGGAGGCCAGCCTGCGCCCGTCCGCGGGCGACGGCCCGACGATCGAGCGGATCCGCAAGGCGGGCAAGCTCGTCGCCGGCGTGGACCAGAACAGTTTCGCGTGGGGGTACCGCAACCCGGTCGACGGCCGCCTCGACGGCTTCGACATAGCCCTGGTGCGGGCGATAGCCAAGGACATCCTGGGCGACGAGAACGCGGTCATCTACCGGGCCATCCCGACGAACCAGCGCATCCCCGCCCTCCAGGAGGGCCGGGTGGACGTCGTCGTGCGCACCATGACGATCAACTGCAAGCGGTTGGAGGACGTCGCCTTCTCGACGGCGTACTTCGAGGCCGGGCAGCAGGTGCTCGCGCCGAAGGGCTCCCCGATCACCGGGTACGACGCCTCGCTGAAGGACCGCCGGATCTGCACGGCGGCCGGCTCGACGGCGGAGACCGCCCTGAAGGCACAGGCGTACGGGGCGGTCCCGGTCAGCGTCCCGAACCAGCTGGACTGCCTGGTCCGGCTCCAGCTCGGCGAGGTGGACGGCATCATCACCGACAACGCGCTCGCCGCCGGGCAGGCCGCGCAGGACCCCTCGGTGCGGCTCGTGGGGTCGCCGTTCACCAAGGAGTTCTACGGGGTGGCGATGCACAAGGGCGCCCCGGACCTGGTGCGCCGCGTCAACAAGGTGCTGGAGGACTACCGCGCCGGAGGCGGCGGCAGCCCGTGGATGCAGGCCTACGCCCGCCACCTGGGGCCCGTGCTGCCCGGCGTGGCCGGGCCGCCCGCCCCCAAGTACCGGGACTGACGGCGGTGGCAGGGGTAGGCCGCCCCGGCGGGGAAGAATCGGAGCCGGACGCCGGGGATCCCCGGCGGGACGGCGCAGGAGCGGAGGCGGGGCCGGTGGAGGCACGGTCGTTGGAGGCGCAGTCGGCGTTGATGGACCGGGACGACGTCGACCGTGCGCTGGCCCGGCTCGGGGCGGAGCACGAGGCTGTCGAGACCTCCCTGCTCGCGCTCCAGGACCACGCCGGGCGGCGCCTGCTGGAGGGCGCCGGCCTGGCCGGGGTGACCAAGGAGCGCTGGGCCGCCGCAGACGCCGCCATCAGCCGGCTGTGGACGTACTTCGACGCCTACAGCGGGGCGCTGGCCGCGGCCCGCGCCATCCGGGAGCGGCGGCGCTGGCTCAGCCGGGACGACCTGGTCGACCTGACGGAGCGGCTGCGCGGGCCCGGCGTGCACATCGCCGGCGCCGCGGCCGGGGGAGCGGGCCTGGCCGAGCGGTTCTCGCTGGCGGAGCTGGTGGCCCGGATGAACGAGCTGTACGCGGGCTCCCTGGACGTGGTGGTCGCCGCCGACGCGGTGTGGTCGGCGCTGCCCGCCCGGATCGACCTGCTGGCGGCGGAGCTGCGTCGCACCCGGTCGCTGGCCCACTCGGTGGGCGTCCGCCCCGGCGAGCACCCCGCGGGCGACGACCTGGAGGCGATCACCGCGGAGCTGGCGGATCTGCGCGAGCAGGTCATCGCCGATCCGCTGGCGTTCTGGCAGTCGGCCGCGGGGAGCTCCGCGCCGGGCGGAGGCCGCCCCGACACCGGCCGCTACGACCGGGCCGCGCTCGCGCTGGAGGACGTACGCCGGGAGGTCGAGGCGGTGCTGGCCGTCCGGCAGGACGCCGAGCAGCGGCTGGTCGCCCTGCGGGACGTCCTCTCCCGGGCCGACCGGACCCTGGCGGAGGCCCGGGCCGCGCGCACCGAGGTGCTGGCGAAGATCGCGGCGTCGGAGGTGCCCGCGGTGAGCGGTCCGCCGACCGCGCTGCAGGAGCAGCTGGCGCTGGCCGCCGAATACCGGCGCACCGCGCGCTGGCACCGGCTGTCGCCGCTGCTGGACGCGCTGGAGGAACGGGCCGAGGAGGAACTCTGCCGGGCCCGCGAGTCGTTGACCGCGGTGACGGCTCCGCTGGCCGTGCGCGCCGAGCTGCGCGGCCGGCTGGACGCCTATCGGGCGAAGGTCGCCCGGCACGGCCTCGCGGAGGACGTGGTGCTGGTAGAGCGGTACGACACGGCGCGGCGGATGCTGTGGAGCGCGCCGTGCGACCTGCGGGCCGCCGAGCAGGCGGTGCTGCGCTACCAGCAGGCGGCAGCGGAGGCGCTGGCCCCGCAGCAGGACGGGCCCGTGGGGCCGGGAGGGGAGGACGCATGAGCCAGGTCGGGACCGCGTGCGCCCGCCCCGGCTGCCCGGGGGCGTACGAGGACATGGGCGGCGGCGGGTTGTACTGCGGGACGTGCGGGCTGGCTCCCGCCGCCACGGAGCCGGGTGTTCCGGCGCCGGGTGCCGCGGGGCCGGGAGGCGCCGCGCCGGGAGCTGCCGCTCCAGGGGGTGCCGCGGAGCTGGTGTCGCCGCCGACGGGCATGACAAGCCCGGCCCGGCACCCCGGCCCGCAGGGTTCGCGGGGCTCCGGCCGGTCCGGTTCGACCTCGGCGCGCTCCGCCGGCTCGGCGTCCGCGCGCTCCTCCCGCTCGTCGCGCTCGTCGTCGTCGCGGCGCTCGGTGTCCGGCCGGCTGGCCGGTGTGGCGTCGGACCGTTCGGTGTCGGTGCGCAGTTCGGGCTCGTCGGCCGGCTCGTCGGGCCGCAGCCGGCTCGGGGCCGGGCTGGTCAGCGTTCCCGAGGTGCCGCGCCCGGACCCGTCGGCGGCCGTCCTGCAGAACCCGGAGGTGCCGGAGCGCAAGCGGTTCTGCTCGCGCGCCGACTGCGGGGCCCCGGTGGGCCGGGCCCGCGGCGACCGGAAGGGCCGGACGGAGGGGTTCTGCACCAAGTGCGGGCACCCGTACTCCTTCGTGCCGAAGCTGCGCCCGGGCGACGTCGTGCACGGCCAGTACGAGGTCGCGGGCTGCCTGGCGCACGGCGGCCTGGGCTGGGTGTACCTGGCGGTCGACCGGGCCGTCTCCAACCGGTGGGTGGTCCTCAAGGGCCTGCTGGACACCGGCGACCAAGACGCGATGGCGGCGGCCATATCGGAGCGCCGGTTCCTCGCGGAGATCGAGCACTCCAACATCGTGCGGATCTACAACTTCGTGGAGCACCTGGACCAGCGGACCGGCTCGCTGGACGGGTACATCGTCATGGAGTACGTCGGCGGCAAGTCGCTGAAGGAGATCGCGAACGGGCGGCGCCGGCCGGACGGGCGCCGCGACCCGCTCCCGGTGGAGCAGGCCTGCGCGTACGGGATCGAGGCGCTGGAGGCGCTCGGTCACCTGCACAGCAGGAACCTGCTCTACTGCGACTTCAAGGTCGACAACGCGATCCAGCAGCAGGACCAGCTGAAGCTGATCGACATGGGCGCGGTGCGCCGGATGGACGACGCCGAGTCGGCGATATACGGCACGGTCGGCTACCAGGCGCCGGAGGTCGCGGAGGCGGGCCCGTCGGTCGCCTCCGACCTGTACACGGTGGCGCGGACACTGGCGGTCCTGACCTTCGACTTCCAGGGCTATACGACCGTGTTCGCGGATTCGCTGCCGGACCCGGAGCACATCGAGGTGTTCCGGCGGTACGAGTCGTTCTACCGGCTCCTCGTGCGGGCGACGGATCCGGATCCGGGGCGGCGGTTCTCGTCCGCTCAGGAGATGGCGGACCAGTTGACGGGTGTGCTGCGGGAGGTCGTCGCCCTGCAGACGGGCCGCCCGCGGCCGCAGTTGTCGACGCTGTTCGGACCGGAGCTGCGGGTCCCGGACACGCGCCTGTTCGCGGACGCCACGGATGCGGAGGTGTCCCGGCTGGGGGCGCGGCCGGTGCCCGGCCACGGCGCGCTCCTCGGCCGCCTGATCGGCCTCGCCGGCCGCGGTACGCGGCCCGCCGCGGCGGAAGGAACGCCGGCCGTCACCGCGTTGGCAACGGCACCGGCAGGCGGAGGCCCCGCGGCTCCCGCCGCCGCGGTCCCGGCCGCGGCGCCCCTCGGAGTCGAGGCGACCCACCGGGCGAGCGCCGTCCCGGCGCCCCGCCGTGACCCGTCGGCGGCGGCCGAAGGCGCGGCCGTATCCCGTCCGGAGGCCGCGGCCGACGGTCCGGCCGCCGGGCCGGCGGCCGGGCCGGCGGCCGTCCGGCGGGCCGTCGCGGACGCCCGTGAGATGGCGCTGGCCCTGCCGCTGCCGCTCGTCGATCCGGGCGACCCCAACGCCGGGTTCCTCGCCGGACTGCTGGCCTCCGCCCCGGCCGACCTGCCGGCCGCCCTGGCCGCGGCGCCGTCGGACTCGGTCGAGCTGCGCCTGCGGGCGCTGCGCGCCCGGTTGGAGCTGGGCCGGACCGCCGCCGCGGGCGCCGCCCTGGCCGAGCTGGAGGCCGCACATCCGGACGACTGGCGGGTGGTGTGGGCCCGCGGCGTCGTCTCGCTGGCCGGCGGGGAGGACGCGGTCGCCGCCCTGTCCTTCGACGCGGTCTACGACGCCTTCCCCGGCGAGCCCGCGCCGAAGCTGGCGCTGGGTCTGTGCGCCGAGGTCCTGGGGCAGTTGGACAACGCGGCCGAGTACTACCGGCTCGTGTGGGCCACCGACCCGGGTTTCGTGAGCGCCGCGTTCGGGCTTGCCCGCGTCCAACTGGCCGCCGGGGACCGCGAGGCGGCGGTGCGCACCCTGGAGTCCGTCCCGGAGTCCTCCATCCACTACACCGCCGCCCGGGTGGCGGCGGTACGGGCACGTCTGCGCGACCGCTCTCCCGGAGAGGGCCTGCTGCCGGATCTGGTGGCGGCTGCGGCGCAGGTGGAGGCGCTGGAGCGGCTCGGGTTGGACGCGGAGCGGCAGGAACGGCTGTCGGTGGAGGTTCTGGGCTCGGCCCTGGACTGGGTACTGTCGGGTAGCCGGGGGACGGACCCCGGCCGGACCACGCTGCTCGGCAGTCAACTGGACGAGCGGGGCCTGCGCTTCGGCTTGGAGCGCTCGTACCGCGTCCTCGCGCGGCTGGCGCAGCGCGGTGAGGACAGGATCGAACTGGTGGAGCGGGCCAACCGTTTCCGTCCCCGGACGTGGGTGTGATTGATGTCGATGCATCGGCCGTCTGGCTGCCCCAGCTGCGCGGAGCCCCTGGAGGAGGGGGACCGTTTCTGCGGTTACTGCGGCTCCCCCGTCTGCGCGTTCCCGCCGCCCCTGCCGGCGGACGACCCGACTCTGGCCCTGCCCGTCCCGGCTCCGGCGCCCGCCCCGGCGGCGGCCCGCGCCGCCGTGTCGCCGGGCCGGCCTCCGGCCCCGCCGTGGCCGGCGGGCGGTGCCTCCCCGTGGGACGCGGCGGGCCCCGGCCCCTGTGACCCGCCGGCCCCGCCGGCGGCGGGGCCCGCGCCCTCCGGCGTCCCGGCATCCCCGTCCCCCGCGTGGGGCGACGGCGGGGCCGCGCAGGACGCCGGGGCCGGTTCCGCTCCGGCCGGGTGGACCGGCGACGGCTACCACCTCGCCGACCCGGCCTGCGCCCCGGAGCCCGGGCCCGCGGCCCCGCCCGCCCCCGCGCCGGAGCCCGCCGCCCCGGCGCCTTCCGGACCGGCGGATCCGGCGGCCGCGCAGGACCCCGCGTACGGCGGCGGCGAGACCCGCCACGACCGGCCGTACGGCGGTCCCGACGCGCCCGGCGCCTCCCCGTGGGCCGCGGCCGCGGCCGAAGCCCCGTACGGCAGCACCCCGCCCGGACACGAGGCGGCGGGCAGGAAGACGTGCGTCGCCTGCCGGGCCGGCCGGGTCGACACCGACGGCTACTGCGAGCACTGCGGCCACGCCCAGCCGCGGGAGCGCGACCACGTGGAGGAGGAGCTCGGCAGCGTCGCCGCGGTCAGCGACCGCGGGCTGCGCCACCACCGCAACGAGGACTCCTTCGCGGTGGCCGCCACGGCCCTCGCCGACGGCTCCACCGCCACCGTCGCCATCGTGTGCGACGGTGTGTCCTCGGCCAGCCGGCCGGACGACGCCTCGGCCGCCGCGGCCGCCGCGGCGAACGAGACCCTGCTGGAGGCCCTCCCCCGCGGCACCCACCCGAAGGAGGCCATGCACCGGGCGATCCTGGCCGCGGCGGACGCCGTGACCGCCCTCGCCCCGGAGGTCCCCGGCGCGCAGAACGCCCCGGCGTGCACCCTGGTCGGCGCCGTCGTCAGCGGCGGCCTGCTGACCGTCGGCTGGGTCGGCGACAGCCGCGCCTACTGGGTCCCGGACGACCGCGGGGCGCTTCCGCGGCGGCTGACCGAGGACGACTCGTGGGCGGCGCAGATGGTCGCGGCCGGCCTGATGGGCGAGGCCGAGGCGTACGCGGACGCCCGCGCGCACGCCATCACCGGTTGGCTCGGGGCGGACGCGTACGAGTTGGAGCCGCACACGGCCACCTTCCGGCCGGACCATGCGGGCGTCGTCGTGGTCTGCACCGACGGGCTGTGGAACTACGCCGAGTCCGCCGTCGACATGGCCCGGGTGCTGCCCGCGGACGCGGCCGTCCGGCCCCTGCACGGCGCGCAGGTCCTCGTCGGGCACGCCCTCGACGGCGGCGGCCACGACAACGTCACCGTGGCCGTGGTGCCGTTCGCGGCCCCGCCGGCGGACGGCACGGCCGCGGACGCCTCCCCGCGAGCGGAAGCGGCAGCGCACCCCCGGGCCTGAGCCGGCCGGTCCGGGTCCGCCGGACCGGCCGTGCCGGCCGCACCGCTCCCCGGAGCCGGCCCGTCCCTCCGCGAGCAGCACAGGTGAGCCCCTCCCCACCCCTGCCCAGGACCCGAGGAGTCCCGCCCATGGCGAACTTCGCCAAGCCGAGCGCCCCGCACTTCAGCGTGGAGGTCTACCAGAACGAGTTCCTCCCCGAGGGCGGGCGCGAGGTGCACGCCATCCTCACGGTCACCTCCACCGGCGGCGCTGCCGCCACCCGCGCCTCCGTGGCCCGCGGCCCGGCCGCGGTCGTCGTCATGGTCGACTGCTCGGGGTCCATGGACTACCCGCCGGAGAAGATGCGCGGCGCCCGCGAGGCCACCGCCGCCGCGATCGACACCCTGCGGGACGGCACCTGGTTCGCCGTCATCGCCGGGACCCACATCGCCCGCGAGGTCTACCCCGGCCAGGGCCGCCTCGCCGTCGCCGACCGGGCCACCCGGGCCCGCGCGAAGGAGGCCCTCGGCGGCCTCACCCCCTCCGGCGGCACCGCGATCGGCACCTGGCTGCGCCTCGCCGACGGCCTGCTGCGCCAGTCCCCCGCGGCGATCCGGCACGGCATCCTGCTCACCGACGGCCGCAACGAGCACGAGGACCCGGCCGCCCTGCGGGCCGTCCTGGAGTCCTGCGCGGGCCGCTTCACCTGCGACGCCCGCGGCGTGGGCACCGACTGGGAGGTCAAGGAGGTCAGGGGCGTCGCGAGCGCGCTGCTCGGGTCCGCCGACATCGTCGCCGACCCCGCCCGCCTCACCGAGGACTTCACGCTCATGATGGAGAAGGCCATGGGCAAGGAGGTCGCCGACGTGGCCCTGCGCCTGTGGACCCCGGTCGGCGCGGAGGTCCGGTACGTCAAGCAGGTCTCCCCGAGCGTCGAGGACCTCAGCGGCCGGCGCACCGAGGCCGGCCCGCGCACCGGCGACTACCCGACGGGCTCCTGGGGCGACGAGAGCCGCGAGTACCACGTGTGCGTGCACGTCCCCCCGGCGGCCGTCGGCCAGGAGATGCTGGCCGCCCGGGCCTCCCTCGTCCTGCCGGGGGCGGCGGGCGGGCCGCCGTCCGTGCTCGGCCAGGGTCTGGTCCGGGTGGTGTGGACGGCCGATCCGGCCACCTCCACGGCCATCAATCCGCAGGTCGCGCACTACACGGGACAGGCGGAGCTCGCGCAGGCTATCCAACAGGGCCTGGAAGCCCGCAAACTGGGCGATGTCGATGGTGCCACGGCCAAGCTGGGGCGAGCGGTGCAACTCGCGAGCGTCTCCGGGAACGCGGACACGGCCCGCCTGCTGGCGAAGGTGGTGGATGTCGTCGATGCCGCGGCGGGTACTGTGCGGCTGAAAGCGAAGGTTGCGGACGCCGACGAGATGACGCTCGAAACGCGTTCGACCAAGACCGTCCGAGTCAAGAAGACCTGAGAGGACCTGCCCCGACGAGGCAGGCTGAAGGGGGAAGAGCCGCCATGCCGACCTGCCCTAATGGGCACCAGTCCGCCTCCGACGACTGGTGCGAGGTCTGCGGCCACCGCATGGCTGCCGCCGCGGGGGCGTCGTCCGCGTCCTCACCCTCCTACGGCTACGGCTACCCCCCCACCGCCGGTGAGCCGACCGCGCAGGCGGAGCTGTGCCCGCAGTGCCGGACCCCGCGCGAGGCAATGGCGCCTTTCTGCGAGGAGTGCCGGTACAACTTCCTGACCCGCTCGGCCACCCCGTACCAGCCGTCGGCCGGCCAGGAGCAGGGGCTCACCGGGGGCACCGGGATGCGGACGCCTCCCCCGCCGCCGGCGCCGTCCCCCGCGGCCTTCCCGCAGGACCCGTTCGAGTACCAGGGCTCCCGGCCGTCCCGGGTGAACCGGCCGGCCGAGCCGCTGTCCCGCGAGGACGACTGGCTGCTGCCGCCCCCGTCGCACGAGCAGCAGCAGGTGCCGCAGCAGCAGTACCAGCAGCCCGCGTACGAGTACCAGCCGCACCGGCAGCACCCCCACCAGCCGCAGCAGGCGCACCAGCAGCCCCAGGCGCAGCAGCCCTTCCCGCCCCGAGGGGGCGGCTCCTGGTCCGTGACGATCGCCCCCGACCGCTCGTACTTCCTGGCGATGATGCAGCGCAGCGGTCCGGAGGCGGCCCAGCTGAACCTGCCCGCATACTCCCCGGAGCAGCACGTTCCGCTTGCGGGCGGCCAGGTCACCATCGGCCGCCGCCGCGGTTCCACCGGGGAGTCCCCCGATATCGACCTGTCGGTGCCGCCGGAGGACCCGGGCGTCTCCCACCAGCACGCGGTGCTCGTCCAGCAGCCCGACCTGAGCTGGGCGGTCGTGGACCAGAACTCCACCAACGGCACCACCATCAACGGCGGCGAGGACCCGATCCAGCCCTACGTCCCGGTGCCGCTCTCCGACGGCGACCGCGTCCACGTCGGCGCCTGGACCACGATCACGATCCGCCGCGGCTGACGGCCCCGCCCGGGCGGGGCCGGCGCTCACCGGCCGGCGTCCCCCTCCTCCCCCAGGGGCCACACGTAGGGGCCCTGGGGGTCGTCGAGCCACGCCCACTGCCCGTCGGCGCAAACCGTCACCCCGAAGCGCTCCCGGGCCGGCCGCCCCTCCGCCCGCCACAGGTCCAGGGCCTCGCGCGGATGCAGGGCGCCCCCGGTCAGCCCGAGCATGAACTGGAAGCGCTCGTTCTCCACCAGTTCGTACGGGATCCCCTGCCCCGGGGTCTCCACAGCGGCCCGCGCCACCGCCCCGCGCAGCGGCACGAAGTAGGCGGGGGTGTGCAGGAAGCGGCCCTCCGCGAAGTCCGCGTCCCGCACCCGCAGCGCGATCAGCCCCGTCGACAGGGGGGCGAGGATCCGCGCCCCGGGCCGGCACTGGCCGAGCCACGCGTACGGGATCCGCGGGAGCGTGCACGTCACGAGGATCCGGTCGTACGGGGCCCGCGCCGGGCACCCGCGCGCCCCGTCCCCGGTGACGACCGTCGGCCGGTGGCCGAGCGCGGCCAGGTGCGCCCGCGCAGACTCGGTGATCTCCTCGTCCAGGTCGACCGTGGTGACCAGGTGGTCGCCGAGGCGGTGGCACAGCAGGGCCGCGTTGTAGCCGGAGCCCGTCCCGATCTCCAGGACGCGGTCCCCGTCCCGGACGTCCAGCGCGGTGAGCATCTTGGCCATCAGCGAGGGCTGGCTGCTGGAGGAGACGAGTTCGCCGTCGCGCAGCCGCGTCGCGAGCGGGGCGTCCTTGTACACCCCGCGCAGCCAGCGGGCGCGGCGGGCCGGGTCCGGGTCCTCGCCCCACAGCCGCTCGTGCCCGGCGCCGCGGCCCGTGAAGAACCAGGGGACGAAGACGTGCCGGGGCACCGCCGCGAAGGCCGCCCGCCAGGCGGGGTCGTCCAGCACCCCCGCCGCGGCCAGTTCGCGCACCTGCGCGGCGTGCGCCGCCCCGCGCAGGTCCCGCGCGCCCTCCTGCTCGACGGCGTGCGCCGCGCGGCGGGTACGGGGCCTTGAATGGCCGGTGTATCCGGAATGTGGTGCTGGTGCGCCCATGGGTCCACTGTGCTGCGCCCGGCCCCGGGAGGCGAGCGCTGGTCCTAAGACCTCCGTCCTCCGTCCGGGCGTCTGAGACGATGGTCGGGTGAATGAGAATCCGCGCGGCACGGTCCAGGAGCAGACCTTTTACGAGCAGGTGGGCGGCGAAGAGACCTTCCGCCGTCTGGTCCGGCGCTTCTACCAGGGGGTCGCGGAAGACCCGCTGCTGCGTCCGATGTACCCGGAGGAGGACCTCGGGCCGGCGGAGGAGCGGTTCGCGCTCTTCCTGATGCAGTACTGGGGCGGCCCCACCACGTACAGCGAGAACCGCGGCCACCCCCGGCTGCGCATGCGGCACGCCCCGTTCCGGGTGGACTCCGCGGCGCACGACGCCTGGCTGGCGCACATGCGGGTGGCGGTGGACGAGCTCGGCCTCGCCCCGGAGCACGAGGCACAGCTGTGGCGCTACCTGACGTACGCGGCAGCCTCGATGGTCAACACGGCGGACTGACGGGAGCCGGCAGCCGGCCGGGGCCTATACGGGCCGGAACTGGAGGGCGCCGAGCCCGTCGGCGGCGCCGGGGCGGCGCAGCGCGACGGAGCCGTACGGGGTGCGCAGCCGCAGCCAGCCCCCGGAGGCCAGCAGCGCGACCGCGTCGGACGCGGCGGCGCCCGCTACGGGGGCGGCCGGGACCGCGGCGCGGGCGGGGCGCAGGAAGCCCAGGGACTGCGCGGCGTGCACGGCGCGCAGGGGGAGTTCGGTGTCGCCGAGCGTGCGGGACCAGATGTCGCGGCCGATGCGGTCGCGCTCGGACCGGGTCCGGTGCTGCGGGGGGAGGGCCTCGTCGCGGGCCCGGAACTCGGCGACGGAGCGGGCCACGGCGGCCCGCATGGCCTCGGGCCCGGGCAGTCCGGGCACGGGCCGCCAGCCGCCGCGGGGCGGCAGCACTCCGGCCCACGGCGGGCCGGTGACGGCGGCGGGCACCAGGGCGCCCGCGGAGTCCTCGTCGACCGCTTCGAGCAGTTCGCCGGCGGAGACGGTGACGTCCAGGGCCGCGGCGACCGGTTCGGCGAGCCGGACCGTGCGCACGGCCAGCACGTCGAAGGACGGCGGCCGGCCGAAGACGGCGAGCGCGCCGCCGCCCGCCTGGAGGCGGACCGCGGCGGCGCGGTCGTAGTGCACCAGCCGGCCCAGGAAGGCGGCGAGGTCCGCCGCCTCCCCGGGATCGGCGAAGCGCAGCCGGCCCGTCATGCCGCGAGGCGCCCTTCGGATGCCTTCGCCTTGTCCCTCGGCGCCGGCTCGTCGAGGTACTCCTCCAGGAAGGACCGCTCCTCGTCCGTGATGCGGCGCGGCCGCCCCTCGGCGAGGTTGTAGGGCACCACCACGGTCTCGGCGCGCACGTACACGGTCTCGGGCCGGTCCTCGGTCGCCTCGTCCTTGACCTCGTAGCGGATGGTCAGGGACGCGGCGCCGATGCGGGTCACCCAGGACTCGATGAGCACCGGCTCGTGCCGGTGCACGAGGGGCAGCTTGTAGTCGATCTCGTGCCGGGCGACGACGGAGCCGCCGGTGAACGAGTCGCTGCCCTCGCCCGGCGCCAGGCGGAACATGAAGTCGATGCGCGCCTCCTCCAGGTAGCGGAGGAAGACGACGTTGTTGACGTGCCCGAAGGCGTCCATGTCCGCCCAGCGCAGCGGGCACCGGTAGTGGTGTCTGGCCATGGCCGGTATCAGCCTCGCGTGAGCTTCTTGTAGGTGGCGCGGTGCGGACGGGTGGCGTCCGGGCCGAGCCGCTCGACCTTGTTCTTCTCGTAGGACTCGAAGTTGCCCTCGAACCAGAACCACTTCGAGTCGCCCTCGTACGCCAGGATGTGCGTCGCGACCCGGTCGAGGAACCAGCGGTCGTGGGAGACGACCACGGCGCAGCCGGGGAAGTCCAGCAGCGCGTTCTCCAGCGACGACAGGGTCTCGACGTCGAGGTCGTTGGTGGGCTCGTCGAGGAGCAGCAGGTTGCCGCCCTGCTTGAGGGTGAGCGCCAGGTTCAGGCGGTTGCGCTCACCGCCGGAGAGCACGCCGGCCGGCTTCTGCTGGTCCGGGCCCTTGAAGCCGAACGCGGAGACGTACGCGCGGGACGGCATCTCGACCTGGCCGACGTTGATGTAGTCCAGCTCGTCGGAGACGACGGCCCACAGCGTCTTCTTGGGGTCGATGTTGGAGCGGCCCTGGTCGACGTAGGAGATCTTGACGGTCTCGCCGACCTTGATCTCGCCGGAGTCAGGCTTCTCCAGGCCCTGGATCATCTTGAACAGCGTGGTCTTGCCGGCGCCGTTCGGGCCGATGATGCCGACGATGCCGTTGCGGGGCAGCGTGAAGGACAGGTCGTCGATGAGGACCTTGTCGCCGAAGGCCTTGGAGAGGTTGTTGATCTCGACGACGATCGAGCCCAGGCGCGGGCCCGGCGGGATCTGGATCTCCTCGAAGTCCAGCTTCCGCATCTTCTCGGCCTCGGCGGCCATCTCCTCGTACCGGGCGAGGCGCGCCTTGGACTTGGCCTGGCGGCCCTTGGCGTTGGAGCGGACCCACTCCAGCTCTTCCTTGAGGCGCTTCTGGCGCTTCTCGTCCTTCTTGCCCTCGACCTTGAGGCGCTCGGCCTTCTTCTCCAGGTAGGTGGAGTAGTTGCCCTGGTAGGGGTGGGCGCGGCCGCGGTCGAGCTCGAGGATCCACTCGGCGACGTTGTCGAGGAAGTACCGGTCGTGGGTGATCGCCACGACGGTGCCCTTGTACTGGGCGAGGTGCTGCTCGAGCCAGTTCACGGACTCGGCGTCGAGGTGGTTGGTGGGCTCGTCGAGGAGCAGCAGGTCGGGCGCCTCCAGCAGCAGCTTGCAGAGCGCGACGCGGCGCTTCTCGCCACCGGAGAGGTTGTTGACCGGCCAGTCGGCGGGCGGGCAGCCCAGCGCGTCCATGGCCTGCTCCAGCTGGGCGTCGAGGTCCCAGGCGTTGGCGTGGTCGAGGTCCTCCTGGAGCTTGCCCATCTCCTCCATGAGCTCGTCCGTGTAGTTCGTGGCCATCTCCTCGGCGATGGCGTTGAACCGGTCGAGCTTGCCCTTGATCTCGGCGACGCCGTCCTCGACGTTCTGCAGGACGGTCTTGCTCTCGTCGAGCTTGGGCTCCTGCATGAGGATGCCGACGGAGTAGCCGGGCGACAGGAAGGCGTCGCCGTTGGAGGGCTGCTCGATGCCCGCCATGATCTTCAGAACGGTGGACTTACCGGCGCCGTTCGGGCCGACCACACCGATCTTCGCGCCGGGCAGGAAGTTCAGGGTGACGTCATCGAGAATCACCTTGTCGCCGTGCGCCTTGCGCGTCTTGCGCATGGTGTAGATGAACTCAGCCAAGAGAAACCGTCCGGCAGATCGATGATGGGCAGATACACCCCATCTTGCCAGCCGTCCACCCCGAGGCGGAAACCAGTGGCCCCGGAGCCCCCGGCCGGCCCGGGAACAACGGCCCGCCGGCCCCCGGCAGCCGCACCGGCACGGCGGCGGCGAGAGGCCCGGGCCGGCCGGTCAGCTGTGGCGGTAGACGGTCAGGGCGTGCGGGAGGGTGTCGACGACCAGGGACCGCGGCGCGCGGGCGTACTCGCCGTCGTACGCCAGCGGGGTGCCGGGCGGGACGTCGTCGATGCGCAGGTGCGCCAGGCGGGTCGCGGTGTGGACGGGGGACCGGGAGAGCGGCCCGGCGAACGCGGCGGCGAGGAGCCGCGGGCCGGGCCTGCCGCCGCCGTGTACGAGTCGCACGTCGAGCAGAGCCTCGGCGAGGCTGTCGCGGCGCCGCGGGGCGGCGCCGGTGCCGTGGTAGGTGCCGTTCCCCGCGAACAGCAGCCAGACGTTCCGCGGCCGGCCTGCGAGCCGCAGCCGCACGGGCCGCTGCGTACGCAGCACGCGCCAGGCCGCCAGAACCATGGCCGGTCCCCCGCCGATGCGGGGCGCCCAGTGCAGCCGGTGCCGCAGCAGCTCCGGATACGCGCCGATGCTGAAGGTGTTGAGGAAGTACCCGGGACTTGCGGAGCCGGAAGCGGCGACCGGGTCGTAGCCGTCTGCCACCACCGGGTCGAGGCCGGCGGCAACGGCCGCAAGGGGCCCGCCCGCGGCCCCCGGGCCTGCATCGGCGGCGGCTGCCGGCTCGTCCCGTCCGACCGGCTCGACCGGCTCGGGGCCGGGGGTGAAGCGGCCGACGCCGACCTTGACGGCGCGGCCTTCCGCAATGGCCCGGCAGGTCTCCTCGGCTCCGGTCAGGCCGAGGTCCAGCGCGAAGTGGTTGAGGGTGCCGCCGGGGAACACGGCGAGCGGCAGGCCGGCCTGCAGGGCCGCGGTGGCGGCGGCGTTCACCGTGCCGTCTCCCCCGCACACCCCGAGTACGGCGGCCCTGCCTGCAGCGGCATCCAGCTCGCGCCGCAGGTCGGGGCCGTCGCATTCGACGACCTCCGCCTTGGGCAGCCGGTCCCGCAGTACGTCGAGCCCCGCCGCGGCGGCGGACCCGGACCCTGCGTTGACGACCACCACGAGCCCCTCCCCGTCGGGCAGGGCGGGCGCGTCGACGGCATCCGGCTCGTCGCCGGGGACGGCCCGCGCGCCCTCCAGCCGCTGCGCGATGCGGCGGACGGCGAACCCCGCGGCCACGCCGAGGGCCGCGCCGGCGGCCACGTCGGACGGGTAGTGCACCCCCGTGTAGACCCGGGAGAACGCCACGGACGCGGCGACGGGGGCCACCGCCGCGCCCAAGGCGGGCGCGTGCAGCGCGAGCCCGGTGGCGAACGCGAACGCGGACGCCGAGTGCCCGGACGGGAAGGACGTCGTCTGCGGCTGCCGGGAGAGCTGCCGCACCGCAGGCACCCCGTCCAGCAGGGGCCGCGGCCGGCGTACGGACCACTTGCCGATGGTGTTGATCGTCGCCGAGGCCAGCGCCAGGGAGGCGCTCGCCCGGAGCGCCGCCTTGCGGGCGGGCGCCGAGCCGAACGCGGCGATCGCGAGGGCGGTTGCTCCCCACAGCACCCCGTGGTTGGCGGCCCGCCCGAGGCGCGGCAGCACCCGCTCCGCTCCCGGCCAGTGGCGCCGTGCCACCGCGTCGAACAGCGCCCGGTCCCAGCGCGCTGCGGTCCCTTGCAAGGTCATCTCGTGATCCGCCACCCCACGCGCTTACCCCGGCGCACCCGCCGGGAACCGGTCCGCCGACCCGCAGCCCCCGTCCAGCGGACCCACGGCCGGCGGCTGTCCCCTGCGGCGGCCCCGAGCCCGGCCCGCCAACCGGCGGCCGCGCCCGGCGGCCGCACCCGTCGGGTGCGGCCGTGTCGGCCGGGCGCCCCTACGCCCCGTCTTCCTCCTCCAGCGGCCGCTTGCGGGCCAGGAGGACGACCAGGCCGCCGAGGACCACCAGGCCCACCGCCAGCGAGGCGATCACCGGGGTGGCGGCGGAGCTGCCGCTGGTGGCCAGGCGCTCCTCCTCCGGGGTGGGTTCGGCGGAGCCGGCCGCCGCGGCCGCGGCGGGCACGGTCGTGTCGCCGGCGGCGCCGGCCTCGGTGACGACGGCCTGCGGCCAGAGCGCCGTGGCCTGCGCGGTGACGGCGGAGGCGCTGGAGCCGGCGACGATCTGGGCCTGGGTCGGCAGGCCGCTGGTGAAGACGCGCCCGACCGGCACCTTCGTCGAGCCCTGCACGGTGACGGAGGCGGTCCCGTCCGGGGTGCCGACGGGCACCTCGAAGTACAGCCGGCTGCCGTTGGCGGCGGCCGTGACCGGCTTGCCCTCGGCGTCCACGATGCGCACGCCCATCGCGACGGCCGCCGCGTCGGGGGTGACGGACACGCTCTGGGCGCCCGTGCGGACCGTGACCGGGCCGATGCGGCTGCCGACCGGGCCGGTCACGCTGCCCGGGTCCAGTCCGAGGGAGGCCGGCGGCTCGGGCATTCGGCCGGCGGACCGCTGGAGGTAGTCGGCGAGCTTCTCGGCGGCCGGGTCGGCCGCTTCGACGTTCGCGCCGTCGGCGAGCCGCCAGATCGCCACCTGGGTGCCGGCCGCCGCGCTCTCCGCGGTGAGCGCGGCGGCGCCGGCGGCCTTGGCGAGTCCGGCGAGGTCGTTCAGCTGCGGGTAGGAGTGCTCCAGGACCCAGCGGATGCGGCCCGCTTCGGCGTTCCCGGCCAGGGGGCTGCCGCCCCAGGCGCTCTCGGTGTAGCGGGTGCGGGGCTGGGCGTGGCCGGCCACCCCGACCCCGTACGTCTGGAGGGTGCCGCCGCCGTCGACCCGCATCTCGTAGAGCCCGGCCGGGATCTGCCGGACCGAGCCGTCGGGGGCGCGCAGGACCGCCTGTCCGTACGTCTTGAGTCCGTCCAGGACGGCGCCGGCGCCCTCCTGGGTCCGGGGCGCGGGCATGCCGGAGCCGGTGTCGGCGGCCGCGCGGGCTCCGGGCGCCGCGGTGAGGGCCGCGGCGAGCAGCGCGGCGGCCAGCGGGCGGCGCGCGGCGGCGCGCCCCGCCGCGGGGGCTGCTTCGCCGCCGGGTCTCGGGGAGCGGGCGGCAGCGGGGCCCGCTGCCGGAGCCGCTGCGCGGGGCGCGGCAGGCAGCCGTTCAGGCGGCGGACCAGCCGCAGCAGCGGAAGCGGAATATGAAGCGGAGAATGCGGGAACGCCAATCGACACAGTCTTCCCCTTCGGGCCAAAGACCCAGGTGCCCGTGAGTACCGGGGAATCCTAGCCTCCTCGAACACTCAGACCACCGCCGCCTTCTGAGAGGCCATCAGCGCCGGTTCGGCCCTGGTGATCCGGCGGAACGCGGCGGTGCCGCGGTTGAGGTCGTGCCCGATGGCGGTCGCGTCGATCTCCGCCGAGAACCAGCGGTTGCCCTCCGCGTCGGGCGGGTCGTCCCGCACCCGCAGCCGGCCGTGCACGACGAGCGGCTCCCCGACCGAAACGGAACCGGTCAGGTTGACTGCGAGCGTGCGCCGGGCCCACACCGTGTAGAAGCTGGTGGTCCCGTCCGTCCAGGCGTCTTTCCGACGGTCGAAATACCTGGGTGTGACGGCGAATCGGAACCGTGCGGACGGCCCGTTCGCGGTTTCCTTGTAGTCGATCTGCGTGGCCACGCAACCCACGAGCGTCACCAGGGTGTCGTTCACGGCGGCCGCCTCCCCTCGTCGTGCCCGCGCGGCCTTTCCGCACGGGCACGACCAGACTCGCCCGGACCCCCAAATTCCGCTTGTGCCTGTGGATTACGGGCGGGATGTGGACAACCTCGCCACCGCCGCGTACTGCTCGCGCACCTCCCGGTACCGCAGGAGCTCCGCGGCCACCGGCTCCAGCACCCGCGCCCGCCCGCATCCGGCCGCGGCCTGCCGCAGCCTCCGCTCCGCGTCCTGCCCGTACCTCCGCGCGGGTCCGCGGGCCGCGAGGGAGCAGGCCCACTCCACCAGCGGCCCGCCGACGATGCCCGACGACATCAGCAGCACCGGCGGAAGCAGGTGCGGCGGCAGCACCCCCGCGATCTGACCCACCAACCACAATCCGCCATAGATCTGAAGGAGCGTCATTGCCGCCTGAGCGAGCACCGCCGCCGGCCACCAGGCGGGCCGCGGCGGCTTCGCACCGGGCGGCGCAGCGGCCGGCCCCAGCGTCAGCGCGACCTCGTCCAGCATCTCCGGGAGCTGCTCCCCGCCCCGCACCGCGGTCTCCCGCACCGCCTGCGCCCACGGCTCGGGCAGTCCCGCCGCCGCGGCGTCGGCGACCGCCCGGACCGCCTGCTCCACCCGCTGCCGGGCCGTCACCTCCGCCTCGGCCTGCGACTGCGGCTCCCCGGCCTGGGCCGCGCCCCGCCCGCCGATGGCCGCCAGCGCGGCGAGCCCGGACAGTGTGCGCGGGGCACGCCTGTTCTCGTACCAGCGCCACAGCCGCAGCCAGGGCGTCCCGCACGCCTTCCCGGCGTTGCGCCGCCAGGCCCGTTCGGCGGCGAGGCCGGCCGCGCTCGCCCCGACCGCCTCCGCAAGCCGGTCCTCGAACTCGGCGCGCGCCGGCTGCGAGATCTCCGCCCCCGGGTGGCCTCCGGCCACGTACAGGGGCCGCATCCGTCCGGCGGCGCGGTCGACGTCGGCGGAGATGCGCCGGGTGGCCGCGCCGCGCTCCTGCGTGAACTGGCCGAGCAGCTCGCGCAGCTCCCCGACGCCCTCGCCGGTGAGAGCGGACAGTCCGAGGACGGTCGCGCCGGGCTCGTCGTGCTCGCCGAGGGCGATGCCGTCCTCGTCGAGCAGCCTGCGCAGGTCGTCGAGGACGAGGTCGGCGGCCTCGCCGGGCAGCCGGTCGACCTGGTTGAGCACGACGAAGGTCACCTCGGCGTGCCCGGCGAGCGGCCGCAGGTACCGCTCGTGGAGGACGGCGTCCGCGTACTTCTCCGGGTCGACGACCCACACGACGGCGTCGACGAGGGCGAGGACGCGGTCGACGTGGTCGCGGTGGGCGCCCAGCGCCGAGTCCAGGTCGGGCAGGTCCACCAGCACGAGGCCGCGCAGCGCCTCCGCCTCGGGTGTCTCGCGGGGGCGGCGCCGCAGCCGGCCGGGGATCTCCAGCCGGTCCAGCAGGCCGGCCGCGCCGTCGGACCAACTGCACGCGATGGGGGCGGCGGTGGTGGGCCGGCGCAGACCGGTCTCGGAGATCTGCACTCCGGCGAGGGCGTTGAAGAGGGTGGACTTTCCGCTTCCGGTGGCTCCGGCGATCGCGACGACGGTGTGCTGCGCGGACAGCCCCCGCCGTGCGGCCGCCTCGTCCAGCACGCGCCCGGCCTCCGCGAGGGTCTGGCCGTCGAGCCGGGTCCGGGAGAGCGCGACGAGCTGGCGCAGCGCCTCCAGGCGGGAGCGCAGGGCCTGTGCCTCGGGGCTGAGCGGGGGCGGCGGGGTGCGGCCGCCGTCGCTGCCGGCGCCGGACAGGGCGCGGACGAGCGCGTCGTCGCCCTCGTCGCCGTCGTCGTCGTCCGGTTCGCCGGGGACGGGGCGGGAGCGGGCGATCAGGCCGTCGTCCCAGCGGTCGTCGGTGCGGTCGGCCAGGGCGCTCACCGCGTCACCTCTCCTTCTGCAGTACGGACAGCGCCGCGATGAGTTCGGCCTGCGGCTCGGGCGTCACTTCCAGGGCTTCCAGGGGGGCGAGCCGCCGGTCCCGTTCGGTGCGCAGCACCTCTTCGAGGTGTTCGGCGACGAGTTCGCCGCCGCGGTCGCGCAGCCGTACGGCGGCCTGGACGCCGATCCGTTCGGCGAGCTTCTCCCCGGCGGGCCGGGCCCGCCTGCCGCCGAGGAGGGCGGCGGCGAGGAGGGCGGTGACGGCGTCGGGGTCGGGCGGCGGCTGCCGGTCGAGGGCGGCGACCTCCTCCTCGGCGAGTTCTTCGAGGACGCGCCGCCAGCGGCGGACGGCCAAGCCGATACGTTCCGCCGCCTCCCGGTCGGCTGCGGGCGCGGGCAGGGCTCCGGCGGCGGGTTCGCGCCGCCACGCCTCGGCGATCCGCTCCTCGGCGGCGGCGACGGCGCACTGGAGCAGGGCGGCGAGGGATTCGGCCAGCGAGTCGAGGAGTTCGTCGGCGGTGGTGTCCAGGGGATAGCCGCGCCAGCGGGTGAGCGCGTCCCCTGCGAGTACGGCGCCGTGGTCGAGCCGGGCCCGCACGCGCTTGCCCTCCCTCCGGTACGCGTCCTCGACGGCCGTGGTGAGCCGTACGGCGGCGGCGTACTGGGCGGCGACGGCCGACGCCAGCTCCGGCATGCGGCGCCGCAGGGAGTCCAGCGCGCCGAGCGCGGTCCGGCTGACGGCGTACTGGCGGGCGGCGGGGTCCTCGGCGTGGTGGGCGAGCCAGGCGCCCAGCGGGGCGACGGCGCTGGCGGGCAGCAGGCCGCCTCCGCCGGCGGATTCGGGCAGCTCGGGCACGGTGAAGCGGGGCACGTCGCCCAGCCCGGCGCGGGTGAGGAGGGCCCCGTACTGGCGGGAGACCTCGGCGAGGACCTGGTGGGGGACGCGGTCGAGGACGGTGACGAGGGTGGCCTTGTACTGCTTGGCGGTGCGCAGCATGTGCCAGGGCACGGCGTCGGCGTAGCGGGAGGCGGTGGTGACCATCACCCAGACGTCGGCGGCGCAGATGAGTTCGGCGGCGAGTGTCCGGTTCTCGACGACGAGGGAGTCGATGTCGGGGGCGTCGAGGAGGGCCAGGCCGCGCGGCAGGCCGGTGACGGTCTCGATGCGCAGCTCGCGGGTGGTGGAGCCGGAGCGCCCGCGTCCGGCGTGCCTGGTGGCGCCGCGGCCGCGTCCGCGATCGGGGTAGGGCTCGTCCTCGTCGGGCGGCGCCCAGACGCGGAGGAGGTCGGGCAGGATCCGCATGCCGGCGAACCAGTGGTGGTCGTCGGGGTGGCAGACGAGGACGGGGACCCGGGTGGTGGGGCGCAGCACTCCTGCTTCGCTGACCTGGCGGCCGACGAGGGAGTTGACGAGGGTGGACTTCCCGGCCCCAGTGGACCCGCCGACGACGGCGAGGAGCGGCGCCTCGGGGGACTTCAGGCGCGGTACGAGGTAGTCGTCGAGCTGCGCGAGCAGCTCGGCTCTGGTCTGGCGGGCGCGCGGGGCGCCGGGGAGGGGAAGCGGCAGACGCACGGACGCGACCCGGTCGCGCAGGGCGGACAGGGCATCGAGCAGCTGAGGCCGAACATCCAAGGTCACCACATGGGAAGAATGCCCAATTTAGGACCCTTTTTGAAGCTTATACGCCCTCTGCGCGCCGACCGCGACTCCGGAGGAACCTTCCGGTCGGAGCAGACGAGCGGGGCGCAGGCATAACGAGTGCACAACACCCGGCCCGACGCGGCGCAAAAGCGATGCGAGAATCGCACCTGCCTGCGATTATCGGGACCGCTTCACCGAACCTCCACATCGTGGCACGCGGGTGAAGCAACCGGGACGAGGCGACCGGAGCCCTATCCTTGACCCGGCACGGACGACAGTCCCACCCCCACCCCGGGGCTCCAGGCCACCACGGCCGCCTTCCGGCCCCCGTAGCTCAGTGGATAGAGCAGGTGCCTTCTAAGCACTTGGCCGCAGGTTCGAGTCCTGCCGGGGGCACTATCCTTATCTGACCAGCGGAAACGCTGGTCAGATTCTTTTCCGGGCCTTTACACGGCGGGCGGGGCCAAGTGCCTCGCCGAAGTGGATGCATGTGCTCCGTTCCCGTGCTTGTCCGGATCCGGCCCATGGGCGGGCGGCGCCATTCGCACGCCGAACGCGAAATGCGACCGAATTCCCTGCAGTCCGGCCGGCCCGCGGGGAGCGCCCCGCCGGTGTCCCCGCAGCCGCCGTTCAACGCCGGTCCGCCGCCTCTGCGCGAAGGAGGCGCTTGTCCGGTTTGCCGTGCGCGGTGAGCGGGATGTCCTCGCGCCAGAACACCGCCGTCGGGCGGTAGGCCGGGGCGAGGGAGCGTTCCACCAGGTCGCAGGCCTCCGCCGCGGCCGCCGCGTCGGGGGTGCGGCCCGCTGCCGGGACGAGGAAGGCGCACACCTCCTCCCCCGTCGCCCCGCCCGGCCGGCCCACCACGGCCGCGCGGGCGACCGCCGGATGCCGGGCGAGGGCGGCCTCCACGGGCAGGCAGTACACGTTGTCCCCGTCGACCATCACCGCGTCCGCGAGCCGGTCGTCGAGGTGGAGGTAGCCGTCGGCGTCGGTGTGGCCGAGGTCGCCGGTGCGCAGCCAGCCGTCGCGGAGCACGGCCGCCGTCAGGTCGGGGCGGCCCCAGTAGCCGGACATCACGGCCGCCGACCTGGTCCACACCTCGCCGGTCCGCCCGGCGGGCAGCGGCCGCCCCTGCGGGTCGCGGACCTCGACCTCCACCCCGGCCGCGGGCCGCCCGACCGACGTCAGCAGGTCCGGCCGGTCCGTGACCGCGGCGTCGTGGTCGGCGGGGGTCAGCCGGCAGATCACCGCGGACTCGTTCATTCCGTACCCCTGCTGCCAGCGGCCGCCCCAGCGGGCGACCGCCTCCCGCAGCCGCTCGGGCAGGACGGGCGCGGCGCCGTACGAGATGACGCCGAGCCCGGGGATCCCGTCGGCCGTCGCCGGGTCGTCGAGGAGCCGGTAGAGCATGCCGGGCATCAGGTACGAGGCCGCGGGCGCCAGCCGCCGGCAGGCTGCCGCGAACTCCAGCGGGTCGAAGGCCGCCAGCACCTCCGTACGGCCGCCCGCGCGCAACTGCTCCAGGCAGCGGCCGCCCGCGCGCTGGGCGAGGGAGGTGACGGACACGTACGCGGGCGGCTCGCCGCGGTCTCGGGTGGCCCGCCCGTCGGTGCGGGCCGCGAGCGCCCGGAACGTGGTCGCGACGCCCTTGGGGACACCGGTCGTGCCGCCGGTGTACGCCACGCGGGCCACGTCGTCCTCCTGTGCCGCCACGGGCACGGGGACCGGATCACGGGCGTCGGCGGCGCGCAGCAGCACGTCGAGGGCGAGCAGGCGGGCCCCGGCGTCGGGCGTGGGCACCGGGACGTCGTGGACGACGAGCGCCGGCCGGCAGTCGCGGAGGACGAAGTCCAGCCCGGAGGTGTACGGGTCGGCGACGACCTGGGTGAGGCGGGCGCCCAGCACGTGCGCCGCGAGCCGCAGCTGGACCACCTCGGTCCGGTTGCGGCCGAAGACGCAGGCGAGGCCGGTGCCGCGCCCGACGCCGCGGTCCGCGAGCTCGCCGGCCAGCCGGCGGACGCGCGCGAGCAGCCCGGCGAAGTCCAGCACCTCGCCGCCGGTCCCGAGGGCAGGGCGGTCCCCGTACCGCTCGAGCGCTCCGACCAGGCCGGCCACGTACCGTGCCTGTGCTGCCGCCATGCCCACTCCTCTCCTGGGGAAGCGGAGGCGACCGTACGGGCCGGGGGCGGGTGCCCGGCCGGCGTGTCCGCTTCCCGGTGTTGACGCGCCCCGGTGCATGCCGCCGACCATGGCGGCATGACGGACGCATCCCGTGCACGCTCGTTCGGTCCGGCCGCCGCCCGCTACGCCGACCACCGGCCCTCCTACCCGCCCGAGCTCTTCGACGCACTGGAGCAGCTCGCCGGGTTTCCGCTGGCCGGGGCGCGCACCGCCGACGTCGGCGCCGGAACCGGCATCGCGACGGCCCGGCTGCGGGAGCGCGGCGCCCGCGTGGTGGCGGTGGAGCCCTCGGAGGGCATGGCCGCCGAACTGCGCCTGCGGAACCCGCGGATTCCGCTCGTTCGGGGGGACGGGAACCGGCTGCCGGTCGCCGGGGGTTCGCTCGATCTGCTGACGTACGCGCAGTCCTGGCACTGGACGGACCCCGCGCGGTCGGTACCGGAGGCGGTGCGGGTGCTGCGGCCCGGCGGGGCACTGGCCGTGTTCTCCAACGACCCGGACCTGGAATACGGGTGGATCGCCGAGCAGGGGCGGCGGCTGGAGGCGGCGTTCGGGCCGGGCTGGTACGTCAACGAGCGCCCGCGGCGCTCGCAGGGCGGCCTGGACTTCGCGGTGCGGGCGGTGCGCTGGTCGCGCCGGATCAGCGTCGAGGCGCACCTGGCGAAGCTGTCGACGCACTCGCTGTTCCTGATCGGGCGATCCGGCGCACGGGACTTCCTCGCCGCCGAACGGGAGCGGCTGCTGGGGCTGTTCCCGGACGGGGTGGTGGAGGAGGCGTACGTGGTGGACCTGAGGGTCGCCGTGCGGCCGTAGGGGGTCGGAGGGCCTGGTGTGGTCAGGCGCGGTCAGGCTGTGGGGCCGTCGGCCGGCATGTCCTGCGGGGACACGCCGAAGGCCCTCACCGCCTGGTAGTAGGTCCAGGCCGTGCCGTCGCAGGACGTCTTCGCGGCCCCCGAGCAGGTGGCGCAGACGCGCTGCAGATCGGCGTGGAAGGCGTCGTCGAGGCGGGCCTTGTGGGCGGGGAAGACGCCGGCCCGTTTGTGGTTGCGGTAGCCGAAGTCGTGGCGGGCGCATGCGTTCCGGAAGGGGAACCCGAGGGGGTTGTCGGGCGACGAGGTGCAGTGGTCCGTCGACCAGTCGAAGCCGTACGCCGCCCACGGGCCCGGGTCGGAGCGCGCCGCCGCCCACGCGGTGTAGCTCGCCGAACCGGTCTGGGTCCACCCGCTCAGCACCTGCGGCTTGTCGGCGGGGACGGCGGAGGCCGGAGCGGGAGCAGGAGCGGCGAGGACGAGCACGCCGGCCGCGACGGCGGCGGCCGCCGAGACGCGGGCAGGGGTATGACGACGGGGCACGGAATCCTCCTGGAGCGGGAGCCCGGGGACACCGCGCGGACCGCACTCCGCAGCGGCGGCGGGCTCCGCCCCGGTGCGGGCGACGGCGCCGCGGATCCCCACGCCCGCTATAACGGCGCGGCGCGGCCGGGGTGTCGGCCGCATGTGCCCTGTGCAGTACTCAGGTACCGGTCCCCGTCAGACCTCAGGCAGATCTCACGTTCGTCCTGGGGAGGGACGCGCGACGACGGCCCCCCGACCGAGACTGAGGGCATGAACCGCCGTCCCCTCGTCATCGCCGCCGCCGTGGCCGCAGTGGTCGCCACCGCCGCGTTCGCGCTGCCCAACCTCCCGCCCAACCCCTTGACCGACCCGATCACCGACCAGGTGTTCCAGGAGAAGAGCAAGCGGTACGCGACCGCCTCCGACGCGCCGCGGCGCGGACCGGAGGCGTTCACGCTGCCGTCGTGGGTGCCCGGGGACGCCAGGGACATACGGATACACGCGCGCACCACGGGGGGCGAGGCCCGCCTGATCCGCTTCACGCTGGGTTCCACCCCGCTCGACGGTCCGCAGTGCCGTACCGGTGCGCCCAAGCGGCCGCGGGGGCGGGAGTTGGACGCCAAGTGGTGGCCCCGGGGCATACGCCCGCAGGAGCGGCCGGAATGCCGGGACGCCCACCAGTACCAGGTGGCGGTGCGCGGCAGGCACGTCTACGCCTGGACGGACGGAACCCCTTCCCCCGGCGCCGCACCCGGCCGGTCCGTACCCGCCGCGGCGCGCTGACGGCACTGCCGCCCGGCCGCCATTTCCCCGCACTCTGGGGGAACTTCACCCGCAGTCCCCTCGACCGGCGTGCGGAGGGCCTCATCTACCCTCGTCAGGTGATGACGTACGTGAACCGGCTCGGCGAGGACGTGCCGCGCACCGGCGGGGCGCCGCGGGGTGGCGCCGTCGCGGCGTGGTCGCTCGACACCACCCTCGACGTGGTCGGCGGACACCGCATAGCGGAGGCGCTCCCGCTGCTGGACGCGGAGGAGCGGGACCGGGCGGAGCGGTTCGTGCGGCCCGGCGACCGGCACCGCTACGTCGCCTCCCACCTCGGGCTGCGGCTGCTGCTCGGCGGCTACCTGGGGCTGGCTCCGGAGAAGGTGGCGCTGATCCGGGAGGCGTGTCCGTGCTGCGCCGCGCCGCACGGCCGGCCCGCGGTCGCCGGCGCAGGGGTGCAGTTCTCCCTCTCGCACAGTGACGACATGGCGTACCTGGCGTTCGCGGAGACGGCGGTCGGGGTCGACGTGGAGAAGGTTCCCGGCGACGACGTGGTGGCGGACGTCATCGACCTGCTGCACCCGTCCGAGACGGCGGAGCTGGCCGCGCTGCCGGCGTCGGCGCGGCGGATGCCGATGGCCCGGATGTGGGCCCGCAAGGAGGCCTGCCTGAAGGCCACCGGCACGGGCCTGGCGGACGGCCTGGCCGAGCCGTACGTCGGCACGGGGCCCGACCCGGCGCCCCTGGCCGGCTGGTACCTCACGGACCTCCCGGCACCGCCCGCCTACGCGGCGGCCCTGGCCCTGAAAACCTGACCCGCCACCCGCCCTGCGGGAAGGCGCCGGGCCGGGGCCCTGCGGGCAGGGCCGCGGCGGGACGGGGGCGCCACGCCGGGGTGGTGGGGGCGGGCTGTTCACGGCGGGGGCCGTTATGGTGGCCGCCATGGAGATCCTCCGGGCCACCACCGTTGCCGAACTGCAGGCTGCGGAAGGGCTCTTCGACGGTCCCGCGCCTTTGGGCCGGTGCGAGCGGTTCCTGTCGGCGCCGGGGCACGTGATGCTGATCGCGTACGTGGACGGGGTGCCCGCCGGGATGGTCAGCGGCGTCGAGATGAGCCACCCCGACAAGGGCACCGAGATGTGCCTGTACGAGCTCTCCGTCGACGAGGGCTACCGCCGCCGCGGCATCGGTCGGGCGCTGACCGAGGCGCTCGCCGCGGAGGCGCGCGACCGCGGCTGCTACGGCATGTGGGTGGGCGTCGACACCGGCAACGAGGCCGCGCTGGCGACGTACGCCTCGGCGGGCGCCCGCGACGAGGGTGTCTTCGCCATGCGCGGCTGGCCGCTGGCCGACTGACCCTCCCGCCGACCCCTGCCGCCGGCCGGCGTTCGGCGTTCGGCGGGTCTTCGGGGCGCCGGGTGGCTCCGGCGCGGCCGGCCGTGGGCGGCCGCGGGGGTGTGGGGCCAGTTGGCGTAGCCTGCGCGCGGGGCGGGCCGGGGTGTTCGAGCATCGGGCGCATGACCGTGTTCACCGCGTTGGTTCCCGTCGCCGCTCTGGTCGTGGCGTCGGCTGTCCTGCCGGGGCAGCCCGCCGCCGCTCTTTCCGTACACCGCGCCACCGCCGACTACGTCGTCGTCCTCAAGGACGGGTCGCCCCGGAGTCCGGTGCGTGCCGTGGCCGCCGAGGCGGAGGAGGCCGGCGGGGAGGTGAGGGCCGTGTTCGGCACCGTACTCAGCGGGTTCGCCGTGCGGACCACGCCGGGGCGGGCCGCGGCGCTGGCGGCCGATCCGCGCGTGGCGTCCGTCGAGCCGGACTCGGAGTACCGGACCAGCGGGACGCAGGACCCGGCGCCCTGGTCGCTGGACCGGCTCGACCAGCGTGCGCTCCCGCTGGACGGGGCCTATACGTACGGGTCGACGGGCCGGGGGGTGACCGCGTACGTGATCGACACCGGGATCAACACCGCGCACAGGGAGTTCGGGGGCCGCGCGCGGGCCGGGTACAACGGCGTACTGCTGGAGCGGGCAGCCGACTGCAACGGGCACGGCACGCACGTGGCGGGCACCCTGGGCGGGGCGGTGCACGGGGTGGCCAAGGAGGTGTCGCTGGTCGCGGTGAAGGTGGCGAACTGCCGCGGGTCGGGGGCGCTGTCGTCGGTCCTGCGCGGGATCGAGTGGATGGTGCGGGACGCCGCCAAGGCCGAGGGCACCCCCGCCGTCGCCAACATGAGCATGGGCGGCAAGCGCAGCCGCGCCCTGGACACGGCGGTGACGCGGGCCGTCGCGGCCGGGATCACATTCGTCGTCGCCGCCGGCAACGGCGGCCGGAACGCCTGCTCCCACTCCCCCTCGCGGGTGCCCGCGGCGCTGACCGTCGGCGCGACGGACGCCGCCGACCGGCGCGCCTCCTTCTCCAATCACGGATCCTGCGTGGACCTGTCCGCGCCGGGCGTGTCCGTCACCTCCGCATGGAAGGGCTCGCAGACCGCGCTCTCCCGCGCCTCGGGCACGTCGATGGCGGCCCCGCACGCCGCCGGCGCCGCCGCGCTGCTCCTCGCGCAGGGCCGCGCGGCCGGCAGGACGCCGGCCCCCGCGCAGGTCGCCGCGGCCCTCGTCGCCTCCGCGGTGCCCGGCGGGGTCGCCGGCGTGCCGGCCGGCACCAGCGACCTGCTGCTCCACCTCCCGGCCGCCTCAGCCCACCGGCCCTGATCTGATGGCACATCAAACTCTGTCCGTTTCCGGTGGAAGGAAGCCATTGACTTCTCATCGGCGCGACGCGTCAATGACGGCCACCGCACCGGCTCGGCCTCCTCCCCACAGCGGGTGGGCGGGAGGGGTTCGTCCGACGAAGGAGTGGCGACCCAGTGAGAAGAACGTTCCCACGCAGAGTCCTGGCCGGTGCGGGCGCGCTGCTGCTGGCGGCCGGCGCGGCGGGTCTGGCCGGCACGGCGCAGGCGGCGACCAAGACCACGCCCGTCTTCGAGAACTGCGATGCCCCGGCCCCGCAGCCGGACGGCTCCGGCACGCAGGACTACACGGTGACCCTGCCCGGCACCGCGAAGGCCGGGGACAGCGTCCCCGTCACCATCGACCCGGGGGCCAGCCCGCTGATCCCCGGCTTCTCGATCACCACGGTGAACACCACCAAGATCACCCTGAAGGTCGGCGACACCACCCAGGTGGTCACCAGCCCGCCCGAGACGGTCAGCGTCGTGGCCGGCACCCCGCTCGACCCGAAGCCGTTCTCCGGGACGGTCCGCATCCCGGACGGCACCGAGGGCGCCTCGGTCGACGTCCGGCTGGACCTGGCCGTCACCGACGCCGACCTCGGCGGCACCGTCTTCACCACCACCTGTATCCCGGCGCCCCGCCCGAGCGCCGTCCTCGGCTCGGTCGCCGTCGAGGCGCTGCCCAAGGACCCCGTCACGACGAAGGCGACGCCCAACAGCGGCAAGGCGGGCACGGCCGTCACCGTCAGCGGCGCCAACTTCCCCGCCGGGCCGGTCACCTGTTCCGCGCTGCTGGCCGGGGCGCCCACCGGCGACTCGGGCACCGGCTCCGCGGACGCGTCGGGGGCGGCCACCTGCCTGGTGACCGTCACGAAGAAGGCCGACGCCGTCCGGATCGACGGTTCGGTAGCCCCCTACAAGCCCTTCGTGTTCGTGGAGGAGCAGGCCGGGGTGAAGAACCCGGTCGACATCGAGGTGCTCCCCGGCCCGCTCGCGCTCGGCCCGGCGGCCGGCCAGCCGGCCGTCTCCTTCCCGCCGGTCACCATCAACGGCAAGGCCCAGTCGGTGGTCGGTGCGTTCCACGCGGCGGCCGTGCAGGACTTCCGCGGCGGCACCCTCGGCTGGGACGTGACGGCGACCCGTACGCCGTTCCTGAACGAGGCGACCGGCCGCTCCATGCCGCAGGCGCAGCTCGGCATCCAGCCGTCCTGCACCGTCACCAACCCGGACAGCCCGAGCACCTGCACCGCGGGTGCGCCGGGCGCGATCACCGACACCCCGATGAAGGTGGCCTCCCAGGCACCCGGCGGCGAGGAGCTGACCGGCGGCGAGTTCGCGGTCGGCGGCGCCGGGATGATCCAGCTGCCGCCGTTCATGTTCGCCGACACCTACCGGACGGTCGTCACCTTCTCGATCGCCTGACCCGCTGCGGGCGGTGCGGGGCCCGGGCCCCGCACCGCCCGCCCGCGTCCGCCATTCCCGCGCCGCCACGCGCACGACACGCCCACGCCCGCCCCGGCCGCCCGCGCCGCCCCGAGGGGAGCCCCATGCGCCGCCGCACGCCCCGCCCCGGCCCGGCCCTCCGCCTGCTCCTGCTGGTCGCGGCGCTGCTCCTGCCCGCGGGACCCCGGGCGTCGGCGGCGGACAACGGCACCTGGTCCGTCTTCCCGACGCCCGGCGCCGGCCGCACCGACCGGGCCTACTTCTTCCACCAGGGCGCAGCAGGGACGGCCGTCTCCGACAGCGTGACCGTCCTGAACTCCTCCGACCGGGAGCTGGCCCTGCGGATCTTCGCCGCGGACGCCGTGAACACCCGGGCGGGCGGCGCGTTCGCGCTGCTGCCCTTGGAGCGCCCGCCGCGGGATGTCGGGGCGTGGGTCACGCTCGCCCCGCAGGCCGCGCAGCCGGTGACGGTGCCCGCGCGGGGCCGTGTGGACATCCCGTTCACGGTGCGCGTGCCGCAGGACGCGGCGCCCGGCGACCACGTCGGCGGGATCGTCGCCGTCGGCACGGCCGTCGAGGGCGTCCGCCGGGAGGGCGGGCTGCAGGTGGGGGTGCGCCGGCAGGTCGGCGCCCGCCTCTACTTCCGGGTGCCGGGCCCGGTGGTGCCCGCTCTGAGCGTGGAGGAGGTGCGGGTCCGCCGCACGGCACCGCTGCTGCCGTGGACGGGCCGGGCCCGCGCCACGATCTCGTACGTGCTGGTCAACCGGGGCAACGTGGTGGTCGAGCCGGAGGTCGCCGTCACCGCCGAGGGCCTCTTCGGCCGTACGCTGCTGGACCGGCCGGCTCGCGGGCGCGGCCCGGCCCTGCTGCCGGGCGGGCGGGTCGAGCTGTCGCAGCCGTGGCCGGACGCGCCGCAGGCGGACCGGGTCACCGTGCGGATCAGGGCGGGTTCGGCCGCCCATCCCGGCCTGTCCGCGGAGGGCGGCACCCGCTTCGCGGCGGTTCCCTGGACCGCCCTCGGCCTCCTCCTGCCGGCCACGGCCGCAACGGCAGCCGCCCTCCTGCGCCGGTGCCGCCGTCGCCGCCGGCACCGGTGCGCCGACCGCGTCAGTGGTTGCGGGGGAAGCCCAGGTCCACGCCCGTGTGGGCCTCCGACGGGTCGGGCCAGCGGGTCGTGACGACCTTGCCGCGGGTGTAGAAGTGGATGCCGTCGTTGCCGTAGATGTGGTGGTCGCCGAAGAGGGAGTCCTTCCAACCGCCGAAGGAGTGGTAGCCCACCGGCACCGGGATCGGCACGTTGACGCCGACCATGCCCGCCTGTACCTCCAGCTGGAAGCGGCGGGCCGCGCCGCCGTCCCGGGTGAAGATCGCGGTGCCGTTGCCGAACGGGGAGGCGTTGATCAGCGCCACGCCGTCCTCGTAGGTCTCGGCGCGCAGCACGCACAGGACCGGCCCGAAGATCTCGTCGCGGTAGGCGTCGGAGTCGGTGCGGACGCGGTCCAGGAGGGACAGGCCGATCCAGTGGCCGTTCTCCAGGCCGTCGACGGTGTAGCCGGTGCCGTCGAGCACGACCTCGGCGCCCTGGGCGGCGGCGCCCTTGACGTACGAGGCGACCTTGTCGCGGTGCGCGGCGGTGATCAGCGGGCCCATCTCGGAGGTCGGGTCGTTGCCGGGGCCGATCTTGATCTTCTCAGCGCGTTCGCGGATCTTCTCGACGAGGTCGTCGCCGATGGCGCCGACGGCGACGACGGCGGAGATGGCCATGCAGCGCTCGCCGGCCGAGCCGTAGGCGGCGGAGACGGCGGCGTCGGCGGCGGCGTCGAGGTCGGCGTCGGGGAGGACCAGCATGTGGTTCTTGGCACCGCCGAGGGCCTGGACGCGCTTGCCGTGGGCGGAGGCGGTGGTGTGGATGTACCGGGCGATCGGGGTGGAGCCGACGAAGGAGACGGCCGCGACGTCCGGGTGCTCCAGGAGGGCGTCGACGGCGGTCTTGTCGCCGTGGACGACGTTCAGGACGCCGTCGGGCAGGCCGGCTTCCTTGGCGAGTTCGGCGAGCCGGTTCGCGGCGGAGGGGTCCTTCTCGCTGGGCTTGAGGACGAAGGTGTTGCCGCAGGCGATGGCCAGCGGGAACATCCACATCGGCACCATCGCCGGGAAGTTGAACGGGGTGATGCCGGCGACGACGCCGAGCGGCTGGCGGATCGCGGCGACGTCGACGCGGTTCGACACGGACGTGGACAGCTCGCCCTTGAGCTGGGTGGTGATGCCGCACGCCAGCTCGACGATCTCCAGGCCGCGTGCGACCTCGCCGAGGGCGTCCGAGTGGACCTTGCCGTGCTCGGCCGTGATCAGGGCGGCGATCTCGTCGCGGTGGGCGTCGAGGAGTGCCCGGTAGGCGAAGAGCACCTTGGTGCGGGCGGCCAGCGAGGACTGCCCCCAGTCCAGGAACGCCTCCTTGGCGACGCGTACGGCCGAGTCGACCTCGGCGGCGGACGCCAGGGCGACCTGCGTGGTGACCTCGCCGGTGGCGGGGTCGGTGACCGGGCCGTGGTTGCCCGACGCGCCCTCGACGGTCTTGCCACCGATCCAGTGGTTGACGGTCTTCATTGCTGGTGCTCCTTCACAGATGGCGACGTCGCTGAGCGGCTTGCCGGTCGTACTCCTCGCGGGCCGCGACCGCGGCAGCGCGGGTCGCGGTCTCGGCCACGGGAACATCCCACCACGCCTGTGCGGGGGGCGGGCCCGACACAGTGTCGGGTGTTCGGGTCCGTGCGTAGACACATGTGGGCCGGTCCGCCTCCCGCGCCTCGGCGAGGGCTTTGCGCAGGTCACCGGTGGTGCGGGTGCGGATGACGGCCATGCCGAGCGAGGCCGCGTTCGCGGCGAGGTCCACCGGTAGCGGCGGCCCCGCGTACGCTCCGTCCCCGGCCCGGTAGCGGTAGGCGGTCGCGAAGCCCTCGGCGCCGACGGACTGCGAGAGGCCGCCGATGGAGGCGTAGCCGTGGTTGTCGAGGATGACCACCTTGATCGGGACGCCCTCCTGGACGGCGGTGACGATCTCGGTGGGGTTCATCAGGTACGTGCCGTCGCCGACGAGCGCCCACACGGGCCGGTCGGGGGCGGCGAGCGCGGCGCCGAGGGCGGCGGGGATCTCGTAGCCCATGCAGGAGTAGCCGTATTCGACGTGGTACTGGTCGGCGGAGCGGGCCCGCCAGAGCCGGTGCAGGTCGCCGGGGAGGGATCCGGCCGCGTTCACGAGGACGTCGCTGTCGTCGACGAGGGAGTCCAGCAGGCCGAGGACCTGCGCCTGGGTGGGGGCGGCGTCCTCGTCGGTGACGGCATAGGCGCGGTCGACCTGCTGCTCCCAGCGGGCCTTCGCCTCGCGGGCGGCGGCGGTGTGTCCCGGGTCGGCCCGGTGCCCGGAGACGGCCTCGCGGAGCGCGTCGAGGCCTTCGCGGGCGTCGGCGACGAGCGGGAGGGCGGCGAGCTTGTGGGCGTCGTACGGGTCGAGGTTGAGCCCGACGAAGCGGACGGCGGGGTCCTGGAAGAGCGTCGCGGAGGCGGTGGTGAAGTCGGTGAGCCGGGTTCCGGCGGCGATGACGAGGTCGGCGCGGCGGGCGAGGCCGTCGGCGGCGGCGGTCCCGGTGTGCCCGATCGCGCCGACGTCGGCGGGGTGGTCGTACGGCAGGGCGCCCTTGCCGGCCTGCGTGCAGGCTACGGGGATGCCGGTGGCCTCGGCAAACGCGGCCAGCGCGGCCCCGGCCCCGCTGTGGCGGATCCCTCCGCCGGCGATGACCAGGGGCCGCGCGGAGGCCCGTACGGCGTCGGCGGCCGCGGAGAGTTCGGCCCGGTCGGGCCGCGGCCTGCGCACGCCCCACACGCGCTCGGCGAAGAACTCCTCGGGCCAGTCGTGGGCCTCGGCCTGCACGTCCTGCGGCAGGGCCAGCGTCACGGCGCCGGTCTGCACGGGGTCGGTGAGCACCCGCATCGCTTCGAGCGCGGCCGGGACGAGGGCTTCGGGCCGGGTGATCCGGTCGAAGTGCCGGGAGACGGGGCGCAGCGTGTCGTTGACGGAGACGTCGCCGGCGCCGCGGGCTTCCAGCTGCTGGAGGACGGGGTCGGCGGGCCGGGTGGCGAAGGTGTCGCCGGGCAGGAGGAGTACGGGGATCCGGTTGATGGTGGCGAGGGCGGCGCCGGTGACGAGGTTGGTGGCGCCGGGTCCGATGGAGGTGGTCACGGCGTGGGTGGAGAGCCGGCTGCTCTGGCGGGCGTAGCCGACGGCGGCGTGGACCATGGCCTGCTCGTTGCGGCCCTGGAGGAACGGCATGTCGGCGCGGCCGGTCTCCAGGAGGGCCTGGCCGATCCCGGCGACGTTGCCGTGGCCGAAGATGCCCCAGGTGGCGGCGATGAGCCGGGTCCTGCGGCCGTCGCGCTCGGTGTACTGGCGGCTGAGGAAGCGGACGAGCGCCTGGGCGACGGTGAGCCTCATCGGGTTTCGTCCTCCGCTCGGGGGAAGGGCAGCCGGGGGTCGACGGCGAGGCCGGGCCAGGTGTCCCGGATCCAGGCGTGGTCGGGGTGGTCGCGGATCAGCCAGGCGCGGTCGGGGCCCGGTCCGGCCATCACGTTGAGGTAGTACATGTCGTGGCCGGGGGCGGCGATCGACGGGCCGTGCCAGCCGTCCGGGATGAGGACGGCGTCGCCGGTGCGCACCTCGGTGAGGATGTCGGTCTTCCCGGCCGGTGAGGGGGTGACGCGCTGGTAGCCGTAGCCGGGGGTGTCGCCGCGGGGGGAGATCTCGTAGTAGTAGACCTCCTCCAGGCGGGATTCGCGGCCGGGGTGGTGCTCGTCGTGCTTGTGGGGCGGGTACGAGGACCAGTTGCCGCCGGGGGTGAGGACTTCGACGGCGATGAGGCGGTCGCAGGCGAAGGCGTCCGCGGCGGCGAAGTTGTTGACCTGGCGGGAGCAGCCGCCGGCGCCGCGGAGTTCGACGGGCACGTCGCGGGCGGGCCCGTAGCGGGGCGGGAGGGTCCGCTCGCAGACGGCGCCGGCGAGGGCGAACCGGCCGCCGCGGGGGGCGGCGATGCGGCTGCGGCTGTCGCGGGGCAGGTAGGCGAAGTCGCTGACGGCCGCGAAGACGGAGCTGCGGCCGTGCAGGGTGAACGCGGCGGCCGGGGCCGCCGCCGCCCCGCCGTCGCCGGGGGTGCAGTGGACCTGCGCCGCACCCCGCAGCGGCAGCACGATCCACTCGCAGCCGCCGGCCTGGTGCGCGTACGCCTCCCCGGGCTCCAGTTCCAAGATGCGCAACCGGGCGTGCGGGAGGTCGTGCGCGGTCACCGCGGCCATGCCAGGGCCTCCTCGACCTCGTCCGGGCGGGGCATGGCGGAGGAGCAGGCGAGCCGGGAGGCGACGAGGGCGCCGGCGGCGTTCGCGTACTGCAGGATGCGCGGAAGGTCCCAGCCGGCGAGCAGTCCGTGGCAGAGGGCGCCGCCGAACGCGTCTCCGGCGCCGAGGCCGTTGACGACGTCGACCCTCAGGGGGGCCGCTTCGGCGGTGGTGCCGTCGCGGTGGACGGCGAGGACGCCGTCGGGGCCGCGTTTGACGACGGCCAGGTCGGCTCCGGCGGCGAGCAGGGCCCGCGCCGCGGCGTGCGGCTCGGTCTCGCCGGTGGCGACCTCGCACTCCTCGGTGTTGCCGACGGCGACGGTGGCGAGGCGCAGCGCCCGCGCGTAGTGCTCGGCCGGGTCCTCCTGCCAGAGCGCGGGCCGCCAGTCCAGGTCGAAGACGGTGGGCCCGGTGCGGGCCCGCGCTTCGAGGGCGGCCAGGGTGGCGGTGCGGCTGGGCTCGGCGCTGAGGCCGGTGCCGGTCGTCCACAGGACGCGCGCCGCGCGCAGTGCGGCCGGGTCGAGGGAGTCGGCGGTGATCTCCAGGTCGGGGGCCTTGGGGTGGCGGTAGAAGTAGAGGGGGAAGCGGTCGGGCGGGAAGACCTCGCAGAAGGTCAGCGGGGTCGGCAGCGCGGGCACCTCCTGCGTCCAGCGGTCGTCCACGCCGAAGGCGCGCAGCTCGGAGCGCAGGTACGCGCCGAACGGATCGGCGCCGGTCCGGCTGATCAGCGCGGTGCGCCGGCCGAGCCGGGCGGCGGCCACGGCGACGTTGGCGGCGGAGCCGCCGAGGAACTTCCCGAAGGTGTCCGCCTCGGCGAGCGGTACGCCCGTCCTCAGCGGGTAGAGATCCACTCCGATCCGCCCCATGGCGATGAGGTCGAACACGACGTCGTCCGCTGTGGTCGTCACCGGCACCCCGTCCTCCCACTCGTTCCGCACCAGTCCTGCCCGCCGGACCGCCCCGCCAGTCCCGCCCCGCCGATCCGTCCGTCCAGCCCGACCAGTCCGTCCAGTCCGTCCAGTCCCGTCCGTCCCGTACCGAAGGTGGTGCCATGACCTCCTCCCCACCCGCGTTGACCCGTATCCGCGTCGGCTCGGCTCCGGACTCCTGGGGTGTCTGGTTTCCCGACGATCCGCTCCAGACGCCGTGGGACCGGTTCCTCGACGAGGTCGCGGAGTGCGGGTACGAGTGGATCGAGCTCGGCCCGTACGGCTACCTCCCCACCGATCCCGGCCGGCTCGCGGAGGAGACGGCCAAGCGGGGCCTGCGCGTGAGCGCCGGCACCGTCTTCACCGGACTCCATCACGGGCCGGCGGTCTGGGCCGACACCTGGGAGCACGTGTCGCGGATCGCCGCGCTGACCCGGGACATGGGCGCGGAGCACCTGGTGGTGATCCCCGCGTTCTGGCGGGACGACAAGACGGGCGCGGTGCTGGAGGACCGCGAGCTGACCGCCGGCGGATGGCGTCGACTGGCCGGGCAGACCGAGCGCCTGGGCCGGGAGGTCCGGGACCGGTACGGGCTGCGGATCGTCGTCCACCCGCACGCGGACACGCACATCGACACCCCGGCGAACGTGGCGCGCTTCCTCGATGCGACCGACCCGGAGCTGGTGTCGCTGTGCCTGGACACCGGGCACTACGCCTACTGCGGCGGCGACAGCGTGGCGGCGATCGAGGAGTTCGGCGAGCGGATCGGCTACCTCCACCTCAAGCAGGTCGATCCGCGGATCCTCGCAGAAGTGGTGGCGGAGCAGGTGCCGTTCGGGCCGGCCGTGGCCCGGGGGGTGATGTGCGAGCCGCCGTCGGGGGTGCCGGCGCTGGAGCCGGTGCTCGCCGCCGCGCAGCGGCTGGGGGTGGACCTGTTCGCCATCGTGGAGCAGGACATGTACCCCTGTGCGCCCGACCGGCCGCTGCCGATCGCCCGCCGCACCCGCGCGTACCTGCGCTCCTGCGGCGCCCGCTGAACAAGCGAAGCGGACGAACCGAACCGGACCGGCCTGTGGGAGGTACGAGGAATGAGCACGCTCGGCATCGCCGTCATCGGGGCGGGCAGGATGGGCGCCGACCACGCGCGGCGCATCGGGCGGACGGTCGGCGGGGCCCGCGTCGTGGCCGTCGCCGACCCGGACACCGGGCGCGCGAAGGAGGTCGCCGCCGGCCTGGACGGTGCGTACGCCCTCACCGATCCGGCGGCCGCGGTGGCCGCGCCCGGCGTCGGGGCGGTGCTGATCGCCTCGCCGGCGGCCGCCCACGAGGAGGCGGTCGGATACGCGCTGGAGCGGGGGCTGCCCGTGCTGTGCGAGAAGCCGCTGGCGCCGGACGCGGCGGGGGCGCTGCGCGTGCTGGAGGCCGAGCAGCGGCTGGGGCGGCGGCTGGTGCAGGTGGGGTTCATGCGGCGGCACGACGCGGAGTACGGGCAGCTCAAGGAGCTGCTGGACGGGGGCGGGATCGGCCGGCCGCTGTTCCTGCACTGCCGGCACCGCAACGCGTCCTCGCCGCCGTTCTTCACGGCGGACATGCTGCTGGGCGACTCCGCGGTGCACGAGGTCGACGCGGCGCGCTGGCTGCTGGGGCAGGAGGTGACCGCGGTGTCGGTGTTCGCGCCCGCACCGTCCTCGCTGGCGCCGGAGGGGCTGGGCGATCCCCGCTTCGTGCTGATGGAGACCTCCGGCGGGGCGCTGGTCGACGTGGAGGTCTTCGTGAACTGCGGGTTCGGCTACGAGGTCCGCTGCGAGGCGGTCGGCGAGTCGGGCAGCGCGTCCCTCGGCGAACCGCAGGCGGTGGAGGTGCGGCGGGCCGGGCTGCGTGCGCAGGCGGTCCCGCAGGACTTCACGGTGCGCTTCGCCGACGCGTACGACCGGCAGCTGCGCCGGTGGGTGGCCGCGGCGGCCCGCGGCCGGGTGGCGGGGCCGGACGCGTGGGACGGCTACGCGGCGGCGGCCGTCTGCGAGGCGGCGGTGGCCGCGGCCCGCAGCGGGGTGCGGACCCCGGTGGAGCTGGTGGAACGGCCGCCCCTGTACCGCTGATGGGCCGCCGCCTCACGGCGGCAAGCGGTGTCCCGAAGGCGTCACCGCTGTCGCCGCCGCGTCATGTCCTTCCACATCACGCGACCCGTCCGTAACAGAACGTCAACAGACGACCGCCGAAAGTCACGACCTGCCGCCTCCCGGGAAGCACCGTCGTGATCGTTCGGGGCCGTGCGCCGGATCCCCCGCCGGCCTCCCGGCCGGCCCGGCGCGCGGACGAGGAGGTGTCGTCGATGAGCGACGGGCCGCTGTGGTCCTACAAGGAGATCGCCGCCCACATCCGGGTCCGGCCGGATTCGGTGCGCTCGTACCGCAAGCACGGGCTGCTGCCCGCGCCGGACCTCGTGCAGGGCGGCAGGCCCTACTGGCGCGCGGAGGCGATCCGCGCGTGGGCGGCGCGCCGCCCGGGGAACCGCGCCCGCAGCGGCTCCTGACCCGCTGCCCGGCGGCGTGCGCCACGGCCCGGACGCCCCGCGCGTCCGGGCCGTCCGCATGCCCGCAACCCGCACCTCCCGCCCGCGGCGCGCGGAAACGACCCTCCACCGCTCGCTTAATACCCCCTGGGGGTATATTCTCGAAGCGTCGGAGGGACGTGGGAGCACGACCGCGCGCGACCGCCCCTGCGGCAGCAGCTGGACGCACCCTTGAAGAGGAGAACGACATGACCGCCGAGACGGACACCCGCACCACCACCGTCTACCGCGTGACCGGCATGACCTGCGGCCACTGCGAGGGCGCCGTGACCGCCGAGCTCTCCGCCCTCCCGGGCGTGGCCTCGGTCAAGGCCGTCGCCGCCACCGGGGAGGTCACGGTGGTCTCCGAGGCGCCGCTCGCGGAGGAGGACGTCCGGGCCGCCGTGGACGAGGCCGGCTACGAGTTCGCCGGCCAGGCCTGAACAGCCGGGGCCCGGCGCCCCTCCCGCGCAGCACCCGACCCGGGCCGTACCGCCGGCTGATACCGGCCCCGTACGGCCCGGCCGTCCCTTTTGGAGCCGGATCATGAGCACGAGCACGAGCCGCAGCACGGTGCACGACGGGCCGCCGCAGGCCCCGGCCGCCGCACCGCCCCCGCCCGCCGCCGAGGTCGAGCTGGCGATCGGGGGGATGACCTGCGCCTCCTGCGCGGCCCGCATCGAGAAGAAGCTGAACCGGATGGACGGCGTCACCGCCACGGTGAACTACGCCACCGAGAAGGCCCGCATCTCCTACGGCGCCGGCACCGAGGTCGCCGACCTGATCGCGACGGTCGTGCGGACCGGCTACACCGCCGAGGAGCCGCCCCCGCCGGTCCCCGCGCCCGCCCCCGCCGGCGGACCGGAAGCGGAGGCCCCGCAGGAGGCGCCCGACCCGGCGACGGCCGCACTGCGCTCCCGGCTTCTGGTCTCCGCCGTGCTGTCCCTGCCGGTGGTCCTGCTCGCGATGGTGCCCGCCCTGCAGTTCGACAACTGGCAGTGGCTCTCGCTCACCCTGGCCGCCCCCGTCGTCGTCTGGGGCGCCCTCCCCTTCCACAAGGCCGCCTGGACGAACGCCCGGCACGGCGCGGCGACCATGGACACCCTCGTGTCGGTCGGCACCCTCGCCGCCTTCGCCTGGTCCCTGTGGGCGCTGTTCTTCGGGCACGCCGGCATGCCGGGCATGCGGCACGGCTTCGACTTCACCGTCTCCCGCACCGACGGCTCCTCCGCGATCTACCTGGAGGTCGCCGCCGGCGTCGTCACCTTCATCCTGCTCGGCCGCTACCTCGAGGCCCGCTCCAAGCGGAAGGCCGGCGCGGCGCTCCGGGCGCTGATGGAACTCGGCGCCAAGGACGTCGCCGTCCTGCGCGACGGCCGCGAGGTGCGCGTCCCCGTCGCCTCGCTGCGGCCCGGCGACCGCTTCGCCGTCCGCCCCGGCGAGAAGATCGCCACGGACGGAACGGTCGTCGAGGGCGAGTCCGCCGTCGACGCATCGATGCTGACCGGCGAGTCCGTCCCGGTCGAGGTCTCCGCCGGCGACACCGTCACCGGCGCGACCGTGAACACCTCCGGCCGCCTCGTCGTCGAGGCCGTCCGAGTCGGCTCCGACACCCAGCTGGCCCGCATGGCCCGCCTCGTCGAGGAGGCGCAGAACGGCAAGGCCGAGGTGCAGCGGCTCGCCGACCGGATCTCCGCCGTGTTCGTGCCCGTCGTCCTGCTCCTCGCGCTCGGCACCTGGGTCGGCTGGCTGCTCGCCACCGACGACCCCACCGCCGCCTTCACGGCCGCGGTCGCCGTGCTGATCATCGCCTGCCCCTGCGCGCTGGGCCTGGCCACGCCGACCGCGCTGATGGTCGGCACCGGGCGCGGCGCCCAGCTCGGCATCCTGATCAAGGGGCCGGAGGTGCTGGAGTCCACCCGCCGCGTCGACACCGTCGTCCTGGACAAGACCGGAACCGTCACCACCGGCCGGATGGCCCTCTCGGGCGTGCACCCCGCGCCCGGGACGGACGGCGCCGAGCTGCTGCGCCTCGCCGGGGCGCTGGAGCACGCCTCGGAGCACCCGATCGCCCGCGCCGTCGCCGCGGGCGCAGCCGAGCGGGGCTCCCTGCCCGTGCCGGAGTCGTTCGAAAACCTCGCCGGGCTCGGCGTCCGCGGCGTGGTGGAGGGCCGCGAGGTGCTCGTCGGCCGCGAGCGGCTCCTCGCCGAGAGGTCGATCGCCCTGCCCGCGGGCCCTGCGCGGGCCAAGGCGGCCGCCGAGGCGGAGGGGTCCACCGCCGTGCTGGTCGCCTGGGACGGTGAGGTGCGCGGCGTGCTGGCCGTCGCGGACGCCGTCAAGGACACCAGCGCCGAGGCGGTGTCCCGGCTGCGGGCGCTCGGCCTCACCCCGGTGCTGCTCACCGGCGACAACCGGGCCGTCGCCGAGGCGGTGGCCCGTGAGGTCGGCATCGACGAGGTGATCGCCGAGGTGCTGCCGCAGGACAAGGTGGACGTGGTGCGGCGCCTGCAGTCCGAGGGCCGGACGGTGGCCATGGTCGGGGACGGCGTCAACGACGCCGCGGCCCTCGCCCGAGCCGACCTGGGCCTGGCCATGGGGACGGGCACGGACGCCGCGATCGAGGCGGGCGACCTGACCCTGGTCCGGGGCGACCTGCGGGTCGCGGCGGACGCGATCCGACTCTCCCGGCGCACCCTCGCCACGATCAAGGGCAACCTCTTCTGGGCGTTCGGCTACAACCTGGCGGCGCTGCCGCTCGCCGCTGCCGGACTGCTCAATCCCATGATCGCAGGGGCCGCGATGGCCTTTTCCTCGGTTTTCGTGGTCACGAACAGCCTGCGGCTGCGTTCCTTCCGTTAGAGGTTGCTCTCCCCACACTGTGCACACTTCCTTCACAGGAGACGCAGATCACAGTGACGGGAGCGTAACCATCGGCCCGGTCAGTGGGTCTAATGGGGCGGTGCCAGAACGTCTTGGGGGACGTTCACGGAGGTCTTGGGGGACGTCCGCGGCACCGGCCGGCCGGGACGCGTGCCCGACGGGGTGCTTTGAGCGGCCCCCCCGACCCGTACGGGTCCCGGCAGAACCCGACCGGAGCGCACCCGGTGTGCGCTCCTCGCCGAACACCCGGCCCGGATCCCGTGGGGGGAATCCTCGGCCGGGGCAAGGGAAAGCGCCCCGTCCGTCGACCCGTGGGGGGATCGACGGCGGGGCGCTTTTCGCGTACTGCGGGCCCTGTGTCAGCGGGCCTCGACCGGGACGAAGTCGCGCTCGACGACACCGGTGTAGATCTGGCGCGGGCGGCCGATGCGGGAACCCGGCTCCTTGATCATTTCGTGCCACTGGGCGATCCAGCCGGGAAGGCGGCCGAGCGCGAAGAGCACGGTGAACATCTCGGTCGGGAAGCCCATCGCGCGGTAGATGAGGCCCGTGTAGAAGTCCACGTTCGGGTAGAGGTTGCGCGAGACGAAGTACTCGTCGGAGAGCGCGTGCTCCTCCAGCTTGAGGGCGATGTCGAGCAGCTCGTCGGACTTGCCGAGGGCCGACAGGACGTCGTGCGCCGCAGCCTTGATGATCTTCGCGCGGGGGTCGAAGCTCTTGTACACCCGGTGGCCGAAGCCCATCAGGCGGACGCCGTCCTCCTTGTTCTTCACCTTGCGGATGAAGGAGTCGACATCGCCGCCGTTGGCCCGGATGCCCTCCAGCATCTCCAGCACGGACTGGTTGGCGCCGCCGTGCAGCGGGCCCCACAGGGCCGAGATGCCGGCGGAGATCGAGGCGAACATGTTCGCCTGCGAGGAGCCGACCAGGCGGACGGTGGAGGTCGAGCAGTTCTGCTCGTGGTCCGCGTGCAGGATCAGCAGCTTGTCGAGCGCGGAGACGACGACCGGGTCGAGCTCGTACTCCTGCGCCGGCACGGAGAACGTCATGCGCAGGAAATTCTCGACGTAGCCGAGGTCGTTGCGCGGGTAGACGACCGGGTGGCCGACCGACTTCTTGTACGCGTACGCCGCGATCGTCGGGAGCTTGGCGAGCAGGCGGATCGTGGAGATGTGCCGCTGCTTGTCGTCGAACGGGTTGTGGCTGTCCTGGTAGAACGTCGACAGCGCGCTGACCACGGAGGACAGCATGGCCATCGGGTGCGCGTCGCGCGGGAAGCCGTCGTAGAACCGCTTGACGTCCTCGTGCAGCAGGGTGTGCTGGGTGATCTCGTTGCGGAACGACGCGAGCTCGTCGACGGTCGGCAGCTCGCCGTTGATCAGCAGGTACGCGACCTCGAGGAAGGTCGAGCGCTCCGCCAGCTGCTCGATCGGGTAGCCGCGGTAGCGCAGGATGCCCTGCTCGCCGTCCAGGTAGGTGATCGCGGACTTGTAGGCGGCGGTGTTGCCGTAGCCGCTGTCCAAGGTGACGAGCCCCGTCTGGGCCCTCAGCTTCGAGATGTCGAAGCCCTGGTCGCCGACGGTGCTCTCGACCACCGGGTAGGTGTATTCACCGTCCGCGTACCGGAGTACTACAGAGTTGTCGCTCACGTCATCCCTCACCGACGTAGTGCCTCTTCTTCGAGGTGCCCTGACTTCCTCTACCTTCCCCCATCTGGCGCAGGAGAGTGCACTCGGGGTCGGCGTAAGGCAATTTCGACGGCACTGAGTGCCGTCAACCTTCTTATCCTGCCCCCTCCGCGCCGAAAGCGGAAACCCTAGGCGGTGTTTCCCCCCGGTATGCGGCCGGACAGCCTAGGGGCGACCGCCGTGAACCTCCTGCCTGCGGAAACCGTACGCACCGCCTGCGCGAGGGCCTTGCGCGACCCGACCAGCACGACCAGCTTCTTCGCCCTGGTCACCGCCGTGTAGAGCAGGTTCCGCTGGAGCATCCTCCAAGCGCCGGTCGTGACGGGGATCACGACGGCCGGGTATTCGCTTCCCTGGGAGCGGTGGATGGTGACGGCGTACGCATGGGCCAGTTCGTCCAGTTCCGCGAAGTCGTAGCCCACCTCCTCGTCCTCTTCGGTGCGGACCGTCAGCCGCTGTTCGACCGGGTCGAGGGCGGTGACCACGCCGACGGTTCCGTTGAAGACGCCGTTCGCACCTTTTTCGTAGTTGTTCCTGATCTGGGTGACCTTGTCACCCACGCGGAAGACCCGGCCGCCGAACCGCTTCTCCGCGAGGTCCGGCCGGGCCGGGGTGATGGCCTGCTGGAGCAGTCCGTTGAGGTGGCCCGCCCCGGCCGGCCCGCCGTGCTTGGGGGCGAGGACCTGGATGTCGCGGCGCGGGTCGAGGCCGAAGCGGGCGGGGATCCGCCGCGCGGCGACATCGACGGTGAGGCGGCCGGCCTCCTCGGTGTCCTCCTCGGGGAAGAGGAAGAAGTCGGGCAGGCCGTCGGTCAGCGGGGGCAGGCCGGTGTTGATCCGGTGGGCGTTGGTGACGACGCCGGACTGCTGCGCCTGCCGGAAGATCCGGGTGAGGCGGACCGCGGGGACGGGGCCGCCGTCCGCGAGGAGGTCGCGCAGCACCTCCCCCGCACCGACCGAGGGCAGCTGGTCCACGTCGCCCACCAGCAGCAGGTGGGCGCCCGGCGCCACGGCCTTGACCAGCTTGTTCGCCAGGAGCAGGTCCAGCATGGAGGCCTCGTCCACGACGACCAGGTCCGCGTCCAGCGGGCGCTCCCGGTCGTACGCGGCGTCCCCGCCGGGTTTGAGCTCCAGCAGCCGGTGCACGGTCGAGGCCTCGGCGCCGGTCAGCTCGGACAGCCGCTTCGCCGCCCGCCCGGTCGGCGCGGCGAGGACGACCTTGGCCTTCTTCGCCCGGGCCAGTTCCACGATGGAGCGGACGGTGAACGACTTGCCGCAGCCGGGTCCGCCGGTCAGGACGGCCACCTTCCGGGTGAGGGCGAGCCGTACGGCGTCGCGCTGCTCGGGGGCCAGCTCGGCGCCGGTGCGCCCGGCGAGCCAGCCCAGCGCGCGCTCCCAGTCCACGTCCTGGAAGGACTGCATCCGGTCGTCCCGGGCGTTCAGCAGCCGCCGCACCTGCCCCACGAGCGACAGCTCGGCCCGGTGGAACGGCACCAGGTACACGGCGGTGACCGGCGGCCCCCCGTCCGCGTCCGGCACGGATTCCCGTACGACGCCCTCCGGGTCGGCGGCGAGCTCGGCCAGGCAGTCGATGACGAGGCCGGTGTCGACCTGGAGCATGGTCACGCCGTCGGCGATGAGCCGCTCCTCGGGCAGGAAGCAGTGGCCCTGGTCGGCGGACTGCGACAGCACGTACTGCAGGCCGGCCTTGACCCGCTCGGGGCTGTCGTGGGGGATGCCGACGGCCTGGGCGATCCGGTCGGCGGTCAGGAAGCCGATGCCCCAGACGTCGGCGGCGAGCCGGTACGGCTGGTTGCGGACCACTGAGATGGAGGCGTCCCCGTACTTCTTGTAGATGCGGACCGCGATGGAGGTGGAGACGCCGACGCCCTGGAGGAAGACCATGACCTCCTTGATCGCCTTCTGCTCCTCCCAGGCGGCGCCGATCATCCTGGTCCGCTTGGGCCCGAGGCCCGGCACCTCGACGAGCCGCCCCGGGTCGGCCTCGATGACGTCCAGGGTGTCGGTCCCGAAGTGCTCGACGATCCGGTCGGCGATCCGCGGGCCGATGCCCTTGATGAGGCCGGAGCCGAGGTAGCGGCGGATGCCCTGGACGGTGGCGGGAAGGACGGTGCGGTAGTTTTCGACCGTGAACTGACGCCCATATTGGGGGTGGGACCCCCAGCGGCCCTCCATCCGCAGCGATTCGCCGGGCTGCGCGCCCAGCAGCGAGCCGACGACGGTCAGCAGGTCGCCGCTGCCGCGGCCGGTGTCGACGCGGGCGACGGTGTAGCCGTTCTCCTCGTTCGCATACGTGATGCGCTCCAGGACCCCCTCGACCACCGCGAGTTGGACCGCCCCGTTCGTTGCCATGGGACGACGTTACCGCCCGGCCGTGACACTCCGGGGAGCCTGTGGACGGCGGCCCGGGAACCGGAAAAGGGCCCGGCCTCGCGGCCGGACCCCCTCGCGGTTACCCCCTCCTCGCCGGTACTTCCCGATCCCCCCGGATCCCTCCCCGGAAGTGCCGACGCACCATGAGACCCGCCTGGCCCGCCGGAGGTTGCACACCGGAGGCGGACTTTGCGATTCCCTTACTCGCCGGGGCGAGCGAGGTCAGGGCGACCCCGCCGATCAGCAGCAGCGCGGCGAGCAGGCGCGGCCCGGTGACCTCCTCGCCGAGCACCAGCGCCGCCGAGGACATCCCGAAGACCGGCACGAGCAGCGAGAACGGGGCGACGGAGGAAGCGGGGTAGCGCCGCAGCAGGTACCCCCAGGCCCCGAAGCCGAACACGGTGGACACCCAGGCGACGTACCCGATGACGGCGATCCCGGACCAGTCCAGGGACCGCAGCGCGGCCAGGTCCCGCTCCGGTCCCTCCAGCAGCAGCGACAGCGCGAGCAGCGGCAGCACCGGCACGGTGCACACCCAGACCATGAAGTTCAGCGCGTCGGGCGGGGCCGCCTTGCGGGTCAGCACGTTGGAGACGCCCCAGCAGGCGGCGGCCGCGACGACGAGCGTGAAGCCGAGCACCGGCCCGGAGGCGCCCTGGTCGGCGGCGGCCACCGCGATCCCGCCGAGCGCGACGGCCATCCCGGCCAGCCGGACCCGCCCGGGCCGCTCCCGCAGCACGGCGCCCGCCAGCGCGGCGGTGAACACCGCCTGCACCTGGAGGACGAGGGAGGAGAGCCCGGCCGGCATCCCCGCGGCCATGCCCGTGAAGAGCAGCCCGAACTTCGCGATGCCGAGCGCCGCCCCGACGCCGAGCACCCACTTCCAGGCGACCTTGGGCCGGCCCGTGAAGAAGACGGCGGGCAGGGCCGCGGCGAGGAAGCGCAGGGCGGACAGCAGCAGCGGCGGGAACTGCCCGAGCCCGATCTCGATGACGACGAAGTTGAAGCCCCAGACCGCGGCGACGAGGACCGCGAGGGCGGTGTGTGCGGGACGCATGCCTTGAGCATCGGCGCGGGAACCGTGAAGCACCAGCGACGATTCCTTCCGCAATGGATGAAGCATCCGTGACGATTCCGCAGGCCGGGCGGGGGTCCGGGCGCCCTGCCTACGATGGTCGGCATGCTCGACCTCTCCCGGCTGCGCGCCCTCCACGCCGTCTCCGTCCACGGCTCGGTCGCCGCAGCGGCGGCCGCCCTCGGCTACACGCCCTCGGCGGTGTCGCAGCAGATCGCCAAGCTCGAACGGGAGACCAGGACCACCCTGTTGGAGCGGCGCGGCCGCGGGGTCGCGCTCACCGAGGAGGCCTGGCACCTGGCCGACACCGCGCGGGAGCTGCTGGCGATCGTGGAGCGGGCCGAGACCACCCTGGAGGAGCGCCGGGGGCAGCCGGGCGGGCTGCTGACCGTCGCCGCGTTCGCCTCGGCTGCGCGCGGGCTGCTGCCGGGCGTGCTGGCCGAGCTGGCCCGCCGCCACCCCGGGCTCGACGTACGCCTGACGGAGGTCGACCCGCACCTGTCGGTGGACCTGGTGGCCCGCGGCGTGACGGACCTGGCCGTGGCCCACGACTGGGACATCGCGCCGCTGCCCGCCCCGGACGGCGTCGAGCAGGCGCTCATCGGGCACGACCGCTGCGACCTGGTCGTTCCCGAGGGCCACCCCTTCACGCGGCGGGCCGCCGTCCGCCGGGAAGACCTCGGCGGGCAGCGGTGGGTGTGCCAGCCGCCCGGCCGCGTCTGCCACGACTGGCTGGTGCGGACGCTGCGCACGGCCGGCTTCGAGCCGGACGTCGCGCACGTGGCGGAGGAGAACCACACGATCGTCGCCCTCGTCGCCGCCGGACTCGGGGTGGCCGTCGTCCCCCGCCTCGGCACCGGCGCGCTGCCGCCGGGTGCGGTGTCGGTGCCGCTGGAGCCGGGTCCGGTGCGCCGCCTGTACGCCCTGTGGCGCGCCGGAGCCGCCCGCCGCCCGGCGATCACCGAGGCGGTGTGGACGCTCCGGGACCACTGGGCCGCCCAGGACGGCGCCGTACGGGAAGGCCCGGTGCCCGGGCCCCGTCCGGGGGACCCCGGCCGTGTCCTCGGCGGCGGGGGCGCGGTGCGGCAGTAGGGTCCGGCGCGTGCCGCACCCCACTTCACGCCGGTCCCTGCTCACCGCGGCCGCCGTGGCCGCAGCCGCCACGGCCGCCGGGGCGGCCGCGTACGCCGTACGCGACTCGCCGACGGGCTCCGGCTCCGCCCACGGCGGCGGTGCCCGCCCCGCCGACGCCCGCCCGGGCGACCGCGCCCCCGGCCCCTCCCCCGACCTGGCCGCGCTGCGGCGGGCCGTCGCCGGGATGAGCCTGACGGAGCAGGTCGGCCAGCTGTTCGTCTCGCGCGCCTACGGGCACTCCGCGACCGACCCCGATCCCGCGGACGCGGCGAAGAACCAGGAGCTGTTCGGGGTCCGCACCGCGGCCGAGCTGGTCTCCCGCTACCACCTGGGCGGCGTGGTCCTGTTCTCCTGGGCGCACAACACCCGCAGCCCGCAGCAGGTCGCCGAGCTGGGGGCGGGCCTCCAGCAGGCCGCCTCCGGTTCGGGGGCGGGCATTCCGCTGCTGCTCTCGGTGGACCAGGAGCACGGGGCGGTGGCCCGCATCGGCAAGCCGGCGACCCTGTTCCCGGGGGCGATGGCGCTGGGGGCCCGCACCGGCCGGACCCCTGCGGCGGCGGAGGCGCGCCGGGCGGCGCGCATCGCCGGCACGGAGCTCGCCGCGATGGGGATCCGGCAGGACTACGCCCCGGTGGCGGACGTCAACACCAATCCGGCGAACCCGGTGATCGGGGTGCGGTCCTTCGGCTCCGACCCGCAGGCGGTGGCCGCGCTCGTCGCGGCGCAGGTGCGCGGCTACCAGGGCGCGGGGATCGCGGCGACGGCCAAGCACTTCCCCGGGCACGGCGACACGGAGACCGACAGCCACGTCGGCCTGCCGGTGATGCGGCACACCCGTGCGCAGTGGGAGGAGTGGGACGAGCCGCCGTTCCGGGCGGCGGTGGAGGCGGGCGTGGACGCCGTGATGACGGCGCACATCGTCTTCCCGGCGCTCGACCCGTCGGGGGATCCGGCGACGCTGTCGCGGCCGATCGTGACGGGCCTGCTGCGCGAGCGGCTGGGCTTCCGGGGCGTGGTCGTCACCGACGCCCTGGACATGGCGGGGGTGCGGCAGAAGTACGGGGACGACCGGGTGCCGGTGCTGGCGCTGAAGGCGGGCTGCGACCAGCTGCTGAACCCGCCGGACCTGGGGCTGGCGTTCCGCAGCGTGGTGCAGGCGGTGGAGAAGGGCGAGCTGACGCAGACGCGGATCGCCGAGTCGGTTCTGCGGATCCTCGAAATGAAGGCGCGCCGGGGCCTGTTCGACCGGCCGCAGACCGCGGCCGGGCAGACGGCGGACGTGGTGGGGAAGGCGGCGCACCTCGCGGCCGCCGACGAGATCGCGGCGGGGACGACGACGCTGCTGGCCAACCCGGTGGGGCTGCTGCCGCTGGACGCGTCGGCGGCGCCCGCGGTGCTGGTGACGGGCATCGACCCGGCCTCGCCCAGTGCCACCACGGGCCCTCCGACGGCCGTGCTGGCGCGGGAGCTGGCGGCGCTGGGCTGCCGGGCGACGGCGGCGCCGCCCGCCCGGGCGGTGGCGGCGGCCCCGGGGAACGCCGCGGTGCTGGTGTGCACGTACAACGTCCCGGAGGGGGAGAGTCCGCAGCGGAAGCTCGTGGTGGACCTGCTGGCCACCGGGGTGCCGGTGGTCGTGGTGGCGCTCCGCAACCCCTACGACCCGGCCCGGCTGCCGCCCTGCGCGGCGGAGCTCGCCACGTACACCTGGTCGGACGTGGAGATGCGGGCGGCGGCCCGGGTGGTCACCGGTGCGGCGCGGCCGGCGGGCCGGCTGCCCGTGCCGGTGCCGGGCCGCTACCCGCTGGGGCACGGGCTGGCGTACGGCTGACCGCACGCCGGCCCGCGCCCCCGCGGGGTGCCGCTTACGGCCTCAGCTGGTGCTCGCGCGGCAGTTCCTGCTTGTCGAGCAGGGCGTCCGGCTTGGCCAGCGGGGCGGTGCGGCCCGCGTCGAGGGCCGCTGCGGCCGGGGCGACACCGGCCCACTCCTGGATCCGCTGGGTGGCCAGCGCCCGGTCGCCGTCGCGGAGCTGGGAGACGTTGGCGCCGTGGTTGGCGCCGGGTGCGGTCATGACGTAGCTGTCGCGGGCGCCGTAGCCCAGGCGGAACGGTTCTGCGCCCCAGGGGTCGTTCTGCCCGTAGACGAAGAGCATCCGGTTGGCGTTGTTCTTCACCCAGTTGTCGACGTCCGCCATGGCCGCCGGCTGGAAGGCCATCGGGATGTCGCGGGGCACGAAGTTGCGCGGCGGCTGGTAGCCGTACCGGCTCAGGCCCTTGAGGTGGGGCTGCTTGATGTCGGGCGAGCCGAGCTGGGTGCCCGCCTGGTAGTAGTACGGCGTGTACGTCGACAGGCCCTGGTCGGCATAGGCGGAGAAGCCGGAGATCGCGTCGATGGAGTCCCAGATCTCCTGGTCGGAGGCGGTCTTGGCGTCCGGGATCGAGCCGCAGTCGGCGAGCAGGCTGTACTGCCAGAACGCCCACGCGTAGTCGAGGACGACGGCCTCGTAGGCCTTGTCGAGGTTGCCGACGGTGTTGAAGGTCCAGCCGTTCTCGGCGGCGGCGGCCGCGTACTTGGCCTCCAGGGGGCCGCGGCGGACGAGGGCCTCGCGCTGCACGGCGTTCAGCCGGTCGCGGCACTCCTTGGTGCCGACCTTCGCGAAGAACCGGTCGTAGGCCGAGTCCTCGTCGTTGACGACGTCGTTGGGCGCGACGTACGCGACGACGCCGTCCATGTCCCTGGGGTAGAAGCGCTCGTAGTAGGTGGCCGTCATGCCGCCCTTGCTCGCGCCCGTGGAGATCCACTTCTTGGTGTAGATCTTCTTCAGGGCGGTGAAGATGCGGTGCTGGTCGCTGGCGGCCTGCCAGATGTCGAGCTTGGACCAGTCGGCCGGGTCGGGCCGGGAGGGGTTGAAGAACCGGTACTCCATCGACACCTGGTTGCCGTCGATGATGGTCGTCGGCTCGCTGCGGCGCGGGTTGGTGTTGACGTTGTAGCCCGAGGTGAAGAAGACCGTGGGGCGCGACTCGTCCTTGTGCAGCAGGGTGAGGCGCTGCTTGAAGGTGCCCTTCCACGGCTGCCGGTGGTCGACCGGCTGCTCGTAGTTCAGTACGAAGAACCGGTAGCCGGCGTACGGCTTCTCCTCGATCAGGCTCATGCCCGGAACGGCGAGGATCCGGTCCTTGATGTCCGCGGCCGCGGCCTGCCCTGCGGTGGCAGGCGCCGCGGCGGCCGGCTCCGCGGCGGTGGCCGCCTGGGCCGTCAAGCCGGCCGTGCCCATGGTGCCGATCAGCACAGCGAGCGGCAACAGCCGGCCAAGCGTCTTGCGCATTCACCCTCCCCTTTGTTCACTGCGGTCGCCCGTGAACCTAGCGGGGTCAACGCGCTGCTGACCAGACCCAGTTGGGACGCAGCCTCAGCAGAGGATCCAGCCGGACTCGGCCGATCCGGCCCCGATGCTCCCCTTTACATACACACAGCGGTTGATCGCCCCGACCGTGACAGGTCCGGCATAGCGGGTGAATTGCCCCGTATCGCGGAGGGGGACGCCGCCGCGCGGCTGGACGGACACCGCCATCGGGCGGCGCGTGCCCGGCGCCGCGGCCACGGCGGCCGCGCAGGCCTGCGTACGGCTCTTGTAGACGCGCACCTCGCCGCCGGCGAACGGCAGGGACTTCACCAGCTTGCCCGCACAGCCGCCGGTCGCCGCCGCCGACGCGGGCGGGGCGGCCAGCAGACCCGCCGCACACAGCAGCAGCACCGCGGGCGCCGCCCCCGCCCTGAGGGCCCCCAGGCCCCGCCCCTCGCGCTCCCGTGCCATGACAGTCCCCCGATCCCCGGAACGCAGGCGCGCCCCACCCGTACCCCCGTACGCGACGCGCACAGACGTACGACGCACGAGCCCCCCGGAAGGTTGCTCGGCGCAAGTTCCGGGGGGCGCGGGCGGGCTCGGCGCCGAGGACGGGGCGGCTCAGGCGGCGGCGGGCTCGTCCTCCCCGACGAAGGTGCGCCACAGCTCGGCGTACCGGCCGCCGCGGGCGAGGAGTTCGTCGTGCGTGCCGTCCTCCGCGACGCGGCCGCGGTCCATGACGACGACCCGGTCGGCGCGGGCGGCCGTGGTCAGCCGGTGCGCCACGACGAGCGTGGTGCGCTTGCCCGCGAGCCGGTCCGTGGCCCGGTTGACCTGCGCCTCGGTGGCCAGGTCGAGCGCGGCGGTGGCCTCGTCGAGCAGCAGCACGTCCGGGTCGACCAGCTCGGCGCGGGCCAGCGCGATCAGCTGGCGCTGCCCGGCCGACAGGTTGCGGCCGCGGTCCGCGACGGTGTGCAGGTAGCCGCCGTCCAGGGTGGCGATCATGTCGTGCGCGCCGACCGCGCGGGCCGCCGCCTCGACTTCGGCGTCGCTCGCGTCCGGCCGCCCGTAGGCGATCGCGTCGCGGACCGTGCCGGGGAAGAGGTACGGCTCCTGCGGGACCACGCCGAGGCGGCGCCGGTACGCCGTCAGGTCCAGCTCCCGCAGGTCGGCGCCGTCGGCGGTGACCCGGCCGCCCGTCGGGTCGTAGAACCGGGCCACCAGCTTGACCAGCGTCGACTTGCCGGCGCCGGTCTCGCCGACGAAGGCGACGGTCTGCCCGGCGGGTATCCGCAGGCTGATTCCGGCCAGCGCGTCGGTCTTCTCGCCGCGCTCCTGCGCGGTGCCGTACGCGAAGCGGACGTCCTCGAAGGCGATCTCGCCGCGCAGCTCCCGCACCTCGCGCGGGTCGGCGGGCGCCGGGGTCGCGGTCGGCTCGCGCAGCAGCTCCTGGATCCGGCCGAGGGACACCGTGGCCTGCTGGTATCCGTCGAAGACCTGGGACAGCTGCTGGACGGGCGCGAAGAACAGGTCGATGTACAGCAGGTACGCCACCAGCGCGCCCAGCGTCAGCGTGCCGGCCTCGACCCGGCCCGCACCGGCGATCAGGACGGCCGCGGCCGCCCCCGAGGACAGCAGCTGCACGAACGGGAAGTAGACCGAAATGAGCCACTGGCCGCGCACCCGCGCCTGCCGGTAGGCGTCGCTGCGCTCCGCGAAGCGGACCGCCCCGGCGCCCTGCCGGCGGAAGGCCTGCACGATCCGCAGCCCGGAGACGGACTCCTGGAGGTCGGCGTTGACGAGGCTGACCCGGTCGCGGGCCAGCTCGTACGCGACGACCGACTTGCGGCGGAAGAAGACGGTGCCGACGACGAGGACCGGCAGGGTCGCGAAGACGATCAGGGCGAGGCCGGCGTCGATGACGACGAGGGCGACGAGGATCCCGAGGAAGGTGAAGACGGAGACGACGGCGGTGACCAGCCCGGTCTGCAGGAACGTCGACAGCGCGTCCACGTCCGTGGTCATCCGCGTCATGATCTTGCCGGTGAGCTCGCGCTCGTAGTAGTCCAGGCCGAGCCGCTGGAGCTGCGCGAAGATCTTCACGCGCAGGGCGTACAGCACCCGCTCGCCGGTCCGGCCCGTCATCCGCGTCTCCGCGAACTGGGCCGCCCACTGGCCGACGACGACGGCCAGCGCCAGCAGCGAGGCCGCCCAGACGGCGCCGATCGCGGCCTGCTCGACGCCCTGGTCGATGCCGTGCCGGATCAGGACGGGCAGCAGCAGCCCGGCGGCCGCGTCCGCGGCGACGAGCCCGAGGCTGAGGGCGAGCGGCGCCCAGAAGCCGTGCAGCAGGCGCCGCAGGTTGTAGCTGGACTCGGCACCCGCGGCGCGGGACTCGTCGACGTCCGGCTCGTCGTCGGCGGGCGGCAGGGCGGCCACCTTCGCGAGCAGCTCGGGCGTGGCCGGCATCCCGCCGACGGCGCCCGCCATGGTGAACACCGCCCCCGGCCCGCCGGCCGCGGCCGCGGCGGTGGGCGCGCCGGCCTTCTGCGAGCCGTCATCCTGCCGGCGCCACAGCTCGGGGGTGATCCCGCCGGCGACGCGCCGCTTGGCGTTGACCGGCTCGGCGTCGATCTCGGCTTCGAGCTCGATGTCCCTCTCGAAGTCCCGCTCGTAGCCGGCCGACGCCCCCGGGGCGTCGGCGGTGCGGGGCGAGCCGGCGGCGAGGGCGTCCGGGTCGGTCAGCAGCCGCCGGTACAGCGCGGAGCGGTGCTCCAGCTCCTCGTGGGTGCCGATGTCGGCGAGGCGCCCCCGGTCGAGGACGGCGATCCGGTCGGCGAGCGCGAGCGTGGAGCGGCGGTGCGCGATCAGCAGGGTGGTGCGGCCCGCCATGACGGCGCGCAGCGCCTCGTGGATCTCGTGCTCGACTCGGGCGTCGACGGCGGAGGTGGCGTCGTCGAGGAGCAGCAGCCGCGGGTCGGTGAGGATGGCGCGGGCCAGGGCGATGCGCTGGCGCTGGCCGCCGGAGAGGGTCAGGCCCTGCTCGCCGACCTTGGTCTCGTACCCGGCGGGCAGGGCTTCGACGAAGCCCTCCGCCTGCGCGGCCCGGGCTGCGGCCCGGATCTCCTCGTCGGTGGCGTCGGGCCGGCCGAAGGCGATGTTCGCGCGGATGGTGTCGGAGAAGAGGAAGGAGTCCTCGGGGACGAGGCCGATGGCGGCGCGCAGCGAGTCGTAGGTGAGGTCCCGCACGTCGTGCCCGCCGACGCGGACGGCGCCGCCGTCGGCGTCGTAGAAGCGGGGCAGGAGGAGGGAGAGCGTCGACTTGCCGGAGCCGGAGGATCCGACGACGGCGACGGTCTCGCCGGCGCGGACGGTGAGGGAGAACCCGTCGAGGACGGGCCGCTCGGGGTCGTAGCCGAAGACGACCCCGTCGAACTCGACGGTGGCGGGGGCGTCGGCGGGGAGCTCGTGCGCGCCCTCCCGGATGGAGGGCTCGGTGTCGACGAGCTCGAACACGCGCTCGGCGCCGGCGCGGGCCTGCTGGCCGACGGTGAGCACCATGGCCAGCATGCGGACGGGGCCGACGAGCTGGGCGAGGTAGGTGGAGAAGGCGACGAACGTGCCGAGGCTGACCTGCCCGCGGGTGGCCATCCAGCCGCCGAGGGCCAGCATGGCGACCTGGGCGAGGGCGGGGACGGCCTGGAGGGCGGGGGTGTAGCGGGAGTTCAGGCGTATGGTCCGCAGCCGGCCGGCGAAGAGCCGGCGGCCGGCGTCGCGCAGCTTGGCGGTCTCCTGCTCCTCCTGGCCGAAGCCCTTGACGACGCGGACGCCGGTCACGGCGCCGTCGACGACGGACGCGACGGCGGCGGCCTGGCCCTGCGCCCACCAGGTGGCGGGGAAGAGCCGCTTGCGGCTGCGCTCGGCGATGAACCACAGGGCGGGCGCCATCAGCAGCGCGACCAGGGTCAGCAGCGGCGACAGCCACAGCATGACGCCGAGGGATATGCCGAAGAGGAGGAAGTTGCCGACGGTCATCGGCAGCATGAAGAGCAGGCCCTGGATGAGCTGGAGGTCGCTCGTGGCGCGGCCGACGACCTGGCCGGTGGACAGCTCGTCCTGGCGGCGGCCGTCGAGCCGGGCGATGGTCGCGTACATGTCGGTGCGCAGGTCGTGCTGCACGTCGAGGGCGAGGCGCCCGCCGTAGTAGCGGCGTATGTAGGTGAACGCGTAGACGAGCAGCGCCGCGCCGACGAGCAGGCCCGCCCAGGGCGCCATGGGCTTGCTCTGGTCGCCGATGACGTCGTCGATGATGACCTTGGTGACGAGCGGGACGAGGGCCGTGACGGCCATGCCGGCGAGCGAGGAGCCGAGCGCGAGGAGCACGTTCGCTTTGTACCGCCACGTGTACGCCGTGAGCCGCCTGGCCCAGCCCGGGCCCTTCTCCTGCGGCCCGTCGTCCTGCGGCCTCTTCCCGGCTGTCCGTTCTGTCTGCGCCGCCGCCACGTTCTGCCTCCCCGTCGTCCGTCGCTGCCGCCTCCCCCAACGCGCCGACCGGCGGATTTCATCCCGCCGCAACATCTCGACGGTGCGGATGTGTCACGTCGGGCGCACGCGGGGCGCGTCCGTCCGCGTGAGCGCGCCCGCGGCGCCGGGGCGGCCGGCTCAGCCGTCCGGCGCCGCCCCGCGTGCGGCCCCCGGCGGGCGCGCCCATGCTGGGCGCATGCCCGAGCCGCAGGAGCAGCCGCCGCCGGACGGGGGCCGCGACCGGGGGTCGGCCCTGGAGAAGGTGGCGTACGTCACGGCTCCGGCAACCGTCGTCCTCGGCCTCCTCTACTACTTCGGCCGGACGTACACCGACGCGTACTACGCCTACTTCGAGATCCCGGCGAACGACCTCCAGCTCTCCCTCCAGGCCTACGTCGCCAGGAGCCCGACCGCCGTCTCCTTCCCGTTCTGGATGCTGCTGGTCTGCGGGCTGGTCGTGCTGCTGGTGCTGGGCGCTTGGGCCGGGTCCTGGCGGTGCCGGGCCGCGAGGCGGTGCGCCGCAGGGTGGTGCTGTCGCTGCCGGCCGTCGGCATGCTGCTGGTCCTGGCGGGGTCTGCGCCTCCGCTCCCGGATCGACGGGGATCGGCTCACGGGTACGCTCCCACGGCCGGTGCCGACCGCACCGGGATCGCCGCGGTGACACAGCGTGATCACCCGAAGGGCGTCAGACGGCGTCGAACTCGTACTCCAGGACGTACGCGGCGGAGTCCAGCGCCATCTCGTTGACCTCGACCACCCGCCGGTCGGCGTCGAACGCGGTCCGGCACACCAGCACGACGGGTGTCCCGGGCCCGAGGGCGAGCGCCTTGGCCTCCTCCGGCGCGGGCATCCGCGACCGGACCTCCTCCCGGAACCGGACGGGCCCCCGCCCGAGCTCGGCGAGCCGGGCGTAGACCCCGCCGGGCCCGGTGTCCGGCTCGGCGATGCGGGTGCCGGCGGCGAGGGCGGCGTCCAGGTAGGAGGTGGCCAGCATGACCGGCCTGCCGTCGAGGAGGAACTTCCTGCGGCGGACGAGGACGGCCGCCCCGACCGGAACCGCGAGGACCGCGGCCAAGGCGCCCGGGGCGGGCTCCTCGGCGACGCCGAGCGGATGCACGGTGACATCGTGCCCGGTGGCGTCGGCGGCCCAGATGGAACCGCCCGCGCCCCACACCTCGACGGCGAGTCGCTGGATCCCGCGGCGCCGGATGCCGACCTTGAACTCCCGGACGAAGACCCCCGCACCCTTGCGGGGCTCGACCAGCCCCTCGGCCTGGAGCGCCGCGAACGCCTGGCGGGCGGTCATCCGGGCCACGCCGTAGGTGGCCATCAGGTCGCTCTCACCGGGCAGCCGGTCGCCGGGCCCGTACCGGCCGGACGCAATGCCGTCCTTCAAGTCGGCGGCGATGCGCCGGTACTTGGGCTGCCGCTTCTGAGCGCCACGAGGCATGCCATCCCTCCCCGATCATCTCCGGACAGCCTAGGGGGCGGCAGAGGGCACGATTGGCTGCTTCCGCATACCTGATCACACAGTCGCGAACATATCTAGACACCCACACGCCACAGCCTCCGAATGGCGCTTCACTGAACACCTATCTAGATAGGTAGGTGAGGAACGTGGACGTTGCCCCTTCTGACGCATCGTGGCTGCTCCCCCGCAGCCCCCGCACCCCCGGCTGGGCCCGGGCGTTCTTCCGCGCACAGGCGCGCGCGTGGGGTGTCGCCGGAGCGACCGCGGAGGCGGCGGAGCTGGCGCTGTCGGAACTCGTCACCAACGCCGTACGGCACGCACGGGCGCCCAGGGGCCGGCAGATCGGCGTACGGGCGGTGTGGGACGGGGTGTGCCTGCGCATCGAGGTAGCGGACGCCGGCGACTGCGCCGACCTCGCACCGGCCCCGCACAGGCCGGACGACGAAGGCGGCCGCGGCCTGGCGGTGGTGGCGGCCGTGGCGGACCGCTGGGGCCACGGCCCCCGCCCGCACGGCATCGGCAAGACAGTGTGGGCCGAGTTCCCCGTCAGGGGGTAGGGTCGGGGAGCGGCTTCACGGTCGGGGGCTGCTCAAGGGGCTTGTTCTCGCAGCCGAGCGCGTCGGTGACATTGCGGGTCACGAGGTAGGTCAGGGCCGCCGTCTTCTCTCTGCCGGCCTGGCTCCTGTCCGGCGCGAAGTCCATGAAGTTGGAGGACACGACCACGTGCAAGTCCGCCTTCTGCGAATGGTCCGCGAGGTCAGCGGGCATGGCGCACGGAACATACATTCTCGCGTGGACTGAATCGGCTGCGACGCGCACACCGTTCACGTCGTACTCCACACCGCCCCCGATCAGGAGGTTCAGCGGAGCGGCACGCGGCATCCATGAGAACGAGAAGTTCACCCGGGCATGACGCACGTCGCTGTTGGTTTCAAACGTGCATCCGATATAGCGGGCCGTGTCAGTGTGGGGCGGCAGGGAGCGCAGATCGCGCTTCAACTTCCGTACCAGCTCGTCCATTGTCCTGGGCGGGTCCGCCACAACCGCCTCGGTCTGCAGGATTTCCCGCAGGAGAAGCGCTTCCTCCGACGTGGAGGCCGCCTCGCAGACGCGCGCCGCCTTCTCGTCGGCGCCACCCGAGCCGCAAGCGGCCAGAAGCACCGTGCACACGACCGCAGCCGTCAAACGGCTCAGCTTCTTGCGCATGTCACGATCTGAGGTGCGCACGGGCGGCTTCCCGACCGGTGGCGTATGCCTGGCTCAACTCGTTGCGCGCATGGTCGAACGCGGGGTCCTGGCGGGCCCCACGATCGTTCCCCCACTCATTGAACATGTGATTGATTGCGTCCGTCCCCTTGCCGAAGTTGGTGCTGGAGTCCTTCTTCCCCTGGTTCTCGGCTTCGTCCTTGACGCCCGCGACCCACTCGTACTTGAGCGAGTCGAGCAGCGAGCCCCCGACCGTGCCCGCGATCGGGATCTCGCCGATGAGTGAGTTCGCGAAGGCGGCCGAGTGTTCGGCCGTGCCCTCCGCCCACTTGACCCGGTCGTCTTCCTTGTCCTTGTAGACGTCGGCTCCGATGCCGTTGAGGGCGCCGGCCGCCATGCCGATGTCGTGGGCCCTGTTGTCCCAGTCCGCGCTCACACCGTGGAGGTCGCCCTTGTAGGGGGCGGCGGCGGTGAGCTGTTCCGCCGAGTACATCCGTTCCGCCTCGACCAGCAGGGCGAATGCCGGGCCGTCGTCGGCCACGCCTCGCATGACGCGGATCAGGCTGGCCTGGCCGACAGCGATGCGGGCCTGGTCGCCGGAGCCGTCGATCGCGTCGCTGCCGGAGATGCCGCCCAGTCGGGTCTCCTTGCCGCCGAGGATGTCGTGCGTGTCCCCGACGTAGTCGACCAGTGCCTTCGCCATCGGCCGGCGCAGGCCCTCCAGGTCCTTCGGGAACTCGTCGCCGTCCATCTCCCGGTCGAGGAGGCGCACGGCGTGGTGCATGACCCGGGCCTGGCCTTCCGTGTGCGGGCCGGCGGGGCCGAGTTTCTCGCCGTCGGTGTGGCCGGTCGCCGCCGCCTGGAGGGCCGCTCCGAGGCCGGCCGTCTTGTCGCCGTGCACTGCCATCGGCGGGCCGTAGCCGGTGGAGATGTAGGGGTCGGGCAGGTCGCGCTCGGTGAGCAGGTACTTCAGGTGCTCGTTCTTGTTGCCGGGTGCCTCGGGGTCGAGGAAGTACGTCGCCGCGTCCGGGTTCTTGCCCATGATGCCGAGCAGGCCGTCCAGCGGGTCCCCGATCAGGTCGGGGCGCTGGGGGTCGTAGGCGTGGTCGTACATGTGCGGCTTCGACTTCTCGGCCTCGATCATGCCGTGGCCGACGTCGTTCAGGAACTGCCTGCCGTAGCCGTAGCCGTCGCCGTTCGCCATGAGGGTGACCAGCGCCTGGTAGCCGTACGTGGGCCGCAGGCCCTTCGCGACGAGTTCCGGGCCCTGCTCCTTGAGCCCGTTCACGAACGGCTTGTACGCGTACCCGTCCGGGTCCTTGGTGCCGGAGGCGATCGTCCCGGCGAGGCCCGCGTTGATCGACTCGTGGAGCTTGCGCTCGGCGGCCGACGCGCCGCGCTCGTTCGACGCGAGGTGCATCTGGTCGGCGAGCAGGAGGGTGTCCTTCGCGCCCATCGCGTGCAGGTACGCCTCGGCGAAGTGCTTGTCCCCGGAGTTCTGCTTCAGGACCTCGTCGAAGTGCCGCAACTCCTCCGGGGATGCCTTGCCCTGGCGGATCTTGTGGGTGAGGGCGAGCGCCTCCACTGCCTCGACGTCGTTGACGGGCTTGGCGTTGAAGCCGAACATCGCGGTGCCGTCCGCGCCGGACGCGTTCAGCAGGGCGGTCTTGACGTCCGCGTCGAACTCGGTGACGGCCTTGACGGTGTCGGCGATCCGGCGGGTCCAGGCGCGCTCGGTCTCCGGGAGGTCGGGGTCGTGCCGGACGGCGTTCGCCGTGGCGGCGTCGGCCTTGGAGTAGTCGTAGCTCGCGACGCCCGCCTCGGAGACCTTCATGCCGGCGGCCTGCGCGTCCGCGACGGCCGAGGTGAGCCGGCCCTTGAGGTCGGTGAACCGGGCGTGCGCGTCCCGCAGCAGTGATTCCATGGCCAGCGCCTCCTTCTGCGCCGACGCGTACTCCTGGCGGGTGGCGGCGGAGTTGGCGGCGGCGGTGGTGGCGGCGGAGCCCAGCCAGCCGTTGCCGGCGGACACCTTCTGGACCTCGTCCTTGTAGACGTCCTCCAGGGTCTTGAACTGCGCCGCCATGGCCTTCCAGCCTTCGGCGGCGGTGGTGAGCGCGGACAGGTCCGTCTGCATGATCTCGGCGTAACTCGGCATGTCGGGCCCGCCCCCTACAGTCCCGTGACCTTGGACTGCACCGGCTGGAAGCTCCGGCCCGTCAGCTGGTCGTTCCCGGTGAAGAGGCGGGAGGCGCCGCGCAGGGCGGATTTCTCGGAGGCGAGCCGGGACATCAGGCGTTTGACCTGGTCGTCCCAGTGGGTGTGCGCCTTGGCCAGGCCGGCCGCGGTGTCCCAGCCGGTGAAGGCCTTGACCGCGGTCCTGGTCGGCTCGTCGGCCGCGTCCGCCGCCTTCGTCGTGCCGGGCTGGAGGACGTTCTCGATGGTGTTGGCGGCCTTCTTCTTCTCGGGAGGCGCCGTGGCCAGCACGCCGGGCCCGCCGGGCGCCGCGCCGCCGCCCGGGTCGGCGGCGAGCTGGTTCAGCCGCATCTGCGGCGGCGGACCCCCGGGCGCCGCGGACTGCCCGGACCGGCTTGGGTCACCCTCGAAGGACACCGCTCCCCCTTGCGCTCCGTGCTCGTGATCGCGGCCAACCTAGCGAGCGCGGAACGGCATTACACGTGGGTCGGGGCGAACATGCGGAGTTTGGCCGGAAGGACCACCACCGACGGGCCGGATGTGGCCAGGGCCTTCTCCAGGTCCGCGCGGAGGGCGTCCGGGGTGGTGGTGACGGCGGGGACGCCGAAGGATTCGGCCAGGGCCGCGAAGTCCGGGCGGGTCAGCTCGGTGCCGGTGGTGCGGCCGTCGAAGGCGTCCGCCATGTACTCGCGGAGGATGCCGTAGCCGCCGTCGTCGACGATCAGCCAGGTGACGTCCAGGTCGTGCTGGCGGGCCGTGGCCAGTTCGGCGAGGGAGTACATGGCGCCGCCGTCGCCGGAGACGGCGAGGACGGGGGTGCCCGGCTCGGCCAGGCAGGCACCGAGGGCGGCGGGGAAGGCGTAGCCGAGGCCGCCCGCGCCCTGCGCCGAGTGCATGGTGTTGGGGTGCCGCGGGTCGAAGGCGGACCAGGCCCAGTACGCCAGGATCGTCATGTCCCAGAACGACGGGGAGCGGGCGGGGAGGGCCGAGCGGATCGAGGCGAGGAGGCCCTGCTCCAGGTCGAGGCCCTGGCCGGCGAGGCGGGCCCTGACGGCCGAGAGGACGGTGCGGGCGCGCCCGGCGGCGGCCGGGTCGCGGCGTTCGGCGACGGTCTCCAGGAGGGCCTGGAGGGCGAGGCGGGCGTCGGCGTGGATGCCGAGCGCGGTGTGGTTGGACTCCAGCTTGCCGGGGTCGGCCTCGATCTGGACGACGCGGCCGCGGGGGCGGAACGTGTGGTAGTTCGACGACAGCTCGCCGAGCCCGGAGCCGACCACCAGCAGGACGTCCGCGTCTTCGAGGAAGTCGGTCGTGTGGCGGTCCTCCAGCCAGGACTGGAGGGACAGGGGGTGCTTCCAGGGGAAGGCCCCCTTGCCGCCGAAGGTGGTGGCGACGGGCGCGTCGAGGCGTTCCGCGAGCTGTTTCAGCTTTCCGGCCGCGTCCGAGCGGATGACGCCGCCGCCCGCGAGGATCGCCGGGCGTTCGGCGTGCTCCAGCCAGTGCGCGGCGAGCGCGGTCAGCTCGGGGCGCGGGGCGAGCTCGTGCGGGGTGGCGTCCATGCCCGTGACCTGCGGGATGAACGTTTCCGCCCGGAGGACGTCCTCGGGGATCTCCACCCAGACGGGCCCGTGCGGCGCCGTCAGCGCCGACTCCCACGCCGCGGCGACGGCGGAGGGGATCTGCGAGGGGGTGCGGGCGGTGTGGACGGACTTGACGACGTCCCGGAAGGAGGCGGCCTGGTCGCGCAGTTCGTGCAGGTGGCCGCGGCGCCCGCCGCCGAGGCCCGCGGCCGGCACCTGGGAGGAGATGGCGAGGACCGGCGAGGAGGCGGCGGCCGCCTCCGCGAGGGCGGGCAGCGCGGTGAGCGCGCCCGGGCCCGTCGACAGCAGCAGCGGCACGGCCTCGCCGGTCAGCCGGCCGTACGCGTCGGCCGCGAAGCCGGCGTTGTTCTCCACCCGCAGCGTGACGAGCCGCAGGTCGGAGCGGCCGACCGCGTCGAACAGGCCGAGGGCGTGCTGCCCCGGCAGCCCGAACACGGTCGTCGCGCCGAGCCCGCGCAGCGTCTCCACGACCAGGTCCCCGCCCGTGCGGCCCGGCGGCGCGGCGAGTGCCGCCGCCCGCTGGGCGTCGGTGGGGCGGAGTACCAGGTCGTGGTCGTGCGTCACGCTGTGCGGGCCTTCCGTGCCGACGTGCCGAAGGGCGTGGCCGTGGCGGCTACTTGCCCTTCGCGGCCGCGATCTGGCGGCTCATGATGGTGGTCAGCTCGTACGCGGTGTGCGAGGCCGCGACCGAGGTGATCTCGGCGTGATCGTACGCCGGGGCGACCTCGACGACGTCCGCGGAGACCAGGTTGCAGGACGACAGGCCGCGGATGATCTCCAGCAGCTCGCGGGAGGTCATGCCGCCCGCCTCGGGGGTGCCGGTGCCGGGGGCGTGGGCCGGGTCGAGGACGTCGATGTCGATGGAGATGTACAGCGGGCGGTCGCCGATGCGCTGGCGCAGCTGGTCGGCGACCTCGTCGGCGCCGCGGCGGTAGACGTCGGCGGAGGTGACGATGCCGAAGCCCATCTTGGCGTCGTCGTCGAGGTCCTGCTTGCCGTACAGCGGGCCGCGGGTGCCGACGTGGGAGAGCGCCTCGGTGTCGAGGATGCCCTCCTCGACGGCGCGGCGGAACGGGGTGCCGTGGGTGTACTCGGCGCCGAAGTAGGTGTCCCAGGTGTCCAGGTGGGCGTCGAAGTGCAGCAGGGCGACCGGGCCGTGCTTCTTCGCGACCGAGCGCAGCAGCGGCAGGGCGATGGTGTGGTCGCCGCCGAGGGTCATCAGGCGGGAGCCGGCGCCCAGCAGCTCGTCGGCCGCGGCCTCGACCGTCTCGACGGCCTCGTTGATGTTGAAGGGGTTCACGGCGATGTCGCCGGCGTCGGCGACCTGCGCGAGCGCGAACGGGGAGGCGTCCTGCGCGGGGTTGTACGGGCGCAGCAGGCGGGAGGCCTCGCGGATGGCGTTGCCGCCGAAGCGGGCGCCGGGGCGGTAGGAGACACCGGAGTCGAAGGGCACGCCGACGACGGCGACGTCGGCGGAGCCGACCTCGTCCAGGCGGGGCAGTCGCGCGAACGTCGCGGGGCCCGCGTAGCGCGGGATGCGGGAGGAGTCGACCGGTCCGCGCGGCGTCTGCTCGGTGCTCATGGGATGCCCTTCGTGAGGTCCTACGGTGCGGTCCTTCGAGCGTACGGCGCGGCAGGGAGGGCGCGAAGTGTACGTTTCCTCCATACGGCCCCGCTGACATGTCCGGAGTATCCATGGACGAATCCCGCACACAGGATGTTTCGGGCCCCGGCGGGGGTCCTGCCTCGCCGGTGCCGCCCGTGCCGCTGAGGGCACTGCTCGCCGACCGGGAGCTCGGGCTGCGGCACCTGGCGGGGCCCGCGGAGGCGGCGGTGCACGGGGTGCACGCCTCGGAGATGGCCGACCCGGCGCCGTACCTGCTCGGCGGGGAGCTGCTGCTGACGGCGGGGGCGGCGGACGCGGCGGGGGCGGGCTTCGAGGCCGCCGCGGGCGCCGGGACCGGGCCCGCCGAGGGCCTCGCCGCGGCCGGCGGGTACGACCGGTACGCGGCCCGGCTCGTCGCGGCGGGCGCCGCCGCGCTGGGCTTCGGCGTGGCGCCGCTGCACGCGGAGGTCCCGCCCGCGCTGGCCGAGGCGTGCGCGCGGCACGGGCTGCCGCTGGTGGAGGTGCCGCCGCGGACCCCGTTCACCGCGGTCGCCCGCGCGGTGTGGCGGCTGATGGCCGAGGCACGGACGCGGGAGCTGCGCCGGGTGACCGAGGCCCAGCAGGCCCTCGCCGCGGCGGCGGCCCGCCCCGATCCGGTCCCGGCGGTGCTGTCGCGGCTCGCGGCCGGCCTCGGCGGGTACGTCGTGCTGTGGCCGGACGGCCGCGCCGCGGGCGGCCCGCCGCCGGCCGCGGCGGGGGCCCGGGGGGCACTGGACGCGCTGCTGGATCGGGTGGGGCGGCGCGGCGGCCCGGCCACCGCCACGGACCAGGCGGGCGGCTGGCACCTGGCGGCGCACGCCCTGGGCCGGCCCGCGGACCGGCAGGCCGCCCTGGGTACGGCCGCGCCGGTCCGCACCCCCGGGGACCACACGATCGCCTCGGTCGCGGCCGTGCTCCTGACGCTGCTCACCGCCGAGCGGCCGGCCGGGGAGCAGGCCGCGGCGCTGACCCGGCTGCTGCTGGGCGGCTCCCCCGCCGCGGCGCTGGGCGGTCCGGGCCCCTGGTACGCCGTCCACGCCCGCGGCGGCCCCGATCCGCGGGGCCTCGCGGCCGCGCTGGGCACCGTACTGGCCGATCCGGGCGGGCCGGCCGTACGGCTCCTCACGGACCGGGATCCGGGCCCGCAGCCCGGGTGGCGGCTGGGCGTCAGCGCTCCGGCCGCGCCGGACGCCCTGGCCGTGGCCGACGCGCAGGCCCACCGCGCCCTGGCCCGCGCCGAGGCGGCCCGTACGGCCCTCGCCCGGCACACCGAGCCGGGCCTCGCGGGCCTGGTCGGCGAGGCCGAGGCCCGCGCCCACGCCGAGGCCCTGCTCGGGCCGCTCCCGCCGGTGCTGCGGGGGACGCTGCGCACCTGGCTGGCCCGGCACGGCAGCTGGGACCGCACGGCCGCCGACCTGGGGGTGCACCGCAACACCGTCCGCCAGCGCATCGCCCGCGCCGCGGCCCTGCTGGACCGGGACCTGGACGACGCGGACGTCCGCATGGAGCTGTGGTTCGCCCTGCGCACGGCGGCGTCGCAGGCCCCGGAGCAGGATGCGGCAGCGGAAGGCCCCCCGGTCAGCGGTTGAAGGCCGCCAGCCCGAACCGCTGGAAGATGGCCAGCCCGTCGCCCTTGGCATCGGTGCTGTTCACGGAGTAGACGAGGGTGCGGGACAGGTCGCGGGTGGCGGCGATCACCGTGTGGTAGCCGGGCCGGGCGCCGGTCTTGCCCCACACCTCCTTGCCGTTCACGGTGAACCGCTGGAGGCCCGCGCTGCGCGTGGCGCCGGGGACGTCCGGGACGGTGAACATCTCCTCCAGCTGCGGCGCGGGGACGACGCGGCCCCGGAAGAGGGCGGTGAGGAAGCGCTCCAGGTCGCGCGTGGTGGAGATCATGTCGCCCGCGGCGAAGCGGTCGGACATGTTCCACTCGGTGACGTCGACCGGCTCGCCGTCGATCAGCTGGTAGCCGCGGTGGTGCGGGCCGTGGATGCGGGGGTCGGTGCCGCGCGGGAAGGACGTGCCGGTCATGCCGAGGGGGCGGAAGATCCGGACCTCGGCCTGGTGGGCGTAGGAGTCGCCGGTGGCCTTCTCCACCAGCATGCCGAGGATCGTGTAGTTGATGTTGTTGTAGTGCTGCTGCGTGCCCGGGTCGAAGGCCGGGCCCTTGGCGGTGCCGGAGGCCACGGACTGCTGCGGGGTGATCGTCTCGAAGCGGTGCGGGTACTCCTCGGCGACGGTGTTGCCGAAGCCGTCGCCGCCCTGGATGCCGCTGGTGAAGTTGAGCAGGTGGCGGACGGTGACGGGCTTGGCGAACGTCGCGGGCAGCAGCCCCGGCATCAGCTGCTGGACGGAGGCGTCCAGGTCGATCCGGCCCTCGGCGGCGAGCTGGAGGACGAGCGCCGCGGTGACGATCTTCGTGGTGGAGCCGGCCCGGAAGCGGGCGTTCTCCAGGGCCGGGGCGCCGGTGCGCAGGTCGCGGACGCCGGCCGCGCCCGTCCAGCGGCCGTTCCCGCCGACGCGGATGAGGGCGGCCGTCGCGTCCCTGTCCGGCAGCCCGGCGAGGGCCGCGCGCAGCGCCGCGGTGTCGGGGCCGTCCGCGGCGTCCCGGGCGCTCGCGACGGCCGGGGCGGGTGCGGCGTGGGCGGCGGTGGCGAGGGGTCCGGCGGTGAGGCCGAGGAGGAGGGCGGCGGCGAGGGCGGTGCGGGTACGGCGGTTCATTCGGACTCCCGGTCGGTCGGCTCGGGGCGGTGCGGGACGGCTCCCATCCTGGTGATCACCGGCCGCCCGCCGGATCCTGCGCGGGCAGGAGCCGCCCCCTGCGGGTAACGCCCGGGGTCGTCAGGGGAGTCGGCAGGGTTGTCCCCGAGGCCGTCGACGGCGCCGCCACCAGCGGGGGTGGCGCTTGTCATACCGTCTGCAGAGCTCTGGACAGAGTCGCCAACTCGCCGGTAACTTTGCTATGAGCAAGCGCTTAGACACAGGCGGCGGACTGCCGCGACGAAGGGAGCCGGCCGTGCGCCGTACGGTGTTCAACGAGGACCACGAGGCCTTCCGGGAGACCCTCCGCGCCTTCATCGAGGCCGAGGTCGTACCGGTCTACGACGAGTGGTTCGCCGCCGGCCAGGCGCCCCGCGACTTCTACTACAAGCTCGGCGAGCTGGGCGTCTTCGGCATCAACGTCCCCGAGGAGTTCGGCGGCGCCGGCCTGGACACCCACAAGTTCGAGGCCGTCCTGTACGAGGAGACCTCCCGCGCGGGCGTCAACTTCGGCGGCTCCGGCGTGCACGTCCTGCTCGCCCTGCCCTACATCAAGATGCTCGCCACCGACGAGCAGAAGAAGCGCTACCTCCCGAAGTTCGTCTCCGGCGAGGAGATGTGGGCGCTGGCGATGACCGAGCCGGGCACCGGCTCCGACGTCGCGGGCATGAAGACCACCGCGAAGCTCTCCGAGGACGGCACGCACTACGTCCTCAACGGCGCCAAGACCTTCATCACCGGCGGTGTGCACGCCGACCGCGTCATCGTCTGCGCCCGCACCTCCGCCCCGACCGAGCAGGACCGCCGCTTCGGCATCTCCCTGTTCGCCGTGGACACCAAGTCCGAGGGCTACTCCATCGGCCGCAAGCTCGACAAGCTGGGCCTGAAGACCTCCGACACCGCCGAGCTGGCGTTCGTCGACGTCAAGGTCCCCGTCGAGGACCTGCTCGGCGAGGAGGGCAAGGGCTTCTACTACCTCGGCCACAACCTGGCCTCCGAGCGCTGGGGCATCGCCTTCGGCGCGTACGCCCAGGCCGCCGCGGCGATCCGGTTCGCCCAGCAGTACGTGACCGAGCGCACCGTCTTCGGCAAGCCGGTCGCCCACTTCCAGAACACCAAGTTCGAGCTGGCCGCCTGCCAGGCCGAGGTGGACGCCGCCCAGGCCGTCGCCGACCGCGCGCTGGAGGCCCTGGACGCCGGCGAGCTGACCCCGGCGGAGGCCGCCTCCGCGAAGCTGTTCTGCACCGAGGTCGCCCACCGCGTCATCGACCGCTGCCTCCAGCTGCACGGCGGCTACGGCTACATGAACGAGTACCCGATCGCCCGCCTGTACGCCGACAACCGCGTCAACCGCATCTACGGCGGCACCAGCGAGATCATGAAGACGATCATCGCGAAGTCGATGGGGCTGTAAGTCCCCTTGAGCAAGGCACTGACCGGTCTCCTCGATCTGCTCGACCTGGAGCAGATCGAGGAGAACATCTTCCGCGGCCAGAGCCGCACCTCCCTGGTGCCGCGGGTGTTCGGCGGGCAGGTCGCGGCGCAGGCGCTGGTCGCGGCCGGCCGGACCGTGCCCGGAGACCGCACCGCGCACTCCCTGCACTCGTACTTCCTGCGCACGGGGGACGCGGGCGCGCCCATCGTCTACTCCGTGGACCGGATCCGCGACGGGCGCTCCTTCACCACCCGGCGGGTCGTCGCCGTCCAGCACGGCCAGCCGATCTTCCACCTCTCGGCGTCCTTCCAGACGCACGAGGAGGGCCTCGACCACCAGGTCTCCATGCCGGACGCCCCGGACCCGGAGACGCTGCCCACGGCCGAGGAGGACCTGCCCGCCTACCGGCACCTGTTCCAGGACGGGGCCACGGTCGAGCGGCTGCTGGAGTCGCGGGCCGCGGTGGACCTGCGATATGCCACGACCCCGCCGTGGGGCACCATCGGCGAGCCCGTCGAGCCGCGCTCCCAGGTGTGGTTCCGCACCGCCGGCAAGCTCGACGGGGACGACCCGCTGCTGCACACCTGCCTGGCCACGTACGTCTCGGACATGACCCTGCTCGACTCGGTGCTGCTCGCGCACGGCCGGGGCGGCTGGGCCGTCGGCGACGTGGTCGGCGCCTCCCTCGACCACGCGATGTGGTTCCACCGGCCGTTCCGGGCCGACGAGTGGCTGCTGTACGACCAGGACTCGCCGACCTCGCAGCGGGGCCGCGGGCTCGGCCAGGCCCGCATCTGGACCCGGGACGGCCGCCTGGCCGTCACCGTCATCCAGGAGGGCGTGGTCCGCGTCCCGCGCACCTGACGCCGGGGACCGGGCGCGGCGCGCCCGACGCCCGGGCGCGGTGCGACCGCGCCCGGTCCGGGCGCCCGCGCCCGGTCCGGCGTCAGTCCCCGGCGAGGCCGGCCGCGTCCAGCAGGTAGGCGACCAGGGGGTCGTAGTAGCGCGGGTCGCGGACGTGGTCGTCCAGCGGGACCACCACCTGTACGGTTCCCTCGGCCTCGCCGAGGAAGAGCGCCGGGTCGTTGCAGTCGGCGTACCCCACCGCGTCCAGGCCGCGCTGCGCGGCGCAGCCCGCCCAGCCGTGGTCGGCGACGACCAGGTCCGGCAGGGGCCGGCCCGCGGCGGCGAGCCCGTCCAGGATCGCGGCCATCGGCTCCGGGGAGTGGGTGTGCCACAGGGTGGCGCCCCGCTCCAGGACGGCGACGTCGGCGAACTGCCACACCGAGGCCTCGTCGGCGATGAGCCCGGAGGGGATGGCGACGATCTCGCAGCCCGCGGCCCGCAGCGCCGCGGCCGTGGCGCGGTGCACGTCCAGCAGGCCGCCCGGGTGCCCGGTGGCGAAGAGGACGCTCTGCCGGTCCAGGGCCGCCTTGCGCAGCCGGGCCGCCATCCGGTCGAGGGCGGCGGCGGTCAGCTCGGGGTCGATGGTGTCCTGGCCCTGCCGGTGCTCGGCGTCGTCGACGACGCCGCAGCGCTCCGCCATCACCGCGAGGACGTCCTGCTCGTCGCTCCAGCGGTCGCCGAGGTCGAGGCCGAGCCAGTAGTGCCGGTCCCCGTTGGCGAGGGCCCGGTAGTGGGCCAGGTTGTTCTCGCGCGGGGTGGCGACCTGTCCGGCGATCCGCGTGCGGACCAGGTGTTCCACCAGTTCGGCGCGGGTCGGTACGGACGTCGGTATCGGCACGGTCGGCTCAGTCGGCTTCGGCATGCGGCCCATTGTGCCGCCGCCCCGCCGGAGGCGGGGCTTCCATCCCAAGCGGCGGACCGGGCGCGTCACGCGCTCAGCGCCCGGAACGCGCCGTGCGCGAGCCGCCGCAGCAGCGACTCCGTGGCCTCGCGGCCGGGCGTCCCCAGGTGGGGCGTGGAGTTCAGCAGGCCGAAGACGGCGTGGACGGCGACGCGGACCTCGGCCTCGCCGACGCCGGGGTGCAGTTCGCGCACGACGGCCACCCACAGTTCGACGTACTGGCGCTGGAGCTGCCGGACGAGCTTGCGGTCGGCGTCGCGCAGCCGGTCCAGCTCGCGGTCGTGGAGGGTGATGAGGGCGCGGTCGTCGAGGGCGAAGTCTATGTGGCCGTCGATCAGCGAGGCCAGGACGGCGGCCGGGTCGCCGTCGGCCTCCTCGACGCGGCGCCGGCCTCCGGTGAGCAGCCGCTCGCTGATCCCGACGAGCAGCTCGGCGAGCATGGCGTCCTTCCCGGCGAAGTGCCGGTAGAGCCCGGGGCCGCTGATGCCCACCGCCGCGCCTATCTCGTCGACGCCGACGCCGTGGAAGCCGCGTTCGGCGAAGAGGCGTGCGGCCTCGCTGAGGATCTGCTCGCGACGGGTGGGTGCGGCCGCTGAAGTGCTCATGGGCAACCATTCTAGACAGGGCCGTTAGCGGTCGTTAACCTAGGCGCCACACACGTTAACGCTCATTAACCGTGGATCCGAGCAAGGGAGCTCGACCGATGCAGCAGGCACCCGTGCTGACCAGCGCCGCGGACCCGGCGTCCGAGGCCTGGCGCACCAACGAGGCGGCCCACCGCGAACTGTCCGAGGGGCTGCGCGCCCGCCTGGCGGCGGTCCGCCTCGGGGGCGGCGAGAAGGCCCGGGCCCGCCACACGGCGCGCGGCAAGCTGCTGCCCCGTGACCGGGTGGACGCGCTCCTGGACCCGGGTTCGCCGTTCCTGGAGCTGGCCCCCCTGGCCGCCGAGGGCATGTACGGGGGCGCGGCGCCGGCCGCCGGGGTCATCGCGGGCATCGGGCGGGTCAGCGGCCGCGAGTGCGTCGTCGTCGCGAACGACGCCACCGTCAAGGGCGGCACGTACTACCCGATGACGGTCAAGAAGCACCTGCGGGCCCAGGAGGTGGCGCTGGAGAACCGTCTCCCCTGCCTGTACCTGGTCGACTCCGGCGGCGCCTTCCTGCCGATGCAGGACGAGGTGTTCCCCGACCGGGAGCACTTCGGCCGCATCTTCTACAACCAGGCCCGCATGTCGGGCGCCGGCATCCCGCAGATCGCCGCCGTCCTCGGCTCCTGCACCGCGGGCGGCGCGTACGTCCCGGCGATGAGCGACGAGGCCGTCATCGTCCGCAACCAGGGCACGATCTTCCTCGGCGGGCCGCCGCTGGTGAAGGCGGCCACCGGCGAGGTCGTCACCGCGGAGGAGCTCGGCGGCGGCGAGGTCCACAGCCGCGTCTCCGGCGTCACCGACCACCTCGCCGAGGACGACGCGCACGCGCTGCGGATCGTCCGCAACATCGTGGCGACCCTGCCCGAGCGGGGCCCCCTGCCGTGGGCGGTGGAGCAGGCCGAGGAGCCGAAGGTCGACCCGTACGGCCTGTACGGCGCGGTCCCCGTCGACTCCCGCACCCCCTACGACGCCCGCGAGATCATCGCCCGCATCGCCGACGGCTCCCGCTTCCAGGAGTTCAAGGCCGAGTTCGGCACGACCCTCGTCACCGGCTTCGCCCGCATCCACGGCCACCCCGTCGGCATCGTCGCCAACAACGGCATCCTCTTCGCCGAATCCGCCCAGAAGGGCGCCCACTTCATCGAGCTGTGCGACCAGCGCGGCATCCCCCTGCTGTTCCTGCAGAACATCTCCGGCTTCATGGTGGGCCGCGACTACGAGGCCGGCGGCATCGCCAAGCACGGCGCCAAGATGGTCACGGCCGTCGCCTGCACCCGCGTCCCGAAGCTGACGGTGGTCGTCGGCGGCTCGTACGGCGCGGGCAACTACTCGATGTGCGGGCGGGCGTACTCGCCCCGCTTCCTGTGGATGTGGCCCAACGCCAAGATCTCCGTGATGGGCGGCGAGCAGGCGGCGTCCGTCCTCGCCACGGTCAAGCGCGACCAGATCGAGGGTGCCGGCCAGGAGTGGTCCGCGGAGGACGAGGAGTCCTTCAAGGCCCCGGTCCGCGCCCAGTACGAGGAGCAGGGCAGCGCCTACTACGCCACCGCGCGGCTGTGGGACGACGGGGTCATCGACCCCCTGGAGACCCGGCAGGTGCTGGGGCTCGCCCTGACCGCCTGCGCGAACGCGCCGCTGGGCGAGCCCGGCTTCGGCATCTTCCGTATGTGACCTGCGACCTGTGACGTGAGGACCCCCAAGATGTTCAGCACTGTCCTTGTGGCCAACCGGGGCGAGATCGCGGTCCGGGTCATCCGCACCCTGCGCGAGCTCGGCATCCGGTCGGTGGCCGTCTTCAGCGACGCCGACGCGGACGCCCGCCACGTGCGGGAGGCCGACACGGCCGTCCGGATCGGGCCCGCCGCCGCCTCCGAGAGCTACCTGTCCGTGGAGCGGCTCCTGGAGGCGGCCCGGCGGACCGGCGCCGAGGCCGTCCACCCCGGCTACGGCTTCCTCGCGGAGAACGCCGCGTTCGCGCAGGCCTGCACGGAGGCCGGACTGGTCTTCATCGGCCCGCCCGCGTCCGCGATCTCCCTGATGGGCGACAAGATCCGGGCCAAGGAGACCGTCCGGGCGGCGGGCGTGCCCGTGGTCCCCGGCTCCTCGGGGAGCGGCCTGTCCGACGCCGAGCTCGTCGAGGCCGCCGAGAAGATCGGCATGCCGGTCCTGCTCAAGCCGTCCGCTGGCGGCGGCGGCAAGGGCATGCGCCTGGTCCGCGACGGGGCGGTGCTGGCGGAGGAGATCGCGGCGGCCCGCCGCGAGGCCCGCTCCTCCTTCGGCGACGACACCCTGCTCGTGGAGCGCTGGGTGGACCGGCCCCGCCACATCGAGATCCAGGTGATGGCCGACGCCCACGGCAACGTCGTCCACCTCGGCGAGCGCGAGTGCTCGCTCCAGCGGCGCCACCAGAAGGTCATCGAGGAGGCCCCGTCCGTCCTGCTGACCCCGCAGATCCGGGCCGCCATGGGCGCCGCGGCCGTCGAGGCCGCCCGCGCGTGCGGGTACGTCGGCGCGGGCACCGTCGAGTTCATCGTCCCCGGCGGCGACCCCTCCTCCTACTACTTCATGGAGATGAACACCCGCCTCCAGGTCGAGCACCCGGTGACCGAGCTGGTCACCGGCCTGGACCTGGTCGAGCTCCAGCTGCGGGTGGCCGCCGGCGGCGAACTCGGCCTCACCCAGGACGACGTGCAGCTGACCGGGCACGCGATCGAGGCCCGCGTCTGCGCGGAGGACCCGGCGCGCGGCTTCCTGCCGTCCGGCGGCACGGTCCTGGCGCTGTCGGAGCCGTCGGGGCGGACCGTGCGGACCGACTCCGGGCTGGCGGCCGGGGTGGACGTGGGCTCCACGTACGACCCGATGCTGTCGAAGGTGATCGCGTACGGGCCCGACCGGGCGGCGGCGCTGCGCGTCCTGCGCGGGGCGCTCGCGGACACGGTGATCCTGGGCGTGCAGACGAACGCGGGCTTCCTGCGCCGGCTGCTGGCCCACCCGGACGTGGTGTCCGGGAACATGGACACCGGGCTCGTCGAGCGCGACCTGCCGGGCCTCCTGCCGGACGGGGTCCCGCCCGAGGTGTACGCGGCCGCCGCGCTTCTGGCCCGCGAGCCCGCCCCGGACGCGGCGGCCGGACAGGGGTGGGCGGACCCGTTCTCCGCGGCCGACGGCTGGCGCCTCGGCGGCACCCCGGCCTGGACGGTCCACCACTTCCGCCTGCCCGGCCAGGACCCGGTCGCCGTCCGCACCCGCCGCCTCGGCGCGGAGCTGGAGATCGAGCACCCGGGTGCAGAGGGCGGCCCGGCCCGCGGCCGGATCGTCTCCCTCACCGCCGACCGGCTCACCGTCGAACTCGACGGCGCCACCCACGCGTTCGGGCACGCCGCCTCCCCGGAGGGGGTCTGGCTCGGCCGCGACGGCGACAGCTGGCACGTCCAGCACCACGACCCCGTCGCGGCCGCGCTCGGCGGCCGCGGCCACGCGGGCGCCGACACGCTGGCCGCACCGATGCCGGGCACCGTCACCGTCGTCAAGGTCGCGGTCGGCGACAAGGTCGCCGCCGGGCAGAGCCTGCTCGTCGTCGAGGCCATGAAGATGGAGCACGTCATCTCCGCCCCGCACGCCGGCACGGTCGCCGAGCTGGACGTCTCCCCCGGGACGACCGTCGCCATGGACCAGGTCCTGGCCGTCGTCACCCCCGACGAGGACGAGGAGGCGGGCGCGTGAACGGGCTCCCCATGGCCGTCCCGGCCCCCGGCCTGCCCGCCCGCGTGCGCATCCACGAGGTCGGCGCCCGCGACGGGCTGCAGAACGAGAAGACGGCCGTCCCCACCGAGGTGAAGGCCGAGTTCATCCGCCGGCTGGCCGCCGCCGGGCTGCGCACCGTCGAGGCGACGAGCTTCGTCCACCCCAAGTGGGTGCCGCAGCTCGCCGACGCCGAGCAGCTGTACCCGCAGCTCGCGGACCTCGCCGGGGCCGGCGTGCACCTGCCCGTGCTCGTGCCCAACGAGCGCGGCCTGGACCGGGCGCTCGCCCTGGGCGCCGACCGGATCGCCGTCTTCGGCTCGGCGACCGAGACGTTCGCCGCCCGGAACCTCAACCGGACCGTCGCCGAGTCCCTCGCCATGTTCGAGCCCGTCGTGGCCCGGGCCAAGGAGGGCGGCGCGCACGTCCGCGGCTACCTGTCCATGTGCTTCGGCGACCCGTGGGAGGGGCCCGTGCCCGTCGCGCAGGTCGTCGGCACGGCCAAGGCGCTGCTGGACCTCGGCTGCGACGAGCTGAGCCTCGGCGACACCATCGGCACCGGCACCCCCGGCCACGTGCGGTCCCTGCTCACCGCCCTGAACGGGGCGGGCGTGGCGACCGACCGGATCGGCGTGCACTTCCACGACACGTACGGCCAGGCCCTCGCCAACACCCTCGCCGCGCTGGAGCACGGGGTGGCCACCGTGGACGCCTCCGCCGGCGGCCTCGGCGGCTGCCCGTACGCGAAGAGCGCCACCGGCAACCTGGCCACCGAGGACCTGGTGTGGATGCTCGACGGCCTCGGCATCGAGACCGGGGTCGACCTGGCCGCCCTCACCGCCACGAGCGTGTGGATGGCCGAACGGCTGGGGCGCCCCAGCCCCTCCCGCACCGTCCGCGCCCTCTCCCACAAGGAGTGAAGACACCATGTCCCTCGACCACCGCCTGACCCCCGAGCACGAGGAGCTCCGCCGCACGGTGGAGGCGTTCGCGCACGACGTCGTCGCGCCGAAGATCGGCGACTTCTACGAGCGGCACGAGTTCCCGTACGAGATCGTGCGCGAGATGGGCCGCATGGGCCTGTTCGGCCTGCCCTTCCCCGAGGAGTACGGCGGCATGGGCGGCGACTACCTCGCCCTCGGCATCGCCCTGGAGGAGCTGGCCCGCGTCGACTCCTCGGTCGCCATCACCCTGGAGGCGGGCGTCTCGCTGGGCGCGATGCCGCTGTACCTCTTCGGCTCGGAGGAGCAGAAGCGGCAGTGGCTGCCGAAGCTGTGCTCGGGCGAGGTGCTGGGCGCGTTCGGCCTGACCGAGCCGGGGGCCGGCTCGGACGCCGGCGGCACCCGCACCACGGCCGTCAAGGACGGCGGCGAGTGGGTGATCAACGGTTCGAAGTGCTTCATCACCAACTCCGGCACGGACATCACCGGCCTGGTCACCGTCACGGCCGTCACCGGCCGCAAGGACGACGGCCGTCCGGAGATCTCCTCGATCATCGTGCCGTCCGGCACCCCCGGCTTCACGGTGGCCGCCCCCTACTCCAAGGTCGGCTGGAACGCCTCCGACACCCGCGAGCTGTCCTTCGACGGGGTGCGGGTCCCGCTGGAGAACCTGGTCGGCGAGGAGGGCCGCGGCTACGCGCAGTTCCTGCGCATCCTCGACGAGGGCCGCATCGCGATCTCGGCGCTGGCGACGGGCCTGGCGCAGGGCTGCGTGGACGAGTCGGTGAAGTACGCGAAGGAGCGGCAGGCCTTCGGCCGGCCCATCGGCGACAACCAGGCCATCCAGTTCAAGCTGGCCGACATGGAGATGCGCGCCCACATGGCCCGGGTGGGCTGGCGCGACGCCGCGTCCCGGCTGGTGAACGGCGAGCCGTTCAAGAAGGAGGCGGCCATCGCGAAGCTGTACTCCTCGACGGTCGCCGTCGACAACGCGCGGGACGCCACGCAGATCCACGGCGGATACGGGTTCATGAACGAGTACCCGGTGGCCCGCATGTGGCGCGACTCCAAGATCCTGGAGATCGGGGAGGGCACGAGCGAGGTCCAGCGGATGCTCATCGCGCGCGAGCTGGGCTTCACGGGCTGACGCACGGGCGGGCCGCGGCCGGGGGCCGGCGCAGGGGGAACGATCCTGCGCCGGCCCCCGGCCTTTGTGCGCCGCTGCAATTCGTTTTCTGCCGAATTGCCGGGTACTCGGCAGAACGGCTTTTCGCTCCCGAAGCCGACGGACCGGCAATTCACTTTCTCCGGACGGCACTTCACGGGAATGCCGGATCACGGAAGGTCTCCCGCAGATCACGATTGGCGCTCGGGCGCGGACCGGCCTTGCATCCCCGCCGGAGATCCCTTTAGGTTAGGCTTACCTTCCCCACCGAACGGCCCGTTTCGGCCGCCCGGCACGTATGAAAGCGGACACCGACATGCCCAAGTCCCGTACCTCCTACCTCACCCGCCGCGGCCTGGTCGCCGCCGGCGGCGCCCTCGGCCTCGTCGCGGCGCTGACCGCGTGCGGCGGCACCGACAAGGCGAAGAGCGGCGGCGACGCGGACAAGGGCGCCGCGGCGTCGGGCGCCTGGACCTTCAAGGACGACCTGGGCAAGGACGTCAGCCTGAAGGCCGCCCCGAAGAACGTCGTGGCCTACACCGGCACCGCGGCCGCGCTGTACGACTACGGCGTCTCGGTCAAGGGCGTCTTCGGCCCGACCAAGACCGCCGACGGCAAGCCCGACGTGACGGCCGGCTCGATGGACATCTCCAAGGTCGAGATCCTCGGCAACGTCTACGACGAGTTCAACGTCGAGAAGTACGCCTCCCTGGCCCCCGAGCTGCTCGTCACCAACACCTGGGACGGCACCTACTGGTACGTGCCCGAGGCCTCCAAGGACAAGATCCTGGCCCTGGCCCCGGCCGCCGCGATCGGCGTGGGCGGCGACGCCTCCATGGACAAGTCCCTGGCCCGCACCGCCGACCTGGCGAAGGCCCTGGGCGCCGACCTGAACAGCAAGAAGGTCACCGACGCCAAGGCCCGCTTCGAGGCCGCCGCCGGCAAGGTCCGCGAGGCCACCAAGGCGAACCCGGGCATCAAGGTGCTCGTCGGCTCCGGCTCGGACGCGCTGTTCTACGTCTCCACCCCGAAGACCTCCGCCGACCTGAAGTACTTCGAGTCCCTCGGCGTCGAGTTCGTCTCCCCCGAGCAGGACAAGCTCGACCAGGGCGGCTTCTTCGAGAGCCTCAGCTGGGAGAACGCCGGCAAGTACAAGGCCGACCTCGTCCTCCTCGACAACCGCACGGGCACCCTCCAGCCCGACGCCCTGAAGGCCAAGCCGACCTGGAACGAGCTGCCCGCCGTCAAGGCCGGCCAGGTCGCCCCGCGCGTGACCGAGCCGATCTACTCCTACGAGAAGTGCGCCCAGGTCCTGGAGGACCTCGCCAAGGCCATCCAGAACGCCAAGAAGGTCGGCTAGTACCCCGGCCGGCCCCACGGCCGGCAGGAGATACATCCGGGACCCGGGCCCGCGGCCGACGCCGCGGGCCCTCGGTCCTGCCGCGGCACGGCCACACCCATCCGGCGCCGGACCCCGCTGACCCGCGGTCCGGCGCCCGCCCGACACCCAGGGGGGATCCACCCGCATGTCCGACTCCGCGTCCGGCACCGCGACCGCGCCCGCACCCGAGGCCGCAGCCGCCCACTTCCGCTTCTTCGCCCCGGAAGTGCTCCGCACCCGCCGCCTCGGCCACTCCTTCCTGCGGGTCACCTTCGGCGGCGACGGCCTGGCCGGCTTCCGCTCGGGCGGCTTCGACCAGAGCCTCTCGCTCTTCCTCCCGCCCGCGCACCGGGTCCACACCGAACTGCCCTCCACCGCCGAGGACACCTGGTTCGCCGCCTGGCGCGGGATGCCGGACGGCGAGCGGCCGGTCATGCGCTCGTACACGGTCCGCGAGCAGCGCGACGGGGACGGCGGCGCGGTCGAGGTGGACATCGACTTCGTGCTCCACGGCGACTCCTCCCCCGCGTCCGCCTGGGCCGGCCGGGCCGCCGCAGGCCACCGGATCCTGGCCATCGGCCCGACGGTGGCCGGCAACAAGTCCGTGCGCTTCCAGCCGCCGGCTGGCACCGACGCGCTGGTGATGTACGCGGACGAGACGGCGCTCCCCGCGGCCGCCGCGATCCTGGAGCGCCAGGCGCCGGGCATGCGGGTGCGGGCGTTCTTCGAGGTCCCGCACGCCGACGACCGGCTCGACTTGAAGACCGCCGCCGACGCGGAGATCACGTGGATCGTGCGCGGGGCCGGCCCCGGCCGGGCCGAGCGCGTGGTCGAGGCGGTGCGGGCCGCCGGACTCCCGCAGGCGCAGCGCCCGTACGGCTGGCTCGCGGGTGAGGCGGGCACGATCCGCGCCGTCCGCCGGCACCTCGTGCAGGAGCGCTCCCTCGACCGGCGCGCGGTGCGCTTCACCGGCTACTGGCGCCTGGGCGCCAGCGAGGAGCAGCTGCTCGCCGAGGCGTACGCGGGCAAGGCCGCCAGCGAGGACCCCGCCTCCGCGCTGTAGGGCTGCGGACGGCCCCAGCGGCCACTTCAGGCCAACGGGCTCCGGCAGGGGCCTTTCGGCATGCCGGCCGGCCGCCGGCCGAGGTGCTCCCGGGTCCTGGCTCCAGCGGTCCGCAAGCCGTCCGATACCCCGTCACCAGCGTTTTCGTTGCCGTCCCACCAGCGGCCTCCACGATTCTTCATGTCAAGGGACCTGGCCGACTCCGACCGGGACCCACCCCCATTTGGCTCAATAATTAGGTTAGGCTAACCTAAGGCTTGCACCTGATCTTCCCCCCTCTTCCCCTGCCCCGGAGGAAAGTTGATGCGCTCGCATCTCCTGAATGAGACGACCGCGGAGCTCTACCGGCGTTCCGTCACCGAGGGCGTCGAGCGCGTCGCCGCGAAACTCGCGTCCACCCAGCGGCCCCACACCGGAATATCCGTGGACGAACTCGCCCCGGTGGTCAACGGAATCGACCTGGACCGCCCGCTGGAGGACCCGGCCGCCGTCCTGGACGAGCTGGAAGAGGTCTACCTGCGCGACGCGGTGTACTTCCACCACCCGCGCTACCTGGGCCACCTCAACTGCCCGGTCGTCATCCCCGCCGTCCTCGGCGAGGCGGTCCTCTCCGCCGTCAACTCCTCCCTGGACACCTGGGACCAGTCCATCGGCGGCACGCTCATCGAGCGCCGCCTCATCGACTGGACCGCGGCCCGCATCGGCCTCGGCCCGGACGCGGACGGCATCTTCACCTCCGGCGGCAGCCAGTCCAACTTCCACTCCCTGCTGCTCGCCCGCGACGAGGCCTGCCGCAAGGCCATGCAGGCCGCCGAGCGCCCCCTCGCCAAGTCCGAGGTCCTGCCCCGCCTGCGCATCTTCACCTCCGAGGCCAGCCACTTCAGCGTCAAGAAGTCGGCGGCCATGCTCGGCATGGGCTACGAGGCCGTCATCGCCGTGCCCGTCGACCGCAACCGCCGCATGGACACCTCCGTCCTCGCGCTGGAGCTGGAGGAGTGCGCCTCCGAGGGCCTCATCCCGATGGCCGTCGTCGCCACCGCCGGCACCACCGACTTCGGGTCCATCGACCCGCTCCCCGAGATCGCCCGCCTGGCCGCCGAGCACGGCACGTGGATGCACGTCGACGCCGCCTACGGCTGCGGACTGCTGGTCTCCCCCACCCGCCGGCACCTGCTGAACGGCATCGAGCACGCCGACTCGGTCACGGTCGACTACCACAAGTCCTTCTTCCAGCCCGTGAGCTCCAGCGCGATGCTGGTCCGCAACCGCGACACCCTCAAGCACGCCACCTACCACGCGGACTACCTCAACCCGCGCCGCATGGCCGAGGAGCGGATTCCGAACCAGGTCGACAAGTCGATCCAGACCACGCGCCGCTTCGACGCCCTCAAGCTCTGGATGACCCTGCGCACCATGGGCGCCGACGGCATCGGCTCGCTCTTCGACGAGGTCGTCGACCTGGCCGCCGCCGGCTGGGACATCATCGACGCCGACCCGCGCTACGAGGTCGTCGTCCGGCCGCAGATCTCCACCCTGGTCTTCCGCTACGTGCCCGCGGACGACGTGCGCCCCGACCTCGTAGACGAGGCCAACCTGCACGCCCGCAAGGCCCTGTTCGCATCCGGCGAGGCCGTCGTCGCCGGCACGAAGGTCGACGGCAGGCAGTACCTGAAGTTCACCCTCCTCAACCCGCAGACCACCACGGCCGACATCGCGGCCGTGCTCGACCTCCTCGCGTCCCACGCCGAGCAGTACCTGGGAGAATCCCTTGCAGTCGTCTCGTGAGCCCCGTGACCCCCGCCGGCCCCTCGACTTCATCGGTATCGGCCTCGGTCCCTTCAACCTGGGACTCGCCTGCCTGACCGCCCCGATCGACGAGCTCGACGGCCTCTTCATCGAGACCAAGCCGCACTTCGAGTGGCACGCGGGGATGTTCCTGGACGGCGCGCACCTGCAGACGCCGTTCATGTCGGACCTGGTCACCCTGGCCGACCCGACCTCGCCGTTCTCGTTCCTGAACTACCTCAAGGACCAGGACCGGCTGTACTCCTTCTACATCCGGGAGAACTTCTACCCGCTGCGGACCGAGTACAACGACTACTGCCGCTGGGCCGCCGACCGCCTGGAGAACGTGCAGTTCTCCACCTCCGTCACCGAGGTCTCCTACGACGAGCGGGCCGGCGTCTACGAGGTCCGCACCGACCGCGGCGAGACCCACCTGGCCCGCCGCCTGGTCCTCGGCACCGGCACCCCGCCGTACGTCCCGCCGGCCTGCGCCGGCCTGGGCGGCGACTTCTTCCACAACTCCGCGTACATGGCGAACAAGGCGGAGCTCCAGAAGAAGAAGTCGATCACCCTGGTGGGCTCCGGCCAGAGCGCCGCGGAGATCTACTACGACCTGCTCTCCGAGATCGACGTCCACGGCTACCAGCTCAACTGGGTGACCCGCTCCCCGCGGTTCTTCCCGCTGGAGTACACCAAGCTCACGCTGGAGATGACCTCCCCGGAGTACGTGGACTACTTCCACGCCCTGCCCGAGGAGACCCGCTACCGGCTGGAGACGCAGCAGAAGAACCTCTTCAAGGGCATCGACGGCGAGCTCATCAACGCCATCTTCGACCTGCTCTACCAGAAGAAGGTCACCATGCCGGGCCCCGTCCCGACCACGCTGATGACCAACACCGCGCTGAACTCGGCGGCCTACGACACCACCGCGGGCACCTACACGCTGGGCCTGCGCCAGGAGGAGCAGGAGCGCGACTTCTCCCTCGCCACGGAGGGCCTCGTCCTCGCGACCGGCTACAAGTTCGTCCTGCCCGAGTTCCTCGCCCCGATCCGCGACCGCATCAACTTCGACGGCCACGGCCGTCCCGACGCGGCCCGCAACTACACCATCGACACGGCCGGCCGCGAGGTCTTCCTGCAGAACGGCACCGTCCACAACCACTCGATCACCTCGCCGGACCTGGGCATGGCCGCGTACCGCAACGCGTACATCGTCAAGGAACTGCTCGGCCGCGAGTACTACAAGGTCGAGAAGTCCATCGCGTTCCAGCAGTTCGCCGCCCCGGAAGGCGTGCACGCATGAGCACCACCACCGAGATCCTCCACACCCGCACGGACGCCGTCCTCGGCACCTTCGCGATCCGCGCCATGGACCCGCTGACCGACGCAGAGCTGCTCCACGGGTGGGTCACCCACCCGAAGGCGGCGTTCTGGATGATGCAGGACGCCTCCCTGCCCGACGTCGAGCGCGAGTACATGAAGATCGCGGCCGCCGAGCACCACGACGCGTTCATCGGCCTGCACGAGGGCCGGCCCGCGTTCCTGATGGAGCGCTACGACCCGAGCAGGCTGGAGCTGGTCGGCCTGTACGACGCCGAGCCCGGCGACGTCGGCATGCACTTCCTCGTCGCGCCCAGCGACACGCCCCTGCACGGCTTCACCCGCGCCGTGATCACCACGGTCATGGCGGCGCTCTTCGCCGACCCGTCCGTCCGCCGCGTCGTCGTCGAGCCCGACGTCGACAACAAGGCCGTGCACGCCCTGAACGAGGCCGTCGGCTTCGTCCCGGAGCGCCCCGTGCAGAAGCCGGAGAAGACCGCCCTCCTCAGCTTCTGCACCCGCGAACAGTTCGAAGCGGCCACCGGCCTGACCACGGGAGCGTCGATATGAGCCTCTCCGACGCGATCTCCCACCTCTCCCCCGAGCTGTGGGCCCGCGCCAACCGCGCCCTGGTCCGCAAGGCCCTCGCGGAGTTCTCCCACGAGCGCCTGCTGGCCCCGCGGCCCCTGGAGGACGGCTCCGGCTACCGGGTCCTCAGCGACGACGGCACGGTGGAGTACCGCTTCCGCGCCGTCCGGCACGCCCTGGACCACTGGGTCGTGGACGAGGCCTCCATCGTCCGCCTGAAGGACGGCGCCGAGGCCGAGCCGGACGCCCTCGACTTCCACATCGAGATGCGCGGGGCGCTCGGCCTGAGCGACGAGGTCCTGCCCGTCTACCTGGAGGAGATCTCCTCCACCCTGGCGGGCACGGGCTTCAAGTACACCAAGCCGCAGGTGCCGGCCGCGGTCCTCGCGAAGTCCTCGTTCCAGGACATCGAGACGGGCATGACGGAGGGCCACCCCTGCTTCGTCGCCAACAACGGCCGCCTCGGCTTCGGCGTGCACGAGTTCCGCTCGTACGCGCCGGAGGCGGCGAGCCCCGTCCACCTGGTGTGGGTGGCCGCGCGCAAGGACGTCTCCACCTTCACGGCCGGCGCCGGCCTGGACCACGACTCCTTCATGCGCGCCGAGCTGGGCGAGGCGGCCATCGCCGGGTTCGAGGCGAAGATGGCCGCGCTCGGCCTGGACCTGGCGGACTACCACCTGCTGCCGATCCACCCCTGGCAGTGGTGGAACAAGACGACCGTCACCTTCGCCGCGGAGATCGCCAACCGCCGCCTGGTGCTGCTCGGCGAGGGCGAGGACGCCTACCTGGCGCAGCAGTCCATCCGCACCTTCTTCAACACGAGCGCCCCCGAGAAGCACTACGTCAAGACGGCGATCTCGGTGCTGAACATGGGCTTCATGCGCGGCCTGTCCGCGGCGTACATGGAGGCCACCCCGGCCATCAACGACTGGCTGCACCGCCTCATCGAGAACGACGAGGTGCTGCAGTCCGTCGACTTCTCGATCATCCGCGAGCGGGCGGCGATCGGCTACCACCACCGCCAGTACGAGCGGGCCACGGACCGGTACTCGCCGTACCGGAAGATGCTGGCCGCGCTGTGGCGCGAGTCGCCGGTGGGCTCCCTGAAGGAGGGCGAGCGGCTGGCCACGATGGCCTCGCTGCTGCACGTGGACGCCGACGGGCGGTCCTTCGCCGCCGCGCTGATCGAGGAGTCGGGGCTCTCCCCGGCCGAGTGGCTGCGCCACTACCTGCGCGCCTACCTGGTGCCGCTGCTGCACTGCTTCTACCAGTACGACCTCGCGTACATGCCGCACGGCGAGAACACCATCCTCGTCATCGAGGGCGGCGTGGTGAAGCGGGCGATCTTCAAGGACATCGCCGAGGAGATCGTCGTCATGGACCCGGACGCGGTCCTGCCGCCGGCGGTCGAGCGGATCCGGGCGGACGTCCCCGAGGACATGAAGCTGCTGTCGATCTTCACGGACGTCTTCGACTGCTTCTTCCGCTTCCTGGGCTCGATCCTCGCGACCGAGGGAGTCTGCGACGAGGACACCTTCTGGAAGGCCGTCGCGGACTGCGGCCACGCCTACCAGGAGTCGATGCCGCAGCTCGCCGAGCGCTTCGAGCAGTACGACCTCTTCGCCCCGGAGTTCCAGCTGTCCTGCCTGAACCGGCTCCAGCTGCGCAACAACAGGCAGATGGTCGACCTGACCGACCCGTCGGCCGCGCTCCAGCTGGTCGGCACCCTGCAGAACCCCGTCGCGCCCTTCGCGCGGCGGTAGGCACGGGGCGGGCCGGTGTGCGACGACGGTCCCTCGCACACCGGCCCGCTCCTCCGCCGCCCCCTCTACCGCCGTGTCTGCCAGGGCACGTCCGGCGCCCGGTGGTAGCCGATGCCCTGCGCCTCCATCCGCGGCGCCTGCGTGGCCAGCCGCGGCCCGTACTCCGCCCAGTCGGGCGGCCCCTGGCTCCAGCCGAGCTCGGCGAGGCCCAGCACCCGCGGGAACGCCATGTACTCCAGGTCCTCGCGGGTCGCGACGGTCTCCGTCCACAGCGGCGCCTCGACCCCCAGCACCGCCCCGGCCGGCAGCCCGGCCAGATACGCCCCGGGGTCCCACTCGTACGCCCGGCGCACCGGCACGTAGCCCGCCCAGGACAGGCCCGGCTTCGTCGCCGCGTCGTACTTCATGTCGAGGTAGAGCCGGTCGGCCGGTGACAGGATCACCGGGTGCCCCGCCTTCCCGGCGGCCGCGACCCGCTCCTTCTCCGCCGCGCCGGTCCTGTCGTGGCCCCAGTACTGGAGCACCGCCCCCGGCGCCGGCCGCGCCCCGGCCAGCTGGTGCCAGGCCACCACCGTCTTGCCGTGCCGGGCGACCGCCTGCTGCGCCCGGTCCATGAACTCCGCGTAGTCCGCGGCCGGGGTGGCGGACGCCTCGTCGCCGCCGATGTGCAGGTAGCGGCCGGGGGTGAGGGCGGCCACCTCGGCGAGGACGTCCTCGACGAAGTCGTAGGTCCGCTCGATCCCGGTGCACAGCGAGCTGAAGCCGACCCTGGTGCCGGTGTAGCGCGGGGGCGCCTTCCCGTCGCAGTTCAGCTCCGCGTAGGAGGCGAGCGCGGCGTTCACGTGCCCCGGCATGTCGATCTCCGGGACGACCTCCACGTACCGCTCGGCCGCGTACCGCACCAGGTCGCGGTACTCGTCCTTCGTCCAGTACCCGCCGGGCCCGCCGCCGACCTCGCTGCCGCCGCCGTACTCGGCGAGCCGCGGCCAGGAGTCGATGGCGATCCGCCAGCCCTGGTCGTCGGTGAGGTGCAGGTGGAGGGCGTTCACCTTGTACTGGGCGAGCTGGTCGACGTACCGCTTGACCTGCTCCGTGGTGAAGAAGTGCCGGGCGATGTCGAGCATCGCCCCGCGGTAGGCGAACCGGGGCGCGTCGGTGACCGTGCCGCCGGGGATGGTGCCGGCGCCCGCGGTGGGCAGCAGCTGGCGCAGCGTCTGCCCGGCGTGGAAGAGGCCGGCCGGGGTGCGGGCGGTGAGGGTGACGGCGCGCGGGCCGGACTCCAGCCGGTAGCCCTCGTCGCCGAGGTCCGGGGCGGCGGCGTCGAGCCGCAGCTCGATCCCGCCGCCCCCGGGGGCGTCCACGACGGGCAGCGGCAGCCCGGTGGGGCCGCGGAGCTGCCCGGCGAGGATTTCGCCGACCCGGCGGACTTCCGCGTCGCCGGTGCGGCCGGTCCGGATGACCGTGCCCGGGCCGAGCACGTGGCCGGATCCCGACGCCCGGACGGAGGCCGGGGCGGGCAGGAGCTGTCCGAAGCCGGCGGGGGCGGCGGGCCGGGGGCCGCCCGGTTTCGCGTCGTCGCCGCGGGCGGTGGCGCAGGAGGCGACCGAGGCCAGGAGGAGGAGGGTGCCGAGCGTGCGTCGCAGGACTCTCATGGCCCAGGTATAGGCCAACTCGCGTGCGAGGGGCGGTGCGAGAATCGCAGGATGGCGGAAATCATCCAGAAGGACGGTACGTGGGGCTTCGACGGGGACGCGGTGCGGATCGTGCCCGGGCGGGACAAGGGGGTGGGCCTGCTGCGCCAGAGCCTCGGCGAGGTGGTCGTGCCGCTGCGCGCCATCGCCGGGATCAGCTTCGAGCCGGGCCGCAAGGCCGGACGGCTCAGGCTCCGCCTGCGTGACGGGGCGTGCCCGCTGCTCCAGGTGACCGGGGGGCGGCTGCCGGAGTCCTCGGACCCGTACCGGCTGGCGGTGGATTCGGACCGGTCGGGCGTGGCCGAGTACTTCGTGGACGAGGTGCGCAACGCGCTGCTGCTGGAGCAGGTGGAGTCGGGCCCGGTGGAGGCGTACCTGCTGCCGGGGCCGGCGGTGCCGATCACGGTGGCGGCGGGCGACGGGACGGTCGCCTTCGACGGCGACCGGGTGGGCCTGGACTGGAACTGGACGACGGAGGAGGCGAAGAGCTCCGGGGGCCCGCGGGAGTTCCGGGTGGCGGACCTGCGCGGGGTGGAGTGGTCGCCGTCCAAGGGCCTGGACAACGGGTGGATCCGGTTCACGCTGGCCGGGGCCCCGCCGGCGCCCGCGCCGAAGTACGACCCGTACACGGTGGAGCTGTTCGGTTTCCGGAAGGACCCGCTGATGGCGCTGGTCGCGGCAGCCGTGGCGGTGCGGATGCCGCACCCGGCGGCCGTGCCCGAGCCGGTCCCGGCGGCGGCCGCGGCGGCCGCGCCGGAACTCGCGGCGGGGGCGCCGGAGCCTTCGGGGCCGGAGGACCACGACGCGCTGCTGCGCCGGCTGCGCGAGCTGGGCGATCTGCACCAGTCGGGGATCCTCACGGCGGACGAGTTCACCGCGGCCAAGCAGGCCGTTTTGCGGCGTTTCTGACCGCTTCCTTAGCGGATCGACGCATTCCGCTGGTCCAGACCAGCGTGATCCTGCCCGGTTTCGGGCAGGATCTTTGCGTTCCTGCACTTCTCCCGTCAATATCTACGAGTGCTCGACCGCCGCCCGTCGTACGACGACCTCGTCGACCACCTGGTACGCAGCACCTCGCTCCAGCGCGGGGAGGCCGCACGGGTGGTACTTGACGTGCTCGCGTACTTCGACGAGACGACCGAGGAGTTCGTCCGCCGCAGGCACCGCGAACTCCAGGCCGGCGGGGCGGTCAACGCCGAGATCTTCGAACGGATCGCGGCCGAGCTGCCGCACCGCGCCGTGGCGCCGCCGGAGCTGTCGCTGCGGCAGCTGCGGCGCATCGTCTACGGCTGAGCGCCGCAGCACGGCACGGCACGGCACGGGCAATCCGAACCTCAGGAGGGGCAGTACTTCATGTGCGGAATCGTGGGATACATCGGCAAGCGCGACGTGGCGCCGCTGCTGCTGGAGGGGCTCCAGCGCCTGGAGTACCGCGGGTACGACTCGGCGGGCATCGTCGTCAACAGCCCGAAGTCCACGGCGCTCAAGGTCGTCAAGGCCAAGGGCCGCGTCCGTGAGCTGGAGACCCGGGTCCCCAAGCGCTTCGCCGGCACCACCGGCATCGCGCACACCCGCTGGGCCACCCACGGCGCCCCGAGCGACATCAACTCCCACCCGCACCTGGACGCGGAGAACAAGGTCGCCGTCGTCCACAACGGCATCGTCGACAACGCCGCGGAGCTCCGCGCCAAGCTGGAGTCCGAGGGCGTGGTCTTCGTCTCGGAGACCGACACCGAGGTCATCGTCCACCTGATCGCCCGCTCCCAGGCCGAGACCCTGGAGGAGAAGGTCCGCGAGGCCGTCAAGGCGATCGAGGGCACCTACGGCATCGCCGTGATGCACGCCGACTTCGCCGACCGCATCGTCGTCGCCCGCAACGGCTCGCCGGTCGTCCTCGGCATCGGCGAGAAGGAGATGTTCGTCGCCTCCGACGTCGCCGCGCTCGTCGCCCACACCCGCCAGGTCGTCACCCTCGACGACGGCGAGATGGCCACCCTGAAGGCCGACGACTTCCGCACCTACACGACCTCCGGCGCGACCACCACCGCCACCCCGGAGACCGTCGAGTGGGAGGCCGCCTCCTACGACATGGGCGGCCACGACACCTACATGCACAAGGAGATCAGCGAGCAGCCCGACGCGGTCGACCGCGTCCTGCGCGGCCGCATCGACGACCGCTTCTCCACCGTGCACCTCGGCGGCCTGAACCTCGACCCGCGCGAGGCCCGCGGCATCCGCCGCGTCAAGATCCTCGGGTGCGGCACCTCGTACCACGCCGGCATGATCGGCGCGAGCCTCATCGAGGGCATGGCGCGCATCCCCGCGGACGCGGAGCCGGCCTCCGAGTTCCGCTACCGCAACCCGGTCGTGGACCCCGACACCCTCTACATCGCCGTCTCCCAGTCCGGCGAGACGTACGACGTGCTGGCCGCCGTCCAGGAGCTCAAGCGCAAGGGCGCGCGCGTCCTCGGCGTCGTCAACGTGGTGGGCTCCGCCATCGCCCGCGAGGCCGACGGCGGCGTGTACGTGCACGCCGGCCCCGAGGTCTGCGTCGTCTCCACCAAGTGCTTCACCAACACGGTCGTGGCGTTCGCGCTGCTCGCCGTGCACCTCGGCCGCATCCGCGACCTGTCCGTCACCGACGGCAAGCGGATCATCGAGGGCCTGCGCCGCCTGCCCGCCCAGATCGAGGAGATCCTCAAGGGCGAGGAGGACATCAAGGAGCTGGCCGCCCAGTACGCCGACGCCAAGTCGATGATGTTCATCGGCCGCGTCCGCGGCTACCCGGTCGCGCTGGAGGCCTCCCTGAAGCTCAAGGAGATCTCCTACATCCACGCCGAGGCCTACCCGGCCTCCGAGCTCAAGCACGGCCCGCTCGCCCTGATCGAGCCGGCGATGCCGACGGTCGCGATCGTCCCCGACGACGACCTGCTGGAGAAGAACCGCGCCGCCCTGGAGGAGATCAAGGCCCGCAGCGGCCGCATCCTCGCCGTCGCGCACCGCGAGCAGGAGAAGGCCGACCACACCATCATCGTCCCGAAGAACGAGGACGAGCTGGACCCGATCCTGATGGGCATCCCGCTCCAGCTGCTGGCCTACCACACCGCCCTGGCCCTGGGCCGCGACATCGACAAGCCGCGCAACCTGGCGAAGTCCGTCACCGTCGAGTAGCGGCGGCCGGCGGCCGCACCGCCGAAACGCGCCGAGGCGCGCCGCAACCGCCGAACGGCCCCCGGTCCGAAGACCGGGGGCCGTTCGCGCGTTCCGCGCCGCCTTCCCGTGCGGCGCCGCCTGGCGGGACGGCGCCGAGCGGGTCAGCCCGCGGCGGCCGCGCTCCTGCCGCCCGATGCCCGGCCCAGTGCGGTCGGCCAGTTGGCGAGCGCCGCCGTCGCGCCGTACCAGGCCATCAGCCCGGAGACGGCGGCCACCCAGCCGGCGGCCTTGCCCAGACCGCCGCTGCCGGCGAGCGTCCCCACGGCGAGGAGGACGAGGGAGAGGGTGAGCAGGGCGTAGGCGCCCTGGCCGAAGAGCCCGCCCGGCGCGCCCAGGGTGAGGGTCAGCGCGAGCAGGGCGAAGAGGAGCAGGAACAGGCCGGCGGCGTTGGCCGAGACCTTGCCGTCGGCCCCGTGGGCCCATGTGAACCAGAAGGCGCCGAGGCCCGCGAACGCCGTGCCGTTGAAGCCGTTCCCGCCGCGGTACTCCAGGAGTCCGAGGACGAACAGGGCGAGGCCGCCGACGTAGGTCGCGAGCGAGACGGAGTCGGCCGCGGACACTCCGCCGACGATGCCGGTGTGTCCGATTCCGAAGGCGAGAAGGGTGAGACCCAGGGCCATGTTCCCGAGGGTCGAGGTGGAGGCCGTGCTTCCCGCAGAGACACCGTTGTCCACGGCGGGCTCCCTTCGATCTGCAGTTGTTGCTGCGTCCCAGCAGCATTTATCTACCCTTTACAGGGGTGCACAACCGCACAATCGACACCAGCGGGATTACGGAATGACAACAACCGGTCGCTGTGCGCGCTTGGCCAGCCGGCCCGCGACCGAGCCGAAGATCCGGCCCACGATCCCGTGCGTCGAGCCGACCACGATGGCGTCCGCCGAGTACTCCCGGCCGACCTCCTCCAGCTCGTGGCAGATGTCGCCGCCCCGCTCGACGAGGATCCACGGCACCTCTGCCAGGTAGTCCGCGCAGGCCAGCTCCAGGCCCAGCACCTCGGTGCGGTGGTCCGGCACGTCGACGAAGACAGGCGGCTCGCAGCCCGCCCACACCGTGGTCGGAAGCCGGTTCGCCACGTGCACGATGATCAGGCCGGAGCCGGAGCGCCGCGCCATGCCGATCGCGTACGCCAGGGCGCGCTCGCTGGAGGTGGAGCCGTCGAAGCCGACCACCACGCCGTGGCGGAAGGCCGGGTCGCAGGGGTGGCGCGCCTGGTCCGCCGCGCGCACGTCGCTCGGCACGTGGTCGGCGAGCGGCTTGCGCTTGCGGTCCGCGGGTTCGGGGAATTCGTGACCGGCCATGGGTGTCTCGGCGAAGAGGTCCTCGGGCGAAGGGACAAGACGGCGGGGCGGCATTGGGTGAAATCGACGACGCAGGGTGACGGAGCTCTGTCCGGGAAGCATCTTCCCAAGCCCTTACCCCTCAGGGTACGGCGACACTCCTGTCCTGCACAGGGCATGCAGCACTTGGAGAGCGTCCCAGGGAGCATGCCGGAGGCGGGCCTCCTTGGCAATGGCCGCTGGCCCCTACAGCCAGTGACGGGCGGGCCGCCGTGCCACCCGTGCGCGCAGTGACCGAGCCCCGCCGGGCGCCGTTGGACAGGCGTCCGACCGTTCAGGAAGAGCCCGCAGGGAGCACGCCGTGCCCGGCCATCCGGTTCCGCCCGCCCAGCCCGCCGAGCCGGCGCCCACCGGCCCGCACGCCGACCCGTACGCCGGTGCGCCCCGGCGTTCCGCGGGCGGCGCGGTTCACCCGTCCGTGCGGTCCGCGCACCGCCGGCACGAGGACCCCGCGGGTGACGTGGTGCGCTGGGCGGTCTTCAGCTGCCTGCTCGTCCCGGTCGTCCTCGTCGTCTACGGGACCTCCTTCGGCGGGGCCGCGGTGGCGACCCTGGGGCTGGTCGCGGTCACGGCCGTGTGCCGGGTGATGCTCCGCCGGTCCGAGCAGGCCGGGCGGGCCGCCGCGCTCGCCCCGGCGCGGGAGCGGGCGGCCGCCGGGCGGCGCCGGCGGCACTCGCGGGGCGCGGGCCCGGCCCGCGGCGGCGGCCGGCACGGCTGTGCGGGTTCGGGCGGGGGCACCCCGCGGGACTGACCGGTTCGCACAACCACACCCGCTTGGTTTCAGCCAACTTCCCGGAAGGTCTGCCCCCTTGCCGGAATGTCCCGTCCCGCCCCCCACCACCAGCGACGACGGCCGCGGAGGGCCCGGCAGACCCGATGAGTACCGGCCACGGCCGAATCCAGGATCCCGCAGGCCGGTAGCGGAGCGGAACGGTTCCTGATCGAATGCTTTTCGCCAAGTTGCCAAGTCGACATAGCGCTGCGTGCTGAACTTGTCACGCCGACACCAGTGGACGCAGTAGATTCGATCATGTTTTACGGCGGGGGATCCACGTGCAAGGCCGAGGGGAAACGTGCAGGTGCGACCAGACCAAGGAGTCGCGACACCCAAGGGGGGCTTAGCCATGAGCCAGGATTCCACCGCCGTCGTCGCCGACGCCGGCAGGAAGCTCGCGGGGCGTCGCCGCAGGGAGATCGTCGCGGTGCTGCTGTTCAGCGGCGGGCCGATCTTCGAGAGCTCCATTCCACTCTCCGTGTTCGGCATCGACCGGCAGGACGCGGGAGTTCCACGCTACCGACTGCTCGTGTGCGCCGGTGAGGACGGTCCGCTGCGGACCACCGGCGGACTCGAACTGACCGCGCCGTACGGCCTGGAGGCGATCGCCCGCGCGGGCACCGTCGTCGTCCCGGCCTGGCGCTCCATCACTTCGCCGCCGCCTCCGGAGGCACTGGACGCCCTGCGTCTGGCGCACGAGGAGGGGGCCCGGATCGTCGGACTGTGCACGGGGGCCTTCGTGCTCGCCGCCGCCGGTCTGCTGGACGGGCGGCCCGCGACGACGCACTGGATGTACGCGCCGACGCTGGCCAAGCGGTACCCGTCCGTCCACGTCGACCCGCGCGAGCTGTTCGTCGACGACGGCGACGTCCTCACGTCCGCCGGCACCGCGGCCGGAATCGACCTGTGCCTGCACATCGTGCGCACCGACCACGGCAGCGAGGCCGCCGGGGCGCTGGCCCGCCGGCTCGTCGTCCCGCCGCGGCGCACGGGCGGCCAGGAGCGCTACCTCGACCGGTCGCTGCCGGAGGAGATCGGCGCCGACCCGCTGGCCGAGGTCGTCGCCTGGGCGCTGGAACACCTCCACGAGCAGTTCGACGTGGAGACGCTCGCCGCCCGGGCGTACATGAGCCGGCGCACCTTCGACCGGCGGTTCCGCTCGCTGACCGGCAGCGCGCCGCTGCAGTGGCTGATCACCCAGCGGGTGCTCCAGGCGCAGCGGCTGCTGGAGACCTCCGACTACTCGGTCGACGAGGTCGCCGGACGCTGCGGGTTCCGCTCGCCGGTCGCGCTGCGCGGGCACTTCCGCCGCCAGCTGGGCTCCTCCCCGGCGGCCTACCGCTCCGCCTACCGGGCCCGCCGGCCCCAGGGCGAGGCGCAGGCCTCCGACCTGGCCGCGGGGCCGGTGCCGCACCAGCGCACCCCGCAGCCGCAGCGGGCGGCGGCGGCGCTGGCCGCCTCCGGCCCGACGGTGACGGAGCTGTACGCCCCGAACCGGGTGCTGCGCGAGCACGCGTAGCACCGGGGCGGGGGCGCACCCCGAACGGCAGGGCCCCGTACCGGTCTCGAACCGGTGCGGGGCCCTGCGCCGTCCCCGGGGGCGCCCGGGTGCGGGCCCGGCAGGATCGGCGCGGGGAGCGCATAAGGTGGACGCATGAACGATCGCATGGTGTGGATCGACTGCGAGATGACCGGTCTCTCGCTGACGGACGACGCACTTATCGAGGTGGCCGCGCTGGTCACCGACTCGGAGCTGAACGTGCTCGGCGAGGGCGTGGACATCGTGATCCGCCCGCCGGACGCGGCCCTGGAGACCATGCCCGACGTGGTGCGCGAGATGCACACCGCCTCCGGCCTGCTCGCCGAGCTGGCCGGGGGGACGACGCTGGCCGACGCGGAGGAGCAGGTCCTCGCGTACGTGCGCGAGCACGTCAAGGAGCCCCGGAAGGCGCCGCTGTGCGGGAACTCGGTCGGCACCGACCGCGGGTTCCTGCTGCGCGACATGCCGGCGCTGGAGGGCCACCTGCACTACCGGATCGTGGACGTGTCCTCGGTCAAGGAGCTGGCGCGCCGCTGGTACCCGCGGGCGTACTTCAACAGCCCGCCGAAGAACGGCAACCACCGGGCGCTGGCGGACATCCGCGAGTCGATCGCCGAGCTGCGCTACTACCGGGAGGCGGTCTTCGTGCCGCAGCCGGGGCCCGACTCGGACACCGCCCGGACCATCGCCGCGAAGTACGTGCTGCCCGCCGGATAGCACGCGGAGCGGCCCTCCGCAGGGGGGTCCCGGAAAACGGGGGCGCGAGCACCCTCCGGGACCCTGTACCCTTTTCTTCGGCCGGTCGGTTTCGACCGGGCATGGTGGGTGTAGCTCAGTTGGTAGAGCACCTGGTTGTGGTCCAGGTGGCCGCGGGTTCGAGTCCCGTCACTCACCCTGGCAGGAGGGCCCCGGTCCGCGGAAGCGGGCCGGGGCCCTTCCGCGTCCGCGGCGCAGAGGGTGCACCGCGACCTGCAGTGCGTCGCCCTGCTGGACCTGGAACCCGGCCCGGTCAGCACGGGCGACGTGGCGCGCCTGAGGGGGCTGACCTCCGGTTCGGCCACGCGCCTGGTGGACCGCCTGGTCAAGGCCGGGATCGTGCAGCGGCTCGCGGATCCCGGCGACCGCCGCCGCTCCCTCGCCGCGCTCGCGCCGAACGCCCGGGCCCGGCTCGGCGAGGCCTGGGAGACCCCGGGCCGGGCGTTCGGCGCCGTGCTGGAGGGTTGTTCGGACGCCGAGCCGGCCGTGATCGCAGACTTCATGCGGCGGGCCGCCGAGGTGGGCCGTGCGCAGGCGGAGCGCCTGCGCTCCGGGGACTGACGGGCGGACGCAGCCTCCCCCCCGGACGGACCCGGGCTACCGCAGCCGGCCGGGGAGTACGTCGTGGAAGAACTCGTAGCGGCGCGGCGTGTCGGGCAGGAACCAGTGGAAGCCCTCCTGGAGGAAGACCGCGGCCAGGCTCACGGCGGTGACCAGCACCAGCAGCCACAGCGCGGCCGCCCCCGCGGTCCGGTAGCGGCCGGGCCCGGCCGCCGGGACGGCGCGGTCCGCGGTCGCGTGGGCGAGGGCGAGGACGATCCCGACGGCCGCGGCGGAGGCCTGGAAGAGGAGCGCCGCCCACACGGGCGGGTGCAGGCCGAGGACCGCGGCGCCGTCCGCCCGGCCGCCCGGCAGGACGGCCTGCCGCCAGGACGCGAAGGAGCCCGCGGCGAGGGCGGTCAGCGCGAGCCCCCACCCGGTCATGTAGTCGCGGCCGGAGACGGCCCCGTCCATCAGGGCCGTCCGCACGATGTAGGCCGCGCCCGCCGCCGCGAGAAGCATGCACATCCGCTGGACGACGCAGAGCGGGCACGGCAGCGCCCCTGCCGCGAACTGGTGGACGAGGCCGCCGGCGGCGACGAGCGCCCAGCCGGCGGTGAAGAGGCAGGCGAACCAGAACTGGACCCGGCCGAGGAGGCCGCCCTCGATCGGCGTCTCCGGGACCATGCTGCTGTGCATCGTGACCACGGTCAGAGGCCCGCCCCGAGCGACGGGCCGCCCGCGGCGTGGTGGGCCGTCAGCAGGACCACCGCGGCGAGCACGGCCCACCAGGCGCCGAGCACGGCCGTCCGCGACGACTCCCGGCACAGGGCGAACAGGGTGGCGAGGAGACCGCCGAAGATGAGGGTGTCCATGCCGCGGACGCTACCCACGCTCCCGCGCGCGCCCCGCGAGGCGCGCCCCCGGCGCCCGCCGGTTACGTCGGTTGACCGGCAGCAGCGCGCCCGCGCCGCCTGCGCCGTCCGCGCCGCTCGCGGCCGCCGTCCGGGCCGGCGCCGCGGCTCCGGCCGTCGAGGGCGATCCACAGCCTGACCTCGGTGCCGCCGAGGACGGAGCGGCCTATGCGCACGTCGCCGCCCGTGGACTCGGCGACCCGGCGGACGATGTCCAGGCCGAGGCCGGTCGAGCCGTCGCGGCCGCCGTCGTTGCCGCGGCGCAGGGCGGCGTCGGGGTCGTCGATGCCGGGGCCGGCGTCGGAGACGAGGACGATGACGGCGTCGCCGGCGTCGTGGACGTCGACGGCGAAGGGAGTGCCCTCGGGGGTGTGCCGGAAGACGTTGCCGAGGAGCGCGTCGAGTGCGGCGGCCAGTTCGGGCCGGGCCACGGGGATCCGTACGGTGCGGTCCACCCCGGCGAGCCGGACGGTGCGGCCCTCGTCCTCGGCGAGCGCCGACCAGAACCCCATCCGGTCGCGGATCACCTCGGAGGCGTCGCAGCCGGCGCCCGCCCCCGGGCCGGGGGCGCGCTGCTCGCGGGCGGTGCGGATGATCGTGTCGACCTCCCGCTCCAGCTGCTCGACGGCCGCGCGGGTCTGCTCGGCGGCCGGGCCCTCGCCGAGCGAGGCCGCGTTGAGCCGGAGCACCGTCAGCGGGGTGCGCAGCCGGTGGGAGAGGTCGGCGGCGAGCTCCCGCTCGTTCGCGAGGAGCTCGACGACCTGGTCGGCCATGGAGTTGAACGCGACGGCGGCGGAGCGGAGCTCCTTCGGCCCGGCCTCCGGTACGCGCGCCCCGAGCCGGCCCTCGCCCAGCTGGTGGGCGGCGTCGGCGAGCCGCTCGGCGGGCCGTACGAGCCGGGCCCCGAGCCGGTCGGCGACGGCGACCGAGCCGACGACCAGGGCGAGGCCGACGCCGGCGAGGACGAGCCAGGCGGTGCCGACGCCGTTGCTGACCTCGGCCTCGGGGACGTAGATCTCGACGACGGCGATGTCGCCGGAGCCCAGGGCCGTGGGCTGGAGCAGGGCGGAACCGCCCCGGGCCAGTGGGACCGTCATGGCCCGGCCCTGCCTGCGGGTCTCCTCCACGGCGCGGACGGCGGCCCGGCCGTTGCCGACCTCGACGGCCTGGCTGCCGCCGACGGCGGGCACGTGCACGGCCATCCGCCCGGCGGCGCCCGTCTGCGTGGACTCCACCGCCTTGCGCAGCTGTACGGGGTCGGTGGTGATGGACAGGGTCGGGCCGATCGTGGCGGCCTGCCGCTCGGCGTTGGAGAAGGCCCGGTCGCTGGCCATCTCCTGGACGACGAGCCCGAGCGGCACCGCGAAGGCCACGACGACCATCACCGTGACCGCCAGGCACACCTTGACCAGGGCCCACCTCACGGGCGCGCCCCCCTGCCGCCGCCGCTCACGCGGGCGGTTCCAGCTTCACCCCGACACCGCGCAGCGTGTGCAGGTAGCGGGGGTTGGCGGCGGTCTCGCCGAGTTTGCGGCGCAGCCAGGACAGGTGCACGTCGATGGTCTGGTCGTCCCCGTACGACTGCTGCCACACCTCGGCGAGCAGCTCGCGCCGGGAGACGACCACGCCGGGCCGGCCCGCGAGGAAGGCCAGCAGGTCGAACTCGCGGCGCGTCAGGTCCAGGACGGCGCCGTCCAGTTCGGCCTGGCGGCGCAGCGGGTCGATGGCCAGCCCGCCCACGCGCAGGACGCGGGAGGGCGCCTCGGCCCCGGCGGCGGCGCGGGCGCGGCGCAGGACGGCGGCGATGCGGGCGGAGAGGTGCTCGACGGAGAACGGTTTCGTCAGGTAGTCGTCGGCGCCGTCGTTGAGCAGCCGGACGATCTCGGCCTCGTCGTCGCGCGCGGTGGCGATGATCACGGGGACGTCGGTGATGCCGCGCAGCATCTTCAGGGCTTCGGCCCCGTCCAGGTCGGGCAGTCCGAGGTCGAGGATGACGACGTCGAAGCGGTGGTGGGCGACCTCCCGCAGGGCCTCCAGGGCCGTGCCGACGCTGCGCACGGTGTGGGCGGCGTCGGTCAGGTGCCGGATGAGGGCGGAACGTACGAACTGGTCGTCCTCGACCACGAGCACACTTGCCATGGGCCGCACCGTAGTCCATTCGGGGGACACCGCGGGGTGTCGGGCGGCGTTCGGGGCGGGTGGTGCAGTATGTGGCCTGATGCGCCGAGGACTTGTACATGCTTTCGCCTGGCTGCTGGCGACCGGGGCGGCGGTGACGCTGTCGTGGTGGGGCGTGCACTCCGTCATGTCCGGAACGGCCTACGATCCGCCGCTCGCGGTGCCGTTGGCGCCGGACGCGCTGTCCTCGGCGACGCAGCGCCCGCCCACCGCCGCGCCCGAGCCGTCCCCGTCGGGCTCGCCGTCCGCCGGGGCCTCCCCGCCGGCCCCGGGCGCGACGCCCGGCGGGCAGCCGTCCGTCAGTCCGTCGCCGAAGGCGTCCGGGGGGCCGGGCTCCCTGCCGGCGGGCCAGGACGCCGCGGACGGCTCCGGCGATGCCGGGCGGGTGAAGGCGTACACGGCGGCAGGCGGGCGGGTGGTCTTCGACCTCGGCGCGTCCTCGGCGGACCTGGTCCAGGCGACGCCGGAGGCCGGCTGGCAGATGCAGGTGTGGAAGCAGCCGTACTGGATCCGGGTCACCTTCACCAAGGGCGACCGCGAGGTGTCCGTCTTCTGCACCTGGCACAGCCATCCGCCGCTGGTGGAGACGTACGAGAACTGAGCGGCCGGCGGGGCACGGGCCCCGCCCCGTCAGCGGAAGACCGAAGGGGGCGGCTGCGGCGATGGGACCGCCGAGGCGTCCGCGACCGGGGCTGCGCCGCCCGCGAAGTCGGTCAGGGCCCGGCCGTGTTCGACGCGCCCGGGGTGCGGGTCGCTCGCGACCCGGCGGGTGAACTCGGCGACGGGCAGTTCGCCGTCGGAGGCGGCGAGCACCGCGTTGCCGAAACGTTTCCCCCGCCACACGACCGGGTCCGCGGCCAGCGCCAGGTTGGGGAAGCGGGCGGCCGCGGTCGCGATCTGGCCCTTCAGGTGCGCGAGCGGCGGCCCGTCCGCCAGGTTCGCCGCGTACCAGCCGCCGGGCGCGAGGGTGCGGCGCACCTCGTCCAGGAACTCGGTGCTCGTCAGGTGCGCGGGGGTGCGGGCGCCGCTGAACACGTCCGCGATGACCAGGTCCGCCCAGCCGTCGGGGACCTTCGCGAGGCCGGCGCGCGCGTCCAGCGCCCGGACGCGGATCCCGGCCTGCGGGTCCGGCGGCAGGTGCTCCCGTACGAAGGCGACCAGCGCGGCGTCGACCTCGACGACCTGCTGCCGGGAGCGGGGGCGGGTGGCCGCCGTGTAGCGGGCCAGGGTGAAGGCGCCGCCGCCGAGGTGGACCACGTTCAGCGGCCGCCGGGCGGGGGCGGCGAGGTCGATGAGGTGGCCGATGCGGCGCTGGTAGGCGAACGCGAGCCGGCCCGGGTCGGCGAGGTCGACGTGCGACTGCGGCGCCCCGTCGATCAGCAGGGTCCAGCCGCCCGCGCGCTCCCGGTCGGGCGCCAGCTCCGCGAGCCCGCCTTCCACCTGCGCGGAGACCGGCGCGGAGCCGCCGCCGGGGCCCGCCGCGGGCGCGCCGGTGCGGCCGCGCCGCGCGCCGCCGGCCTCCGCGCCGCGCGCCTCGCCCCGGCCCTTGTCCTTGCCCTTGCCCTTGCCTGCCACCAGGCCATTGTCCCTGCCCCGCGGGTCCGCCGGCCCGCCCGGCTCAGCTGCAGCTGTCCGCTGCCTCGATCAGCCGGGCCGCCTCCCCCAGCGCCGCCCGCAGCACCGCCGGGTCGGTGACGCTGCCCGCGGGGTCGGGCGGGAGCAGCCAGCCCCCGTCCCGCGCGGCCGGCGGCAGGTCGCCGAAGCGCATCCCGCGCCCGTTCGTCTGCGTACAGGCGCTGCCCGGCAGGTCCCAGCCGTCGGCGGTGCCGGGCGGCACGAGGAAGCCGAGGGTGTCGCCCGAGCCGTCGTGGAGGACCGGCCCGACCCCGCCGTCCCGGTCCGCGGCGCGGCGGATGATGTCGACGGCCTCCAGGCCCTGCCGGGCGGGCACGGTCACGAGGTCCGGCGCACCGGCCCCGGCCGCCGCGACCGCCGGGACGGCGGGGGCCGCCGGGAACCCGGTTGCGCAGGGCGCGCCCTGCGCGGGCGCGGTGTCCATTCCAGTGCTTTCCATACCGGCCTCCACCACCAGAACGCCTCCTCCGTCGCCTGCGCGCGGGGGACGGGAGCCGCAGCGCGCTCCTCAAGGGGTTCAACGCCCCGGTCCGTCAACAGATGCGGCGGCAAGACGCCGCAAAGGATGGCAGTTCATGGCGGATCGCGGGTGAGATATCCGGTTTGTAGCCAAACACCACATCACAGGGCCGCCGCCGGCGGTACGTTGCGTGCGCGCCGGGCCGGCACCCCGCCGACAGCACCGGCGGTGCGTCCCCTGCCAGAGAGGCCACGTCCATGGCGGCGTTCCCGCACTCACCCAACCAGGCGTTCCGGCGGCTGCGCGGAACCCGCTCCCCCGCCGAGTTCGCGGCCCTGGTGCGGCGGGCCGCACGCGACATCGGAGAAACGGTTTCCTGCGACGCCCGCTACATCGGCCGCGTCGAGGCCGGGGAGATCCGCTGCCCCAACTACGCCTACGAACGGGTCTTCCTGCACATGTTCCCCGGCCTGGCCCTGACCGACCTGGGCTTCTCCCCGCGCGAGGCGGTGCGGGGGCGCGCCGCCCAGCGCACCGCCCACTCCCGTACGCAGGCACGGTCCAAGGAGAGCGACGTGCAGCGCCGCGCCTTCATGGCGGGCGGCTCCGCGACCGTGGCGGCCGCCACCCTCGGCCTGACCCTCTTCGGCGACACGCGCCGGCTGCCGGCCCGCGCCGGCGAGCCCGAGGCCGCGGCCGTCGAGGACGCCGTGCGCCGGATCCGGCTGCTGGACGACCGGCACGGCGCCGACGCCCTGTACCGCCGCGCCGCCGAACCGCTGCGCGCCGCCTACGCCCTGCTGGACGCGGGCGCGGCCCGGCAGTCCACCGAGGACCGGCTGCACGCGGGCGCCGGCGAGCTGGCCCTGTCGGTGGGCTGGCTGGCGCACGACTCCGGCCGCTTCGACGACGCCCGCTCCCACTACGCGGAGGCCCTCGCCACGGCCCGCGTCTCCGGGAACGCCGCCCTGGAGGCGCACGCCTTCAGCAACATGGCCTTCCTGGCCCGGGACACCGGCCGCCCGCGCGAGTCGGTGCGGGCCGCGCAGGCGGGCCGCCGCGCCGCCCGCTCCCTCGGCTCCCACCGGCTGCTGTCGCTGCTCGCGCTGCGCGAGGCGGGCGGCTGGGCCGGCCTGGCCGACCGCCGGGCCTGCGAGGACGCCCTCGGCCGGGCGCACGCCGAGTTCGCCCGCGGGGAGGCCGACGCCGACCCGGAGTGGATGTCCTTCTTCGGCGAGGCCGAGCTGGAGTCGCTGGAGGCGCGCTGCTGGGCGGCGCTCGGGGAGCACGCCCGCGCGGCCCGGCACGCCCGCCGCGCCGCGGACCTCCAGGACCCGCACTTCGCCCGCAACGTGGCCCTCTACACCGCGGAGCTCGCCGACGACCTGGCCCGCGCGGGCGCCCCCGACGAGGCCGCCTGGGCGGGCGGCCGCGTCATGGACCTGCTCGCGGACGTGCAGTCCACCCGGGTCGAGAGCATGCTGTCGGGCACGGCCCGCACCCTGGTGCCGCACCAGCGCAGCCCCCGGGTGGCGGCCTTCCTGGCCCGGCGCGCCATGGCCTGACGTCCCCGCGGGGGCGGCCTACGCCTCCAGGTGCCCGGTGTCGTTCCAGCGCTCCAGCGCGGGGGCCCCGTACGCCCAGCCGAGCACCGACAGCGAGGTGGGCTCCAGGCGGATGCGCGCCCCGAAGGAGGCCTCGAAGCCGAGCCAGCGGGCGGCGAGGGTGCGCAGGATGTGCCCGTGGGCGAAGACGAGGACGTCCCGCTCGGCGGAGCGGGCCCAGGCGACGACCTCGTCCGCGCGGGCCGCGATGTCGGCGACGGACTCGCCGCCGGGGACGCCGTCGCGCCAGATCAGCCAGCCGGGGCGGACCGCCTGGATCTCGGCCGGGGTCATGCCCTCGTAGTCGCCGTAGTCCCACTCCATCAGCAGGTCCCACGGCTCGGCCCGGCCGCCGAACCCGGCCAGGTCGCAGCTCTCGCTCGCCCGGGACAGGGGGCTGGTGCGGACCTCCACGCCCGGCAGGGCGTTCCACGGCTCCCCGGCGAGCCGCTCGCCGAGCAGCTTCGCGCCGCGCCGGCCCTCGTCCAGCAGGGGCACGTCGGTGCGGCCGGTGTGCTTGCCGAGCTTGGACCACGCGGTCTGGCCGTGCCGGGCGAGGAGGATGCGGGGCGCCATGGTCGTGTTTCTCCCGGTACTGGTGGTTCGCGGCGGTTCGCGTGCTCGTATCGTCCGACCATCATCCATCACACCGGTACCGGGCAACCCGCACGCCCGAACACACGTCTTAGCCCGCATGACTGAACGGCGGAAGCCCGCGCGCTGGTGGGCCGAACTGCTGCTCCTCGGGCTCCTCTACGGCGCCTACTCCGGCGGCAGACTCCTCGCCCGCGGCGACGTCGGGCTCGCCGTCGGCCACGGGCTCGCGATCCTCCGCGCCGAGGAGGTGCTGGGCATCGACTTCGAGCGGCCCCTGAACCGGCTGTTCACCGGCCACGCCGCCCTCGGCGTCCCCGCCGACTTCGTGTACGCCTCCCTGCACTACCTGGTCACCCCGGCCGTGCTGGTCTGGCTCTACCGCCGCCGCCCGCACGCCTACACCGCCGCCCGCACCTGGCTCGTGGCCTCCACCCTCCTCGGCCTCGTCGGCTTCACGCTCCTGCCGACCTGCCCGCCCCGGCTGCTCGACCCCGCGTACGGCTTCACCGACACGATGGCGCAGTACAGCGCGTACGGCTGGTGGGGCGCCGAGGCGAGCGCGCCCCGCGGGATGGGCGGCCTGACCAACCAGTACGCGGCCATGCCGAGCCTGCACGTGGGATGGGCCCTGTGGTGCGGCGTCCTGCTGTGGCGGTACGGCCGGCGGCCGCTGCTGAGGGCCCTCGGCGCCGCCTACCCCGCCCTCACCGTGCTGGTCGTCATGGGCACGGCCAACCACTACTTCCTCGACGCCGCCGCCGGGGCCGCCGTGATGGCCGCCGGATACGCGATCGCCCGCCGGCTGCCGTCCCGAACAGCGGGTTTCGGCGGTACGCCCCCGATTGTCAGTGGCGGATGGGACACTTCCGCCCGTGAGCTCCTACCCGCACAGCGGCCCGCCCCAGACGACGACACTGCGGCAGCGGCTCGCTGACCTGCGCGGCCCGGCCGTGCCTCCCCGTCCGCTCGACGCCCGCGCGCTGGCGGCGCTCGCCGCGAACCCGGGCTGCGGCAGACGCGCCCTCCTGGACGGGGCCGGAGTCGACAAGACGGCACTGGCGGCGGCCCTCGGCTCACCCGCGCCGTTCGGCCAGTCGCAGTTCGCGATCATCCGCGGGAACTCCTTCGAGGCCAAGGTCAAGGGCGACGGCGGGGCCGAGCTGCTCCGCCTGGTCCACCTCCACCTCGGAGCCGGCGCAGAACCGCCCCGCGCCGGCGCCCGCGTCCCCGACCTCGCCGCCGCCGGCCCCGAGGGCCGCGCCGCCCGGACGGCGCTCGCCCTGCGCGAGGCCACCACCGCCGGCGAGTGGACCCTGCTGGACCACCCGATGCTCGCCCTGGAGGTCGCCGGCACCCCCGCGTACCTGGAGCCCGACGCCGTCGTCGTCCACCCCGACGGCCGCTGGACCGTCGTGGAGGTCAAGTCGTTCCCGCTGCTCGACGGCTCCGCCGACCCCGCCAAGGTCGGCGCCGCCGCCCGGCAGGCCGCCGTGTACGTCCTCGCCCTGGAGGCGACCGCCGCCAAGGTGGAAGCCGCCGAGGTCGGGCACACCGTGCTCCTCGTCTGCCCGAAGGACTTCTCCAACCAGCCGGCCGCCGCCCCCGTCGACGTACGCCGCGAGCGCGCGGTCACCCGCCGCCAGCTCGCCCGCCTCACCCGGGTCGAGGAGCTCGCCGCGGACCTCCCCCCGGGGCTCACCTTCGACCCGGCCCGGCCCGCCGACGAACTCACCGAGGCCGTCGCCGCCGTCTCCGCCTCCTACGCCCCCGAATGCCTCTCCGCCTGCGAGCTGGCCTTCCACTGCCGGGAACGGGCCCGCGCCGCCGGCGAGGCCACGGCGCTCGGCCGCTCCGTCCGCGGGGAACTCGGCGGGTGCGCCACCGTCGCCCAGGCCCTCGACGCCGCCGCCGGCCGCGGCCCCGCCGACGACCCGACCGCCGCCGCCCTGCTCCAGGCGGCCCGGCTGCGCGCCGAGGCCCTCGCCGAGGCCGCGGACCGCGCCGCCGCCCGGGCCCTCGCCGCCGCGGAAGGCGCCGAGGCCCCCGAGGAGGGCGCATGCCCCTGCTGAACACCCTCGCCCGCCTGGAGGCGGTCCGCGCGGGCCGGGCCCGCCCGCTGGCGACCGTCCGCCACCGCCACCTGTCCGAGCGCCCGCTCGTCCTCGTCCCGCTGACCACCGCGGGCGAGGCCGGCGCGCCCCTCGGCGCGCTCGTCGGCACCGACCGGGCCGCACCCCGGCTGCTGGTCGTGCCGCAGCCCCGCGACCGCGACCTGCGCTGGTCCTTCCTCGCCGACCTCGCCGACGAGGTCCTGCCGTACGTCGAGTCGTACGCCGACGCCGTCGAACCGGTCGAACGCACCGAGACCGACCCGGAGACCGGCGTGCGCGGCAAGGTCTCCGCCGAGCTGTGCCTGGACGCCCCCCAGCTGGTCGTCCCCAGCCGCGCCGGCGTCGACCACGTGCGCCTGCTGGGCCGGTCGATGCGGTTCCGCCGCACCGCCGAGGAAGACCCCGACAACCCGTACCCGGCGCCCGCCCGGGTCCCGCTGCTGGGGCGCTGGCTCACCCACCTCGGCGAGCGCTCCCGCGTCCCCGGCTCGGCCATGCTGCTCGCGGCGACGGAGGTGCTGGCCCGGCACTGGGCGACCGGCCAGAGCAACCTGGAGGACCAGCACCTGGGCGCCCTGCTCGCCTGGATCGACCCCCCGGAGGGCGAGTCCGGCGCCGCGGCCGCGCTCCGCGCCGAGTCGGGCCGCGACCGGGAGGGCCGCCTCCTGGTCCCGCCCGCCGGGCCCGCCACCGACCCGGCCTTCGACAACAAGCTGCTGGCCCCCGCCATGGCCCGCTACGACGCCGCGCGCGCCTCCGGCCGCCCGGCGCAGGCGGCCCGCGCCGCGGAGGAGGTCCGCGAGCTGGTCGCCGGGCAGATGCGCCCCACCTGGGACGCGGTGTGGCGGGCCCTGGACCTGCTGCGCGGCCTGCCGCCCGCCGAGCGGGCCGAGGAGCGCTGGGTCCGCGACCGCTGGTCCTACACCGGGCACCGCGACCGGGTCCGGGCGGGCGAGCCGCCGCAGCCGCGCCGCGACGACGCGGTCACCGCGGCGCAGAAGCTCGCGACTCGGGAGACGGAGCAGGTGCGCCTCGACGCCCAGGAGGCCCTGGACGACCCGCTGGTCATGGCCGGCCGGCGGCTCGCCGGCGAGGCCTTCGCGGGCGAGGTCACCGAGGTCGTCATGGAGTGGACCGACTCCAAGCGGCCGAGCCCCCGCCCCCTGGTCACCGTGTTCACCGAGGACCGGCCGCAGCTCGCGGAGGAGGGCGGCCAGAAGGTGTACCGCTCCCTGGACGGGCGCCCGCAGAGCGCGCAGTTCGTCCGCCGCGAGGAGGACGGCCGCCTGGTGCTGCGGCTGCTGGACAAGATGGGCCGCGGCCGCGAGCCGGAGCCCGGCTCGGTGCCGGAGAAGGGCGACCGCATCTGCTGGACGCTGTTCGAGCACGACGCGCGGGGCGGCCCGAAGCTGCCCGACCCGGAGCAGACCCCGTGGACTCACGGCGGCCCGCCCGGATCCGCGGCGGCCGAAGCCGCCGCCTGGCAGCCCGACGCCGTGACCGACGAGGACCTCCTTTGACCGCGAGCCCGATCCCCCGCCCCACGCCCGCCCCCGGCGCCGTGCCCGCCGCGTCCGACCCGGGCGCGGCCGCCGCCGCGGCGACCGCCGCGATCCTGCGCGACACGCTGCACGGGCCGGAGCGCGGCGTCGTCGTGGACTCCCCGCCCGGGGCCGGCAAGTCCACCCTGGTGGTGCGCGCCGCGCGCGAGCTCGCAGCGGCCGGCCGCCGGCTGATGATCGTCGCGCAGACGAACGCGCAGGTCGACGACCTGGTGCTGCGGCTCGCCGACAAGGACCCGGAGCTGCGGGTGGGCCGCCTGCACAGCAGCGACGCCGACGCATACGACCCGGCGCTGCGGGACCTGCCGTCGGTCACCCTGTCGGCGAAGCCGGGCGACCTGGCGGAGCTGCCGGTCACCATCTCGACGGCGGCGAAGTGGGCGTACGTGAAGAACACCGAGCCCTGGGAGCACGCCATCGTCGACGAGGCCTACCAGATGCGCTCGGACGCGCTGCTGGCCGTGGCCGGGCTGTTCGAGCGGGCCCTGTTCGTCGGCGACCCCGGGCAGCTGGACCCGTTCAGCGTGGTCGGCGCGGAGCAGTGGGCGGGCCTCTCCTACGACCCCTCCGCCTCGGCGGTCAGCACGCTGCTCGCGCACAACCCGCAGCTGCCGCAGCACCGGCTGCCCGTGTCCTGGCGGCTCCCGGCGACCGCCGCGCCGCTCGTCTCGCGCGCCTTCTACCCGTACTCGCAGTTCCGCAGCGGCACCGGCCCCGGCGAGCGGAGGCTCTCGTACGGGGCCCCCTCCGACGGCTCCGGCCCCGACCGGGTGCTGGACGAGGCCGCCGAGGCCGGCTGGGGCCTGCTGGAGCTGCCCGCCCGGCACACCCCGCGCACCGACCCGGAAGCGGTCCGGGCCGTGGCCCTGGTGGTCCGCCGCGCCCTGGACCGCGGGGCGGTCGCCCGCGACGAGCACTCCCCCGACCCGGCCCCGCTCACCCCCGACCGGATCGCGGTCGGCACCGCGCACCGGGACCAGGCGGCCGCGGTGCGCGCCGCGCTGGCCGGGCTCGGGGTGGCGGGCGTGACGGTGGACACCGCGAACCGGCTGCAGGGCCGCGAGTACGACCTGACGGTGGTGCTGCACCCGCTGTCGGGGCGGCCGGACGCGACGGCCTTCCACTTGGAGACGGGCCGCCTGTGCGTACTGGCCTCGCGGCACCGGCACGCGTGCGTGGTGGTGGCCCGGGCGGGCATCGCGGACCTGCTGGACGAGCACCCGTCGGCGGAGCCGGTCCAACTGGGCGTGACGGTGAAGTTCCCGGACGGCTGGGAGGCGAACCACGCGGTGCTGGCCCACCTCGCGGAGCACCGCGTGGCCTGGCGGCCGTGACCGCAGCGCCGCCCCCGCGCCGGGCGGAGTCCGGCACGCCGCCGCAGGCGGCCGACGGAAACAGCCCGGACGGCCGGGCGGCGAACCACGCGGTGCCGGCCCCCCTCGCGGAGCACCGCGCGGCCTGGCGGCCGTGAGCCGGGCACGGGGGGCGGGCCCTCTTGCGCGGGCGTTGGACAATGGAGGGTGGCCCGGCGCCCGGCCCGGTCCCGTAACGCGCACCAGGAGGAGACGCATGGCAGAGCCCGAGCGGACCGAGCGGAAGCTGCGGCCCGCGCCGCTGCTCTTCGAGCCGTCGGAGGCCGTCGCGGACCCGGAGCACTTCTTCGACCTGGAATCGATCGAGGACCCGCGGGAGCTGCTGGCCCGGGCCACCGAGCTGACGCTGGCCTTCCGGGCGGCGGCGGAGCGGGCCATGGAGTTCCAGGCCGTGGCCGCGGCGCAGCTGGCCGATCCGCGGCGGTTCGACCGGCTGGACCCGGCGCTGATCGCGTCCGAGGCCGAGTGGACCGAGGACTACGCCCTGAAGATGATCGAGTTCGGGGAGACCCTCCAGCGCGGCGGTGGCCCCGGCTGCGGGTAGCCCCCGCGAGGGGCCTGGCAAACGCCGCGACAGGAACGTCCCGTGGCATATGCGGGGCGGAACATAGCGCAGCCGGGGCCGCCGTGTCCCGGTTTTCCGTAACTCGTGGAAACCGCTCCGCCACGGACGGTAGATCATTGCCATGACGACGCTGACGACGGCCTCCGCTTCCGCCTGTCCCGACCGGGACTCCCGTACGGCCACCCAGGTCACGGCGCAGGGCGCCGCCTGGCTCGCCTCGGCATCGGCCCGGCCGGAGGACACCCTGGAGGCGTGGCAGGCCCGGCCGTGGGCCCCGGCCGTACTGCCCTGCGGCACCGCCTTCGACGTCGTCAACGTCCCGTCGGTCCTCGGTCGCCGCATGCTGGACCTGCTGTGGTCGGAGGGGCCGGGCAGCGGTCCCGTCGCGGTGCACCGGGGGCGGGTGCTGCTCTTCGCCGCCCCGGGGACCGCGCACCGGCTGCCGGCGCTGCTGGCCTGGGAGGAGTGGGGGAACCCGGTGCCGGCACCGCTGTGCCACGGCCTCGGCGACGCCGTCGGCGTGCCGCCGCTGGACGCGGCGCCCGGCCCCTCCCGCTGGCTCGTCGCCCCCGACACCCGCCGCCCGTGGCTGCCCGGGCCGGAGGCGCTGCTGTGGGCGTACGTGCGCGCGGCCCGAGCTGCGGATATCGATTTTTCCTTCCGGGCCTCCTCCTGCTAATGTCTTCCTCGTCAGCAAGCGCCGCTAGCTCAGTTGGTTAGAGCAGCTGACTCTTAATCAGCGGGTCCGGGGTTCGAGTCCCTGGCGGCGCACAGACGGAGGAAGGCCCCCCACGCGAGTGGGGGGCCTTCCTCGTTGTCCGGCTCGGCCGGGCCCCGCCACCCCTCAGGTGGTGATCTTGACGGTGTAGGCGCCGGAGGCGGTCCGGTCGGCGACCTCGATCCGGATCCGCTCGCCGGGCACGGTGAACGACTCGCCGACCTCCAGCGGCGCGTCCGCCAGCGGCGGGTACACCGAGCGGTCCCAGCAGGCCTCGGTGTCCGGGTGCCCGTCCAGCACCTCGATCGGCCCGCCGCCCGAGGGTGCCTCGTTCCGCACCCGGTAGACCAGGACGCCCTCCGTGCAGGTGTCCCCGTCGTTGCCGGCGGAGCCCCGCGCCTCGACGGCGACCGCGCTGCCGGGCCCCGTGCGGACCACGGCGAGCCGGGTGCCGCCGGAGGAGCCGGGGGGCGGGGCGACCCCGACCGGCTGGAGGGTGTGCAGGGAGGAGCCGGACTGCACGCAGTCCACCTGCGAGGCGTCCAGCCAGCCCAGCTTCCACTTGTGCCAGGCGAACAGGTCGGGAGACATCCCGAACTGGCTGCCCATGACGTCCCAGTCCCCGACGTGGGTGTCCCAGTCGCCCTTGCCGTCGCTCGGCCGGTGGTAGAGGTCAGGCAGGTCGAAGACGTGCCCCGTCTCGTGCGCGAGGACGTTGCGGTCCGGGGGGTGCCGCTCGAAAACGGTGACGATCCGCCGCAGGTCGGTGCCGTCGGCGCGGATCGGCCGGTCGAAGTTGACGACCTTGGTGGCGTCCGAGTCGACGCCCGGCGCGTCCGGGTCGGCGACGAAGTAGACGACGTCGTACCGCGAGAAGTCGATCTCCCGGTCGGCGGCCGTCACCGCGTCCCGCAGGTACGCGGCCCGGTCGGCGGGCGCCCAGTCGCGCTGTATCCCGTACGCCGTGGACGGCTGCGGCATCGGGATCCACTGCTGCTGCGGGTGCGCGACCAGGCGGAACCGGCCGTAGGAGGCCCGGTCGAAGAAGTCGCTGGTGGCGGGGAAGTGGTCGGCGGCGAGCTCCTCCGGGGTCAGCACGGCCCGGTGGTCGGGGAAGGACAGGAAGACCATGACCGCGTCGAGGCTGCGCACCGGCCGCGGGTAGGCGCCGTTCCAGGTGTCGAGGCCGAGGGAGTGGTGGGCCGCCGTGCGGGCCAGGGCGCACGGTCCGGCGCCGGAGTCGGCGGCGGCCGGCCCGGTGACGAGGGACATGGCGGCGAGCGCGGACAGGGAGGTGAGCGCCGCCGCCGCGCTGCGAAGGCGGGAGCGGTCCACTCCCCCGGGTGTCTGCTGTCGCCGCACATCGACCTCCGGTGGTGAGTTTCGTACCCTCTCGTCCCACCCTGAGTCGATTGTCTTACTAACGCCCTGTTCCGGTGCCCCACACGAGTGAGGGGTGCGGCAAGCCGGTGACCCACGCGTTCACTCTCTTGCCTACAGAACGTCACGTTCGATCACCCGAGGCCGGAAGCCGGAGCCAGTCGCTCACACCTGCACAGAAACGATCTCCCAGGAGGCGCCGACGGACCGTCAGCACGCGGAGGCGCGGCCCCCCACACGGCGACGCCGCTGGATAGGGCCGTCCGGCTGCCTCTATGATCGGCACACTTTCCTGCGCGGACACACACGAGCACTGCGGGAGCCACGGTGAGCGGCACCTCTGACGAAACCGGTTCGGCGGCCGACAGCATCCGATCGGCCATTACGGAGCGTCACCCTTCAGTGCCTGTCATGTCCTCGGCGCCGGAGCGGGCGGAGCCCGAACCGCGCGACTACCGGGCGGCGTTCAACGCCGCGCACCTCGCGATGGCCGTCGTCGACCGCGGCGGGCAGGTCGTCGCCGCGAACCCGGCGCTGGCCTCCCTGCTGGGCGCGGAGCCGCACGCGCTGGTGCGCCGGCGCGCCGCCGACCTCGTCGACCTGGGCGCGGAGGCCCGCACCTGGCAGGCGTACCAGGAGGTGCTGCGGGGCCGGCAGGCCCGGCTGCGCTGCACGCGCCGCCTCAAGCACCCGGACGGGCACTCGCTGTGGACGGAGGTCACCCTCGGCCCGGTGCCCGGCACCCGGGACGTCCTGCTCTCCGTCGCCGACATCAGCGACCGCCGCGATCTCCAGGCCCGGCTGCGGCACCTGCAGATGCACGACCCCGTGACGCGGCTGCCCAACCGGGCCCTGTTCTTCGAGCGGCTCTCCGCCGCCCTGGAGTCCTCCTCGTACGAGCACGGCGGCACGGGCCGGATCGGCCTGTGCTACCTGGACCTGGACGGATTCAAGGCCGTCAACGACACCCTCGGGCACCGCGTCGGCGACCGGCTGCTGACGGCGGTCGCGGCCCGGCTGACGCGGTGCGCCGACCAGTCCGGGTACGGGCGGACCGGCGGGCACCTGGTGGCCCGGCTCGGCGGCGACGAGTTCGCGCTGCTGGTGGAGGACTCCACCGGCACCGAGCAGCTCGCGGACCTGGCCCGCAGCGTCCTCGCGGCGATCCAGGAGCCGTTCGACCTGGCGGGGCAGCGGCTGTCGGTGTCGGCGTCGATCGGCGTCGTGGAGCGGGCCGCGGAGGGCACCTCGGCGACGGGGTTGATGCAGGCCGCGGACACGACGCTGTACTGGGCGAAGGCCGACGGCAAGGCCCGCTGGACCCTCTTCGACCCCGAGCGCAACGCCCACCGCATGACCCGGCAGGCCCTCAGCTCCACGCTCCGGCCGGCGGTGGAGCGCGGCGAGTTCGCGGTGGAGTACCAGCCGCTGGTGGACCTGGAGAGCGGCACGGTGCGCGGGGTGGAGGCGCTGGTGCGCTGGAACCACCCGCAGTTCGGCAACCTGACGCCGAATCGGTTCATCGGCATCGCCGAAGAGGACGGCTCCATCGTGCAGTTGGGCCGCTGGGTGCTGCGGACCGCCTGCCGGCAGGCGCGGCGCTGGCAGATCGAGCATCCCGGCGACAGCCCGGTCTTCGTGTCGGTGAACGTCGCCGTCCGGCAGGTCTGGGACTCGGACCTGGTGGGCGATGTCGCCGGGATCCTTGCCGAGACCGGGCTGGCGCCGCAGCTGCTCCAGCTGGAGCTCACCGAGTCGGCGGTGATGGGATCGGCCGGGCGGCCGCTGCAGGCGCTCCAGGCGCTCAGCGACATGGGGGTGCGGATCGCCATCGACGACTTCGGGACCGGGTACTCGAACCTGGCCTACCTGAGCCGGCTGCCGGTGTCGGTGCTGAAGCTGGACGGGTCCTTCGTGCGCGGCTTCCGCTACGACGACGGGACCCACCCGAACCCGGCGGACGAGACCATCGTCGAGGCCCTCGTCCAGCTCGCGCACCGGCTGGGCCTGACGGTGACCGCGGAGTGCGTGGAGACCGCCGGACAGGCGGCCCGGCTGCGGCGCGTGGGGTGCGACACAGGGCAGGGGTGGCTGTACTCGCGGGCCGTCGCGCCGGAGCGGATCGCGGAGATGATCGGCACCCGCCCGGGTGCGGGCCGCGACCGGAGCTGACCGGCGGCGCGACGGCCGGCACCCTCGGGCCGCCGGTCAGGGGAAGCAGACGCGGGCGGCCTCGGCGGCGCCGGCCGGCAGCAGGCACATGCGGGCCCCGGCGGGGCCCTTGGCCGCCGCGGCCATCGGCGTCGACACGTAGGTTCCGAGGGCCCCTTCCGACATGAGCAGCACCTGCGGCTGCGCGCCGCCGGGGACGGACAGCTCGACGCGGTCGCCCGCTGCCAGGCCCGACGCCCGCACCCACACCGCCCGGCACATCCCGCCGTGCCGCAGCTCCAGGTGCCGCCCGCCCGCCGCGTCGGCGGCGAGGACGGTGTCGACCATGCCCGCGCCGCCGCAGCCCATCCGTGTCGGGTCCTGGCCCGTGCACGACTCCGCCGCGCAGCCCGGGTTCCGGATCGGCTTCTCCTCCGGCCCGGCTGCCGCCCGCTCCGGCTCCGGGCCGCGCAGGGCGAGCAGCGCCGCGCCCGCCGCGAGGGCCGCCGCGCACACCGCCCCGGCCGCGGCGGCCGCAGGACGCCACCGCCGGGCGGGCGGGGCGGGCGGCCCGTCCACGGCTGCGGACGCCGCGGGCGCGGCTACGGCGGGTGCGGGACCGCCCGGCGCGGCAGGTGCGGACCCCGCGGGGCGGGCCCGGCCGCTCCACGCGCTGTCGGCGAGCTCCCACAGCGCCAGCAGCCGGGCGGGCGGCTCGTGCGCGACGGCGCACAGCGCCTCCACGGCCTTCCGGGGCGGCGGCTGCTTGCCGTTGAGGTACCGCTCCCACGACGACTTGCTGTACGGGGTGCGCCGGGCCAGCGCCGCGAGGCTGAGCCCCGTCCGCTCGCGCAGCCGCCGCAGCTCCGCGGCGAGCTGCCCGCACTCCGTGTCCGTGATCACTTACGCAGCTCCCCCCAGGTCTTCGGGCCGACGATGCCGTCCGCGACGAGCCCGCGCGCCTTCTGGAACCGCGTCGCCGCGTCCTTCGTCGCCTGGTCGTACAGCCCCTCGGTGCTGCCCGGGTCGAAGCCGTGCTCGCGCAGCAGGCACTGGACCTCGACGACGTCGAAGCCGGTGCTGTTGGTGTCCAGCAGGATGGTGCGGCTCGTGCCGTGCCCGGCCCGCAGCTCCGTCCCCTCCCGCTTCACCTCGCAGGCGTACGCCACGCCCCGCCGGTAGCCGGACTTGCCGCCCGCGGAGGCCCCCTGGGCCGTCTGCACGGCGTCCGCCGCCTTCCCGCCGTCCGACCGGGCGCCGCCGGCCAGCAGGCCCGCGGTGAAGGCCACCGCCGCAGCGGCGGCGATCCCGGCCAGGAACCACCCGAGGGACACCGTCCGCCCGGGCCGGGCCCCCGCCTGCCCGCCGTCGGCTTCGCCTGCGGCCGGCGTGTGCGTCTCCTCCGGGGGCGCGGCCGCGGCCTCCTCCGCCGGGGCGTCCTGCTGCTCCTCCGGGTCCTTCGGGGCGGCTGCTCCGGCCGCGGGCTGCCGCGCCCGTACCGCCACGTCGTGCAGCACCGTCAGCCGGGTCGGCTCCGTCCCGCACACCCGGGCCAGCTGCTCGACCGCCTCCCGCGGCACGGGCTGCTTGCCGTTGAGGTACCGCTCCCACGACGACCGGCTGTAGGCGGTCTTCGCCGCCAGTGCGGCCAGGCTCAGACCGCTGTGGTCCTTCAGCCGCCGCAACTCCGCGACGAGCCGGCGCTCCCGGCTGTCGAGTGCGGCGGGCAGTTCCTTCCAACGCGCCACTGTTCCGTTCCCCCCTGTTCTCCCCCAGCATCGGGCCGCCCCGGCCGGGGTTCCAGGTCCGGACCACTGGTTGGCGAGAACCATGCGCGTCGGCGGCGTCCCGTCGGCGCATCCCACGGACGTGCATCCCAGCAGGTCAGAGCGTGGGACGTCCCACGCTGACCCGGTTCGGCAGCCGCCCCTGGACTTGGTGCAGGTTGGCGGAGGAGAGTCGCTCCGTCAGCCGGGCCGCCGCAGCAGCGTGCGGGCCGGCCGCACGGCGGGACGGGCCGGTCGCGCATTCGGGGGAAGCGCGGTCGGGCCGGACCGCGGAACGGGGGAACGCGTCGGGCCCGGCCTCCCGCCAGGGGGCCGGGCCCCGCCGCGCCACTGCGTGCCGCGCCCGCCTCCGGCCGGTGTCCGGATCGGGCTGCCGCACGACGCACCGCCGCCCCGCACCCGGGCTGGTGGGTGCGGGGCGGCAGGCCGCTCGGCGCGGGGTGGGGGGATCAGCAGGCGCCGAGGTCCTTCCAGACACCCCAGTCACCGGTGGTGCCGGGCTCCTCGTTCTGCGTCCACCACTGGGCCTTCCACTTGCGGCCCTTGTGGGAGACCTCCGTGCCGCCGGTGTAGGCCGTGCCGGCCGCGTATGCCGGGAGGGAGCCGCAGCCCGTCGCGGGCGGCGTGGTCGGCGGGGTCGTCGGAGGCGTGGTGGGCGGGGTGGTCGGAGGCGTGGTCGGCGGCTGGGTGGTGCCGCCGAGGGCGTCCGAGATCTGGTTCAGCAGCGTGGTGCCCGCGTCCAGACCGAGCAGGGAGTACATCATCGCCCCGCCGAGACCGCGGCTCTTGCCGTAGTCGACGCGGGCCTGGATGGACTTCTGGTTCAGGCCGGTGAAGAACTCGCCGTCCTTGTAGAAGTACGAGGACTTCGACTGGTCGTCCCAGAAGGTCGTCGCCGGGTTGTCGACGATGCCGCCGAGCTCCTTGTAGTGGGCGATGCCCGCCTGCTGGCTGTACTGGCGGGGGCTGGAGCCGCCGGTCGCGGGCTGGGCGAGGCCGCCTGCGGTGCCCGCCGGGACGCCCTTCCAGCCGCGGTAGTAGAACTCGTAGCCCAGCGTCAGCTTGCCGGCCGGGAAGCCGCCGGCGATGCCGTAGGCCGGGTCGCCGTCGATCCAGGCGTCGATGGCGTTCTCGATGCTGTACTTCTCGGTGCCCGGCGCGATGGGGTCGGTCGGGTCTGCCGGCGAGTTCCGCAGCGGGGACTGGTGGTAGGTGGGCCCGTCGCCGTCCCAGGCGCCGTGCATGTCGTACGTCATGATGTTGGCGTAGTCCAAGTACCGGCCGATCTTGTCGGTCTCGATGTACTTGATCTTGTCCTGGCCGGCCGGGAGGGCCGCCGTCAGCATCAGCTTCCTGCCGCCGTTCGCGGCGCCGTACTCGTCGAGCTGCTTGCGGAACTCGGCGAGCAGGAGCGTGAAGTTCTGCTTGTCCTCGGGGCCGTGGTGGTTGCCGAGGTGGCCGCCGGAGGAGCCCGGATACTCCCAGTCGATGTCGATGCCGTCGAAGATGCCGGCCGCGGTGCCGGGGCCGCCGAAGCCGCCCTCGACGGGCAGGTTGCCCTTGATGTACTGGTCGATGCAGGAGGAGACCAGCTTCTTGCGGCTCGCGTCGGTCTTCGCGGCGTCGTGGAAGTACTTGGAGTAGGTCCAGCCGCCCAGCGAGATGTTGATCTTCAGGTGGGGGTACTTGGCCTTCAGTTCCTTGAACTGGTTGAAGACGCCCACGATCGGCTGGTCCCACTTGTCGGCGACGCCGTCGACGGAGTCGGCCGCGCTGAAGGACTTCTGGTAGTCGGCGTAGGAGTCGCCCGCACCGTCGCCCGCGTTGGGGTTGTTGTCGTCGCCCGCGGCCTTGTTGGCCATGAAGCAGGTGAGGTCGGTGGGGTGGATGTTGCCGAACGAGTAGTTGATGACGTCCAGCTTGCCCGCGATGCCGCGGGTGTCGAGGTGCTTCGGGTAGAAGGCGTTCCCGTACACGCTCCACTGGTCGTAGTACGCGATGCGGATGTTGCCGCTGCTGCCGGCCGCCGCGGCGGCGTCCGCGGCCTGGGCGGTGCCGAGCCCCGCGAGGCCGGCCACGGCTCCGGCCGCCAGCGCGGCCGTGGCGGCGGCCGCGATGAGGGGTTTGCGGATGTGCATGTACTGCCTCCGGGGAAGTGGGGAGGGAGGGCAAGAGGTCCGGGTGGGAGAAGTGATAGCGATCACCGACATGCGCCGTCAATGGTTTGGACCAAAGAAGGACTAGACCACTCGCGGGGTAAATCCCCTCGTCAGAGGCGTGCAGGGGCACGAAAAACCGCTCGTCACCCCGGGTGACGAGCGGTTTAAGGGTGCCTTAGGAAAGGCTGCCGCAAGGTTTCGGCAACAAACCAGCCGAACCCCGTTCGTACGCCGTCAGTCGCCTTGCGGCTCCCCCGCCGGCATCCCGTACGCGTCCGCGACGAGTTCGTAGGAGCGCAGCCGGGCGGCGGCGCCGTGCGCGTTCGCGGTCAGCATCAGCTCGTCGGCGCCGGTGCGGGCGGCCAGCGCGTCGAGCCCGGCGCGGACCTCGTCCGGGGTGCCGTGCACGACGTTGGCCAGCCAGCCGTCGGCGAACTCCCGCTCCGGCGGCGAGAAGTCGTACGCCGCCGCCTCCTCCGGGGTGGGGATCAGGCCTGGTCGGCCCGCGCGCAGCCGGAGCATCGACAGCGCGCCCGTGAGCGCCTGGGCGCGGGCTTCGGCGGCGGTGTCGGCGGCGAGCGCCGACACTCCGATCACGGCGTACGGGGCGTCCAGGGCGGCCGAGGGGCGGAACGTCTGCCGGTAGAGGTCGAGGGCGGGCAGCGTGCCGGCGGCGGAGAAGTGGTGGGCGTACGCGAAGGGCAGGCCCAGCTCGCCGGCGAGGCGGGCGCTGAAGCCGGAGGAGCCGAGCAGCCACAGCGGCGGGCGCCCGGCCGGCCCCTGCACCGGGCCGGGCACGGCGTGGATCCGGGCGTAGGGGTGGCCGTCGGGGAAGTCGTCGTCGAGGAAGCGGGTGAGCTCCGCGAGGCGGCGGGGGAACTCGTCGTGGCCCTCCTCGGCCCGGCCGGGGCCTCGCAGGGCGGCGGCGGTGCGGCCGTCGGTGCCGGGGGCGCGGCCGAGGCCGAGGTCGATCCGGCCGGGGGCGAGCGCCTCCAGGGTGCCGAACTGCTCGGCGACGGCGAGGGGGGCGTGGTTGGGCAGCATGACGCCGCCCGAGCCGAGGCGGATGCGGGATGTGTGGGCGGCCAGGTGCGCCAGGATCACGGCGGGCGAGGAGCTGGCGACACCGGGCATGGAGTGGTGCTCGGCGACCCAGTGCCGCCGGTAGCCGCGGGCTTCGGCGAGCTTGGCGAGGGCGACGCTGGTGCGCAGGGACGCGCTCGCGGTGCTGCCGCTGCCGACGGTGACGAGGTCCAGCACCGACAGCGGGACGGGGGCGGTGCCGTGCGCGGTGCCCCGGACCGGGTGGGGCGCGGGCGCGGCCCCGGATTCCGGTTCCTGCGCGCCGCCGGCCGGGCGGGCCTCCCGCGCGGCTTCCCCGTGGTCACTCATGGCAACTCCCGTCTCGCTCGTACGTCCGTACGGGGAGTCGAACCGGGGAGCGGGGGCGGGCATTCCCGGGGCGGCTGCACTGCTGTGGGGTCGGGCCCGTGACCCTGGCATATGCCAGTGGCGTAGGTCCTGGCGGGAGGGCGTTATCCGGCCATCAATCTCCCCAACAGGCACTCCGGATGCGCCTCTTGGTGGCTATCGTGGTACGGCAAGCGGTAACGACCTGCTAGGGGGAGACCGTGGCGCTGAAGCCCGAGCCGACCGCGCCGTTCCACTCGGTGCAGTACGCCCTGCGCGTGCTCGAAGCGATCGCCCGCCACACCGGCGGCGTGTCCGACGAGCAGATCGCGCGCGAGACCGGACTGCCCGCGGTCCATCTCGCTCCGATGCTCCTGATGCTGCGCCGCGAGGGGTACGTCCTGGAGGTGTCGGACGGCGCGTACGCGATAGGCGACTCGCTGGTCCTGCTCGGCTCGGGCGCGGACCGGCAGCAGGCCCTGCAGGAGAAGCTGCAGGAGACCCTGGACCGGCTACGGGACTCGGTGGGTGCGGCGGTCTACATCAGCCGGTACGTGGACGGCGAAGTGAGGATCACGCAGTTCGCGGACAGCCCCCGCACCCCGAAGGTGCACGAGTGGGTGGACTTCCGCTCCGCGGCGCACGCGAGCGCGGTCGGCAAGTGCCTGCTGACCCAGCTCGACCAGAACGGGCGGCGCGACCACTTGTCCCGGCACAAGATCGCCCGGCTGACGTCGAAGACGATCGTGAGCGAGCGGGTCCTGTTCTCGAAGCTGGACAGCCAGCCGGCCACGGTGCCGGTGCTCGACCTCCAGGAGTACGCGCTCGGGACGGTCTGCGCGGCAGTGCCTATCACCGCGGGCGCGTCGGTGGGCTGCCTGGCGCTGTCGATGCCCGTGGAGCACGCGCACCGGCTGCGGGCGGCGGCGGAGACCCTGAACCGGAAGGCCGCGCCGCTGCTGCTGTCGCTCACCCTGTAGGCCTGCCGGCCTTGTGACGCGGCTCACGGGAGAGGCCGCGGTGCGAGGGACGCCGGGGAAACACTTCGGGCGGCTCCCGGTGGAACCGGAAGCCGCCCGAAGGACAGGTGCGCCGCCAGGGACTCGAACCCCGGACCCGCTGATTAAGAGTCAGCTGCTCTAACCAACTGAGCTAGCGGCGCCTGCTGACAGAGAAAATACTACCTGGTCCGCGGGGGTGCTCCAAACCACCCCCGCGGCCGGGTGCTCCTGCGGCGGTTAAAGCTCCGGTTCCGGTTCCGTGGCGGGTCAGAACTGGACGTCGGAGCAGGAGTAGAAGGCCATCGGGGTGTCGTGGACGGTCCAGACGGCCAGGATCAGGTGCCGGCCCGTCTTTCCGGCGGGCATGACGCCGTTGTGGACGGTCGTCATGGCGGGCCGGGCCCCGTTGTAGGCGACGGTGAGGAACGGCTGCGGCTCCAGGGCGGCGCGGGTGAGCGGCCTGCCGGAGTCCCAGCCGTTCCTGGTGACGTAGTACTTGATGTCGGTGGTGGCGTGGTTGGCGGTGAACTGCCACCGGAAGGCATAGCCCTGTCCGGAGGTGACCTGGGTGGCGGGCCAGGTGCCGCCGCGCGGGTCGTCGAGCTGCGCGAACTCGGGGTGGCCGCCGGCGCATATCGTGCCGTCGGCGGGGCCGGCCGCGGGGAAGCCCTTGAAGCCCTCGACGCTCTGCGGCTCCCACTGGATGGGGCCGCAGTTCGAGACGGTCCGGTTGGCGCAGAGCTTCTGGCGGCTGATCGGGCTGTCGGTGTAGCCGTGGCTGCTGGCGGAGGGCGCGGAGGCGAGCGCGAGCCCGATGACGCCGGCGAGACCGAGCGCGGCGGCGGAGCCTGCCCGTCCGGAGGGGCGCACGGGCAGGCGTGAGGGCATGCGGAAGAGACGCATGATGCGGTGCTCCTTGAACGTGGGGGGGAGGTCCGGGGAGAGAGCGCGAGAGCGTGCGCACGCGTGGGGACGGCCGCGGGTGGGTCCGCTGCCGCACGGGCGGAGTTTTCAGGTCTAGACCAAGTCCCAGGTTATTGACGCCAGTTGGCCATGTCCAGACCATTGCGGGAACCGATGGTCCGGACCACCGGACCCCGCCCGCACCCGGCCCGACCTCGGCGCGCGGGAAGCCGTACGGGCCGTGCGGCGAATGCGGGAGCGGCGGCGGGCTGTCCGAAGACAGGACACCCCCGCGGGCAGGGCGACGGCCCCGACCCGCCCGTGGGGGCGGGGCCGGGGCCGTCAGGCCGGGGCTCGGAGGGCCGAAGGGCCGGGAGCCGGGAGCCGGGAGCCGGGAGCCGGGAGCCGGGAGCCGGGAGCCGGGAGCCGGCGGTGGGCCGGTTACTCGGAACGGCCGGTGTAGAAGGCGACGGTGAGGTCCTTCACCAGGGCCTTCCGCTCGTAGTCGTCCAGCTCGACCAGGCCCCGCGAGGTCAGCCGGTGGACGGTGTCGTCGACGGCGTCCACGACCGACGTCAGGACCGTGTCCCTGTGCTTCGCGTCGATCGCCGCGACCCGGCGGCGGCGCATCGCCTCGGCGACTTCGGGCGCGTACTCGATCCGCGTCGGCTGCGCCGAGTACACCTCGATGCCGACCGCCTCGGTCTCGGCGGCGAGCATCCTGGTCAGCGCCTCGCCGACGGCCTCCGTGTCGCGCAGGGTCGGCGCGTCCTCGTGGAAGGCGTCGGCGGGCAGTTGCGACAGCACCCGCGCCATCGCCGCCTCGACCTGCTCGGCCAGGTACTCGGTGTGGTCCTCGACGGCCAGCGCGGCCCGCGCCGTGTCCTTGACCTGCCAGACGACCTGCACGACCACCTGGAGGGCGAGGCCCCCGCAGTCGACCGCGGGCATCGGGTCGCTGCGCCAGTGGCGCAGGCGGACGTCGATCCGGCGGCGCAGGAGGAGCGGGCTCACCCAGGTGAGGCCGGTCCGGCGGACCGTGCCGCGGTAGCGGCCGAACAGGGTCAGCACCCAGGCGTGCCCGACCTTGCCGCGGCCGAGGCCGCCGAGGGAGAGCAGGGCGACGATGCCGAGGAAGGCGAGCGGCGGCCAGTGGGTGGCGCGCAGCCCCTGGTAGGCGCGGGGCGCCACACCGAACGCGGCCGTGAACTCGTCCGGCACGGCTCCGGCCCGCCACAGCACGGCCAGGCACCCGCCGAGGGCGAGCCCGCCCACCGCGACACCGACCCAGCCGGGCAGGACGGGCCCCCGGTGCTCTCGCAGCCGGTCGTCCCCCCGCGGCACCCGCCGCCCGGGAGCCGGCCGCGGCACCGGCACCGCACGCCGGGCGGACCGGCCCGGCGCGGCGGCCGGGGTGCCGGCGCCGGGGGTGCGCGGCTCGGCGGGGAACGGCAGGTGCACCGGGACGGCGGTGACGTCCACCCCGCGGACCGCGGCGGAGGACACGCCGCCCTGCGCCGCCTCCCCGCTGCCGCCCTCGACGCCGCGCGCCACGGCCAGGGAGACGATCTCCACCACGGAGCCCCGCCCCGCCGGCACAGCGTGCTCTTCCCCTTCCACGTCCGCATCACCGGTCGCGGCATCCCCGGCAACACCCGGCCCGGGCACACCGACCGGCTCGTCGGGAGAGCCGGAGGCAGACCCACTGCCGACCGGGTCGGCTGCCGCGTACGCACCGGGTCGACCGGCCGAGTCCGCCGCGTACGGGCCGGGCACACCGGCCGGCGTGTCCGCCATGCCGGGCAAGCCGTCGGCGTCAGCCGGTGCGTACGGGTCCGGCGCGCCGGACCCGTGCACCGCGTACGCGCCGAGCGTCCCGCCCGGGATGCGGGGCGCGCCGGCGGCTTCCGCTGCCGCGGAAGGGCCCGGCTCGCCGGCGGTGTCCGCGTGCGCGTAGGGATCCGGCTGCGCGCAGGGGGCCGACGTCTCGGCGGGGTCCACCGCATGCGCGGCGGGCACGCCGTGCGGCCGGTGCCGGGGGCCGGACCTCCCGGCGGCACCCGCCGTCGCATACCGGCCCGGGTCGCCCGGCGAGGCCGCCGCTTGCGGGGCGGGCCCGCCCGCAGAATCCGCTGAAGCGTGCGGGGTGGACACTCCATCCGTGGTGCCGGACTCGGCGGCGTCGTCCGTTGCGGCGTACCGGCCCGGCCGGCCGGACGGGTCCGCCTGCGCGTACGGGCCGGGTGCGTCGGCAGGGTTCACCACATGCAGGTCGGGCACGAGGTGAGGCCCGTCCGCGATGTCGGGCTGGTCAGCGGCACCTGCCGCCGCGTACCGGGTCGGCACAGAGGACTGGCCGTCCGGGCGCGATGCTCCGGCCGTGTCCGCCGCATGCGCGCCCTGCGCGTCGAGCGGCCCGCTCAGGGAGCCGGGCTTGCCGGCGGCGGCTGCCGCCCGACCCGGCAGGTCGGCGGCGTCCGCCGGATGCGCGCCGGGCGCTCCGTGCGACCCGTCCCCGGTGCCGGGCACCACGGCGGCGTCCGCCGTTGCGTGTCGGCCCGGTGCGTCCGGCGCATCCGCCGGTTGCGGGCGGCCCGGCACGGGGGCGGGCTCCGCCGCGGTGGCGGACGCCCTGCCCTGCGACGCGCCGTGCTGTCCGGGGCGCGGGTCCTGCTCGGTGGCGGCGGGCGGTGTCGCCTGCGGGTCGGGGGCGGCTGCGGGGTGCGGGATGTCCAGGGTCGCCGTGGCCGGTGCTTCGGGCGCCGCTGCACCCCCGCCGCCGGGGGCCGTTCCGTTGCCGTCCGCGGGCGCGGCCGGCGCGTGGCCGGGCTCGGTGCGGGCTGCCGGGACATCCCCGAGGGCGGTGTCGTCGCCGGCGGTCCGGCCGTGCGGGAGGAGGACCTCCCGAGCCGTCAGGACCACGGCGCCCGGCACCCCGGCGACCCACCGGGAGCGCACCGGTGCCGGCAGGACGGCGACCCGGGCCGCGGGGCCGATGTGCAGCCGGGTCTGCGCCACGGCCACCGCGGCCGGGCTCGACGCCCTGTGCCCGGCCGGCGGGGGGGCCGGGTCCGCGCGCAGGGAGGTGATTCCCGCCTGCACGGACTCCGGACGCCCCGGGCGGGCCGGCGCCTCCGGCGGACGGTGGCCGGACCGCGAAGGAGAGGCGCCCGGGTCCGCGTACCGGGCGGTGGCACCTGCCGGTGCGGCCTCCGGACGGGCAGCGGTCCGGGCGGGGGCGTCCCCCGGGCGGTGTCCGGCCGCCGACGGGGCCGCGCCCGGGTCCGCGTACCCGGCGGTGGCAGCTGCCGGTACGGCCTCCGGACGGGCCGCGGTCTGAGCGGGGGTGCCCGCCGGGCCGTGTCCGGCCGCCGACGGGGCCGCGCCCGGGTCCGCGTACCCGGCGGTGGCAGCTGCCGGTACGGCCTCCGGACCGGCCGCGGTCCGGGCGGGGGTGCCCGCCGGGCCGTGTCCCGACCGTTCCGTGTGCTCGGCTGCGGCGCCTGCCGGCACCGCGGCCGGACGGCCCGGCAGCTGGTGCGACGGCGGGATCGCGCCGGGCCGAGCGTACGGAGCAGTGGAGGTCGGCGCCGGAGGGTCCGTCGGGCGGGGGCCGGGCGGGCGGCTGCCGGGCGCGGGCGCCGGTACCGGTTCCGGGCGGGCGGCGGGTGGCTGCGGGTGGAAGTGCGCTCCGGGTTCGGTCGCGGCCGGGGTTCGCCCGTGGCCTTGTGCGGAGGCGGCCCGTGCCCCGGCCGGCGGCCTGGCGGAGGGGACTTCGGGGCCGGGCGGAGCCGCCGGCGCGGGACCGGCCGGGGCCGGTCCTGCCGCGGCGGTGTCCGAGACCGGCGGGTCCGTCGGGGCCGGCACCGCCGCGGCCGGGGCCTCGCGGCCCGGGGTCGGCGTGGCGGTCCCGGCCGCTGCGACGCCGGCCGAGGCCGGGGGCGTCGGGTCCGTCGGCAGCAGGGACGCCAGGCCGCGGCGGCCGGGCCGCGGGGCCGGGCGCATCGTGCCCGTGCCGTGGACGACGGGGGCCGACGGGGGCCGCAGGCCCCCGGTGGAAACGGGCGGCACGCGGAGGGTGCCGGTGGTGGAGGTGGTGAGCGTCGGGTACATCGTTGCCTCCGTCATGCGAACAACCGCCGCCAGGTTTCCGGGCCCGGGTATCCGTCGGCCGCGGCGCCGCGCCAGCCCTGGGCGCGCTGGAACGCCTCGACGCTGCGGCGGTCGGCCTCGCTCCAGCCGGGTCCGGGACCTGTGGTGTAGTGCTTGCCGAAGCCCTTCTCCACCAGCCGGCGGCCGAGGGCGGCGATGGACGGGTGGGTGGATCCGGGGCGGAACACCGACGCCCCCGGGTAGGCAGGCATCGCGACAGTGCCCGGTCGGGCGGCGCCGGTGCTTGGCCGCGCGGAGGCGCCCGGTGCGCCGGGGGCGGGAAGTGCCGCCGGGGCGGGCCGAGCCGCCGGGGTGCCGGGGCGGGCCGGGGCGCCCGGCCTGCCGGCCTGCGACCCGGTCGGGCCCGGCGCCGGGTCGATGGTCGGGCGGATGTCCTTGCCCCCGCCCTCCACCAGCAGCTGCCAGGTGTACGGGCCGGGGATGCCGTCGGCGTCGGCGCCCGTCCAGCCCTGCGCGCTCTGGAACGCCTGTGTCGCCAGCCGGTCGGCGTCGCTCCACTTCGTGCTCGGGCCCTTGGGGTAGAAGCGGCGGCCGCCGCGCTCGATGAGCATCCGGCCGAGTTCGGCGACGTGCGGGTTGTCCGCGCCCGGCCCGAACATCGCGGCCCCGGGGTACTCCTTCGACGGCGCCGCCGGCTTCGGGTCCGCACCCGGGTCGGGGGCGGCCGGCTCCGGGGCCGGGGTGGTGAGGCCGCCCGTCACCCCCGTGAACCGGTACGGGACGTACTTGGAGGAGTTGTTCCAGTACCCGTACGGTGTCGCCGCCTTCCGCGTGGCCGGGCGGGTCTGCTCGTACGCCGTGTAGTGCGTGCGCGTCTCGTCGACCCAGCCGCCGAAGAGGACGACGTGCGAGCCGTTGGTGGGGTCGGCCGGATTGTGGAAGAGCAGCATGTCGCCCGGCAGGAGCTCGTCCTTGGTGATCCGGGTCGCGAACTTGTCGAGGCTGCCGGTCCACTCGTTCGAGCCGAGGTTCCAGGCCATGGAGACGTAGCCGGAGCAGTCCTGCCGGTATCCGTCCGTCCAGTACGAGGACATGCTGTACGGGACCTTCGCGTCCAGCCACAGCTTCGCCCGGTTGATGATCGTGGCCCGGTCGATGCGCCGGACCGAGGAGGGCGCGCCCGGCGCGCCGCCCGGCTTGACCGGCCCGGGGCGGCCGTGCAGCGGGGAGCGGTCGCCCTGCGGGGTGCCGGCCGGGTCGTCGCGGGTGTCCCGATCGGGGCGGGCGCCCGGGTCGTCGCGGGCGTCCCTGCCGGGCCGGGAGCCCGGGTCGTCGCGGGCCTCCCGACCTGGGCCGGCGCCGGTGTCGCCGCGGGTGTCCCTGCCGGGCCGGGAGCCCGGGTCGTCGCGGGCCTCCCGACCTGGGCGGGCGCCGGTGTCGTCGCGGATGTCCTGGCCGGGCCGGGAGCCCGGGCGGTCAGGGTTGTCCCGACCTGGGCGGGCGCTCGGGACGTCGCCCGGGTGGCCGTGCGCCGTGTCGGTGCGGCGGGCGTCCCTGCCGGCGGCAGGCCGTCGGGGCTTACCGGTGTCCGCGGGCCGAGGGTCCGCAGTGGGCCGGGTGCGGGTGGCCTCGTCCGTCCCCGGCCGGGTGTCCGCCGCGTCACGGGTACGGGCACCCCCGGCGCTCCCCGCACGGGCGGCCTCGGCGGCCCCGGGCCGGGTGCCGGCGGCGTCACGGCCGAGGGCGTCCGTGGCGCTCCCGGGGCGGGCGTCCGCGGCGGTCCCCGATCGGGTGTCCGCGGTGTCTGAGCCGCCCGCCGCGCGGGCCTCGCGGCTCGGGGCCGTGCCCGTCACCGTGTCGGGGGCCGGGGCGTGGGCCGCCAATGCGGTCGAGGCCGTGCCGCCGCCGAGTACGGCCCCCGCGGCCGTGGCCAGGACGAGCGCCCGGCGTGCGCCCCGGGCGGCCGGGTGGCCGCCGTCCCGGAGCGGTATGGCCCTGGCGCGGGCGAGGGAGCGCCGGCGCTCCGCGCAGCCCGGGCAGCCGCAGTCGCCTGCGGGCTCGTACTCCTCGAAAACGGGCGTCGGCATCGGCACATGCACCGGGGGCTGCATCGTCATGCGGTTCCGTCCACTCCCCTGCTCGTGGCTGATCGGGGCCGCCGCAAATCTGTCGGGGCGTCAGATTCGGCTCGACCCAGACATATCGTGCACGATAAACCACTCAAACATGGGCTAATCGGACAAGGTGGGCGCGGCTGGTCATGAGCACCCCCGGAGGTGGGGTAGAG
>NZ_BMTY01000004.1:43020-61586 GCF_014649915.1 Streptomyces toxytricini | reverse complement strand
AGGCGCCGCTAGCTCAGTTGGTTAGAGCAGCTGACTCTTAATCAGCGGGTCCGGGGTTCGAGTCCCTGGCGGCGCACGACAAGGGGAAGCCCCTCGCAGTGAGAACTGCGAGGGGCTTCTTCGTCATGCCGCCCGACCTCCAGGCGGCCCCACGGGGAGCACCGGAACCACCGGCCCCGCCCGATGCCCCGGGGCCCCCGGCGCGCCCGCGGCTCCCGCCGCTCCCGCGCCCGGATTCGCACCCGTACGGCCGCCCGGCCCTGCTCCGCCCGGGGGCGTGGCGGCGGCGCGGCCGGTCAGGTACGCCGAGACCACCACGTTCGCCGTGTACGCGCCGGCCTTCTGGTCGTACGTGCCCCCGCACGTCACCAGCCGCAGCTCGGCCCGCCCCGGCACGAGCGGGCCGTACGCGCGGTCGGCGTCGAAGCGGGCGCGCTCGTGGACCCGTACGTCCTCGACGGTGAACTCGGCGACCGCCCCGTCGGCCCGCGCCACCCGGACCTTGGCGCCCGGCCGGAGCGTGCTCAGGCCGTAGAAGACCGCCGGCTTCGAGCGGGTGTCGACGTGCCCCACCAGCAGCGCGGCCCCGGCCGCGCCCGGCTTCGGCCCGGCGCCCCACCAGCCGACCGCGCCGGGCCGGTCGTACGGCGGCGGGTCGATCGCGCCCTGCGCGTCGAGGCCGCGGGCGACCACGGGGGCCTGCACGCCGAGCGACGGCACGTCGACCCGCACGGGGACCGACGCCGCGAGCGGGGCGTGCGCCGCGGGCAGCCCCGGCACCGGGTAGGCGGCCCCGCCGGACGGCCCCGCGCCCGGCCGCTCCGGCATCCCGGTGATCTCGCGGCCCCACAGCCACAGCCCGAGCACGAGCACCGTCCAGGCGGCGAAGCCGAGCAGGCGCCCGCCGGCGGACCGCCCCAGCCCGGCCGCGCCCGTCACCGCCCGGACCTCACTCGCCGCTGCGGCGGCGGCGCAGCACCAGGGCCCGGCCCGCGACGGCCAGGGTGGCCGCGGCCGCCAGGACCGCACCGATCACGGTGTGCGGCAGGCCCGGACCGTCGCCCTCGCCCCCGCCTTCGCCCTTGCGTGCGGCCGCCGCCTGCCCGGCGATGCGGGACGCGTCGGCGACCTCGGCGGCCATGCCGCCGCCGCCCGCGTGGACCGGGTGGACCGGCGACGTGTGCGGCTCGGGGCGCGTGTCGTGGCCCTGCCCGTGCGCCACGACCTCGACGGTGCCGCGCAGCTCGTCCGCCTCGCAGCGGACGGTGACCTCGTGGCGGCCCGGCCGGGCGCGCGAGCTGATCACGGCGTCGCCCCACAGGGGCTTGGCGGCGGCCCCGGCGGCCTTCGCGGGCTCGTCGGCCTTGTCGGTGCCGCCGGGCTTCTCCGGCTTCTCGGCCTTGTCGGCCTTGTCGCTGCCGTGGCCGGCGGACAGGTGGACCTCGGAGACGAAGACGGAGGACTTCGCCACCGCCCAGCGGCCCTTGCAGCCGGTCACGTGCACCTTGACCTGCGCCCCGGGCGCCGCCCGGTGCGGATCGACCGAGACGGTCCCGTGGTTCTGCCCGGTTGCGGCGGCGGGCACGGCGGGCGCCAGCGCGGCCGCAGCCGCCAGGACCGCGGCCACCCCGCCCGCGCGGACCCCGCGGCGGACACGTACGGCGATCAGAGCACTGCGCATGGTGAACCTCCTCTCAAGGAGGTTCACGCGCCGCGGCGCGCTCCGCATCCGGAGGGGCGCGCCGCGCACCCGAACGGATCAGACGAGATCGACCAGGTCGGCGATGGAGTCGACCGTCTTCGTGGGCCGGTAGGGGAACTTCTCGGTGTCCTCGACCTTGGTCAGGCCGGTCAGCACGAGGAAGGTCTGCATGCCCGCCTCCAGCCCGGCCAGCACGTCGGTGTCCATCCGGTCGCCGATCATGGCGCTGGTCTCGGAGTGGGCGCCGATCGCGTTCAGGCCCGTACGCATCATCAGCGGGTTCGGCTTGCCCGCGAAGTACGGGCGCTTGCCGGTCGCCTTGGTGATCAGCGCGGCGACGGCGCCGGTGGCCGGCAGCGGGCCTTCGGTGGAGGGGCCGGTCTCGTCGGGGTTGGTGCAGATGAAGCGGGCGCCCGCGTTGATCAGGCGGACCGCCTTCGTCATCGCCTCGAAGCTGTACGTGCGGGTCTCGCCGAGGACGACGTAGTCCGGGTCGTGGTCCGTGAGGATGTAGCCGATGTCGTGCAGCGCAGTCGTCAGGCCCGCCTCGCCGATGACGTATGCGGTGCCCCCCGGGCGCTGGTCGTCGAGGAACTTGGCGGTGGCCAGCGCGGACGTCCAGATGTTCTCGACGGGGACGTCGAGGCCCATGCGGCTCAGGCGGGCCTGGAGGTCGCGGGGCGTGTAGATGGAGTTGTTCGTCAGGACCAGGAAGGGCTTGCCGGACTCGCGCAGCCGCTTGATGAAGGCGTCGGCCCCGGGGATCGGCGTGCCCTCGTGGATGAGGACCCCGTCCATGTCGGTGAGCCAGGATTCGATCGGCTTGCGCTCTGCCACTGGACTGTTCTCCGCTCTCGGGTGGCCGTTGCCCCTGACCCGGTCCCGGCCCCGTGCACTGTGGTCTGTACCGCCACCCTAGCGGGGCGGGCGTCGGACGTCCCGGGGCGTCCACGGCCCGGACGGGCCGGGGGCGGCGTCAGCGGAGGGTGACGCCGCCGACGGCCCGGTACCAGCGGTTGTCGCCGGCCCACCGGAAGCGGACCTGCACGTCGAGGCGCCGGGCGGCATCCGGAGGGTGACCGCCTCGTTCAAGGCGACGGCGTCGACGGGGCGGGTCCTGACGACGGCGGGGCGGCGCCGTCGTACGAGACGAGCACGTGGGCGGTCCGGCCGGGCTCGTGCCGGTGGTGCGTGCGGTCGCGGAGGGCTCACGTACTGCCGCCGTTTGACGGGCCACTTGGGGGCCGCGGACGTGGAGTCGAAGGTGCCGGTGCGGGGCCCCGCGGGAGCGGACGTTCGGCTCGCGCCACTGGCCTGATGGGGAGCGGGACCAGGACTCGTCGGCGGTGAAGGTCCATCCGGCCCACCAGGTGGCGCCGCCGCTGCCCGTGCGGGAGTTGTCGACGGACCGTCCGGCGGGCGGGGTGTGCGTGAAGCCGCCGGTGGCGGCGGGGACGGCCGTCTCGTCGGAGCAAGTGCGGAGTTGGGGGCGGAGGGCGTCGAAGGGGTCCCCGTCGGAGACGGCGGGCGGCACGTCGCCGAGGCCCGCGGCGGAAACGCCGAGACGGGCGACGGCGGTGGCGGCCAGGTCGACGGCCCGTGCACCGCCGAAGCCGAACCGGGCCGGAATCCGGCGCCGTTGGCGAGGGGCGCGCCCGCGGGGCAGCACGCGGGTGGTTGGTGCTGCGGCGAGCCGCGCGTCCGGCGCCGGCGCGCATCGCGCATCGCGGCATGGGTTCGGTTCGCCGCGGGCCCGGCGTTGGGAGGCACGGGGCCGGGCGGCGTGCCGGTCAGGCAGTCGTTCGGCGTGGGACCGGGGGTTGCGTGCGGCGGCGGAGACGGTGGGCCGCCAGGAGGAGGGCGGCGCCCGTCGTGACGGCGGTGGCTGCCACGGTTGCGCCGTGGCGGTCCTGTGGGCCCGTGTGGGCGAGGGAGCCGGCCTGGACGGGCTCCTCGTCTGACTCGACCGTGAAGCGGTAGCCGCCGGCCTCGCCGACCCAGTCGCCGTCGTCGCCGCGCCGCTGGACGACGGCCGCGTCCGCGACGACCTCGCCGGGGGGCGCGTCCGGCGCGAAGGCCAGGTGGACCTTGACGGTCAGGGAGCCGCCGGCGTCGAGCGTGTAGCCGGAGAAGGCGTCACCGCCGTCGAAGACGGCGATGATCTCGTCGCGGTCGCTCTCCTCCAGGCTGACGGGCAGGGTCCCCTCGGGGGTGTCGAAGTCCATCCGGAGGTGGTCGGCGCGCAGGGCGCGCGCCTCGTCCGCCAGCACCACGACGGGGTGGATGGCCGTGCACCGGCTCGCGGTGGTGTTGGTCAGGTCCAGGAACCAGCTCTGCGAACCGCCGCCCGTGCGGTAGACGGACGGTCCCCCGCGGATCCGCGCGCCGATGGGGAAGGCGGTGCTCTTGCCGTCGCCGCAGGAGGCGCGGGCCCGGGAAGGGAGCGCGGGGGCCGGGCGGGCGCCGCTTCCGTTGCCGACGTCCGCGGTGGCTGCCGCCGCGGCGGCGGCCGGGGCGGCCACGGCCGCCAGGAGGGCGCAGAGGGCAAGGGCTTTGCGCAGTCGCATGGCTGACCTTCGCTTCGCTGCTCGCCGGACGGGCTGACGGTCGGACGAGGCGACAATCACCACGGCCTGCCCCGCACGTTCCCACGCGCGCGAGGCTGCGCCGCCGGTGCCGCGCCCGGGCCGGCCGCTTTCCGCCTGTTCGGCCCACAGCCGGCCGCCGGGCCCGGCGGCCGACGCGGAATCCTGACCGGCCGCCGGCTTCCTGCACGATGCCGAAGTCTGCCCGGCCGCCAGGTCCGCGCCGCCCGCCGGTGTCCTCGCCGGCCGCCGCACCCTCCCCCGGCCTCTGGCATCCACACCGGCCGCCGGGCCCTGCTTGCCTGCCGTCATCCCCGGTGCCGGGTCCTCGCCGACACCGCCCAGGCTGTGCTCAGCTGCCTCCCGGCCGCCCGCGTCCTCAGCAGCCGGCAAGTCCTGCCCGGCCGCCGTCCTCGCCGACGCCGGTTTCCACACCGGCCGCCACGTCCTGCTCAGCTGCCGGACACCGCCCGGCCGCCAGGCTGTCCCTTACCCCGGCTCTCGCCGGCCACCAAGTCCCGCTTGGCTGCCGTCCTCCCCGACGCCGGATTCCCCACCGGCCGCCAGGATCCGCTTGGCTGCCGCCCCCGGCGCTGCTGCCCTCACCGGCCGCCGGGGTCCTCCTCCGCTGTCGGATACCGCCCGGCCGCCGGGTCCTCCCCCGGCCACCCTTGCCCTCACGGCCGCCAGATGCTGCCCGGCCGCCGCGCCCCGGCGCCGGTGTCCTCACCGACCGCCCAGGTTGTGCCCGGCTGCCGGATCCTGCCCGGTCGCCGGGTCCTTGCCGGCCACCAGGTCGCCGGCCGCCGAGCCATCCGCCCGGCGGTACGTCACGCCTTGCGGCCGAACAGCGGCGCCAGGGCGAGTTCCGCCGCGCCCTCCGCCACGCCCGCGCGGGCCGTGGCGACCCCGGGGGTGGGGCCGCCGAAGGCGCGGGCTTTCAGGGCACGGCGGACGCCCGCCGTGAAGACCTCCGGCGCCTGCTGCACCACCCGTCCGCCCAGCCACACCCGGTCGGCGTCGAGCAGGGCGACGGCGTTCGCGGCGCCCTCGCCGAGGATCCGGGCCGCCTCGGGCAGGTCCCCGCGGGCGACGGCCGCCAGGCACAGCACCTCGGCGCAGCCGCGGCCGCCGCAGCGGCAGGGCGGCCCGTCGAGCAGCAGAACCTGGTGCCCGAACTCCCCCGCGGCGGACCGGGGCCCGCGGTGGACCTCGCCGCCGAGCCGGATGCCCGCGCCGAGGCCGGTGCCCACGTGCAGGTAGAGGGAGGTGCCGGAGTCGGGGCCGGAGGCGGCGGCGCCGGCGTTGGTGTCCTTGTCCAGCACCACGGGCGGGCCCGAGCCGCCGTTCCCGTCCCCGACCCCGTCCCCGGGCCGCAGGCGGTCCGCGACGGCCTGCCGCAGCGGGTGGCCCTCCCACTGCGGGTGGCCCGTGACCCGCCCCATCACGCCGGTGCGCCAGTCGAGCGGGCCCGGCGCGGCGACCCCGACGCCGGCGAGGGCCTGCGCCCCGGCGGGTCCGGCCAGCCGGTGGACGGCGCGGGCGACGGCGGCGGCGACCGCGTCCGGGCCGGCCGCGAAGTCCAGGGGGGTGCGGAGCCGGTCGACGACGGTGCCCGCCAGGTCGACCCGTACCGCACGGAGTTCGTCCCGGTCGGCGTGCACGCCGACCGCGTGCCGGGCGTCCGCGGCGAGCCGCAGCAGGGTGCGCGGCTTGCCCCCGGTGGAGGCGCCGCGGCCGGCGTCCGCGACGAAGCCCTCGGCGCGCAGCCGGGCCGTGATCTTGCTGACGGCCTGCGGGGTGAGGCCCGTACGGGCGGCCAGGTCGGCGCGGCCGAGGCCGGCGGGGCCGGCGGCGCGGAGGAGGCCGAGGACGAGGGCGTCGTTGTGGCCGCGGAGTGCCCCCAGGTTCGCGCCGGGCAGGGGGTCCCGGCTGCTTCTGCTGGTGTCGTCAGGGGTGACGCTGCCTCTTTCCACCATGCCATTGTCTCCCTTCCTTGCACTTAGGCAACACTGTTGCCAAAGTGGAGGGCATGAACGCCATCGCCCCGGGCTCGCCCTCCCCCGCCTCCCCGCCCCCGCACGCCGGCGGGGGCCCGCTCCGCGTCGGCCTCGTCGGCTACGGCCTCGCCGGGTCCGTCTTTCACGCCCCGCTGGTCGCCGCGACCGAGGGGCTCGTCCTCGACACCGTCGTCACCTCCGACCCGGCGCGCCGGGCGCAGGCCGAGGAGGCGTACCCCGGTGTGCGGGTGACGGCGTCCACCGAGGAGCTGTGGAGCGGCGGCAGCGCCGTCGACCTGGTCGTCGTCGCCTCCCCGAACAAGACGCACGTCCCGCTCGCGACGGCTGCCCTGTCCGCCGGCGTCCCCGTCGTCGTCGACAAGCCGCTCGCCGGGACGGCCGCCGAAGCCCGCGAGCTCGCCGGGCTCGCCGACCGGACGGGCACGTTCCTGTCGGTGTTCCAGAACCGCCGCTGGGACAACGACTTCCTCACGGTGCGCCGCCTCATCGCCGACGGCGAACTCGGCGACGTCCAGCGCTTCGAGTCCCGCTTCGAGCGGTGGCGCCCGCAGCTCAAGGGCGGCTGGCGCGAGTCCGGCGCGCCCGAGGAGATCGGCGGGCTGCTGTACGACCTGGGCAGCCACGTCGTGGACCAGGCGCTGGTCCTGTTCGGACCGGCCGCCGCCGTGTACGCGGAGGCGGACGTGCGCCGGCCGGGCGCAGAGGCGGACGACGACACGTTCATCGCGATCACGCACGAGAGCGGCGTCCGCTCCCACCTGTACGTCAGTGCGACCGCCGCGCAGCTCGGCCCGCGCTTCCGCGTCCTCGGCTCCCGCGCCGGGTTCGTCAAGTACGGCCTGGACCCGCAGGAGGCCGCCCTGCGCGACGGCCACCGGCCCGGGACCACGGGCACGCCGTGGGGTGTGGAGCCGGAGCACCTGTGGGGCCGCCTGGGATCCGGGGAGTCCCCGGCGACCGGCGGCGGGACGCCGGTGCCGACGCTGCCGGGCGACTACCCGGCGTACTACGCGGCCGTGGCGGCGGCCCTCCGTGACGGGGGCCCCGTGCCGGTGAGCGCGCACGAGGCGGCGCAGTGCCTGGCGGTGCTGGAGGCCGCACGGGTCTCCTCCCGGGACGGGGTGACCGTATCCTTCGAAAACTGAAGATGATCACACGTGTGAAGAACGGACTGTTTCTGTGAAGCTGCCCCGGATCGCCTCGATCGTGGCGACGGCCGCGACGGCCGCGATGGCCCCGGCCGTCCTGATCGCCTCGCCGGCCTTCGCCGCCGGCGCCACGACCACGGCGCCGGGCCTGCCGGCGTCCCCGACCGCCCCCGACACCGGCCCGGGCACCGACGGCACGACGGCGCCGAAGCCCGACGAGGACCCGCAGGCCGCGAAGGACCGGGCCGCGATCCAGGCCATCCTGGCGGACCCGGCGAGCGGGCGGGGCGTCCGCGAGGCCGCCGAGAAGGCGCTGAAGGGGACGGCCGCGGACATGCGGCGCTTCCTGGAAGTGGAATGGGCGCAGGAGCAGTTGGAGGACGACCGGGTGCGCGTCGCGCAGATCGCGCAGGCCGGCGGCAAGGCGGTGCGCGCGGCCGCCGGCAAGGCGCTGACCGCCAACACCCGCGAGGCGATCACGGAGTTCCTGCAGAACGGGCAGCACGTCGCCCGCTTCGAGGACGACAAGGTCGAGCTGGCGAAGATGCTGAAGGGCGCCGGCCCGGGCATCACCAAGGCGGTGAACAAGCTGCTGGACGGCGGGACGCGGGAGGAGGTCCGCGCGTTCGTCGAGACCGGGCAGCACACGGTCCGCGCCGAGGACGACCGGGTCGTGCTGCTGGGCGCGCTCAAGGACGCCGGGCCGGGCCTGAAGGCGGCCATCATCGCGCTGCTGGAGAAGAACCCCACCCCGGCGGAGCTGCGCACGTTCGTGACGACCACCCAGCACGAGCTGCGCGACGCCGACAACACCGCCCTGATCCGGGCCATGCTCGCCGATGCCGGGCCGGAACTGAAGAAGGCCGCCAACGCCGCCCTGGAGGGAACGCCCGCGGACCGCGCCGAGTTCCTCGCGACCGGGCAGCACACGGCCCGCGACAAGGACAAGGCCGCGGGCGGTGGCAACGGCGGCAAGGACGGCGGCGGGAAGGGCGGTTCCGACGGCAAGAACGGTGCCGGGGCCGGAGCGGGCACCGACGGCTCGGGCTCCGGCTCGGGCTCCGGCGGCGCAACCGGCACCACGAGCAGCAGCAACAACGCCGCGCCGGCCGGCGGCACGGGCCCGCTCGCGAGCACCGGCGCGAACGCGCAGCTCGCGGTCGCGGCAGGAGCCGGAGCGGCCGCGCTGGGCGCGGGCGCCGGCCTGCTGGTCGCTGCCCGCCGCCGCCGCACCGCGGAAGCCGCACGCTGACACGGGGCGCCCCGGCCCCGGGCCCTTGGCGGGCTCGGGGCGGGGGCCGGCTCGGGGCGGGGGCCGGGCGCCCGGAGGGCGTGGCGGCTCAGGCGCCCTTGAACTCCTGCCGCTGCCGCCCGAGCCCGTCGATCTCCAGCTCGACGACGTCGCCGGCCCGCAGGTACGGCTTGGGCTCCGGCTGCCCCATCGCCACGCCTCCCGGCGTGCCCGTGATGACGACATCGCCGGGGTGCAGCGTCATGAACCGGCTCAGGTAGCGGACGACCTCGCCGACGGGGAAGATCTGGTCGGCGGTGCTGCCGTCCTGCCGGAGCTCCCCGTTCACCCACAGCCGGACGTCGAGGGCCTGCGGGTCCGGGATCTCGTCGGCCGTGGCCAGCCACGGGCCGACCGGCGTGAACGTCTCACAGTTCTTGCCCTTGTCCCAGGTGCCGCCGCGCTCGATCTGGAACTCGCGCTCGGAGACGTCGTTGACGAGCACGTACCCGGCGACGTGCGCCAGGCCCTCCTCCGCGGACTCCAGGTACCGGGCGGTGCTGCCGATGACGACGCCGAGCTCGGCCTCCCAGTCCGTCTTCACGCTGCCGCGCGGGATCAGCACGGTGTCGTCGGGGCCGACGACCGTGTCGGCGGCCTTCAGGAACAGGATCGGCTCGGCCGGCGGCTCGGCCCCGATCTCGGCGGCGTGCCCGAAGTAGTTCAGCCCGATGCCCACGATCTTGCCGATCCGGCCCAGCGGGGCGCCGATCCGCAGTCCCTCCGGGTCGAGTACCGGAAGCGACCCGGCCTGCGCCGCGGCGCGCACCCGGGACAGGGCGGAGTCGTCGGCGAGGAGGGCTCCGTCCACGTCCGCGACCAGGCCGGACAGGTCCCGCAGGATCCCGTCCCGGTCGAGGAGTGCGGGACGCTCCGCCCCGACGGGTCCGACACGCAGCAGCTTCATGGGCATTCTCCCGTGGTCGTGGGTGGTCGGCCCATGGGCGTGCCCCGGGCCGGACGATGGAGTGCGGCCATCGGAGGATTGGTCGATCCTCCAAGAACCCCGTTCCACCCGCAACCCCCTGTTCACGGACTGGAACACCACCCTGCGGACCGCCCGCCCCGGCAGCTCCCGCAGCGACACCCGTCGTCCGCGCGGACCGGCAGCATCGACACCCGCAGGCGCACCGCCCAGCCGCAGCATCGACACCCCGCAGCCGCACCGCCCGGCCGCAGCATCGACACCTCGCGTCCGCACCGCCCAGCTCCGCAGCGACACCCGTCGTCCGCGCGGACCGGCAGCATCGACACCCCGCAGCCGCACCGCCCAGCCGCAGCATCGACACCTCGCGTCCGCACCGCCCAGCCGCAGCATCGACACCTCGCGTCCGCACCGCCCAGCCGCGCCGCCGCCCCGCGGCCGCCCGAACCAGGCGCCTCGGCACCCCGCGCCGCGCCGCGCGAACCAGTCGCGTCGGCACCCCGACCACGGCAACCCGTACGGCTGTACCCCCGGCCCGGCAGTGGCGTCGACCCACGGGAGCACGACCGGCGGTAGCGCTGGCCGCAGTGGCCCCGGCCCGCGGGCGATGACCCGGCCGACGGTGGCCACCGGCGCTCGCGGCGCGCCTGTGCCGCCGTGTCACTGACCACGGTGCCGCGCCCCCGAAGGCCGATCACGGCGGCGCCCCCGCTCGCCGGGCGCACTCGGGCGAGGTGACACACATGCGCCGACCCGGGGGAGGCCGCCGCGGCCGGCCGCAAGTGGGCCGCCGAGGGCCGCGGCGGCTCGCTCGCCGGCCCTGCGAGCGGCACCTCGACCGGCCGCAGCGGGCCGCTGAGAGCCGCTGAGGCTCGCTCGCCGGCCCTGCAAGCAGGGCACCTCCACCAGGCGGGGAGACCCGCAGCGTGATTCGGCGTCCGCGCTGTGGGCGCCCGCTGGGCGGCCTCAGCCAGCCGCCGAGCACCTTCCGGCGCACCGGCTCACCGCCACCCGCCGGGCCGCCCAGGCAGCCGCCCTCCCTTCGACCGCCGACCCACCCGTGCGCCGCCGCCTAGCCGGCCGCCCCGCTCTCGGCAACCGCCAGGCGGCGGTCCCTGCGGTGCTCCAGCCATGCACGCTCGGCAACCGACCATGCCGTGGTGGCGGCCAGGTACAGGCCGGCGGCCAGCGGCACGACGGCGGCCGTCACCAGCGTCCCGAAGGACAGCAGCGGCAGCACGCCGCCCAGTCGGCGCATCGCCTCCTGCTGCTCGGCGGTCAGCTCGGGCACGCCGGCCGCGGAACGACCCGCCGCAGCCTTGGCCCGTACGGCCGGCGCTGAGGCAGCCGCAGCGGCAGCGGCAGCCGCTGCCCGCCGCCCGCGTACCGTGCTCCACGCCGCAACGGCGGCGATCACCGCGAACAGCGCGAGGTACACCAGCCCCTGCGCGCCGAACAGGCCGCCGTCCCCCAGGGCACCGGCCCACGTCCCGCCGAGCGGCGCCGCGTACAGGCGGTGCCCCAGCAGCTCCTCCGACGTGGTGAACGCCTGGTACATCAGGAAGAACACCGGCAGCTGGAGCAGCACCGGCAGGCAGCCGGCCACGGGGGTCGCGCCCTTGAAGGCGGCCCTGTTGAGGGGGTGCAGGGCGAGCCGTACGAGGACGGTGAACAGCACGATCGCGGCAGCGGTCGCGGACTCGGCCAGGGCCGGCTCCAGGAACCGGCCCAGCTCGACAACAACACGGGTGAAAACGGACACGCGGGCCCTCCGAGGGGTCTCGTCGAACGTCGAAGTGGTGCATTTCGGCGTGACGAGCCGCGCGGGGCACGACAGCAAAAGCGGATGGTGCGAAAGCGATCCGGGGGTGGCGGTGCGCTGTGCGCGCCCCTACGCGGCCGTCGGGACGAGACGGCCGGGTGCCCTCGGCCGCGACCGGCCGGAGGCGTCGGGATCGCGCTGCGGCAGGAACGCGGTGCGCTGCTCGCGGTCACGGATCGCCGTGCGTATTCGGTGCGGCGGCACGGGCCGCACCAGCCGCGCCGCGAGGGCGGCGACGCCCACGGACACGGCGGCGGCCACCGCCGCGAGGGCGACGACGACCGCACCCTGCCCGCCCTGCCCGGAGGCCAGCCCGAGGACTCCGGCGAGCAGCAGCAGGGGCGCAAGGCGCGCGGCGGCGCCGGCGAACGCCGCAAGCAGCGCCCGGAACGAACCCGCCCGGCGCGAGCTGTCCAGCCCGTCCACGTCGACCGCCCCCTCTCCACCGCGCATGTGCGTACTGGTGATCGATCCTACCCAGCCGTACCGACAACGCCCCGGCCCCCGGATCGGTTCCCGGCGAGCACACCCCACACGACGAGCCGGTACCGGGAGCTGTACTCGGGCGTGCAGGTGGTCAGCGTGATGTACGCGCCGGGCTCGGTGTACCCGTACGCCGGCCGGACCGCGCTCCTCGGCACCGGGGCGATCACGCCGGTGTCGCGCGGCGCCGTCTCGGGCAGGACCCGGTCGACGGTGTACGCGTACCGCCGCCCCCCGACCTCGACGACGAGCTCGTCGCCAGGCCGCAGCCGGTTCAGGTACCGGAACGGCTCCCCGTGCGTGTTGCGGTGCCCAGCCAGCGCGAAGTTGCCCTGCGCGCCGGGCTCGGCGGTCCCGGGGTAGTGGCCGGCGTACCCCTTGTCGAGCACGCTCCGCTTGTCGACCCCGCGCGCGACGGGCACGGCCACCCCGAGCCGCGGAATGCGCAGCACCCCGTACGCCGCCCCGTCCCGCGGCCGATCGGCTGCCCCACCCGCGCCGGCAGCCTCCGACGGCGACGGCGACGCCCCGGCCGGCCCCGGCGATGCGACGGGCTCCCCTGCCGCCCCCGCCCTGGCCTCCGCCCCCGCCCCGGTCCGCCAGGCCTCCTCCAGCGCGGCGACCCGCCGCCCCGCGGCGGCCGCGGCCTGCCGGTTCGTCCACCACACCTGGTGAACCACCAGCAACAACAGCACCACACCCAGCGTGACGGTCGACTCTGCGGCCGCCCACAGCACCCGTGCGGGACCGCCCCGGCGCAAGCGCCCGCCGCGCCCCTGCACCACCACACGCATGTGATCCCGCACGGGGCGCACCTTAAGACCTCCCCCGCCAACAGACCAGCGGCAGTACGGTGTGAACCATGCGCCCCGACACGCCTGCAGAGCACATCGCCGAAGCCGAGCGCCTGATCCGCACGGCGACCCGCTACCCCGAGGACCAGGAGCCCCTGCTGCTCCAGGCCGCCGCCCACCTCGAACTGGCCGACGCACGGGAACGGGCGAGCGCCCTCTACGACCGCCTCCTCGCCGGCGAGCCGGCCGACCCGCACCTGATCAAGGCGCTCCAGGCGGCGAACCTGTGGGAGTACGGGCACGAGCCGGAGGCCCGCGCCCTCATCCAGGGCATCCGCGCCGCGGCCCCCGCGGACCCGGCGCCCTGGGAGGTCATCGCCGAGGCCCTCGAAGCCCACGACGAGCTGGCGGCGTCGGAGGAGTGCTTCACCCAGGCGGCCACGCTCCTGATCTCGGAGGACGCCCCCCTCACCCGGGCGACGACGGCCCTGCTGACCGGCCGGCACCGCGTCCGCCGCCTCCTCGGACTCCCGCACGACGACTGGGACATGGTCGCGGACACCCGCCACACCGGCCCGATCCCGCTGGACGAGCTGCACGACCCCAAGCGCATCTGGGCCCTCGGCTCCGACGACCCGGCCGAGCTCCGCGCCGAGATCGCCCGCCTCCGCGCGGAGCTGGGCGACCGCCGCGCGGCCCTGTCCCGCCCGTTCCCCGTGGCGATCCTGCACTGGCCGCAGCGCGAGCTGGCCGAACTCCTGACGGGCTACCCGACGCTGGCCGCGGAATACCCCTCGCACGACGCGCACCTGGCCCAGGTCGAGGCGTCCCTGCGCGCCCTGGCCGCCTCCGGCACGACGAACCTCGGCATCGTCACGGCAAGCGTCCCGTCGTACGAGGCGTTCGCGGCGTCGGAGAAGACCTCCCCGGCATCCCCGTCCCTCCTCCCGGAGTACGCGACGACCCTGGCAGCCCGAGGCAAGGCCACCCCCTGGCCCCCGCCCCCGAACGCCCCGTGCTGGTGCACGTCGACCAAGCCGTACTCGGAATGCCACGGCGCCGCGTAGGAGTCCGGCCAGCAGCGGGCCGTCAGTCGACCATGCCCCAGGCGGCAGCGGTCGAGGTGCCGGCCCAGCCGTCGGCTGTCTGCCAGATCGCGGAGATGCCCTGGTCCTCCAGGTAGGGCGCGAACACACCAATGTCCTCGGAGAAGAGCGCGATCAGGTGGGGTGCGGGAAGCTGCTTCTCCCGGTACAGGAAGTAGCTGTACTCCCGTAGTTGCCCGATCGCCTCCCGTACGGCGGTGTCCGCGCGGCCCTTGCGCACGACCTTCGCCTCAACCAGCCACTCCCGTCCGTCCGGCGCCGGCGCATGTTCCGCGTCGGACGGCTGGAGGGTCAGGTCCTTCGGGTGGACGTGCTGGTTCTTCGGCGTGTAGTCCCGCTTGCTGATGTACGCAGCGAAGTCCTTGATCAGTTCTTCGTGCTTCCGGCTCTTCACCTGCTGGTGGGCAGCGATGTGGGCGATGTAGTCGCCGCTGTTGCGCGGCTTGAAGCCCGCTGCACGCACGACGGTTGCCGGCGGGGCGCTCGGGGCCTCCATGGTGGTGCATTCGGAGGACTCGCCGCCCTCCTCGCCGGAAGTGCGCTGCTGCGGCAGGACCGGCACGTCGAGGTCGTCGTCGTCCCGCGCGGCCCGCCACGCGGACTCTGCCGCGGCGGCACGCTGGAGGAGGTTCGTCGCGGCACGCAGGTCGCGCTGCAACTCTTCTTCCGGCGGCATGTCGGCTATCTCGTACCGGCGCGCGGCCACGCTCGCCGCCGCGTACGCCTCCGGCCGGTCCCCTCCACCCAGCGCCGGACGGTGGTTCCAGTCCTTGGTGAGCGACTGCGGGAGGGCGGCTGCGAGCCGCGCCGCGTGGCGCCGCAGGTGCGCCAGGAACGGCTGCTTGTTCTTGATCTTTTCGCTGAGTTCGGTGACCCCCTGCTGGAGCGTCAGGGTCACCGAGGTCAGGTCCGTGCTGAAGATGTAGGCGAGGTACAGGTCCTTCTTGGGGTTGGTGTTGATCGCCTCGTCGAAGACGCCGATCCACGGCGAGGCTGCGGCCGTCCCTTTGCCTCCGTACCCGGCGACGACGAGCCCCTCCGGCACCCCCAGGTCGGCGCGCTTGGCCACGTCCCGCAAGACCTGCTGGCCGGGCACATGGGTCCGCGTGCCGGCCTTCTGGTCGTACGTGTCAGCCACCTCAAGGAGCAAAGCCCGGATCGTCATGGCATGACGCTATGCAAATCACTGCACGAGTCAATCCCTTTCGATCAGTTCAGGACGTCATCCGACCGGCGGCGCCTCCTTCTCTCCCGTCGAACAGCAGCAACTGGTGGTGGCCGCGCAGGGTCGCCGTCGGTGGGGTGGGGCGGGTTGTTGCCAGGGTCAGGAGGGTGCGGATCGCCGACGTGACCTGGGTCGGGGTGTCGCGGACCATCGACGGGGTCGCGCTCACCACCAGGATGCCGTGGGCCTCCAGGCGCAGGCGGCGGCGGAGCGTGGCCTGCCAGGCGTCGCGGGTGTAGTGGTACTCCCCGGAGTCGACCTCCAGGGCCACGCCCTCGTCGGGCCAGTACGCGTCCGGGGCGGCGAGGAAGGCGCCGTCCGCGGTGTAGAGGCGGGCGTTCCACAGCGGCGGCGGCAGCCCGGCCGCGGTGAGGGCGTCGCGGGCCTGCGCCTCGGCGGGCGAGCGGATCCCGGCGAGGAGCTCGGCAGCGGCGGCGCGGATCTGCGGGTGGCGCAGGAGGCGGGCGGTGCGGAGTTCGGCGTGCAGGTCGTGCGGGTGGCACCAGCCCGACTGGACGACGCGGGCCAGGACCGCGCGGAGCTGCTGCGGGTCGGTGGCGCGGGCGGCGTAGTCGGCCGCCGCCCGGACCGGGCGGGTGCTCGGGACGCCGGCGACCGTGATCGTCTGCGCCGGCCAACGCGCCGTCGGCAGCGTACGGACCTCCGGGGTCCCCGCCGGACGGCGCGGGCTGCGGACCAGCACGTCGGCCGGGGCGCGGGGGGCTTCGGGGATGCCGAGCAGGGACAGGGCGGCGCCGCCGGTCAGGACCGCGGTGTCGCCGGAGAGCGGGTCGGAGCCCGGGTCGGCGGCGTACAGGACGGCGCCGAGGGCGCGTTGGCGGTGGTCCGGAGGCCCGGTCTGCAACAGGTAGACGCGGGGCAGCAGCCGCTGCCACGGGCCGCCGGGCCGGCTTCGGGAGGCGATGGTTCCGGCGGGAATCCCGGACGCGACGAGCTGCCTCCGGGTGGCCAGCCTGAACTGGCGGCGGAAACCCGGCACGGGTGCGGCCGGCGGTCGCCGCCGGGGGCGTACGGGCGTACGGGCCCGGGGGGTGCGCGTGTGCGATGTGATCATGCCGCGGGTATGCCCGTGGGCGGGCCCGCGGACACCGCCCTTCGCAGCGCGGCGGACGGAACAGCCGGACCGACACCGCCGGGTGGCTCGAGGCGGGTGTGCCCGGGGCAGGCGTGCGGACACCGCCTGTCGCATCGCGGCGGGAGTGGTCGGTGGACCGACACCGCCTGGTACGGCGGGTCGGGCATGCCTGGGGCGGCGTGCGGGCACCGCCCTTCGCGGCACGGCGGACAGGGCAGACGGACCGACACCCCCTGGCGCGACACAGCCGTCAGGAACGGGCGGACCGACACCACCCGGCATGGCGCGGCGGTAAGGAGCGCACGGACCGACGCCAGCCAGCACGGCGCTGCCGCCAGGAGCGGACGGACCGACACCGGCGGGCGCGGCGGGGATGCCGGAGCGGATGCTGACACCGCCGGGCGCGGCGGACCAACACCGCCTGGCGTGGCGGGTGTGCCCGGGGGCGGGAGTGCGGGGCATCGCCGGCGGCGGGGCGGTCAGGTGTACGGACCGGCACCGCCGCTCACGGCACAGCGGTCCTGGACGGGCGGACCCTGCCGGACGCGGCGGGGCGGTGTGGGGCGGGCGGGCGTGCGGACACCGCCGGCGGCCGGGCGGTCAGAGGCGGGCCGGCCGACATCGCCGACGGCCGACGGCCGCGCGCGGTCAGAAGGGGATGGACCGCCACCCGCGGCCGCGGAAGGGCGGTCAGAGTCGGGCGGACGGCGCCCGGCCGCCCGGGCGGTCAGGTGCGGACCGGCGTCACCGGCCGTGGCGGGGACGGTGCCCGGCCGCCCGGGCGGTCAGGTGCGGACCGGCGTCACCGGCCGTGGCGGGGACGGCGCCCGGCCGCCCGGGCGGTCAGGTGCGGACCGGCGTCACCGGCCGTGGCGGGGACGGCGCCCGGCCGCCCGGGCGGTCAGGTGCGGACCGGCGTCACCGGCCGTGGCGGGGGCAGGCCGGGCGGGGGACCCCGGTCGCGCGCGACGGTGGGAGGCGGGCCGGCGGCGCCATCGTCGGCCGCGGCGTGCCGCGGTCACGGCCCGGCGGCGCCAGGATGGCGCGGCGCCAGGAAGACGACGACCGCCGTGTGCTCCGGCACGCCCGGCAGCGGGGCCACCTCGTGCCAGCCCAGGCGGCGGTACGTGGCCACCGTGTCGGTGGCGAGGCGGGAGGTCAGCAGCCAGGCGCGGCCGTCGGGGGCGTCGGCGGTGATCTCGGCGAGGAGGGCGCGGCCGGTGCCGCGGCCGCGGGCGCAGGGGCGTACGGCGAGTTCGTCGACCTCCAGAGCCCCGGTCAGCAGCCGGCGGACGCGGGCCGGGCCGAGTTGGGCGGCGACCTGCCCGTACGCACGGTCCGCGGGGAGGTCCGCGGGGGTCAGCCAGGCCGTGGCGAAGCCGTCGACGCCGGCCTCGGACTGGGCGAGCGCCGCCCGGAAGCCGTGGCGTCGGCTGTCCGCGCGCAGGCGGGGGCCGAAGCGGCGAATGGTTTCTGCGTCCTCGTTCCACGGCGGCGCCGAGAACACCTCCGCGTACGCGTCGACCAGTTCGTCGACGAGGTCGAGGACGGCCTCTCCGTAACAGATCACGATGTCCCGGCCTCTCCGGAGGGGATGGGAGGAGGCGACTGTACGCCCGGCCGGGCCGCAGGGCGCGTTCCGTACAGATCCGGCGAGTGTGTGGCAAATCCCCCGGCCGAAACGCGTGTCGGCGGGCCCTGCGGCGCGTTGAGCAGCGCGTGGACAGACTGCTGCGGATCGCGGGGCGGTGCGCGCTCGCGTTCCTGCTCGTCCTGGGCGTGGTGGCGCTGCTGCCGCGGACGGTGCAGGACGCCGTACCGGACGGGGTGATCGGCGGCGCCGTGCTGGTGCTCGGGGGGTTGGGGGCCCGGCGGGCGGTCAAGCCGCCGCGTTAGCCTCGGGGCGGGGGCGCGGCTGCGGCCGCAGCTGCGGGCTTCCCGGGTGCGGACGCGCCCACGACGCACGACGCAGGACGCACGACGGCGTACGGAATCGAACGAGGGAGTTGGACATGGCGCGGGTACGGGTACCGAGTGCTGCAATGGCGGCCGCCGGGCTGGTCGGCGGGTACGCCGCCGCCCGCTGGAGCGGGAAGCGGCCGCTGGGCGGTGTCGTGCTCGGCGCGGCCGGGCTGGCGGCGGGGCGCGAGTGGCACCGGAGCGGAGGCGTGCCCGCGGCGGCGGGACTGGGCGCGCTGTACGTGGCCGGCTTCGCCGGCGCGCACCCGCTGGCCAAGAAGGTCGGCGCCTGGCCGGCGGTCTTCGGCGCGGCCGCGGTCGTCTCCACGGCAGCGTGGCTCGTCTCCGACCGCCACTGACGGCCCGCCCGGCCTGTCCGCGGGGCGGGGCCCCGGCCCGCCCCGCGGCC
>NZ_BMTY01000004.1:24907-42869 GCF_014649915.1 Streptomyces toxytricini | reverse complement strand
CGCGGGGCGGGAGCGTAGGCCGCTGCGCGGAGCCACTCCCCGCCCCGCCCTTCCACCGTTCCCCGGGCGCCGCCCGGACCCCGCCCACAGCCTCCGGCAACCGCCGCGGCACTGCGGCATGCCGACGGTCCGCTGCGACCGGCCTCCAGCACCGCACCCTGGGCCGGCCGCCGAGGCTCAAGGTGCGGCAACCGCCCGCCTTCGCGGCGCGGAGCGCCCGAGCTGCGACCGTCCCGGCCGGTACCGCCTGACGGCGAGCCGCCCCGCACCGCCGACGCGGTCCGCCTCGGCTTCGCCGTTTCCCGGGCTCCGCCCTGGACCGGCCCGGCGCCGTCCGGCCCCGACAGCGGCCGCGACCACCGTGCCGGGCGCATGGGCCCGGCCCGGCATCGCCCACGGCGGGCGCCCGGTCACGTACGCCCGTCGCGGGTTTCGGTGCGGCCTGCGCCGGCCTGCCCATCCGCCGGGACGGGGTCCTCGGCCGTGCCGCCCCGGACGGACCCGGGCTCCCGGCCCGGATGCCGGGCCGTGACCGGAAACCGCCCCAGCGCCCCGGCGGGCACCGGCCCGGCATCCGGGCACCTACCGGCACGCCCGTCCCGAGTCGGGACCAGGAACCCCAGCTCCGGCCCGGGTGCCGGGGCCGTGGCCGGGAACCGCAACGCGGAACACCCGTCGCGCCGCCCCGGCTCACGCCGGAACCGGCCGTCCGGGCGGGGCCCCGCCCGGCCCCGGGGCCCCGCCCGGCCCCGCCTGCCCCCTCAGGCCCCGAACGCCCGTGAAGCCGTGTGGATCAGGAGGCCCGCCAGCGCGCCCACCACCGTGCCGTTGATGCGGATGAACTGGAGGTCGCGGCCGATGTGGGCTTCGATTTTGCGGGACGTGTGTTCCGCGTCCCAGCCCGCCACCGTGTCCGTGATCAGCGAGGTGATCTCGGCCCGGTACGTCGTGACGACGTACACGACGGCGCCCTCGATCCAGCCCTCCAGCTTGTCCTGGAGCCGCCCGTCCGTGGCCAGGCGGGCGCCCAGGGACAGAAGGGACGCGCGGACGCGGAGCCGCAGTTCGCTCTGCTCGTCCTCCGCGGCCGAGAGGATCATCGCGCGGATCGCCGTCCACGCGGAGGCGATCACGTCCTGGATCTCCTCCCTCTCCAGGATCTCCGACTTCAGGCGCTCCACCCGCAGCCGCGTGGCCGTGTCCGCCTGGAGGTCGGCCGCGAAGTCGCGCAGGAAGCGGTCCACCGCCCCGCGCGCCGGGTGCTGCGGCATGTCCCGCATCTCCGTCAGGAAGCGGAGCAGCTCCTTGTAGACGCGCTCGCCGACCTTGCGGTCCACGAACCGGGGCGTCCAGCCGGGCGCGCCGCCCTGGACGGCGTCCATGACGGAGTCCGCGTGCGTGACGAGCCAGTCGTGGGCCTTGGCGCAGACGAGGTCGACGACCCGCCGGTGCCCGCCGTCCGCGACGACCCGCTCCAGGGTCTTGCCGATGCCCGGCGCGATCTCGGCCGTCTCGGCCCGCCGGGTGATCGCCTCGCCCACGACCGCCTGGACGTCGGAGTCGCGCAGCACCGTCAGCGCGCCGCGCAGGGCGGTCGCGAGCTCGGCGGTGACCCGGTCGGCGTGCGCCGGCTCCGCGAGCCAGGCGCCGAACCGGCTGCCGATCCGCAGGGCGTGCAGGCGGGCCCGCACCACGTCCGCGGAGAGGAAGTTCTCGCCGACGAACTCGCCGAGGGACGCCCCCAGCTGGTCCTTCTTCGTGGGGATGATCGCCGTGTGCGGGATCGGCAGGCCGAGGGGCCGCCGGAACAGCGCCGTCACCGCGAACCAGTCCGCGAGCGCGCCGACCATGCCCGCCTCGGCGGCCGCCCGCACGTAGCCCGCCCACGCCCCGGCGCCCGTGTGCTCCGCCCAGGTGGCCAGGACGTACACCACCGCGACCAGGACCAGCAGACCGGTCGCGGTCGTCTTCATGCGCCGTACGCCGCGCCGGCGCTCCTCGTCCGCCTCGCTGAACACGAAGCCGCCGAGGGCCGGGGCCGGGCGGCCACCGCGCAGAACTACAGCCCGGCCGGGCGGCGCGCCGCTGTCCGCGCCCGGTTCGGGGCTCCCGGCGGTGGTGCGTTCGTCCACGTGCTCCTGCCTTCTCCCGGGTGCCGGTCCTGTCTCACAGCATCCGACTCCCGGCACGTCCCGGGAGTTCCCGGCGCGCCGTCCTCACAGCTCCTTGCGCAGGTCGGGGCCGCCTCCGAGGCCCGGGTACCGCTTCGGCTCCTTCACCTTGATGTCGACGCCGCCCCAGAAGGCCAGCCCGGTGACCACGACGCGCGGGGCGCCCGGGGCCACCGGCCCCGTGCTGTGCCGCTGGTCGAAGGCGCCCATGATGCCGATGCCCCGCACGTCGACGTCCACGCCCGGCGGGACGGTGATCTCGATGCCTCCCATGATCGCGATGCAGTTGATGACCACCTCGCGCTCCGCGAAGTGCGCCTCGCGCAGGTCCAGCTCTCCGCCGCCCCAGAACGCCACCGCGTTGAAGCGGCCCGGCACCGTCCAGTTCCCGCGGCGCTGGAATCCCGACATGACCGCCACGGCCGTCGCCGACGCAGCCGGCACCCCGCCCCCGATCCGCCCGGCCCACGAGCCGGCGGCGGGCGCGGCGGCCGCACCGGCCGCAGCGACGCCCGCGGGGGCGGCGCCGGCGGCGGGCAGGTCCCGGGTCAGGGTCTCCAGCTGGGCGTACGTGCGCGACGCGTACGCCGACTCCAGCCGCTCCTCGAATTCCTCCATGTCGAGCCGGCCCTCCGCGAGCGCGTCGCGCAGACGCTCCACGACGCGGTCCCGGTCGGCGTCCGACGCCCGGAGTTCCGGCAACGGCTTCTGCGGCCCCTGGTGCTGCCCCTCGTCAGTCATGGGGCCAGCCTAAGCAGCGGGGAGCCCGCAGGTGTACGGGTTCAACCCCGCCTCCACCCCGGGCCCGGACCCTGATTCATCCCCCATTCCCTCCCTCCCCCTCCCTCTCAGCCCCGCCCTGCGTACATCCGTGCGATCACGTCCTCGATGTCCGGCTCGCGGACCGACAGGTCCGACAGCGGGTACCGGGCCGCGACCTGCGCCACCAGCGGCGCCGCTGACGCGCCCGCCGGGAACGCCAGCCACTGGCGCGGTCCCTCCACCTTCACGACCCGCGCCCCTTCCACGCACACCGCCGGAAGCTCCCGCTCCAGGTGCAGTACGAGCATCCGCTCGCTCTCCCCCGCCGCTCCGGCCGCATGCAGCCCGGCCGGCGTCCCGTCGTACACGAGCCGCCCGTGGTCGATCACCATCACCCGTCCGCACAGCTGCTCGATGTCCTGCAGGTCGTGCGTCGTCAGCAGCACCGTCGTGCCGCGCTCGGCGTTCAACTGCCGCAGGAACTCCCGCACCTTCGCCTTGCTGACCACGTCCAGCCCGATCGTCGGCTCGTCCAGGTACAGCACCTCCGGATCGTGCAGCAGCGCCGCCGCGATGTCCCCGCGCATCCGCTGTCCCAACGACAGCTGCCGCACCGGCACGTCCAGCAGCGGCCCGAGGTCCAGCCGGTCCACGCAGCGTTCCAGGTTCTCCGCGAACCGGGCCCGCGGGATCCGGTACAGCCGGCGCATCAGCCCGTAGCTGTCCTTCAGCGGCAGGTCCCACCACAGCGTGGTGCGCTGCCCGAAGACCACCCCGATGCGGTGCGCGAGCCGCATCCGCTCCCGCGCCGGGTCGATCCCGGCGACGCGCAGCCGGCCCGCGCTCGGGGTGAGGATGCCGGTCAGCATCTTCACCGTCGTCGACTTCCCCGCCCCGTTGGGCCCGATGTAGCCGACGACCTCGCCCCGCGCCACCTCGAAGCTGATCCCGTCCACGGCCCTGACCTGGTGTTTCTCCCGGCGCAGCAGGCCGGCCCGGCGCCGTACGGCGAAGACCTTCTCCACCCCGTGCAGCTCGATCAACACCTCCGGACCGCCGCCGTCCACACCTGCGTCCACACCCGCGTCCACACCTGCGTCCACGCCCACGACCCCTCAGCTCCCCGTGCTCCGGTACGAACGAAGCCCCGCGCGCCACGCCAGCGACGCGGGGACGAACAGCGCCAGCGCCACCGCCGGGCTCGCGAACGCCGCCCAGTCCGGCAGCCCCAGCGGATCGGGCCGCCCCAGCACGTACAGCGCGGGCAGCCAGTTGACGAAGGCCAGCGGAACGACGAACGTCACGCCGCGCAGCAGCTCCTTCGCGAACACCGTCGGCGGGTACTGCAGCATCGTGTTCCCGCCGTAGGTGAAGGAGTTCTGCACCTCCGCCGCGTCCCCCGCGACGAACTGGAACGCCGCCCCGGCCACCAGCACCGCCGCGAAGATCGCCGCCCCGGCCACCACCATCACCGGCAGCAGCAGCACCTTCGCGGCCGTCCACTCCACCTCCAGCCGCGACACCGCCCACGCCAGCACGGCCAGCCCCTGCACGACGCGCCCCACCCGGCGCAGCGCGAACCGGTCCGCCGCGACCTGCGCGAGGACCGGCACCGGCCGTACGAGCATCGTGTCCAGCGAGCCGTCGCGGATCCGGGAGCCGATCCGCTCGCTGCTGCCGAGCAGCAGGTCGGCCAGCCCGAGGGAGGCGGACGCGGACCCGTACAGCAGGGCCGTCTCGGGCAGCGTGAAGCCGCCCAGCGCGTCCACGTGCGTGAACATGATGGAGATCGCCACGAAGTCCAGGAACGTGATCGCCGCGTTCCCGCACACCGCCAGCACGAACGACGCCCGGTACGCCATCGTCGACCGGATCCACATCCCGACGATCAGCCGGTACCCGCGCAGTCCCGCGCCGGCCCGGCCCCACCACCCTGCCGCACCCGCACCGAACGCCCGCCGGATCGGCTCCGCGTCCCGCCGCGCCGCCGGTACGAGCACCTCCTCAGCCACCCTGGACCACCACCTTCCGCGTCGCGGCCGACTGCACCAGCCGCCCCGCCCCCAGCAGCAGCAGCGCCCACACCGCCTGGAAGCCCAGCGCCCGCCACACCTCCGCGGCGCCCGCATGCCGCCCCAGCAGCACGTCGAGCGGCACCTGCAGGATCGCCGCCCACGGCAGCACCCGCACCAACTCCCCGAAGCCGCCCGGGAAGACCGTCAGCGGCAGCAGCATCCCGGAGAAGAACACCGAGGCGACCACGGCCACCAGGTTGACGCCCGACCCGTCCAGCAGCCAGAACGCCGACAGCGCCAGCAGCCACCGCAGCGCGAAGCTCACCACCAGCCCCAGCAGCACCGACCCCAGGAACAGCAGCCAGCGCACCGGATCCGCCGGCAGCGCCAGCGGGAACACCAGCGCCCCCGCCACCAGCGGCACCAGCCCCCGCCCCAGCAGCTGGAACGCCGCCCGGCCCAAGTCCGCGGCCAGCCACCACAGCTGGAGGTCCGCCGGCCGGTACAGGTCCACCGCGATGTCCCCGGTGCGGATCCGCTCCTGCACCTCCTCCTGGAAACCGCCGCCGAGCAGCGCGCACGCCGCCAGCATCGACTGGCTCACCCACACGAACGCCAGCGCCTGCCCCTGGTCGTACCCGCCGAGCCCCGGCCGCTCGGCCCACAGCGCCATGTACGTACAGGCGACGATGAACCCGAAGGCAGTGTTCGTGAACACGCCCGCCGCCGTCGCCACCCCGTACGCCGCGTACCGCCGGAAGCCGCCGACCGCAACGGCCAGGTACAGCCCGGCTCTTCGACCCGTCCGCAGGTGCACCGTATCCCTCCGTTTTCCCACGTCGTTCCCACGTCGTCCCCGCATCGGCCAAAGACGCGCGAGCTTAGTGCGGAGGGGCGAACCACTGCGACCGGTTTACGCCCGTCCCGCTCGGAACGACCGGCCATCCGGTAGACACCTTTTTCGGTACGGACATGGATGTTTCGAACGGCCCCGAGGAGTCCTGGCGATGAGCGACCCGTCACCACCACCGGGCTGGCCCCCTCGCGACCCCGACACCCCCCACCGCGGTCCCGCCGCCCACCACGGCGCCGGCACGCCCCCGTACGCCGCCCCCGGCAGCCCGGACCGCAGGGGACGGCACAAGCGGACCGGCTGGCGCCGCCTGGTCCCCGGCTGGCGCCTCGCCCTCGGCACCGTGCTCGCGCTCGCGCTGCTCGTCGGCGGCGCCCTCGTCGCCGGCTACCTCCTCGTCGACATCCCGCCCGCCAACGCCGCCGCGACCGCACAGTCGAACGTCTACCTCTACTCCGACGGCACCCAACTCGCCCGCGACGGCGAAGTGAACCGCGTCAACGTCACGCTCTCGCAGATCCCCCGCACGGTGCAGGAAGCCGTACTCGCCGCCGAGGACCGGGACTTCCACTCCGAACGGGCCGTCGACCCCAAGGCGATGCTCCGCGCCGCGTGGAACACCCTCACCGGCAAGGGCCGCCAGTCCGGCTCCACCATCACCCAGCAGTACGTCAAGAACTACTACCTGGGCCAGGAGCAGACCATCAACCGCAAGGCCAAGGAGTTCTTCATCGCGATCAAACTCGGCCGCGAGAAGTCCAAGGCCTACATCCTGGAGGGCTACCTCAACACCAGCTACTTCGGCCGCAACGCCTACGGCATCCAGGCCGCCGCCCAGGCCTACTACGGCAAGGACGTCGGCCGCCTCACCACCGCCGAGGGCGCCTACCTCGCCACCCTCCTCAACTCCCCCAGCACCTTCGACGTCGTCACCCACCCCCGCAACCGCGACCGGGCCCTCGCCCGCTGGAAGTACGTCCTCGACGGCATGGTTAAGAAGCAGTGGCTCACCGAAGCCGAACGGGCCGCCACCGCCTTCCCCGAACCGGGCCGGATCCGCCCTGCCGCCGGCCTGTCCGGGCAGCGCGGCTACCTCGTCGAAGCCGTCAAGGACCACATCACCGAACGGGGCATCCTCGACGAGAAGACCCTCTCCGCCGGCGGCTACCGCATCACCACCACCATCGACCGCCGCAGGCAGGCCGACCTCGTCGAAGCCGTCACCGACCGCATGCTCACCCGGCTCGACCCCGCCGCCCGCCCCGTCGACCGGTTCGTCCGGGCCGGCGGCGCCTCCATCGACCCCGCCACCGGCAAGGTCCTCGCCATGTACGGCGGAATCGACTACACCCGCCAGTACGTCAACAACGCCACCCGCCACGACCACCAGGTCGCCTCGACGTTCAAACCGTTCGTGTTCGCCGCCGCCGTCGAGAACCGCTCCCGCACCCAGGACGGCCGGCCCATCACCCCCCACACCCTCTACAACGGCGACAACAAGCGCCGCGTCACCGGCACCCGCGTCTCCTACGCCCCCGAGAACGAGGGCCGGCAGTCGTACGGCGACATCACCGTCACCACCGCCACCGACCTCTCCGTCAACACCGTCTTCGCGCAGATGGTCGTCGACGTCGGCACCGACAGGGTGAAGCAGACCGCCATCGCCCTCGGCATCCCCGAGAACACCCCCAACTTCACCGCAGGCCCCGCCATGGCCCTCGGCACCCTCCAGGCCAGCGTGCTCGACATGGCCCAGGCGTACGCCACCCTCGCCGACCACGGCCGCCGCACCCCGCACACCTTCATCGAGAAGATCACCAGGGGCGGCGACACCCTGCCGCTCCCCGACCGCACCCCCGAGCAGGCCATCAGCCGCGAAGCCGCCGACACCACCACCTCGATGCTGCTCAGCGTCGTCGACAACGGCACCGGCACCGCCGCCCTCGCCGCCGGCCACCCCGCCGCCGGCAAGACCGGCACCGCCGAGGAGGACCGCTCCGCCTGGTTCGCCGCCTACACCCCGACCCTCGTCACCGTCGTCGCGATGATGGGCCAGGACCCCGACACCGGCACCCCGCAATCCCTGTACGGCGCCCTCGGCGAGACCCGCATCGGCGGAGGAGGCTACCCCGCCCGGATCTGGGCCCAGTACACCAGGAGCGCCCTGGAGGGCACCGACCCCGTCGACTTCGACCTCGACCTCCAGCCCGGCGCGGCACCCTCGCCGCCGCCACCGCCGCTGCCCGAAACGCCCGGGCCGTCAGGCGAGCCCACCGACCCCGAACCCGCCGGCCCGGGCGACCGGCCCGAGCAGCCCACCGGCGGCCCCGAGGAGGAGGGCCGCCAGGACGGCGACCGGGACCAGGACGGCCGGACCCCGGGCGGCAACCCCGGCAACACCGACGGCCCCGACCCCGACACAGGCGGCGGCCACACCGGCCCGGGCGGCATCGGAGGCCTCTTCCGCGGTGCCACCGGCGGCCACGGCACCGCCCGGGACACCCCCGGCCACAGCTCCCACGGCAGGCCCCGCCCGCCCACCGAATACCTGGAATGACGCCGAAGGGGGCTGAGGGCGCCGCACCCGCGGTCCCGACGGCCCGCGCTCAGTGGCCGGACGTCGCCTTCAGGCCCACCACCGCCACCAGCAGCAGCACGATGAAGAAGATCCGGGACGCCGTCACCGGCTCCCCCAGCACCGCCATCCCGAGCACCGCCGCACCCGCAGCACCGATTCCCACCCACACCCCGTACGCCGTACCGATCGGCAGGCTCCTGGCCGCGTACGACAACAGCAGCATGCTCGCGACGATGCCCGCACCGGTGAACACACTCGGCCACAGCCGGGTGAACCCGTCCGTGAACTTCATGCCGACCGACCAGCCGACCTCGAGAAGACCGGCGATCACAAGAAGAACCCAGGCCATGACAGACACCTCCGAGACGAGAACGGAACAGGTGCGTCGTCTTTTCCTGCCCGGTACGGCGCGTCTCGTCGGGTTCGCCACCCACCGTAGCAAAAGGCATGCGAAAGGGCCGGTGACCTCGGCCACCGGCCCCGCACACGGACAAGAACCCGAGGGGCCCCGGAACCCGGGAAATCTCGGAGATCAGAGATACAGACCGGTGGAGTCCTTCGCCCCCTCCAGCCGCTCCGCGGCCACGGCGTGCAGGTCCCGCTCGCGCATCAGCACGTACGTCGCCCCCCGCACCTCGACCTCGGCCCGGTCCTCGGGGTCGTACAGCACCCGGTCGCCCGGCTCCACGCTGCGTACGTTCTGCCCGACGGCGACCACCTCGGCCCAGGCCAGCCGCTTGCCCACGGCCGCCGTCGCCGGAATCAGGATGCCGCCGCCCGAGCGCCGCTCGCCCTCGGGCTTGTCGGACTTCACGAGCACGCGGTCGTGCAGCATGCGGATGGGCAGCTTGTCGTGGGTGGTGGTGTTGGTGTCGTCGCTCACGCCCCGAACCTACCCGCCCGCGCCCGGCCTGTCCGCCGCAGGGGTGGTCAGCGGCGGCGGCGCGCCGACACCACCAGCAGGCCGATCACACCCACGGCCACCAGCGCGACCGGCACGAGCCGCTCGATGCGCGGGGTGCCGTCCTCGTGCCGCAGGCCGTCCGTGACGTCCGTCCACAGGCGGTTCACGGCCACGACGGCCCGCCCGGCCGTCTCGTCGACCGTGGAGGCGACCTTGGCCTTCGCGTCCCCGACGATCGTCTTCGGGTGCATGCGCACACCGATCTCGTCGAGCGTCTCGGCGAGCTGCTCGCGGCGGCGGACGATGTCCGCCTCGATCTGTGCGGGGGTCCTGGCTTCCGGCACCGCGCTGCCTCCGTCGTCGTGGTCCTGTCCCATGGGGGCGTGATCCGCCGTGGACAGTCTGTCAGCTTAGTCTCGTCACGTAGCGATCCACCTCCCGAGGAGACTGTCGAGATGAGCGAGCGACTCCAGCCGGGCGACACCGCCCCCGCCTTCACCCTGCCCGACGCGGACGGCAACGACGTCTCGCTCGCCGACCGCCTCGGCCGCAAGGTGATCGTCTACTTCTACCCGGCGGCCCTGACGCCGGGCTGCACCAAGCAGGCCTGCGACTTCACGGACAACCTGGAGCTGCTGGCCGGCGCCGGCTACGACGTGATCGGCGTGTCCCCGGACAAGCCGGAGAAGCTCGCGAAGTTCCGCGAGAAGGAGAGCCTGAAAGTCACCCTTGTCGGCGACCCCGAGAAGAAGGTGCTGGAGGCGTACGGCGCGTTCGGCGAGAAGAAGCTGTACGGCAAGACGGTGACCGGGGTGATCCGCTCGACGGTCGTCGTGGACGAGGAGGGCAAGGTCGAGCGCGCCCTGTACAACGTGAAGGCGACGGGCCACGTAGCGAAGATCATCAAGGACCTGGGCATCTGACGCCCCCGCCCTCGGAACGGCCCGCCCCACCCCCGGGACGGGCCGTTCCGGCCATCTCAGCGGGCGCCGGCGGGACAACCGCCCGGGCAGCCTCCGCCACCCGCGCCCCAACTGCCACAGCCTGAGGGACACGTGGTGCCGCAGGCGCCGCCCAAGTCCTTCACCCCCGCGAGTTCCACCCCGTTAGACTGGGCGCAGCCCAGGCTGACCCAATGTCTGCATCGGGCAAGATGTCGCGGTTGTGGTGGAATTGGCAGTCACGCTGGGTTTAGGTCCCAGTGGGGTAAAACCCGTGGGGGTTCGAGTCCCCCCAACCGCACAGGTATGCAGAAGGCCCTGTACGCAGCCGCGTACAGGGCCTTCGCTGCATCACCGGCCTCAGCCCAGCAGGTCGCGGATGGCCGGGACCAGGGCGCGGAAGGCCTGGCCGCGGTGGGAGATCGCGTTCTTCTCGGCCGCCGTCAGCTCCGCGCAGGTTCGGGTCTCGCCCAGCGGCTGGAGGATCGGGTCGTAGCCGAAGCCGCCGCTGCCGGCCGGGGCGTGGCGGAGGGTGCCGGTGAGGCGGCCCTCGACGACGGCTTCGGTGCCGTCGGGCAGGGCGAGGGCGGCCGCGCAGGCGAAGTGGGCGCCGCGGTGCCCGTCGGCGATGTCGGACAGCTGGGCCAGGAGCAGCTCCAGGTTGGCCTTGTCGTCGCCGTGGCGGCCGGCCCAGCGGGCGGAGAAGATGCCGGGGGCGCCGCCGAGGACGTCGACGCAGAGGCCGGAGTCGTCGGCGATGGCGGGCAGGCCGGTGGCGACGGTGAGGGCGTGCGCCTTGAGGAGGGCGTTCTCGGCGAAGGTGACGCCGGTCTCCTTGACGTCGGGGACGTCGGGGTACGCGTCCGCGCCGACCAGCTCGTAGGGCAGGCCGGCGTCGGACAGGATGGCGCGCAGTTCGGAGATCTTGCCCTGGTTGCGGGTGGCCAGGATGAGGCGGGGCGGCGTCGAGGTCATGGCGCCCATTATTCCGTCCGGGCCGGTCCCGCCTGCGGGAGTCAGCCCGGGGTGCAGACCTTGGAGATCTCCTTGGCGGCGTCGGCCACGGGGGTGACGTCGGGGGCGGTGTTGCCGTTCTGCAGGGAGGTGCGGACGCTCTGGACGGCCTTGTTCATGGAGTCGATGGCCGTGCCGAGGTCGGTGTTGTCGGTCTGGTCGCCGATCTTCTTCAGGTTTTCGTCGATCTTGTTGAGGGCGTTCTGGGCGTCCTGCGGGCTGTTGCCGGCGTTGGAGACGGCCTGCTGGAGGTCGCCGACGCCTTCGGTGATGGCGACGGCGGTGTTGGCGCAGTCCATGGCGGTGGAGATCGCGTCGCAGGCGGTCAGGGCCGGGATGGCGAGTGCGGCGGCCGCCGCCGCGGCGGCTATGCGGAGCTTCATGCGTGTTCCCTCACAAGGTCGTGCGTCCGGTCGGTCGGCTGCGGAGTTCGGTGGGCTGCGGGGCGGGGATGTGGACGGGCGCACGGCTGTGACACCGTGCGCCCGTACTGGTGAGGACGCCGCGGGGCGCCCGGTGGTTCTCTCAGAGGCCGAGGGCGGTGCGCTGGATGGCTTCGAGGTCGGCGCAGCCGCCGGCGGCGAGGTCGAGGAGGGCGTTGAGTTCCTTGCGGTCGAAGGGTTCGCCTTCGGCGGTGCCCTGGACCTCGACGAAGCGGCCGTCGCCGGTGCAGACGACGTTCATGTCGGTTTCGGCGCGGACGTCTTCCTCGTAGCAGAGGTCGAGCAGGGGGACCCCGTCGACGATGCCGACGCTGACGGCGGCGACGGTGCCGGTGAGGGGCTTGCGGCCGGCCTTGATGAGCTTCTTGGACTGGCCCCAGGCGACGGCGTCGGCGAGGGCGACGTAGGCGCCGGTGATGGCGGCGGTGCGGGTGCCGCCGTCGGCCTGGAGGACGTCGCAGTCGAGGACGACGGTGTTCTCGCCGAGTGCCTTGTAGTCGATGACGGCGCGCAGGGAGCGGCCGATGAGGCGGGAGATCTCGTGGGTGCGGCCGCCGATCTTGCCGCGGACGGATTCGCGGTCGCCGCGGGTGTTGGTGGAGCGGGGCAGCATCGAGTATTCGGAGGTGACCCAGCCCTCGCCGCTGCCCTTGCGCCAGCGGGGGACGCCTTCGGTGAAGGAGGCGGTGCAGAAGACCTTGGTGTCTCCGAAGGAGATGAGGACGGAGCCCTCGGCGTGCTTGCTCCATCCGCGTTCGATGGTGACGGGGCGGAGCTGTTCGGGCGTACGGCCGTCGATGCGAGACATGGCGTCGAGCCTAGTGGGTGCGGGGGTACGCGAAGACCCCGTCGCGGCGGTTGGGGTGACGGGGTCCGGCGTGGTGGTGGCGCGGTGCGCTCAGGTCACATCATGTCTTCGATTTCGGCGGCGATGGGGTCGGCGTCGGTGCCGATGACGACCTGGACGGCGGTGCCCATCTTGACGACGCCGTGGGCGCCTGCGGCCTTGAGGGCGGCTTCGTCGACGAGTTCGGGGTCGTTGACCTCGGTGCGCAGGCGGGTGATGCAGCCTTCGACTTCTTCGATGTTGTCGATGCCGCCGAGCCCGGCGACGATCTTCTCAGCCTTGGTGGCCATGCGTTTCTCCCTGTTTTCCGAAGAACGGTCTCGGCGGTCCCGGGCGGGCCGCGGGAACCGTTTCGTCACGGTAGCCCACTGTTGGCCCAGTTTCGCGAGCGCGGTTCCTGCGTCTGCCGAATGATGACGATCAGCAGCAACCTGCCTTCCGGGCGGGCGTATGCGCCCGCACCGGGAGTGGTCTACACCAGTGTGCCGCACGGACCGCACGTGCCCAAACGGGCCCGCGAGGGAGGAAGCCGATGAGCGCGAACGGCAGTGCGGCGGCGGCGCCGCGTCAGCAGTGGTGGAGCGGCTTGTTCCAGGGGCTGCAGAAGATGGGGAGGAGTCTGCAGCTTCCGATCGCGGTGCTGCCTGCGGCGGGCATCCTGACCCGGCTGGGCCAGGACGACGTGTTCGGGCCGGACGGGCTGGACTGGGACGTAGTGGCCAAGGTCATGGCCGGGGCGGGCGGTGCGCTGCTCAATCCGGAGCTGGGGCTGCCGCTGCTGTTCTGCGTCGGCGTGGCCATCGGGATGGCGAAGAAGGGGGACGGTTCGACGGCGCTGGCCGCGGTGGCGGGCTTCCTCGTGTACCGGGGGGTGCTGCGGGCCTTTCCGAACGAGTGCCCCGAGGGGACGCGGGTGGTGGGGACGGGCTGCCTCACCGACGACAACAACACGTTCGTGGAGTTCTCGTACCAGAACCCCGGGGTGTTCGGCGGGATCGTGATGGGCCTGCTGACGGCGTGGTTCTGGCAGCGGTACCACCGGGTGAGGCTGGTGGACTGGCTGGGCTTCTTCAACGGGCGGCGGCTGGTGCCGATCATCATGTCGTTCGTGGCGATCGGGTTCGCGGCGCTGTGCCTGTGGGTGTGGCCGGCGGTGGGCGCGGGGCTGGAGAGCTTCTCGGACTGGCTGACGGGGCTGGGCGCGTGGGGCGGCGGGATCTTCGGAGTGGCGAACCGTGCGCTGCTGGTGATCGGGCTGCACCAGTTCCTGAACGTGCCGGTGTGGTTCCAGTTCGGGAGCTATACGACGCCGGACGGGGAGACGGTGCACGGCGACATCAACATGTTCCTGAACGGGGACCCGGAGGCGGGCCTGTTCCTGACGGGCTTCTTCCCGATCATGATGTTCGCGCTGCCGGGAGCGGCGCTGGCGATCACGCACTGCGCGAAGCCGCAGCGCCGCAAGGAGGTGGGCGGCCTGATGCTGTCCGTGGCGCTGACGTCGTTCGTCACGGGGATCACGGAGCCGCTGGAGTACTCGTTCCTGTTCGTGGCGCCGGCGCTGTACGCGGTCCACGCGCTGCTGACGGGCGTGTCGATGGCGGTGACGTGGGCGCTGGGCGTGAAGGACGGGTTCAGCTTCTCGGCCGGGTTGATCGACTACGTCATCAACTGGGGGCTGGCGACGAAGCCGTGGCTGATCATCCCCATCGGGCTGGGTTTCGCCGCGGTGTACTACGCGGTCTTCCGCTTCGCGATCACCCGGTTCGACATCCCGACGCCGGGGCGGGAGTCGGACGAGGAGATCGAGGCGATGCAGGCCGACAACACCAAGGCCTAGCCGCTCCCCGCACTTCCTCCGCCGGTCGGCGCAGGCCCTCGGACCTCGGTCCGGGGGCCTTCCGCTTGCCCGGATCCGAGCCGCGGGAGTGCCCGCGGGAAGGGGTGTGCCGCGGGGCGCACCCGGGGCGGCGGAATGTGGCGCAGGCCACAGAAAATCGAAGGTTCCTTATCTAACCCCGACCGTGCTACAACTGGTCTACACCACGCATTGGTGTAGACCACGCGGGTCCATCGGGAGTCCGCGTCACCCCCGTCGAAGACGTCGCCGTCCAGCCCTTGCTCCTTTGGCGGCGCCTGCCCTCTGGAGGAAGTTGTGACCACGGCTGCCGCCCCCGCGGCCGAGAAGAAGAAGGGCGCCGGCGCGATGGCTGTCATGCAGCGCATCGGCCGCAGCCTCATGCTCCCCGTCGCGGTGCTGCCCGCCGGCGCGCTCCTGATCCGCCTGGGCCAGGATGACATGCTCGCCGACAAGGACCTGCCGTCGTTCCTCAACACCATCGGCGGCTACATGGCCGCCGGCGGCGAGGCGATCATCGGCAACATGGCGCTGCTCTTCGCGGTCGGCATCGCCATCGGCTTCGCGAAGAAGTCCGACGGCTCGACCGCGCTCGCGGCCGTGACCGGCTACCTCGTCTTCCAGAAGGTCCTCGCCACCTTCACCGACCCGAACCTGCCGAAGCTGTCCAAGGTCGTGGACGGCAAGATCGTACAGGTCGAGGCCCCGGTCGACGCCAAGGTCCTCGGCGGCGTCGTCATGGGCATCGTCGTCGCCCTCCTCTACCAGCGCTTCTACCGGACCAAGCTGCCGGACTGGGCGGGCTTCTTCGGCGGCCGCCGCCTCGTCCCGATCCTCTCCGCCTTCGCGGGCCTCGCCATCGGCATCGTCTTCGGCCTCGTCTGGCCGGTCCTGGGCTCCGGCCTGCACAACGTGGGCGAGTGGCTGGTCGGCTCCGGCGCCGTCGGCGCGGGCATCTTCGGTGTCGTCAACCGTGCGCTGATCCCGGTCGGCATGCACCACCTGCTGAACTCCTTCCCGTGGTTCCAGGCCGGCGAGTACAACGGCAAGAGCGGCGACATCGCCCGCTTCCTGGCGGGCGACCCCACCGCCGGCCAGTTCATGACCGGCTTCTTCCCGATCATGATGTTCGCGCTCCCCGCGGCCTGCCTCGCGATCGTCCACTGCGCCCGCCCCGAGCGCCGCAAGGTCGTCGGCGGCATGATGTTCTCCCTCGCGCTCACCGCCTTCGTGACCGGCGTGACCGAGCCGATCGAGTTCACGTTCATGTTCATCGCCCCGGTCCTGTACGCGGTCCACGCAGTGCTGACGGGTATCTCCATGGCGCTGACCTGGGCGCTCGGCATGAAGAGCGGCTTCGGCTTCTCCGCCGGTGCGATCGACTTCCTGCTGAACCTGGGCATCTCCACCAAGCCGCTGGGGATCGTCCTGGTGGGCCTGTGCTTCGCCGTGGTCTACTACGCGGTCTTCCGCTTCGCGATCATCAAGTGGAACCTGCCGACGCCGGGCCGCGAGTCCGACGAGGAACTCGCCGAGCTGCAGAAGGCCGAGGCCAAGTAAGGGCGCAGCCCCAGCCGGAGCGCCGAAGCCCCCGCTCTCCCGTCAGGGGAGGGCGGGGGCTTCGCCGTACGCGGGACCGGGGCCGGTGCTCAGACCTCGTACACGGCGCCCGCGTACGCCAGGTCCACCGGACCGTCGTACACGGCGCGCGCGTCGGCGAGGTTCTGGCGGGCGTCCGTCCACGGCGGGATGTGGGTGAGCACGAGCCTGCCGACGCGGCCGTCGCGCGCGCACTCGCCCGCCTCGCGGCCGTTGAGGTGGAGGTCGGGGATGTCCTCCTTGCCGTGCGTGAACGACGCCTCGCACAGGAACAGGTCGACGCCCTCCGCGAGCGCTCCCAGTTCCGCGCAGACCCCCGTGTCGCCCGAGTAGGCCAGCGAGCGGCCGCCGTGCTCGACGCGGATGCCGTACGCCTCCACCGGATGGCTGACCCGCTCGGTGCGGACCTGGAACGGGCCGATCTCGAAGGCTCCGGACTTCAGGGTCCGGAAGTCGAAGACCTCGCTCATCGAGCGCTCGTCGGGGACGTCCTCGTACGCGGTCGTCAGGCGCTTCTCGGTGCCTTCCGGGCCGTAGACGGGGAGGGGGCCGCAGCGGCCGCCCTCGTGCCGGTAGTAGCGGGCCACGAAGTACCCGCACATGTCGATGCAGTGGTCGGCGTGCAGGTGGCTGAGGAAGATCGCGTCGAGGTCGTACAGGCCGCAGTGGCGCTGCAGCTCGCCGAGGGCGCCGTTGCCCATGTCGAGGAGCAGCCGGAAGCCGTCGGCCTCGACGAGGTAGCTCGAGCAGGCCGATTCCGCGGACGGGAACGACCCCGAGCAGCCGACGACGGTGAGCTTCATGGAGTGACAACCTCCGGGACGGTCCGTGGACGGAGTGCGGGCCGTGCGTGGGTCGAGCGTAAGGCGCGAAACGTCGGGTCGCTCCTCCGCGGCAGGCCGTTGTGGGGGGAATCACCTGTGCTGTCACCCGGCAGAGCGATACGGGGCCCGGGAGTTGCCGCGGAGGGGGCGGCGCGGTCGGTGGTTGCGCTGCCGTGCCGGGGGGTGGGGGCGCGACTACCGTCGGACTATGGACACGTCCTGGTGGCCGGCGGCCGCGGCGGTGGTGGCCGTGCTGCTGCTGGTGCTGGTCGCGGGCATGCGGCCGGGCGCGGGCCGGCGGGCGCCGCCGCCGCACGGGCGGGGCCCGGCGCCGCAGCCGCGGCCGGGCGAGCTGTGGCGCCTGGCGGACGGGCGGCCGTGCCTGGTGCTGGCGTCCCGGCCGGTACGGGCGCACCGGGCGCGCGTCGCGTGGATCAGCGGGAAGTACGACGACCGGCGGGCGGGGGTGATCCCGCTGCCGCCGGGGACGGTCGGGGTGACGGCGGGCCGGGTGGGGTACCTGGAGGCGGACCGCCCGGCGGAGGTGTGGGTGTGGGAGTTCCGGAGCCGGCTGGGCACGCTGGATCCGGCGGTGTGGGACGAGGTCAAGGGACTCGGAGGAGGACGCTGATGGCGCGGGCGGCGGTGCGGGTGCGGCGCGTGTACGACCCCCCTGAGCCGGGGACGGACGGCGTACGGGTGCTGGTGGACCGGCTGTGGCCGCGCGGCCTGGCGAAGGCGGACGCGGCGGTGGACGAGTGGCCGAAGGCGGTGACCCCGTCGGCGGAGCTCCGCAAGGAGTACCACGCGGGCGGTGTCTCCGCGGAGGAGTTCCGCGAGCGGTACGAGGCGGAGCTGGCGGAGCCGGAGCCCGCCGCGGAGCTGGACCGGCTGCGGGGGCTGGCGGAGCGGGGCCCGCTGACCCTGCTGACCGCGGTCCGCGAACCGGACTCCAGCCACGCGGCGGTCCTGGCGGCGCTCCTGTCCCCCTGACCGCCGGGCCTCGGGCGGAAGCCGCCGGGTCCCCGGGCGGCCTCGGGCGGAGGCCAACGGACCTCGGACGGGGCGCCGACGGATCTCGGGCGGAGGACGGCAGCCGTCGGGCACCGGGACGCCGGCGCTGGCGGACCGTCGGGCGGAAGCAGCCGGGCCG
>NZ_BMTY01000004.1:0-24811 GCF_014649915.1 Streptomyces toxytricini | reverse complement strand
GATGCCGCGGGGCCACGGGCGGATGCCGCGGGGCCACGGGCGGATGCCGCGGGGCCACGGGCGGATGCCGCGGGGCCGGGGGCGGGGTGCCGCCCGCCGGCCCCAAGGCCGTCAGGCCCAGAGCTGGCCCTGGAGGACCTCGACGGCTTCCTCCGTCGTCGCCGCCGTGTAGACGCCGGTCGACAGGTACTTCCAGCCGCCGTCGGCCACGACGAAGACGATGTCGGCGGTTTCGCCGGCGGCGAGCGCCTTGCGGCCGACGCCGATCGCCGCGTGGAGGGCGGCGCCGGTGGAGACGCCCGCGAAGATGCCTTCCTGCTGCAGGAGTTCGCGGGTGCGGGCCACCGCGTCCGCGGAGCCCACCGAGTAGCGGGTGGTGAGCACCGAGGCGTCGTACAGCTCGGGGACGAAGCCCTCGTCGAGGTTGCGGAGGCCGTAGACGAGGTCGTCGTACCGCGGCTCGGCGGCGACGATCTTCACGCCGGGGACGTGCTCGCGCAGGTAGCGGCCGGCGCCCATCAGGGTGCCGGTGGTGCCCAGGCCCGCCACGAAGTGGGTGATCGAGGGGAGGTCCCGCAGGATCTCGGGCCCGGTGCCGGCGTAGTGGGCGCCCGCGTTGTCCGGGTTGCCGTACTGGTAGAGCATCACCCAGTCCGGGTGCTCGGCCGCCAGCTCCTTCGCGACGCGGACCGCGGTGTTGGAGCCGCCCGCCGCGGGCGAGGAGACGATCTCGGCTCCCCACATGGCGAGAAGGTCCCGGCGCTCCTGGCTGGTGTTCTCCGGCATGACGCACACGATCCGGTAGCCCTTGAGCTTCGCCGCCATCGCCAGGGAGATGCCGGTGTTGCCGGAGGTGGGCTCCAGGATGGTGCAGCCGGGGTGGAGCCTGCCGTCCTTCTCGGCCTGCTCGACCATGTGGAGCGCGGGGCGGTCCTTGATCGAGCCGGTCGGGTTCCGGTCCTCCAGCTTGGCCCAGATGCGGACGTCCTCGGAGGGCGACAGCCTGGGCAGCCGGACGAGCGGGGTGTTGCCGACCGCGGCCAGCGGGGAGTCGTAGCGCATCAGGCGGCGCCGCCGGCGACCGCCGGGAGGATCGTCACGCTGTCGCCGTCCTTGAGGGGGGTGGCGATGCCGTCGAGGAAGCGGACGTCCTCGTCGTTGAGGTAGACGTTCACGAAGCGGCGCAGCTTGCCGCCGTCGACGATGCGCTCCTCGATCCCCTTGTGGCGCGTCTCCAGGTCCGCGAAGAGCTCGGACAGGGTGCCGCCCTCGCCGGTGACGGCCTTCTCGCCGTCGGTGTAGGTGCGGAGGATGGTCGGGATGCGGACCTCGATGGCCATGGCAGGCTCCAGTCGGATGGGTGCGGGGAAGAGAAGGGGCGCGCGGCTCGATGGCCCCGGCGCGAAGGGGCTGCGGTGCTCAGGCGGCAGGACAGATACTGCTGGCGAGTCGGCACAGGTCGACGTGCAGCCGTGCCACGAGCAGGGGCCTGCCGGGCTTCTCGGTGCTCACGTCGGGGAAAACCATGCGGTCATGTTAACGATTCCCGGTCGCCCGAATGGAGTGTGATTCCGCATCGTGGACGGAATCCGCTCACATGTCGGTCAGTAGGCCTCGACGACCTGCACTTCCTCCTCCGTGATCACGCCGTCGACGATGCGGTAGGAGCGGAACTGGAACTCGCCGAGGCCGTCGGTGTCGGCGGTGGAGACCAGGACGTAGTGGGCTGCGGGCTCGTTGGCGTAGGTGACGTCGGTGCGCGAGGGGTAGGCCTCGGTCGCGGTGTGCGAGTGGTAGATGATCACGGGCTCTTCGTCCCGGTCGTCGAGCTCGCGGTAGAGCCGCAGCAGGTCCTTGGAGTCGAACTCGTAGAACGTGGGCGAGCGGGCCGCGTTCAGCATGGGGATGAACCGCTCGGGCCGGCCGGTGCCCGCGGGGCCGGCGACGACTCCGCACGCCTCGTCGGGGTGGTCCTTGCGGGCGTGCTCGACGATCCGGTCGTACAGGGCCTGGGTGAGGGTCAGCATGACCGACAGGATAAGCAGACGGGCCCTCCCGTACCGAGGTGTGGTACGGGAGGGCCCGCATGCCGGACAGGGCGTACGCGGGGCAGGCGCCCCGGGGCGGCCCGCGCGGGTCAGGAGCCGGCGCCGGCGGAGGCCTTGGCCGGGTGGGAGGCGCCGCCCCGGCTCCCGCCGCGCCACTTGATGACGAGGTGGGCGAGGCCGAGCGCGAGGCCCCACAGCGGGGCGCAGTACAGGGAGATCCGGGCGTCCTTGTCGGCGCCCATCATGACGATGACCATGCCGATGAAGAGCAGGGCGAACCAGCTCGTCCAGGGGGCGCCGGGGGCGCGGAAGGCGGAGCCGGGGAGTTCGCCGCGGTCGGCGCGGGCGCGGTAGCGGATCTGGCAGACCAGGATCATGATCCAGGCCCACATGCCGGAGATGGTGGCGAAGGAGACGACGTAGTCGAAGGCCTTGCCGGGGGCGACGTAGTTGATCCAGACGCCCACCAGCATCAGCGAGGCGGAGAAGGTGGTGCCGACCAGCGGGGTGCCGTTCTTGGTGAGGCGGGTGAACAGCTTCGGCCCCTGCCCGTTGAGGGCGAGGTCGCGCAGCATGCGGCCGGTGGAGTACATGCCCGAGTTGCAGGAGGACAGGGCGGCGGTGAGCACCACGAAGTTCACGATGGCAGCGCCGACGCCGAGGCCCATGCGCTCGAAGGCGGCGACGAACGGGGAGATGCCGGGCTGGAAGTGCGTCCACGGCACGACCGACAGGATCATGATGAGCGCGCCGACGTAGAAGACGGCGATGCGCCACGGCACGGTGTTGATGGCCTTGGGCAGGGTCTTCGCCGGGTCCTTGGACTCGCCGGCGGTGACGCCGACGAGTTCGACGGCGAGGAAGGCGAACATCACGATCTGGAGGGTCATCAGCGTGCCGCCGATGCCCTTGGGGAAGAAGCCGCCGTCGTTCCACAGGTTGGCGACGGAGGCGGTCTCCGCGGCGTCCGAGAAGCCGATGGTGAGGATGCCGGCGCAGATCAGGATCATGCCGATGATGGCGGTGACCTTGACCATGGAGAACCAGAACTCCAGCTCGCCGAAGAGCTTTACGGAGATCAGGTTGGCGCCGTAGAGGATGACGGTGAAGATGAGCGCGTACGCCCACTGCGGGAAGCTGTCACCCGTCCAGTAGGCCATGTACTGGGCTGCGGCGGTGACTTCGGTGATGCCGGTGACGACCCAGAAGAGCCAGTAGGTCCAGCCGGTGACGAATCCGGCGAACGGGCCGATGAACTCCCGGGCGTAGTCCGAGAAGGAGCCCGCGACGGGCCGGTACATCAGGAGCTCGCCGAGGGCGCGCATGATGAAGAAGATGACCAGGCCCGCGAGGGCGTAGGCCAGGATGAGGCTCGGCCCCGCCTTCGAGATGGCCTTGCCGGCGCCGAGGAAGAGCCCGGTGCCGATGGCCCCGCCGATCGCGATCATCTGGATCTGGCGGGCGCCGAGCGTGCGGTGGTACCCCTCGCCACCCTCGGCCGCGGCGCCCTCCCCGGACGCCTTGTGGTGCTGCTCGACCTGCACAGAGGTCATGGTGTGGTGCGCCTTTCTCCACGCCGACCCGCGCCTGGAACGGCTGCGGATCGGGTCCTCGATCCCCCCGGATACGGATGGAGTTGCACGCCGGCGGTCAGCCGGTTCAAGCGGGCCGCGGGAACATGGGTGGCGCCCCGTCGGCGATCGGCAAGATCTATCACGGGCGCACGAATGATCAAAGGTCGCACATGTGGCGCAGCGCACGCCAAAATCGGGACAAGTGGAGATAAGGCCGTCAGATCATCGGATGGAGTTGATCTGATCGTTATCCGGATTTGAGCATCATCAGAGGGTTTCGACGAGGGTCTCCTGGAGCCCGCCGAGCCACAGGTACGCCATCACCATCGGCTTGCGCGGATCGTCGTCGGGCAGCCGGAACAGGGCCGCGCCCTCGTCGTCCTCCGTGATCTCCAGGCGGGCCGCGATCGTCAGCCGCAGGTCGTTGAGCGCGCCGAGCCAGCGCAGCGGCAGCTCCCCGGTCAGCTCCAGCCGGGACGCCTCCCCGCCGCCGTCCGCCGTGAGCCCGTCCAGGCTGCGGACGACGGCCAGTGCGTCCTCCCGCTTGCGGGAGCGCAGGTCGTTCTCGGTGTACCGGCGGAACTCCGCCGACCAGTCGTCCAACCGTGCCCGGTCGGCGCCCTCCGGGGTGCCCGGGCCGCCGTACGCGTCGGGGAAGAGGCGGGCCAGCGCCGGGTCGGCGGGCCGCTCCGTGGGCCCCTGGCCCGCCTCGGCGAACAGCACGGCGAGCGGATCGGCGTCCGCGGCCGGCTCGGGGGCGCCCGGCCCGATCAGCTCCAGCAGCTGGACGGCCAGGGAGCGCAGGATGGAGACCTCGATCTCGTCCAGCGCGATGGCGGCTCCGCCGCCCTTGAGGGGCTCGAACATGCCCGCGGTCCGCCCCATCAGATCCGGTCCTGGGAAAGGGTCGCCCACAGGCCGTAGCCGTGCATGGCCTGCACGTCGCGCTCCATTTCCTCGCGGGTGCCGCTGGAGACCACGGCCCGCCCCTTGTGGTGGACGTCGAGCATCAGCTTGTGCGCCTTGTCCTTCGAGTAGCCGAAGTACGCCTGGAACACGTACGTCACGTAGCTCATGAGGTTGACGGGGTCGTTGTGCACCAGGGTCACCCATGGGACGTCGGGTTCAGGGACCGCGGATGCCTCTTCGGCGGACTCGGTGCGTTCGATCTCAATGGGAGCAACACTCACCCGTCCCATGCTGCCACTGTGACGGGCCGGTCGCACAAACAGGCCCCCACATTTCGTCACTCTGACGAGATGTGCGCTAGCATCCCTGCCATGAACCCTGCGGACCTGGGCCTGCCGGTGGACGTGCCGTCGACAGCGCTCTTCACGGACCATTACGAGCTCACGATGCTGCAGGCCGCCCTGGCGAACGGCACCGCCGACCGCCGCTCGGTCTTCGAGGTCTTCACCCGGCGCCTGCCCGAAGGGCGCCGCTACGGCGTCGTCGCCGGCACCGGCCGCGTCCTCGACGCGGTCGAGAACTTCCGCTTCGACGGCGCCGTCCTCGAATTCCTGCGCGAACGCGCCGTCGTCGACATGCGCACCCTCGACTGGCTCTCCTCCTACCGCTTCTCCGGCGACATCTGGGGCTACCCCGAGGGCGAGGTCTACTTCCCCGGCTCGCCGATCATGCGCGTCGAGGGCAGCTTCGCCGAGTGCGTGCTGCTGGAGACCGTCATCCTGTCGATCCTCAACCACGACTCGGCGATCGCCGCCGCCGCCTCCCGGATGGCCTCCGCCGCCGGCGGCCGCCCCCTCATCGAGATGGGCGCCCGGCGCACCCACGAACTGGCCGCCGTCGCCGCCTCGCGCGCCGCCTACGTCGGCGGCTTCACCTCCACCTCCGACCTCGCCGCCGGATTCCGCTACGGCATCCCCACCGTCGGCACCTCCGCGCACGCCTTCACCCTGCTCCACGACACCGAGCGCGACGCCTTCACCGCGCAGGTCGCCTCCCTCGGCAGCGGAACCACCCTCCTGGTGGACACGTACGACGTCGCCGAAGCCGTCCGCACCGCCGTCGAGATCGCCGGCACCGGGCTCGGCGCCGTCCGCATCGACTCCGGCGACCTCCTCCTCGTCGCCCACCGGGTGCGGCAGCAGCTCGACGAGCTCGGCGCGGAGCAGACCCGGATCGTCGTCACCTCCGACCTCGACGAGTACGCCATCGCCTCCCTCGCCGCGGCGCCCGTCGACGCGTACGGGGTCGGGACGCAGCTCGTCACCGGCAGCGGGCACCCCACCTGCTCCATGGTCTACAAGCTCGTCGCGCGCGCCGAGTCCGCCGACCCGAAGGCGCCGCTCGTGCCCGTCGCCAAGAAGTCCGCGAGCGGGAAGACCTCCATCGGGGGGCGGAAGTGGGCCGCGCGGCGGCTCGACGCCGACGGGGTCGCCGAGGCGGAGGTCGTCGGGACCGGGGCCGTACCGGCCGGGCTGGCCGGGCAGCAGCTGCTCGTACCGCTCGTGAAGGGCGGGGAGGTCGTCGCGCGGGAGCCGCTCGATGCGGTGCGGGAGCGGCACGTGCGGGCTCGGGGCGGTCTGCCGTTGTCCGCGACGCAGCTTTCGCGGGGCGAGGCGGTCATCCCGACCGAGTACGTCTGACCCCGGGCCGGGGTCTCGGCCGCCCGGCCGGGGCCTCGGCCTCCGGGCCGGGTGGGGGCCGCTGCGCGGGGCTTTCCCCCGCCCCGCCCCTTCCCGAAACCGGGGGGCTCCGCCCCCGGACCCCCCGCGCCTCAAACGCCGGCGGGGCTGGATCTGCAGCGCCGGCGGGACTGGAATCCAAACGCCGGCGGGACTGGATTTGCAGCCTCGGCGGGGCTGGAATGCAAACGCGGCGGTACTGCATTTGTGCCGCGGCATGGGGGAAGAGCCCCCGTGCAGGGGCTCGCCGCAGCACACCACACCAAGCCGAAGGGCATGCGACATGCACCGCGCACTGATCGTCGTCGACGTACAGAACGACTTCTGCGAAGGCGGCAGCCTCGCGGTCGCCGGCGGGGCCGAGGTGGCCGCCGCCATCACCGAGCTGATCGGGCAGTCCACCGCCGGCTACCGGCACGTCGTCGCCACCCGGGACCACCACGTCGACCCGGGCGCGCACTTCGCCGCGCCGCCCGCCGAGCCGGACTACGAGAACTCCTGGCCGGTGCACTGCGTCGCCGGGACCGAGGGGGTCGGGTTCCACCCGAACTTCGCGCCTGCGGTCGCCTCCGGAGCCGTCGCCGCCGTGTTCAGCAAAGGCGCCTACGAGGCCGCCTACAGCGGCTTCGAGGGCGCCGACGAGAACGGCACCCCGCTCGCCGACTGGCTGCGCGAGCGCGAGGTCGGCGAGGTCGACGTCGTCGGCATCGCCACCGACCACTGCGTCCGCGCCACCGCCCTGGACGCCGCCCGCGCCGGGCTGCGCACCCGCGTCCTGCTCGACCTGACGGCGGGCGTGGCCCCGCACACCACGGAGCGGGCCCTGGAGGAGCTCGCGGGGGCCGGGGTGGAGCTCAGCGGGACGCCCGTCGTGCGGGGCGCCTGAGGGCCCCCCGCCCGGCGTCCGTCAGGCGCCGCGCAGCAGGGCGCGTATCGGGCGCCACAGATCGCCGCGGTCCGGGAGGGCCCGCCACAGGAGTCCGTCCGGGTGGTGCAGGACCGCGGTGACCTCGTCCGGGGTCGGCGGCTCCGTGTTGCCGCGCAGGTAGACGGCGCGCAGGCCGAGGTTGCGCAGCCTGGTCAGGGCGCGGGCGCGGTTCGCGGCGTGGACCAGGACCCGGACGGGTCCGGCCTCCCCGTCCCCGGCGGGTCGCGGCAGGGTCAGCGCCACGACGACGCTCCCGTTCGGGAGCCTGGTGAAACCTCCTGCGGGCATGCGCTGCGTCTCCCCCGTCAGCTGGGCGTCAAGAGCGGTGGTCGTTTCCGCATCAAACCGCGATCGGCCGCCGCCCGCTAGTGGGCGACGGCCGATCATGGCGTGACCTGCTGTTTTACCGGATCACTACTTGGCGGGGCCGACCTCGACCGTCATCTGGAGGCCGTCGTAGGTCTCCTTCTTGATCTTGATCTTGGTGTTGGTGTCGGACACCTTCACCGAGCCGGTCGGGTTCTCGTCGTAGTAGTACTTGCCCTTGTGGTCGTCGAAGACCATGTTCGCGGGCTTCGGCTTCAGGAAGAGCGACTCGCCGTTCTTGTGCAGCGTGAACGCGTCCGTGGAGTACGCGCTGAAGGTCGCGTCGTACGGCTGGATCTTGTTGCGCAGCAGCGTGCCGTCCGACCACTTCATCGGCTTGGCGTTGGCGTCGATCGGCAGGATCAGGCCCTGGCCGGGGTGCTGGCTGGTGTTGTTGTCCTTCTGGGAGGTGTCCCAGAGCCAGATCAGCAGGCCGTCCTGGTACGGGTAGTGCTCGACCCAGTTCGGGCGGGTGCTCGCCCAGCCGAAGTTGTACGGGCCCACCTTGAGGGTGGAGTCGTACGAGACGTAGCGGCGGTTCTCCGCGATGTAGTACTGCGCGTAGTCCTTGGTGAAGCCCGCGCCGATCCGGGAGAAGCCCTTGCCGGTCCAGCCGTTGTCGCCGTTCTCGGCGCCGTCGGTGAACAGCGCGGAGCCGTCGGCGGTCAGGGTGACGGCGTCGGCGGTGAAGCCCTTGCCGCCCGCGCCGCCGTCCGTCTGGTAGCGGAAGCGGAGGTCGAACTTCTTGCCCGCGTAGGCGTCGAGCGGGAAGTTCAGGTCCTGCCAGCCGCCGGAGACGTCGGTCAGGGCCGGGGCGCCCGCGGCGTCGACCGGGAGGGCCTTGCCGCCCGCGGTACCCGCGAGGGCGGTCCAGGTGGCGCCGCCGTCGGTGGACACCTCGGTGTAGAGGTAGTCGTAGTCCTTCTCGATGTCCCACCAGCCCTTGAGGGACAGGGCGGCGGACTTCTTGCCGGTCAGGTCGACCGAGCGGGTCAGGGTGTTCTTGAGGTCGTCACCCATGCCGCTCCACCACTGCGAGGAACCCTCGGCGGGGGCGGTGATGTCGGTCTTGACCTGCTTCTTCGGCAGCTCGACGACCAGCGCCTGCTTGTCCTTGGTGTTGTACGCCGACACACCGAGCTTGTGGGTGGACTTCGTCGCGGCCTTGGCCGTGTCGTAGTTCAGCCAGCCCAGCTGGAGCTTGTCCCAGGCGGTCATGTCGCCCGGCATGTCGCCTATGGAGTCCTTGCCCTCGCCGAGCCAGGAGCCGGCGGACATCAGGGACCAGAAGCCGACGCCGTTCTCGCCGCCGCCGGAGGTGTCGTACAGGTCCGGCAGGCCGAGGTCGTGGCCGTACTCGTGGGCGAAGACGCCGAGGCCGCCGTTCTCCGGCTGCATCGTGTAGTCGCCGACCCAGATGCCGGTGTTGCCGATCTGGGTGCCGCCGGCCTTGTTGTTCTCCGGGCCGGTCTTGCCCGCGTTGGTGCCGTAGGCGTACCAGCGGTGCGCCCACAGGGCGTTGGCGCCTTCCTTGCCGCCGCCGGCCGACTCGTCCTCGCCCGCGTGGACGATCTGGAAGTGGTCGATGTAGCCGTCGGACTCGTTGAAGTTGCCGTCGCCGTCGAAGTCGTAGCGGTCCCACTGGTCGTACTGGGACAGCTGCGCCTTGATCTGCTCGTCGGTCTTGCCGGCCTTCTTCTGCGCCTCGGTCCAGGCGGTGACGCCGTCGCGGACGGTGTCCCACACGTTGGAGCAGTTGCTCTGGCCGCAGTAGTTCGAGCCGTAGCGGGCCTCGTTGTACGGGACCTTGACCCAGTCGGAGACCTCGCCCTCGACCGAGTAGCGGCCCGAGGAGGCCCGCTCGTAGTAGGTCTTCAGGGAGTGCTTGCCCTGGCCCGTACCGAAGTACAGCTCCTGGAAGTACTCGCGGCTGAAGTCCTTGCGCCAGGCGGTGCTGTTGTTGTCGGCGCGGTTCGGCTGGGCGATCGTGTTGTGCAGCGGGCCGGGCGTGCCGCCGTACTTGGCGACGGGCGGCTTCGGGCCGTCCGGGCCGTCCGGGTCGAAGGTGGTCTCGTTGTCGACCTGGTCGCCGAACTCGACGAGGATCGTGAAGATCTTGTCGGTCTTCTCACGGCCGAGCTCGACGTACTTCTTGTCGTCGAGCTTGACGACCTTGGAGGCGCCCCGCTGCTCCACGCCCTTCTTGCCCGCCAGCACCTGGTCAAGGGCAGCCTCACGCGCCTGCGTCTGCTGCTTGCTGTACGGGCCTTCGAGGTCGTGCTTGACCTTCTCCTTGGCGGGAGCGGTCGGGTCCTGGCGGTCCACGGCGGGCGCGGCCGACGGGGCCTCGTGGGCCTGGACGGTGGTGAAGGCGGCGCCGGTGGCCGCGGTGGCGGCCATGGTCACGCCGATGGCCGCCGCGCGCAGGGCACGCCGACGGCTGGAGTTGCTGGTCACTTGATGTCGTTCCCCTCCCGCGGCCGCGACACAGGTCGGAACGTCTCCGAAGGAGCGGGGGGTTCCGCGCGGCGCGCGTCTCAAGTGACGACATTTGACCGGAGAGTCTAAAGAAAAGACAGACCTTGACTTCTTCCTTACAACTGCACTATGCGGTGGGCGAGTTCCGCTATCCGGACGTTCTCCGGCCTTACGGGACGAAGGGCGCGTCCTGACCGGCAGGTGAGACGGGGGCGTGAGCCCGTGCGCCCCCCGCGCACCGGCGACCGTGGGTCAGGTCACGCTTACGGCCCGTTCCGTACGGGCATCCCTCGGCGTAGAGTCGCCTGCGCGCGACCCAGCCCAGCCGCCTCCCCCTCCCGCCCCGAGGACGGATACCCATGCCGCCGCGCCCGACCGCCGCCCAGCTCGTGTACGGGTCCGCCGCCGTCGTCGTCTCGACGCTCGTCCTGCTGCTCCTGACGCAGGCGCGCTCCGTGGCCGGCGTCGGGTTCGTCGCCACCGCCGCCCTCGGCCTCGGCGTGCTCGTCGCGGTCACCGCCGCCGACCCGCGCCGCAGGGGGCGTACGCGCGAGGCGGCGGCCGCCCGGGTGTCCGAACCCCGGGCGGCCGCCGCCGAACAACCGCTTCACAGCACTAGGGCGCGGTGACGACCACCGTCTTCGCCACCTTGTCGTGGAGGCCCTGGCGGTACGGCTTGTCCACCAGGATCGACACGATGATGGCGAGCGGCCACAGGCAGAAGCAGCAGACGAGCGTGGGCAGCCAGAGCACCGCGGCCCGCCCGAGCGCGGGACCGGACTGCGGGACGCTCCCGTCGTTGAGCATCGCCACCCGCAGGCCCATCGCCTTCTTGCCGGGGGTCTTGCCGTCCTTCCTGGTGAAGAACCAGTCGTAGCCGATGTAGGCGATGATCGAGATGAGCGTCATGGCGAGGCCGGTGCCGCTGTAGGACTTGGTGATGACCTCGGTGACGTCCTCGCCGCGGTCCGTCTCGACCACGTACCGGTTCGTGCCGAAAGCCAGCTGGATCAGGAACAGCGGGATCATCACGATGACCAGGTCGATGATGCGGGCGGCGAGACGCCTGCCGAAGTCGGCGAGCGGCGGCATCCCGGCCAGCGGGTCGGGCATGCCGTAGCCGCCGCCGGAGCCGTAGGGGTCGCTGCCGTACGGGGGCGGCGGGGGCGGGTATCCGCCCGGACCGCCGGGGCCGCCAGGAGGCGGGCCCCCGGGAGGGGTGCCGCCCGCGCCGCCGGGCGGGGGCCCGCCGGGGGGCGTGCCGCCGGTGGGCGGGGTGTCGTACGGCGAGCCGCCCGGCGGCGGCGTCGGGTCGTGGGGCCTCTTGAGGAAGGGGTCGTCCTCGGGCGGCTGGCCCTGCGGCGGCTGGTCGGAGCTCATGCCCCGAGTCGAACCCGGGCGCGCGGGGGCCGCAACGCGGGGGCGTCCGTTGGGGGGAGGGCCCGGGAGCGGGACCCGGGAGTGCCCGACGGGGCGTCAGCGGGCGGCGTACGTGCCCGCGGCCCGGTCGTGGGCGCCGCGGCGGCGGGGGCGGTCGCCGAGGCACCAGAGCCAGCCCACGGGCCCGAGGAAGGCGCCGACGAGCCAGCGGGAGAGCGCCGCGCCGAAGCCGGGCGGGCGGAACGTCGCCGAGGACAGCACCCGTACGCCGCACAGCTTCTTGCCCGGGGTGCGGCCCCAGCGGGCCGTGGGCAGCACCTCGTAGCAGAGCCCGAACACGGCGAGGACGGCCAGGACGACGCCCAGGTACCCGGCGATGGTGGCGTCGAACAGCCACACGGTGGTGGCCTGTCCGGCGCCGCGCGCGGCGTCCACCTTGGCCTGGAGGTGGGCCGTCACCGCCGGGAGGAGCGGTCGGGCGGCGGCCCCGGCGACGGCCGCGAGCACGAGGGTGTCCAGGGTGCGGGCGGCGGCGCGGCGGACGAGCCCGGCGGGGCGGACGGCCCGCTCCGCCATCTCCTCGAACACGGCCCGCCCGGTGGGCCGGACGCCCGCGGCGGCGGCGGAGGGGGACGGGGCGGCGGACGGGGAGTCGTCCGCGGCGGGCCGGTCCTCCCGGCGGGTCCGGTGCTCCGCAGCGGGCCTACGGGTGGTGGAGGGCGCGGGCGCGGCGGCCGGGCGGGGCGCGTCGTCGAGGGGGCGGCGGGCGCGCGGCGGGGCGACCGGCGCGGCCTCCGGGAGGGCGGCTCCCGGCTCGCGGCGGGGGGTTTCGGCGGCCGGCGGGCCCTCCCGGCGCGGGGCGGGCGGGACCGGGGCGGCGTCGGGCGCGGGGTCGGCGTCGGGGTCCGGGGCGGAGCGGACGGTCGCCTCGGGCCAGGAGGAGGTGAGCCCGGACCCGGCGGTGCCGCCGGGGACGCTGGGCCAGGCGGGGGCGGCGGCCGCGGCGGGTGAGCGCACCGACAGGATCCCGATGCCCTCGGGGGCGCGTGCGGCCGGGGCGGGAGCGGGGGCCGGGGCGGGCCTGCGCTCGGCGCCCGCCGCGGCGGCGGCCGGCTTACGGGCGAAGGAGACGCCCGGCCCGCGCTCCGCCGACCCGGCCGGGCCTCTGTCGTCCGGCGGTTCCGGGTGCGGGCCGCGGCCGAGGGAGGCCCCGGCCGGGCCGGCGGGGGCGTGGCCCGCCTCGGGCTCCGGGCCGGCCGCCGGGCTGCCCCAGGAGACCCGGTGGTCGTGCGGGCCGCCGAAGCCCGCCTGGTGCTGGGGGTCGGCCTGCCAGGCCGGGGCCCCGGAGTCCCCTGAGCCGCCCGGATCCGTCTCCCGCTCCCCCGCGGCGTCGCGCGCCGGTTCCGGCTCCGGCTCCGGTTCGGGTCGGGGCCGCCGCGGGCCCACCGGGTCTCCCGGACCGGCGGGGCGGGCCGTGCCGGGCACCCACGAGCGGCCGTTCCAGTACCGGACGTAGCCGGGGATGGACGGATCGGGGTAGTAGCCCTCGCGGGCCGCGTGCTCGCCGTCACCAGGGGAGGCCGTCATGTCCCCAACTCCGATCGTGGCTTGAGGCTTGTGCAAGGGGAGGACCATAGCCAAGAACCTCCTCCCGGCCGGTCCGGTAACGGGAGAATCCAAGCCTTCGGGCGAACACCGCCCCGCCCGTCGGTTTTCGGCCAGGCGAAAGACTTCGGCCATTCCGGGATCGGGTGCCCGAAGTCGCGTCACATACGGCTGCCAAGGCGCTCTCTGCGGGTGCGGGGCCACACGCCGGCCCCCGGATCCGACCGAAGCGAGGCCTCCGTGCACCACCCCGTCATCGAGCGCGAGCTGGAACTGAAACTGGTCCTGTCACCCGAGCGCAGCATCCCGGTGCCGGCCCGGCTGCGCTACCTCACCGACGACCCGTACGCCGTCCACATCACCTTCCACACCGGCTCCAGCGCGCCGGTGAACTGGACGTTCGCCCGTGAGCTGCTCGTCGAGGGCGTCTTCCGCCCCAGCGGGCACGGGGACGTCCGGATCTGGCCCGTGAAGGCGGCGGACCGGGCGGTCCTGTGCATGGCGCTCAGCTCCCCCGACGGGGACGCCCTCCTGGAGGCCCCGTCGGGCGCCGTGTCGTCGTGGCTGGAGCGGACCCTGCGGGTGGTCCCGCCGGGCACGGAGGCCGAGCGGCTCGGCCTGGACGCCGCCCTCGCCGAACTGCTCGCCCCCACCCCGGCCGACGAGCTGTGGATGTGCGACCCGTGGCCGTCCGACGAGGCGGGGGACGCCGACCTGTGAGCCGCATCCGAACCGGCCGGCGCCCCGCCCGCCACCTGTACCTCATACGCACCGGGGGCGCGGGACTCCGCCCGGAGGCGCCGTCAGAAGAGCTTTCCGGGGTTGAGCAGGCCGAGCGGATCGAAGGCCTGCTTGACCGCCTGCTGCACTTCGACGCCGACCGGCCCGAGTTCCCGCGCGAGCCATTCCTTCTTCAGGACGCCCACCCCGTGCTCCCCCGTGATCGTGCCGCCCAGGGACAGCCCGAGCGCCATGATCTCGTCGAAGGACGCCCTGGCGCGGCGTGCCTCGTCCTCGTCCGCGGGGTCGAAGCAGACCACGGGGTGGGTGTTGCCGTCGCCTGCGTGGGCGCAGACCCCGACGACCAGGCCGTGGGCGCGGGCGATGGCGGCGGTCCCGTCCAGCATGTCGGCGAGCCGCGAGCGGGGGACGCACACGTCGTCGATCATCGTCGCGGGGCGGAGGGCGTCGAGGGCGGGCAGGGCCGTCCGGCGCGCCTGGAGCAGCAGCCCGGACTCCGCCTCGTCCTCGGCGGGTACGACGGCGGTCGCGCCGGCGGCGGTGCAGAGCCGGCCGGTCTCGGCGAGCTCCTCGGGGGCGTGCGGGGTGTCGAAGGCGGCAAGGAGGAGCGCCTCGGTGGTCTCGGGGAGCCCCATCCGGGTGAGGGCGTTGACGGCGCGCACGGTGGTGCCGTCCATCAGCTCCAGCAGGGACGGGGTCAGCCCGGCCTCCATGACGGCGCAGACCGCGGCGCAGGCGGCCGCCGCGGAGGGGAACTCGGCGGCGAGGACGAGCTGCCGGGGCGGTGCGGGACGCAGGGCGAGGACGGCCCGGACGACGATGCCGAGGCTGCCCTCGGAGCCGACGAAGAGGCGGGTGAGGTCGTATCCGGCGACGCCCTTGGCGGTGGTGCGGCCGGTCCGCAGCAGCCGGCCGTCGGCGAGGACGACGTCGAGGCCGAGGACGTACTCGGCGGTGGTCCCGTACTTGACGCAGCACAGGCCGCCGGAGCCGGTGCCGATGTTGCCCCCGATGGTGCACTGCTCCCAGCTGGAGGGGTCGGGCGGGTAGGCGAGTCCCTTTTCGGCGACGGCCCGGGAGAGCACGGCGTTGACGACGCCGGGTTCGACGACGGCGGTGCGGTCGACGGTGTTGATCTCCAGGATGCGGTCCATCTTCACGAGGGAGAGCAGGATGCAGCCGTCGGTGGCGTTGGCCCCGCCGGAGAGCCCGGTGCGGGCACCCTGGGGGACGACGGGGACGCGTAGGGCGGTGGCGGTGCGCATGACGTGCTGCACCTGCTCCGCGGTGCGGGGCAGGACCAGGGCGGCCGGGGTGCCGGCCGGGCAGAAGGCGGCCATGTCGGTGGCGTAGGAGGAGGTCACGTCGGGGTCGGTGACGAGGGCCTCGGCGGGGAGTCCTGCGAGGAGCGCCGCGTGCAGCCGGGCGGTGCGCTCGTCGGGGTCCTTGGGATCCATGCGCCCAGCGTGGCATCCGGGGCCATCGGTGTGAACACGGCCGCGCGCGGCTCCGGGCACCCCGGCATGCTCTTCATATTGACGCACAGTGAGCGCATGGACCGTATCGACAACGAAGCGCGGCAGGTCGCGCCCTACGCGGCCTTCACCGGCCGCAAGACGCTCGTGGCGGCTGCGGTCGCGGTGGTCCTCATCGCCGGGGCGCTGCTGGTCCGGCCGGCCGGCCAGGGCGACGACCCGCGGCCGCCGGGGCCGACGCAGCGGGCCGCGTCGGCGGTCGGCAGGGGCGCGCCCGCGGCGGCGGTCGACCTGTCGGCTCTGATCGCCGACCGGGAGCGGTGGCTCGGGTCGCATCCGCGGGACGACGGGGCGTGGTCGGTGCTCGGGGCGGCGTACCTGGAGCAGGCGCGGCGCAGCGCGGACCCGGCGTGGTTCCCGAAGGCGGAGAAGGCGCTGAAGCGGTCGCTGGAGCTGCGGCCCGCGGAGAAGGGCAACCACGACGCGATGACGGGCATGGGCGCGCTCGCCAACGCCCGGGGGGACTTCGGGACGGGGAAGCGGTGGGGCGAGCTGGTGCGGGCGCAGGCCCCGCAGCGGTGGACGGCGTACCCGGTGCTGGTGGACGCGTACACGGGACTGGGCGACTACAAGGCCGCGGAGAAGGCGATGGAGCGGCTGGTGGAGCTGCGGCCGGGTCTGGCGGCGTTCATGCGGGCCTCGCAGGTCTACCGGGACCGGGGCTGGCGCGAGGACGCGGCGCTGTCGATGGAGCACGCGGCGGGGGCGGCGAGGACCCCGGCGGAGAAGGCGTACGTGATGTACCGGCTCGGGGAGCTGGCGTGGGAGCGGGGCGAGGCGGCGGCTGCGCTGCGCCAGTTCGAGGCGGCGCTGCGGGCGGATCCGGGGCGGGCGGACGCGCTGGGCGGCCGGGCCAGGGCGCTGGCGGGGCTGGGCCGCAGCGGGGAGGCGGTGCGGGACTACCGGATGGCGCTGGGGCGGGGCTCGGCACCGCGACTGGCGCTGGAGCTGGGCGAGCTGCTGGAGTCGCTGGGGCGGGACGACGAGGCGAAGGAGGCGTACGCGGTGCTGCAGGCGGCGGCGTCCCGCGGGTCGGGCCGGGCGGCGGAGGACCAGGTGGTGCTGGGGCTGTTCGAGGCGGACCACGGGGATCCGGCGGACGCGGTGCGGCGGCTGACGGCGGAGTGGTCGCGGCACAAGAGCATGCAGGTGGCGGATGCGCTGGGGTGGGCGCTGCACCGGGCGGGCGACGACGAGGGGGCGCTGGAGTACGCGAAGAAGGCGACGGAGCCGGGTCTGCGCAGCGCGGACTTCGCCTACCACCGCGGGATCGTCGAGCAGGCCCTGGGAGACGGCGCCTCGGCGCGGCGGCACCTGGAGGAGGCGCTGCGGACGAACCCGGTGTTCTCACCGGTGCGGGCGCCGCTCGCGAAGCAGGCGCTGGCGGCGGTCGGGGAGCCGCCTCCGGGCGGTCCGGAGAACCTGCGGCCGCCGACGCCGTGGGTGGCGCCGGAGCTGCCGGAGCCGGTGCGGAAGCCGACGCCGAAGCCCGGGGCGGCGAAGCCGGAGGCGAAGCCGAAGCCGAAGCCGTCGGCATCGGCGTCCCCGTCGGCGTCGGCCGCCGCGAAGCCCTAGCCGGCCGTGCGCGGCGACGCGCTCCCGCCGGGGCCCGGCCCGGGCGGGAGCGCGTCGGTGTGCGGGGTGCCGCGTGCGGTCAGAGGTTGCCGCGCTTGGCCTGCTCGCGCTCGATCGCCTCGAAGAGGGCCTTGAAGTTGCCCTTGCCGAAGCCCATGGAGCCGTGCCGCTCGATGATCTCGAAGAAGACGGTCGGGCGGTCCTGGACCGGCTTGGTGAAGATCTGCAGCAGGTAGCCGTCCTCGTCGCGGTCGGCGAGGATCTTCAGCTCGCGCAGGGTCTCGATCGGGACGCGGGTGTCGCCGACCCACTCGCCGAGGGTGTCGTAGTACGAGTCCGGGGTGTCGAGGAACTGCACGCCGGCGGCGCGCATCGAGCGGACCGTGGCCACGATGTCGTTCGAGGCGAGGGCGATGTGCTGGACGCCCGGGCCGTTGTAGAACTCCAGGTACTCGTCGATCTGCGACTTCTTCTTCGCGATCGCCGGCTCGTTGATCGGGAACTTCACCTTGAGGGTGCCGTCCGCGACGACCTTCGACATCAGGGCCGAGTACTCGGTCGCGATGTCGTCGCCCACGAACTCCTTCATGTTCGTGAAGCCCATGACCTTGTTGTAGAAGCCGACCCACTCGTTCATGCGGCCGAGCTCGACGTTGCCGACGCAGTGGTCGATCGCCTGGAAGGTGCGCTTGGCCGGCGGCTCGACCATCGGGTCGACGGCGACGTAGCCGGGCAGGTAGGGGCCGGTGTAGGCCTTGCGCTCGACCAGGGTGTGGCGGGTCTGGCCGTAGGTGGCGATGGCGGCGAGGACGACCGTGCCGTGCTCGTCGGACACCTCGTACGGCTCGTCCAGGCCGCGGGCGCCCTGCTCGACGGCGTAGGCGTAGGCGGCGCGGACGTCGGGGACCTCGATCGCCAGGTCGATGACGCCGTCGCCGTGCTCGGCGACGTGCTCGGCGATGAAGCGGCCGTGGTCGGTGCTCGCCTTGATGACCGAGGTCAGCACGAAGCGGGCGGAACCGTTGGTGAGGACGTAGCTCGCCGTCTCGCGGACGCCGTTCTCCGGTCCGGAGTAGGCCACGAGCTTCATGCCGAACGCGGTGGAGTAGTAGTGCGCGGCCTGCTTGGCGTTGCCGACGGCGAAGACGACCGCGTCCATGCCCTTCACCGGGAAGGGGTCCGCCTCTCGCGCGGTGTGCGGGGTGGTTTCCAGGTTCACCAAAGACTCAGTCATGAGCGCAGAGTCCCGCCGATCCACAAGCTGCGCAATAGTTTCCTGATGTGCTGTACACATTGCCCAGCCGTGGCGCAGCATGGTTGAAACATCTGTGCAGGATGACCACTCCCGCGCAGTACCGAGCAGACAGGGGTGCGTCATGGGCATCGACGGACTCGACGGCCGCCTCATCGTGCTGCTGGCCCGCGAGCCGCGGATAGGCGTGCTGGAGGCCTCGCGCCGGCTGGGCGTGGCGCGGGGCACGGTGCAGGCGCGGCTGGACCGGCTGCAGTCGAACGGGGTGATCCGCGGCTTCGGCCCGCAGGTCGACCCGGCGGCGCTGGGCTACCCGGTGACGGCGTTCGCCACGCTGGAGATCAAGCAGGGGCAGGGGGCCGACGTACGGGCGCACCTGGGCGGGGTGCCGGAGGTGCTGGAGCTGCACACGACGACCGGGCACGGCGACATGCTGTGCCGGCTGGTGGCCCGCTCGAACGCCGACCTCCAGCGGGTGATCGACAAGGTCGTGGGCTTCGAGGGGATCGTGCGGGCGTCGACGGCGATCGTGATGGAGAACCCGGTGCCGCTCCGGGTGATTCCGCTGGTGGAGCAGGCGGCGCAGGAGGGCTGAGGCAGGAACCCGGGATTCCAAAGAAAGCGTTGCAAAGAAAGCCTTGCAAGGCTTTCTTTGCACTCCTAGCCTGAAGGCATGTCAGAGAAGCCGAAGGCCCCGGAACCCCAGACCCACATGCTCGACGCCCGCTCCCTGCGCGGCCTCGCCCACCCCCTGCGCATGCGCCTGCTGGCCGCCCTGCGCCACGACGGGCCCGCGACCGCCTCCCGCCTCGCCGAGCGGCTCGGCGAGTCCAGCGGCGCCACCAGCTACCACCTGCGCCAGCTCGCCGCCCACGGGTTCGTCGAGGACGCCCCCGGCCACGGCAAGGGGCGCGAGCGCTGGTGGCGGGCGGTGCACGACGGCACGGCCTTCAACGAACAGCTCCTGTACGACGAGGACCCCGCCACCCGCGGCGCCGCCGACCTCTTCCTGCACGAGATCGCGACGATCCACACGCAGGAGGTCGGCACCTTCCTTGGCAGCGCCCACGGCCTGTCCCCCCAGTGGCGCCGCAGCTCCGACCTCAGCGACTTCACCCTCCGGCTCACCCCCGACCAGGCGGCGGAGCTCGTGGCCCGGATGCACGAGCTGGTCGAGTCCTACCGCGACGTGCCGCAGTCCGAGGACAGCGAGACCGTGCGCATCCACACGCACGCCCTCCCGCGCCGCTCGGCCGCCGAGTGAGCGGCCGCATCGGCAGCGGCGTGAACAGCGGCGTGAGCAGGCGTCCCCTCGCGGCCGTGCTGGCCGCCAACACCGTATCCACCGCCGGGAGTTCGCTGACCCTGATCGGCGTCCCGTGGTTCGTGCTGCAGACCACCGGCAGCGCCGGCCGGGCGGGTGTCGTCGCCTTCTGCGCCACCCTGCCCGTCGTCGTCGCCGCCCTCGTCGGCGGTCCCGTCATCGACCGGATCGGCCGCCGCCGCGTCTCCGCCGCCTCCGACCTCGTCTGCGCGCTCGCCGTCGCCGCGATCCCGCTGCTGCACCGCGCGCACCTGCTGGAGTTCTGGATGCTGTGCGCACTGATGGCCGTCACCGGCCTCGTGCACACCCCGGGGCTGACCGCCCGCGGCGTCCTCCTGCCCAACCTCGCCGAGCACGCCGGGACCACCGTCATCCGCGCCGCGAGCCTCTACGACGCCGCCTCGCGCGGCGCCCGCATGGTGGGGGCCGCCGCGGCCGGCGTCCTCATCGCGGTGCTCGGCGCGGAGGCCGTCCTGCTGGTGGACGCCGCCACCTACGCCGTCTCCGCCCTGCTCGTCGCCGCGCTCGTCCGCGGTGTCCCCGCGGCGGACCCCCAACCCGGCACCGGCAAGGCGTCGTTCGCCCGCTACCGGGCCGAACTCGCCGAGGGCTGGGCCTTCCTGACCCGGTCCCGGCTGCTGCTCGGCATCACCGTGATGGTCATGGCGACCAACGGCCTCGACCAGGGCTGGGCCTCGGTCCTGCTGCCCGTCGACGGCCGCGACGACCTCGGCGGCGCCACCGCCGTCGGCCTGCTCATGTCACTCTTCGGCGGCTCCGCGCTCCTCGGCGCCCTGCTCTACGGGGCCTGGGGCGAGCGGTTCCCCCGCCGCACCGTCTTCGCCGCCGGGTTCCTGCTCTCCGGCGCGCCCCGCTACGCCGTTGCCGCCCTCACCGACACCGCGCTGCCGCTCGCCGTGACGATGGCGCTCGCCGGACTCGGCGCCGGCATGCTCAACCCGGTGCTGACGACCGTGATGTACGAGAAGGTCCCCGAGGAGCTGCGCAGCCGGGTCGCCGGCGTCGGCACCGCCGGCTGCGAACTGGCGATGCCGATGGGCGGCCTGGCCGCGGGCCTGCTGGCCGACGCGTACGGCGCGCCGACCGCCCTGCTCGCGTTCGGCGGGGTCTACCTGCTGGCCACGCTCTCCCCGCTCGTCTTCCCGTCCTGGCGGTCGATGGAGCGCACCCCGCCGCCACCGGACGGGGAGGGCGGGCCCGCCGGCACCGTCAGCAGGACGCGGGCTCCTCGCCCCGGTTCAGCGAGCGCAGCGCCTCCACCGCGCCCTTCAGGGAGCTGACGGGAACGAGCCGCAGCCCCTCGGGCGCCTCGGCCTTCGCGTCCGCGCACTCCGCCTCCGGTACGAGGAACACGCTCGCGCCGTCCCGCCGGGCGGCCTGTGTCTTGAGGGCCACCCCGCCGACCGGGCCGACCCGGCCGTCCGCGCTGATCGTGCCCGTCCCGGCGACGGTCCGGCCGCCCGTCAGCTCGCCGCCGCTGCCGTCGCCGTCGAGCTTGTCGACGATGCCGAGGGAGAAGAGCAGGCCCGCGGACGGGCCGCCGACGTCCGCGAGGTTGAGCTCGACCTTGACGTCCTTCGGGTCGCGGCGCAGGTAGCCGAGGGCGGCCGAGGTCGCGTCCGCCTGCGAGGCGGTCATCTGCTTCAGGTTGTGCGCCTCGATCTCCTCGTCGCTTCCGCCGGAGGGGTAGACGGCCTCCTTCGGCAGCACCGACCGGCTGCCGTCGAACCAGTCGTCCAGGAGCTGCGGCAGGCGGACCACGGCCGACGGCCCCGTCGCCTGGATCGTGGTCATGCGCAGCTCGCCCTTGGTCGGCCGGGTCGGGGCGCCGCTGACGGTGATCACGGGCTTGCCGTCGCGGTCGCCGAGCACGTCGGCCGTGAGCCCGGGCTGGGCGATCACGAACGGCAGCGGCGCCAGGGCCGCCACGGCGAAGAGGCCGATCACGGGCACGGCGCAGATGGCCAGGGCGGCGGGACGCGAGAGGCGCGAGAGGACGGAGAGCACCCGGCCAATCTATCGGGCCCGCCGGTGGCGCCCGCGCCGGCCGGGCGGGGAGGGCTCCCGGCGCCTTCCCGCGGCCGTCAGCGCAGGGCGTCGGCGACCTCGCGGGCCGCGTCCACGACGCGCGGGCCCACCCGCTCGGGCACGGCGTCCGAGAGCATGACGACGCCGACGCTGCCCTCCAGTCCGGTGACGCCCACCAGCGGGGCGGCGGCGCCGCTCGCGCCCGCCTCCAGCTCGCCGTGCGTCAGCGTGTACCCGGGCTCGATCAGGGTGCCCTGGCGGGCGGCGAGGATGGCCCGGCCGGCGGCCCCCCGGTCCAGCGGGTGCCGGAAGCCGGCCCGGTAGGCCACGTGGTAGTCGGTCCAGGTGGGCTCCACGACGGCGACGGCCAGCGCCTCCGTCCCGTCGACGAGCGTCAGGTGCGCGGTGGCGCCTATGTCCTCGGCGAGGGACCGCAGCGCCGGCAGCGCGGCCTCCCGTACGAGCGGGTGGACCTGCCGGCCCAGCCGCAGCACGCCGAGCCCGACGCGGGCCCGGCCGCCGAGGTCGCGGCGGACCAGGGCGTGCTGTTCGAGCGTCGCCAACAGGCGGTAGACCACGGTGCGGTTGACACCGAGGCGGTTGGAGAGCTCGGTGACGGTCAGACCGTGGTCGGTGTCCGCGAGCAGCTTGAGGACTCGGAGCCCCCGGTCGAGAGTCTGTGAGGTTTCCGCGGTCACGACGCCCCTCCCTCGTTGGTGAGCGGCGGTGACTCTCTTCGGTTGAGCGGCGCCGGTCCCACGGCGACGCACGGAGAGGCCGCCGGTAGCGGCCATGGCACCGGCTGCGCTCCCGCGGCGGCGCTGCCACGGGGCGTTTCGATGCGGGGACAGTAGCGAGCGGGTCCGCTCAGCGGAAGTCCTCGTCCAGAATCCGGGCGCGAACGGGTCTTTTGTGTCGGTTCACGACCGCTTCCGGTACGGGAATGCGCCCCACGCGCCCCGGAACCCCCGTCGCATCCCACGAGTTGGGCGGCGACCGGCCGCCTGTCGAAACGGCGGCGGGGCGGACCGGCACAGCCCCGTACGAAGCTCTGCACCGGCCCGCCCCACGCTGCGGGAGGACGGCCTCATTGCCGAAGGATCACCGCAATTGCGGGCGGGTCGCCCCATCCAGGGCGGGATCACCCCATCCAGGGAGGGATCACCGCATCCGGGTGGCCCACTCCTGGACCTTCTTGATCCGCTCCTTCAGCTGCCCGGCCGTCGCCTCCGCGCTCGGCGGGCCGCCGCACACGCGGCGCAGCTCGGTGTGGATCACCCCGTGCGGCTTGCCGCTCTGGTGGACGTACGCACCGACCATCGTGTTCAGCGACCGGCGCAGCTCCAGCAGCTCCTTGTGCGAGACGACGGGCCGCCGCTCGGCCGGCAGCTCCAGCAGGTCCGCCTCCGCGTCCGGGCGGCGCCGGCTGTGCGCGATCTGCCGCGACTGCCGCTTCTGCAGCAGCAACTGCACCTGCTCCGGCTCCAGCAGGCCCGGGATGCCGAGGTAGTCCTGCTCCTCCTCGCTGCCCGGGTGGGCCTGCATGCCGAACTCGGCGCCGTCGTACAGGACCCGGTCGAAGACGGCGTCGGACTCCAGCGCCTCGAAGGACATCTGCTCGTCGTCGCCGGTGTCCTCGTCCTCCTGCCGGTTGGCCTCGGCCATCTCCTTCTCGGACTCGGCGTACGGGTCGGCGTCCTCGCCCGCCTTCTTCGGCCGGTCGAGGACGTGGTCGCGCTCGACCTCCATCTCGTTGGCGAAGCCGAGCAGGTAGGGGATCGTCGGAAGGAACACGGAGGCGGTCTCGCCGCGCCTGCGCGAACGCACGAAGCGGCCGACGGCCTGCGCGAAGAACAGCGGCGTCGAGATCGTCGTCGCGTACACGCCCACCGCGAGGCGGGGGACGTCGACACCCTCGGACACCATCCGGACGGCGACCATCCACCGGTCGTCGTTTCCGCTGAAGGTGTCGATGTGCTTCGAGGCGCCGGTGTCGTCGGACAGCACGAGCGTCGCCTTCGTTCCGGTGATCTCCCGGATCAGCTTGGCGTACGCGCGGGCCGAGTCCTGGTCGGAGGCGATGACGAGGCCGCCCGCGTCGGGGATGCTCTTGCGGACCTCCGACAGGCGGCGGTCCGCGGCCCGCAGCACGTTCGGCATCCAGTCGCCGCGCGGGTCGAGCGCGGTCCGCCAGGCCTGGCTGATCGCGTCCTTCGTCATCGGCTCGCCGAGGCGTGCCTCCAGCTCGTCGCCGGCCTTGGTGCGCCAGCGCATGTTGCCGCTGTACGAGAGGAAGATCACCGGCCGGACGACGCCGTCGCCCAGCGCGTTGCCGTAGCCGTACGTGTAGTCGGCGGCGGAGCGGCGGATGCCGTCGTTGCCCTCCTCGTACGTGACGAACGGGATCGGGTTGGTGTCCGAGCGGAACGGCGTCCCGGTCAGGGCCAGGCGGCGCGTCGCCGGGTCGAAGGCCTCCAGGCAGGCCTCGCCCCACGACTTCGAGTCGCCGGCGTGGTGGATCTCGTCGAGGATCACGAGGGTCTTGCGCTGCTCGCAGCGGTTGCGGTGCAGCATCGGCCGGACGCCGACACCCGCGTAGGTGACGGCGACGCCGTGGTACTCGCGGCTCAGCGGGCCCGCCGAATACTCGGGGTCCAGCCGGATGCCTATGCGGGCGGCGGCCTCCGCCCACTGCTTCTTCAGGTGCTCGGTCGGTGCGACCACCGTCACCTGCTGCACCACGTGGTGGTGCAGCAGCCAGGAGGCGAGGGTGAGCGCGAAGGTGGTCTTGCCGGCGCCGGGGGTGGCGACGGCGAGGAAGTCACGCGGCTGGGTCTGGATGTACTTGTCCAGCGCGCCCTGCTGCCAGGCACGCAGCTTGCTGGCGGTACCCCACGGCGCACGGCCGGGGAAGGCGGGTGAGAGGTGGTGGGAGGCGGTAGTAGTCACGGTCTCCGGTTCGGGCTCTCGGCGGCGGTCGTTCGAAGGACAACCGGGCCACCCTACCGGGGCCGACGGACCCCCGCCGGTGGGACGGGGCCGTGACCTCGGGGGGTGCGGCGAGCGTCACATCGGGGGGGTGGGTGCGTCGGGGCGGGCGGCGGGCGGCGGAGCGGGGGGCGGGCGGCGGGCGGCGGAGTGGGGCGCGAGCCGGGGGGCGGGCGGCGGAGTGGGAGGTCGAGCCGGGCGGCGGGCGGCGGGCGGCGGGCGGGAGGTCGAGCCGGGGGGGGCGGGGGTGAGATGCGGGGCCGCGGCGTCGGGGGCGGCGGAGTGGTACAGGGAACGGGAAGGCGCGGGCGGACGGGCGT